>CAMZCM010000040.1 GCA_947305005.1 uncultured Prevotellaceae bacterium | reverse complement strand
CTTTAAATTGTTTTAATTATGAAGAAGTTCTTTACTTTGATTGCTGTGGCTATGATGGCATTTGCCGCACAGGCCGCAACTCTGACTGTTTGTGATGCTGAAGCTACCAGCACCAATGTTCCCATCTACGGCCTGTACGTTGACACCGATGGTACCATGGGCCAGATGATTTATCCTGCCGAGTTGCTTCAGGACATGGTTGGCGCCGAGATCACCGGTGTGACCTTCTACACTCCTAGCATCAATTTCTCTGGTGCTACGCTCGAGCTGGGTATGGCAATGACCGACAAGGAAGACTTTGAGGACTATGCTGCTGTTGAGGGCGCAACTGCTCTTTGCTCCTTGACTCCCAACAAAGGTGACACCCAGATGTCGTTTGTATTTGATGAGCCCTTCGTCTATGAGGGTGGTAACCTGATGGTTCAGGTTCTCGTTACCACGGTTGGTGACTGGGCAACCACCTATTTCTACGGTGAGAATACTCCTTACTATTACAGCTATTATCAGTATCAGAGCTCATGGAGCTCCACTCCCTCGAAGTGGAACACTGCTTTCCTGCCCAAGGCTACCTTCACCTATGAGGCTGGCGAGACTCCCGAAGAGCCCACCGAGCTGACCGCAGCTCCCACCTTCAACGGTTACACCGAGGACGGTATCCACGCTTACTTCGTTGAGATCATCCCCACCGAGCCTAGCACCATCTACTACCGCATCATCTATCCCGACGGTACCGAGAGCGAGTGGGCTGAGTATGAGGACATTCTGAGCTTCACTGGCGAGGGTCTGTATCGCGTTGAGGCTTACGCCGTAGCCGACGGCAAGCTCCCCAGCTACCAGATCGCTTATGAGTGCTACGTATCGCCCATCGTAGGTATCGACGAGGTGAACGCAGGCAAGACCGTTGCTGGCGTACGCTACTTCAACATGGCCGGTCAGGAGATGCAGGAGGCTAACGGCATGACCATCGTCGTTACCACCTACACCGACGGCACCACCAGCGCTGTTAAGGTGATGAAGTAATCAGCTTAGCCATTAGCTTTTAGCCTTTAGCTATTAGCTGATAGCAAACGAATTTGTAGAGACGCAAGTCATCTTGCGTCTCTACTTTTTTACGCGTGTACAGGCAGGAAGGCTCAGCAGCTCCCCCTCTAAGATTAGATATTATGTTTGCAGCGAGAAACGCTCGTCGGGGCTCTGCCCCTTGCCGCTTGGCGCTCCCTGATGTGTTTTTCATAGTATAAAAAACGGGTGTATATCAAATGAATCGCTACTTTTGTAAATGCAAAGGAACGAAGCAACATTCATTTAAATATACACCACTATGCAAAGGAACAAAATTTCTTTCAACGGACAAAAGATTTTCGTGGGAATCGACGTCCACAAGCGTAAATGGTCGGTGGCCACGATCACCGAGTTGGGGCATCAACGGGTTCATACTCAGAACGCGTCGGCCCAAGAGCTCATTGACTTTTTGCACAGACATTATCCAGAAGGGGACTATCTGGCCGTATACGAGGCAGGCTTCACAGGGTTCTCAACTTATTATGCATTGGCTGATGCGGGTGTCGATTGCATGGTGATCCATGCAGCCGATGTGCCGACTACCCAATACGAGAGTGTGATGAAGACCGACAAGGTTGACTGTCTGAAACTGGCGAAGTCACTTCGTGTCGGCTCGCTCAACGGCATATACGTCCGTCCGAAGGACAGCATCGATGACCGGGGTGTGGTGCGAGTGCGCCGTGCCGTGATAAAAGACCTAAGTCGCTACAAGATCCGTGTCAAGCATCTGCTGATGAATAACGGTGTCAAATTGCCTGAGCAGTTCGACAAGCGAAAAGGCTCTTGCTGGTCTGGGTCCTTTATCGCGTGGCTCAAGAGCGACATCAAGCTATTGTCGACGACTCGGCGCAGCCTTGACCTGCTCATAGCGCAAGTGGAGCGTATGCGCCAAGCGCAGCTTCAAGCCACACGCGAATTGCGCAGTCTGTCCAGTACTGCGGCTTATAGGGATAATTACGGCCTGATTTGCTCTGTGCCCGGCATAGGAGGCATAGTGGCCATGACGCTGCTGACAGAGATCCATGACATTGGCCGTTTCAACAATGAACGGCAGTTCGCTTCATATCTTGGGCTTGTCCCTACCAGTCACAGCAGCGGCGATAAGGCCATGCATGGCGAAATGACATTCCGCGGCAACAAGGAACTCGGACCCATGATGATCGAGGCCGCTTGGGTAGCCATCCGCAACGATATCGGTCTTGCTGCTTCGTTCTCCGGGTACTGCCGCAAAATGAAGCCACAACAGGCCATAGTGAGAATCGCACGCAAACTTGCAAACATCATCATTGCAGTGCTCAAGAACAAGAAGAAATATGTGCCGTACGTCTCGAACGGATAAGTATACGACAGCTGAAATTCTATTAGACAACCTGGAGAAACGACTCCTTGGCCCCTCTGGCAGTCATTCGTGACTTGCCTTCAGATTAGATTGTTGCGTTTCACCTATTTCTCTGAAGAAATATCTTGGTGGCTGGCACTGCCAGTTCATCTTATAGAAGGTTGTCTAATAGGGCTGTCTAATCCACTGTCCTTACAGTGGATAGGGCCTTGCTTTGTCTGTGTGAAAGTGTACAAAACAGCTAACCTGTTGAATTTCAACAGTGTTAAACTTAAGTTAAAGTGATTCATTTATTTGGATTGCAACATAGAAGAGGGGGCCGGAGGGCGTTGACGCTACGGAAGGCTTTGTCGGTAGCTTTTCATACTCCTCC
>CAMZCM010000039.1 GCA_947305005.1 uncultured Prevotellaceae bacterium | reverse complement strand
CCATGGTGCAGGGCCGTGACGGAAAGTTCGAGGTGCTGGCCAAGGGCGAGCCTGAGATCTATATCAATAATAAGAAGGTACGCGATAAGAGCGAACTGAAACAACTGAAGTCTGTCGATATCAAGAGCGTCGACGTCATCACTTCTCCTGGTGCTAAATACAATGCCGAGGTGAATGCCGTGATTCGTATCAAGACACTGAAAACGCAAGGCGAAGGCCTGAGTCTGATGGTGACCAGCGATACATGGAAGAACAACAAGTGGAACAACTATGACGACCTGACCCTGAAATATCGTACTGGCGGATTGGAGGTTTCTGCTAATGTAGCGCTTGACAACGGGCACTACAGCAATGACCAGAATCTTGAGCAGGAGTTGCATATCAAGAAAGACTTTTTCAATGCTCATGCTGATCTACCCGTAAGAAGCAGTTGGACGGAACTGCAGTACAAGGGCGGCCTGAGTTATGATTTCAATACCGACCATTCGGTGGGACTGAGTTTCTCGTCGCAGAAGATATTCCATAACAGGTTCAAGTGTGACATGACACAGAACTATCACAAGAATGGCGCCTTCTATGGTGATGTCCTTTTGAAGACAGATATCGACGAACTCGACAAGCCTGTTTGGGAACTGAACACATACTATGTGGGAAAGGTGGGTAAACTGGACATCGACTTAAACGCTACGATGTTGCAGCGCAAAACAGAGAGCCATCTCAACCAGCTGGAGTTCAGCAAGGAACTTGGCGATCGTACCATCACTACCCTCAACAATGAAGACCGCAAGATGATGGCAGGCAAACTGGTGCTGACTTATCCTGTTTGGAAAGGCTCGCTGAGTGGCGGAACAGAGGCTACAAGTACGAAGAGTTATGGTCGCAATGTCAACCAGGAGAACATCATCCCGGAGACCGACAATGAGATGAAAGAAAAGAACATAGCCGGTTTTGCGGAATATGAGTTGCAACTGGGACAGTGGCGCCTGAATGCAGGCCTTCGCTTTGAGCATGTTAAAGCGGACTACTACGCGTTTGGCGAATGGCAGCAAGAGCCCAGCCGCACGTATAACGACTGGTTCCCTAATCTGTCGGTAGCGTGGCAGAAGGACAAGTGGAGCGCACAATTGAACTATAGCAAGCGTATCACTCGTCCACCCTACCGCATGCTGGAATCTATGATTGTCTACGACAGCCGCATGTTCTATGAGGGCGGTAATCCGCTGTTGCGCCCCTCGGTACGTCAGAGCATCGACTTCAACCTGACCTACTCGTGGCTGAACTTCGCCACAGGCTTTACTCGCGAGAAAGACTTCTTTACTCATGTCGGCAATGTTTACGATGAAGAGAAAGAGATAGCCATCTTCCAGCCTGACAACTTCGACCATCAGGATCGCGTCTATGCCACCCTCGTGGCCTCGCCAAAGTTCGGTTTCTGGCAACCACAAGCCACGCTGCACTACTATCAGCAGATGTTCGATGCTGAGTCCTACGGCGTAGCGAAGAAACTGAACAAGCCCGAGTTTCGCTTCAATCTGAACAGCTGGTTTGTCGTCAACCCCATGACCAAGGCTCTCCTACAAGTCAACTATTCCACCAGCAACCATTGGGGATTCATGTATCGTGGCAGCATCTTCAATGTGAGTGCCCGTCTGCAAATGTCATTCCTGAAGGAACAGTTGAAAGCCACGCTATATGCCAACGACATCTTCCGCACAGCCAAGACCAAGACGAACACCTATTACGCCATTGGTCTGACGGCCCAAGACGTCTATACCTATACACAATGTGTGGGCCTCACCCTTTCCTACAACTTCAACGCCACCCGTTCGAAGTATCGTGGCACAGGTGCAGGCAACGACGAGAGGAATCGACTGTAAATTTGCAAAAAGCACTCAAAAATTTGGATATATCCGAATTTTATCTTACCTTTGCCCACAAATATTTTGTGTAATGAACTTTGAGATAACAGAATTGTCTGATTTCTCGGGAGAAATGGCCCACATCTATTCTGTCACTCTAAAAGGGGACGAACAGACGTTGCTTGAGCAATTCTTTGACGAGAATGCTGATTACAAAGAAGAACTTAGCGTTATTGTCGAGAAACTTTTGGTGATGGGAAATGATACAGGATGCCGATATGAGTTCTTTAAGCATCATGAGGGTGCACTTGCCGATGGCGTGGCAGCTCTGCGCGTAGGCCAAATCAGGCTATACTGCCTGTATTTCGATCGCACAGCTGTATTCTTCGGCTCTGGAGGTTACAAATCTCCAGATATTAAGGCATATCAAGAGGATCCAGTCCTCAACGCAAAGGCCACTCAGATGCGTGAGATTGCAGCGCGTATAAACAAAGCCATTATAGAAAAGGACATTGTGATTGAACAAGACGGAAGTTTAACTATAAATTATTGGGACGATGAAGACGATTAGTAAGAGGAAAGCAACAGGGACACTCGGAAAAATGGTTTCAGAAGTGAACCCTGACAAACTCGCAAAGATGCGAAACAGAATGCTCATTGCAGCAAAGATTGCAGATGCCATGCAAGCGCAGAATCTGAATCAGAAACAGTTCGCCAAATTAATGGGGCGAACAGAATCCGAAATCTCTGACTGGTTGTCTGGCGATCGCAACTTTACAATTGATACCCTATTTGATATTGGGCAGGCCCTTGGCGTAACCTTTCTTAGCACTACACTCCATTACACCACATCTGATGCCTATGAGTTTAAACCCATGATGGTCAGCGAGCCACTACAAGACCCTATACCATAATGATCGTATTCCAGCCAAGAATTTCTTATAATCTTTGAAGCGTCAAATAGGGGAATTCGCAGAAAGGATGACAACCTTTATGGCCTTCAAGGTCGTTTCGAGCCCCACCCTTACAAGCCATCACTCTTCACAGAGTCGATGGCTTTATTGCCTACAAAGAAATAAGGCAAAAAAGCTACAAAGTTACACTTTTGCATTTAACGTATTGATAATAAATCTAT
>CAMZCM010000038.1 GCA_947305005.1 uncultured Prevotellaceae bacterium | reverse complement strand
GGTGCAGGGCCGCTTGCCAATCACAACAGCCGCAAGCCGATTGAGGAAACGGTAACTTACCTGTAAGGAAATATGGAAACTCATATTACAAGAGAGGCGTCTTAGGAGCTGCTGAGAAAATACAACAAGGACTCTTTCCACCTGCAGCATGCATCATATATATGGGAGCCTTGCAGTGCTTTGTCTAAAAGGGATTGAAACATCTAAATAGAGTAGGGGGCAGCACTAATCGGTGTTGCTCCCTTTATTTATCAACGTATTTTATAGTCCTTCATAGTCGCTAATGGCCTTGCGCCATTCGTCAGGAAGCGGAATGGTCTGCTGACGTTCCAAATCGTAGAGCACCATCACTGACAGGCAGCGGCTCTTCACTTCGTGTGTGTCGCTATCGATGACGTCTTGCTCCAGATGAAAACTCTTGTTGCCAATCTTGACGATACGAGTACGGCCTGCAATATGGTCGTTGCCCTTAATTTGAGATACAAACTCAGCCTCGATCTTTACCACTATAATGGCCATTCGCTCCCAGTCAACGCCTTTGCAGACAGTGGCGATATAGTCGGTCTTTGCTGTATCATAGAACTGAAAATATACCGTGTTGTTCACGTGTCCGAACTTGTCAACGTCGTTGAAACGTATCTGTAGAGGCAGCACGTGGCGATAATCATTACGTATTTCTTCTGTCATATTTGTTAAGTCTCATCTTTGTAAACTGGCTGCAAAATTACAAAATAAAAGCAAGAATCCATCTGAAACGTCTCGATAATCAAATCTCGCGTATCATTTATTGACCTATGTTTTGATGGACGTCTCTATTTTCTCGGAATTCCTTCAATGTTTAACAGCGGTCGAAGGTATCGAATACATGCCAGCGAGCGCCAACATGCTTGCATGATTGGCCGAGTCGTGACAAGAATCAACTTTCGTTAAATTTCGTTGCAAATATAGCGAAATTCTTGGATTTTTTATAATTTTGCCATCAGTTTTAAGTGTATTTAGGTATTATGAGTATGATAGACCAGATTATCGACTTCAATAATAGCTTCGTCGCACAAAAAGGCTACGAGAAATATCTGACCGACAAGTACCCTGACAAGAAACTGGCCGTCCTGTCATGTATGGACACCAGACTGACAGAACTTCTTCCTGCTGCTCTCGGTCTGAAGAACGGCGACGCTAAGATTATCAAGAACGCGGGCGGTTTGGTTATCTCTTCTTTCGACTCAGCCATGCGTAGCCTGATTGTCGCCATCTATGAACTTGGTGTGCAGGAAATTATGGTGGTAGCACACTCTCATTGCGGAGCCTGCCACATGAGCTACGACCATTTCCACCATGAGATGATTGCCCGTGGCGTGACAGATGAAACGCTGGACACAATCCGCAAGTGTGGCATTGACCTTGATCAGTGGCTGGAAGGCTTCAAGGACACACCGACCTCCGTCCGTAAGACTGTTGAGACCATCAAAACCCATCCGCTGGTGCCGAAAGATATTGTGGTTCGTGGGTTTATCATTGATTCTGAGACTGGAGCATTAGAAGAAATCCAATGAAGTATATTTTTCACGAACTATAATAACTAACGAACGAAACAACAATCTATGGTATCGAATCCGGATTTACAGAAAATGCAAAATATTGTCGAGTGGCTGAAGGCTGTGCCATACGAGGTGCTCCGCAAAGGCCAACTCTACAATGCTGAAGAACTCTACCGAGGCTATGAGCCATCGGAAGACGTGGAGAAAGACAAAGCATCGTTTGCCGACTGCTACGATAGTCGAGTGTACCGCCATTTCATGGAACAGGGCAAGATAGCCAAGGAAACCAACGAGATGGCGGCAAGGGCTATCCATGACCAGGGCATCCATACGGCACTGAAAGCATTCTTTGCCGAACACGACCCTAAGCGATGCGTGGGCGTCATGGGCGGACATGCCATATTGCGCACTGACCCGATGTTTGCCACTATCGTGATGATGTGTAAACGACTGACCGAAGAGGGATTTATGATGGTGAGCGGAGGAGGGCCCGGAGCTATGGAAGCCACTCACCTGGGAGCATGGATGGCTGGTCGCACGGATGAAGAAACGCAGGAAGTGATCAGGGAACTGGCCGAGAAGGCACCATCGTTTAAGGATAACGGCTGGGTGGCTTCGGCCCTGCAGGTGATGCATCGCTATCCGCAGCAGAAATACGTCAGTCTGGGTATCCCCACATG
Organism: uncultured Prevotellaceae bacterium; assembly: GCA_947305005.1. Taxonomy (GTDB): domain Bacteria; phylum Bacteroidota; class Bacteroidia; order Bacteroidales; family Bacteroidaceae; genus Physcousia. The sequence continues at coordinate 1,100 of CAMZCM010000038.1, read as the reverse complement.
GCTCTACGGACACGAACCGTCGACACCCTTTGCCACCCACATAGCCAAACTGTTTATGAACAGCGTGCGCGAGGACGTGATACTGACTGTGGCCTATGGTGGCATCATCTATACGCCCGGCAGTGCAGGCACTCTGCAGGAGATATTCCAGGATGCTGTACAGAACCACTATCTGTCACTCGGATTCTCAAGTCCGATGATATTCATGGGCAAGAAGTTCTGGACTGACGACGTGCCGGTGTGGCCGCTGATACAGCATCTGGTGGCAACGGGGCGCTATAAGAATATGCTGCTTACACTATCCGACGATCCTGCTGAGATCGAAAACGTGTTGCTCGATTTCCAGAAGCGGATACCCCAGAAAATTGGTGGGTAGAGGCATCAGTATGTTTGTCGAGCGATTTGTTGGTAGAGCTTGAAGAGTTCGGCCACGCAAACTAATGTCGCAGCCCCAGGTGGCCGACCTGCTTGCTGAAGAAGTACCGTTCCGACGTTAACAGGGTGATCTGTAACTACGGTCTTTCGTGATCGAAGGTTCTCACTTCACGAGTCAGTGGATGCAGCAACTGTTCCTTAAGGATAGCGCAAAGATGCTCCACTCCCGCCCGTACATATTAATGCGCGCGGAAGATATAGAATTAGATTAAGATATAGAAAAAGAAAAACAGAAAAAGTGCGTGTGTCTGAACGACACGCACTCTCGGTTTGAAGTCCTGTGCGCGGGCAGGCTTTACGTATCCTCCGCGAGCTGACAGCCCGACGAAATTGCTAATCATCGCTGCTTCACAACGCTATGAAGCCCGTTTTCAAGAGATAGTCTTTCACCTCCCGAAAGACTATCTTTCGTCCTCCAAAAGATTATCTTTCGCCCTGCAAAAGACTATCTTTCGCAAACTGCATTTTGGCTAACTCGGGAAGTGGGAAAAGCTTGCAAAAGGGCTTAAAAAGTAGTATCTTTGCAGTGTCATTCAGAGATGATGGCTGCAAGCAGGAAACGCCTGCCCTAAGTAGTGTTTAACGCAGTAGGGATGTGAATCCCGAGTAAAGAAAGGAGGACAAGATGGCAGTATTGTTTCGATTAACGAAGAACAACAACAAGT
>CAMZCM010000037.1 GCA_947305005.1 uncultured Prevotellaceae bacterium | reverse complement strand
CACCTCCCATGATGTAGAACGGATAGGTGGTCGCGCAATCCATCCTATGATTGGCACCATTCATGACAAACTCCACACCCTTGGCAATAGCACAGAATTTGCCAATAATCAGCCGGTCACCGATGAAGTCGTAGAAATGAGTGACATGCTTCTCGAATTGGTCTGCACCATCCACATCATCGTAGTAAGTATAATCGCCAATAATAATACGCGGGTTCGTCACCACGTTTTTAATGAAGCACAGACTTGGAATCTTCGGATTCGGGAAAGCCTCATTGGGATTGGGTCTGTTTTTTATGTCCATAATTTCCGTTAATTCATCGTTTTTCCAAATAGTGTACCTTCTTTCGCTATTTATTTTTTTGTTAATCTATATACTGCCAAAGTGGGCAAGATGACTAATAGCAATAGCGTCATCTCCACTAATGCGTATGACCCGAAATAGTCAACCAATGTCTGGAACTTCAAAACTCCATCTACAAGGAAGACTAAAACAGCAAACCAGCAGAGACAGAATATAGCAGAATACTTGATTTTTCGTTTCTTTAGTTTCATCTTATTGTATTGAAGTTCCAGAATCCAGTTCCAGTCTCAGGGTCAAACTTTCTACCGATTGCCCCTCCAATTGTTGGCCGTAGTTCTATCTCGGCAGTATAGAGTACCGTAGTCGATTTGAGATGACCTCCAGCCATACCATGCTGACCATCCTTCTTGAAAGAAAACAAAGCATGAGTATGGTGATAGAGCTGAGCATCATCACCAGAAACGACATTACCATTGAGTGACACCAGTTCCAGCATCCCCTCAATCTTCTCTGTTTCGAAGCTACCAGTTTCAGGGATGAACACTTGTAACTCAGCACTACTACAGCCTCCTATGCCAGAGAAAATAGCAGACGGAATAGACTCTTTGCGGCAAATCTCAAGGAGATTGCTAATAATCTCATCGCCTCGATCCATCCTGACATAGTACGTTTCACCAATCTTTTTGTATTCCATAACTTACTCTCCCATAATTGTTACGACCAACCTTCTTGCACCACCGAAGTTCCTGTACTCGCAAAAATAGATACCCTGCCAGGTTCCCATATTCAAACGTCCATCGGTAATGGGGATAGTTAAGCTAACGCCACTCAACGTTGACTTGGCATGAGCCGGCATATCATCAGTTCCTTCCAACGTATGCTCGTATTCTGGACGATTCTCAGGGACGAGGCGATTGAAAATCGTCTCCATATCTACACGAACATCAGGGTCTGCATTCTCATTGATGCTCAGGCCGCAACTCGTATGCTTGCAGAATATATTCATGATGCCCGTCTTAGGCAACTTGGGCAATTGGCTCAGAATCTCGCTGGTCACCAAATGGAATCCGCGAGACTTGGATTTTAGCGTTATTTCTACTTGCTGAATCATAACAACTTCATAAACAATCCTAAATTTTGATGCAAATATAGCAATTTTCCGGCATTTTTCTTTATTTTTGTACGCATATTTAAGTGATTTTGGCATTACGCCTATGATTTGACTCAACATAAAAACGATTAGAGCTTATGCAAACGAAAAAAGTAATGAAGAGAGTGTTCCTGACAGTGATGGCACTCATTGTGTGTTTATTAATTATCTGCTTAGGATTCTGGCTCATTGACGGTCGCTCGCCACAGGCCTTCCTCGTATCCCATATACTGCCCCAGACAACAATGGAAAAATACGAAAAGGGTAAGGGCGACATGACCGACAAGAGCATTGTGGAGATACCTGACGGTGTGGATGTCCACGATCCAATCGTCTCTCCTTTCTACGGTGATATGCAGGGATTGCCGCCCACTGACCTTTTTACTGGCACATGGGAAGTGTTCTATACGGATATTGTCAAGACCTACGACAAGATGAAGTCCGCAGGCGTAGATGTGCGTCTGCATGTGAAAGAGAAGATGGGCCACGTCTATCCCCTCTGGCCATGCCCCGAAGGAAATGCTGCCCGTAAGGAGATTGCAGAAATCATCAAGACAAACAGATAATAACCTTCTTCATTTCTTTACTTTCATAAACAATCCTAATAATCGGCATTTATTTGGCGATAATTCGCCAATAATTGCTAATTTTGCAAATGAATTTGCGAAAATAAGATATGAAGAAACTGGAACGATTAATCTGTTTAATTACTTAGATAAAAATGAATAAGACAAGACAATGGGTGCTTGCCGCCATCCTAACATTGTGCGGCATGACGATGGTGTCCTGTTTTTCGGACACGAAGAAGAGTGCGGCGGTCAGCGCGACCGACGATACCAGCCAGTTCGTAACCATTACCGACGTGGTGCCCGATGTAATCTTAGAGATTCGTTACTACGGCACGTACAACTTCGTGGGAACGCGCATCGACGGCTATGAGGAGCCTACGGCACTGCTCACCAAGCAGGCTGCAGACAGCTTAAAATCTGTCAGCGACGACGTGAAGGCACAGGGTTATCGCCTGAAGATCTACGATGCCTACCGTCCACAGAAGGGTGTTGACCACTTCGTGCGCTGGGCAGAGGACATCAACGACACGCTGATGAAACCCTACTTCTATCCCGACTTGGACAAAAGCGTGCTCTTTCCTCAGGAATACATCTGTCTGAAGAGCGGACATACGCGTGGCAGCACCGTTGACTTGACACTGTTCGACATGAACACTGAAAAGGAACTCGACATGGGCGGCACCTTCGACTGGTTCGGCCCAGAGAGCCATCCCGACTTCTGCGGCAATCCTGAGACGGGCGAATATACTGGCGACAACAGCAAGAGTCCTGCCAATCCGAAACGCAGCATCACCCCCGAGCAGTTCCAGAACCGCATGATTCTCCGCCAGGCCATGCTTCGCCACGGCTTCAAGCCCTTCGACACCGAATGGTGGCACTTCACGCTGAAGAACGAGCCATTCCCCGACACCTATTTCACATTCCCAGTTAAACAATTAAAGTAAGAGATGATACAGGTAAAACTATGGATGCTCGCTGCCATCCTCGCCATCATCTGTGGTGCCTGCATAACTACTTGCCCACGCAGAAGTTTTTAAAGATATTTCCTAAAACCTCGTTGGGGGTTATTTGGCCGCCGGTGATTTCGGCGAGGGTGTCTAAGGCTTGGCGGAGATCTTCACTCAGAAGGTCTCCGCTAAGTTGCATCTGGAGACCATCGATTACACGCTGAATATGCTCGTGTGCTCTTACCAGCGCATCGTAATGACGAGCGTTGGTTACGATGATATCGTTCTCTGTGAGCGTTGGAATATCGGCGGCTTCGTAAATAGCGCGTTCCAATTCCTCAAGGCCTAAAGATTTCTTGGCAGAAATCTTTAAGAGGTGAGAGGTGAGAGGTGAGAGGTGAGAGATTAGTTCTGGCTCTGCTTTATCAATTTTGTTCTGTATGATA
>CAMZCM010000036.1 GCA_947305005.1 uncultured Prevotellaceae bacterium | reverse complement strand
ACAGCCTGCAGATCAAAAGCCTTTCTGGGTATGTCTATTTGCCTATTGCCAGTCAGGACCCCAAGGTATTCCGTCTGTTGACGCTAACAGATATTGCTTTGGTTCGTTTCCATAAGATCATTCCAGATGAGAAGACGGGTCTGGCAAGCGATTCACTCAATCAGGATTCCATTCAATCCGATACCTCAGCCGTATCTTCCCAGCCCCATCAGCGTCTAACTCCTCAGCAAATGCGTGATGCACAACCTCGCGAGCGTACCATTAATGTCGTGAAAGAAAAGGCTGTCAATCCTAATCTGCGTCCTACCCGTCGACGCAATATCAATCAACCTCGCACCAACCGTCGTCGGAAAAGCTAAGCTTGTACGTTCCCTAAGGGCAAAGTGACATTGACCCCCGAAAACCATTTTATTATAATGTCTAAAGTCTCTGGCCGATTATAGCAATAATATAGCAGTTGACACAAAATAGGCCTGTTATATGTATCACTAGTATCCCGTTAAAAATTGGAATTATGTCTATATATTACGTCAGTTCGGGATAAGGATTAAAAGAGCATAAGTTGTTTTGTTTCCTCAATATAGTATCCCTGCAAAGCCTGGGGTTTATTGTCAAAGAAGCAATAGGCAGCCAGTGTAGCGACCATGTTCATGATGAAGTTGTTGATAGACCTGTGCCTTGAGTGCACCAGCAGTGCCGTGTTCTTGAGCATGTCGTTAATGGTCTCGATGATGCACCTTTTCCGCAGCATGATTCTGTCCCACATGGGCATAAGCTTGTTCTTCATGTTGCTTCTGATGCCTGTAACCAGGTGTATGCCGTCCTCGAAGAGCATGTCGAAGAGCTTGGGCGAGATGTATCCCCTGTCGGCGAAGAGCTTTCCGTAGAGCCTCTTTGCCAGGACTGCCCAGACCTTCGGATCCCTGTCGTCCACATTCGCACCCGTGAAACAGAACGTTATAATCTCTCCCCTGTCGTTGCAGGCGAAGTGCAGCTTGAAGCCGTGGCACCATCCCATCGTCCCCTTGCCGTCAGTGGCAAGACCCTTGAACACCCTGTTGGCGTAGCGGCGCAGGTTGTGGCACACGGGAATCATCGTGGAGTCCACGAAGCTGATGCCCGAGCAACTGCCGAAGGCGGAGAGGTTAAGGAAGAACATCATTTGGAAGAACACCCTGCTCTCCAGCTCCACGAAGCGGTTATAGGAGACGGCATTGGGAAAATCCGATTTCAGATGCCGCTTGATGAGGAACAGGCAGTAGTGCTTGAAATTGCGGAACGAGCCGAACTGGAATGCTATCAGGATGGTCATGAGCTCACTATCGGAAAGGGAGGCCCTACGGTAGGGCTTATCGCCAAATGCCATGATTATTTATAACCATTTATTTGTCAATGTGATATTTTTTTTGTATCTTTGCAGAGGATAAGAAAAATCCCCCAATCACCCTGAGAAAGTGAAAAATTGGGGGAATCACAAATGTGATAGCGATGGCAAAGATACAACAAATTTCTGAAATAGCACAGAGTTTACCCTTTTCTGAGTACGATTTTTATGATTTGTACCGCCGTACATTTACATGGACGGAGCTTGGTCGCATGAAACGCCTTCTTCCCCTGCATGAGATGGCCTTGGGTTTTGGTCTGGTCCGTAAGCCCCGGTATGGTACACGTGGCCGCAAGTCCTTCTTCAGTCCCGAAGGTAAGGTGGCTCTGATGTTCCTGAAGATGTCCACTGGCCTGAGCGCCCCGAAACTCATGGAACAACTGAACGGCAACGTCCACTATCAGATATTCTGCGGCATCTCAATCAATCCGCTACGTCCGCTGACAAACTACAAGCTGATAGACGATATTGCTTCTGAGCTCTCAGGCAAGTTGAAGATACAGCGGCAGCAGGACATACTGGCAGAGGCTTGGAAGCCTTACATGAAGGATCTTGACACATTCTACACTGATGCGACATGCTATGAGAGCGACATGCGCTATCCGACAGACCGGAAGCTGCTGTGGGAGTGCATTGAGAAGTCATATCGGATGATGTGTGAATTGAGTCAGCGTCTTGGCACACGCCGTCCGAGGACTAAGTTCCTAGACGTGGAGAAGGCCAACATGGGGTATGTGAAGCAGCGCAGGCACAGCAAGTCGCAGCAGCGCAGGCTGACCCGCCGCCTGATACATCTGCTTGGGAAGATTCTTGGGGAAATACGCAGGATGATGCGTGGACATGAAGATGAGGTACTGTTGAGAGCGCGTGAGCAGTCGACCATCGACATTATCACAAAGGTGTACCGCCAGCAGAAGAAGCACTTCAACAGCAACGATCCCAGGGAAAGCATCCGTGACAGGATCGTGAGCATATCAAAGCCATACGTGAGACCCATCGTGCGTGGCAAGGAGGTGAAGAACGTGGAGTTTGGCGCCAAGTGCAACAACATCCTTGTTGACGGCATCTCCTTCATCGAGAAGCTCTCCTTCAATGCCTTCAGTGAGGGTACGAGGCTTGAGCACTGCATCAAGATGCACAAGCGGCTGTTCAAGGTGGACGCAAGGAAAATAGGCGGCGACACTGGTTATGCAGGCACATCCAACCGCGATCTCTGCAAGGAGAGAGGTATCCAGACATCGTTTGTAAAGCGTGGCCGACCATCTGCAGAGAAGAAGGAGAAGGACTTCGTCCGCCAAGAGCTGGCCAGGGTCAGGGCCACACAGATGGAAGGCTCGTTCGGAACGCAGAAAGAGCATTACGCCATGCGACGGATTAAGGCCAGGAAGAAGAAAACCGAAATCCTGTACATCTTCTTCGGCATCCACACAGCGAACGTAGTCCACTTGGCGGGGCGGCTGGCGGAAAAGAAAGAGGCCAAAGCAGCATAAGAAACATCTGAAACGCAATCAAAATGGAGTCCTCCGAAGAGAACTCCAAGTCCTCTATCAGAATAATCTGCGAAATCGTATGTGTAGAGGACCGTTATACCTGTAAAAGTAGTCGATATTGGACGTATGGTGCAACAGGAAACCTTGGATGCACACTAAACGACTGCGATTGGAAAATTTAAACGACAATCCCTATTTAGTTCAACATATAATTTGATTGTTTCTCGTGCAAAGATTTATTTGTGTTTATGACCAAAGCAGCTTTTCCCTTTGACTTCTCTCAGAAGCCCAAAATTAGTGAGAATATCCTCACGTATTTCACATTAAACTATTGATTTCATCCAACATATTCTGGTAGTCTGTAACTTCGTGGTAACGCACCTTGCTGGTTGAAATGTTATTGAATAGTTTTCTGGCACAATCAATTTTAGCCAGTTCTGCACCTTTCAAGTCCATAGAACGCAGACTTCCCTTCGTTTCAGCCACAAAGAAAATGTGCTTCACACCCATATTATCGTGAAAAGCAATTGCCCAGTCAGGGGCGTAATCCCCTAGTGGGGTTGGAATTTTAAAACTTCGTGGAATCTTTGCAAAAACCGAAACTTCTTCTGCTATATCTAAGTCTGTTGCAAATCTTTTTTCAACATCGCTGTCATAAAAAACATAGTTTTGAATATGTTTTGTGTTTTCTTTAGTGTAAGTCTTATCTAGCTCTCTACTAATTTTAGTTTCTGTAAATATTGTGCTGTCGTACTCGTTAGATGTCTTACTATAAGTTATATGCTCATTAATCACATCACTCATCTCTTCTTTTATAATCCTTGTAACGTTTTTAATAAACTCTTCTGGATTTACTCTAAACAAATAAAGCTTATCAATTCTAAGCCCTTTTAATATAC
>CAMZCM010000035.1 GCA_947305005.1 uncultured Prevotellaceae bacterium | reverse complement strand
GCGGAGTCACCGTGGGGCTGTTCTCAGAAGCAGAGCGGAGCAGACGGTTGCGCTCAAGTGCCAGTTCGTTGTAACGGTTGATCATCTGCTGTGTTCCTGCATCGGCAAGACCTACGTTGGAAGGCAAGGTCTTGTAGGTGCCGGCAGTAGAATTCATCTCCTCGTTGAGGCTGTTGATGAGTGCGACCTGTGTGTTGGCTTCTGCCAGTTTCTGGTCGTAGGCACTCTGGTTAGACATGGCCTGTCCAGCATTCATCTTCAGCTCCACCATGTTATGTGCACGCTTGTAAGCTTCAAGCTGACCCTCGGTATTGCCAAGCTCGGCATTGATCTTCTCCAGACGTGAGTTGATGAAGGCCTCGGTACGCACGGCAACCTCATTCTTGTCTTCGTTGGCCTGGCGGTTGTAGCAGACGATGAGCTGCTTCAGGTAGTCGACAGCGCGCTGAGGAATCTCATCGTTCAGCACCAGCTGGGCGATGGTGGTAGTCTTCGACGACTGACCGACTGACAAAGAGCCTGCATACTTATAGGATGCTACTTTCGGTGAACGAATGGTGACCAGCAGTGTGGTACCGGGCTTCACAGGCTCCGTGGTATTGGAGGTGAAGGTGAGCGTACCCTCGCTGGTGGAGAGGGATGCCGGCAGTTTGGCAATGGTCTTGTCGATGGCGCCAGCCATACCGACCGTTCCCGTCACATGATAGCTGTTATCCTCGCAGAGAATCTGCAGGTTGATAGGCGCAGCCAGCTTCTCCAGATGGGCGGGATCCAGGTCTACGGTGATGGGCTGATTCTTGTAAAGCAGCGTCTCCTTCACCCTACCTTGTGTGCGATAGGTGGTATAGAGCTTCAGGTCGCGCACAGCCTGCTCGGCGATGGAGCGCGACTTCAGGATTTCCATCTCGTTGTCGATACCGGCAGAGTTGGTGATGGTACCCAGTGTGGCAGCATTCATGATGCTGTTGCGGCCGCGGCTGCTGTTGTCTTCGTCCTTGATCAGCATCTTGGCATAAGCCTGATACACAGGAGTTTTGTAACGCAGATAGATGGCTGCGAGTCCCAAACAGATGATGAGTGAGAGCACGAACCATTTCCAGTTGAGAATAAGCGTTGTGTAGATGGTTTGGAAATCGAATGTTGATTTCTCTTCCAGTTCCAAAGCATTCTCAGTGCTTAAGTTTTTGTTTTCTTCCATTTCTTATTTCTAAAATATTAATTGTTTTCGGAATATATAAAAAGGTGTGGGTGTTACTTAGCCAATTGAAGGAGATACTGCCCATAGGCATTCTTCTCCATCGGCTTGGCGATTTCGCGTAGTTGCTCCTTGGTAATCCAACCCTGCAGGAGGGCGATTTCTTCCAAACAGGCAATCTTCAGACCCTGACGTTTCTCGATGACTTCGATGAACGTGCTGGCCTCGCTCAGACTGTCGTGGGTACCTGTGTCGAGCCAGGCAAAGCCGCGCTGTAGCTTCTTCACTTTCAAATCACCACGCTTCAGATATTCCTGGTTGACGGTTGTAATCTCGAGTTCGCCACGGGCACTGGGTTTGATGTTCTTTGCAATCTCAACAACGCTGTTAGGATAGAAATACAAACCTACGACAGCATAGTTGCTCTTCGGCTGCTTGGGCTTCTCCTCAATGCTCAGGCAATTGCCCTCGGCATCAATCTCGGCCACTCCATAACCTTCGGGGTCGTTCACATAATAACCGAAGACAGATGCCTTGCCATGCTGTTCGGCATCGACGACGCTCTGGCGTAGTAACTCAGTGAAACCTACTCCGTGGAAGATGTTGTCGCCCAATACCAGACAGGCACAGTCGTCGCCGATGAACTTCTCGCCGATGATGAATGCCTGAGCCAGTCCGTCTGGACTGGGCTGCTCAGCGTATTCAAAGTGTACACCGAAGTCGCTGCCGTCGCCAAGCAGACGACGGAAGCCCGGCAGGTCGTGGGGGGTGGAGATAATCAGTATCTCGCGGATGCCTGCCTGCATGAGAGCCGAGATGGGATAGTAGATCATCGGCTTGTCGAAGATGGGAATCAGCTGTTTGCTGATACCTTTCGTAATGGGGTAGAGGCGCGTGCCTGAACCGCCTGCTAAAACAATACCTTTCATTGTAATGGCAGTTAAAAAATAATGAAAATTGGTGCTTTTGACATGTTGCAAAGATGCCCGGCAACCAACGTTGTTTTATAAAACGGTGCAAAGTTACGAAAAAAACATGGTTGCGGCAAGCGATTTTAGCTACTTTTTTTTGTTATTTGCTCAGATTGTTGTAATTTTGCATGCCGTTCAGTCGATTCTGAGGCACAAAACACGTAAAATAATTTGTCAAAACATTATGGGATTTTTATCAAAACTATTCGGAAAGAAACAAGATGAGAAGAAGGCCGGTGGCATTGAAGACTATATGATGCTCGTTAGAGTATACTTTCAATCGGCGATTGCTTCTCAACTGGGTATCAATAATTTAGCAATGCTCCCTGACCTTCGCATGTTTAAGGCTACGCTGAAGGTGCCTACACAGAACAATAAACTTGGTGTAGGAGAAAAGGCATTTTGTAAGAAGATGATGAAAGAAGTTTACAATGTAGACGATGGCTTCTTCAAGGAGATCGATCAGAGCGTTCGTAAAAACTGCAACAAATTGCAAGATGCCCAGACTTATCTCGTTCAGTTCCAGGGCTTTTCACAGGATTTGATGATGCTCATGGGCAACCTCATGAAGTTCAAACTGCGTCTGCCTTCATTCTTTAAGAGCGCCATCTACCAGATGACTGAAAAGACCGTAAACGATATCTTCAACAAAAATGACTATAAGGATGCCGGCGTGATGAAGACGGTTGTTGCCATCCGCCAGTATGACAAGCGTCTTGGCTTCTCGCAGAAATGGGTAACAGACTTCGTCTATCAAGTGGTGATGTTGGCCAAGAAGGAACCCAAGAAGAAGGAAGAAAATGCTTAAAGAATTGCTTTAATGCAAGTCCATAAGTAAAAAAAGTTACAAATTATTTGTGCAATTCAATAAAAACAATTAATTTTGTAACCAAATTGTAGACGTATGGAAGCAAACGAGAAGACTTTAACGCTTTTCACTACCCGCATCAGACAGCTGATTCTCCAGTTTAAAGACATGAAGAAGGAGAATGCTGACCTCTATGCGATGGTAGACGAGCGCGATGCTCGCATCAGCGAACTCGAGGCGAAACTCGCGCAGGCCCAGAACGACTACAATAGCCTGAAGATGGCCAGGATGATTGAGATTTCAGATGGCGACCTTGAAGGTGCCCAGAAACGATTGGCCAAGCTCATCAAGGATGTGAACAAATGTATCACGCTACTGAGTGAAAAGTAAAACAGAGCGACGATGGCTGAAGAAAACGACAAGCAGAAAACGACCAGGCAAGACGACAGCAAATTGAATATAACGTTGCACTTGTATGATACCGACATGGCGGTGAAGGTTTACCGCGATGAAGAGGAGTATTATCGCAATGCAGCCAAGCTAATCTCGGATGTGATGAACACCTACGCAAGCCTCCTCAGGGGCAAGCGTAGTGAGAAGCAGATCCTCTATGCTGCCATGCTCGACATTGCGCTTCGCTACCAGAAAGAGGCAAAGCGCAATGACACAGCGCCTATCAGCGATATTCTCGGGAAGTTGACTTCAGAAATCGAAGAAGCTCTGAAGTGAGAATATTTTTAACAACTATAAATTTAGAATGATTGTACTATTGATTACAGCCGCGGTAGCCCTCGTCTTAGGGGGACTCATCGGCTATGCTCTTTTCCGTTATGTCATCAAGGGAAAGTATAATGAAATGATTGCAGCCGCCGACAAAGAGGCTGAAGTGATTAAAGAGAAGAAACTGCTGGAAGTGAAGGAGAAATTCCTGAACAAGAAGAGCGAACTCGAGAAAGAGGTTCAGCAGCGCAACCAGCGCATCCAGCAGAGTGAGAACAAACTGAAGCAGCGTGAGATTTCGCTCAACCAGCGTCAGGAAGAGCTGGG
>CAMZCM010000034.1 GCA_947305005.1 uncultured Prevotellaceae bacterium | reverse complement strand
CTTTTATTTGGCCTAAACAGAAAGAAAAGTTGAACTAAATAGAAAAGTCTGTTTGACGGAATCGTCGTACCTTTGCACCCAGATTCAAACATAGTTTAATTTAAAGCAAAGGAAAAATGAGAAGTAACATCGCAGATTACAATGCTGTCGTAGAAGCAGCAAGCAAGTTCACACGTAGCGTTGCCGAGGGCAACAGCAAGTATGCAAAGGAGTTGTTCACCGAGGATGCCTGTCTGTTCGGATTTCTGAACGGCAAGCTGGAGCGTGGCAGCATCCAGCAGTTCTATCACAATGTTGATACCGTAGGTGCCGGTGAGGAGTTCAGGACGCGCATTGATGTGCTGGAACTGGAAGAGACGCTGGCCGTTGTCCGTGTGCTTGAAGAAGGCTGGGGTGGCAGCATCGACTTCACCGACGTGCTACTGCTGCTGAAGATCGACGGCGAGTGGAAGTGTGTAGCGAAGGCATACAATCAGAATTCAAACACAATTCAAAAATAGGCCGTGAAACAGTTAAGTCGTATCGTGACCCTTGCCCTGCTTTTCTGCTTTAGCTCTGCGGCAGTCAAGGCTCAGACATGTAATCAATGTGTAACCCATAAAAACAATGTAACAATGAACAAGAACAATGAAACCGTACAGGGCATCTTGAATGCCATTGAACTTTATGCAGAAGCAGGCCGCAAGGCAAGTCGTGAACTGGGTGAGAAGGCTTTCACGAAGGAAGCCACGATGTCGTGGGTTGAGAAGGGCGTGATTACCACCGTTCCCATCAATGCCCTTTTCGACGTACTGGAGCAGACGGGCGAAGAAGAAGTGACCTACACCGTTGAGGACGTGACCGTTGCAGGCAACATCGCCTTCGTGCGCATCTCGTCATCGTTCAGCAAACTGACCACTTTCAACGACATGTTCACCCTGGCTGAGCAGGACGGTGAGTGGAAGATTGTGAGCAAGATCTACAGCGTGAAGTAATTGCAATCACTAAAAAGGGGGCAGATTTGTGCTTTTGTAGCTGAGTCTGCCCCTTAAAATAGTTAAAAGTTGACGGTATTTCGGGGGAATTGTGTACCTTTGCTGGCGATTAACATAGACAGATAAATCGAGATCTACTAAATAATCGTTTGCAAAAATGAAACGGCCTTCAAAAAAGAATGCAATTGGTTGTCTGGTTGCTATAGGTTTGATGATAGCTGTCTGTATACCCCTTAGCCATATATGGGTAGGCCACATCCCGGAAAAATACAGCTACAATAAGAAACTTCCTGAGCCTTCCCAAATAGTGTCTTGGGTGAATATGAACAGCGGGATAGTCCAAAAGCAACTGGACCGCAGGATACTTCAGATGCGCGAAGAACTAGACTCTGCTTCATTTGACGATGCACCAGAAGGCATATGCATCAAAACTTATACAGTACCTGTTGAAGGCGGAGAAATCAAAATGTATTGTGTAGAGCCTTTGAATCATACTGAAACTGACAATATGCCTGTTATCATTTACTATCACGGAGGGGCTTTTTACTTTCCTCTGACCAAAGGCGGTGTTTATAGTATGGCCTACTATGCGAAGGAACTTGGAGCGCGTGTGTTCATACCTGCTTACCGCACATCGAAGCAAACCCCATTCCCTTCGCCAATGCTTGATTGCTACAATGCAGCAATGTATATAAGCGATCACGCCAAGGAACTGGGAGTTGATATTAATCGGCTGTTGTTAATTGGCGATTCTGCCGGCGGTTGCCTCACGGCAGGTGTCACCCAATATATCCGAGACCATGGTGGCCCGGCGGCAAAGGGTGTCATCTTGTTATTCCCCGTTACAGACCGTTCGACAGACTACGAATCCAAACGCAGATATCGTGATGCGGTGTGGCCAGAGAATGCCAATGAAAATATGTGGGATATCTATCTTGCAGATGGTGATCATGGGATGCTAAAATATGCCATACCGAACCAAAGTGGTGATTTTGGACGTCTGCCACATACCTATATTGAAGCAGCAGAGATTGATGTTCTTCACGACGAAGCCGTTGCATACGCTGACAACCTGAAAAAAGCTGGAGTGGGAGTTGAAATCATCGAAGTCCCTGGTGCCTACCATGGCTTTGATGCAGACCAAGACAATACTTTTGTCAGGGAATTCCTGCAACAACGTGTTAAATTTATGAAAGAAATGATTGACTTGCCAAGAGACTAACGGCACAAGTATTCCACCATCAATGAATCCACCCCAAGCGGTGAGACTTGACGTTGATAGATGAAGATTACGAGAAGGCTATACAAACTCTATTAGAACTATAAATTCCAATTTAGCAGATGACCAAGATAACAAAATTCCCATCGGCTCTGATTAGCGGTGACTGCACCACGTCGTCGCTCACGTTGGATGGTGGAAGCATCATCGACCAGTGCATCGTGACAGCTGGCGAGCGCGGCACATTCTTCCTCGAACAGCATCTGCTTTATGTGGTGCTGGGTGGCAGTGTCAGGTTGACATGTGGTCGCCAGTCGTGGACAGTGGGCAAGAACCAGATGATTCTGCTGCGACGGGCGCAAAGCGTCAGTTACGAGAAGCAAGGCTCTGAGGAAACAGGTATTTTCGAGAGCCAGCTTTTTGCTATCAACGATGAACTGCTGAAAGACTTTCTCACGTCGCAACAGGTAGTCATCCCAGCGATGACCGAGGAATATGGTGCACAGGTAAGCCCCATGAGTGAAAGGCTCGTAGCCTATTGCTGGTCATTGTCACCTTACTTCAACGATCCCTCGCAAGTCAATCCCGGTCTGTTGCGCCTGAAGGTGATGGAGCTGCTCTACAATGTGATGGACTGCTCGAAGAACATCTTCCGTCAGATGCTCCAGCTTCGCCAGCCCGTGAAGACCGACATCCATCGTGTGGTGGAGGAGAACTATACTTCGCCCATCTCCCTCGATGAACTTGCTTACCTCTCAGGTCGAAGCCTGTCGAGTTTCAAGCGCGAGTTCCAGGACATCTACGGCGAGCCGCCAGCCCGCTGGATTCGTGAGAAGCGATTGTCGAAAGCCCAGCAGATGCTCCGTTCGTCAAGTCTCTCCGTTGCCGACGTGGCCTACAGCCTCGGTTTCGAGAACCCCACCCATTTCAGCCGTATCTTCAAACAACAATACGGCTATGCCCCGTCGCAGTCGTAAACTGTGTAAGCAAGATCCCTCTACTTTCCTTCCCTGTACTGTAGTGGTGTCATACCAACCTGTTTCTTGAAATAGCGGTTGAAGGCCGTGGGTTCAGGGAAATTCAGACGTTCACCTATTTCATATATCATGAGGTCAGAGTGTTTCAGCAGCACTTTGGCCTCTGTTGTTGTAGTACGGTTCAACCAATCCATCACCGAGAGTCCCGACTGCTGGCGTACCACGTCGCTCAGATGGTTGGCGGTCAGCGCAAGCTCATTGGCATAGAAAGGAATGTTGCGCTGGGTAGTTCCATATTGTCGGAGCAACGTGAAGAAACGGCTCATAATCTCTTCGCTGCGTGAGAGTTTGCGATGCGAACCTTCAGCTACGAGTGTTCTCTGCAGTTTGTTGACATCGGCCACCATTGATAGAACCAGGAAACTGATGGCGCTGTCAGAATGCTCCGCTCGCCCCATTTGTCGGGCTATCAGCTCAAAATACTCACCGATACGCTGATTGTCATCCTCGTGTAGTGACAGATGCAGGACTTCTACTGGGAAAATACGTTTGGCCAACTCATGGTCGATGCCGGGAAGGTCGATGACAGCCAGGGCTTCCACGGCATAGTCATCAGAGAAGTCCAGCACTTCGACGATGGTGTCAGACGGCATTACAATGATATCTCCCTGACACAGCGAGTGGTCGAGAAGATTGAAACGATAGAGGGCCTTGCCACTGATGATGCGGAGAAAGCGTTGTTCTGCCAGTCGCATGGGTTGGCCAATCATTGCCCGTTGCATCACAACGTCCGACTGGCGTACAAGGATAAAGTGGCTGCCCATCACGTTTTGTGGGCGGGCAGCAGAGCCGATTTTTTCTTTTATCTGCTCGGCATTCAGCGTCTCAATGGTCTTCATACGGGTAATTTTCTGCAAAAATAATCATTTTCCGTGAAATTGCACACAAACGGACAGAAAAAGTTCATCAAACACTGCAAAAATCCGCGTACCTTTGCACCCAGAAACATTTAAACATTACGATTATGACAAAGTTTATCAAATTTTACGCACTGGAGATTTACACCGTATTGGCTATGCTCTTTATCGTTTACACCGCCATGTTGGGCGAACTGTCTGTGATTCAGAAGCTGGTAGTGATTGACGCTTTCCTCTTCATCCTGCACGAGTGGGAAGAAGGCCACTATCCTGGTGGATTCCTCAAACTGATTACCGGAATGGTACAGATTAATCCGAGTGACGAGATTAAGCGTGCCAGTCGCATTCCTGCAGGAATCCTGCTGCTCCTGTTGAGCATCGTGCCGTTCATCTATCATGATGTGCCGATGATAACGATGATTGTAGCCACCTTTGGCATCATCGAGGGCTTTGTCCACACGATGGGCATCCGTCTGTTCCGCACGAAGCACTTCTATACTCCTGGCGCAGCCACAGCTTGGCTGGAACTCTTGGTAAGCGGGTTGATGATTGCTCACCTTGTAACAAACAATCTCGCCCAGTGGCAGGACTATGTGTTTGGCCCCATCATTATGTTCATCTGCTTCGGCATGCTTCAGAAGACGATGACCCTGATGGTCGGCATCAATTACAGCGACATGCCGAAGATGGTCAAGAGACAGTGGAGCGGTAAATAAACAATTTGAGAGGGTATGCCACTTGACATGCCCTCTCAAATTGTTCTCACCTTTTATTTATCGCTTGTCAGGAATACCATAGTCTGGCCAGCGTTCCTGTGGATAGTAGCCCTTTAGGGTCTTTTTCGACTCGGCGTAAGATGCCTTTACGAGAGTCATCAGGTCATTCATCCTCTTCACCTTGGGTGTCAACTCCTCACGCAGACGGTCAACTTCGGCATTGGCTTCTGATAGCATTGCCACGGTATTCTCCATCTCGTTAATCTCATTGTTAGAGACACCACGTTCACCCATTTCTCTCACATGACGGCGCAGGCCCTCAATGAGGTTGCGCGACTTCTCAATCTGAATTTCTGTTGTCTTTGACATAATGCTTGAAATTTACGTTTTTATTGATACTTTTGTAGTATAATTCCACTACAAA
>CAMZCM010000033.1 GCA_947305005.1 uncultured Prevotellaceae bacterium | reverse complement strand
AGCTTCGTCGTTCCAATACGTGCCTTACGGTTCAGATATACCTGCTTAGCCGTCTCAAGCACTTTGAAGATACGTTGTTTAGTCAATGCAGAAGCGAAGATAATGGGGAAATCTACAAACGGTGCCATACGCTTACGGATGGCATTCTCGAAGGTATCAATCACCACTTGGCTCTTGTCTTCTACAAGGTCCCATTTATTGACGACCACCACCAAACTCTTATTATTTTTCTGTATCAGCTGGAAAATATTCATATCCTGAGCCTCAATGCCTCGTGTGGCATCGATCATCAGGATACAGACGTCCGAGTTCTCGATAGCGCGAATGGAACGCATCACGCTATAGAACTCCAAATCTTCCGTTACTTTATTCTTACGACGAATACCTGCTGTATCCACAAGATAGAAGTCGAAGCCAAACTTATCATATCGGGTATAGATGGAATCACGTGTCGTACCTGCAATCTCAGTAACGATATTACGTTCCTCGCCAATAAACGCATTGATAAGACTTGACTTTCCTGCATTCGGACGTCCTACAACAGCAAAACGAGGAATACCTTCCTCAAGTTGGTCTGTAGTCTTCTCTGGCAACATCTCCAACACCTTGTCGAGCAAATCACCTGTACCACTACCCGTAGCAGCACTGATGCAATAAGGATCACCAAGACCAAGATTATAGAACTCATACTGGTCATAGAGATTTTTATTGTCATCAGCCTTGTTTGCCACAAGAAGAACAGGTAGTTTAGCACGACGAAGAATCTGTGCCACGTCCATATCCCAATCCGTCACACCATTCTTGATATCGCAGACAAAGAGCACTAAATCTGCCTCCTCCGTCGCAATAATCACTTGCTTACGAATCTCCTCCTCAAATATATCATCAGAATTGACAACCCAGCCGCCTGTATCAACGACAGAAAACTCGCGACCATTCCAGTCACACTTGCCATATTGGCGATCACGCGTGGTACCAGCTTCATCACTGACAATAGCCTGACGACTTTTCGTTAGTCTGTTGAAAAGCGTCGACTTACCCACATTGGGACGTCCTACAATTGCTACTAAATTTCCCATATTATTACTCCGGATTATATCCAAAATGATCCAATTCTCGCTCCGAAGAGCGCCAATCTTTATCCACCTTCACAAAGATCTCAAGGAAGATCGGTTTACCAAAGAACTTTTCCAGCGATTTGCGCGCTTCAGTGCTCACTTTCTTGAGCGCCACTCCCTGATGCCCAATGATAATTCCCTTCTGACTGTCACGTTCCACATAAATCAACGCATTGATATGAATACGTTTCTCATCTTCCTTGAAACTCTCCACAGCGACCTCAACAGAATAAGGAATCTCCTTATCGTAATAAAGCAGTATCTTCTCGCGGATAATCTCTGAGACGAAGAAACGCGCTGGTTTATCTGTCAGTTGATCCTTGTCAAAATAGGCTGGACTCTCAGGTAACAGCTCCTGAATACGCTTCAACAGCATATCGATACCAAACTTATTCTTCGCAGAAATCGGAAGAATCTCGGCATTGGGCAGGAGATCATGCCATTTAGCAACTATGTCACCTAATAGGCTCTGAGTACTCTGATTATTCTGAGTATTCCGATTACTCTGAGAACCAAGTTCATCGATTTTATTAATGAGCAGGATGACTGGCGTATTCATCTTCTGGACTTTCTCAAGAAAATCCATATTCTTCTCTGGATTCTCCACAACATCGGTCACATACAGCAACACATCAGCATCCTGCAACGCAGACTCAGAGAAAGCCAGCATTGACTCCTGCAACTTATAATTCGGTTTCAGAACGCCTGGCGTATCCGAGAACACGATCTGCATATCATCGGTATTGACAATACCCATGATACGATGACGCGTGGTCTGCGCCTTAAATGTTGCAATACTGATGCGCTCTCCCACGAGTTGGTTCATCAACGTCGATTTACCAACGTTTGGGTTTCCAACAATGTTTACGAATCCAGCCTTATGCATATCCTTTGTTTAGACAAAAAAACGCATCTTTCAAAAAGGATGCGTTTTCTCGTATAGTTTCTTTAAGTTTTATTGGGCGCCGTCATATGCCCACTTGTAATAGGATGCCCCGTGGACAAATCCGGCTCCAAACGCGGTGAAAATCATATTATCACCCTTCCTTAACTTCGATTCATTCTCCCACAAAGCAAGTGGAATGGTGGCGGCACTGGTATTTCCCAAATGCTCGATATTCACCATCACCTGATCCATGGATAGATCCAAACGCTTTGCTACCGCCTCGATGATACGCAGATTGGCCTGATGAGGAACAATCCATTGGATATTATCCTTATTCAGTCCATTGCGCTCAGCTATCAAGGCACAATCATCGCTCATATTCGTAACAGCATAACGGAACACGGTGCGTCCCTCTTGATAGAGGTAATGCAGACGATGGTCAATCGTAAAATGCGATGGAGGACAGACAGATCCGCCTGCCTTCATATGCAAGAACGGAAGACCTTTACCGTCAGCACGCAGATGAGAGTCCATCACACCGATGTTCTCCTCTTCCGAAGCTTCGAGAAGCACTGCTGCTGCACCATCACCGAAAAGCGGACAAGTCTGGCGGTCTTTATAATCAACGATCGACGACATCTTATCGGCACCGATAACGATGACTTTCTTGCACCTGCCACTCTTTACCATCGATGCTGCCACATCGAGCGAATAGAGGAATCCACAGCAAGCACCCCAGAAATCAAATGCGAAAGCATTCTTCAATCCAAGCTTACCAAGCACAATGCTTGCTGTCGATGGGAACTTATAATCAGCGGTCGAAGTGGCCACGACGATGGCATCAATACTGTCCGGATCAGCACCAGTCTTCTGCATCAACTGCTTTGCTGCCTTACGGGCCATATAAGAAGTGCCGAGTCCTTCTTCTGTCAGGATACGGCGCTCCTTGATGCCAACACGCGTCATAATCCACTCGTCGTTGGTGTCCACCATTCTCGACAATTCCTCATTAGTAAGGACATAGTCGGGAATATAGCCACCAATACCCGTGATTACCGCGCTAATCTTATTGCTCATTATTCAGCAGCAACTTCGTCTTCCATCTTAATAGCCACCTTACCACGATAGTAACCGCAAGTGGGGCATACTGTGTGATATACATAGTAAGCGCCACAGTTGGGGCATACTGCCAGTGTGGGAGCTACTGCCTTGTCGTGAGTACGACGCTTGGCCTGACGAGTACTTGATTGTCTTCTTTTAGGATGTGCCATATTAATACTAAAATTTTAATTGTTATTTTTTAATTTCTCCAAAGCACTCCATCGGGGATCTATCGGTTGGTCGGACACCTCATCGCTGCTTCGGTCAGCTGAGAGTTCTTCCAGAACTTGACTCATCGCAGGGTTGCACTTGCCAGGTGCATGCACATGCTTGATGGGTATAGCCAGCACAATAAATTCATAGATGAGCCACGATATGTCGAGTATTCCTTCGTCCTCTGATACCGTAATAACATCATCTTCCTCGGAGTAGGCCGCACCAAGTTTCGCGACAAGACGATTCTCAGTCTCAATAGGTTGGGACATATCGTCAAGACAACGGTCACAAGTTACGGTCACAGTGCCCTCGGTATGGAAGAGGAGTTCATAAAAGCCGGTCATCTTGCGTATAGACACCGACACATGCAAAGACCCTTGCTTCACTTCCGAGCTGTCAAGAGCGTCAAAAAACAGATGATTCAAATCAAAGTCCAAGGTTCTCACCTCGTCTTTCTGGTTTTTCAAATCTATCTTAAACTGCTCTAAACTACACATTTACTCGTTATTTGTTTTACGAATGTCGGCTTCGCCTCGCCACTAAGAGCGAGCTCTCATGGACTCGGCTTGCTCGCCATTTGGGGTGCAAAGTTACAAATATTTTCTCAGATATAAAACACTTATTTGCTTTTTTTATGTTTTTCACCGCAATTCATTCTCCGATAACTCTGATAACCGCACACTTTCAACTCTTCTGTGCAGTTTTTTCCTCTTTTTCCAATTCTATTCTGAAAGTTGTACCGACACCGACCTCCGATTCCTTCACGAAAATACGTCCTCGATGATATTCCTCAACTATTCGCTTGGCCAAGGATAGTCCCAGACCCCATCCACGTTTTTTTGTTGTAAAGCCTGGTGTAAACACATTCTTGATATCCTTCTTTCTGATACCTTTTCCATTGTCGCTCACCTCAATCACTACATGATCGCCCTCGTCTGTCAGAGTCAGGTCAATTCTTCCGCTTCCCTCCATGGCATCGACGGCATTCTTACAAAGATTCTCTATCACCCACTCAAACAGTTGTGGATTCATCTTGACGATAACATCCTGCTCAGGAAGATGCTTGACTATTTCCACTTTCTTCGATGTACGAAGATTCATATAGTCTACGACATGAGAAAGTGCTTCATTCATTGAAGCATCAACAGGCTCTGGCAATGAACCTATCTTTGAGAAACGTTCTGCAATCAATTCCAATCGTTTCACATCCTTATCCATCTCTGGGATCAGTTTGTCCTCAGGATAATTCTCTTTCAGGATCTCAACCCATGCCATTAGACTCGAAATCGGCGTGCCCAACTGATGGGCAGTTTCCTTGGAAAGTCCAACCCAGACTTTATTCTGCTCAGCCCGCTTCGAAGCCAATAATGCAAAAATGGCCACCACCACGAAGATCATCACGATTCCTAGCTGCCAATAGGGATACTGAGCCAAACGTTTTAACATCGTCGATTCATCATAGCAAACCAATTGATAATCTTTGGTTTCTACTGAATCACCCAAATGTATCTTTATAAAATTTCCGTCATGATACATCCGCTTCCCATATTGCTGAACAAAGGCATCAGAATCAACGGCTGTCTTGGCATCCATATCAATATTGCGATAGTCTGTCACCTTGCCATCAGCATCCATCACAATGACAGGAATCGTATTATTGCTCTGTATAACGTTCAGTACAAGCGACATATCTGTATTCTCATCGGCATTGTTCAAGGCATTCAAAGCCTCTGCCCATGTTTCCATCTTGTGACGCTCTTCCATAGAAAGATCCCTCACTAGGAAATGAGACACAAGCAGTGATACAACAGCAATCACAATTGCTGCAATCACAAGGAAAATCTTCGTTTGTCGTATTCTGTCAGTCCACTGCATACAATATAATAAACGAAAAAGCCCCGAAGATATTGTATCCTCAGGGCTTTTCTTATAAAGATGGCGGCCTCCTACTCTCCCGCATTGCATTGCAGTACCATCGGCGCA
>CAMZCM010000032.1 GCA_947305005.1 uncultured Prevotellaceae bacterium | reverse complement strand
GCGCACTACTCGTTGTCTCGTTGACCTGTTGTCTCGTTGACTTTTGACATTGCAAAGTTACTACAAAAATAGGCTACCTCCAAATTTCGACCCCCGTAGCGTGCAAATTTCTGTTAAGAAACCGAGGTGATTCTGTTAATAAATATAAACTATGGCAATCTCTCCCAGAAACTATGGCAGTTTGTTTTAGAGAGTGTGGCACTTTCCCCCAAAGATTGAGTCATGCGGATGTGTGCCTCTGTGACATGTGAATTTGTGACAATAAGCATCTCGCAGAAGTGCAGATTACTATTATTATAAGTTATTATTATATTATATATAATAATAAAATTCTACTCTAACTTTTTCCGCACCTAATGAACCCCCTTAATGTCACAAAGTCAAAAGTCACAAAGTCAAGGTGTAAAATCGCGTTCCACTAAATAATGTGTAAAAAACGTGGTTGCTTATAAATAATCTCGAAAAATATTTGTACTTTTGCAGAACAAAAAGTAATAGAAATGTCGAAGAATAACCCGTTAGCAGAGGTATTTGGCTTCCCCATCTCAAACGAATCAGAGACGGCCAAGTATTATAGAGAGAATAGGTTGTGCCCATATCACAACCGGTTCCCTAATTGCACAAAAAGCAAAGCCGACAATCCTTTGGGAGTGTGTAGCGTGAATCAGGGTGACAATAAGGTGATAACCTGTCCGTCACGTTTTCGTGAGGATTGGAAGATTCTGCGTGATGCGGCCTCGTTTGTGTGGCCTAAAGGAACCAAATGGACTTCTCTACCTGAGATAAAACTGGTAGATGCCAATGGCCAGTCGGCTGGCAATGTTGATTATGTCATTGTAAGTTATGACGAAGAAGGTCAGATTACAGACTTTGCTTCAATAGAAGTTCAAGGTGTGTATATCAGCGGCAATTTGAGTAATGCGTTTCACCAATATATGAAGTCACCGACTCCCGACTTCGAGTGGACCGGTAGTAGCAACCCACGTCCTGACTATCTTTCCTCTTCGCGAAAGCGGCTAATTCCGCAAATGCTTTACAAAGGAGGCATTTTTAAGTCGTGGAATAAAAAGCAGTGCGTAGTCCTTCAGAAATCTTTCTTTGATACGCTTCCTGCGATGCCTCATACCAATAAGGAGAATGCAGACATAGCTTGGTTTCTTTATGATTTAAAGTACAGCGAAGCAGATCAATGCAACCATTTGGTGCTGGTAGATACTATCTATACAGAATTCCAGTCGGCATTGGAACATGTCATTTATACCAAACCTGGTGACATGGCTGATTTCTTGAGCTTGCTTCAAGGTAAGCTTGATGAGCGTATCAGCAATGAACCAGAACCCCGTTCAGTAATGGATTTGTTATGAAGCCACAGGAAATACAACTCAGTCTTTTCTCACAAGATGAGATGGGATCAGCAATAAGAGGGCAGCATGTAATCAATGTGGCGTCTGTACCACAACGCAGCCCATTCCGCTATCCGGGTGGTAAGACGTGGCTTGTGCCAACGGCACGCAAATGGTTTGCCCAAACTCAAATTGGTTCTCACCTCGTTGAACCCTTTGCTGGTGGAGGCATTATCAGTCTGACAGCTGCCGCTGAACGCTATTTTGAAAATGTGACGATGATAGAACTTGACAGTGATATGGCAGCAGCATGGCAGACGATTCTTTCGGATGACTGCAAATGGCTGATCACCCAGATTTCAAATTTCAAAGTCACAGCAGATAATATTAACGATGTGATTACCCATTCTACTGATGGTATGAAGGAGATGGCTTTCTCTACGATTGTGCGAAACAGGACAAACCACGGCGGCATATTAGCAAGAGGCTCTGGGCTCATCAAGAATGGCGAGAACGGCAAGGGACTTGGCTCACGCTGGTATCCTGCTACTCTTATCAAACGCATCACAGAAGTTAACAAGATGCGTGAACGTATTACGTTTATCCAGGGTGATGCCTTTGAGTATATGGAAAAACTAGTGAACGATACAGCCGCATTCTTCTTCATAGACCCTCCATATACTATCGCAGGACGCAGGCTTTATAATCATTATGAGGTTGACCATCATCGGGTATTTGAAATTACCAGTCGAATGAAGGGTCATTTCCTTCTGACTTATGATGATACGCCTGAAGTTCGAGGCTGGGCTGAAGAATTTAACTTGCCTTACATTACCATTCCAATGCAGACCACTCATTTGGTTACCAAGGAAGAGTTATTGATATCAGATAATTTTGAATGGTACGGCTTGAATGAGTTCAAGTATGAGCGTGAAAATGCAGAAGCGTTGTGTTAATATAATCAGTATTCTAATGACTATGAAGCATACAATAACGGCCAAGGAGATGCTGGCACAGATTGAGAAAGAATTCTTCAAGGGAGCCGACCTCTCAAAGGCAGGTCTGTTGAAGGGCAACGAACGCAGGACTTTCGTACTCTCACAGGTAGAGCGTTTGTTGACAGAAAGGTGTGGTTCATTGCCGTTGGCCATGTGGCTTTCAGACCAGTTCTGGACGGCTGACGAGGGCAGGATGCCGATAAATGAGACGAATCCGCTGTTATCACTACAAGAACAGCAGACGCTGACGAATGAAGAGACGAGTCGTCTGCGACTGATACTGGATGTGGCTGGCCTTTGCCACGACCTGAGTCTGCACTTCTTGTTCGACCTGAAGGAGGCCTTCGGCGTGAAGAATGACTTCTGGGTATCGAACAAGCAACTGGTGGAATGGCTCACTACTACGGCATATGAACGGATAGCGATGCACACGGCTTACACCATGAAAAAGCACGCCATCAGCGTGTACGAATATGGTCATTACCAACCGGCACAAGACGAGTTGGCCGAGCTTTACTCGATGGAGTATCACGGACTTGTACGCGATCCGGAAAGGACGAAGATACCCCCTCGCGACTATGTAAAGACCATCATCGACGCTATCCAGCAGATTGAGCGTCATTGGCAACGGGGACGCAGACTGAAACTGAGACCCGACTTGGTGATGCTACATGACGAGATATATGGTTTAGTTCCCCGTCGGTTTGACAAAGGGGTGCTGGCGGCTGCTCAGGCTCTCTACGACTACATGGATAAGGAGCTCTGCGGGCGACTGGTGCTGAAGGAATATAATTATAATGCTACATCGTGGAACGACCAGCCTGAGTCTGTAAGGCGCACTACAACCGAGGTGTTGAATCGGTTTGCCGATAAAGTACGCGAGATTCGCGCAGAGTATCTTGCAGAAGGCTGGGTGACTGACGACTCGTTGTCGTTCAATTATCTGATGGCTCATGCGGAACGGTGTGGGCATGGTTGGTGGCGTGAGGAGGACGATGCCCTATGATGAGTAGCAATCGTGGGGACTATGCATCGGCCTCGGAGTGGATTTCTGCTCTCAGGCAGGATGAAGCCTGGCTGAGTCAGCAGAGGCTACTCATGGCATCAGCGACTACGGATGTCAGCACTCATCGCGAGGATGCCATCAGGAGAATCGGCAGGGGCGAGACCTTTGAATACTGGGGAATCTACGATCATAAGGTGGAGCCTGTGATATGTGAGGTTTGGGAGATAGCCGAGTTGACGCTGCCCAAACTGAAGATTCAGGCCATTGGTATGCTTTCGATGGAGTGGATAGAGCAGCAGATGCCAACGACGAAGAAATCGAAAAAAACAACAACGAAGAAAAAGCCTGAGAAATCTGAGAAGCCTCGTGAAATGATGACCCTCAGACGTAAAAGTGGTGTGACAGAGGGGCATCTCTTGCTACTCTATCGGAAACTGGTGAAAGAGAGATGGATTGGTGGCAACGATGTTGACTTCAAGGCTTTGTTCTCAGGAAAGAGAGACGAGGACTGTCAACTGACTTGGAAAGGCTTGTACGGCAAGGGCACGCTTGTGGAGTTGTTCAAGCAGTTTGTTCAAGCTAAGATGGTAGTAGTGCCCGATGGCTTTACACTGTCTTCTATCCTCGAAGGACACTTTAAAGACAACCATGGCAAATGGCTTACAGGTCTTGACAAGGGCGACCCTGCTAATAGTAAGGCACTGCCAGTGATTCGGGAGTGCGTAAAAATACTTAAGGCTGACCCTGAGCGCATGATCTATGGCGATTATGACGAGGATGAAGATACTCGTTTGGAGTATGATCAGTTTGACCAACAGGATATGCATTGGCATAGACGATAAATAAGACTTAGGGAAATCTTTCGGGAAAGCACAGTTTTTTTTGGAAAAATCGCATATTGCGGAATCTCTTTGAAATACAAGGGGTTCCGCTTTTCTTTTTCTTTACTCGGAGGGGTGAGGTATGCCCTTCCCGAACGTTTCCCCGAACGTTTCCCCGAAGAAACAAGGCTTGGTCGAGGATTATGGATGCTGACTTGAACAAGTACATCCAACAAACAAATTAAAACCCCGCCTAAGGAGCGGTAGTAGAAAATTATGAGCAGAACACGTAACACGATCATCATGGCAAGAGGCACCCTCGCTGAGAATGCACGTCGTCAACTTTCGCTGATGAATCAGTACCTAATGCCGAGAACAGCCAGGATAGACTGGCGCTTTAATTAACTACATTTTTCAACAATCCGAGTTGAGGCGAGCACGATGAGGGGAGTCCCCGGGATCATTTGCGCAACCTTCTTTCTGAAAGCTCCACTCACCTCGCTTAACAACAAGGATTTAAAATGAAAAGCAGTATTTATAGACCGCTGATTTTACAACAGAACGTCCAGATGGACGGCAGTATTAACTTCCAGGCCAACGGCGACATCAACGTCTATCCCTGTCCCTGGGAGGATGACAAACAGGTGACTAACGGTGAGCGCGTGCACTATCGGGCTGGCGTCGAGGTGCATGCCAACGGACGTACCCGAGTGAAGCGCTACAACGACGGCCTTCAGGGTCCTAAGCACGATGTGCTCTTTAAGACTCCCCACGGAGCAGTGAAGATAACCCGTCCGCAGATTCGGCCCTACGATGGTCGCCGTCGCATGGATGAGGAGTTCGTCTATGTAACGTTCAAGTTCCCGAAGAAATACGGGGTTGCGCTCATGCGCTCGCTGTATCAGGAGGAGGCCGATGAGATTATGTCTTACTTTAAAACAAGAAAGGAGGAAACGATATGGGAGTAAGGAGAGAGTGCTTTACGTGTATCGGCAGGGGAGTAACATCCCCTGCTGTTCCGGCCACACGACAGGAATGGGAACGCTTGCGCCTAACACCCTGGTTGAAAGAGATGTGCGACCGTATTGAAAAAGGTGAGGAGGAGTTAAAGAATCAACTTCCTGTGTGGACACCTCATTGCGCAGAGTTCAAGAACAACCACCGCGCGGTGGCAGATGCAGTGAAACCGTTGAAACGACTGATGTTCGACTTCGATGAGAAGGGACATACGGAAGAGATCAAGAATATCCTTTTGAAGAAATCTCCCTACACCGTGCTACTCATTGAGGAATCGGTTAGAAGAGGCACGCATGTGTTGGTGGAACTGCCTGATGACGTATCACCTGATGAGGCTCAGGATAAGATGAAAGAGGTTACGGGCTTTGAACCTGATAGAGCCGTGAAGGATATTGCAAGGTGTATCTATATGGTGCCTACTGGGCATACTCACTATGTGCATGCGAGGCTCTTTGAGGTTTCTGAGGAAGACATTTCAAAGGAACCGAGGAATCAGGGAATAAATCCTATTATCCTAGATTCCTTAGACAAGAAAGAGCATAGCTTTCCCGACAGTTTCAAAGGGGTTCCTTATGCTTCCATTATCAGTGAATACTGGCGTCGCACGGGTGGCGAACCCAGCGAAGGTGAGCGCAACAGACGACTGCACCAGTTGGCGACAAACCTGCGTGCCGTCTGTGACAACTCTGAGGAATGGCTGTTAGAGATCATGCCAAAATATGGATTAGGTGCTCAGGAAATGCGTTCCATTATTCATTCTGCCTGCAAGGAACCCACAAAGGGCTCGCGCATGATGGATCAGATAGTGGGTGCACTCGTAACGGGAATCTCGTCTGACGAGGTTGAGGATGCCGAGGTGGTAGCCGATGAGACAGGCGTGAAGGTGAATGTCAAAACGTTGCCCTTAGGCTTGAAAGAGAGTCTGGCAGGTGTGCCGGTAACGATGTACATGCCCGTGCTCTGCTCGGTACTGCCCATTGCGGCGGCGTATGCCGATCAGGTGGAGGTGGAGTATTGCGACGGCA
>CAMZCM010000031.1 GCA_947305005.1 uncultured Prevotellaceae bacterium | reverse complement strand
AGCACTTCAATGTCGTGCGGTCTTCGTTCATCTTTAGTCCGATGTTCGGCTCTGTTGAATTATAGCAGATGTTGACAACTCTTGCATCCTTCAGCCAGAAGAAAGCATCGTCCCAATCACGATATTTCGCACCTGGCTTTAGGGCAGACAGGCGGAATTTCTTTTCGTGCTTGGATAACTGAGGAGGTATCTGATCAAAGATTGAAACCACCTTGTCGTCTATCTCGCCAGCATAATTAAAGATGTCGTTACGATAGATGGTCAGCACATCGCGTTTGGCAGCATCTACAGCATCAAAGTCCTTTGTCTCAACATACTTTTTGACGGCTTGCGGCATTCCTCCTACTATCATATAGAGGCGGAAAGCATCCATAGCCTGACGATGGAAAGCCTGTCCCATCGGTTTCTTCTCTGCGTACATCTTTCGTATCAAGTCCATCAGCATGTCGTTACCTGTAGCCCAAAGGAACTCTTCAAAGTCCATAGGGTACATCTGTATAGGACGTTCTTCCGAAGGGAGTACGATTCCTTGCGTATTTTTCTTGATGCTTACCAAGGATCCAGTCTCAATATAGTCATACCTCCTGTCGGCCACCAGAAACTTGATAGCAGCTCTTGCTCTGGGACATAACTGAACCTCATCAAAAATGATAAGTGACTTGCGTTCATGGAGTCTCACTTTGTAGTGCTGACTTAGATAGAGGAACAGCGTGTCAAGGTCTTCCAAATAAAGGTCAAACCAGTCTCTGACCATCTGGGGAGCCTTGTTGAAATCGATGAGGATATATGACTCATACTCATTCTTGGCGAACTCCTCTACGATATAGCTCTTTCCGATGCGTCGCGCTCCCTCTACGAGTAGTGCCACTTCACCATTCCTTTTCTCCTTCCAATCAAGGAGTTGCTGATATATTTTACGCTTCATAACAATGCGCTTTACACCTTTTTGAGATTTCCTATCTGTTAAATTTTACACCTTTTTGAGGTTTTTTGTGATGCAAAGATACACCTTTTTGAGATTTCCTGCAAGTTTTTTGTTGAAAAACTATAAAAAAGGACTGTTTTTCGGTCGATTTTATGCGTAATTTGGTTGTTTGTCTTTCTTTCGCTTGGTCATTTGGCATATTTGTATTCGGTCATTTGTGGCGATTTCATTCGGTTATTTGTGACCTCCAGATTATAGTCTGTTGCTTGAAACCGCCTATTATGTCCCAAATTCTGCGTAAACAATGCGTAAACATTTTGTTTCAGTTAGGGGTATTTTATAATATTCAGAGAAAATCGCATTTTTATAAAACGCTGATATTCAGAACACTTTCAGAATAACGGAATATCATGGAATATCACTTTGCGATACTCATAATCTGGAGGTCCTAGGTTCAAGCCCTAGCTGGTCCACACAGAAAAAGCACAAGCAGTCGCGAGGTTTCGCGACTGCTTGTACTTTTATTGAATCAATACCTTTTTTCCTTTCAACAGATATATACCCCTTGGTATTGACGATGAAGGTTGCAGGGAAGAACGAACCTGACGACCATTCAAGTCATATAGCCCTTCCCTATCCCCATTCCAGGCTTCAATGCTCTCTTCATCTCCCTCAACTTGATAGACTGCATCTGGAACTATTGACGCATCCTCTATTCCCCAAATGTAATTCTGATCATTTGAATACTCGGCGATGGGACCTTTAGATCCTTTATTCACAGTCCAATAGGTTCCGGCCGTCAAGGCCCAGCTACTGGTACCGCTATTTGCGTTAGTGGATCGAATCGCATATTTCCCTTCAGCATTTTTATAAAACACCTGTGCTTCCCAAGTTGCTCGCGATGTGCCAGTGTACGTATTGATATGCCCTGATTTAAAGACAACAGTACCATTATCCAGACCAGGGTTGGTGAAATATGAATCCTTCAGTTTGAAACCAAAATAGTAAGCTTCTCCAGCAGTCCGTAAAAAGGTAAAAGCTCCAGCATTTGCGCCGTCGGCATCGAGATAGCCAGAGGTCGTCAAATAATATTTGGTACCCCTATATTCCGTGGTAACGCGATACTTCTTCCCCGTAGCAATGGCAGACAAAGCCCGGAAATAAGCGGTATGTTGCCCTTCCTTGAAGTTATTATCAATGAGCGCTTTAACAAGTGCCAGCCCCTTCACATTATAGTTTTCCGAACGGTCAACGCCTGCACAATCCATCATGACAATTCCTGTTGGGCCAGGATGTTGACTAAGATAATTGATAGCGGCAGTATTCTGTGTAGCTGCATTGTCACGATAACCGTCACGCGTAGCTGCACCGAAGAAGGTTTTCGAATAGCCAGATGTGTGATTGATGACCCATATATTGGGGTTCGTATTCTCTGTACATGAGAACTGAAGCATCCGAGCTACACTGTTCTTCTTAGTCTCTGGTCCATCACTGGCTGAACAATCATAAAAGTCCTGAATATAGCATTTAGTAGAACCGCTTTTCCCCTTAATAACACCTCCCTGCTGATTATTAAAATTCGCATTATGGCCCCAACCTGTAATAAAACCGCCTACCGGAGTTGTACGATATTCATTTCTACTCAGCACGAGCAGTTTTCCTCGAGCCTCACTCATTTTAAGCAGGGTTTTAAAGGCCACAGCATGTGATTTGACGGGTTCTGTGGTGAGCTGTGTGGTCATGAGTGTGTTCCAACTGGCATCTCCATTATCGCTATCATCTTCATGTCGCATGACAATGATGGCCAACTCTGTGGGATGACTGTCAAGGAGATTACAAAGGGTCGTAACAGCCTGTTTAAAGGATATGTTCGTTGAAACGGAGCCATGGTAGATGGCCAAATCATTGTTTTGAACACAGGGACGAAGGTCAAAGGCACGCACACCAGCATTCCACATCTCAGTGATTGTAATATCCTGTGTACGTGCAAAGTTATCCAACGACGTGCCATGTCCCGTGGCTGCATCGTGAGCGCCAGGGATGGAAAGCAGGCTGACAAAGGTGTTGTCATCAACACGACTCATCCAATTACTCTGATCTTCAGCTAAAGCTGGATGAACTAAGCCCAAGATAAGGGCTAAAAAGAAGAATTTTAATCTTTGTTTCATGATTCAATATGTGTGTTGGGAAGTGTTTATTTCCTCTCGGGTAATCTTCTTCTTATCTAATGCACGCCATGCATAGACAATATAGGCGAGTACAAAAGGAACAAGGAGTGAGACATAGAACATCGTACGCAGGGTGAACTCGCTGCTACAGGAATTCTGCATGGTGAGCGAGCTCTGGAGATCTGCCGTCGAGGGATAATAGGCTGTATTGTTCCACGCAGAGCAGAGTAGCAGGGCAAGGACTGTCAACACAGTGCCAATGCCTGCAGGCCAAATCCCATTATATTTACAACTGGACGATTTACAATTTACCATTTCTTTGCCTATGCCGTAGAGTACAAGTACTACACCTATTAACAATAGTACAAGAAGGTACCACATATCAAGCAGGTTATGCAGATACTTATAGGGTTCCATGAAAATGACACCCGTAGCCGGATCATAGGCAAAACCATCCTTCAGCAACAGATGGACAAGATAAGCGACAAAGAGAAGCACGAAGGGAACAGCGGCACCTATAAGGCGGCTCCTGCCACGTGAGCGAATATCTTCGTCATCAATATTGTTCATGATGTAAAGGATACCCAGAGTTCGTGCAAGGAAGAATACGGCAAAACCGAACACAAGCACCCAGGGATTGAGCAGGGCGTCGAGACCGTGAGAAGCATTAGCCCAAGAGGAAATGACAGGTGTCATTCCTATTTGAGAGTTCACAAGGTTTCCTTTCTCGACAATGAAGTTCGAGCCTTCGAAGAACGTCGCAACAGCACCACCCAAGAGCAGCGGACCGAGAATACCATTGAGGGTCAAGCAGAACTGAAACGTTTTCGGCCCCAGGAAATTCCCGATTTTATTCTGAAACTCATAACTCACCGCCTGTAACACGAAAGTGAAGAGGATGAGCATCCACAACCAATAGGCACCGCCAAAACTGGTAGAGTAGAACAATGGATAAGATGCAAAAAAAGCTCCGCCAAAAGTAACAAGAGTCGTAAAGGTCAGTTCCCACTTGCGACCTGTGGAGTTATAGA
Source organism: uncultured Prevotellaceae bacterium (assembly GCA_947305005.1). Classification (GTDB taxonomy): domain Bacteria; phylum Bacteroidota; class Bacteroidia; order Bacteroidales; family Bacteroidaceae; genus Physcousia. The sequence continues at coordinate 3,995 of CAMZCM010000031.1, read as the reverse complement.
TAAGACGCCGCCCTTCCGCCGTGCTACCGAGGCTACCAGCTACGGAGTTGGCGCCCTGCACAAACAGCAGGAAAACGAGGATGGCACCGAGCAGTGCGACTACGAAGCACCAGTAGTGCTGGAGAAATACGTAAGTCATAACTATTTACAATTTGACGATTTACTATATACTATTTATTCAGTCCTCGTTTGATCTGCTTCAACATGATGCTGATTTCCACTGCCAGAAGAACAGTGAAGAGGACGAGGAAAAGCCAGAAGGTAGTAGCGACAGCACTGGAACCGATATTGGATACAGAAGCGCCGACAGGAAGCATATCCTGAATGGTCCAGGGCTGACGACCGAACTCAGCTACGAGCCATCCGGATTCTGAGCAGATATAAGCACAAGGTAGCAAAATGATAGCGGCAATGAGCAACCAATTCATCGAAGCGATATCTTTCTTTTTCCAATCAAGGAAGAGAATGAATGCAAAGAAAAGAATAAACAGCGTACCCAGACCCACCATGACGCGGAATGCCCAGAAGTTAATGGGGATATATGGAACCAGCTCCGATTCATCCCTGATATATCCATAACCGAAGTACGGGAAGTCCTCCTTAAGCGTTGAAAGTAGCGGGCTGAGCGTAGCTTCGTCTGCGCCTTCGGCTTTAGCCTGACGATAAGCCGCCAACGTTTCAATAGCCGACCGTCCACGTTCCATCTTCTCTTGCACACTCGGCTCTACCATGCCATCCTCACGGGTATAACCCTTCAAGATATCGTTGACGCCTGGCACATAACCATGCAGCGAACGGGTGGCAAGGAAGCTCAGACCATAGGGGATAGCAATACGCAGCGGTGCTTCCTCCTCGTTCTGATAGTCGGGCTGCACGAAGGGATTCACCCACGCCACTGCGGTGAGGCTCTGATCGGGACCTCCGTTATAAAGTGCTTCCATTGCCGCAAGTTTCATAGGTTGCACTTCAGCCACTTTGTAAGCACTCTCATCACCTGTAATAGCTGCAAGGACGGAGGCGATAAGTCCCACAATCGCTCCGATGCGCAGACTCTTCTGCGCCATCTCGCGCTCAGCCTCCCGTTTCTTCAACAGATACCAAGCAGAGACAGCAACAACGAAGACAGCACCTATCACCCAAGCAGAGGTAACGGTGTGGCAGAACTTGTCAACAGCATAAGGAGAGAGAGCGACATCCAAGAATGACGTCATCTCGTTGCGCATCGTATCAGGGTTAAACTCACAGCCCACTGGATATTGCATCCAGGAGTTCGCTACCAGAATCCACCACGCAGAGATGGTCGCTCCGATTCCCGTGAGCCACGTCGATGCGAGGTGGAAGCCTTTCGACACCTTCTCCCAACCGAAATACATCACGGCTACGAAGGTTGATTCCATGAAAAAGGCCACGATACCCTCGATGGCTAACGGAGCACCGAAGATATCACCCACGAACCAAGAATAATTGGACCAGTTGGTGCCAAACTCAAACTCGAGAATAATACCCGTTGCAACGCCCATGGCGAAATTGATGCCGAAGAGACGTTGCCAGAACTGGGCCGTCTTGCGCCAGAACACATCGCCTGTTCGGTAATACTTGGTTTCCATAATGGCCATGATCAGTCCAAGGCCTAAGGTAAGAGGCACGAAAAGCCAATGGTAGATGGCCGTGAGCGCAAATTGTGCTCTCGCCCAATCTATGGCTGCAGGATCGATTGATAGTAAATACATAGCTTTTGATATGAAACGTTTAGGGTATTACACGGTGTGAAAGCTCTGTCGCCACGAAGTCCGCCTCCTCTCCTTCATTGGCGTGGTGGCTAATGAAATCGGGGAAGAAGAATATCTTCAGGACAACAAAGATAATGATGAGTTTGATTCCAATAACGAGCCAGAGCGTACGCCCTAACGTCATCTGTCGGAATCCATCATAGTACAGATGAAAAGCCTTATGCCAAAAGCCTTCTTTTGCCATACAATAAGAGCTTTTGTGTCGTTTTATTGGTTTACAGCGACAAAAATAGTGTTTTTTTCGCTATCCCAAACACAAAAGCTCTTATTTCTTCAAATACTTGTTATTTCTTCTTTCCGCCCTTTCCTTTTGGCTCAGTGAAGAACTTCTGCCAGTCATCCTTGTTCTTCTTCTTTTTCTTGGGTTGGAACTCCGGTTGTTTCCGCTCGCGTTTCGCACTTCGCTTCTCATGGGGTGCACCTGTGTTCTGGGCGGCTTCCGCATAATCGGCACCTACGCGACGTCCCTTCACGGTCAGGCCTTTCAGACCTTTGAGGACACGGTCAGCCTCCTCTTCCGGCACTTCAAAGAACGAGAACGTCGGACGAAGGTCTATGCGACCCATTTCAATCTTCGGACCCGGGCAACGATTGTTGACCAAGCCGATAATCTCACGGGCATAGAAGCCATCAGCTTTGCCGAGCGTAATGAAGATACGGGAAAAACCTTCCTCCGGTTCGTGGTCACCCTCCGCACGACGGCCTTTGCGTTCTCCTTTTCCGTCACCCTTTGCCTTGCCTTTTTTCTCTTTGACATTCGGATCTACCTCTTCTATCTCAGGAGCATTGGCATAGTAACGAAGGAATCGGCTGAACTCACGGCTGACAATGCGCTTCAGCAAGTCATCTTTATCCAGCCATTCCAGCTTGCGGCGCACTTCTGGCAGGAAGTCTGCAATCTCCTCTTCCTCCACCTCTACCCGCTCGATATCATCAATCACCTTCCATAATTGTTTGGAACAAATCTCTTTGGGTGAAGGCAGCGTCCCACGTACAAACTCTTTCTTGATGGTACGCTCGACATCTTTGATACGTCCGCGCTCACGGCTGTGTACAATACAGATGCTAGTACCTTTCTTGCCGGCACGCCCTGTGCGACCGCTGCGATGAGTATAGTTCTCTATGTCTTCAGGCATTCCGTAGTTGATGACATGCGTGAGGTCATCGACATCCAATCCGCGGGCTGCCACATCGGTTGCCACCAACAACTGAACGCGGTGCTGACGGAAGCGTTGCATGGTCAGGTCACGCTGCTGCTGAGAAAGGTCACCGTGCAGGGCATCGGCATTGTAACCGTCCTGAATCAGTTTGTCCGCAATCTCCTGTGTCTCCATGCGTGTACGGCAGAAGATGATCGCATAGATTTTGGGATAATAGTCAACGACGCGCTTCAAGGCGAGATACTTATCACTTGCGCGTACCATATAATAAATATGGTTCACATGCTCAGCACCTTCGTTACGACTTCCGACCACAATCTCACGGGCATCGTGCAGGTAGTTCTTGGCGATGCGCTCAATCTCTTTGCTCATTGTAGCAGAGAAGAGCAGTGTCGTGTGTTCTGCCGGAACACCTTCCAAGATGGCATCGATACTCTCCGAGAAACCCATGGACAGCATCTCGTCCGCTTCATCAAGGATAACCGTATGGACTTCGCCAAGCTGCGCTGCGCCACGATGCATGAGGTCAATCAGACGACCAGGAGTGGCTACGATCACATCGATGCCACTACGCAAAGCCCTGATCTGGGGCTCGATATTGGTGCCACCATAGACAGGTAGGATACGGAGATCCGGAAGATACTTGGAAAAGGACTCCAAATCATCAGCGATCTGCAAACAAAGTTCACGCGTGGGAGAAAGCACGATGGCGCGAGTGCTGTGCGCCTCATCATGGGAGTCACCTAACTTCTGCAACATCGGCAGTCCGTAGGCCGCAGTCTTGCCGGTTCCGGTCTGTGCCAGAGCGACAAGGTCCTGCTCGTTCGTCAACAAATGTGGGATTACGGCTTCCTGCACAGGCATGGGTGTCTCGAAGCCCAGTTCGGTGATGGCCTGTAATAACTGTTCAGAAAGGCCAAGGTCTTGAAATGTCATCATATATCAACAAAAAAAGTCCGCAATCTCCGAAAAGAATTGCGGACCAACGCCCTTGCGCTCCAGGATGGGCTTGAACCAACGACCCCCTGATTAACAGTCAGGTGCT
>CAMZCM010000030.1 GCA_947305005.1 uncultured Prevotellaceae bacterium | reverse complement strand
GCCATACCGATGCAGCAGCAAGCCATGGTGAGCTCAGCAACACCAGCCTGGAAGAATGCACCGGAGAAGTCACCAGCCTTGAGAGCCTGTGTCTTCTTGAGGAAGCCGTCGGTCTTGTCAGAGTTGGAGAGGTCGGCAGAAGCGCAGATCATGTTGGGCACCTGCTCAGCGAGTACGCTCAGGACAGCTGCGCTGGCGTTGCGTGTAGCGTCGCCGCTCTTCTGTGCCACCTTGCTCCAATCTACCTTCGGGTCCTTTCCGCTGAACCATTCAGCCTGTGCAGCAGCCTTCTCGGGGTTGGCCTTTGCCCATACAGCTTCTTCAGCCTTACGCTCAGCTGCAATCTTCTTCAGCTCCTCTGCGCGTTGAGCATAGAGAGCCTTAACATCGTCAAAGATAACAAATGGATTATCAGCGTTTCCGCCTAAGTTGGTTATAGTGTTTCTGTAAGCATCTCCGCCGAGGGGGGCACCGTGGGTCTTGCAGTTACGCTCGTAGCTGGAACCGTCCTCTTTGAGGGCGCCCTTACCCATAATGCACTTACCAATGATGAGGGCGGGCTTGCCTTTCACGGACTTGGCAGCTTCGATGGCCTTACGAATCTGAGCGGCGTCGTTGCCGTTGATTTCGAAGACCTCCCAGCCGAGGGCGCGGTATTTGGCAGCTGTATCCTCGTTCATGACTTCCTTGGTCTCAGTGGAGAGCTGGATGTCATTACTGTCATAGAACATGACGACATTGTCCAAGCCCAGTGTGCCGGCGATGCGGGCAGCACCTTGAGAAATCTCTTCCTGAACGCCACCATCAGAGATATAAATATAGATGGTTTCCTTGGCGAATGTGGGGTTGCCGGTGTGAGCAGCCAAGAACTTGGCAGCGATAGCAGCACCGATACCGAAAGTGTGACCCTGTCCGAGCGGTCCGCTGGTGTTCTCAATGCCACGTTTGGGGTCAGCCTCGGGGTGACCAGGGGTGGGAGAGCCCCACTGACGCAGTTGCTGCAGTTCTTCGAGAGAGAACTTGCCGATGAGGGCCAGCTGGCTGTAGAGCATAGGAGCCATGTGACCGGGGTCAAGGAAGAAGCGGTCGCGACCTACCCATGTAGGATCAGCGGGGTCATAGTTCAGATACTCGCTGTAGAGCACATTGATGAAATCTGCGCCACCCATAGCGCCGCCTGGGTGACCACTCTTGGCCTTCTCGACCATTGATGCAGCCAGAATACGGATATTGTCAGCTGCGTGATTCAGTACTTGAATGTCGTTCATTGTTAGTGTAGTTATGATTTGTTGTACATAATTGCGTCCGCAAATTTACGCAAACTTTTTCATTCTGCGTCACAATAGGGCTATTTTTTAAGATAAAAGATGTTTTACGACCTATTCCAGGCGCTTTTACCTATTATTATCCTTCTTATACCAAATAATACTCTATCTTTGGCAACAAAAATCTGAAGGCACATTTTGTGCATTCAAAAATAAATTTATTTCACTCAATGAAACTACAACAAATCCTTCATTTCTGTTGCGCTACTGTGGTGGCGCTGTTCGTCTGTCCTTTGCAGGCGGGTATCTACAAAAACCCTGTGATCGCCGAAGATGCTCCTGATCCCTCCGTCATCAGGGGTAACGATGGCTATTATTATCTATTCTCTACGGCGGAGCATGTCTATCGTTCAGCAAATCTCACGAAATGGACGTATCTGTGCCAGGTCTTTGACGGCGGAACACGTCCAACCTTTGTGGAAGGTGTCAATACGTACTGGGCTCCCTGTGTGACCAAACAAGACGGCCGCTACGTGATGTATTTTGCACTCTCTACATGGGGCGGGGGAGATACGGCGTCTATCGGTGTCGCCACAGCTACCAAGCCCGAAGGACCTTACAACATCGTGGGTGACGGAAAGCTCTTTACAAGTGCTGAAGTGGGCGTGAATAACAGTATTGATCCTAATTATATTGAATACAGAGGTAGTAAATATATTGTATGGGGTAGCTGGAATGGAATTTGGCTCATCGAACTGACAGCGGATGGCCTTGCTGTGAAGGACATCAATAACAAAACGCAAATCGCAGGAACCCGTTTTGAAGCACCTTATATATATAGAAGGGGACATTATTTCTACCTCTTCTGTAGTATCGGTGCCTGTTGCGAGGGGGCAAACAGTACGTATGAAACCATTGTAGGTCGTTCAAGGTCGCTTTTTGGCCCCTATATCACGAAGAGCGGAAAGAAGCTGATGGACAATAATTATGAACTCTTTCTGACATCAAATACTCCTTGTATCGCTCCAGGGCATAATTCGCGCATTATTGAAGATGAGGCAGGGAAGACATGGATGACTTATCACGGTTATATACGTGAGAAACCCAATGAGGGACGTGTGGTATGGCTTGATGAAGTGAAATGGGAGAACGACTGGCCATATATAGAAGGTACAGGCGCCTCTTCCGAGTCGTTGGAAGGACCGGTTGTCACACCTTACAGCTTGGATGTGGATGAGATACATAGTGAATGGGGAGTGAATCAAGGTGTCCTCTTACCGGCAGATGTGACCAATGACGGGAACATGAATCTTGTCGTGGCGGGTTCTAAATCTGATAGTCAAGATGCCCCCAAGCCATGGACCGCGATACTCCAAAAAAACAATAAAGGCGTTTGGCGGGAAATACAGAACAACGGATTACAAGCTGGGACAAATCCGTGTGTTGTTCCTGCTGACTTCAATGGTGATGGGCAGTTAGAACTTCTATTGCTCAGTTCTCCACACGAGACTGCCAACCCAGAAGGAACGGCGAACGGCATTTATTTTATTCAGTCGAACGGTTCTTTTCAAAAAGGAGAAGTCTCGCTTGATGGGGCGGACTTCTCGGAATTGACGGCGGCAGCTGTGGCAGATTTCAACCGTGACGGTAACCTTGACATCCTGGCTGCTGGCCCAAACGGAAAGAACCTAGTGCTGTTGGCCCCATCGTCGTTTGATACTTCTCTGTCTTCAGATCCTGACGCTCTCGATTTTCATGCTATCCCATTGACTGGAACAGATCATACTTTTTCCCAACTTCTAACTGCGGATTTCAATAGCGACGGTATTGCCGATCTGTTTGCCTATTCCACTGAGACTGCTGAACTGTTTCTGGGCGATGGCTTAGGTGGCTTCACATCTACGAACTGGCTATCAACGTGCCCTGTCCCCTCTGATGGCGGTGTGTCCATCGCTGATGTGAATTCTGACAGCGCTTTGGATATTGTCTGCACTGCAGACAGCCCTGTCCTGTGTATTAATGATGGTTCCGGACATTTTGCCACCACGACCGTATTAGATTTGGATATGAAAAACGGTCATGTCTCTACAGCTGCCGCTCAGCTCTTTGACTGGAACGGCGACAATTATGCCGACTTCTTTTATCAGGGAGAGAGCATCCTGCTTCCTGCTGTAACGGGCGCTATTTGGTTAGGTACTTCCACAGGCTCTCTTCGCCGTAAATATCGCTATGGAGCGGGTGTCAAGGCCACCACGGCTTTTATGGATTGGAATGGAGACGGATTGGCTGATTTGCTGACATCAGGCACGACCTCGGATGAGCATCTCTTTCCCTTTTCCACGGGCCGTCTGCTGTCCGTCACCTTGAATCCCAATAAGAAATCATCCAAACTGCAGCCCCCTGCACAGATGACGAGTGTGGTGGAAGGCAACAAGGTGCATCTGTCTTGGACGCGTGGCTTGAAGAATCAGACCTATGAACTTTTTGTGCGTGACGATCAGGGACGTCTTTATGGCAACGTACGTGCATATATAGACGAGGAAAGGTCTGGCATCAGGAAAGTACAGGATCACGGCAATTGTGGTACGGCGCTGGAGACCGTGATGACACTGCCTGCAGGACACTACACATGGGGTGTGCAACGCGTGAATGCGCGTCTTGAGGGATCTGCTTTTCGGATGGGTGAGTTCACGATTAGCGCGGATGGCGTACAGGAGACGAAAAAGACGAGTACGTCTATACCCTCATACTTCAATGCCTTAGGACAACGGGTCCCTTCCAACCATTACGGATTCCTGTTGATTCGTTATCCTGATGGGCACGTCAAAAAATCTGCCTACTATCGTTGAATCCGACAGTAGGCAGATGAATATGTGATTTGTTTTTTATGCCATTCGCTAAAGGTTAATCCTTACCATCAATTTTTGCCATTTTATCATTCGCAAGGTCGAAGGCATAATATACTTTCTTGGGTTTAAGGATTTTCAGGAATTCAGCGTAATAACGTTTCTTTACCTCCAATTCTTTAGCTGCACACTCAAATTTGGCATCAAGGAGCTGGGTGGCCTGTGAGTCAGTCAGTGTTCCAGCCTTTTCTGCACTCTTGTACTTCTCCTTGAGGTCGTCATATTTCTTGTTAGCCTCTTTCTTATCTTGGAGATACTGCATGAGGATTGGGCTAAACTGGGCTTGAGTCTTCTTGTCGAGCTTCAAGTTCTTCAGCGTGTAAGCGTGGCGTTTGTCCATCTTTGCTCCAGCAAAGACAGCTGTACTGAGGCTGAGCATGAATGCAGTCAGCATAAGGAAAGAGATCTTTTTCATCTTAGCAATTTTATTTCTTGTTATTTTTCTTTTTGACAGGGAAAGTGCGGTTAGGTTTATTTCCTTGGGTAAGAAAGTTCGTTTTCTCTTCTTTGTACCAGAAGAAATAGCGGCGCTGGGCTTCCTTCTCGGCAGGCGTACGAGCGACAAAGACCGGTTGTAGGGTGTTGGGGTCGTAGCCTGTGGCGTACATGGTCGTAGCTGTGGTCATGGGGGTAGGTGTGAAGTCCTGCACCTGTTCCAGACGGAAGCCCAGGTGGCGCGTCTGCTGAGCGAGGTCGGCCATATCCTCTTCGTGGCATCCGGGATGGGAACTGATGAAGTAAGGGATGAGCTGTTGGCGAAGGCCACAATCCCGATTGATCTGGTCGAATTGCTTTTTAAAATCGTAGAACAGACGGAAAGAGGGCTTGCGCATGAGGGCCAGCACTCGGTCGGACGTGTGCTCCGGCGCTACTTTCAAACGTCCGCTCACGTGACGAGTGATGAGCTCGCGTGTGTAGTCTCGGCATGCACGATTGAGCGCTTCGTCTTTCCAGTCGTGGAGGAGCAGGTCATATCGGACACCACTGCCGATATAGGTATGCTTGATGCCGGGTATCGCATCCACAGCGCGATAGATGTCGAGTAAGGGACGATGGTCGCCGTTGAGGTTCGGACAAATGGCAGGATGGATACATGATGGACGACGGCACTTCTGACATGCCTGTCGGTTCTTGCCTTTCATGCCATACATATTTGCTGAAGGTCCACCGAGGTCGGACAGGTTGCCACGGAACTCAGGCATCTGTGTGATGGCCTTTACCTCGCGAAGGATACTTTCCTTAGAACGCGTCATAACAAACTTTCCCTGATGGGCAGAGATGGTGCAGAATGCACAGCCTCCAAAACATCCTCGATGCAGATTCACGGAGAAACGTATCATTTCGTACGCTGGGATGCGCTTGCCGTTGTATTTGGGATGTGGCAGGCGTGTATAAGGCAGGTCGAAGGAATGGTCGAGTTGCTCTGTGGTCATCGGTGGAAAAGGCGGGTTAACGACCACCCATTGCGTACCTGCCTGTTGGATGAGGCGCTGGGCTTCCAAGCGGTTACTCTGTTCTTCGATATGGCGAAAGTTCTCGGCGTGGTGACGTGGCTCATGCAAGCACTCCTCGAAAGGATGCAGGACGATGTCCTCCTTCGTGATGCCGTTGGGAATCTGGGATTCAGAAGGGTAGGCGAGTACGGTTTGTGGTAAGTCACCAAGCACTTCGCGGATAGCAGCTGAGGTAAGGAGAGCATTTCCTTCTTCATCATAGGCAAGGTCGGGATGACCACAGTCAAGAAGGTTGAGGGAACGTTGAACGAGTTCGAGAGTGGGCTGCTCACCCATGCCGTAGGTAATCGCATCAGCACCGCTGTCAAGGAGGATACTGGGACGTAAACGGTCTTGCCAATAGTCGTAATGTGCAAGGCGTCGCAAGGAGGCCTCGATGCCACCGAGGATGACCGGACAGTCCGGGAACAGCTCTTTGCAGATACGGGTATAGACGATGGTGGGGTACTCAGGACGCAAGTCATGACGTCCATCGGGACTGTATGCGTCTTCAGATCTGAGGCGTCGTGCGGCTGTATATTTGTTCACCATCGAATCCATACAGCCAGGTGCTACACCAAACCATAAGCGCGGACGGCCCAGTTTCTTAAAGTCACGATAATCTCCGTGCCAGTCGGGTTGCGGAATGATCGCTACGCGCAATCCCTCCGCTTCTAATAGACGTCCGATGACCGCCGCGCCAAAGGAAGGATGATCCACGTATGCATCAGCTGAGAGTAGGATAACGTCTGCCTGCTCCCAACCGCGAAGATTCATTTCCTTACGGGTCGTGGGAAGGAAGTCTGTGAGTTGCATCAACGATTGCGTTGGAGGATGCGATCGAAGAGATTTTTATTAATCGCAAAGATTTTACGCTGCTGGGCCTTGATATCTCCGGTTATTTGGTCGTAGATATCCTGTATGTCCTTGAGAATAGGCATCGTGCTCTTATTGGCTTCAGCATTTACAACAACACGTAAACCTTTCGGTACCAAACGAACATCAATATCAGTGCCAGCTTCAGCGGGTTCACCGTCATAGTGAATCACCCCAGGCTGTTCGCGATGGATGTGTAACGAGGTGCATTGAATGGTTCGTACGTGTGAGTTGGTATCAAGGGTCTTGTTGATCGCCTGCATCACTAATTGAGGGGCGTCAATAGCTTTTAAAGGCTCGATGATGGTGACGTCTAAAAGACCATCGCTCATGGATGCCTGTGGAGCAATGTAAAAATTGTTGCCGTATTGTGAAGCATTGCCGCAAGCAATGAGGAAAGCGCGATAATGCTCTTTTTGTCCTTCAATATCGATTTCGTATGTTTCGGGTGTGTAGGAAAGACCTCCACGGAAAACATTTTCAATATATGTCTGTATGCCTCGTTTGCCGCTGCCTGCAAACTTTTCACTAATGAAAGCATCGAATCCCATACCGCAGGTGCAAAAGAACGGGATATCATTAATGAGACCGTAATCTAATTCCTTGATATCGCAACGTGCCAGTACGCGCAACGCGCCATCAGGGTCCATTGGAATCTGTAAATGGCGTGCTAATCCATTGCCGCTACCCATGGGGATAATCGCCAATGCCGTCTGTGAATGACGTAGGGAACGGGCGACTTCATTGACGGTACCATCGCCGCCGATGGCAACGCAAACGTCAATACCGGTTTCAATGGCATTATGAGCCAACTCTGCTGCGTGTCCACGGTGATCGGTCCACGCTACTTCCCATTCAAATTGTTCGCTGTTCAGGAAATGAGGCAGTGATTGTATGATGGGACGCTTGTCGCGTGTTCCTGAAATCGGATTGGAGATGAATAGTAGTCTCGTCTTGTTCATGTAATATTTATAAAGAATGTGCAAAAGTAGCTAAAAAACTTGTATCCATCACGATTGAGATACGAAAAGTAGCGTAAATTATACATTTTCATCAAAAATGTGCATAAAGTATGGATTATTTTGATTACCTTTGCCGCGTTTTTGAAAATATACCTATAAATATATATGGGACTACTACAAGAAAGACTGGCCAAATATGACCGCCCACAGAAGTATAAAGCTTTAGGTATTTACCCCTATTTTCGCGAGATAGAAGGTAAACAAGGTACAGAGGTCATCATGGAAGGGCATCGCGTATTAATGTTTGGCTCAAACGCTTACACAGGTTTAACAGGTGATGAGCGTGTCATACAGGCTGGCATTGATGCCATGAAAAAATACGGCAGTGGCTGTGCCGGTTCACGCTTCCTTAATGGAACTTTGGATTTACACGTCCAATTGGAAAAAGAACTTGCTGCATTTGTAGGCAAGGATGAGACGATGTGCTTTGCTACGGGCTTTACCGTGAATAGCGGTGTGCTGGGTGTGCTGACAGACCGTCATGACTATATCATTTGTGATGATCGCGATCATGCCAGTATCGTAGATGGTGTGAGAAGTAGCTTCTCACGCTGCTTGAAGTACAAGCATAATGATATGGAAGAACTGGAGAAACTGCTCCAGAAATGTCCGGCAGATGTCGTCAAGCTCATCGTCGTTGATGGTGTGTTCTCCATGGAAGGCGACCTTTGCAAACTGCCTGAGATCGTGGCCCTGAAGAAGAAATATCCTGGTACTGCCATCATGGTAGATGAGGCTCATGGCTTAGGTGTCTTCGGTAAGCAAGGACGTGGCGTTTGCGACTATTTCGGACTGACAGATGAAGTGGACCTCATCATGGGTACCTTCTCCAAGAGTCTGGCCAGCATCGGTGGCTTTATTGCTGCAGATAGTTCCATTATCAACTACCTGCGTCATACGACCCGTACTTATATCTTCTCCGCTTCTTGTACTCCTGCTGCTACTGCTGCAGCGCGCGAAGCTCTTCACATCATTCAGAATGAGCCTGAGCGTATCCAGAAGTTGTGGGATGTTACGAACTACGCTTTGAAGCGCTTCCGTGATGCTGGCTTTGAGATAGGCGATACTGAGAGTCCTATCATCCCGCTTTATGTGCGTGATGTGGATAAGACATTTGCTGTTACAAAACTTGCCTTCGATGCAGGAGTATTCATCAATCCTGTGATACCTCCAGCATGTGCTCCTCAAGATACGTTAGTGCGTGTCGCTTTGATGGCTACCCATACGAAGGAGCAGGTCGATGAAGCAGTAGATGCACTGACAAGTGTCTTCAAGCAACTTGATATTATTAAATAGAGATTTTTTCGGGCGAAAAGTTTGGCTGTTTCGCGAAAACACACTACCTTTGCACCCGCAAAACCCAAAAGGGCTTCTTGAAGTCCTGAATGGTTCTCAAATTTTGTTGCGTCCTTAGCTCAGTTGGTAGAGCAATTGACTCTTAATCAATGGGTCCAGGGT
>CAMZCM010000029.1 GCA_947305005.1 uncultured Prevotellaceae bacterium | reverse complement strand
GCCTACGCATACACACAGGTAAAAGAAAAAATGACGAAAAAAAACGCAGCACAATCAAATATTACGATTAAAATGACTATATTTGTGCAGTAATTACACCTAAAACTATCTACATAATGGCAAAAGAACTTATTTTTAAGCTTTCCGGAGCGGAATATAATGCTACACCAGTGAAACTGGAGAGAAAGAAGATTTACGGTTGGACAGACACCGTTGCCACCGACAAGAATGGCGATGTGTGCGGTTCGGCCTACCTGTCGCCCGACGATGCACTCATCATTCCATCTGGTGGTTTGAAGCAGGCTGTCGTAAACGAAGAAGGGCGTTGGATTGAAAAGAGCGAACTCATCGCCTACGATGAGGAAGGCAGCAAGGTGCTCCCCACCCTGCCCTCGTCGTTTGAGGCTCCTATTGAATTGAAGATAAAGGCAACAGCCGAAGAGTTCCTCGACAACGACTGGGAGTCGGTCTATCAGTTGGTCAATCCCGATTTAGCCACAGCTGTGGGCGATGATATCTACAAGTTTGACTTCAGCTATCGTGGCGGCACGAACCACAACGATGCCTACCTTGTCAACACCCCCGGCGGTCTGTTCCTCTTTGCTGGCGACAAGCAGGAGTTTCCCCTCGTGTCATTAGCCGAAGAGACGACCATCGACGACACAGAGGAGCCTGTGGAGGAAGAAATCGATGAACTTGACTTCAGTATGTTCTAAACAACGAATTTCACGAATCAAACGAATTCACATATATGCGAAAGATAAATCTATCCAACGATGCGAAGCGTGATGCCGAGGTGGCTTTCGGCACTACGTTTCATCGCCCGACGCCCGTTTATAAGACGGCTGACGGCAAGAAGAGTGTGAACGAACGGCGAGTACGCGCCACGATGAAGACAACCGATGCCGCCCTGCTCGCACAGTATGGCGAAGGTCTGGCTGATGCCCTCATCGCCGGCGACCCCGAAGTGGACATGGAGCAGTTCGGCCTGAAGGTCGAGGGACTGAAGAAGGTGTTTGTGACGCCTGCCCAGAAAGTGGCCTATGGCGTGACGCTCTCCGAGCATGTCTTCCTGGCCGACGGCACAGAGAAAGAAGTACGCCCCGAGCAGACCACCACAGCCAATATCGCCCTCGACGGCCTGCCCCTGCGCTGGACAGGCAAGCTTATCCCCCGTCAGAAGGCCATGCGGATGTTCATGTTCAAGAAGAGCTATCAGGTGCAGCACGTCAACGGCCTGACCTATGACTTCCTCTTTGACATGGCGAAGAAACTGGCCGATGCCGATGCCATGATGCTCGTGGGCGGTGGACAGAAAGGCAACGAGCCGCTGGTGATGGCCAACGGTGGCACTCCCTACCGCGCTTTCCTCGAAGGCCGCGTCGATGGTGACAAGTACGCCCTTATCCTGCGCCTGACAAATATGGAATTGAAATCAATTGAACAATAACATAAAACCTCGCGATGTATAGGTAATCGACAACTGACCTATGGCAAAATATGAAATCAAAGACGGAGTGGGAATCATTCCCGAAGGAACAAAAAATATAGAATCTTGGGCTTTTCATCACAGTACTGAATTGACCAGAGTTGTCATCCCCGACTCGGTGACGGGAATTGGGGAGGGGGCCTTCTATGGCTGCACTGGCCTGACGAGCATCGTCATCCCTGACTCGGTGACGAAAATAGGAGACTATGTCTTCAATGGTTGCACGGGCCTGACGGGCATCGTCATCCCCGACTCGGTGACGGAAATTGGATGGAGTGCCTTCAATGGCTGCACTGGCCTGACGAGCATCGTCATCCCTGACTCGGTGACGAAAATAGGAAACGATGTCTTCAATGGTTGCACGGGCCTGACGAGCATCATCATCCCCGACTCGGTGACGGAGATTGAAAGCTGTGCCTTTCAAAGATGCACCTCACTGAAAAGCATCCGCTTGCCACAAGCGCTGAGAAAACTGACCTTCGATGCTTTCAAGGATTGCAGCAGTTTGATAGACATCGTTATCCCTGATGCTTTAGAAGATCTTGATGTGAGAGCCTTCGAAGGTTGCACATCGCTGTCCAGTATCAAAGTTTCGGAAGGCAATAAAAAGTTTGATTCACGCGAAGGATGTAACGCTATCATTGACACGGAGGACAATGCGATGTTGTTAGGTTGTGCTACCACTGTTATCCCTAACACTGTAACGGAGATTAGGAGTAAGGCCTTCTATGGTTGCACAGGTCTGACGAGCATTGTAATCCCCGAATCAGTGATAAGCATAGCACGTGACTCCTTCAATGGCTGTACAGGTCTGACGAGCATTGTAATCCCCGAATCAGTGATAAGCATAGCACGTGACTCCTTCAATGGCTGTACGGCTTTGACAAGTATAACAGTGGCTGAAGGTAACAAGATATACGACTCGCGTGACAACTGCAATGCCATCATTGAAACGAATACAAACAAGTTGATAACTGGCTGTTCCAAAACTGCCATTCCCAACTCAGTAACGGAAATTAATGAAAGTGCTTTTCAAGACTGCACAACCTTGACGAGCATTGTTATTCCAAGTTCAGTGACTAAGATAGGTTTATATGCATTCGATGGTTGCACAGGTCTGACGAGCATTGTCATCCCCGACTCGGTGACGGAGATACAACATTCAGCCTTCTATCGCTGTACTGGCCTGACGAACATCGTCATCCCCGAATCAGTGACAAGCATAGCCGCGGACTCCTTCCAGTACTGCACAAGACTGACAAGCATCGACATCCCCGGCTCGGTGAAGGAGATTGGAAGCAGTGCCTTCTTTGGCTGCACGGGCCTGACGAGTATTGTCTTACCTGATTCGGTAAAAGAACTTGGAGATAGAGCGTTCGAGGACTGCACAAACTTAAAAAATGTTGTCATTGGAAATTCTATAGAAAAAATTGATTATAGGACGTTTGCTAAGTGTACGAATTTGAGCAACGTTACCATAGGAAGTTCAGTAACGATAATTGGGGGATATGCTTTCAGTGAATGTAGCGGATTGAAAGATTTTTCCATAGCCGAGTCTGTGACGGAGATAGAAAATTCTGCCTTCTCTGGCTGTACTGGCCTGACCGATATTTGTATTCCCGCTTCTGTGACAAAGATAGGAAATTCTGCCTTCTCTGGCTGTACTGGCCTGACCGATATTTGTATTCCCGCTTCTGTGACAAAGATAGGAGAGCACGTCTTCTATGAATGTGCAGCGTTGAAGACTGCTTCCGTTTTGGGAGCCGTTAGTAAATTGGATAAAGGACTTTTTATGGATTGTACGTCTTTGGAGACTGTCACTCTTGGTGCTGGCATCAAGAAAATCGAAGCCGATGTGTTCGATGGCTGCACGGGCCTAAAGACCATCAATGTCCCTGCTAAGAAAGCTAACTATTACAAGAAACGCCTACCAGAGGAAATGCACGGCCTCATTGTAGAACTTCCAGCAGAGAAGGCTAAGAAATAGGAGAATTGTAAATCATCATAAAACCTCACGATGTACAGGCAATCGTGAACTGACCCATGGCAAAATATGAAATAAAGGATGGAGTGGGAATCATACCAGAAGGAACGACCCAAATTGAGGAATTTGCATTTCAGGAGTGTGCTGAACTGACCAGCATCACCATTCCAGACACTGTGACGAGCATAGGAGAGCGTGCTTTCTATGGTTGCAGCGGCCTGACCTCCGTCACGATTGGCAACAGCGTGACGAGTATAGAAGACCGTGCTTTTCTAAATTGCAGCAGCCTGACCACTGTAACAATAGGAAGTTCTGTAACAAGCATTGGAGAAGATACATTCAGAGGTTGCAGTGGCCTGACATCCATCAGAATTCCCAATGGCGTGACGAGTATAGAATTTGGGACTTTCGCTGGTTGCAGCGGCCTGACCTCCATCACGATTCTCAATAGTGTGACGAGCATAGGAAGCTATGCTTTCGAGAGTTGCAGCGGCCTGACCTCCGTCACGATTCCCAACAGCGTGACTGAGATTGGCGAGGGGGCGTTTAAGGCATGCACAGGACTGACAAGTATTGTCTTCCCTAAATCGGTGAAAACTATTGGCAGATTGGCTTTCGCTGGCACAGGACTCATAGAGGTTATTATTCCTAAGAGTGTGAAAAAGGTTGACAACATGGCTTTTATCGATTGTCACTCGCTGAAAAGTATTTCCATAATGGGCTCTCTCAAAATTCCAAGTCAGTTTTGTGAAGATTGTGAATCGTTGGAGACTGTCACTTTCGGCTCTGGCGTCAAGGCCATTGCAGACTCTGCTTTCAACTTATGCAAATCGCTTAAGAGAATCAATATTCCTGAAGAAAAAAAAGATGTTTTCCAACAGAATTTTTTGTGGAAGGTGAACAGGATCAAGACAGATTATGATTGGGCACGTCCAGGCAGAGACTGGGAACCAGTAGAGTTGATAAAACTTCTTAAGGTGATTCCTGCAGAAAAGAAAAAATAGAGAACAATATGATGGATCAGAAATATATACAGACAGCCATTGACTACAAGAAGAATGTAGCAGGGAAGTTTGTGCTGGTGGAAGGCGCAAAACTGAAACAGCGAATTGACGGACAGCGTTTTGCTGTGACCCGTAAGATCGACGGACACATGCAAGTGGTGTTCTTTGTCGACGGGCAGGTGCTTATACTTAATGCTAACGGCAAGCAAAAGGCAGAGAAACTGAAATGCCTTGATGCCTTTGCCGAGGCGGTGAAGGCAGCAGGCCTGAAGCAGGCTATTATCGCTGCAGAACTCTATCTGCCACGCGAAGGGGGAAGGCCCCGTTGTGGTGATGTGCAGGCTGCATTGGCTGATGATGCCAAGCGCGACCAGCTGGCATTAGCTCCTTTCGACATCATCGAACTCGATGGGGAAGCATGGAAGGCCGAGCATTATGCCGACACGCATAACAAGCTCTGCAGCTTGTTTAATGGTCAATCGTCAATGGTCAATGGTCAATTAGTATCTCCTGTTCAGATGCGCAATGCATCCTCTAACGATGAGGTGCAGCAGATTTACGAAGAATGGGTTGAAGGTGAGGGCGCCGAAGGACTGGTGGTTCACTCCGAAGCCCCCATTGTCTGGAAGGTGAAGACTCGCCACACCATCGATGCAGCAGTCATTGGTTATACCACAGCTGAGCGTGGTATCCGCGACTTGATGTTTGCCGTGCGCCGCCCAGACGAACTCTTCCAGATGTTTGTCTTAGGCTCAACGGGTTTGAAAGACGAGGAACGCGCCGATATAGCCAAACGATTGGGCGAAAAGCATGTGGAGTCGCAGTATGTGCTCTCCGACTCACGCGGCATTGCCTACCAGATGGTGAAGCCCGAATTGGTGTTCGAGATCAGCGTGCTGGAACTCGTGGCTCGTGGCAACGACGATAAGATCAAGATGAACCCATTGCTGAAGTATGACCAGGAGGCCGGCTGGCTCATGGAAGGGACAACCCCCGGCGTGTCTGCCCTTGGCATCACCCTTGAGCGAGAGCGTACCGACAAGCAGCCCACAGAGTCCGACGTGCGCATCTCGCAGCTCACCGACATCTGTCCCTTTGAGGAACCCGAGGGTGGCAGTGCCCAGTTGGAGAAAAGCGAACTCCTCGAGCGTCATGTCTATAAAAAGGTGTCGGGCGCAAAAGTCATGCTCCACAAGTTCCTGCTTTGGAAGACCAACAAGGAGCAGAGTGGCCGCTATCCCGCCTACATTATCTATCATACCGACTATAGCTCAGCCCGCAAGGAGATGATTAAGCGTGACATGCTCTACTCAAACGATGAACAGCAAATCCGCGACCTCCTCACTGCCGAAATAGCCGACAACGTAAAGAAGGGGTGGGAGAAAGTATAACATTATTAAAACCTCACGATGTACAGGCAATCGTTAACAGACTTATGGCAGAGAATATGTTTGAAATCAGTCCTAGTATTCCCCGTGGTGGATTGACGATTGATATGGGAATGAACGAAAATAACCAGAGCGCATTCATCGACCAGATTTTCTGGAGTGACGATTTTGAGCGCATGTTCAGCCAGCTGAAGCCAAGCGATGAGCAGTGGTTGCGACGCTGGGCTGAGGAAGAGAAAGATGTCAGGGCCATTACCCTAATTTTGGTGGGCATGGAGAACAGTTATAGCACCCGTGCCGAGGAATACACCGACGAGGACACGGGGGAACCCTTCACGTTCATCCATGCGGAGAAGATGGAAGGTGAAACGCTCTTCCCCGGTGGCAAGACAGCGTCTTTGCGGCTTTACACCCTGTTGTGCCAGCAGTGGCAAAACACTGACCGCAGCGTGCTTTACCGCGTATGGAATACCCTGAAGTGCTGCACCACGCTCGACTATTCCGTGCTGCTGCATCATCTGGCCGACGAGGCCGACGACAGCGATGCGCAGAGCGAACTGGCTGAGGCCTACCGCTATGGCGACGAACGCAACGGCATCTACAGGAACTATGACCTCGCACGGAAGTATTGTGAAATGACGGGTGACACTTTCAACCCCGAAGGTGATGATGCCCCCTGCGAATATGACTATACACTTACGGGCAATGCCGACACGCTCGCTGCTGTGAAGCGGATGATAGGCGACCTCTGTCAGCAGTTCGGAACACCCAGTAATGAGCTGGGACTCTTTGTTCCCTTGCAGGCAGTGATGCGCCTGTTGGTGGGCAGCAGCGATTATCGCGGCAATATCATCCGCATGGAGCAGCCGTCGGCCGAATGTCTCAAACTGCATGTAGAGTCCAACGAAGGCAACCCGTTGCTCTTCGCCCTGCGCCAAAGTTTCGAGAACCTGACGGTAGAAGTAAATTGAATCAAGATTAACAAGACTCCCGCCGCACGGTGCATCGATGGCATCATGCGGCGGGATTGATTACAGCCCCTTCCGAAGAGATTGAATGGGACTATTTCTTCTTCGCTTTCTTCTCGGCGGGCACAATTGAATTGACGATAATTGATCTACAATGAGCATCTCATAATCATCAATCAACCGTGAACTTCACCTCTTCATACAACAAATTACCTTGAAGCAGTTTGAGATAGAATGTCAACATACTGACAGTATCAAACTCTTGATAATCCCGCATCTCGCTGAAAAGTTGATCCAAGTTGTAAATGTTTGTAGAATCAGAGTACTGTGTACCATCATCCCCTTCGGTTCCTTCAATTACATGGAATATGAGTTCGCCTGCTTCTACACTAATGCCATATACGATGGCAAAAGAGTCGTAACCTCGATTGCCAGCGATGTAGTATAATCTGATTTCAGGGATGATGTCACCATAATAATCATTAAATGCTTCGCCTTCAAAATGGACATTGCCATCACCAAGATCTAAATCCAGAGCATTACTAAGGATAAACCTGTTGGTTCCAAGTTCATTCATCTGTGACTTGATTTGTCCGCAAAGCTCAACACTTTGTTGTTTCATTTCTTCCATAAGCTAGTACGATTCGCCTATACATCGCGAGGTTCATATTAGTTGTTCTCGGTTATCTGCTTTCAAGTTGCAAATATAGTAACTTTTCTGCTAAAATTCGTTGCCCCCTTTTATTTATGTTAAACAGAAGGAAATCGCCTCTGTTTATTGAATTTTTAATGAAAAATGACTATATTTGCAGTTACATAATAATATGACTGATATGGAACAGAAAAGTAAGGAAGTGAGAGAGGCTGAAATCAAAGCCAAGATTGCTAAGCTGGATGCTTACGTAGAAGAGATGAATGGCAAAGGTGACCTGACAGATTTGGAGAAGAAAGAAATGGAGAACAAATAAGGCATTATGATAAAAGAAGGAATACGTCTTTTCAAGACAGCGTTTATGAATACGCGACGCCAGATTTTCGTGTCTGGCATTTTTCTGGTAGCCATAACCTGTGTACTGACAGTCATTCTGTATCTGGCTGAAAGCCGGGTGAATCCCGATTTCGGATTCTGGGATGCCTTTATCTGGCCATACGAGAAATATCTCGGCGACCCAGGCAAGGTGGTTGATGATCCCTTGATGTCGCCCATCGGCAAGTTTATCGGTACATTGGTGGGTATCATGGGGGTGGCTATCTTCGCCGTTCCTGCCGGTCTCATCGGCTCCGGACTGACGGATGCGATGGACGAGGAGAAGCGCGAAGACGAACTGAATAGCTTTCGCCGCCGTATGCAGAAGGCCTTCCGTCGCTCAGCCAACAAAGGGTTGCGCGAGTATCTGAGCGCATTGCCTGACGGTGGCGGTGAGGCCATGAAGGCACTTAACATCGTGCCACAACGCGTCAAGGTGGCCAAGATGCAGACCCGCCAGGGGATGGATATGAATGACATCATCGATACCTGCAACAAGTTCCCTGAGTTCCGGCTGAAGAACCTTGCTGATGCCCATAGCGACGAGGATGATGCCGAGGACCGCTTTGTCGTCGAGCATTTCCCGCTGAACCGCAGTTATGGTTGCTTTGTTAACCGAGGCTCGAAGGTGACAATTGTCAGCACCGGCAGTTTCGATGAGGTGGGCATGGGCTGGTTCACCTACTATCTGGCCAAGATGGGTGGTTTCAACTATCTTAGTAAGGAGTTGGAAGTCGATACGGACGAACTGGATTCGTTCTACAACCTCTCTGAAAAGCCGCTCTACGACAAGAAAACACTCTCAGCCTATGATGAGAAGAGAGACAAGGAGGCTATCGAGATATTGAAAGAGAAGCAGGCGCGCCGCGATGATTTCCTTGACGATTTGCGATGCGCTATTTCCTCCCCTTCGGGGGGAGGTCAGGACGAGGCTTCTTGGGTTATCATCATTACGGAGCATCTGAAGACGAAGGAGAACCAGACCGACTTCCATTTCGCCTATTCCCAGAAGAGTGGAGCGAATACTACCATCAATGATATGGAGGCCTATCAGCATCTCTTCGAACAGTTCGATGCTGCCATGAAGACCGACTTCGGCTTACGTAGCGTCATTGCTTCACCACGCTATCCGTTGTTGAAGAAGAACCTGGGCTATACCATCCGCAACGACATTGCCGAAGTGAACGTCTTCGTGCTCCGCCCGTCATCAGAACTGGTGAATTTCAACGACCGCAAGTTGGCCATAGCCTATCGTATAGCTTCGGTCATCAGCCAGCAGTTAGACGGAGGACGAGGCATACAACCCGATGATGTGAAAGACTTCAAAGAGACCGGATTTGGATATGGACTTGCTTAAACAGCTCTACTGCATTCATTCCCCTTTTTATAGGGAATGGCCGATGATTTGCTTCATCCGCGAATATATCCGTCAGCATGTGCCCGAAGCTGAGGTGCAGATCGACAGCTGGGGCAACTTATATGTGGTTAAAGGTTAAAGGTGAAGAGTTAAAGGTTAAAGACAAAGAACTAAAGGGTTATCCAACACTTGTTTGTCATCTTGACCAAGTACAGGAGCTTCATAGCGATGACTTCTGTGTCAATGAGGAGGACGGCACACTCTACGGTTGGAGCGAAAAAAATCAGCTGCGCGAGGGCTTAGGTGCCGATGATAAGAACGGCATCTGGGTCTGCCTGCGCTGTCTGGAGGAATGTCCCCGTCTGAAGGTCTTCATGGCTGTAGGCGAGGAGAAAGGCTGCATCGGCAGCAACCATGCCGTCATATCATATATTTAAATGTAACACTATTAGCAGAGCAAATGAAGAAGAAGAAAGACGAGGTAATGCCTGAGGATTACCAG
>CAMZCM010000028.1 GCA_947305005.1 uncultured Prevotellaceae bacterium | reverse complement strand
AGGGCCGTGTAGAGGCTGCCCGTCGTGTGAAGAACATGATTGCCAAGATGGACGAACTCGGCTTCGGTAACTGCACCAACACTCGCGCCTGCGAGGCTGTTTGCCCGAAGAACGAGACTATCGCCAACATCGCCCGCCTGAACCGCGAGATGATCAAGGCTAAGCTTGCAGACTAAAACTGTTATATGGTAGTGGGGACTCTATGTCCCCATTACCTTTATTTATAACTAAATAAGGAGAAATTATAAATATTATGAACAAAAACGAGAAATTTGTCATCACTATTAATCGTGAGTTGGGCAGCGGTGGTCGCACCGTTGGGCGCATCTTAGCTGAAAAGTTGGGTGTGCCATATTACGATAAGGCGCTTACCAAAGCTTTGGAAGAGAAGTTCGATCTCTCACATACTGAGATAGAAAAGCTGAAAGGCAATAACCGGAGCTGGTGGGAAGAAATTAAACGCGTGTTGGCTCTGGGAGAAGGAGCAGCCAACTCTTCCGAATATTACGACGAGGAGAATAATCGCTATATCACCTCCGAGGCCGTGTTAAAGGCTGAAAGAGAAATCCTGCAAAACATTGCAAGCGAGGAGTCGTGTGTTATTGCCGGTCGTTCGGCCTTCTTCGCTATGAACGACAATCCCAACCACATGAGCATACTCATTCAGGCCTCTATGGAGCATCGCGTACAGCGTGTCATGGCTAAGCAGGGACTTAGCGAGAAGGAGGCAAAGAAGGTTATCAAAGAGGTGGACGAGACACGAGAGGAGTATATGAAGAACAACGCCCATACCTCGCGTTACGACACTCGTAACTACGATTTGGTTATTAAAATGGATGGCAGCAAGACCGAGGAAGAGGTTGCCAATGCCATATTAGCGTTTATCGGCTAATGTGTTCTTTGAAGTAAGGCCAAGCTGACTGTTTAAGGATTACACCTTAATATATTATAAGAGCGCCGTAGAAAAAACTGCGGCACTCTTTTTGACGGGAAAGTATTTGGGAGAAATAAAAATATAACGACAATGAACATTGGAGACAAGGCGCCCGAGATTCTGGGCAAGGATGAACAGGGACGGGATATCCGTCTGAGTGATTATAAAGGACGTAAGTTGGTATTGTATTTCTATCCGAAGGACAATACCAGTGGATGTACGGCTGAGGCTTGCAGTTTGAGAGACCATTATGGTGAATTGCAAGGAGCTGGTTATGAAGTAGTTGGAGTGAGCAAGGATTCAGCCGCCTCACATGTGAAATTTAAGGAGAAGCACGAGTTGCCGTTCCCATTGATTGCTGATGTCGATAAGACACTGATGGAAGCGATGGGTGCTTGGGGTGAGAAGGTGATGTACGGCAAGAAGACGATGGGCACCATCCGCACCACCTTTATCATTAACGAGGAGGGCATCATCGAACAGATCTTCGCAGGCAAACAAGTAAAAACCAAGGAGCATGCCGAGCAAATCCTGAATAAATAAACCGACGAATGAAAGGAACGATTATGAAGAAAAGTTTATGGTTTATCAGTTTGACAGCGTTGCTGCTATGCAGCTGCAAACAAGCAAATAAGGAAGTGCAGCAAAAGGATGAGGTTGATACTGATTCTTTGGAAGTTGCAGCACAGGATTCCATTCCGGTTTCCGCAGAAATGTCCGACACCTTGTTGTTTTCTATTGAGGATTTCAGGGCTTTCCTCGATTCAATTGATACCAAGCACGCTGAGAAATGCGGGCTGACCTATCTTTACGAATATGAAGAAGCTGGCGAAGACGGCGACGTAGGTACTGATGACACCGTCTACGGACGAGATATGGAGAAAGGAAAAAAGACAGATTTTGGCTATGAATTGAAGCCAAAGGGCGATCATGCCTGTTATTTCCAATATAGTTTGGACACCTCGACCCATGCCAGTCTAAATTTCACCGATAAGGCTGATGCCGACCGCTTCTTTGAGGCTTTCCTGAAGTCTGGTGTGGTGGATTGTGGCGGTATGTACGTTGTTGTCGAGCAGGAAATACCAGCAGGAAAAGTCATTTCTGTGGATTCCATGAGGGATTATAACGGAAAATACTCCATCGAGAAGCCTGTGCTCGATTCCGAGAAGGGCTTCTATACGATTATTATCTGTTGGTTTGCTTAACCAGCGACCTCTTCTTGCAGACCTGCCGCACTTGAGGAAAGTGAGGCGTCACTTTTGTGCAGCTTGTCGATGATGACGGCGAGGGCACCGTCGCCAGTTACGTTGCAGGCGGTGCCGAACGAGTCCATTGCGATGTAGAGGGCAATCATCAGTGCCTGTGCTTCTGGGTCGAAGCCGAGAATGCCAGCCATCGGCCCCAATGCCGCCATCACCGCTCCGCCAGGCACACCAGGAGCTGCTACCATACAGATGGCCAGAAGTACGATGAAATGGAGAAAGATTGGCAGGTCGTGGGGTAATCCGCCGATGAGACAGACGGTAAGTGCGCAGCAGGTGATTTTCATCATCGAGCCAGAAAGATGGATGGTGGCGCAGAGGGGCACACAGAAACTGGCGATTTCATCGCTTACACCGTTCTTCTTCGTCTGTTTTAACGTGACTGGAATCGTGGCTGCACTCGACGAGGTGCCCAAGGCTGTCATATAGGCCGGTAGCATATTCAGCAGCAGTCGCAACGGATTCTTACGGGCCAATCCGCCGGCAACGAGGAACTCGTATATGAGGATGACGATGTGCAACACGAAGATGATGCAGATGATTTTGCCGAACACCACGATGATATGATACGCCTCGCCTACATATGTCATACTGAGGAAAATGCCGAAGATATAAAGCGGCAGTAGCGGGATGATGGCTTTCGCAATGGTATTTTCGATGATGGTGCGAAACTCAAAGAAGCCTTTTTTCAGCGTCGGCGAGTCCGTATAGGCGATGCCGATACCTATCACGAACGAACTCACTAGCGCAGCCATCACGTCGAGTATGGGTGGTATCTCCAAAAGGAAATAGGGTTCTAGTTTCGGTACATTCTCTACCGTTATCGACGGCTGCGCATCTATCAGCGCAGGGAAGATAGCAGTGCCAGTAAAGAAAGCCAAGAGTCCCGCTAGGATGGTGTCAGCATAGGCCAATCCTACTGTCAGCAACAGCAATTTGCCTGCCGACCGTCCGATGTCGGCAATGGCTGGAGTCACCAGTCCGATAATGATAAGCGGAATGAGGAAGCCCAAGAATTGACTAAACACATTGTTGAACGTCACAAATATGCGTATCCACCCTTCTGGCAGCACGTTTCCCATCAACAATCCCATCAGGATGGCGAAGATGATGCGAGGTAACAATCCAATTTTCTTCATAATCTGGTGCAAAGATAATGATTTTCTTCCTATAATAGTTCTTTTGTTTGAGAAAAGTTGTATCTTTGCACAGTGAATATGATAAAGAACGATTCAAAATTGAACTATGGCTTATATAGGTGAACTGATATCGATTGGTGTGGCGTTCTCGTGGACAGCAACGGCGTTGTTGAGCGAGTTCGGCAGCAAACGGTTGGGTAACCTTACCCTGAATGTGTTGAGGATGGCGCTTGCGTTGGTTTTCTCGCTGGTGCTCTTTGGTGTGGTGACGGGTAACCCGTTGCCTATAGGTGTATCAGGAGATGCTTGTGGTTGGATGTTGTTGTCAGGACTTGTTGGTTATGTGATTGGTGATTTCTGCCTCTTCCAGTGTTATATTATAATAGGTTCGCGTTATGGTCAGCTCTTTATGACGCTCGCCCCTTTGTCTGCGGCTCTGATGGCGTGGGTAACATTAGGTCAGCAGATGAAATCTATGAGTATCGTGGCGATGCTGGTAACACTTCTGGGTATCAGCATTTCCGTACTCGGACGAGGCGAGCACCATAAGGTATCACTGAAACTGCCCTTGAACGGGGTGCTTTATGCTATTGGCGCAGCCGTGTGTCAAGGTGTGGGACTGGTGCTGAGCAAAATAGGTATGGATCATTATGATTTGGCGACATTAGCGGATTTAGGCGTGCCAGAATGGACGATACCCTTCAGTGCAAACTTCTACCGTTGTTTAGCCGGTATTGTAGGTTTTTTGCTATTGTTGTATTATCGCGATGAAATGGGACTTTTGCGTGAGGCGATGCACGATAAAAAGGGACTTTCTGTTGCTACGGCTACTACCATTTTCGGTCCTTTTGTCGGAGTCGGTTTCTCGTTGATGGCTGTGCAATATACGGCAGCAGGCATCGCTTCCACACTGATGGCGATGACACCAATCATCATTCTTTTGCCGTCATATTGGCTCTTCCATGAGAAGATTACGTGGAAGGCTGTTGTGGGCGCCTTTATCTCTGTGATAGGTGTTAGTTTGTTTTTCCTTGTGTAGATAATTAGGTAACGATGGAACAGATAGAACGAATCAAGCAGATGGAGTTGCGGCTGGAGAGGGCGGCTGCAGTGGTAATGGAGATGTCAGCAACGCTGGATATGTATGAGGCAGCGCTGGAGGATATAAAGACCCTCGATGAGTATTACAGCAGCGACGAATGGAAGCAAGACTTCGCCGACGATGAGGCAGGGTTCTTACCAAAAGATCTCAAGCGTGGCGTGCTTTCCGAGGACGGTATTTGGAATCTGTTGTCCGATGCCCGTGAACTAAATGATCGTCTGGTCGGGATGTTGGCGGTAAAGACACAAAATAATTAATCATTTGTCATTCATAATTCATAATAATTTCGTATCTTTGCAGCGATAAACTAAAAACAAACGTCGATGACACCAAAAGAATTACGAAACGAACGATTGGCGGAGCGGATGATTAAGAATCTGAAGCGCCGCAACATGGAGGCCTTCTATTGTAAGACAGCAGAAGAGGCTGTGAAAAAAGTATCGGAACTGATTCCTGATGGGAGTAGTGTGACGTGGGGTGGTTCTATGACCATTCGCGATATGGGTATCCCTCAGGCACTGAAAGACAGGGGAACACTCGAGGTACTTGATCGTGATGTGGTGACAGACCGCGAGGAAGTGGTGAAGATCTATGAGCGTGCCTTCACGGCCGATGTCTATCTGTCGAGTGCCAATGCTATCAGCGAAGACGGTGTTATCGTGAATATCGATGGCAACGGCAATCGTGTGGCAGCTATTACCTGGGGACCGAAAAAAGTCATTTTCGTGATAGGCTTGAACAAGGTGGCGCAAACTGTTGAGGCAGCTTTAGCCCGTGCTCGTTCTACGGCTTCACCAATTAATGCAGCCCGTTTCGACATTAAGACACCTTGTCAGACAGATGGTGTCTGTCACAACTGCAACTCGCCTGAGAGCATCTGCAATTACGTCCATTTCTTGCGTAACTCCCCGCATGGCAAGCATACGGTGGTGCTTGTGGGCGATGATTATGGGTATTAGTATCTATCTATGGAGCTAAACGAGCTGATAACTTCTATAAACGATGCCATTTGGGGCTATATATTAGTAGCCGCTCTCGTGGGCTGTGGACTGTGGTTTACATGGCGCACTCGCTTTGTTCAATTCCGTATGGTGGGCGAGATGATACGGTTGCTGACAGACTCTGCTGTTGATACGATAGAAGAACAGGTTAAGGAGAAGTTTCCAATAGAAGACAAGCGAAAACACATTTCTTCATTTCAGGCTTTTGCCGTTAGTGTGGCAACTCGTGTGGGTACAGGAAACCTGGCGGGTGTGGCTACAGCCATCGCTATTGGAGGTCCAGGAGCTGTGTTCTGGATGTGGCTCATTGCTCTCATAGGTTCGGCTACGGCTTTTGTAGAGTCAACACTGGCACAGCTATTCAAGAAGAAGCACAAGGATTCGTATATTGGCGGTCCTGCCTATTATATTCGGTATGGTCTGCATTCTCGGTGGATGTCGGTGCTTTTTGCCGTTTTGCTTACCATCACGTTTGGCTTGTCCTATAACTCCATCCAGTCAAACACCATCTGCAGTGCTATGCAACAAGCTTTCGGTTGGTCGCCGTTGTGGGTGGGTGTTGTGCTGTCAGCAGTGGGTTTGGTTATCGTTTTTGGTGGCATCCAGCGTATTGCTCAGGTCAGTGCTGTCTTGGTGCCTGTGATGGCCATTAGCTATGTCGTGATGGTAATTGTCATTATCGTGATGAACCTCGGGCTAATACCCCATATTCTCAAGGTCATTATACTCAATGCATTTGGCATAGGACAGATAGCAGGAGGAGGTATCGGGGCAACGATGATGATAGGCGTGAAACGTGGCCTTTTTTCCAATGAAGCAGGTGAGGGTAGTGCACCTAACGTGGCAGCGACAGCATCGGTCACTCATCCAGTAAAGCAAGGACTTATTCAGGCCTTAGGTGTTTTTACTGATACCTTGCTGGTCTGTTCTTCTACAGCGTTTATTATTCTCATCAGCGGTCTTTATCAGACTCCAGAGTTGAATGGTATCGCTCTTACGCAGTCTGCCTTACAGTCAGAAGTAGGTGCGGCAGGTCCAATATTTGTGGCCATCGCCATCCTGCTTTTTGCTTTCAGTAGTATCATTGGCAACTACTATTATGGCGAAGCTAATATCCGTTTTCTCACCCAGAACCAGCGCGTCATTACCGTCTATCGTATCTTTTCGGCAGGTGTGTTGGTGATGTTTGGTGCTATGGCTACGCTCGAACTCGTGTGGAGCCTTGGTGATCTTTGTATGGCCTGTCTCACGGCCTGCAACCTCATCGCCATTCTGTTTTTAGGACGCTATGCCTTCCGTCTGCTCGACGATTATCGGAAGCAGAAGAAACAGGGTATCAAAGAACCCGTCTTCCATCGTAGTCAATTCCCTGAGTTGGAACACGAATTAGAATGTTGGGAATAAGAATCTCTGAGTATGGACCTCAAGGATAAAATCACTGAACAGCCCTCGCATTTTGATCATCTGGAACAGATGTCGGTATCAGAACTGCTGCAGCATATCAACGAGGAAGATGTTGGGGTTGCTGAAGCTGTTAGGCTGGCAATCCCACAGATACAGCCTTTTGTGGAAGCTGTTGAGGAGCGGATGAAACGAGGGGGTAGACTCTTTTATATCGGAGCAGGTACCAGTGGTCGCCTGGGTGTCTTGGATGCCAGTGAGTTACCTCCTACTTTTGGCGTTCCTGATACTTGGGTCATAGGCCTTATCGCTGGTGGTGATCAGGCATTACGCCATGCGGTGGAAAAGGCCGAGGATATACCAGAGCAAGGCTGGGAAGATCTGCTTGAATATCATCCCACAGCAGATGATGCCGTACTTGGCATCGCGGCTTCTGGCACAACACCTTACGTACTTGGTGCCATCCAAGATGCCAGAAAGAACGGTCTCTTGACAGGCTGCATTACCAGCAATCACCATACCCCATTGGCACAAGCAGCAGAATATCCCATAGAGACCATCGTTGGACCAGAGTTCGTCACTGGCTCCAGCCGTATGAAGAGTGGTACGGCCCAGAAGATGGTACTGAATATGATATCCACCTCGCTGATGATAAGATTAGGTCGCGTTGAAGGCAATAGGATGGTAAAGATGCAGTTGACGAATGCTAAACTGGTGGATCGTGGCACACGCATGCTTCAGGATATGCTTGGTCTCAGCTATGATGAAGCTCAGGAGCGATTGTTGGAGGCGGGTAGCGTGGATAATGCCTGCCAAAACTCGTGACAGACCAAACATTTGAAAAAAAACTAAATTATTTTGTTTTTCTCTTCCTTTTTTCGTATCTTTGCAACGTTTTAAAGCTTTAAAGACAAAAGGATATGTCATCAGTAGAGATTAGGAAGGTAACAGACAAGAAGAGTCTGAAGACCTTCATAGACTT
Source organism: uncultured Prevotellaceae bacterium (assembly GCA_947305005.1). GTDB lineage: Bacteria > Bacteroidota > Bacteroidia > Bacteroidales > Bacteroidaceae > Physcousia. The sequence goes on along the minus strand of CAMZCM010000028.1, from coordinate 1,927 downwards.
TCGTTACGATTTGTACAAGGGCAATCAGTACGATGCGCCTAACTTATACAGCGACGAAGTCCATACGCTGAGTAAGGACAAGAATGCTGCCTTTGAGTTCTGCGAGGCCGAATATTTCATGGCCTACAAAGACGGCAAGCTTGTAGGTCGCATTGCGGGTATCATCAACAAACGAGCCAACGAGAAATGGGAACGTAAGAGCGTTCGCTTCGGATGGGCTGACTTCATCGATGATCTCGAGGTGAGCCGTGCGCTCTTCAATGCCGTCGAAGAGTGGGGACGGCAAAAAGGGATGACAGAGATCGTTGGTCCTTTGGGTTTTACTGATATGGACCCAGAGGGCATGCTCATCGAAGGCTTCGACCAGTTGGGCACGATGGCCACGATCTATAATTACCCCTATTATCCCAAACATATCGAGCAACTTGGTGGTTGGGAGAAAGATAATGACTATCTGGAGTTTAAACTCATCGTACCACAGGGTGGGGTGCCTGAGAAGTATCAGAAAATAGCTGAACTGGTCATGAAACGCTATAACCTTCACCCGATGCACCCCAAGCGCAGTCAGGTGTTTGGTAAGGAACAGATAGGTCGTAAGGTGCTTGAGGTGGTCAACAAATCCTTCGGCCATCTCTATGGCTATTCACAGATGACGGAAGCGCAGATTGACGAGTATTTGAAGATGTACTTCCCTATGCTCGACATGAATTTGATCTGTCTCATTGAGGATAGAAATACCCCTAACCATGACATCATCGGTGTGGGCATTTCCATCACCTCAATGACGCGAGCTTTGCAGAAGTGTCGCAGGGGTCGTCTATGGCCTTTCGGCTGGTGGCACTGTCTCCGAGCACTGAAGTTCCATAAGGCCGAGTGTGTTGATATGATGCTGGTGGGTATCCTTCCCGAATATCAGCAGAAGGGCGCCAATGCCCTGTTGTTCTACGATCTCATCCCCTGGTATCAGAAGTATGGCTTCAAGTGGGGCGAGACCAATGTGGAGATGGAAACCAACAATCAGGTACAGAGTCAGTGGAAATACCTCGACCACCAGCAGCATAAGCGTCGTCGCTGTTTCAAGAAATCACTATAACTAAAACCAAGAAAATGGCAGAAGACAACAAAAATATTCTTGAAGAGAATGTCATTTATGACGATGATAATATTAGAACCCTAACGGGTCTTGAGCATATTCGTTTGCGCCCAGGTATGTATATTGGCCGATTGGGCGATGGCGCATCACCAGAAGATGGTATCTATGTCTTGCTAAAAGAGGTGTTTGATAACTCTATCGACGAGTTCAAAATGAAGGCTGGCGACCGTATTGAGGTGAATATCGAAGATAATCATCGCATTTCTGTGCGTGACTATGGCCGAGGCATTCCCCAAGGCAAATTGATTGATTCCGTCAGCATCCTGAACACCAGTGGAAAGTTTGATTCGAAGGCTTTCAAGAAGTCTATCGGACTGAATGGCGTGGGCGTGAAGGCCGTGAATGCGCTGAGTTCTCATTTCGAGGTCCATAGCTATCGTGAAGGAAAGGTACGCAAGGCGACCTTTGAATGTGGTAAGCTGACGAGCGATATTACAGAGCCGACACAAGATGAGAACGGCACCTATATCTATTTTGAGCCCGATGCAACGATGTTCCACAACTATCAATTCCATGATGAGATTGTAGAGAACATGTTGCGCAACTATACTTATCTGAATACGGGCCTGATTATCATGTATAATGGTCGTCGTATTCTCTCGCGTCATGGATTGGAAGATTTGTTGAAAGACCGCATGACCAGCGATGCCCTCTATCCAATCATTCATTTGCAAGGTGAGGATATCGAGATTGCTTTCACTCATGCTAACCAGTATGGTGAGGAGTACTATTCCTTCGTCAACGGCCAGCATACCACGCAGGGCGGAACGCATC
>CAMZCM010000027.1 GCA_947305005.1 uncultured Prevotellaceae bacterium | reverse complement strand
TATGTTCAAGAACATTAAAAAGAGCAGTGTCGTTAATACTGCTCTTCACTATTTGGAAAGTCCTTATTCTTGACATCCGTGACATATTGCCCGATGGAATCAGTCATGATATCATATAGATTGGCATAACGCCGGAGAAACTTTGGAGAAAAACCTTTATTCATTCCCAACATATCATGTATCACAAGGACTTGCCCGTCACAAGCGCCTCCTGCTCCAATTCCAATAATGGGAATATTCACACTATCCGTGACTTCCTGAGCTAGTTTGGCGGGTATCTTCTCCAGAACGATGGCAAAACAACCGACATCTGCTAATGCTAAAGCATCAGATTTTAATTTGTTGGCTTCTGCTTCATCTTTAGCTCTTACGGTATAAGTTCCGAACTTATTGATACTCTGAGGGGTCAAACCAAGATGCCCCATAACAGGAATACCTGCATCCAAAATGCCTTTAATAGCCGGGATAATCTCTACCCCACCCTCTAATTTTAACGCATCACAACCACTCTCCTGCATAATTCGTACTGCATTGCGAACAGCATCCTGAGCATCAACCTGATACGTACCAAAAGGCATATCGCAAACGACCAATGCACGTTTGACACCGCGTACAACACTCCGAGCATGATAAATCATCTGGTCTATGGTGATTGGCAGCGTTGTGACATTTCCAGCCATAGTATTGGAGGCACTGTCTCCAACGAGAATGACATCAACGCCAGCGCCATCCACGATTTGTGCCATTGAATAGTCATACGAAGTGAGCATGGCTATCTTCTTACCACTTTGTTTCATTTCAAAGAGACGATGCGTTGTCACTTTACGAGCATCATCTACTAAATATCCTGCCATTTTTTATATATTATTAGAGGTATTGCAAAATTTGGCTGCAAAAGTACACATTTCTCCTCATTTTACCTTATCTTTGCACGCAAATTTGACCACTTGGGCCGAAAAATGTCTGTTTACAACCATAAAAAAGTCTCTTTGGACCACGTCCTTAAATACACTGGTGTCTTCGGTGGTGTACAAGGACTGATTATGTTCATGAGCGTGCTTCGTAACAAATTCGCGTCCATTTTTCTCGGAACGGCTGGTTTCGGACTCATCGCAATATTTCAAAGCATCAGCGATTTTATTCAGAGTAGCTCTAACCTGGGGATTCCGTTGGCATCGGTGCAACATCTCTCAGAGCTCTTCGAAACAGGAGAGACCGCCCAAATCAAGCATTTCGTACACGTCATACGAACTTGGAGTTTTTGGGCAGCCATCTTAGCAGCACTCCTTACACTAGCGGTAGCGCCACTCTTCACTTATCTCTTTTTCGATGGCGAAGCAGGCCGTTCGTGGGACATCGCATTGTTGGCTCCTATGGTGTTTGCGCTAATCATTTCCTCCGGTGAGATATCTATTCTGAAAGGTCTACGCCACCTCAAACGTGTGGCGCTCGTCTCAGTCTTTAGCGCCGTCACGACGCTCTGCATTACGCTTCCCGTCTTTTGGGCATTAGGTCTGCAGGGCATTCTTATATCCCTTAACCTCAGTACGTGCGCTGTCACCTGTGTTCACTTGGCTTTCACGATGCCACTTTTTCCTTGGCGCATCTCAATGTTGTCACGCTCTGTCTTTCGAGAAGGATGGCCACTCCTACGCGTCGGTATTCCTTATGTTTTTGCAGCCTTCGCTGGTTCGGGCTGTACAGTTCTCCTTCAGGCATTCCTCAAGAACGAGAGCTCCGAGGAAACTCTTGGACTCTACCGCGTTGCCTATACACTTATGGTTAGCTATGCTGGTATCATATATTCATCTTTTGAATCGGACTTTTTCCCCAGACTCTCCAGCGTGAACCACGATGCTGAAGCACGCAATCAGGTCATCAACCAACAAATTCATGTGAGCATTCTTCTCGCTTCGCCACTCTTGATTGCAATGATGGTATTTCTACCACTCATCATACTTCTGCTCTTTAAAGAATCATTCATGCCAGCTACTGAAATGGCACTTTTACTGTCTCAATATATGTTTCTGCGCGGTATCACCACTCCTATCGGCTATACGGCATTGGCACGTGGAGAATCCAAGCTCTACCTTCTTATGGAGGTCATCTATGATTTATTCTCACTGGGATGTGTATCACTGTGCTTCCATTATTGGGGACTTTTAGGAGCAGGTATAGGTCTCTCTCTTTCCGCTGTCTTCGACCTTATGATGATCGGTATTGTTTATGGGACTCACTACCATTTCTGCTTCACGACAGATACCATTCGTTTGATTATTCCGCAATGGATAATGGTCACACTTACCATGCTTTTCTGTTTCTTCCTTAATAATCCCTGGCGCTACCTTTTCGGATTGTTTTTCTTCCTTGTGTCTTGTTGGTACAGCTATAGCATTCTATCACGGGAATCTGAATATATCATCAAAATCAAGAAGAAATTTCATCTATGACGGAAGTGGCTATTCTCGTAGCAGCATACAATGCAGCTACTACCTTACATCGCTGTCTGGATTCACTCTGTGGACAGACGCTTACAGCCATCGAAATTCTTTGCATCGATGATTGCTCTACGGACAACACCTATTCCATTCTCAGCCAAAGAGCAGCTGCCGATTCGCGCATCAAGGTCCTTCAAACGCCTAAAAATAGTGGACAAGCCGTAGCACGCAATATAGCATTGATGCATGTTCACTCACCTTATGTCTGCATGGTAGATGCAGACGACTGGCTCTCACCGAACGCTTTGGAACACGCCCTTCATTGTTTCCACCAATTTCCGCAAACAGACTGCGTGATGTTTCAACTTGTCATTCACGACGATGCTGATCATCATGAGGAGAACTACGGAATGCCTGAAATACTATCACAAGGGAAAGCGCTCAGTGGCGAAAGGGCATTTGAGCTCTGTCTTGACGGGTGGATGTTGCATGGACTCTATGTTACACGCTATAGACTGTATCAAACTATACCTTTTGACACGAGCACTAGACTATATAGTGATGACAATACGTCATGCCTACATTATCTACACAGCCGGGAAGTACGAGCCTGCAAAGGTATCTATTATTACCGCCGCCATGAGCACTCGTTGACAACGTCTTTCAATCTTCTCAGATTTGATCAGATGGAGGCGATGCTGTCCCTGCTTCTCCAACTAAAGAAGGAAACACTTCGTCCGGGCATTCTACAACGTTATGAAGGACATCGATGGGATACTTTCATTCGCATCTATCGGCTCTACCTCACCCACGAACAAGAATTAGACAAAGCAACACGCGAACAATTGCAAAGTCGTTTTCATACCATCCTTCATACCTTTCGTCCTTCTCGTCTTCCTCTACGCAGACGTTGGAAACCGGGCTATTGGCTTACACTTAATAGCACCTTATTTCACTTTCAACAGAAAGTATATTTTAACATTTGGATGCATGGTATCAAAACATTTTTCCCTTTCAAATAAGTTTTCTGCTTTTCTTTTTTCTATTTATAAAAATATACATATATTTGTCGCCAAAACCGTAACTAAAAAAGATATATAATGAAAAGGTCCCTACTTCTGGCGGTGCTTCTTAGTATAAGTTTCACTGCTCCTTTACATGCAAACCTCACCCCCAATAAAGATTATTATCTCTGGCTGAATATCTATGAGAAGCTTTTGGGTTCCAATGCCGACGACACAGCACCTGCGCTGTCCGCCTTCGGAGCTAACAATGCAACCGACAGCTATATTTTCGTGGCTGAGGATGCAGGCAAAGCGGGTTACGTTCTCTTACGTCAGAAAAGCAGTGGAAAATATTTGGCAGCAAGTTCTTCGAATAGCTGGAGTACAGTCTTCGAAAATAGCCGTTCCACCGACGACCGCTTCTGCTGGAGTGTCGACGAAGGTACTTATACATACCTTAGCAACAAAAAAAACAGCAAATATTTAGGCGTAGATGGTGCGAATAAAGGCACCCAATACGTGAGCCCTTACTATGATAAGCCCAAAGGAAGCCATTCTCAGTTCTCCGTGATTCCAGTTGTGGGTTCTACTTGGGACGATGCACGTGCTGCCTACGTATCTGCTGACTACACCAATGCCCAAGGCATCAAAGAAGTAGATTACTGTCTCGTCAAGAATTTTAACATTGACCGTTCTGATACCATTGACATCCATATTACTGCCAATGAGAAGCCCATTCAAGGCACCTCGAAGATCAACCTTGGAAGCGACCATACCTGGCTGATATTAGATAACATAGTCCCATCTTCTGCAGCCAACTATTTAAAATATGTCACCATCAATGGTAAGAAAGCCAACAATGGTACTACCAGCACTGCCAACTGCCGCATCGCCATCTACCTGAACGGTTCCGCCATCATTCCTTTACCTAAATCCCCAATGACTTGTCAAGGCACAGAGGGAGAGTTCGTGTTGAAGGCTACGAATAACACCACTCTTTCCAAACGCAATAACACCATGACGTCGTTCACGTTGCGCAGAGGATATATGGCAGCCATTGCTTCAGGCACCAACGGTTCTGGCTACAGCCGCGTTTATGTCGCAGACCACGAAGACCTGGATGTGACACTACCTACAGCGTTGTCACAACGCGTAAGCTCCGTAAATATCAAGGCTTGGCAGTATCTCAGCAAGAAAGGAATGGGCAACAGAAACGGTTCCAGCGGTATTGACAAGCTTAGAGCCACGTGGTATTGGACGTGGAGTGCAGGCTACAGTTCTGGTACCGATTACGAGTATGTTCCCTGCCTCCAACATCGCTACTGGCCTAGTAGCAGTGACGTCAACAGCAAGACTGCTACAGCCTCTCTCTCCCTTAACGAACCAGAGCACTCTGAGCAACATACGAATTGTTCCTGCGGCGGTACAACAGACGCATGGACGGCCTACACTTTCAACAACAACTTCCTCCCAAGCGGAGGACGCATAGGCTCACCTCAGCCTACAGATTTAAGCTATCTCACCGAATTCTTTAAACACGTTGACGACATGTCCTCACGTTGCGACTTTGCCGTAACCCATTCCTATTGGGATTTAGCAGGCATGAACGAGACGGAATATGCAAATTGGTATTGCAACACCAAATGCAAAAGCGTATGGGATAACACAAAACGCCCCCTATGGATCAGTGAGTTCAACATCAGTGCTTCATGGAATAGTAACAATATCACCAGCTATGAACAGCACCGTAAATACATGCAAGTACTGCTGCAAAAGGTGGAGGAATGCCCATGGATCGAGCGCTATGCAGTTTATTTAGAGGATAAATGGGAGACCTATATGTTCTATGAGAACAACCCAAGCCAGGGACTCACTCCTGCCGGTCAAGTCTATCGTGATCATCGCTCGACTTTCGCCTATAATGCGAAATATACGAAGGTCCCAGTATGGTGGGCACCTTCTGCCAAAACACCTTCATTAGTGGTCAAACAGAATACGACTACCGGTAAACTCACTTTCCAAATCAACAACCCCAATACTGACTTCACCCAAAGCCTGCTCGTTGAGCGCCTTTCTAAAGACGGAAGCAAATGGGAAGTCTTTGCTGAAGTGCAGGATCGTTACCGCTTCGATTCTGAAAGCATCAGCCTGACCAACATTGATGCACTGGATACTGACATCGAGACAGATCAGTTCCGCATCTCCCTCACGACCCTCTCTGGCACAACCGTCACCAGTTCCGTCACGGACGCAGGCTACATCACCAACCCACGTATCGAGGTGGACAACAAAGAGAGTGTTCCTAACTGGACATGTACCCGCAATGCGGCCAACGGCTACACCAAAGCTACAGGCGACACCTATCTCGAGGTATGGGACGCTACGGCTGCCAATATCAACTTCAACTACTATCAAGACCTGACGGATCTGGAAGATGGTGTCTATGAATTGTCGGCAAATGTCTTCAATACAGCATTGGAAGATGCCAATGATGTTGTCAACGGAGCTGTAGGTCTCTACGCTCAAACGGCCAGTCAGTTGTATTTCACCGCAGTTACTACTGATGCTGCCAATGACCCCGACCACCCCCTCACCTCTTCTACCACTGATATCAGCGGACTGCCGCTCATCATTGTCAAGAACATCATCGTCAACGATGGAAAACTGCGTATCGGTGTACGCAACTTAGGCACAATGGGTGCGCGCTGGGCCGGAGCAGACAACTTCCAGCTCCGACGCATCAGTGATCTGCAATCTGTTGACATCAACTATGAGGCTATCGTTGCCGACACACTTCTCTATTCCCTCATGCCTAAGATGACTAAGGGTTGGGACGCATCACGTTTCATCGTGAACCCCGACTGCAACCGCAAGGACAGCTACGGCTGGACGACCTCCAATGTTGATGTGAAAGCCGATGCTGAAAGCTTTGACGGAGTTGCCACAAACCCGTATTGGAACATCTGGAAAAGCGGCGCCTTCACCTCTTCGCTCTCTCAAGAGATTACAGGTCTCCCCGCTGGCACCTATACCTTCAGCGCCCTCCTTCGCGGACAGGGCGGACAGAATCCAGTCAATATGAAACTGACTGCCAATACAAGTGAGACTTCCGTCACACAGTCCTTCACAGGTAAAGGAAATACGTCTGACGATGGCGATATCTATCCTCAAGGCTGGAACCTCATCACCACAGAGCCTATAAAGGTCACTCATGGCCAAACGCTCACCATATCACTGAACACAGAGAGCACAGCCTCAGCTTGGTGGAGCGCAGACCATTTCGCATTGACCTTGGTCGAGAAATCTCCCGAAGCTACAGGTATCGAAGCACCGCAGTGCGCTTTCTCTGCAACTTCACCCGATATCTTCTATGATCTCACAGGCCGCACTGTACGTCACACACCAAAGAAAGGATTCTATCTCATCAAAGGACAGAAAGTGTTGATTAAATAATACATCGTGAGAATACTTCTTCTAGGAGAATACAGTAATGTCCACTGGACACTGGCCGAGGGTTTAAGAGCACTTGGCCATGATGTCACAGTGGTCTCCGATGGCGATGGTTGGAAGGACTATCCTCGAGACATCAATCTGAAGCGTGGTCCTTTAAACTCTAAACTTTCCACTCTCAACTATCTGAGCAGGCTCGCTTGCGTATTCCCCCGCCTGCGCGGTTATGACATCGTGCAGATCATCAACCCCGTATTCTTAGACCTGCGTGCTGAACGCATCTGGCCTTTCTACCAGTACCTGCGTCGTCACAACGGCCGCGTTTTCATGGGTGCATTCGGCATTGACCATTATTGGGTTAAAGTGGGAATGGACTGCAAGACCTTCCGCTATTCCGACTTCAACATCGGTTCCCAGCTTCGCGACTATCCCTTCATGCACACGATGATTGAGGATTGGCTCACGGGTCCCAAAGGAGAACTGAACCAACGTATTGCCGATGATTGTGACGGCATTATCACCGGCCTTTACGAATACGAGATGTGCTATCGTCCCTTCTTCCCAGACAAGACAAGGTTTATTCCTTTTCCTATTAAAAGAACCACCCCCGCCCCCAATATTCCCTCCATGGCGGATGAATACAAGGGAGGGGCACTCCGTTTCTTCATTGGCATTCAACGCAGCCGGTCATCTTATAAAGGGACTGACATCATGCTCTGTGCACTTGAACGTCTGAAGGAGAAGTATGGCAACCGCATGGAAATCATCCAGGCAGAGAACGTTCCTTTTGAAGACTATCAGCACATGATGAATAGTTCTCACGTCCTCCTTGACCAACTTTACAGCTACACGCCTGGGATGAATGCTCTCTTGGCTATGTCCAAGGGAATCGTAGTCGTGGGTGGAGGTGAAGAGGAACAGTATCAGTTGCTGGACGAACACGAGCTACGCCCCATCATCAACGTGCAACCGACGGAGCAGGATGTTTATGACCAGATTGAACAACGTCTTCTTTCTGGCCGAGAGAACATCCATCAACTACAGCAAGACAGCATAGAGTATGTTCATCGCCACCATGATTATATCAAGGTGGCACAGCAATACGAAGATTTTTTCACTGCTTCCTAATGCCATGAGTTCTGTATCTACATCTACGCCTTTTCTTTCTATCGTCATCCCCATTTTCCAAGCCGAGCGTACACTCCGAGCATGTGTGACAAGCATACAAGAACAGACCTGGACCGATTGGGAGCTCCTCTTGGTTGATGATGGAAGCAAAGATAATAGTCTTGTGGTATGCAATACTCTCGCATCCACAGATTCACGAATCCGTGTTTTGCATCAAGAGAATCAAGGCCCCAGCGCAGCACGATATACAGGAGTCTTACACGCTGTAGGCACATGGGTTACATTTGTCGATGCCGATGACACACTTCCTCCTACAGCTCTTGCCACCTTATCATCAGCCACCTCTGACACAACGGACATCGTTCTCGGAAACGGCTATTCGCTTCGCGGAGAACATCGCAGATGTATTCCCATGACCGATTTCCGTCATCTTGCCGTCCGCGGAGAAGGTACTATCGGCTTACCTTGGGGAAGCCTGTATCGTCGTGCCATCTTGAACGCTACTCATTTCGATGTTCCCACGGATATCCGCATGGGCGAGGACTATATTTTCTGGCTTCGTTTGGTATTCAGTACGGAGCGACCTGTAACCATTATTTATGACCGAGTTTACGATAAAGGCGAAGATCACGCCTGTAGCACTTTCCTCTGGACTGCCGCATATGCATTTCGCATCCATGAACTTCGCAAATCTGCCATTCCAGAAGAGAAACGCTCAGATTATCTTGCTGACATGATAGAGGATCGCATTGATAATCTTTTCACCGTTGCAGTCACATGCCCGAAACACGAATGGATCAATAGTCCTTTTTATCAAGAGATACAAGCAGACCTTCATACCCTGCATAAGCAGCTGTCACTAAAACGTCGACTTGTCCTACATTTACCCTCACGTTTCTGGCGCAAAACGTATTCCCGCATAAGTAATCTTCTATATAAATGTAAGCGATTAACAAACCCATAAGGCAATGCGCCACGCTCCTCTTCCACCCTGTTGGGTATAACGCTTCAGTACTTTTCCTATAAGTTGCTGCCATCGATTGGGAATAATCAGACATTCTCTCGCCAACCGTACATAAGCCTTCATTCCTTCTAAATGTCCTTCTCGTGCCAGTTTTCCTGCCATAATATAAGCACGATAATATAATGCCTTTAAAAGACGATGACGTTCTTTCGTCGTTATATGAGTATTCTTTTGCACATTTCCCAACACTGTTTGCATAGCTTGCAAAGTCGCCGGTAAAGTCGCAGAAAAACTTCCTCCAGTCTGACTTTCTGTATGAACAAATAATTGATGATACGCAGTTTCCTCAAACCAACGCATTCGAGGTTTCGCCATCAGTACACGAGTTCCAAGTTCCCAATCATCCCAAGTCGTCAGATGCTCATCCCATCCTCCCTGCGCTCTTAACCACTCGGTCGAATAAACTGCAGCAACTGTACATAACATGCTATTGAGAATATGTACTTCAGGTCGTGGCGTCGGACGATAAGCCCTCACGCTCTTCACTCCATCAACAACTTGTTGAACGGGAAAGGCCAAGACATCTAATTCCTGCCCATATTGCATGATATACTGACGAATATCACTGAAAAAGTCAGGAGAAATAATATCGTCAGAATCAAAGAAGTAAACCCATTTTGTTTGACAATAGCTTAATCCTAAGTTGCGTGCACATGAAGCTCCACGTCGCGGCTCTTCCAGGACCTGAATATCAAACGAAGATGAAGCATGATGAGCCGCAAAATCCTGACAGACATTGAACGAACCATCAGTACTACCATCATCCACTAATATAAGAGATAGAGGAATTTGTTGGGCCACCTGCAGTGATGCCAACGTATGAGGTAGACGATCGGCACGATTATAAACAGGTATGATAACGGTCAGTAACGGCTTCATGAACGAATATATCTAACCCCGGACCAGATGTGGCAAAAAAGCTGTAATGGTCCAACTCCATTTTTAACGGCTAAAGAGCAAGCTTCACGAAGAGAACGGAAGAAAGCAGCAGCCAAAGATAATCTATAGCCATAGACGGCTCCTTTGGATCTCAGTACACAATCGTCTAACTGGCGACTCCCCGTAGTAATAGGTTCCGTATAACCGATATCTTCCGGTATAATCTTGATACAAAAGCCTTTGCACTGCATATCAGTCAATAGCACATCCTCTTCTCCTGCACATAGGAACTCCGCTCCTAGACCGAAGCGTTCGTCAAAGCGTAGTTCTGTCTGCCACACACGACTTCTGAAGGTCATTTCCCAAGAACAGGGATAATAACTGCGAGGGTGAAAGCCATAGATTACTTCCTTGTCCGGATAATCCTTGAAGTATGTTCCATCCGAACTGCTCCGAAGTCGGAACAAGGCACTATCCAATTTAGGGTCTTGCTCATATACCGTTCTGATGCGTTGAAAAGCCTCTGGCATCAACTGCTCATCATCATCGGCAATCACGAAGACCGCATCTTCCAGCGAGTCGCTCAGGCTCTCCAGCGCTGCAGTTACAGCGCGATTGCGGCTTCTGCACAGTCCCTTCCCCTCCATCTCTATCACCCTCACATCTCCCCTCTCCATCGTACATAGAACATTGTCCAAAGAACAATGTCCATCGTCCGTTTTCTGCCACACGATGACATAACCTACCCCATTTTCTTCCGGCAACAGCACCTTTGGCACAGCCTTAATCCTGTCGTCAATGGTCGATATGAGCACCAGTACCTTCATACGCCGTCATTCCACGTTGAATGCATTGATAGCCTCTATCACTTTCTCCACTTCCCCATCCGTCATCTGCGGCGATATTGGCAAACTCAGTATTTCTCTATGTATCAGTTCCGTTACTGGTAGCTTCATTCCATTAAATTCCACCAAAGCCTTCTGCTGATGCGGCGGAATCGGATAGTGAATCAGCGTCTCTATGTTACGTTCCCTCAGCCACGTCATCAGCTGTTTGCGGTAGCTGCAACGCACAGGAAAAACATAGAACACATGTTCCAGCTCATCTTTTGGCATCATCGGCTTCGTGACCAGTGGATTAAAGATACCTGTCATATAACGTTTGGCAATCATACGCCTACGTTCGTTGTCTTTATCCAGTCGGGGCAGTTTCACACTCAGGACAGCAGCCTGTATTTCGTCCGTGCGTGAGTTCATGCCTGGCACCTCATTCACATATTTCTCATGAGAGCCGTAATTAGCCATCATGCGTACCATATCCGCCAGCTCGTCATCATCGGTAGTCACACAACCTGCATCGCTCAGCGCACCCAGATTCTTACCAGGATAGAAACTGAAAGCAGCAGCGTCACCCAAATGGCCGGCCTTCTTGTTTCCGTTCATAGCGCCGTGCGCCTGTGCCGCGTCCTCTATCACCAGAAGATTGTATTTCTTGGCCATACGACCTATCTCCTTCATATCACACACCTGCCCGTATAAGTGTACAGGTATCATGGCCACAGTCCGCTCGGTCACTAGCGCCTCCGCATTGCTTACATCCATCAGATACGTTGTCAACAGCGGTTCACACAGGACAGGCTTCAAGCCCGCCTCACGAATAGCCAGTATGGTGGCGATGAACGTATTCGCTGGCACTATCACCTCGCTGTCATCTGCCCATCCTTGAATCCGTTTATAAGATCGCAAGATCAGCGTCAGCGCCTCCAACCCATTGCCACAGAGAATGCAGTGTTTCGTGCCGATATACGTTGCGTACTCCGTCTCGAACGCCCGCACCCGCTTACCCTGCAGATACCAGCCGCTGCGCACTACACGCGTCACCGCATCGCTCAATTCAGGCTCAAAGCTCGCCGTCGTACGTTTCAGATCCAAGAATTTTACACATTGTGGTGTCACCGGTTCCAGCGTCGTCATGCGTTCAACCATCGCGCGGTCCAAATCCACCTCATAGCAGTCATAACATACAGCTCTGGCCCCAAAGCCTTCCTTTTGGAAGATCAGCCCCTCGTTCAGGTACTCACCTCCATGTTCTGTCGAGATGCCAAAGTCCAGATACGTCATCTGCTTGAAACGTTCATTGATCAAATGTCTGAACAACAAATCCAGCGCACCTTTCTCTTTACCGTAGTCATTGGCAGCAATATATTGGATATGCGCCACCTTGCGCGTAATGAAGGCTACACAACCGGCCACGACCTCCTTCTCACGGCGCACAAGGAAAAGCTTGATCTGCTGTGGAAAGCGTTCCATCAGCAACTGCATCTCCTCAAACGTGTGCACAGGTTTCACTTGATGTCCTTTTTCCAGCACATCCGTCAGGACATCCCAGTAGGCACGTAATGTCTGCCAGTCACACTCCGTCATACGATCTATATATAACTCGTTGTCAATGGCCTTCTTGGCACCGCGCAACCGCAGCTTGCGCATTTGGAGCGGATACGCCATTGTCACGACACTACTCACGCCACGCGACTTTAAGCGTGCGTTGACACGGAACAACGCATACAGATCTTCCTCTGCCGCACAGTTGCTATATATATAAGGTATGGGCTTATAAATCATCCTCGATGCCTGCAAATAGTCGATATACCACAGCATGATTCCCTGTAGCATCGACAGCACCTGCGTCTGTGTAGCGTTTGCCGACAGCACCAGTCCTCCGTACGTCAGTCCCTGGTGCGAATAGACCACCCGCTCTTCCTCGTCCCAGTTTGCAGGGAACAATCCCACCAGTACGTTGTCATCATAGACCATCACAGAACAGTCCGTAAAACGGTCTGCATGATAGTCCATGAATGGGCGCTCCAGCAAGAATGTCCCGTTCTTGGAATCCCTCACGAAGCCATCCCATTCCTCAGCCAACTGCGGTGTATATTGTACAATCGTCATCTCCGTTATTCCGTTAATCCATTAATCCATTCACCTTTGTCGTGAACATACCCGTTCGCATCAAAGTGCTCGCTGGCGACCACCACACACACCGTTCCCGGAGCAAACTTGCGCAACTCACACCAAGCGCCAGCCGGTATCAGTATGCCTGTCGATGAATTGTTCATGGTGAAGGTGCGCGACCCAGTGCCGTCGTCCACCTCAATCTCAAAGCTACCCGTCACAGGGAACACCACTTCGTGGCACGTCCAGTGTGCATGTCTGCCCCGCGTCTTCCCTTCCGGCACACCCGAAATCCAAAAAACGCGTTTGATTTCAAAAGGAATCTGCCCACAGGCCTCAGCAAACGACAGCTGTCCCCGTTCATCCACATTTAGAGGGAGTTGTATCAGTCGGACGTCCATTGGACACTTAGAAGCTTTCATCGGCTATTTGTTTATTTTGGTGCAAAGATACATTTTTCCTTTCAAAATCCTTGCATAATTCAAGAAAATCATCTACCTTTGCACCGCATTTCTGGAAAATGAGGTCCGAAAGGTACTTCAGGTCAAGGATTGCAGCGGTAGAACAACGGTTCGGAACGCGTAAACAATTTATTGGATTGGAAGTTTGGGTGAGTGGCTGAAACCACCAGTTTGCTAAACTGACGTGCGGGTTA
>CAMZCM010000026.1 GCA_947305005.1 uncultured Prevotellaceae bacterium | reverse complement strand
GTTTTAACGCTTTTTTCTCGGAAATGCGGGGCAAAAGTAGTGCTTTTCTCAAAAATACGCAATATATTTGCAGAAAATTTTGCGAGATATGACAAAAATCATAGGAATTGGCAACACTCTTGTGGATGTTTTGATCCATTTACAGGACGAAAAGTTACTACAACAGCTCTGTCTTCCTAAAGGTGGGATGATCCATGTAGATCGCTCCGGTGTGGAACGTTTGCGGCAGCAATTGGCCGGTTTGCCCAGTGAACGGGCAACAGGCGGAAGCGCCGCCAACACCATCCATGCGTTAGCGGTTTTGGGTAACACGACGGGACTTATCGGTGCCGTAGGTGATGACGAACCCGGACAATTCTTCACAGCGCATTGTCTTGCGCGAGGCATCCAGGCCCATCTGGCTGTCATCCCCGGAGAACAGACAGGAATCGCGCACACGCTGATGACCCCCGACCATGAGCGTACCTTTGCCACTTATCTCGGAGCCGCCGTTCAACTTGGAGTCGCCTTGAAAGAGGTGAATCTGAAGGAATATGACCTCTTACATATCGAAGGCTATCTGCTTCAGGATCAGCTGCAGTTGGCAGAGATCCTGCGTACCGCAAAGGATGCCGGACTGACCGTGAGCTACGATCTGGCGTCATGGAACATCGTGCGTGACCATCACGACACCATTACTGAACTCATCCGTGACTACGTAGATATCGCCTTCGCCAACGAGGAAGAGGCAGCCGCCTTCAGCGGACAAGAGGATCCAGAGGTAGCCCTACGCCTATTGGCCTCCATGACAGACATCGCCGTGGTGAAAGTGGGTAAGCGCGGAGCGTTAGCCATGAGCCGCGCCACAGGAGATGAGATCTTCTTCGCCCCCGGCATCCCCACGAAGGCAGTCGATACGACAGCAGCCGGTGACTTCTTCGCCGCCGGTTTCCTCCACGGACTCACCCACGGCAAGTCGCTCAAGACGTGTCTGGACTATGGCAACCACACGGCAGCAGAGGTGGTGCAGGTCATGGGGACACAGGTAGCTCCCGAACAGTTGCGTCAATGCCTGTCGGATATCAAAGAATAAACGTACACCTTATTATATATATGATGAACAGATTTGTGATAGCTTTGGCGACGGCCTTGTCTTTGTCGATGGCAGCCGGTGCGCAGGAGCCTAAGAGACAAACGGGATTTGACATATCCCGCAACCTGGAGATCTTTGCTGACATCTACCGCCAGCTGGATATGTTCTATGTCGATACCCTCTCAGCCGACACGGCCGTGCGCTGGGCCATCAGCGGGATGCTCAGCGAGATAGATCCCTATACCGTCTATTTTCCCGACGATGATCAGGAAGACCTGAGGACGATGGCTACAGGCCGTTACGCCGGCATCGGAGCCCTCATCCGGCCATACAAGAAAGAGAACCGCACAGCCATCGAAGAGCCCTATGAGGGCAGCCCTGCACAAGAGGCGGGCGTACGGGCAGGTGACATCATCCTGACCATCGACGGCAAGGACACGAAAGGCTGGACAACAGCCGAAGTGAGCAAGAACCTGCGCGGGGAACCGGGAACGACGTTTGAGCTGCGCGTTCAGCGTCAGGGCGAAAAGAAGCCGCTCGCCTTCAAGATTACCCGTCGCCAGATTCAGACACCCGCCGTGCCCTGGTACGGCATTGTCGATGAAGCGTCCCACACCGGATATCTCTATCTCTCCAGCGTCACCGAGAAGTGTTCCCGCGATGTCCGACACGCCATCACCGAGATGCGTGAACAAGGCATGGAACGACTGATTTTCGATTTGCGTGACAACCCCGGCGGTGCCGTCGTGGAAGCGGTGGAGATTGTCGGCATGTTCGTACCCAAAGGGAGCCTGGTCGTCTCCACCCGAGGCAAGCTCGCCGCCAGCTGTCACGAATACCGCACACCCGCAGAACCTATAGACACGGTGATGCCGTTGGCTGTCCTCGTGAACAGCAACTCTGCCTCTGCATCAGAGATTATCAGCGGTGCCCTGCAAGATTTGGACCGCGCCGTCATCATGGGACAGCGCACCTACGGCAAAGGCCTCGTCCAAGGCATACGCGAGGTGCCTTATCGCGGGCAACTCAAGATCACGACTGCCCGCTACTATATCCCTTCCGGTCGTTGCATCCAGGCATACGACTACCGTCACCGTACGCACGACGGAGCTGCCATGACGCTGCCCGACAGTCTCACGCATGAGTTCCGTACCCGTTTAGGTCGTCCCGTGCGCGACGGCGGCGGCATCCTCCCCGACTCCATCCTCGCTACGGACAGTATGCCTTCCATGGTCTATGACCTCTATAACTCTGATGCTTTCTTCACCTACTGCAACCAATACGCAAGCACCCACGAGACCATTGCCGCACCTCAGGACTTCCGTCTTTCAGATGAAGATTACACAGCCTTTACAGAAATGGTGGCTGAAAGCGACTTCACCTACAACGGCCGCACCGCTGCCGCGATGGAGCAGCTGCGAAAGATCGCACAGTTCGAAGGACGTTACGACGATGTAGCTACAGAGTTCAACAACCTGGAGAGCAAACTTAAAGAGAATGACCTGCGCAGAGACCTTCAACGTTTCCGCGAGTACATCCAGCCATATATCGAGAGCGAGCTCGTCAGCCGCTACTACTTCCAGCGCGGCGCCATGCAGCATCAAGCGCTGAAGGACAAGGGAGTGAAACGCGCCATTGATTATCTAAAAACCATCCAGCTATGAGAAAGAGAAGAGCCCAAAGAACCAATCAAAACATCATGAAAGGTGTCATCGCCATGGCGCTCATCGTGCTATTGGTGTGCTATTTGTTCCTGACCATGGTGTCCTGCACCGATGGTGCTCCGACCTTTAAGGTGGATGGCACCATCACAGAAGCCCAAGACTCCACACTCGTGCTGGAAGCTATGACGCTCACTGGCGTGCAGCCCCTTGACTCGGTACGTCTGAAAGCCGATGGCACTTTCTCTTTCTGCGTGAAGGGAGTGGCACAGGACTCCACCGCATCGCCTGAATTCTATCGTCTGCGCATCGCCCGTCAGGTCATTAACTTCGTGGTGGATTCGCTGGAAGATATTCAGGTGCAGGCCACCTATCCGCAGATGGCTACCGGTTATGACATCCAGGGCAACGAGGCTTCGCGAACGATGAAGACCCTGACGTTACTCAACCTCCAACTACAGCAACAGCTGAAAGGTCTCGAAGATGAGACCTCCATGTCGGCACTGGAGAAGGTGGATCGTGTCAAGGAGCTGGTGCAGAACTATAAGCTGACCCTCAAGCGCGATTACATCCTCAAGGATCCCTCCTCCTCGGCCGCTTACTTCGCCTTGTTCCAGACGCTTTGGGGACAGATGCTCTTCGACCCCGAGACGGACAAGAACGACGTGCAGTACTTTGCGGCCATCGCTACGCAATGGGAACAGTACTATCCCTACAGCCCCCGCACGGCAAACCTGAAGAACATCGCCTTGCGCGGACTCCGCAACACACGGCAGACACGCCCCATCGAACTGCAGATTGACGGCGAGAAGATCCGCGAGTCAGGCATCATCGATTTCGGTTTCCCTGACATCCAGGGCAACGAGCGTCGTCTGTCAGACCTGAAAGATTATGTAGTACTCCTGGACTTCACCGCCTATGCCCTACCCCAGAGCCAGCAACGCACACTGGAACTGCGCGAACTTTATAACAAGTATCATTCCCGTGGATTAGAGATCTACCAAGTGTCATTGGATGCCGACGAGCACTACTGGAAGACCAAGTGCGAGCAGCTGCCCTGGGTATGTGTCTATTGTGCTGAAGGCATCAGCAACGACATGGTTCACCTCTATAACGTGCAATCGCTACCCACCTACTTCCTCATCGGACGCGGATCCGACATGCGAGCACGCCAGGAACAGATAGACCATCTTGAAAAGGCCATAGAAGCCGAACTTTAGCACCTTTTGCTCCAAAAGTTTGGAGCGAAACGAAAAAACACCTACCTTTGCACCTGCAAAGAGACAGAAAGAGGGTTCCGTGTCGCAACGGGGCTCTTTTCCTTTTGTCTCCGTCAGATGGCTATCTTACCATTAGCAAATAACTAAATCAACAATATAAAATGGCTTACATGACCCAAAAAGGCTATGACAAGCTCGTAGCCGAACTCCACCAACTCGAAGCCGTGGAGCGTCCTAAAGCGTCGGCGGCTATCGCTGAAGCCCGCGACAAAGGAGACCTCAGCGAGAACTCAGAATACGATGCAGCCAAGGAAGCACAGGCTTTGCTCGAAATGAAGATTACACAGCTCAAGGCAACCATCGCTGATGCCAAGATCATTGACACCAGCAAGCTGAATGCCGATACGGTGCAGATTCTCACACGTGTAGAACTGAAGAACGTGAAGAACAACGCCAAGATGACCTATACCATCGTCAGCGAGACCGAGGCGAACCTGCGCGAAGGCAAGATCAGTGTGAAGACACCCATTGCCCAAGGTCTTCTGGGCCGCAAGGTCGGTGAAGTGGTAGATATTCGCGTTCCGCAGGGCATCATCCAGCTCGAGATCCTCAACATCAGTTACGAAGAATAAATTGTAAATTACCTAATGTCTATCTTCAGTAAAATCGCCGCTGGCGAAATCCCCAGCTATTGCTGCGCCAGCAATGAGGAGTTCTATGCTTTCCTCGACATCAATCCGATGGTGAAGGGGCACACGCTCGTCATCCCCCGTCGCGAAGTAGATTATATCTTCGACCTTGAGGACGATGAGATTGCCCGTCTGCATGTCTTCGCTGCCCGCGTGGCTCGTGCCATCAAGGAGGTCATCCCTTGTGTGAAGGTCGGCGAAGCCGTCCTGGGTCTGGAAGTGCCCCATACGCACATCCACCTCATCCCCATGCAGAGCGAGAAAGACATGCTCTTCTCCAACCCCAAGCTCCAGCTTCCCGCTGAGGAGATGCAGGCCGTGGCTGATGCCATCCGCGCCGCCTTCGAGAAGAACAACGCGTGATTATCCACACGTATATACCTATGATTCCAAAGGTATATACCTATAGCCCAAAAGGTATATACTTGTAGCCCGAAAGGTATAGACGTATAAGCCAAAAGGTATAGACCTGTAAGCCGATAGGTCTATACCTTTGTTTTTACCCCCATAGCACACACTTTTGAATAGGTGTATTTGCTTACCCTCGGCACCCAAGTAGCCCACTCTTATTCGCTTTCATTTGAGAGTGTTCGGAAAAAGTATTTCTGTGATTTCTGTGATTTCTGCGATTTCTGCGAGACAATTCTCAAATTCTCTAACCTCTAACCCTTAACCAATAAACTCTAACCCTTCTTTTTCGATAGCGAAAATCCAGTGAATCGATTCAAACGATCCAGTGAATTAGCTCACTCGATCGTTTGAATCGATTGGCCGTTTTTCGTCTCCAGAAACAGAGCCTCACAAATCTTAGTTTTTAATACACCGCGAAGACGCCATGACGCAAAGTTTTTCATTGCCGTTTGTCCTTCGGGAGCTCGCAGAGCCGCACGAACGGTGCAAGCACCAAGGTTCGTGCTGAGCAAAGGGCGCAAAGACCTCATTTCCTCTTGTTCCTTAATCCCCTCATTTTTTTATTCTTTCATTTTTAATTCTTTCATAGCGCCAGCCTCTGCGCCCTCTGCCTAGTATGAACCTCGGCTTTGCCGTTCATACGGCTTTGCGCTATCGCGTAGCCCAGCAGCCTAGAAAATCTTTGCGGCTCCGCGAACTCTGCGGTGAATAAAAATATCTTTCTCGAACACGCGATCGGCGCTTGCGAAGCTTGACCTTTCAAGGAATTCACAAATATTGTACTACTTGTCTTCTGTGTATGAACGTTTATTCGTGTGATTTGAGAGATTCTTCAAGTGTGAAGCGTCGCAAGCGCCGAGCGCGTGTTCGTTATAAACATCCGAAGCATGATTATTTTATACACCGCGAAGACGCTATGACGCAAAGTTTTTTTCATTGCCGTTTGTCCTTCGGGAGCTCGCGGAGCCGCACGAACGGTGCAAGCACCAAGGTTCATGCTGAGCAAAGGGCGCAAAGACCTCATTTCCTCCAGTCCCTTAATCCCCTCATTTATTTATTCTTTAATTCTTTCATAGCGTTAGCCTCTGCGCCCTCTGCCTAGTATGAACCTCGGCTTTGCCGTTCATACGGCTTTGCGCTATCGCGTAACCTTGCAGCTCAGAAAAACTTTGCGGCTCCGCGAACTCTGCGGTGAATAACAACAAATACAAGCATCAGGGGAAGACTATCTGAATGTTGTCTGAAAGCCTAAAGGTAACAGATGCTACCCTTAGGCCTATAATGATGAATTAAGACAAAAAATCCCGTTTAACGGGTAGTAGCCATCTTCATGACAGGACGGACACTATGGCCGTAGCAGCGGAAGGCACCGCCCGTACCGCCACTATAGAAGAGGATACGCGCGGAATTAGAGCTCGACAACACATCAAGCGACGACGACCAATAGCTACCGCCGGAGCCCATTTCGAAGAAGCCCTCTCCGCTGCGATACCCTGCAGCAGGGAGGAAGATACTGTTGCCATTAGAAGCGGTCACTTTGTAACCATTAACTCCCTCGATAGTCATCCCTGTCCAAGTGCAGTTATTATTGAGTTCGGACAATTCATCAATTGTCGGCATACGCCAAGAACCACCCCAGTTGACATGAGCGGCATCGTCAGAGAGCTCCAGTTGAGTTTGATTATCAACCGTGCCGTAAAAACTTTTGATGCAGTACTTGGTCATACTGTTAGAAGATCCGTTACACCATTTATAAGTACTCCAATCATAGTTACTCTTCGTTGAGGTTTCGCCCCAAGCATAATAGCCACCATAATCTACGGGAGAAGAAGAACCAACATTACAGCAAGCCCACTTCACACCAAGTCCTAAATCAATAGCATGAGGATGGTTCGCATCAGGACATAGGCCAAGTGGATCAGCAGAAGAATCATCTGCTTCAATTGGACCATTCTTAAACACGACATCGTAAATACCAGCTCCATTTAGTTTTAGATAAATACTGAAACTAAACTCATATGTTTTCATATCCGTACTTACATATCCAGCATTTAGAACAAGAGGATAATCTTTCGTTACTTCTGTACTTCCTGGACCTCGTTGCAGCATCGAGATATAATCCACATTTTCAGGGAAGATCCAATCCGTCTGCGCATCGTTCACACTGACAGTGATGGGCTTCTCAAACGTATAGCCCAGATCCTTGTACGTTATTGTCACATTTTGTAAAGTTGCGGTTCCCCACGTGGGACTATTATAAAACAAGTTCACCGTACCATCCACGTTCTGTGTCATGGATAGCGTCTCGTCATCCGACTTAATAGTAGTTCCATGAACGGTTGCTTTCGACCATCCAGAATAAGAGGAATTTAATACTTGATTACTACCTTCGCCAGCCTCCTGCTTGACTACTAATGTTGCAGATAACCTACCGTTGACATGTATTATAACGTTAGCAGTACGGGCCGCCCCTGCGTTTTCACTAACATAAACAGTCAGCGTAGCTGAGCCTGTATAAGAAGACGGCGACACTGAAAGCCAGTCAACTTCCTCTTTATCTTCGCCATTAATTTGAACCGTAAAACTCTGATTTGTCGAAACGGTGACAGCCTCTTTGTTTTGTCCAGCCGAGAATGATAGTTCGTTAGTGGAAAGCGTAAGATATGCATCTTCTTCCTTCTCAAACGCCTCCATGATACTCTTCATTTGCGACTTGCTATAGCCGGCAAATTGTTCTGTAATATCCTGTGTCTCAACAGTTCCATCAGGAGCTGTCTTAGTGATGACACTCTTCACAAGCTTGCCGTCCTCAAAATGGCAGGTCCATTCCAGCTGATACTCAACGCCATCATACGTTTTCGTAAAATTGACGACAAGCAGATTATCGGTGTCCGTTGTAGTGTTAGAATTCGCAGAGGAAATATCGCTGGCCTTCTTATAAACGGTAAAGCCATCATTATAAACATTGCCGTCATCGCAAGCAGAGAGCGTGAAGAGGAGGGCTGCCGTGCAGAAGAGAAGAATATACTTTTTCATGACGTAAACGATTTAGAAGGATACACGAACACCTAAACGAACATTGATACCTTGAGTCCAAGTCTTGATATCAGAGGATACCTCTGCAAGTTTCTCATAGACATTCCCCATGAGTTCAACAGGGATATTCCATTCGGGAGCAATATAAATGCCGAAATGACGGGAGAATGCATAGTCAGCACGGAGACCAGCAGTAATAACGCCAGTAGAACCATTAAAGTAGGAGAGATCAGAGGCTCTTTCCCCGTAAATCTCCATTGTGGCATCGAAGCATCGGGCCGTCACGAAGTGCCAGCCTGCCTGCGGAGTCAGACGCAGACGGTCATGCATCATGTTGATACCATAACCAAGCTTAACGCCGAAGCTGAGGGGGCGATAGTTGGTCAGCCATGTCGTTGTGCCGTTGCTCCAAGCGAGCCCCTTGACGGGAACAAAGCCCAATAAGCCACATACCTCAATGTTGAAGTTGCTGATATAAGCACCGAGGTTGAGGTTGGCAGCCATCAAGGTGCCTAGTTGTGCGCCGGCTGTCACATAGAAGCAGGTAGGTTTCTGGAAAGAGACATTTGCGGCCTCATCAACAACGAGAGTGCCACCTGCGGCTTTGGTCATGACAACATCCAAATGGGTCGTCTCTTTCTCTTTGACCTCAAATGGCTTACTCTCTGGATTATAGTTGGCTTTAGTCAAGGTGACGGTGTGCTGTCCGACGAGCAGCCCTTTAATGTTCTTCGGCGTCTGGCCGAAGTTCTGATCGTCAATCATGATGTTGGCGCCCAGAGGCTTCGAGGTGATAGAGAGGGTACCTGTGAGGGGAGTCGGAGGCACGAGGGTGATGGTGCGTGTCTCGTCCTCAGCGATAGTAACAGCCTGCGAACTGGGCTTGTGTCCTTCCTGACGACACTCCACCTGGTGGCGGCCAGATTTCAGGACACCCATCCATGAGCGTTTACCCTTCTTCACGCCATCGACATAAATATCTGCATCAGCATCCACCTGCAGGGTGATCATACCATAGTTAGTGCGCAGCGTGACTTCTTCCACATGTGTCTCGTCCTGATTATTCAAGATGAAGCGGCCTTCGGAAGGATAGAAGTTCTCGGCTGCAATGCGATAGGTATAACTGCCGAGGGGCAGACTCTTAGCAACGCCGCCCGTCTCATCCACAATACCAAACAACTCTTCAACGGCATCCTCGCGTTCAGGCTTGACCATGACGACGGCCTTGGCCTGCTCCGGCTTCACTTGGAACATCACCATTTGCACATACATCTGAGGTGCCGAGACAGAGAGTTGCATGACATAGGTGGCGCCTGCCTCAATGGTGGTACGGAGGTCATATTTGTTGACGGTGGTAAAGCCATCGCGACGAATGGTAACGGTACGGGCATTCTTCTGCACATAAACCCAGAGTTCTGCATCTTCCCGATGAAACTCCACGAAGCTGTTCATCATGCCGAAATCAAAGCGGAAACTCTGAATATCGTCATCGGGGAGGTCGGACTTCACCTTGATGATTGCATAAAGCGAACCGCTATCATCGGTCTTCTTGAACTGCTCATTGCGCGCCGTCAGATCGACAGCGTCCTGATGGAAGTCAACCACGCGGAAGTTGCGCAACGGCTGTTGTTGTGCAAGGAGCGGAGTCACTTGCAGGAAGAACAGCAGGAGAAGAGCAAAAAGTGATTTTTTATTCATTGAATATGCTGAATGATTAATTGTCATAGAAATAGCCTGCATGATAGAGTTTATCCATATCTACCTCATTGGGCTGCCATGTACGAACCTTAATCTGCGGAAGTTGATGGTCGCTCAAGTCGGTCAAGAGGAAGAGATAGCCGATGTCGCTGTAGGTGGAGGAGGTGTATTCCTGACCGATCTGGATACCGAAGAGCTCTTTGTCCTTAAACTTCTCCAAACGCTGGATCTCATTGTTGGAGAAGCGTAGGTTGATGAACTCGTTACGGTCAAAGCAACGGCGGAGATTCTTCAAGTACTCATCCTTAGAGTATCGGTTGTAGCGAATGACCTCCTGCCCTTTCAACGATACGGCGTGCTCACGATTGACCTCGTTAGGGCCAACGGCTGCAGCTTTCTTAGCAACGTTACCGACGATGATGACGGCGTCGTCCGCAAAGATCTGTCGGATATACACAGAGTCCTTCATGCAGTAGGCGGTCTTGTAGTTCTCCAGGAACTCCATCAGCAGCTCCTTGGTCTCGTCGTTCCAACCAGGATGCTTACAGAGGATATCGTTGGTCGCGGTCTGGCCTAAGCCAAAGGTGACATTCTCAATCTTTTTCTTGTCATTGAAAGTAAAGACAACATCTTCCACAAAGGTCTTCTTGCGGCCACGGCTGTTGTAGGTGAGGGACATCTGCATACCGCGCGCTACCACCTGACCATCTACGCCCTTGAAGAAGGTGATATTGGGATTGCCCACGACACGTGCCACGCCCATCTTGAGGAGTGCACGGTAACGGGGCAGACCGCCGTCGATGGTGAAATAACGATCTACATTGGAGAGGTTACGGGAGCGGGCTGCCTCCACCACCTTCGCCATGATTTCGGCATAGTCTTCAGCATCGGCAACCGTCTGGGCTTGTTCCGGTTTCAGCTTCATATCCAGCTGCGCCAGCTGCTTATCGGAGATTTCCTTTGTCTGCGTCTTATCGGCAGAGGCAGCTGTCTGGGAGGAAGCAGCACTACGCGCAGACACCTTAAAGCCAGCCTGTGGGATGACCTTCTTCGTGATGACGTTGAGCACGCTCTCCATCTCAGAATCGCCTCGTGCCTGCTCTATGTATTCATAGTTAATATGCAGGTTCAGGATTTCCTTATCCTCAAAGCCCGGTGCCATCTCCAACATACCACGTCCGTCCTTGGCGATACCCTCGCAGTTATCGGAGCGTCCGTCATTATAGGTAAACTCCAAGCTGGAAACAGGCTTACCGTCATAGAGGAAACGCAGGTTGACTCGTTCGTCCGTGCGATCCAGAAAATCGACGCGGATATTCGTCAATATGTCCCGAATCTTGATGGGGAGTACATCCACGAGAATGCGCCCATTGTTGCTCTTCACCTCGTTGGGGAACTGCACGGAGCGGATGAGGGAGTAGGCCCAATAGTAATACTGGAGCGCCATGTCTATCTTACGCTTCTCCAGACATTCATCAGCTATCTCCACCATATCCTTCGCCTTCTCAATGCGGTTGTCAAAGATGCGCTTGAGTTCGGAGCGCTTGATGTAGCGGCGTATCGTCACATCGGGTTGCCTGCTTACGACCCAACGCTCAGTATTAGTAAGCGTGGCTTGCGAATAGGTCTTAACACAGTTGAGCACACGGGACTGATGGTCAATGTCACCATTGACAGTTGTCTCATCATCAACCTGCAGGAAGTCGTTGGAGACATGGGTCGCAATCTGGCTGGTCATGAGCGACAAAGCCGCCTGATCTGCCTCGGCTTCAGTGGCTCCACGCCCCTCTCCATAATAGTATTCACCAGAATGCTGGATATGATCCCAGTTCTGGGCAAAAGCTGCCAAAGGCAAACAAATCAACAGGAAAAGATATCGTTTCAACATATTGTTAGTCATGAATACGGGGCAAATATAGAGATAAAGTATGAATTGACAAAAGAAAATGCTAAAAAATACAAAAACAGGGGCGACCCTCACGGATCGTCCCTGCTTCATTGTATAGCAATGTAGAATTATTCAGCAGCTTTTTCTTCTGCGGGTGCCTCTTCTGCGGGAGCTTCTGCAACAGGAGCCTCAGCTGCAGGTGCAGCGGTAGCAGCCTTGCGGCTACGACGTGTGCGAGTAGCCTTCTTGGTGGTCTTAGCCATGTTCTCATCGAAGTCAACAAGTTCGATGAAGCACATAGCGGCCTGGTCACCCTGACGGAAGCCAGTCTTGATGATACGAGTGTAACCACCGGGACGATCAGCAATCTTCGGGCTGACGACCTGGAAAAGCTCAGTGACAGCGTACTTGTTCTGCAGGTGGCTGAACACGACGCGACGAGCGTTGGTGGTATCCTGCTTGGACTTGGTCAGCAGGGGCTCAACGAATTTCTTCAGAGCCTTGGCTTTAGCGAGAGTCGTAGTGATTCTTTTGTGCATGATCAGAGAAGTAGCCATATTGGAAAGCATGGCATCTCTGTGGGATGCAGTACGACTCAGATGGTTAAATTTCTTACCGTGTCTCATTGTTTATTCTTTGTCTAATTTATACTTTGAAATATCAGTTCCAAACGACAGATTCAGACTCTCGAGCAAATCATCAAGCTCAGTGAGCGATTTCTTACCGAAGTTGCGGAACTTAAGAAGGTCGGTCTTGTTGAACTGTACCAGATCACCAAGTGTCTCGACATCGGCAGCCTTCAAGCAGTTCAGCGCGCGAACGGAGAGATCCATGTCAACGAGCTTGGTCTTCAAGAGCTGACGCATGTGGAGTACTTCCTCATCAAACTCTTCATTGCCATCCACGTCGGAGTTCTCCAGCGTGATCTTCTCATCGGAGAAGAGCATGAAGTGATAAATCAGGATCTTAGCAGCCTCCTTCAGGGCATCCTTCGGGTGAATGGAACCATCGGTGGTAATTTCAAGCACGAGTTTCTCGTAGTCGGTCTTCTGCTCGACACGATAATTCTCAACAGCGTACTTGACATTACGGATAGGAGTGTAAATTGAATCAATAGGGATAACATTAACGTCCGTGCAGAACTCGCGGTTCTCATCGGAAGGCACGTAGCCACGGCCCTTGTTAATGGAAATCTCTATTTGCATCGTTGCTTTGGCATCTAAATGGCAAATAACTAATTCAGGGTTTAACACTTCAAATCCGGTCAGATACTTATTGAAGTCACCAGCCTTGAACTCGGTTGTGTTCTCGACAGTAACCGTCACTTTCTCGTTCTCGAATTCTTCCACCACCTGCTTGAAACGTACCTGCTTCAAGTTAAGGATAATGTTAGTGACATCCTCCTTCACACCGGGGACCGATGCGAACTCATGTTCAACGCCATCGATGCGGATGGTGTTGATGGCATAACCCTCCAGTGAAGAAAGCAGAATACGGCGAAGAGCATTACCTACGGTAATACCGAAGCCGGGCTCCAACGGACGAAATTCGAACTTGCCGTATTTGTCGTCGGCCTCCACCATTAACACCTTGTCAGGTTTTTGAAATGCTAATATCGCCATAATCAGTTATTATTTAGAGTACAATTCAACGATCAGTTGTTCCTTAATATTCTCAGGAATGTCAGCGCGCTCGGGCTTGTGCAGGAGCTTACCAGCCTTCTGAGCCTCGTCCCACTCAATCCAAGGATACTTGCTGTGGTTGAAGCCAGCAAGAGCGGCTGCAATCACTTCGAGGGACTTAGCCTTCTCACGTACGCCGACAATCTGGCCGGGCTTAACGGCATAAGAAGGAATGCCGACAACCTTGCCATCAACAACGATGTGACGGTGGCTAACGAGCTGACGAGCAGCTGCACGGGTGGGAGCAATGCCAAGACGGAACACGATATTGTCCAGACGGCACTCCAGGCTCTGGAGAAGAATCTCACCGGTGATACCGTTAGTGCGGGCTGCTTTCTCAAACAGGTTACGGAACTGCTTCTCGAGCACACCATAGGTGTATTTTGCTTTTTGCTTCTCAGCAAGCATAATACCATACTCAGAGGTCTTGCGACGACGGTTGTTGCCATGCTGTCCGGGGGGGAAGTTACGCTTGGACAGAACCTTGTCGGGACCGAAAATAGCGTCGCCAAAACGGCGGGCGATTTTTGACTTAGGACCAGTATATCTAGCCATAGTTTTTGAATTGTTTTAATGGGTTGTGAGTTTGAAAGAGAGGGGACGCGTAGCAGCCGCGCTAACTTACAGAAAGGAAATGTATGTGCCTTGTCAATGTGTCTCCTGTCTCGTGAACTCTGTTGATTTTGGTTTCTCTCTTAGACTCTACGACGCTTCGGGGGACGGCATCCGTTGTGGGGAAGCGGAGTAACGTCGATAATCTCGACTACTTCAATGCCTGCACCATGGATGGTACGGATAGCGGACTCACGACCGTTACCGGGACCCTTCACATAAGCCTTCACTTTGCGAAGACCAAGGTCGTAAGCGACCTTAGCGCAATCCTGAGCGGCCATCTGAGCGGCATAGGGAGTGTTCTTCTTAGAACCACGGAAACCCATCTTACCTGCGCTGGACCAGGAAATCACCTGACCCTCGCTGTTGGCAAGCGAAACGATGACGTTGTTGAAGGAGCTGTGCACATGGAGCTGACCCAGCGCATCAACCTTCACGTTTCTTTTTTTAGCTGCGACTGTTTTCTTTGCCATATTCTAATGATTATTTAGTAGCCTTTTTCTTATTAGCAACGGTCTTCTTCTTACCCTTACGAGTACGAGCGTTGTTCTTCGTACTCTGACCACGAACGGGAAGACCATTACGGTGGCGAACACCACGATAGCAGCCGATATCCATCAAGCGCTTGATGTTCATAGCGATTTCGGAGCGAAGGTCGCCCTCTACCTTGTAATCAGCAGCAATGACCTCACGAATCTTGGCAGCCTGATCATCAGTCCAATCCTTCACCTTGATGTCTTTATCGACACCGGCTTTCTCCAAGATCTTAGCGGAACTACTGCGACCGATGCCGAAGACATAGGTCAAAGCGATTTCACCTCTTTTGTTCTGAGGCAAATCGACACCAACAATTCTTATTGCCATATAATAAACTTACAATTTTACGATTTACGATTTGCCTTAACCCTGACGCATTTTGAACTTAGGGTTTTTCTTGTTGATCACATACAAGCGACCCTTACGACGGACAATCTTGCAGTCAGGAGTACGCTTCTTTAAAGATGCTCTTGTTTTCATATTGTTGACTTTTTTACTTGAATCGGAAAACGATACGCCCTTTGGTCAGGTCATAAGGACTCATTTCTACCTTTACCTTGTCACCGGGCAGGATCTTGATGTAATGCATTCTCATTTTGCCGGAGATGTGGGCTGTAATCTGATGCCCATTCTCCAGTTCTACGCGGAACA
>CAMZCM010000025.1 GCA_947305005.1 uncultured Prevotellaceae bacterium | reverse complement strand
AAAATATGAGTTACTTTCATTATTTGTTATAGAGAGTGTGAAAAATGAAAGAGTGAAAAGTGAAAAATATGAGTTACTTTCATTATCTGTTATGGATTTGGATTGTTGTTTTTTGCCGTTTTAATCGAGGCTACTAAAATGGCTATTAGTTCCTTACAATCATTATATAAATTATTGTATAAAAGTTCATCCATACAATCAGCTTCATATAAGACTTCCAACCAACCTTTCGTCTCGTTGGCTTCTTTGAGTGAAATAGTGAGTTTCGTTATGAAGTCGGGAAGAGTTTGGGCATATTCTGACTCACGAACATTTGCATGTATTGAAGTGCCAGAACGTAGGACCTGTTGGAACAGGCTGTTTACACGCCAATCATTGTTCTTCTTTACCATTTTAACAACGGCTATTGCAAAATCTCTACTTTTAATATGTAGAGGAGAATCATTACCTTGTTTTGCAATATGTCCCATTAGTCAAATGAAATTTATATTTTTCACTTTTCACTCTTTCACTTTTCACTTTTCACTTTTCACTTTTCACTTTATTTCACGGCTTCACCTTTTCCATCTTCCGTCAGGTAGAACAGAGGAGCGGGATTGGTTTGTTCCTGTTCGTAATAGTGGAGACCGCTATCGTTGGTACGAGGATACCACTCACCCAGCAGGTTGATCATCTCAGCAGCAGCCCAGATGACAGGACCATAGCCGTGAGCTGCAGCTGTGCTGACAGGACGATAGTAATAGAAAGCGGGGTCAAAGGCCATGCCTGTACCTACGCAGGTGCCAGCCACTTTGCCATCCTCTGTGATCTTCGTGCTAATGGCGTGCCAGGCTAACTGAGCCACACCACCGTAGGTGATACCTTCCAGCCAACCTTTACGGATGGCGTGAGCAATGCTATAGCAATAGATAGCTGTAGCGGAGGTCTCCAAATAGCTGTCGTTGCGATCGAGTAGCTGGTGCCAGAATCCTTCACTACTTTGCAGGGCGCAGAGGCCTGCCACATGTTCTTGTAACTGGTTGAGGATGAACGGACGATCGGAATGGTTTTCGGGTAGCATATCCAGAATCTCCACAGTCGTCAGCAACGCCCAACCGTTGGCACGCGCCCAATGATAGGTGGGCTGCTGTGCGAGACCTTCGACATAGCCGTGGCGGTAGATCTTTTTCTCTGGAACCCACATACGTTTTACGAAGTTCTTATACATGGTAGCGGCCTCGTCGAAGTATTTCGGCTCGTTGAAATAGATGCCAGCATAGGCGACAGTCGGGATGCCCATATACATATCGTCGAGCCAGACCGTGTTATGCTGTGGACGATGACGGGCAAACATCCCATCGGGCAGACGGTACTGGCCATTCTCCACGAAGTTGAAGTAGTTGTCAATGATGCCTTTGAGGCTCTCGTCATTGAACTTCATCATGGCTGTACACATGGTACCGCAGTCATCAAGGGCACGGGGGTGCATAATCTGTTCCAACTGCGCGGGCTCGACCTGAATGCTGGCCGTGTCGCCTTTCTGTGCTGCAGCAACAGCCTCTGCGATGAGGCGGAATTTCTTGGCAACATATTCTTCATAGCGTTTGTCGCCAGTTGCATTGGCGGCAGCCAACAGGGCTTGGTAAGTGATGCCCCATTCGTAGGAACCGATGCGGAAAGAGCCCTTTTCGCAGTAGTCAAACACGCGGTCCAGATCAGCCTTCACCTCATCGGCGCTAAGTTCGCCGTAAGGTACTTTGTAATCAGGCTTCAGCAGGTGAAGCGGAGTTGTAGAATCATTTACTTCTTCAGCTTGTTGAGAAGCGTTGTTACAAGCGATAAAACCGCAAATAGTCAGCGCCAACAATAATAACTTTTTCATGCGTTTTCTTTTCTATTGATGATTGTTGGCGCAAAAGTAACAAATTATCTGCAAACCACGTGCTCCTTTACATTTTTTTGTCCTATCTTTGTGCCATAAAACTATTCAACATGATGAAAAAACTACTCGCTACCTTATTATTATGGGCTCCGTTATTGACCTTTGCCGACAACACAGCCCGGCTTCATTGGATTGGAAAAACGCCCGAGGCTGCCAAGCCCGTCAGTTTTGGCATTCCTTTCAATAAAGGAGAGTTTAAACCAACCGATCAGTTCCGCTTGATGACAGATAAAGGGGAAGCAATCCCTGCTGATTTTTGGCCCACGGCTTATTGGCCCGATGGGAGTGTGAAGTGGGGTGGCTTTGCGGCTGTAGTGCCTGGGGGAACGGAAGGGGTTGAAATGAAAAAAGTGGACTCTCCCCCCGCCCTCCCTGCTAAGGAGGGAGCAAATACTTTGGCAATCTCTGAGACGACAAACCAAATACAGGTTACTTCTAGCAATTTTATCGCTTATATCCCCATAAGTGGCAGCGCTATCTTAGACAGCCTTGTTCTCGATGGAACACGCGTAGCCGGACGGGGTCAGCTAATTTGTACCACGCAGAATCAGCCGTTTGCAGAAGACCTTAACGATATTCATTTCTCTCATTATACCTCTCAGGTTGAGAAAGTGGAAGTGGAACGTGTCGGCAATATCCGCGCCGTGGTCAAGATTCAGGGTAAGTACCTCCATGATATGAACCAGCTACCTTTCACGGTTAGACTGTATTTCTATGCTGGTTCTGAGCAGGTTCGTATGGTGCATTCATTTACTTACGATGGCGACCAGAATCATGATTTCATCCGTTCTCTTGGCGTTCGTTTTGAGGTGCCGATGCGCGAACAGGCTTACAACCGCCACGTAGCCTTTGCTACTCAGGATGGCGGTGTGTGGAGCGAGAGCGTGCAGCCCCTGAGCGGACGACGTTTCCTCATGAAAGACCGAGATTTCAGCTTCGAGCATCGTCAGGTAGCTGGTGAGCGAATCCCCGAACCTGATTTCTTCGACGAGAGTGGACGCGAGCTCCTGCACCATTGGGCTAAATGGAATACCTTCCGTCTTTCGCAACCCAATGACCAAGGCTATACCATTACCAAACGTGCTCATACGAATAACCAATGGATAGGAACACATGCTGGTCATCGTGCTGCAGGCTATGCCTTTGCAGGCGATGTGAGCGGTGGGCTTGGCATTAGCATGAAAGATTTCTGGGAGAGCTACCCCGCTTCGCTGCAAATCGACAGCGCTGCTCATGACACGGCTTATTTGACGGCTTACTTGTGGTCACCTGAAGGTGGCGCCATGGATCTCCGTCATTATGACAATGTGGCCCACGATCTCAACGCCAGCTATGAAGATGTGCAGGAAGGGATGTCCACTCCTTATGGCATCGCCCGAACGAGTGTGCTCACCCTGATTCCTGAGCGTGCCTATCCCGGGAAGGCAGCTGTGGCTCAACGTGCTCAACAGCAAGCCGAAGATGCGCCACTCGTCTGCACACCGGAGTATTTGCATTCTCGTCGCGCCTTCGGTATCTGGAGTCTGCCCGACAGTTCCAATGAGCAGAGAGCTCAAGTGGAACAGTTGTTGAAAGACTATCTTGACTTCTATGTGAAAGCCATTGATGAACGTCATTGGTATGGCTTCTGGAACTACGGAGATGTCATGCATCAATATGACCCCGCACGCCATGAATGGAAGTATGACGTAGGCGGCTTCGCTTGGGACAATACTGAGTTGGGAAGTATTTCCTGGCTGTGGTACAGTTTCCTGCGGACAGCACGTCCTGATGTATGGCGTATGGCTGAGGCAATGACGCGCCACACGAGCGAGGTGGATGTCTATCATCTTGGACCCTATGCCGGTCTTGGCAGCCGTCATAATGTGAGCCACTGGGGCTGTGGTGCCAAGGAGGCTCGTATCTCACAAGCCGCTTGGAACCGTTTCTATTATTACCTGACCACCGACGAACGTACGGGCGACCTGATGACAGCGGTCAAGGATGCGGATCAGATGCTCTACACCATCGATCCGATGCGTCTGGCTTTGCCTCGTGAGAAATATCCGTGTACCGCACCTGCCCGCTTGCGCATAGGTCCCGACTGGGTGGCATACGCAGGTAATTGGATGACAGAATATGAACGGACACGTGACAAGAAATACCTCCAAAAGATCGAGGCTGGTATGAAAAGCATCGCAGCCCTGCCCAATGGGATGTTCACAGGTCCAGGTGTCCTCGGCTATGATCCGGCAACAGGTATCCTTTCATGGGAGGGTGACCCCAAGGAGACACATACCAATCACTTGAAGCTGATTATGGGTGGCTTTGAGTTGCTGCATGAAATGATGGAGATGGTGCCGAACAAGAAGTTTGCCAAGGTTTATCTCGACCACAATGCCAACTACCACAAGGTGACCAAGAACCGTTTCCGTATCAGCCGTCTCAAAGGCTATGCTGCAGCTCAAACGGGTGACAAGGCGTTAGCTAAAGAGGCATGGGAAGAGATGTGGCAGTATAGCCGTCCCGCCCAACATTATCGCTTCGAGGCACATGAAGTGCTACCGCCTGAGGTGCCGCAACCTGTCACAGAGAGCATTGAGACGACCACGAATGACTGTGCCCTGTGGAGTCTCGATGCCATTTATCTGCAAGAAGTAATTCCACAATAGAGTGAAAAGTGAAGAGTGAAGAGTGAAGAGTGAAAAATGAAAAATGAAAAATGGAAAATGAAAAATGGAAAATGAAAAATGGAAAAATGAAATACTCCTGTTTCCTGTTGTATCTGACAGTAGCTGTATTCATCGCTGCTTGCACTGATACTACCGAACCCGCGTTCACCATCACGGTGACCAACCCCGCTGCCGCCGACCGCAAGGATGTGCCAGTGGTTGTTAATCTCAAGAAAGTATTAGGCAAGAAGGCGACCAGCGTTCTCTCTGCTGAGGTTACCGTTCCCGACGGTTCTCCGTCGGGTATGCTCCTCCCCTCTCAGCTCGATGACCTCGACGGCGACCTCATTCCTGACGAGCTGGCCTTCGTCGCTGATATCCCTGCCAATAGTAGCGTCTCCTTCCGCGTTCTGTACTCTGAAGCATTGCCACAGAAATCCTTCCCACCCCGCACCGCAGCCTTCATGAAGGTCTGGGACCGCAAATACCGTTATCCGTATATCAACAGTATTGAGTATCAGGGGCGCAACGAGCCGCTTGCCACCTACGATGCCATCTATGGTCATGGGGCACAATGGGAATCGGAGTTGGTAGGCTTCCGTGTCTATATGGACCATCGCCAGAGCATTGATATCTACGGCAAGCCTACGCCACAACTGGTCTTGGACAAGACCAATTTCTATAGTACACGCGAGGACATCGCCAATGGCCTTGGCTGTGATATCCTGTTTGCAGGTGCCAGTGTCGGAGCGGGTTCCTTCCGTGGTTACATTGATGAGCAACCCACCTATGTGGATAGTGTTGAGGCGCGTGGTCAGCGTGTCATCGCCAGCGGTCCTGTACGCGCTATCGTAGAGGTCACGGATAAGAACTGGTTCTACAATAACAAGACCCTGCAGATGCGGCAGCGCTACACGATCTATGCGGGTCATCGCGATGTACAGGTAGATATTCAATTGGTTGGTCCGGAAATAGATAGCGAAGACTTTTGTACGGGCGTCCAGAAGATAGAGATGGAGAATGAAGGTTTCCTTGAAGCGACAGGACTTGCAGGCTCATGGGGCAAGAATATCCCCGACAAAGCAGCCGAAGACCTTGTCGAAGGTGTTGGTCTTGGCGTCTATACTCCAGCTCCCTATCTGACTTCTGTCAAGGAGGATTCGCTCAACTACCTCACCCTGCTCCATCCTAAGGAAGGTCACATCACCTATCATCTGGCTATTTGTGCACTCATGGAAAAGGGAGGTTTTGCAGATGCACAGCAATGGTTCCAGTGGCTGAAGCAATGGGCAACTGAACTCAAAGAGCCCTGCCAAGTGCAGGTTAAGCGCTAAAAAGATATAAGAATCATCCAAGGAATCTTCTTTTATCGTAAATATTATTATCGCAACTTGAATAGTTCGCATTCTTTTATTACTTTTGTCCCTCAGAAATTGTTTCATTTAAACACAACTTAAAATGTTAGGATCAATAGGAACTGGAGAAATTATCCTTATCGCCCTCGTGGTGCTGTTGCTCTTCGGAGGAAAGAAAATTCCTGAACTCATGAAAGGCCTTGGCAAAGGTGTCAAGAGCTTTAAAGATGGAGTGAAAGGTCTGGACGACGAAATCAAGCAAGCAGGCGAGCCTAATAAGGACGAAGCTAAATAATCATACATGGAAGAACAGATGACCTTTTGGGATCATCTTGACGTCCTGCGCGGAAGCATCATCAAGGTGCTTGTGGCAGCTGCCGTCATGGGAGTTGGTGTCTTCTTTCTGAAAGACTACCTCTTTGACATTGTGCTGTGGCCTCGTGACAGTGATTTCCCTACTTATCGTCTTCTTGGCGCCGAGCCTTTTCAACTCAAGCTCGTCAATACGGAACTGACAGAACAGTTTATGATCCACATGAAGGTCTCTCTCATTGTGGGTCTATTGGTGGCATCGCCTTATATCATCTATGTCCTCTTCCGTTTTATCTCGCCGGCGCTTTATGAAAATGAACGACGAGCCAGCATCCGTCTGGTAGGATCTGCTTACGTGATGTTTATGATTGGCATCTTCGTCAACTACTTCCTGATCTTTCCTTTGACGGTCCGTTTTCTCGGAACTTATAGCGTGAGTCCTGATGTCGAGACACTGCTGACACTCTCCAGCTATGTTGACACATTATTGATGTTGTGTCTGGTGTTTGGCATCGTCTTTGAGATACCCGTCGTGGCTTGGCTGCTTGCCCGCTTCGGGATGCTGAAAGCGGAATGGATGTCTCAGTATCGCCGCCATGCTGTTGTGGTGATTCTCATCATTGCTGCTATCATCACCCCTACGGCTGATATCATGACACTCATCGTAGTGTCACTCCCTATCTGGCTTCTTTATGAAGTCAGCATTGGCGTTGTCAAACTGACACAGCGCCCTGCTACTGAAGAAAATAACTAATTCCAAACTCAACAACATGCTCAGAAAAATCCGCATCACATTAGCCACCATTGTCTTCTTGCTAATCCTGTGGCTTTTCCTGGATTTCACAGGCACAGCCTATCATTATGTCGGATGGCTCGCAAATATCCAGTTCCTGCCGGCAGTGTTAGCGCTGAACGTCGGTGTGATCATCGCTTTGGTAGCGTTAACGCTCCTCCTCGGACGCCTCTACTGTTCTGTGATCTGTCCATTGGGCATCTTACAAGACCTTCTCGCTCGCTTGCATCCGCGTAAGAAGAAGGTGGGTCGTTATTCCTATTCTCGTGAAGTAAAATGGCTGCGCTATCCTGTGCTCGTGCTTTTCATCATCGCCCTTGTGGCGGGTGTGGGTTCTTTTGTCGCATTGTTAGCTCCCTACAGCAGCTTTGGTCGTATCGCCGCCAACCTGTTCCAACCCATCTATGAATTAGGAAATAACGTGTTGGCCGGCATTGCTGAGAAGTACGACAGTTATGCCTTTTATCACGTAGATGTCTGGGTGCGTAGCTGGCCGACTTTCATCATCGCCGCTGTGACCTTTGTCGTTTTAGGTATTTTGGCATGGATAGGCGGCCGTACGTACTGCAATACGATTTGTCCGGTTGGAACCATCCTTGGTTTCCTTTCCCGCTTTTCGTTCTTGAAGATTAGCTTCGACGAAGAGAAATGTCGTAACTGCTCAGCCTGCACCAAGAGTTGTAAGGCCTCATGCATCGATTTCAAGAATCATCAGGTGGATTATTCCCGTTGCATTGTCTGCGGCAACTGCATCGATGCCTGTCAATATGGCGCTCTGAAGTTTGATGCGTCAAGATTGCATAAAGCCCATAAGCCTCAAGAGGCTCATGAGGTTCATGAGGCGGAAGGAGCTTCTCGTCGTGCTTTTCTCCTCTCTTCAGCAGCTGTTCTCACCACCGCTGCCTTTGCACAGGAAAAACAGAAGATGGATGGCGGCTTGGCGGAAATCGAAGATAAGAAAGCGCCCAAGCGCCAAACACCATTGACACCTCCGGGAAGTCTTTCTGCACGTCACTTCCAGCAGCATTGCACCGGTTGTCAGCTCTGTGTCGCCCAGTGTCCCAACGAAGTGCTGCGTCCTTCAACAGGACTGCTGACGCTGATGCAACCCACCATGTCTTATGAACAGGGCTATTGTCGCCCGGAATGCAACCGTTGTTCTGAGGTATGTCCTACGGATGCCATTCGTCCCATTACGCTGGAAGAGAAATCCAGCACGCAGATCGGTCATGCGGTATGGGTAAAAGAAAATTGTGTGGTACTCACCGACGAGGTGGAGTGTGGCAATTGTGCCCGCCATTGTCCTACGGGTGCCATCCAAATGGTTCCCCTTGACCCGGATGACGAAACAGGGGCTTACATCCCAGCGGTTAATGAAAGCAAGTGTATCGGATGTGGTGCCTGTGAACACCTCTGTCCAGCTCGTCCGTTCAGCGCCATCTATGTAGAAGGTCATGAAGTACATCAAGAGGTGTAAATTGATATCAATGCACAATTCATAATTCACAATGCATAATTCACAATGCACAATGCATAATGCACAATGCATAATTCATAATGCATAATTCATAATACATTAATATGATCAATAAGGCTCTTTCTCGTCGTAACTTTCTGAAATACCTCGCTGGCGCTACCGCAGCGACAGTTCCTGCCGCGACACTGCTCACCGCTTGCAAGCGCAGTGGTGTAGCCGGTGGTTCCGCCTCCGGGACTGCCTCTGGTATGACTATGCGCAAGAACCCTAACACCGGTGATAATGTCTCACTCCTCGGCTACGGAATGATGCGATTGCCGATGCTCCCCGATGGCTCTAAGGAAGACCCAGAGACGGGTCCCTTCGATCAGGAGATGATCAATCGTCAGGTGGATTATGCCCTCGCTCATGGTGTTAACTATTTCGATACATCACCCGTCTATTGTCGGGGTCTCTCGGAACGCTGTACGGGTATCGCCCTTAAACGTCATCCTCGCAACAGCTACTTCATTGCCACCAAACTCTCCAACTTCGACAACCGGATGTGGCCGCTTGAAGAGTCTCAGAAGATGTTCGAGAACTCGCTGAAAGAGCTGCAAACCGACTATATCGATTACCTGCTGTTGCATAGCACCGGCGGAGGAGGTCGTGATCCCGAAACAGGACAGGGGCTCAGTGGTTTGGAGGTTTGTCAGCGTCGTTTCATCGACAATGGTCTCACCGACTGGCTCGTTGAGCAGAAAAGAGCCGGCAGAATCCGTAACCTCGGCTTTTCCTGGCATGGTGACTATCGCGCCTTTGAACTGTTGCTCAAGTTGCACGACGAAGGTCGTTACCATTGGGACTTCGTGCAGATTGAGTTGAACTACCTCGACTGGTTCTATGCCAACGAGATCAACGGAAGTAATGTCGATGCCGTCACGCTCTATGGCGAATTGGAAAAACGCGGCATCCCTGCTGTCATCATGGAACCGCTGCTCGGAGGCCGCCTTGCGAAGGTCAACGATGACATCGCTGCTGAATTGAAACAGCGCGACCCTGAAGCTTCCATCGCTTCCTGGGCGTTCCGCTTTGCCGGCACCCCCGAAGGTGTACTAACGGTACTCAGTGGTATGACCTATATGGAACATCTGGAAGAGAATGTCAAGACGTATTCACCCCTCAAGCCCATCAGCGAGGAGGACCATGAATTCTTGATGCATATTGCGGAGCTCATCTACGGCCAGAAGGAAATACCCTGCACAGCCTGTCAATATTGTATGCCTTGTCCCTATGGTATTGATATTCCTTCTATTTTCGGGCATTATAACAAATGTATCCGCGAAGGCAATACACCGCAAAGTAATGGATCACCCAACTACCGCAAACAGCGTCGCGCCTTCCTCGTGGGCTATGACCGAAGCGTTCCGCGCCTGCGTCAGGCCAGT
Organism: uncultured Prevotellaceae bacterium; assembly: GCA_947305005.1. GTDB lineage: Bacteria > Bacteroidota > Bacteroidia > Bacteroidales > Bacteroidaceae > Physcousia. Next base: position 6,700 of record CAMZCM010000025.1, on the reverse strand, counting down.
CACTGCATCGGATGCGGACAGTGCCAGTCTCATTGTCCCCAACAAATTAAGATTCCCCGTGAACTCCATCGCATTGATGAATATGTAGAGAAATTGAAAAAAGAAACGGTGCCCGAATGAGCACCGTTTCTTCTATTAGATTATTACTTTTTATTCTTTGACAGCACCCTTCTTGCCATCGATGATGAAGACACCACGCTGTGTCTTATTTACCTTGCGGCCACCGAGATCGTAGATGGCGGCGGGTCTCGTTTCTTCTGCGTCAACAGCCCCGACACCTACAGGAACGGTCACCGTCAGAATACCGTTTTCATAGGTGATGTCATAGTTCTCTGCCTCGGCACCAAAGACGCGGATCTCATATTCTCCGGCAGGTGACTCAGGCGTAGCATCACACTCTATCGTCGGCAACGTCAGTAATACGGACTCCTTCTCACTATTCTTGAAGGTACGGTAAGTGACCTTGAACTCCGGATTCTCCTGACCATACTCACGTGTATAGGAACGAGCCTTGACGACGAGCGGAGCTTTCGCTACCGTGAGAATACCGCTAACAAGCAGCACGTCAGGCGTGGTGATGGTACCAGCGTCGATTGTCAGCGGATAGCTGCCGACAGGTGTCTTGAGGTCGGTGTCTGTGTGGATGGTAGGAATGCCGTTGATAGGAGCTCCTGTCACCTCATAAGTGAAGGACGGATTGGAAGTGCCATACACACGCGTAGTATCAACTACAGAAACCGTTGGCACACCCGTATATTCCAGAATCGTGTATTTGCTCCACTCCTCATCAGCCTGATAGGCTTCCATCATATTCTTGGGTACGAAAACCCTCAGTTTGCTGCTGGGCAGGCCAGCATTCGGAGCGCTGACAACCTGCGTGTCGTTCAAGAGGGCAAGGTACCTGATATTGGAAGTACCCGTGAAAGCATGTTCGCCGATGGTCTTGACACCCTTTGGAAGAATGAGAGAGATAAGCGATGAGTTGGAACGGAAGCCCTCAGCGGGAATCTCGGTGATACCTGTGAAGTAACGCAGGTCTTCCAGGCTCTTCATACCTGCAACATTACGAAGCGCGAGACCGATGTCGGTGACAGCGGCGGCCTCCTCCTTGCTGATCTCTCCATCTTCATCAGCATCCCAATAGATGTTACAAACATTCTTGAACTTACTGTCAATGAAGGAGATATATTGCAATTTACCTAACACGGATTCGATGGCTTCAATGATTTCCTGTTCTGTGCTGGTGAAATTGTCGTAAACAGCATGTTCGGCTTCCACATCAAGACCCTTCGCGTCCGCTTTCTCAAGGAATTTGCGCAACTTTTCCGTGAGGTTGAAGAAGTCGCGTGCTTCCTGCATAGCTTCAACACTGACAAATGCCCACTGACAATTCTCCGGGTCTTCATCATAGGAAACATCCCAATAAATACCGTATGTGCCCGATTGCACATCAGTTTCATGGGAATAATCGGTGCCGAGATACTCACCTTCTACATAGGTCTCGTCCTTCTGCGGAACCTGGAAGGTATAAAGCATATTCTCACCCTGAACAGGCTTGATACTCCAATATGCTTTTGCGGACACTGTGCCATCCACGAAGCAGGCTTTCACGCCAGAGCCGACCTTGCCGTCCGAATCAGTGCGGAAGAGGACTTTATTATCTTTGCCAGTCTCCTCGGAATAGAGGTAATAAGTGCCGGAGGTCATCGAGGTCGAACGACGTAACTGATAGACAAGACCCTGTTTGTCAACAACGGCCTGTGTACCATAAGCCTCACCTCGGGCTAAGAAGCGTCTCATTCCCAAGTTATAGACATAGAGATCTGTGTTGTCCATCAAAGGCACATAGCCCGGATGTTTCACTGCACGCATCTCACGGATCTCACCGAAGTTCTTCCAGACATCAGCATTGGCATACAGTTCCTTGGAGCCTTCGGGCACATAAAGTACTGCCTTACTGATCGTTGTCGTGGAGAAGACGCTGGAGCCAAGAGTAATATAGGCGGGATCAGCGACAGGGAGATACACCTCTTTCAGTGCAGTACATCCGGAAAAAGCATTGGCACCAATCAGCTCAAGGCTCTCTGACAAATGAATACGCTGCAGCTTAGAGCAGTTCTGGAATGCCTGATAATAGATGTTGACGACATTGGTAGGCAGTGTTAGTTCTGTCAGTAGCTTGAGGCCCCTCAAGCCATTGCCATCAATCTCATGCAAATTGGTGAAGTATTCCAGTTCGGGGAAAGCCTTGATCTCGGAATGGTCTGAGAAACCAGAACCCAATTCAGCAATAGGAGCAATCTCAGAATAGCTGACTTCATTGTCAAGATCCATATCAAAGTTCGCAATGCAGATCTTACGTACAGCGTCATCCTGGAACTGAATCAAATTCAGCTTCTTACGCAGACGAACACAAGCCTTGTCAATGTCTTCTATGGTACTTTCCAAATTGTCATACACCACCTGTTCCGTGGTAGCATCGACCTTCTTGTTATCGGCAATCGCCAAGAGATTCTTCAGCAACTCTGATTGAACAAACAAGCTCATCGGATCCTCATCATAAGGCACCAGCATCCACTGACAGTTCAACGGATATGTGGCGTAGTCGATATCGCTATAAACGCCATAGGTGGGTGAAGCGGCATTGCTCTCGTGCGATGGCTGCACGCCGAAGTACTCTGTAGCTACATAACCGGTAAAACTCGACGGAATCTGAAGTGTATAGACATTGTCTGTGCCTTCCACCAATTCTACCGTCCAGTGAGCGACACGATCCGTCACTTTGGAGGATGCTCCATCTACGAAGCAGGCATTCACACCGGAACCCACCTTACTGTCTGTACTGGTACGGAAGAGATAGTGATTGTTATTGCCTGTATCAGAAGAATATAGGACATAAGCATCGGAGACTGTGGTCGTCGTCCGGAATTCAAAGCGCATAGGCTCTACCGTATTCGCAATGATAGCCTGTGTGCCATGAGCTTCACCTCGTGTCAGGTAACAACCAGTACCTACGTTGTAGAGATAGTACGGTTTCTTGGTCTCCAGCGTCGAGAACTGTCCGCGCGCCAGAGAACGCTGCTCGTAAATGGTGCCGAAGCTGTTCCATTGTTCTGCCTGACGGAAATAGTCGCCCGTACCTTGAAGCACATACAGGGTGGCACCCGCTATATTCGTACCCTCGAACACGTCTGCGCCCAGTGTGATACGCTGTGGAGTGACGGACTTCACCGTCATGGTAGTGAGTTTACTGCAGTTAGCAAACGCTTGATCTTCGATGCGTTGCAGTCCCAAAGGCAACTCCATTGAGGTAAAGGCGGCACAGCCGTCGAAGGTGTGGGCTGCGATGGACGTGATGCCAGCAGGCAAATTGAGTTCTGCCAGTGCACGGCAGCCTAGGAAAGCGCTGTCACCAATCTCAATGAGATTGTCTGGCAGCTGCAAAGTCTTCAGCATACGACAATTCGCAAAGGCATTGGTACCAATTCGTTTTAAGCCTTTGGGCAATTTAATAGAAGAAAGACGTGTGCAACCTTCAAAGGCGTAGTCGTCAATCTCGGTCAGTCCTGTGAAGTAATAGAGTTCTGGGAACGCCGTGATGGTCTTTCCTTTGAAGACATCGCCCAGCGATGTCACTGCTGCGACTTCACCATAGGTCAAGGTACCATCTTTGTTCGTATCAAAGGCTGCCACACAGATCTTCTTCAAAGCGCTGTTCATCGGAATCGCCTTACTCATATAATTATCGGGCTCCCAACCATAGACAGCTTCCCGACCATTGGAATAGCCGCCAGAGGAACCACCAATACCCTGTGAGCCAGGATTCAACTTAGAGAGCATATAGTAGCCATCGCTACTACCGCCCCAGCCCCAATTGATGTGGTAACACTGGTTACCATCATAGCCATCGCACACGAAAGCGTGACCGCCACCATCGTTGTGACCAGAGAGATAAACGGGTCTTCCCTCGGACAACTCCTTATAAATGAGGGCATCCCAACTATCTTCTGTATAATTGCTTTGACTGGCATGTTTGACTTTATTACCATATCCGAAATACTTGTTGATCGCATCGGGGACGTTACTGGAATAAGCGCCTGAACTCTTGTTCGTATAACCCATTTTCACGGCCACACCGCAGTAAAGCATCAGGTCTGCAACAGCATTCTTCTGCTTTGCCGTGCTACTACTGTTGTAGGTATCCGTCATGTTATACCAGTCAATCGTCGATCCAGCAGGAATACCCTCCACCGTCATCGTGCCGTACTGATCACTAGAAAGTGTATAGCTGGGAATATCTTCCTGAATCTCCGTCACCGACTTATCGCGTTGGTAATAAAGGATCTGCGCCATGGCTGTTGCCACACAACCCGTCACCGAAAGGCCCTGATGGAAATAATTGGGACAATGCAGATTGTAGGGATCACCCTGATTCCACTTTGTCGTCACCATCGGCTCAATAACCGGATGTACAGGCAATTTCTTGGGCCCAGCGCTGGGCGTCTGCTGGATAGATTCGATATAGTCAGCATAGTCGTCCAGCCATTCCTGCATGGCAGGCGGGATCGTTTGATAGTCAAATTCACCTTCATCGGTGTAACCGAGGAAAGAGTCGAACTGGTCGTCACCTGCAACAATAACGTAACCCTCGCTGTCGCCACGGTTAAAGACATAGTAGAGCTCGGTATCGTCAGCCACGCCGGTAGCTTTAGCACGACGTGGAGCCAATTTACGGGCACTCTTCACAGGGGCCAGCTTACGGCTTCCACTCAGTTTCTGCATCATTTGTTCAGCTTTCTGCTGAGCCTGACTACGAGTAATCGGGTCTGCACTGATATTCAGTGAGACGAGTAATAACACAAAGGTTAAAAGTAATAACTGATTGTTCTTTCCCATAATAATTAAGGATGATTTGTTACTTTTCGGCGGCAAAGTTAATCTTTTTATTTATTATAACAATGAATTCTCATGTTTTTATGTATCTTTGTGGCCGTTAATCTTGACAGACATGATCAAATACACACGCAAGGAAGAGCATCTCAACTCCTGGAGCCACGCTGCTGGCATCCTTTTGGGCATCATCATTGGCATCATCTTTATTGTCTGGTGCATTCGTGCGGACGACGGATGGGCTGGCACTGCTGTCAGCCTCTATCTGGCTGGAATGTTAGCCAGTTATATCACCTCCACTGTCTATCACGCAATCCCTGACACTTGGCCTTCTCGCAAGATCTGGCGTCGCTTTGACCATGCTGCCATCTATTGGCATATTGCAGGTAGTTACTCCCCAATTACCCTCATCGCGATGCGAGATGCCGGCTGGTGGGGCTGGAGCTTGTTCTGCTTCGTATGGCTGGCGGCTATTGCAGGAACTGTTGTCAGTTTTCTCCACTTGCGCGAGCATAGTCATCTGGAAACCAGCTGTTTCGTGCTGATGGGACTTTCGGTTATTATCGCCTTTAAACCTCTGATGGACAGCATCGAACTTGTTGCTGTAGGGTGGCTGATAGCCGAAGGCGTCATGTATATAACGGGTGCTATCATCTATGCTCTTTCTCCTGGACGCCCCTACATGCATTCCGTCTTCCACTTCTTCGTGCTGGCGGGTAGCGTCTGCCACATCGTTTGTGTCTGGAACGTCCTCATGCAGTATCTATAAATCGAAGAGCAGGTAGGCGCATACGAAGAATATTCCCTACATTAGGACTCTAATAATATTCCCACCATGGGACCATGATATTCCCACCATGGGACCATGATATTCCCATTATGGGACCATGATATTCCCATTATGGGACTATTTTATCCCCACCGTGGGACTATTTATACAGCTCTAAGCCTTGTGATGAACGAAACTATATGTTTTTACTATTTTTCGTAAGACCTAACATAGATTTTATGGAAGGTGCTGTATATGAGCGGTTTTTCCTATATTATCGGGCATTTAAGACCTAACTAGAAGGTAACTAAGACCTAACTGAAACCTAACATGAGAGGTAACTAAAACATGATATTTAATCATTTCACGAATGGCTGCATAGGTGCAGAGTGTTAGGTCTCAGTTACCTCTCAGTTAGGTCTTTGTTAGGTCTGATAAGCATATTTATCAAGGTTAACTTCCTCAAGGTCATAAGATTATAAAAATACAATGTTAGGTCTTATGAAAAATCAATTAAATAATAAAAAGCCCCGTGGGAGAGCAGGTAGGCGCATACGAAGAAAGCCCCGAACACATCGCTGTGCTCGGGGCTTCTTTTTAAAAGTGGCGGCTACCTACTTCCTCCGTCGCCGTAAGAGATACGGCTCCCCTCATCGGGCACGGAAAGACATTCAGTCTTTCCCCTGAAGACCCTCTTCGCCCACGGACCCGTGGGAGAGCAGGTGCGCCTTTACGAAGAAAGCCCCGACTCACGGAATGTGAATCGGGGCTTCTTCTCAAAAAAGTGGCGGCTACCTACTATACCACGGGTGTGCAGTACCATCGGCGCAAGCGGGCTTAACTTCTCTGTTCGGGATGGGAAGAGGTGGGACCCCGCCGCTATAACCGCCTGAATCTCTCAAGTGAAGAGTGAAGAGTGAAGAGTGAAGAATTCAAGTTTCTTGAACTTCTTGAACTTCTTGAACCTTTTGAACTTCTTGAACCTTTTGAACTTCTTGAACCTTTTTGAACTTCTTAAACTCCTCAGGCCATCACCTGTAA
>CAMZCM010000024.1 GCA_947305005.1 uncultured Prevotellaceae bacterium | reverse complement strand
ACTCATAAATCTACCCTTAATCGTGTATTGGATGATAGTTGCGGATTTTAGGTAATCAATCATTTTCTCAATTTCTTCTCTGTGTTCAAAGAGGGTACAGCCGCCAGTATGCTCCCAACCGAGGGCCTTGGCTGCGCGAATCTTGCGGAACAGGGGTGACTGCAGGGCCTTGCGCACGCCCATCGTCGCTACATTGCTGTCGCTGAAGGGCGAGAACGGACAGGGCTCGGCCGAACCGTCAGGACCGATGTGAAAAAATCCTCGTCCTGAGGCAAGACATCCGCCGAGCGCTTTCTCGTCGCCAGGAAACGACAGGAAGATGATGTCGGCATAGGTGTTGCGACGCTCCTCCAGCAGTCTTTCCATCTCTGCCACTTGTTCGTCGCCGAAGGCCAGATGTTTTGTGCCTGCCTCTGTTGGTACATATTCAATATAGAAAACTATTTTGCAACCGTAGCCACGCAGGGTGTCGATGAACTCGGGCGAGGTAACAAGGTGGTAGTTCTCGGTGGTCACCGTGATGCTGGTGCCGAAAAAGAGGTCTTCTTCCTTCAGCATCTCCATCGACTGCATGGCGCGCTTGAATACCCCTTGGCCTCGGCGTTCGTCAGTGCCCATAGCTGTACCTTCAATACTAATGATGGGCACCATATTTAGATGTTCCTTCAGGAATTTCATGTAGGAAGGGCCGATGAGCGTACCATTGGTGAAAATGGGAAAAATCATATCCTTCACCTCTGCAATCTTCTCCAGAATGTCTTTTCGCATGAAGGGCTCACCACCGGCAATCAGCGAGAAATTGATGCCCATGTCGGCTGCTTCGGTGAAGATGGTTTGCCACTGTTCAGGAGTCAACGTGGGCTTCTGGTTGGCTTTTTCATCTTCGGCAATGCCGTTGCTACGTGCATAACATCCTTTGCAATGCAGGTTGCAGGTGGTAGAGATGCTGCTGATAAGGAATGGCGGCACTTCCAATCCTTCCTGTTCCAGCATCTTCCTGCGACGTTTCTCAGACTTCTGGAAGAGCGTCTGCATGCGGTAAGCAAACTTTGCCTCACGGGGATTGGACAGCACACTCTTATAGGCTTTTGCCATGATGTTGCGAATGCTGTTGCTCATGTAAGCCCCTAAGTCAATTGTTGCACTTGTTACCATATTTATTTCTTTAATGTCTCAATAATCGAGTCAAGCTCCTGTGCCAGATGCTCATAATCTTCGAGCTTCAACGGACAGGCTGAAAGCTGTTCATTCATGCCGGAAGGGATTTGAGCGTAAGCCGCTTCCTCCAGCTCCCTACCCTTCTGCGTCAGGCTGACAATCTGCTGACGCTTGTCCTGTTCACCCTTTTTACGGCTGACGATACCGAGTTTCTCCATGCGTTGGAGCAGCGGAGTGACGGTATTCGTCTCCAAAAGCAGACGACGGGCGATGTCATTCACAGGCTGGTTATCCTTTTCCCAAAGCACCATCAACACAAGGTACTGCGGATAAGTGATGCCTAGCTCGTTGAACATCGGCGTATAGGCTTGGGTGATCAGTCGTGCTGCCGTATAGAGGCGGAAGCAAACCTGATTATCAAGTTGTAATTCAGCGTGCATAATATTCAATGGTCAATGTTCAATCAAGCAAGCATTGACTCCACGTCCTTTTCAAAGTCCTTCGGCTCCGTGGTGGGAGCATAACGTTTGATAGTCGCACTGTCCTTTGAGATCAGGAATTTGGTGAAATTCCAAAGGATGTCGCTATCCTTCTCCACACTTTTGCTGAGCGATTTCAAAAGAGCATGGGCTGCTTTAGCTTTCAATCCTATATATTCCTCGGTGGGAGCCTGCGCCTTCAGGTACTCGAAGATGGGTTCTGCAGCGGGGCCGTTCACGTCGGTTTTCTTCATAATCTGGAAACTCACGCCGTAGTTCAACTGGCAGAAGCCTTCAATCTCGCTGTCACTACCCGGATCCTGCTCCTTGAACTGGTTGCAGGGGAAGCCGATGATGACCAGCCCCTTGTCCTTATACTTCTGGTTCAACTCCTCCAATCCTGCGAACTGGGGGGTGAAGCCACACTTGCTGGCCGTGTTGACGATCAGCAATACCTTACCTTCGAACTGAGCGAAATCCAGTTCCTTACCTTTGCTCGTTTGAGCCTTGAAATCATAAATCTTAGCCATACTTTTGCTTATTTATAGTTGTTTATATCGTTTGCGATGCAAAAGTACGGACTATTATTTATATCGCAAGCGATTTACATTAATCTTTAAGTTTGTTTAACAATAAATCGTTTGCGATATAAACAAGTCGCAATCATTTGTTAGAAGATGCTTCCCTTAATTCTTCTATTAACGGAATCACTACTTTTCGTAACACCTTTTCATTCAAACGGTGCTCACCATCGAACCTAGTGGCATGTGGATAGTGCTTATGGAAAAGATCGTAGGTATTCACCATCGTGTCGTGAATGCCGAAGAAGCCAAAGCAATGTTCACGATCCCAATCGGTGATATCCTTCCATTGCTGGCGCTCCATCTGGTTGTGGTGCTGGATAATATCACGTGTAATACGAAACGTTTTCTGTCCGTCCTTGCGCCCGTTAAAGAACTTATGTTCACCCGTTCGGAGCACACTACTCATGGTGGACATATTTAGTGCCGGGTTGATGCAGATGCGTACAAAGCCCCTCATTTGCTGGGCATACATTCCACCCATACTTGTGCCGATGACGATATCCGGCTGCTCATCTGCGCATAGCTGCTTCAGATAAGGCAAAGCCTCCACAGGGTCTATAGGAATGTCAGGTGCAATAATCTGGTCCTCAGGAAGCAGCCTACGCAAGCTTTCCACCGTTCCGCTGGCTCCAGAAGATCCAAATCCATGAAAATATATCAGTTTCATAATAACATACTTATAAAAATATACATCTCAAGGTAATTATAGGTATAAAAAAGAAAAAGAAGGTTGTCTCACGACAACCCTCTTTCATTAACCTTAAATCTAATACCATGAAAAACACGCTGCAAAATTACTTGATTTCAAGAATGAGACAAGTATCCGAAGGATATTTTTCAATTGTATTTATATTTTTTAACTATATCATATGTGTTCGAAACTTTTTGTTAAAAGAATTAACCTATTCTACATACAAAACAAGTCCCTTCAAGTATTCTCCTTCTGGATGATAGATATTAATGGGATGGTCGGCGGGTTGGTGTAGCTGGTGCAGAATCCTTACTCTTCGTCCGCTTTGAGCGGCTGCCGTAAAGACCGCAAGGCGGAACTGATCCTTAGAGACGGCTTGCGAACAGGAGAAGGTGAAGAGGATTCCACCCGGACGAATCTTCTCAAAGGCACGAACATTCAAGCGGGTATAACCTTTCATAGCGTTGTGCAAAGCATCCTTGTGCTTGGCAAATGCGGGCGGGTCAAGGATAATCAGGTCATAAGCATCCTGTTCCATCTGCTGCAAGAACTTAAAGGCATCTTCTGCAAAGGCCTCATGACGGGAATCGCCAGGGAAATTCAGCTCCACATTGGCATTGACTAGATCCACAGCCTTGGCCGAACTATCCACAGAGTGCACCTTGCGAGCACCTCCACGCATGGCATAGACGGAGAAGCCACCCGTGTAACAGAACATATTCAGGACATCACGACCATGAGAATAATGTTCCAAAAGAGAACGATTCTCACGCTGATCGACAAAGAATCCTGTCTTCTGACCACGAAGCCAATCGATATGGAACTTCAATCCATTTTCCAAAGCGATGTTATCAGGACTGCCGCCAAGCAGGAAGCCGTTCTCCTGTCCAAGGTCCGCTTTGAAAGGCAGTGTGGTCTCGCTCTTATAAAAAATGTGCTCGATGCGATCTTGCATGACACGCTTCAAAGAAGCGGCAACTTCATTACGACAGATATGCATCCCCACACTATGCGCCTGCATCACGGCCGTCTGACCATAAATATCAATGATCAAGCCGGGCAGATGATCGCCTTCACCATGAACAAGGCGATAGGTGTTATTTTGTTCATTGTCAGCCACTCCAATGGCCATACGCGCTTCTAAGGCAGCGGCTAAGCGCTGATCCCAGAAGCCTTCGTCAATGGGTTCATCATCGAAGGTCAGAACACGAACGGCGATAGAGCCTATCTGCCAATGTCCTGTAGCAATATACTCACCATCGCTGTTGAAAACGCGAGCCAATTCTCCTTCCTCTTGCTTCCCTTCAATGCGCTGGATAGCGCCTGAGAACACCCAAGGATGGAAACGACGAAGTGATTCGTCTTTACCGCGTTTGAGATAGATCTTTATCATGATTCTTCTTGTATAGGTATAAGCCGGTAGTCTCGTGTGGTTAATAACCGGTTAATTTCATCGAATAATTTCAGACAGGCCCAAGCATCAGTAGCCGCATATCGTCTTTGTGCCTCTGACAAAACATCGGCCTCCCAATTAGACAAACGCTGGTTCTTGGATATCTTTTGACCGAAGAGGTTGGCATAGAGCTTCTGAAGACTCATATCTGCAACGCCTAATCGCTTCACGTAATCCTGTAACTCAATGTAGTTAGATGGCTTAAAATCAGCACGTCTTCGCAACTGCGTCCAGTCATCATTCAAAGACAAACCAATCTTTTGAGGGGCCTTTTCTGAGAGCAGACGAATCACACATGCAGGTAAGCCAATCTGGTTCAAACGGAAAAGAAAACAGGTATCTGGAGTCGCTACCTGCAACAGCGCCACAGGATTCATGCCACCAGGCTTGAAGTTGGGACGTGTCTCCGTGTCAATACCCAAACGGGGAAACGTCTGAAGATAATCCACAGCCTTACGAGCCTCACCCTCGCTTTGGATGACAATGACACGTCCTTCGAACTGCACCTTCGGCAATTCAACGACCAACCGTTTATCTATTTTCTCAAAGAGTGTCTTCACTGGGCGTAACGGGTTCTGTGGAGGCGGCGTAGCGTATCTACAAGATTACCACCCCAATAGAGTTCAAAGTTATCATTGAGCGTCCAAAGTGCCTCCTCGATATTCTCTTCAATACACATGCGGAAACATTCTACGAAGTCACGAACAGGCTGGTAGATATCGGCCAAATCCTCACTGACGCGATGCCAACGGACCTCATCGGTCTGAACGGTTTCATCATAGACGAAATCCTCATATTCATCCAGTTCAGCCATCACATCAGACAAGATGGCACGAAGCCAATTATAATCCTGTTCTGTCACAAATGACTGTGGGGCATATTCGTCACCACCGTCAACTCGTGGAAGTAACATCGCTTTCACATACAACAGGGGTAAAAGTTTGAGGATAGTATCGACAAAGGATTCGCGGTCGCGGCCCTCACTCTGTTCAAGAAAAGCACAGAACTCAGCACCAACGGTCACGAACTCAACGACAGGTTGTGAATAAGCAATTTGCATGACATTAACGCTTTGGAGGTGCAAAAGTAACTCTTTTTACAAAAAAAACGGCACAAATTGATGAAAAGTTAGCAAAATGTATTATTTTTGCACCCAAAAATAAGGAAGAGAGACAATGATATGAATAAACAAACGAGCTCTAAAACAACGCGCAAGAGCACGCCCAGACGTGCTGTACGCAAGAGCAACAGTAAGGATAAAGATAAAAACAATCTCCACATGCAGGCTGCCATGCATGGAACACGCGAAGAGCCAATGAGCCGAGTGGAGTCCACGCGTATTATCTTAGGCGTTGTCCTGTTGGCGATTGCAGCCTTCACTCTGCTCAGCTTGGTGTCACACATGCTGACTGGGGGCGCAGACCAGAAAGTTCTACAAGATGACTATTTAGGCGATGCCAAGAACTGGGCGGGCTACTTGGGCGCCTGGTGGAGTGATTATTGGATTACCCAGAATTTTGGTTTCGGAGCTTTCTTCATCCCTGTATTCCTGTTTGCTGCATCACTGCGTCTCACAGGTGCTTACCACGTACGTCTGTGGAAATGGTTCTTGAACTGTATTATCTTGCTTTGTTGGGTCAGCGTTGCCGCAGCATTCTTCCTGACACCTTTGTTTGCAAAGACTCCATCCATCAGTTATATCAGTCCAGGCGGTATTCACGGAATGCGCATTGTTGGGATTCTCAATAGTATCGCAGGACCTGTTGGCACATTCATTGTTATCCTCCTAACCCTTATCGCTTATCTCAGCTACTTGAGTGCTGAAACCATCCGCATCATCAAACGATTGCTTCATCCCCAACAGTTTGCCCGCGAGCTAAACGAGCGCTATCCCATTTTAAGTCGTATTGTCGCTCTTTGGAAACGCATCTTCAAAGTGAAGGATAATCCATTAGAGACAGAAGAATTAGAAGAGGAAGTAAAGGGAACAGGAGAAAAACTTGAAACAGAGACTAAAGAAAATGCCAAAGAGGAATCTGAGGTTACAGAAAACGAAGAGGAAATTACTGTTACCTTTGAGCCGACAACTGAAGTAACTGAGCCAGAGACACCAGTCGCTGAGGATATTCCTTTCGCCACTGTAGCACCTGCTGAAGATATACCGTCTTCTGACACTACTTTCACCGTTGAGACACCTGTAGAAGAAGAGGTGGCTGACGAGAATAGCGAAGCTGCACTAGAACCCTACGATCCGAAATTGGATCTGGAGAACTACCGCTACCCCACCCTCGACCTGCTCCAACATTATGATATTGACATCCGTGCAAATATCGACATGGAAGAACAGACGAAGAACAAGGACCAAATCATCTACGTTCTTCGCACCTTTGGCGTTGAGATTTCCAGCATCAAGGCTACTGTAGGCCCAACCATTACACTCTACGAAATCACTCCGGCTCCTGGCGTTCGTATCTCCAAGATCCGTAATCTGGAGGATGACATTGCCCTGTCATTATCTGCTCTTGGTATACGTATCATTGCTCCCATTCCCGGCAAGGGCACTATCGGTATTGAAGTACCTAATGCCAAGCCACAAATTGTATCAATGGAGAGCATCCTGAACAGCAAGAAGTTCGCAGAGACAACGATGGAGCTGCCGATGGCTCTCGGCAAGACGATTACCAATGAGGTCTTTATGGCCGACTTGGTGAAGATGCCTCACCTGTTGGTAGCCGGTGCTACCGGCCAAGGTAAGTCTGTCGGTCTGAATGCCATCATCACCTCTCTACTTTATAAAAAACATCCTGCAGAACTCAAGTTGGTCATGGTTGACCCCAAGAAGGTGGAATTCCCCATCTACTCGCCTATCGTGAACCATTTCCTAGCACAGATTGAAGACGATGATGACGAACCAATCATCACGGATGTCCAAAAAGTTATCAACACACTGAAGAGCCTCTGCGTAGAAATGGATACACGCTATGACCTGCTCAAACGAGCTCACGCGCGTAACATTAAAGAATATAATGAGAAGTTCAAAAGCCGCAAGCTCAACCCTCAGAACGGACATAAATTCCTTCCGTATATCGTCGTGATCATCGACGAGTTCGGCGATCTCATCATGACCGCCGGCAAAGAAATTGAATTGCCAATCGCACGCATTGCTCAGCTGGCCCGTGCAGTCGGTATGCATATGATCATTGCCACACAGCGTCCTACGACGAATATCATCACAGGTACTATCAAAGCGAACTTCCCTGCCCGCATGGCCTTCAAGGTCAGTTCTATGATTGACTCCCGTACAATCCTGGATCGTCCGGGCGCTAACCAGCTTATCGGTAAGGGCGATATGTTGTTCCTTGCCGGAAATGAACCTGTTCGCTTGCAATGCGCATTTGTGGACACACCGGAGGTTGAACGCATTGCCAACTTCATCGCCTGTCAGCAGAGTTACGCAGGTCCCTTCGGTCTGCCTCGTCCGCCCATTGAAGATGCTGGCTCCGGTGCTGCTGATGTGGATCTGAACCACCTCGATCCGATGTTCGAAGAGGCTGCCCGACTGATTATCTCAACACAACAAGGTTCTACCAGCATGATTCAGCGTAAATTCTCCATCGGCTATAACCGAGCCGGACGACTCATGGATCAGTTGGAGCGTGCCGGCGTAGTAGGCGCAGCCCAAGGCAGCAAGCCTCGCGAAGTACTTATCCAAGATGAAGCATCACTGGAAATGCTCATCAGTAACCTGAATTAAAAAAAGAGAAAATGATAATGCGTAAATTCTTTATTTCATACTGCTTATTCCTTCTTGTCTCTCTCTCTGCATCATCACAGAACGCACGCAAGGTTCTGGATGCGACAGCAGCCTGCATGACACAATCAGGGGATGTCAAAGTGAAGTTCAAAGCAACCCAATTCAGTGGCACCACCCCGCAAGGTGAAGCAACTGGAACACTGTTGATCAGCGGTAATAAGCTCCAGATGACCACAGACGAAATCAGCACGTGGTATGACGGCAAGACACAATGGAGCATGATGAAAGGCAGCAACGAAGTGAACATCTCAGAGCCCGACGAAGAGGAACAGGCCGCCATGAATCCTGCCAAGCTCGTCAGCATCTATAAGAACGGCTACAGGTACAGCATCACCGAATCCAGCTTGCGCGGAAAGACGACCTATGTGGTCACACTGCAAGCAAAAAATCGCAAAACGGCTTTCAACTACATCATCATCGATGTGGACAAAGCGACCTATCAGCCTCTTTGCATACGTGCCAAAAGAGACGGCGACTGGATGCGACTCTCTATCCTTTCTTTCGAGAACAAACTGAGTTTCCCGGATCATACATTTCAATTCCCGATAAAAGACTATCAGAACATAGAAATGATTGATCTCCGTTAATCACTCATTTCCTCTATCCGTATTTTTCTTACATTATTATTCATATGGACCATACTCAACTCCTGATCATCGGCAGCGGTCCCGCTGGATATACGGCTGCCATCTACGCCGGTCGCTCTGGCCTCACCCCCGTGCTTTATGAAGGTCTCCAACCTGGAGGTCAGCTGACCACAACAACGGAAGTAGAGAACTTCCCAGGTTTCCCTGAAGGCATTGATGCCAATGAACTGATGGACAACCTTCGTCAGCAGGCTGAACGCTTCGGATGCGAAATCCGTTCAGCAAGTGCTGTAAAGACCGATCTCAGCGCCGTTCCCTATCGTGTTTGGTTTGACGATGACACAGAGATGTCCGCTGATGCGCTGATCATCTGCACAGGTGCCAGTGCCAAGTATCTTGGGCTGTCTGATGAAGATAAATATCGTGGCCAAGGCGTCTCAGCCTGCGCTACTTGCGATGGTTTCTTCTACCGCAAGAAGACCGTTGCCGTCGTCGGTGGTGGTGACACGGCCTGCGAAGAAGCTTCCTATCTGGCTGGTCTCGCATCCAAAGTCTATCTCATTGTCCGCAAGCCCTATCTGCGCGCCACACAGATTATGCAAGAACGTGTGCTGAATAACCCGAAAATCGAAGTGTTGTTTGAACATAACACCGTAGGTCTATTCGGTGAGAATGGCGTAGAAGGAGCCCATGTGGTCTATCGCAAAGGCGAAGCCGACGAACGTCGCTATGATATCGCCATCGACGGATTCTTCCTTGCCATTGGCCACAAGCCGAACTCCGATATTTTCCGTCCGTGGGTGAAGACCGACGAAACAGGATATATCCTCACAGAGGGAGACTCGCCACGAACGGGCATCCCCGGTGTTTTTGCCGCAGGTGACGTGGCAGACCCACACTATCGTCAGGCTGTCGTAGCAGCAGGCAGTGGTGCCAAGGCAGCGATTGAAGCAGAACGCTATCTCGCATCACGATAAAAAATTAAAAAACAGGCCAAAACCTTTGGTCATTCCACAGAAAGTCACTAACTTTGCGGCCGATTTGAGACCGAAGGGGCTCGGTAAAGAGGCACCACGAAGGTTGCCCGCCTCCCGGTAAAACCCGTTAAATACATTATTATCAAACATGTACGCAATCGTAGAGATTAACGGTCAGCAGTTTAAGGCAGAAGCCGGCAAGAAGCTCTTCGTCTATCACATCCAGGACGCAGAAGCTCAGCAGACTGTTGAATTTGAGAGAGTGTTGTTGGTAGACAACGATGGCGCCATCACCGTGGGTGCTCCCACTGTTAAAGGTGCAAAGGTAGTCTGCGAAGTCGTTTCACCCCTGGTAAAAGGCGACAAAGTGCTCGTCTTCCACAAGAAACGTCGCAAGGGCTATCGCAAGCTGAACGGTCATCGTCAGCATTTCACAGAGTTGACTATCAAGGAAGTAATTGCTTAACCACTAAAACCCCTAAGAAACATGGCACATAAAAAAGGTGTAGGTAGTTCTAAGAACGGCCGCGAGTCAGCAGCTCAAAGACTCGGTGTGAAGATTTTTGGTGGTCAGCAGTGCGTAGCTGGCAACATCATCGTTCGTCAGCGTGGCACGCAGCATTATCCCGGCAAGAATGTCGGCATGGGCAGCGACCACACCCTCTATGCCCTTACGGACGGCATCGTCACTTTCAAGAGAGGACGTCTCGACCGTAGCACGGTTTCTGTAGAACCCGTTGCTCAGGCATAAGGCAATACAAAAACAACAGACTTCTCGTCCCTTCCTTCCTGACTGGAAGGGAGGGACATTTTCTTTGACAACGAACAAGAAGATATATGTTAACACTCAAATTAATCAATGAAGAGACTGAGCGGGTCATCCGCGGTCTTGAAAAGAAACACTTCAACGGCGCTGCAGAGGCAATCGCTGCAGTACAGGCGACTGATAAGAAACGTCGCGAAGCACAGCAGAAGCTGGACAACCTGCTCTCCGAGAGCAAGAAGAAAGCAGCTGAGATTGGGGCACTCATGAAGCAAGGCCTGCGCGACGAGGCTGACAAAGCCAAAGCTGCCGTTGCAGAACTGAAAGAGAAAGCCAAAGAGTTGGAAGCTGTGATGGACAAGGCACAGCAAGAACTCACAGAACAGCTTTGCCAAATTCCCAATATCCCCTATGAAGAAGTGCCCGAAGGCGCTGCCGCTGAGGATAATGTGGTGGTTAAATCAAACCTAAAAGAGTGTGATGGCACAGACACCGTTGGCAACTGGACTGCCAACCCCGTCGTGGAAGCAGCTCGCCTCCCCCACTGGGAACTGGCTAAGAAATACAACCTCATCGACTTCGATCTCGGTGTTAAGATTACCGGTGCCGGCTTCCCCGTCTATATCGGTAAAGGTGCTCAACTACAGCGCGCCCTCATTAATTTCTTCCTCGCCGAAGCCAGCAAGGCTGGTTATACGGAGATTATGCCTCCGACCGTCGTCAATGCTGCCTCTGGCTATGGAACAGGTCAGTTGCCCGACAAGGAAGGTCAGATGTACCACGCTGAAGTAGATGATTTCTACCTCATTCCTACTGCTGAGGTGCCCGTGACGAATATCTATCGCGATGTCATCCTCGATGAGAAAGACCTGCCCATTAAGAACTGTGCATACACCCAGTGTTTCCGTCGCGAGGCTGGTTCTTATGGCAAGGATGTTCGTGGCCTGAACCGTCTGCACGAGTTCTCCAAGATTGAAATTGTGCGCATCGACACTCCCGAGCACTCTAAGGAAAGCCACAAAGAGATGCTGGCTCACGTCGAGGGCTTGCTCCAGAAACTCGAGCTCCCATATCGCATCCTGCGTCTTTGCGGTGGTGACCAGAGCTTCACCAGCGCCATCTGCTACGACTTCGAAGTCTATTCCGAAGCCCAGAAACGTTGGCTCGAAGTCTCCAGTGTCAGCAACTTCGACACCTATCAGGCAAACCGTCTGAAATGCCGCTATCGTCGTGCTGCCGACAAGAAGACAGAACTCTGCCACACGCTCAATGGTTCTGCTCTCGCTCTGCCGCGCATCGTAGCTGCTCTTTTGGAAAACAACCAAAGCGAAGAGGGTATTCGCATACCTAAGGCCTTGCAGCCTTACACAGGATTCGACATTATCGACTAAGTTTTATTTCATAATTGATGCGGAAGTGTTGTTATTACAGCGCTTCCGCATTGTTTTTTGTCAAGGTTTTCGCCCGCGCGAACATTATTTTTAAGAAATTACATGTCGTTTGAAAACATTTTGTTATTTTTGCAGCCGTAATTGCAAACAAATTGAAATTAAAGAATCAAATCAAATGGCAAAGATTGTTGCTAAGGAACAGTTTTCTGAAAAAGTTTACAAGTTAGTCGTAGAGGCACCGCTGATTGCAAAAGCACGCCGTGCCGGTCACTTCGTTATCGTTCGTGTTGGCGAGAATGGTGAGCGTATGCCGCTGACCATCGCTGATTCCGACACACAGGCTGGAACCATCACCCTCGTAGTGCAGAAAGTGGGCGTAAGCTCTACCAAACTCTGCGATCTAAACGTGGGCGATGAGATTACTGACGTGGTAGGTCCTCTCGGCAAGGCTACACATATTGAGAACTTTGGCACCGTAGTGTGTGCTGGCGGTGGCGTAGGTGTTGCTCCTATGCTCCCCATCATCAAAGCTTTGAAGGCTGCCGGAAACCGTGTTATCAGCGTTTTGGCTGGTCGCTCCAAAGATCTCATCATTCTCGAGGACGAAGTCAGCAAACACTCTGACGAAGTCATCATCATGACAGACGACGGCTCCTATGGCCAGAAGGGTGTAGTCACCGTAGGTATCGAACAGGTTATCCAACGTGAAAAGGTTGATAAGGTCTTTGCCATTGGCCCTGCTATCATGATGAAGTTCTGTTGCCTCTTGACCAAGAAATACGGCATCAGCACTGATGTCTCCCTGAATACGATCATGGTCGATGGAACAGGTATGTGCGGTGCCTGCCGCATCACAGTCGGCGGAAAGACCCGTTTCGTTTGCGTCGATGGTCCCGAGTTCGATGGCCATGAAGTCGATTTCGATGAGATGCTTTCCCGCATGACGGCTTTCAAGCCTGAGGAGCAGGAAGCCCTCGCTGCCTTCACCACTGCCAATGGCGGCACAGCTGCTGTAGCGACTCCGAAAAACGCCGCAGCTACACCCGCTGTCGAGAGCGTGTCCGGCGATTTCTCTGCAGAGCCTACTGACTCTCTCACTGACCGCAACGCTCTCTGGCGCGAAGAGCTCCGCAAGAGCATGAAGGCTAAGGAGCGCACAGCCATCGAGCGTGTGAAGATGTCCGAGCTTGACCCTGTCTATCGTGCCACCACTCGCACAGAAGAGGTGAACAAGGGTCTTACGAAAGAGCAGGCTCTTCTAGAGGCTAAACGCTGCCTCGACTGCGCCAAGCCCACCTGTATGGAAGGTTGCCCCGTGAACATTCAGATTCCTTCCTTCATCAAGAACATCGAGCGCGGCAACTTCCTCGGCGCTGCCAAGGTACTGAAACAGACCTCTGCCCTGCCCGCTGTCTGCGGTCGTGTCTGCCCGCAGGAGAAGCAGTGCGAGAGCAAGTGTATCCACTTGAAGATGAACGAGCCCGCTGTAGCTATCGGTTATCTGGAGCGTTTCGCTGCCGACTATGAGCGCGAGAGCGGTAATATGGCTATCCCCGAATGTGCACCTGCCAACGGCAAGAAGATTGCCGTCGTAGGTTCCGGTCCTTCCGGCTTGAGCTTCGCTGGTGATATGGCCAAGCTCGGCTATGATGTCACCGTCTTCGAGGCACTGCATGAGATCGGTGGTGTGCTCAAATATGGTATCCCTGAGTTCCGTCTGCCCAACGCCATCGTAGATGTGGAGATTGCGAACTTGGAGAAGATGGGTGTGAAGTTCGTCAAGGACTGCATCATCGGCAAGACCATCGCCGTTGAGGAGCTTGAGAAGCAGGGATTCGCTGGTATCTTCGTCGGTTCCGGCGCCGGTCTGCCTAACTTCATGAACATCCCCGGTGAAAACCTCAAGGGCATCATGTCCTCTAATGAATACCTCACACGTGTGAACCTCATGGACGCTTCCAACCCCGCAACCGACACACCTATCCACCGCGCCAAGAGCGTGATGGTCGTTGGTGGTGGTAACACAGCGATGGACTCCTGCCGTACAGCAAAACGTCTAGGTGCTGAGCGCGTGTTCATCGCTTATCGTCGCAGCGAGGCTGAGATGCCCGCCCGTCTCGAGGAAGTGAAGCACGCCAAGGAGGAGGGCATCGAATTCCTGACGCTCCACAACCCCATCGAATACCTGGCTGATGAGCAGGGCAATGTCCGTGCCGTCGTGCTCCAGAAGATGGAGTTGGGCGAACCCGATGCCAGCGGTCGTCGCAGCCCGCAGCCCATCCCTGGTGCTATTGAGACCATCGACATCGACCAGGCTATCGTGGCTGTCGGCGTAAGTCCTAACCCCATCGTGCCCACTAGCATCGAGGGCCTGGAGCTGGGTCGCAAGAACACCATCGTCGTGAACGAGGGTATGCAAACCAACATCCCCACCATCTTCGCCGGAGGCGATATCGTGCGTGGTGGTGCTACAGTCATCCTCGCTATGGGTGATGGTCGTCGTGCAGCTCAAAACATGCATGAATATCTAAGCAAATAATCAAATGCGAAAACTCATCTCTATTCTACTCGTCGTCCTTCTGGCTGTTCCCGCTTTCAGCCAGAAGCGACGCCGTGCTACTCCTAAGGCCCCTGTCAAGCCGGCTACGGAACGTGCACAAGAAGCATTGTTGCAGTATGACTTTGCAAAAGCAGAAGACATCTTGACCGAAGAGAAAGCTGCATTGACGAAGAAGCGCAAGGAAGTCTCCCATCTGGAGCCACTCCTTCAGGCGGCTCGTACAGGTAGGAACAAGCTTCATGCTACAGAACGTATCGTCATCATTGACAGCTTAGTATGTGACAAGGTAGAGATGTTGAAAGCCATACGACTCAGCAACGAAAGCGGACGCATCAATACCTATGCGGCTGTCTATCATACTCAAGACGCTCTAGGTGCAACCCTCTTTGAAAATGAGTTGGGCAACAAACGCTACCTTGCCTTTGGTAATCCTGAAGGATCTTTGCGTCTGGCTGTCTCTGACAAGATTGGAGAGGATTGGTCAACCCCTACTTTCCTTAAAGGTTTAAGCAGCGAAGAACAGTCAAACGATACTCTCTATTTCGAGAACTATCCCTTCCTACTCTCCGACGGCATCACACTCTATTACGCCGCCAATGGAACTGAGAGCATGGGTGGTTATGACATCTTTGTGACTCGTTCTGACGGTGAGGACGGCAGCTTCTTGATGCCAGAGAATATGGGATTCCCCTATAACTCAACGGCTAACGACTACCTGCTCGCAGTTGATGAGTTGAATCAACTTGGTTGGTTCGTCAGCGATAGATATCAACCTGAAGGAAAAGTTTGCATCTATACTTTCATCCCTAATGAAATACGTCAGGTGTATGGCGACGAGGTGAATGAAAGCACTTTACGTAAGCTCGCACGTGTCACCTCTATCCGCGATACTTGGCCTTCAGAAGAGGATATGAGCATCGTCACAGATGCTCAGAAGCGTCTCACTGCACTTCGTAGTGGAAAAGGTAATAGTGCCACTCTGGCGACTCCAGCCTTTATCTTCCCCGTTGACGATCAGCGCACCTACCACCAACAGACAGATTTCCGTTCGCCTGTTGCACGCCAGAAAATTACTACTTGGCAAAAACTGTCCAAGAACGTGAGCATTGACACCACCGTGCTACAACGTCAACGTGACAACTATGCAAAAGCTTCTCAAGCCGAGCGTCAACAAATGGCACCAAGCATCCTACGTTTGGAGAAGAATCTTGAAGAGCAACAGCAAGAGTTACAACAACTTGCCAAGGAAATCCGCAACGCTGAAATCTCCTATAAATAAGCTATGAAAAAAGTATTTGCGCCCTCAGAATTGATTATTAATGAGGATGGTTCCGTATTCCATCTTCATGTACGTCCCGAACAACTCGCAGACAAGGTGATTCTCGTCGGCGACCCGGGTCGTGTGCAGACTGTAGCTTCACACTTCGATCGTCTCGAATGTGATATTCAAAGTCGTGAATTCCACACGATCACAGGTTGGTTCCAAGGCAAACGTATCTCTGTAGTTTCTACGGGGATTGGTTGTGACAACATTGATATCGTGATGAACGAACTCGATGCCCTTGCCAACATTGACTTCAAGACCCGTACTGAGAAGGAACAATTGCGTTCGCTCGAGCTTGTGCGTATCGGAACCTGTGGCGGCCTGCAACCCAACACACCTGTCGGCACTTATATCGCTTCCTGCAAAAGCATCGGCTTCGACGGTCTTCTAAACTTCTACGCTGGCCGCAACGATGTCTGCGACCTCGCTTTCGAAGAAGCGTTCAAGCAGCACATGCATTGGAATCCGCTTCTCTGTGCCCCTTATGTCATCGATGCCAACTCCGAGCTTATCGAGCGCGTGGCCGGCACAGAGATGGTGCGTGGCGTGACTATTGCCTGCGGCGGTTTCTTCGGTCCTCAAGGCCGTGAGCTCCGTATCCCGTTGGCCGACCCCGAGCAAAACGCCAAGGTCGAAGCCTTTGAGTATCAAGGATGGAAGATCACCAACTTCGAGATGGAGAGCTCTGCTCTCGCTGGTCTCGCTCGTCTCATGGGTCATCGTGCCATGACCTGCTGCATGGTCATCGCCAACCGTCTCGCTGGCGAAGCCAACACCGGCTACAAAGGGACCATCGACAATCTCATCCGCCTCGTTCTGGAACGTATCTAATTTTTCACTTTTCACTTTTCATTTCTTCACTTGAAAAGCACTATCTGCGCCCTCGCTACAGCCCCAGGCGGTGCCATTGGCATCGTCCGCATCAGTGGTCCTGAAGCCTTCTCAATTGCCTATTGTGTGTGTCGTCGTGTCTCTGCAGACACACATCCTCGCACAGCCGTCTTCTCTCCTGTTGTTGCTGAGAATGGTGAGACGCTCGATGAAGCCCTTGTCACCCTCTACCCTGCCCCGCACAGCTATACAGGCGAGGACAGTGTGGAGATATCCTGTCACGGTTCACGATATATACTAAATAAGGTGTTAGAACTGCTGATACACAAGGGCTGCCGCATGGCCAATCCTGGTGAACTCACCCAGCGCGCCTACCTGAATGGCAAGATGGATCTATCACAGGCCGAAGCCGTTGCCGACCTGATTGCCGCTGACAGCACCACCTCTCACCGTATTGCCCTCTCCCAACTGAAAGGTCATTTCTCCAGTGAACTTTCGCTGTTGCGTGACCAGTTGCTACGTCTCACTTCCTTGCTGGAACTCGAACTCGACTTCTCTGATCACGAAGAACTTGAGTTTGCCGACCGCAGCGAACTGCTGGGCCTCGCACAAAACATTGACCAACGCATCACCCACCTTGCCAGCACTTTCAAAGTGGGTAATGCCCTCAAGCAAGGTATTCCCGTGGCCATCATCGGTGCCCCCAACGTGGGCAAGAGTACTCTTCTTAATGCCATTCTTGGTGAGGAACGAGCCATTGTAAGCGACATTCAGGGCACCACCCGTGATGCCATTGAAGACACCATTCAACTTGGTGGCATCACATTCCGCTTCATCGACACTGCTGGCATCCGTCATACAGACGACACGATTGAGCGTCTTGGCATAGACCGCTCAATCGCAGCGGCCCAGCGTGCAACAATCATTATGATGATGACAGAACCTGGTGTTCCTTTCCCTGAGATTCCTATCCGTGATGACCAAACCGTGATTCGCATTGAAAACAAGACCGAAGCGTTTCAGGCAAAATATGGTGTAGGTCTGGATGATTTACGTACCCGATTGATTGAAGCCGTTCCCAAAACATCCGATGAAGATGTCATCGTTACCTCCGTCCGTCATTATGAAGCCCTTCAGCGTGCTCACGACAGCCTCTCTCGCGTCATTGAAGGAATGGGTGAAATACCCTCGGATCTTCTCGCTGAAGATCTCCGTCTCACCCTCAATGCCCTTGCCGACATCACAGGCGGTGCCATCACTCCCCAAGAAACCCTCAACAACATCTTCTCTCACTTCTGCGTGGGAAAGTGAACCCACTGCAAAGAAAATTATAAAATCTGCAAATATACCGCTGTAAATCGCTTATTTTCAAGTGTTAAAGATTGTTCGGTTATTTGCAGATTTTTGACTTAGGCATTGTCTATTTGCAGATTTTTTCCTAACTTTGTCCCCCAGATGTCCCCCGAGATTACATCAAAGGTGCAAAATCTGTCCCCCGGGGACAGAAAAAGTGTCCCTCGAAAGTAAATTCGGTGGTTATCTTAAAAACGATAACAAACTATGGCAAAGAAAAAATCAGCAAGCGTCCAAAGAGGACAAGTGAAGCTTCGTGAAAAGAAGCTCAAAGATGGAAGTTCGAGCCTGTACCTTGACATCAATGTAGGTGGCAAGCGTCATAAGGAATACCTGAAGCTCTATCAGGTAGTTCCAACTACCCCACAGGAAAGAGAACAGAACCGTCAGGCTCTTGCAGCAGCCAATGCCATGAGAGCCAAACGAGAGTTGGAAATCATCAACGGCAAGTTTGACATCACCCAGCCCAAGCAGGAAGGTGTCCGCTTCCTTGACTACTATCGTAAGATGTGTGAAGAGCGCCTGAAGACTCCTGATTCAAATGGTAATTGGGGCAACTGGCATAGTTGTCTGAAGCATTTGGAGGTATATTGTGACGAGGCAACAACCTTCGATGATATCGATGCCGAATGGATTCAGGGATTTAAGGATTATCTGAATACAGCAGAGAAGGATGCCCAAAAGAAGACGGATCCTAAGATTTCTTATGTATTCGTTGGATTGTCACAGAACTCGAAGGTTTCTTACTTCAACAAACTACGCGCCTGTCTCAATCAGGCTTTTGAGGAGCACATCATTGACAAGAACCCTATGCGTGGCATCGAGGGTTTCAAGGCTGAAGAAGTGGCTCGTGAATATCTGACACTCGAAGAGGTGAAGAAGATGGCTGCTACCCCATGCAACTACCCCATTCTAAAAGCCACATTCCTGTTCTCTTGTCTGACAGGACTTCGCAAGAGCGATATTGAGAAGCTGACTTGGGGCGAAATCCAGAAGTTTGGCGACTTCACACGTATTGTGTTCAAACAGAAGAAAACTGGTGGACAGGAATATCTTGATATTTCAGACCAGGCAGCAGCATATTTAGGCACACGTCGCAACGATGTTGACCGTGTGTTCGAAGGATTCACTTATGGCGCATGGACTTCACTTGAACTGAAGCGTTGGGCACTCGCCGCTGGTATCACGAAGAATCTCACCTTCCATTGCGCTCGTCACACCTTCGCAGTAATGATGCTCGACCTTGGAGCTGACATCTATACAGTCTCTAAACTCCTTGGCCATCGTGAGCTTTCCACTACTCAGATATATGCCAAAGTGCTTGATAAAAACAAGCAAGCAGCGGTCAACCTAATACCAAGCATCAGCGAGTAGAACTTCATACATTATTATATATGGTAACGAGACAAGAAGCCGTATTGAGCTTTGTAAAGTTCAACAAGTTCGCAAAGCAACTCATTTATGACATCTGCATAGGAGGTAACACGAAGTTAACAACCTACGCTGACGAATTGCTCCATTTCGAGCAATGGAAGGAGGATATAATGCTATATACCAGCCTTAATCCAGACCCAATCATCATAGATAAGATTGCAATGCTGGGTTCCCCTGAAATGTTGGAGAACTATATTAAGGATGGTAAAGAGACTTTGCCAAAGAACACTTATGATGCTCTCTCTGGCGTAGTTCAAGCCATGAAGTCCATCCATGCCTTGTGCTTTGACCTCAACCAAGAGTCCAAGGGTAAGTTCAAATTTCTTGTTAACGAGTTTGCTTACGAGGAAGCTGCCGACCTTTTCGATCGCGCAGTTAGTGCAGGTTATCTCACCGCTGAGTACCAGCCTAAAGGTGACACAGACTTATACACACTAAAGATTCTCGCCTTTGCCATAGGTGAAATGCTGCACCTCACCATGCGCCACAAATGGTCACATTTCGAGGAGCAATGGAATATCGACAAATCTAACAAGCTTTCATCACTCCCTGTAACAGAAAAGCAATTCAAGCGGAACGAGAAAGTGATGAAACTCTATCCAGAAGTTGATTTCTCAGAACTCACTCAACCTAATGAAGAGAGATATTTTGATGCAGTCTATGGTTCACGACGAGTCCGTAGTCTATATCAAGATCTTCACGACAAAGGCTATATTAGCCCGGACACTACAGTCGATGCTTTCCTTAGTATCTTCAATCTCGGAGAACAAACCACGAGGAAACCCATCGAATGGATTAAGAGCCAGCGACACCTCTCTTACTTTATCTTTTTCGCTTTCTCGAAAACGAACAAAGATTATTGGGAGAAAGCAAAAGCTTGTTTCAGTATCAACGGACAGGCTCCCAATCGAGGAAGTCTTGTTACAGGACTTACCGCATTAAAAAAACGGCCAAATTATGCGGTCTTTGACGTAGATCTGAAGAGAATTGCGTCAAAATACAACAATGGATAAACTAACGGAGATTATTTCATCCAACAACACAGAGGTGGGTAAATAAATCATTTACCCACTTTTTGCGTTTATTTATCCGCCGTATAATAATCAACATACATGGGTCTTTAAAACGTGCAATTATGACAGCAGAATGAACTAAATTAGCAAAGTTAGGCAATAAATCACGCTCTACCAACAGGTTGAAGCAAGATGGACTAACATGGATATGGCTATTACAATTCTATATTATAATTTTGCAAACTATGGCAAGTTCAGAATCAAATATAGCTTCTCAAAATGAGATAGTTCTTTGTGAGAACGAGATGGTATGTTCCCTCACCAACAAGGTAGTAAGGGCAACTAAACATTGGTCTTTAAAACGACAACAAATGAAGCTTTATGAGAGAGAAATCATGTGTCGCCATAAAACAAAGAAAGCATTATTCGGCGAAAGCCGTTTTGTTATATTTTTTTACTTTAATCAATATCAAGAACAATGAGAAAAGAAAAATTCTTCCTCTCTCTTTTTTGAGAGACTGACGCGGACAGGGCATCTGACCGCTGCCAAGAGTGGTGATTCGGGCTTGCTCGAACTGCTCCACGAAGCTTATGACCTCTATCAGGTTGAAGTTGTTAACCAAGGCAAACTTTATCAGCGTTATGCTGATGATTTTGTTTATAGCCATGAGTTCCACGATGCCATCGACGCATGGAGCAAGAATGAACATCAGAAGAACTACCGCATTCTTGATTCACTACTAACCAATCGACGTGACCTTGTTGAGAACTATTTCAACAAAAGCAAAATTAGCGAAACAGAACTGAGAGAAATGCTTACTCTGTTCAACACTACGCTACCTTCATCCAACACCTTTGTTGCCCGTAAGAAAGTCAGAGAGGCATCCGACCTTAATCTATGTTCCTGTCTCGACAATGATGACCTTGGTATTCTTGCCCGTTGTTGCAACGAGGCTCAAATCTTCAGCGAAGTCATCAATGCCAGTGACCTTCTTTCTCTTTTGGAAGGTAAGATGACTATGCCACTCCATTCTCGCAACAATCGGCTTGTCGCCTTTTTCTTCGATCAGCTGTCCCTCTACAATCTCATCATCCGTAACTGGCAGAACGTTCTTGCCCGTCAACGCTGCATTGTTAGCTCCACTGGCAAAGACACTTTGACCCAGAAGTCTTTGTCCTCTGCGCTCTACTCCATTGTCGATTTGGAGATGTCAGCCCAGGAGAAGATCATTGATGAAGCAGTACGTCCTATTGGGCAGAAATATCAAAGAAAAAGAAACACTGATAAATAACTGCAAAGAAATAGTCAGGGAATGACCGAGAGAATCAGGTAGAGTCTCTATTTTCTCTCTTTCTTATTCCTGACTATCCATGTACTTTTGCCCTCCGTAACCGGTTCACAATGGTAACGGAGGGCTTTCTCCATAGTATTTAACAAGATAAATAAGTAAGAATGGGCAGACGTAAAACACAAATTTCAGACAGTACGCTGGACATGATTGTTTCCATAGACCAGCGACTCACAGAACTTGTCAATAGTGACTTACCCAAGCGGCTTCATTGCATCGAGGAAAAATTGGATTATATCAATCCAAGGCTATTGACTATCGAGCATGTTGACCGATTCTACAGCGAGGTCAAGACTGTTTTCACAGTTGCAGAAGCCTGTGAGTATATGGGTATCACTGAATCACACCTGTACAAACTGACCAGTGCAGGTAAAATTCCTCATTACAAGCCGACAGGTAAGCTTATGTACTTCGACAGAAGCGAACTTGACGATTGGTTGTTACAGAACAGAACGTATAACGAAATCATTCAAGACCATGACACCACAAGAATTTCAACGAGTCAATCCACTTGACAATATGCACATCATGAGTTTGCTGGACAGGCTTGAATCAGCGAAGAAAGTCCTCGAACAGACAGAAGATATTGAGGAGACAATCAACAAACTCAATAATCTCGAATATTTTCTTAGAAGATTCGGGACACTTAAAGAACTTGCCAACCACATGCTCTTTATAGAAAAAAAGATGTATCTCCTCAAAGAGTATCTGACTGTCACAGAGGCAGCCGACTACCTCACACTATCACCAAGTCTTGTGTATAAGCTTACAAGTAAGCACGAACTGCCTATATATAAGCCAAACGGTAAGGTGATATACATCCGAAGAGATGACCTGAACAGGTGGATTGCAAAAAATAGGGTTCTCTCTCAGGAGGAGATAGAAGAATATGCAGACACTCATATGGAGAAAGTATTAAAAGGAGTTTATAAACATAAAGACTTAAAATAATGATGGATATAACAACATTAGGCAATCAGAGAATTGACCAGAAGACATTCGAGCAGTTATTAAAGCACATCAAACTGAAGGTAACAGAGGAATATTCCTTTCCCCCTGAAATCATCACCTGTGGAGGTGCGACCATAGCCACACTGGGCAACTTCAGTGCTTCGGTCGGCAAGCCAAAGAGTAAAAAGACGTTCAACGTCTCTGCTATTGTTGCTGCTGCCATTTCAGGTAAAGAGATTCTTGGATATAAGGCACACTTGCCAGAAGACAAGAAGAAGATTCTTTATATTGATACAGAACAGAGCAAGTACCACTGCCATAAGGTTCTGGAGCGAATACTGAAGTTGGCTAACCTTCCATTGAACAAAGAAAGCGGACTCATCGACTTCTTTGTTTTGCGTGAGTACACTCCTGAACAGAGACGAGACATCATCACCCTGGCATTACGTGGTGATTCACGATATGGCTTAGTTGTCATCGATGGTGTACGTGACCTGCTCAGGGACATTAACAATCCAAGTGAGGCTCTTGACATTATCAATGATCTGATGCGATGGTCAAGTTTCTATGACCTTCACATTCACACAGTGCTTCACTTGAACAAAGGCGATGACAACACCCGTGGCCATATTGGTTCCGAGTTGAACAACAAGGCTGAGACTGTGCTCCAGATTACCAAGAATATTGATGACAGCAACATGAGCGAGGTGAAAGCCATGTTCATTAGAGACAAGGAATTTGCCCCTTTTGCGTTTCGCATCGACAACAACGGTCTTCCAGACTATGTGGAAGGCTACAAGGCTGAACTTGCCAGACGTGACAAGAAGATGCACTTCTCCAGATTAACGGAAGAACAGCATCGAGAGGCTATTGAAAGCGTTGTTGGCGATAATGCTCCACTGGGTTATTCAAAGATGATCAATCTCCTGATGGATGGTTATTCAAACATTGGTTATTCACGAGGTCGAAACACCATCATCAGCTTGCTCCGATACCTGATTGAGATGGGACTGATACTGAAGACTGATAAGGCTTACCAGTATGTCCCACAGAAACCAGAATCGGAAAAACAGTCAGAAGATACTGATGAGGACGGTTTAGTTTAGTTTGGCTGTTTATATATATGTACTGGCATACTTACGATGTAAACTATGAACATATCACAAGCCAAACTCATCAATTTAGTGGACTTTCTTGAACAGGAAGGACACAAGGCAGTAAAGCAGAGGGGACATATTTATTGGTACAATTCCCCAATCCGTAGTGAGAGCTCACCTTCTTTCAAGGTTGACTCCAGTCGAAATGAATGGTATGACTATGGTTTAGGGGAAGGTGGTGACATCCTCGACTTAATAAAAGGGCTATACAATGTGAAGACCACCAGTGAAGCCCTTACCATACTCGCGCCTAAAAGCAATTCATTCATTAACGCTATCTATCATCGGAAAGATGCCCCACCAAAAAGGCAGGAGTCCGGGCAGATGCATAATGTAGCGTACCATCCGCTTACACATCAAGCCCTGTTATCGTATATGCTGAAGCGGAAGATTGATGTGAACCTAAGCCGTGTGTATTGTTGCGAAGTCCATTATGACCTTCGCGACAAGCACTATTTCGGTATCGCTTTTCGTAATAGAATTGGAGGGTACGAAATCAGAAACCAATATTATAAAGGATGTATAGGGCATAAAGATATAACTCTTATTCGGAAGAGTAACGAGGAGATCCAGGAGCATATCATAATATTCGAGGGATTTATGGATTTCCTTTCATACATGATGCTCTCCGACATAAAGAGCAGCCGTATTTGCTTGCCATATCAATGTGATTATATGATATTGAACTCCATCAACTGCCTTGATAAGGCTATGAGTGTGCTTTCTTCATATAAATATGTACACTCCTATCTCGACAATGACGATGGTGGCAAGCGTACATTTCTGTCTATGAAAGAAACTCTTGGTGATATTGTGATTGACGAGACGCACAGATTCAATCCTTATAATGATTTGAATGACTATCTCGTAAAACAGCCTAATTCCGAACTGTAGCCAT
>CAMZCM010000023.1 GCA_947305005.1 uncultured Prevotellaceae bacterium | reverse complement strand
GCAATTGACTCTTAATCAATGGGTCCAGGGTTCGAGCCCCTGAGGGCGTACAAAACAGGTTTCAATTTGAAGCCTGTTTTTTTTCTAAAATGTCCAAATATAAGGGAAAATGAATCTTTTTGTCTGAATTTTTGCCTATAATTCATAAAAAATTTGTACCTTTGCACCGCAATTCAGAAGAATTGTCTGAAAGAACATACAATAACTCTAATTCAAAGGTAAAAAGAATTATGTTTGAGAAAGCAGGATTGCTCGCAGGCGCTGTTTGGACAGCCCTGAATGAGAATGGCGCACAGAACGCCAAGGATTTGAAGAAAGCTGCTAAGGTAAAGACTGACAAGGAGCTTTACATCGCTCTGGGTTGGTTGCTCCGTGAGGACAAGCTTGTAGTAGCTGGCGACGAGAAAGAGCCTATCTTCAACCTCAAGTAAGAAAAAGATTTCAATCGTTGTTTCCCATGCGAGCTTGCTTGCATGGGATTTTTTTATGTGTACGATGATAAAATCGTGCTTATCTTTTTGGGTGAACCGCAAGATTTTATTACCTTTGCAGCCATGAAACATATCCGAAACTTCTGCATCATAGCTCATATTGATCACGGAAAGAGCACGTTGGCTGACCGCCTTCTCGAACGAACAAATACCATTCAGGTTACTGAAGGGCAGATGCTTGATGATATGGATCTTGAGCGCGAAAGAGGTATTACCATCAAAAGTCATGCGATACAGATGGAGTATGAGCGTGACGGACAAAAATATATCCTCAATCTTATTGACACCCCGGGACACGTCGATTTTAGTTATGAGGTGAGTCGCTCCATCGCAGCTTGCGAGGGTGCTTTGCTTGTGGTGGATGCTACCCAGGGCGTACAGGCTCAGACTATTTCCAATCTGTATATGGCTATTGATCATGATCTGGAAATTATTCCTGTCGTGAACAAATGTGATATGCCGAACGCAATGCCAGAAGAGGTCGAAGATGAAATCATAGACTTACTGGGCTGTAAGCGCGAGGAGATTATCCGTGCCAGTGGTAAGACAGGTGAGGGTGTAGAGGATATCCTCAATGCTGTAGTAGATCGTATTCCATGTCCTGTCGGTGATGAGAATGCTCCATTACAGGCCTTGATCTTCGATTCTGTATTCAATTCATTTCGCGGCATCATTGCATATTTCAAGATCGTCAACGGTAGCATCAAGAGTGGCGATGATGTCGTGTTTATCAATACAGGTAAGGAATATAAGGCTGATGAAATAGGTGTGCTGAAGATGGATATGGTACCTCGTCGTGAGCTTCATTGTGGCGACGTAGGTTATATCGTCAGCGGCATTAAGACGGCTACAGAGGTGAAAGTCGGAGATACCATTACCCATGTGAGCACGTTGGGACGGACGACTGCTATTGCAGGCTTTGAAGAAGTGAAGCCTATGGTGTTTGCTGGTGTTTATCCTATTGAAACGGAAGACTACGAAAACTTACGGGCATCCTTGGAGAAACTTCAGCTCAACGATGCTTCACTAACGTTCCAGCCTGAGTCTTCCGTAGCATTGGGCTTTGGCTTCCGCTGTGGTTTCTTAGGACTCTTACACATGGAGATCGTGCAAGAACGTTTGGATCGTGAGTTTAACATGGATGTCATTACCACTGTTCCGAATGTTAGCTATCAGGTTTATGACAAGCAAGGAGAGATGAAAGAAGTGCACAATCCTGCCGGAATGCCTGATCCTACGCTCATTGACCACATCGAGGAACCTTATATTCATGCATCCGTTATCACGACAACAAATTACATCGGCCCCATCATGACTCTATGTTTGGGTAAACGTGGTGAACTGATCAAACAAGACTTCATTAGTGGAAACCGTGTGGAGATACAGTTTGCCATGCCGTTAGGTGAGATTGTCATTGATTTTTACGATAAGCTCAAGAGCATTTCCAAAGGCTATGCATCTTTTGACTATCATCAAGATGGTTTCCGACCCTCGAAGCTTGTGAAGCTTGATATCTTATTGAACGGCGAACCTGTTGATGCCTTGTCAACGCTGACACATGTAGATAACTCCGTTGATTTTGGACGCCGAATGTGTGAGAAACTCAAGGAATTGTTACCTCGTCAGCAATTTGACATTGCCATTCAGGCAGCTATAGGTGCTAAGATTATAGCCCGAGAGACGGTGAAACAGGTACGAAAAGACGTTACAGCTAAGTGCTATGGCGGCGATATTAGTCGCAAACGTAAACTACTGGAAAAGCAAAAACGAGGAAAAAAGCGTATGAAACAGATCGGTAATGTGCAAGTTCCTCAGAAAGCGTTTTTAGCCGTATTGAAATTGGATTAATATATGAAATAACTATGGACAAAAGAAGAGATGTTGCCCGTGAGATTGCTCGCGGTTATTGTACACTAAGTACAGAAGGTATCACGACTTTGGCTGATATCCTTATTCCGTATAGAGTGGCAAGAGGAGAAAAGTTGCTCCATGAAGGGGATATCTGTAAAAACATGTATTATGTTGAGAAGGGCATGGTGCGCCAGTTCTATTACAAGGGTGGGCGGGACGTCACGGAACATTTCTCTTATGAGGGCCGTATAGTCATTTGTATTGAGAGTTTCCTGAAACAAAATCCTTCCCGACTGATGGTAGAGGCTTTGGAGAATTCTTGGCTATATGGTATTCCTCATGATGTTTTCTTGAAGTTGGTTGAAACGAACAAGGAAATGTCTCAACTCTACCGACGTATCTTGGAACATGCTTTAATCTCATCGCAAGAGCATGCAGATAGTCAAAGATTTGAGAATGCAACAGAACGTTATGTCCGTTTATTAAAGAATAAGCCAGAGATTATTCTTCGTGCCCCGATGGTACACGTCGCCTCGTTCTTGCAGATGACTCCTGAGACGCTTAGTCGTGTCCGTTCTGCCTATGTTGAGTAAGACAACAATCAAACTCATTCGCTCGCTGGACTCTCGTAAAGGCCGACGTAAAGAGGGCCTTTTCATAGCAGAAGGTCCGAAACTCGTGCATGAGTTGATTGATGAATTTGAATGTGTGCGATTGATTGCTACAGAAGCATGGCAGACGTATAAGACAGAAATCGTCAGTGATGAAGAATTACAGCGTGTCAGCTTGTTGCAATCGCCACAGCAAGTGTTAGCACTGTTCCGCATCCCTCAGGATGAGCTACCACCTGTGCAAATTGTAAAGGAACAGTTATGTATTGCTTTGGACGGCGTTCAGGATCCCGGGAATTTAGGAACGATCGTTCGTTTGGCCGACTGGTTTGGTGTCGAGCATATTTTCTGTTCTATAGGTACTGCGGATATATGGAATCCCAAGGCTGTCCAGGCAACAATGGGTGCTTTAGCTCGTGTCCGCGTACATTATCTTGATTTAGCGACCTACTTGCGGCAGCTTCCTATTGAGGTGCCTGTTTACGGCACTTCCCTGAAAGGCAAAAATCTTTGGACCTCGTCATTGTCTGCTTCTGGGATCATTGTGATGGGCAATGAAGGAAATGGGGTGAGCGCGGAGGTGGATGCGTTGTGTCGTGAACGTTTGCTGATTCCCAATTATCCATTAGGACGTCAGACGACAGATAGCCTAAATGTTGCGATGGCCACAGGCATTGTGTTGGCAGAGTTCCGTCGTCGTGCACATCATCTCACCTATTGATTCTGTACTATGTCCATTCGTATATACCGCAAGTTTTACAGCGTACTTGTATGGATGTCGGTTCTGTCCATCTGTGCAGGTTGTTCTCCTTTGCGGTTCCTTGCGGATGATGAAGTCCTTTTGGATAAGGTTGTCGTCCATTCCGAACAGAAGCAGATTCCTGTTTCGACGTTAAACGGATATGTGCGTCAGCATCCTAATGCGAAGTGGTTTACACTCTTTAAAGTACCTCTTGGCGTTTATTGCCTGAGTGGTACGGATTCGACGAGTAGTGTCAATCGTTTTTTTCAGCGTTTAGGCGAGGCTCCTGTCGTATATGATTCCATCCAGGCAGAACGTGCAAGTATAGATATGCAGGCTGCCGTACGTAATCTGGGTTATCTAAACAGTACGGTCTCTATCAATGCTCGGGAAAAAAAACAGCGTTTGAAGCTGATATATGAAGTGCAAGCTGGTGATCGCTATCAGGTCTTTCGCATCAATAAAAAGGTAGATGACCCTGCACTGAAGCTGTTGGTCCAAGAGGATTCTTTGAATTCATTATTATATGAGGGGATGCCTTTTGACGTGAATCTGTTGGATGAAGAACGTTCCCGCCTGACAGATTTATTCCATAATAAAGGGTATTATTATTTCAATAAAAGCTATGTGCGTTTTGAGGCAGACACAACGCTGGGTAATCACTTGGTATCTTTGACGCTGCGCATTCCCCTGTATCGTATGTCGCCATCTGATACCTTACAAAACCATCCACAATATACCATTGATCGTGTGAACTTCCTGACGGATGTGGAATCACAAACACTTCATCCAGCACCACTCTCCTTGGATAGTGTCGTTATTGGATCGTCACACTTTTATCAGCACAAGAAGGTGTTCACACCCTCATTTCTGTTGAATAAGACAGATCTTCAGCCAGGTGATCTATATCGTGAATCTCAAGTGCAATCGACATATAGTAACCTTTCTTCGCTGTCAGCTGTTTTGGGAACGAATGTCAACCTTGAGCCTTCCCCGAACAATCCCAAGGCTTTAGATGCATATGTCAACATTGTAACAGCCAAAAGACATGGGGTAACAGCGGAGGTGGAAGGAACCAACTCAGCGGGTGATTTCGGTGCAGCCTTGAGTGTTGGATATCAGAATCGTAACCTCTTCCGCCGTTCTGCTTTGTTATCCTTGAAATTACGTGGTGCCTTTGAAGCCATCAAGGGGTTGGAAGGATATATCGATCAGAATTATATAGAGTATAATGCAGAGGCGACATTGAACTTTCCGGAGTTCATGTTTCCTTTCCTGTCTCGTTCATATAAAAGAGCTGTCAAGGCACAGAGTATTGCATCTTTGATGTATGATTCTCAAGATCGTCCTGAGTTTCACCGCCGCGTACTAACCGCTGCTTGGCGCTATCGCTGGAATCGTTTCAATCTAAAACGTCAGCATCGTGTTGATCTGATAGACCTGAACTATGTCTTTATGCCTTGGATTTCCGAAACGTTTACGAAAGAATATCTGTCTGATGATGGAAGTCGAAATGCCGTCTTGAGGTATAATTACGAAAACTTGTTTATTATGAAGGTGGGCTACTCGTTCCAATATACCAGTGTTCCACCGAATATGCAGAACGTGACCTATGGAAAAAATGCCTATAGTGTCCGCCTTGGTGTTGAAACAGCAGGTAATCTATTATATGGCTTGTCACATCTTCTTGATGGTCAGCATTCGAACAAGTTAGAGGCTTACACCTTATTTAATATAGCATACGCCCAATATGTCAAAGGTGATTTAGACTTTGTAAAGAGCTTCCGCTTAGATGACCGTAATTCTCTGGCTTTGCATTTAGCAGCTGGTGTGGCCTATCCTTATGGTAATTCAACGATCCTTCCCTACGAAAAACGTTATTTCAGTGGCGGCGCAAATAGCATTCGTGGATGGAGTGTTCGAGGATTAGGACCTGGAAAATATACGGGCTCTGATGGACGTGTAGATTTTATCCGTCAGACGGGTGACATGAAGTTAGATGCCAGTGTGGAATGGCGTACACATTTATTCTGGAAATTTGATGGTGCTGCTTTTGTGGATGCCGGTAATATATGGACGTTACGTGAATATGAGGAGCAACCAGGTGGACAGTTCCGTTTTGACACTTTCTGGAAACAGATTGCTGTGGCCTGTGGTTTGGGTGTACGTTTCAATTTTGGTTATTTCATCTTACGTTTGGATGCTGGTATGAAAGCCATTAATCCAGCCTATGAAACGGGTCCTGACCGTTATCCTATTCTTCATCCTGATTTAAGTCGTGACTTCCAACTTCATTTCGCAGTGGGCTTACCTTATTAGTTTCGTGTGCAAATCGTCAAAAAAATATCAGGAAAAACATGAATTTCTGTACGATTTTGTATAACTTTGCCGCGAAATTAAAAACAAAACCATATGCTAAAATTTTTGTGTCTGGGAAGTGGTAGCAGTGGAAACTGCTACGCCTTGTGGACAGAACATCATGGCATTCTGATTGATGCAGGCATAGGCTATCGAAGTTTACGACGATATTTCCAAACCTTTGGTTTGAATATCTCTGATTTTCAGGCTGTCTTCGTCACCCACGATCATGCTGATCATATTAAATCTGTGGGGAAGCTTGCCAATGATTGTGGACTCCCTATCTATACGACCTCTCTGGTGCATGAGGGAATCGCAAGAAATTATTGTGTCTCGCCAAAGTTAAAAATAGAACAAAAGTTCTTTCTTGAGAAAAACAAGCCGTTCGAGTTTGGCGATTATGTTATTACGCCGTTTCCCGTTCCACATGATAGTAATGATTGTGTGGGGTATGCGATAGAGGCTGAGGGCGTACGTTTTTGTCTGGCTACTGATGTCGGCCATGTAACGGAGCAAATAAAAGAGGAAGTGTCATTGGCCAATTATCTGGTATTGGAGAGTAATCACGATCACGAGATGCTGATGGCAGGTCCTTATCCAGCACATTTGAAAGGACGTATTGCAGGTGAAACGGGTCATCTAAGCAACAAGGAAGCAGCAGAGTTGTTGGCCAACTGTGCCAGTCCTGCGCTGAAACATGTTTGGCTATGTCATCTCAGTGAAGAAAATAATCATCCGGTATTAGCCAGTAAGACGATTGATTCTGTGTTACGTAGCTATGGTATTATTCCAGGTGTTGATTTTCAGGTGGAGGTATTAAAACGTAAGGTGCCCAGCCAAGTCTATGATTTACTTTAATCATAGCTCTCAAAGTGTTGGACGGGTGGTAGCTCTTCCTTCCCAGCAATGGGGACATATTGTTTGCAATCTCGCTTGGTCTCTGCCACTTGACGTTCTTGATTTTCTCCGCATACTGCGATGAGAGGGTTTTCGAACCACTGCATCAGAGCAACAGCTTTTTTGCAATGAATGCATTGTACAAGGGATGTATTCGCTTTATTGGTAGCCATAAACAGTAATATGTAAAATCGTTGCGAAATTAGTACTTTTTACTGAAAAAATCAATTTTTTAGACGGATTATTAATCAAGAATCTGTAATAAGCTATGCTATTGAATATTCTGTTTACCATATTGGGTGCTATTCTTGTTCTTGTGGGGGCTGATAAACTCACGGATGGCTCTATAGGTATTGCTCGTCGATTTCATATTTCAGAAATGGTGATTGGTTTGACCGTTGTCGCCTTTGGTACTTCTCTGCCAGAGTTCGTTGTTAGCTTGTTGGCAAGCATCAATGGAGTCCCTTCGATGAGCGTTGGTAACATCGTGGGTAGCAATCTTTTTAATACGCTGATGATTGTGGGATGCTCAGCTTTGGTATGCCCCATTGTTGTTTCCAAAAAGACTGTGTCAAAAGATATCCCGTTCACCCTATTGGCCAGCATCGTACTGCCAGCATTGGCTCTTGACACTTGGGTGAATCATGAATCAGTAGATATATTGACACGCGGTGACGGTATCGTCTTGCTTGGCTTTTTTGTTGTATTCATGACATATACATTCTCGATGGCAAAGACAGAAAAAAGTGTGGATGATGAGAACCAGGGTGGGGAAGAGATGTCTTTCCTGAAAATGCTATTATGGATTGTTTTAGGTATCGCAGCTCTGATAGGCGGAGGTGAGCTATTTGTGGATGGTGCCAGCGGAATAGCACGTGAGTTAGGCGTGAGCGATGCAATCATTGGTCTTACGCTTGTTGCCGGAGGCACCTCTTTACCGGAACTGGCCACCAGTATTGTCGCAGCGCGAAAAGGACAGAGTGCGATGGCAATTGGTAATGTGATCGGGAGCAATATGTTCAATATCTTTTGGATCTTGGGCTGTTGTGCTATGATTGTCCCACTTCCTGTTACGGGTATCCATTGGACAGATTTTGCCATGCTGCTCTTGGCTTCTGTTATGTTTTGGCTTTTTGCCCGCACCAGTCATCGTATTGTCCGCATAGAAGGTGTTCTATTAGTAGCTTGCTATATTGTCTATATTGCAGGTTTGATATTTGCTCTTTGAGCATTCCTTGTTGTCGTAAATCAAGAAACTACTTGTCGTGTAATTGATTTAACTATAAATTGTTGGATAAATGGGTGAAAAGTTATACCTTTGCACCCGAATTGAATGAACTAATGACAACAAAACCGTTAAGGTAAATGAAGCAAGGAAACCTTCTTCCCGATTATATATTTGAATCCAGTTGGGAAGTATGCAATAAAGTTGGCGGTATATATACTGTCCTTTCTACTCACGCGAAAACATTACAAGAACTCCGTCCGGATCAAGTGATCTTTATTGGTCCTGATTTTTGGAAAGATAAAGAGAATCCCCTTTTTGAAGAAGATCGTAAATTATGGGCTGCATGGCGTAAGCAGGCTGCCCGAGAAGCTTTGAATATTCGTATTGGGCGTTGGCAGATTCCCGGACGTCCTATTGTAGTCCTGGTGGAGTTCCAGCCGTTCTTCGCTCAGAAAAATGATATCTATGGCGCTCTGTGGACAGATTTTCAGGTTGATTCTTTACATTCCTACGGTGACTACGATGAAGCTTCTATGTTCTCATATGCTGCTGGTCGAGTCGTGGAAAGTTTCTATCATCAGTTCCTTGATGAGAGCAAACGTGTTGTCTATCAGGCACACGAATGGATGACAGGTCTTGGCGCCTTGTATATCAGGAAACATGTCCCCGCCATAGCTACAGTCTTTACCACTCATGCTACCACCATCGGGCGTAGCATAGCTGGCAACGGCAAACCTCTTTATGATTATCTGTTTGCTTATAATGGCAATCAGATGGCGGACGAGTTGAACGTGCAGAGTAAACATAGTATTGAGCGTCAGACGGCACATCATGTTGACTGTTTTACGACCGTTAGTGATGTTACAGCACGTGAGTGTATGGAGCTGTTGGATAAGCAGCCAGATGTCGTTCTTCCCAATGGCTTTGAGATGGACTTTGTGCCTAAGGGCGCAGCTTTTGTCAGCCGTCGTCGCAAGGCACGTCAGCGTATTCTTCAAGTCGCGAATGCACTGATGGGAGCGAACCTCTCTGATGACACGCTTATCATCTCCACCAGTGGCCGCTATGAGTGGAAGAACAAAGGTATTGATGTTTATCTAGAAGCACTCAACCGTACACTTCATGACGACCAATTGCAACGTCCTGTCCTTGCTTTGGTCGAAGTACCTGCATGGCAGGCGGGTCCTCGACGTGACCTGCAAGAGAGGTTAGAGAAGAAAAAGGGATCCTCTTTTTCCTCTTCTTTACCTGATCCTTTCATCACGCATGATCTTCATGAGCCTGGTTCTGATATGGTGACGCAGGCCCTGCATCGATATAATGTTACCAATCGTGAGAATAGCCGTGTGAAGATTATGTTTGTACCCTGTTATCTGGATGGTAATGATGGTATCTTCAATATGCATTACTATGACCTGCTCATCGGTCTTGATCTTACCGTCTATCCCTCTTACTATGAGCCTTGGGGCTATACGCCGTTAGAAAGTATAGCATTCAAGGTGCCTTGTATCACTACCACATTGGCTGGCTTCGGTCTTTGGGCCAATGAGGTTAAATCTGCTAATGGTCATGCTGAAGGTGCTTCCTGCTATCTTGATATGGATGGCGTAGAAGTGATTCAACGTTCTGACTACAATTACGATGAAGTCGCTGATCGTATTCGCGATGAAATCATCGGCTTCTCACAGCTATCCCTGAAAGATGTAGAGAAAGCTCGCAAGGCTGCTGCTTCTCTTGCAGGGAAAGCTCAATGGAAGAATTTTATTACATATTATTATCAAGCTTACGACTTGGCACTTCGTCGTGCTGAGGCTCGTATGAGTGTCAATTAATCAACAGATCATAATCCCAATCTATCTTTTATGAAAATTAAAGCAAACAACGTCAATGATGCTCAGTGGAAACCTGTTGTCGTCAAAAGCAGTGTTCCTGCAGAATTGAACAAGTTGGAAGAGCTCGCTCACAACATGTGGTGGGCTTGGAATCACAGTGCACGTAGCCTGTTCACCCATCTTGATCCTGCTCTCTATGAAGAGTGCGGTCAGAACCCTGTTCTCTTGTTGGAGCGTCTCAGCTATGAGAAACTTTCCGAGCTCGCTAAGAACAAGGACATCATCAAGAAGATGAATGAAGTCTATAATGAATTCCGTGCATATATGGACGTGGAGCCCCGTAAGGACCGTGCCAGTGTCGCATATCTCTGTATGGAGTATGGCTTGAATCAGTCGCTGAAGATTTACTCTGGTGGTCTTGGTATCCTGGCCGGTGACTATGTGAAGGAAGCTTCTGACTCCAACGTAGATATGGTGGCCGTTGGTTTCCTCTATCGTTTTGGCTACTTCACACAGACCCTCTCTATGGATGGTCAGCAGATTGCTAACTATGAGGCTCAGAACTTCGGCAGCCTGCCTATCGAACAGCAGATGGACAAAGATGGTAAGCCCCTTGTCATTGATGTTCCTTATATGAACTATCAGGTACACGCTTACGTTTGGCGTGTAAAT
Source organism: uncultured Prevotellaceae bacterium (assembly GCA_947305005.1). Taxonomy (GTDB): domain Bacteria; phylum Bacteroidota; class Bacteroidia; order Bacteroidales; family Bacteroidaceae; genus Physcousia. Next base: position 15,650 of record CAMZCM010000023.1, on the reverse strand, counting down.
GTTGGTCGCGTGAAGCTCTATCTGCTTGACACAGATAACGACATGAATAGCGAGTACGACCGTCCTATCACGCACGCCCTTTATGGCGGTGACTGGGAGAATCGTCTGAAGCAAGAGATTCTGCTGGGTATCGGTGGTGTATTGCTCCTTAAGAAGTTAGGCATTAAGAAGGATATATATCACTGCAACGAGGGCCATGCAGCTCTTTGCAATGTACAGCGTCTTGTGGATTATGTCCAGAGCGGTCTTTCCTTTAATCAGGCTCTCGAACTTGTGCGCGCTTCATCTCTCTATACTGTTCACACGCCTGTGCCCGCAGGTCATGACTACTTCGACGAAGGCCTCTTCGGTAAGTACATGAGTGGCTATCCCCAGTTGCTCGGCATCTCATGGGATGAGTTCATCGGTATGGGCCGTCAGAATCCTGACGATCACGGAGAGCGTTTCTGTATGTCCACCTTCGCCTGCAACACTTGTCAGGAAGTCAATGGCGTCAGCTGGCTTCATGGTGAGGTTTCCAAGAAGATGTTTGCCAATATTTGGAAGGGCTATTTCCCCGAGGAAAGCCACGTCGGTTATGTGACCAATGGCATTCACTTCCCCACATGGTGTGCAAACGAATGGCGTAAGCTCTATGCGAAACACTTTGATCCCAATCATCTCGCAGATCAGAGTAACGAGGAGATCTGGCACGGCATCTATAATGTTAGTGACAAGGAGATCTGGGATACGCGCATGGCCTTGAAGACCAAGCTTGTGGATTATATTCGTCAGCAGTTCCGTGAGAGCTGGCTCAAGAACCAGGGCGATCCTAGCCGCGTCGTCAACCTCATGGAAAAGATCAACCCCAACGCTCTGCTCATTGGTTTCGGTCGTCGCTTTGCTACTTACAAGCGTGCTCATCTTTTGTTTACAGACTTGGAGCGCCTTTCCAAGATTGTCAACAACCCCAACTATCCTGTACAGTTCCTCTACACCGGTAAGGCTCACCCCGCTGACGGTGCAGGTCAGGGACTTATCAAGAAAATCTATGAGATTAGTCAGCGTCCTGAGTTCCTCGGTAAGATTATCTTTCTGGAGAACTATGATATGCAACTCGCTCGTCGTTTGATTTCCGGTGTTGATATCTGGATGAATACTCCGACTCGTCCTCTTGAAGCTTCTGGTACCAGCGGTGAAAAGGCATTGATGAACGGTGTCGTCAACCTCTCCGTCCTTGATGGATGGTGGCTTGAGGGCTATCGTGAGGGTGCTGGCTGGGCTCTCACAGAAAAACGCACATACGAGAATCAGGCTTATCAGGATCAACTCGATGCTGCTACCATCTATAGCCTCCTTGAGAATGAGATCATGCCGACCTACTATGCACGTAATGCTAAGGGTTATAGCCCCTCATGGATTCAGGTGATCAAGAACAGTATTGCCCGCATCGCTCCTCACTATACGATGAAGCGTCAGCTCGACGACTACTATTCTAAGTTCTACAACCCGATGGCAGCTCGTTCCAAGAAGTTGCAGAGCAATAACAATGCTCTCGCTAAGGAGATTGCTTTGTGGAAGGAAGCTGTTGCTGAGCGTTGGGACGATATCCGTGTTGTCAGCGCTGAGAAATGCGAGGCTTTACATGCTGGACAGATTGAAGCTGGTAAGAAGTATGACATCAATATCGTACTTGATGAAGCTGGCTTGGACAATGCTATCGGCATCGAACTGGTTACCCTTACTACAGACAAGAAGGGTGAGGATCACATCTATAGTGTAGAGCCGCTGGAAGTCACGAAGCGCGAAGGTAATCTCTATACCTTCCACGTAACTCACACCATTAACAATGCCGGTGCATTCAAGATTGCATATCGTATCTTCCCCAAGAACGATTTGCTGCCGCACCGTCAGGACTTCTGCTATGTGAAGTGGTTCCTTTAAGAATTTATTCTATATGGGATACAGTAAAGGCGCTCATACGAGCGCCTTTATTATTTTATCCATTATTTGTTCAAAGGCCTTTGAACAATTGCGGAGCTACTGTTCCGCAAAATATCTATTACTTTTGGCTCACATGATCGATGACATCGACAAAATCAGAAAGGTGGTTGTCAATGTAGATAGCAATGGCTGTCGTGATGTCTTCCTCTGCTTCTACGAAACTGTCATCAAGGTCATCAAACTGAGGGTATTGTTCAAAGAGCGCCATAAATTCCTCATCTGAGCAAGGACGAGTAAGTGCTTCTCCATATTCTTCAAATAATTTGCGTCCTTTGTAAATGAGCTTGGAGAAATTGTGTAGGGGATTGGGACCTTCTAACGCTTCGCCCCACAGACGCATGGCTTTAGCGAAAGGATTCAAGAAAATGAAAGGACCGAGTCCGTTGTGAATCAACTGGATAAAGCCTCCGTCCATCACTTCGCCACGTAGCATACGATAGGCCAGCAACGTAATCTGTTCGCCATTGAGTTGATTCATGGACTGAGCATTAAGATCTCCGCCGATGGCTTCAAGGAGCGTGTCGGAAATCAGAGTGAAGAAAGCATCCAGACTATCGGAGGCAGCTTCTTGAATGAGGTTTTCAGAAATGGTAGGACGCATCATCTTTTATCGTTTGTTATTGTTTCTCAAAGAAGTTCGGTTTGCGTGCACGTGCTTCCTCTAAGGAGAGGGTAGGAGCAGCATTGTCGGTGGCAGCTTGTGAGCGCAAGGCCTCTTGTTCCGCCTCCAGTGAGGCAGTTGCTTCTGCTGCCGTTTCAGGATTCAGGAAAGGTGCAGCCAATGGCGCATTCTGCGAGGCATCGCAGACATGAAGGACTGGGCCATGATAGACAGGTGCAATCTTCAGAGCGGTGTGCAAGGCGCTTGTGGTGGCTCCACCAATCATGATGGGAACGCTGATACCTGCTTGGTCCAAGAGGTGAACAGTGTGAACCATTTCTTCTAACGAGGGGGTAATTAAACCCGAGAGCCCGATGACATTGGGCTTCAGTTCCAATGCTTTCTCCACGATGGTTTCTGCAGGCACCATCACACCAAGGTCTATGACCTCATAGCCGTTGCAGGCCATAACCGTGGCAACAATGTTCTTTCCGATGTCGTGGACGTCACCCTTGACTGTTGCCACCAGAATGCTAGGCTTGTCAGAAACAGACGCTTCAGATGTATTGGCTTGATGGGCCGTGATATAGGGCTGCAGAATCTCTACTGCGCGTTTCATGGTGCGTGCCGTCTTGACCACTTGTGGCAGGAACATCTTGCCTTCGCCGAAGAGCTTTCCGACAAGGTTCATGCCCTCCATCAGCGGCCCTTCAATGATGGCCACAGGTGAAGGGTATTCCTTCAATGCCTCTAATATATCAGCGTCAAGCGTTGAGGTATCACCGCGACGGAGGGCGTTGACGAGGCGTTGAGACACACCGTCTGACGTGTTGCTCGTCTGAGCATTGCCAGACTCTTGAGTGTTTGCAGACTCTTGGGAAAATAACTCCGTTTTCTCAATCAACTGCTCACAAGCATTGTTGGTTCTTGCCAAGATTGCATCTTCCAACAATTGGAGTTGTTCGTCAGGGATGTCGTTATATGTAACGGAAGTTGCAGGGTTGACGATGGCCATGTCCATACCTGCTTGGCGAGCATGATAGAGGAACACAGAGTGCATCGCCTCGCGCAGATAGTTGTTGCCTCGGAACGAGAAGCTGAGGTTGCTGACACCACCGCTGACGTGAGCACCTGGTAAATTCTTTTTAATCCAGGCGGTAGCGCGGATAAAGTCGAGCGCGTAGCGGTCGTGCTCAGGCATTCCTGTGGCAATCGCCAGAATGTTCGGGTCGAAGATGATATCTTCGGCAGGGAAACCTACTTGTTCAGTGAGCAGGCGATAAGCACGTTCGCATACTTGAATGCGACGCTCGTAAGTCGTAGCTTGCCCTTCCTCGTCGAACGCCATGACGATGACAGCAGCTCCCCTGCGACGAATCTCATGGGCATGGTCAAGGAAGATGTCTTCCCCTTCTTTCAGGGATATGCTATTGACAATGCTCTTGCCTTGAATGCAGCCAAGAGCCGTGCGAATTACTTCCCAACGGCTGGAGTCGATCATGAAAGGTACACGACAAACATCAGGCTCAGCCGCCAATAGGTTCAGGAGATGACACATCTCTGCTTGTGTGTCTAACAGACCGTCGTCAAGATTGATGTCAAGCACCAGTGCGCCGTCTTCTACCTGCTTACGTGCAATGTCAATCGCTTCCTCGTAGTTCTTTTCCTTGATCAGACGCAGGAACTTACGTGAGCCGGCTACGTTACAACGTTCACCAACATTGATGAAACCTACTTCGGGGGTAAGGTTGAGGGAGGAGAGGCCAGAGAGCGCCAGCAAAGAGTCCTTGGGCGCATTGTTCGCTTCACGTCTTAGTGCGTTTAGTGCTTCTCTCTTGATGACCTTGATATGCTCATCCGTAGTGCCGCAGCAACCTCCGATGATGTCCACGAGCCCTTCTTCCAAAAATGGACGGACGTGAACGGCCATTAGTTCAGGTGTCTCGTCATATTGTCCAAGTTGGTTCGGCAGTCCGGCATTGGGGTATGCACTAATATAAATAGGTTCGCGCGTGTGCGTATTAAGTTGCTCCACAAGTGACTGCAGTTCGCGAAGGTGTGGTAGCATCTCTGTAGCGCCGAAGGAGCAGTTCAGACCGATGCTAAGCAGGTTGGGCGTGTGTGCTATGGAGATGATGAATGCGTCAAGTGTCTGTCCGCTGAGCAGATGTCCTGAGCGGTCACTGACAGTGGCGCTCATCATGATCGGCACCTCTCTGCCGCTTTGGCGCATGGCGCTGTCAGCAGCATAAATAGCAGCTTTGGCATTGAGCGTGTCGAAGATGGTCTCTATGAGTAATGCATCTACACCGCCTTCTATCAGGGCTGCCATCTGTTCTTGATATGCTTCAGCCAACTCGTCGAATGTGATGGCACGCAGAGCAGGGTCGCTGATGTCCGGACTCATAGAAAGCGACTTGTTTGTGGGGCCTATAGAGCCAACCACGAAGGCGCTTCCAGCTTCGCGTGCAATACGGATAGCAGCCTTATTGATATCACGAACCAAGTGCTCACATCCATAGTCTGCAAGTGAGATACGTTGGGCATTAAAGGTGTTGGTGGTGATGATGTCAGCCCCTGCATTGACATATCTGCGATGGATGTCAGCTATGATATCCGGTCGGGTGAGGCAGAGCAAGTCATTGTTGCCCGTCTGTTGTCCTGGTAGCTCAAAGTCTCCCCGATAGTCTTCTTCGCGGAGACCGTATGATTGTATCATAGTACCCATCGCGCCGTCGAGAATCAGGGGGTGGCGGCGTTCGTGCAGGGCTTGTCGGAGAGGCTTATTGGGAGTCATATCTCTTTTTCCTGCAAGGGGTAACTTGCAGTCGGACTAATAGTTGTGTTTGAATTGGCGGTCTATGTCGCGCCGGTCTTCTTTCTCTTTGAGCGTCTCGCGTTTGTCGTAGGCGTGTTTGCCTCGTGCGAGATGGATGTCCAGTTTGGCACGTCCGTTCTCATCAATGAACAGGAGAGTTGGGACAATGGTGAAGCCTGGACTCTTGGTGGCGTTTTGCAGGCGTTGTATCTCGCGTCTGTTCAACAGTAGCTTTCGGTCGCGTCGTGCCGCGTGGTTGTTATACGTGCCGTAGAAATACTGTGCGATGTTCATGTTCTTCACCCATATCTCGCCGTTAATGATGACACAATAGGTATCAACCAAACTGGCCTTGCCAAGCCGGATGCTTTTGATTTCTGTTCCGGTTAGGACAAGACCTGCTGTGTATTTCTCCATCAAATAATAATCAAATTCCGCTTTGCGGTTTTTGATATTGATGGTCTTTTGCTTTTCTTTTGCCACTTATACTTCGCCGTAAGCGACCATCTTGATCGCTGTGATGGCACATTCATCGCCTTTATTGCCGAGCACACCACCCGTTCTTGCTTCCGCTTGTTCAGGGGTGATGCAGGTGAGGAGACCGTAGATCACAGGCACATCTCCTCGCAGGTTCAATTCTGCCAGACCTTGTGTGGTACCCTGACAGATGTAGTCGAAATGCGGAGTATCGCCTTTGATAACACAACCGATGGCTATCACGGCGTCAACCTTCTCATGTTCCACCATCCATGTAGCTCCATACACCAATTCAAAACTGCCCGGCACGTGTTTCACAATGATGTCTTCCTCATGTGCTCCGTGACGCTGCAAGGTTGCAATGGCAGCGTCGGCCATGGCATAGGTGTAGCGGTCGTTCCAGTCGGCAACCACGATGCCAAACCTCATCCCTTCCGCAGAAGGTACGGTGGCGGCATCGTAGTCCGAGAGATGGTGGTAGGCGGTAGCCATGTTTCCTGTTGTTTATTTACTTACGCGTTGAATGTACTTGTCAATGTCCTGATAAGCAACGGAATTGACATAGCTTTTCTTAATCTCTTTGTAGAGCTCCAAGGCCTTTTCGGGCTTACCCTCAGCTTCATACAACTCACCAGCCTGAATCAGGAAGGTCGGTGTGAGGCTGGCGTTGTCTGCGGTCTTGGCAGCTTTCAACAATGTCTTGATAGCTTTCTCGTTCTGACCGAGATTCGCATAGACATTACCCAGAGCACCGAGAGCAGCGGGTGAGACGATAGCATCGTCCTGCGGGTTGAAGTCTTCGAGCATCTCAGCAGCTTCCTCGAACTTGTCGGTCTGAGCGTAGCAGACACCAGCATAGAGTTTGGCGAGGTTGGCAGCCTTGGTACAACCGTAGTCATCAATCACCTTGAGGAAACCGATGCAGCCCTGACCGTCGCCGTTCAGCGCCTTGTCATAGTTCTCAGCCTGGAAATAGGTCTCGCAACGGAACAGTGCCTCGTCGGCTTTCTGTGCACGGGGTTTGCTGTAGAATTGTACGTAGCAGATGATGGCAGCAGCAATAACGATAATGCCGCAAACGCCATATACGATGCTCTTCTTGTACTTGTCGATGAATGCTTCTGTCTTTGTTACGGCTTCGATGTTCTCGACAGCCACTTGTTGTTTCTTTGCCATTGTTATGTTTTTTTTATTGTTATTTCTACGTCATGCGGGCGTTGTGCTCGCAAAAAGCGTGGCAAAATTAGCTAAAATCTTTTGGACGCTCAACTTTTTCAGCCAATATTTCTGATTTTCCGCTATTATTTAACTACCTTTGTGGCGCTTTAAGCCGAAAAGGCCTCTTTTGTCTCATGGTTCTACGTCAGTTATCCATCCTCAACTACAAAAATATCCGTCAGGCGGACCTCGAGCTCTCTCCCAAGATGAACTGTTTCATCGGGGCGAACGGCGAGGGCAAGACGAACCTGTTGGATGCTATTTATTTCCTTTCGCTCTGCAAGAGTTCGGTGGGCGGAACAGATAGCGTCTGCATTCGTCATGACGAGGACTTTTCAGTGTTGCAGGGACATTATGAACATGAGGATGGCACTGCCGAGGAGATCTATTTAGGCATGAAGCGTGGTGTGAAGAAACAGCTCAAGCGCAACAAGAAACCTTACAAGCGGCTGGCGGAGCATATTGGATTGATTCCGCTGGTGATGGTGTCTCCTCTGGATGCAATGCTCATTGCCGGTGGTAGCGAGGAACGTCGCCGCTTCATGGATGTGGTTATCTCGCAGACTGACCGCCGTTATCTGGAGGCGCTGATGAACTACAATAAGGCGCTGGCGCAGCGCAATGCCCTGCTGAAGATGGAGGACACGGAGCCTGATGTGGAGCTCTTGTCCCTGTGGGAAGAGGAGATGGCGCGCTACGGACAGATTATTTATGAAGCGCGTGCGCGTTACGTGGAAGCCTTCACGCCCATCTTCCAACAGATTTACGCCCATGTCAGCCGCGAACGAGAGCAGGTAGGTCTCCGCTATGTCTCTCATGCTCAACGCGGTCCGTTGCTCGACGTCATACAGCGTGATCGTGCCAAGGACCTCGTGATGGGCTACTCCCTGCATGGCGTTCACAAGGACGAGTTGGAGATGACCCTTGGCGGTTTCCCCATCAAGCGCGAAGGCAGCCAGGGACAGAACAAAACCTATCTCATCGCCTTGAAGCTGGCACAGTTCGATTTCTTGAAGCGCACAGGCAGCCAGACTACACCGCTGCTGCTCTTGGACGATATCTTTGACAAGCTCGATGCTGACCGTGTGGAACAGATCGTGCGACTGGTTGCCGGCGATAGCTTCGGACAGATTTTCATCACTGATACCAATCGCGACCATCTGGATCAGATTCTCGCCCGTATGGACAGCGATTACCGTTTGTTCCACGTCAGTCAAGGGGAGGTGAGTGTATGAGGAAGCAGAAAGCAGAACATGTGGGCGACCTCATTCATCAGTTCCTGCGTGAGGAAGGCTTGGAGACGCCGTACAACGAGTATCGTCTCATTGAGTCGTGGCCAGAGGTGATGGGCGAGGGGATAGCCCGCTACACATCGGACCTCCAGATCCGCAACCGTGTCCTCTATGTTCGTCTGAAGTCTTCTGTCATCCGTGCTGAGTTGTTGGCAGGCCGCCGGAACATCGTTCACCGCTTGAACTCCTACATCGGCGCACAAGTCATCGACAACATCTTTTTCAGTTAGAGTCGTCAAGAAATTTCACGCTATCTCTTTCCTCCCATTATTTCCCTCTAGAGAGAAAATTTGTTCCCATACGTGGGAATCTTTGCGCCCTCGTATAGTAGCAATTTTTTCTCCTAATACCCCATTTTCCGCCCTTTCCTCCCATCCTTCCATTTGTAAAGAATCTTCAAAAGATGGAACTTAAATGCAGCATCGAGGATGGGTAAGTCTATATCAGCAAATGGGTAGATCTTCATCGCTGAATGGGTAGGTCTATGGGTAGGTCTTTCGTAAACACCTACCCATCGTACATCCCGCTGCCACAGCGGCCTCATCGCCTCTTATGGGTAGGAGGGTAGGTGTTTTTTGCAGCCTCCGGAGTCTGCACGTGTTGGTCCCGGGAGTCTGCACATGCGGACTCGAGGGGCCTACAAATGTGGGGCTGAGGACTCATATCTTTGCCTCACCAATTTCGTATTTCCGTGATTCCGCGCAACTTTTTGCGCTTTTTCTTTGTGCGAACAGATTTAATCGCTACTTTTGTGCCTGAAAGGGCATGATATCGTACATAAGATGAAGAATCAACCTTAGCGAAGGGCCCGATCAATCTTATTGGAAATATACCAAGCGTTTGCTGTTATTCGGAAAAGCTTCAAGAATCTACCAAATTCACAAATAGGTCAATCCGAAAGAATAAGTCGCAAACGTCTGTGCGTTAGCATGGACGTGACTTATCTGGATTGACGGGCTTTGGTAGAGCCTTTGAAGCATGGATGAGAATATCGTTCATGCTTTTCTTTGTGCTCTACGTCATTGCCCGCCTCCGAAGATAAGCGAAACGCGCTGATGCATAACGTATGGCAAGGATCTACGACAACATCGAAACTAAATTCGTACAGGGTCTACAAGACATCATTACAAACGTAGGTGTCAAGCGTGTAGACTTTTGTGTGGGTTATTTTAACTTACGTGGTTGGGAATTAGTGGTTAATCAGATTGACCAGATTCCTGGTGACTATGTCTATGAGAACAACAACCAAGAATTCCGTTGTTGTCGTTTGCTGATTGGAATGCACCAGCCTGATAGGGAATTGGTTCGCCAATTGTATAGCAAACCACAATTGCCTGATGCCAATTACGTACAGCAATGTAAAATAGAAATTGCACGCGAATTCAGACAGCAGTTGTTATTGGGAAATCCCACAAAAAAGGATGAATGGACGCTAAGACGACTTTCTTCTCAGTTAAAGGCTGGTAAAGTATGTGTAAAGCTATATGTCGCTTATCCTCTTCACGCCAAGCTATATCTTGCTTATCGTCCTGATGATAATTTCAACAAAATCATGGCCCTTTTGGGTAGTAGCAATCTCACATTTGCCGGTTTGGCCAAGCAAGGTGAGTTAGATGCTGATATTGAAAACGGACGTGATATAGAAGCTTTGGCCGATTGGTTCGAGGATCGTTGGAATGATCGCTTCTGTATTGATATCACCAAGGAACTGATTGATGTCATCGATAACAGTTGGGCCAGCGAAGTTATCATTCCACCTTATTACATTTATCTGAAAACAGCCTATCATTTGAGTGCAGAAGCGCGAAGTGGCGTAAAGGAGTTTACCTTGCCGATAGAGTTCCAGCGCGAGATGTTCGACTTCCAACAGATAGCCGTGAAGATTGCTGCACGACATCTAAATAGCGAAAAGCGTGGAGGAGCCATGATAGGAGATGTGGTAGGATTGGGTAAGACTATCACAGCCTGCGCAATTGCCAAAATCTATGAAATGACCTTTGCCAGCAGCACACTTATTATCTGTCCTGCCAATCTGGTAGAGATGTGGAAGAAGTACAGGGACAAGTATGACCTGAAAGCAGATGTAATGTCATTGGCAAAACCAATAGACAAGGAAAATGCACGCTATTACAGGCTAATAATCATAGACGAAAGTCATAACCTTAGGAATGAGAGTGGCAAGCGCTACCAGAATATCAAGGAACTCATAGAATATCAGAACTGTAAGGTTCTTTTATTAACAGCTACGCCTTACAATAAGGATTTCTCCGACCTAAGCAGTCAACTGAAACTCTTTGTCTCCACAGACGAGGATTTAGGCATCCGGCCAGAAGAGTATATCCGCGAATTAGGCGGAGACCGTGCTTTTCTGCAAAAGCATAGCGAAGTGCATATCCGTAGCATCAAGGCTTTTGAGCAGACCAACAATCTGGATGACTGGCAGGAGTTGATGCGTCTTTTCCTAGTTCGTCGTACTCGTACATTCATTAAGGAGAATTATGCCAAGACGGACGAGACGAACGGCAGGAAGTATCTGGAGTTCCACGATGGTAGACGTAGTTACTTCCCTGACCGAATACCTAAGGCTGTCAAGTTTAAGACAGTAAAAGGGGACCAATACAGCCGTTTGTATAGCGAAGAGATGGTGAATATGATGAAGGAACTTCGCCTTCCTCGCTATGGACTTTCGCTCTATGAAAGTCCTGAGAAAACGGAACACGCCTCAAAAACAGACAAGCAACTGTTGGAGAACCTCTCACGTGCCGGACAGCGTATGATGGGTTTCTGCATGAGTACATTCTTTAAGCGTATAGACAGTAGCGGATTCTCGTTCTTGTTGACACTTTATCGGCACATTTTACGTAATGCAGTATTCATCTATGCTATAGACAACAAATTGCCGTTACCTATTGGTGATGAGAATTCCATACCAGAGGACTTCATCGAGGATGAAGATATAAACGATATTTTTGGGCAGCAAGTTGAGAACCCTGACAGTCTTATAGAGATTCCTACTGATATGGAAGTCTATATGAAGAAAGCTAAGGAGTACTACAACATCTTGTCCGAAAAGAATAATGTCGCTTGGTTGGATTCTGCCTATTTCAAACGAACCCTGAAACAGCACCTGCGTCAAGACTGCGACAAGCTGATTGATATGATTCTGCTCTGCGACAAGTGGAACCCAACGACAGATCAGAAGTTGAACGAACTGGAGAAATTGCTCAGTAAAAAACACGGGAAAGACAAAGTACTCATCTTTACACAATATTCTGATACGGCCAATTACATATATCGTCAGTTGCGTAAGCGTGGTTTTACGCACGTTGAAAGGGCAACCGGTAACAGCCAGAATCCTACGGCATTGGCAGAACGTTTCTCGCCCATAAGCAATAAGGTTAATGTTTCCTCCGAGAATGAACTTCGCATACTAGTAGCTACTGATGTTCTTTCAGAAGGTCAGAACCTGCAGGATGCCCATGTTATCGTAAATTATGATTTGCCCTGGGCTATTATCCGATTGATTCAGCGTGCCGGTCGTGTAGACCGTATCGGTCAGGAATCAGAACTCATATACTGCTATTCTTTCTTCCCTGCTGATGGTGTTGAAAATATCATCCGTTTGCGAAAACGACTGAATGAGCGTATTAATGAAAATGCCAACATTGTTGGTAGCGATGAAATCTTCTTCGAGGGCAACGAACAGAACCTTAGGGATATGTATAACGAGAAGAACGGTTCTTTGGACGAAGAGGACGACAACGATGTAGACTTGGCATCTATGGCATTCCAAATTTGGAAGAATGCAACAGATGCCAATCCCAAACTGAAGCAGATAATCCCACAACTCAGCAATATCATCTATGCCACCAAGAAGGCTGACGGTCCGTTGGATGATGGTGTTATCACCTATGTCAAGACACAGAACGATTATGACGTCCTATCGTGGTATAACTCTAATGGAGAGATGATTAGCCAGTCGCAGAAGAAGATTCTGCAAGCATTGGCATGCAAGGCTGACGAGCCTTGTCTGGAGCCATTGGACAACCATTTTGACTTGGTAGAAAAGGCTGTAGAGAATGTCAAGACGGAGACAACAAGCGTGAGTGGCATCTTGGGAAATCGTTTCAGTACCCGTTATCGAATCATAGACCTTATGGAACACTACTATCAGCAGCCCGCAACACTCTTCTTTGGCGAGGACAAGAAGGAAATCCTGAAACTGGCCATCGATGATGTCTATAACTATCAGCTGTTGGATAGCACAAAGGTTGTTCTTGGCAGGATGCTACGCAATAACACAAACGATGATATCGTGGATACAATAATAGACATGCAGACAAACGGAACCCTTTGCCGCATTGATGAAGATAAAAACAAACAGAAAGACCCGACCATCATTTGTTCGATGGGACTGAAAAACTAATGACCTATGAACAAGAGAATATTCAATCAGTATATCAGCGAGAGTAATTTCAAGGAGTTGTTTATTCATGAAATGGGATGGAACAATCCCAAAGGACAGACAGACTTTGATGTTACAACAGAAGAAAACACCTACGAACTGACTCAGATAGCAGAACGTAGCGGTTTCCAAGCTCTTACTTGTCAGGTGCAAGAGATTCCATCTTCTTCGCTTTGCAAGAAGATAGACAGCCGGTTGCGTCGTTTCGCCAATGACTACATCTGCATCTTCCACATTCCAAATACAGAACATCACTTGTGGGTAGTACCTGTAAAGAAGATTGAAAAGCGTGACCTGGTATTGGTGGAATACACCTCTGCTGATAAGGCTGATTTCTTGTATGACAAGATAGTACGTATTAGTTTCGAATTGGATGAGCGTACCACCATTGTGGATGTGAAAGATCGCATTCACGAAGGCTTCATCATCAATTCAGAGAAGATAACAAAGGACTTCTATACAGGATTCCGTAAGGAGCATACCAACTTTGCCAAATACATCAGCGGTATTGACGATGAGATAACGGACCTGAAGAAGAACCGCAATAAGCAATGGTACACCAGCGTCATGCTGAATCGCTTGATGTTCTGTTACTTCATTCAGAAGAAAGGATTCCTTGATTTGAACATCAACTATCTGAAGGATAAACTCACTTGGGTAAAGCGTGAGAAAGGTGAAGATCGTTTCTTTGATTCTTTCTATCGTGGATTTCTGGTCAGCCTTTTCCATGATGGTTTGAACTCGCCTCGTCACCAACAGGACTTTGTGCAGAAGTATGGACGTATACCTTATTTGAATGGCGGTATGTTTGGTATCCATGAATTGGAAGACAAATATCCAAAGCTTGACATTGCTGATGAGGCTTTTGAAAGTCTGTTTGCTTTCTTTGACCAGTGGCATTGGCATCTGGATGACCGTTTGACTGCCAGTGGAAAAGACATTAACCCAGATGTTTTGGGTTATATCTTCGAGCAGTATATCAACGACCGTGCCCAGATGGGTGCATACTACACCAAGGAGGATATCACGGAGTATATAGGTCGAAACACCATCGTTCCATTCCTGATGGATGCCACGAAGAAAACAGATGAACGTCCCTTCAAGACAAACGGAGAGGTATGGAAATTCCTGAAAGAGAGTGGTGACACCTATATCTTTGATGCCGTTAAGAAGGGTAAGGATGAAGTGATACCTGAGGAGATAGCAATTGGCATTGATACTACCAAGCCCAACCTCTTGGAACGTCGTAGTCATTGGAATGAACGAACTCCGGAGAAGTTCGCTCTGCCAACAGAAATCTGGAGAGAGACAATCGAACGTCTGCAACGATTCCAGAATATCAAAGCAAAGATTGAGAATGGTGAAATAACTGAGATTAACGACTTTATCACTTATAATCTGGATATTAGGCAGTTTGTACAAGACCTGCTTGCACAAACTGATGACCATCTGTTTGTCAAGCATTTCTATGCGCAGTTGCAAAAGGTAACCATCCTTGACCCAACTTGCGGTTCTGGTGCCTTCCTTTTTGCTGCCCTAAATATCCTCGAGCCGCTTTATGAGGTTTGTATTGAAAGGATGCAAGATTGGAACGCACAGAATCCGAATCTGTTCAACCCAGAGTTGGAAGAACTAAAGGGTCGTTATCGCTCAAATATCCGTTATTTCATCTATAAAAACATCATCCTGCGTAACCTCTATGGCGTAGATATCATGGTGGAGGCAACGGAAATCGCAAAGTTACGTCTATTCCTGAAGATGGTGGCTGTCGTGGATGTAAATCAACGTGACCAGAATCTGGGTCTTGACCCCTTGCCAGATATCGACTTCAATATCCGCTGTGGAAATACTTTGGTGGGGTATGCAACAGCAGAGGATTTAGAGAATGATTTGAAGTATGGCGACATGTTCGCTAATATGGAGTTCAAGGATAAAGTTCATACGGAAATGGACATCGTGGCCCATGCATACTGCACATTCAACAAAGTGCAGTTGGAGCAGAGCAGCGACTTAGAAACCTTCCGTAATGCCAAGAAAGAACTGAAAGAGCGACTTAAGAAATTGGACGACCTTCTAAATCGTCGTCTTTATGCCTCAACCGTCTCTGGTGGAGCATTAAAATACGAAGCATGGCTTAAATCTCATCAGCCTTTCCATTGGCTTGCAGAGTATTATGACATCATTAATGGTAATGGCGGTTTCGATGTAATAATAGGAAATCCACCGTATATAGAATATAATGCAAAAACTTTCTCATATAAAGTAAACAATTATAGAACTATAGAATGTGGCAATTTGTATTCTTTTGTACTTGAAAGAGAATCAAGCTTGATAAACCTACAAGGGAAAATGGGTAACATTGTTCCTGTTTCAATTATGTCAACTCCTGGTTATGTTTCTTTGAGGACTTTATTATATAAAAAAGGAACAAATTATTATGCATCTTATAATATCCATCCTTGTTGTCTTTTTGAAGGAGCTCATCCAAGATTATCAATAATTATAAATGACTTTTCAAAAGATAACAATATTTTTGTTTCACGCTATCATAAGTGGACAACTGATGAACGGCCTATTTTGTTCAATAAATGTTGTTATTCGAGATTAGATAAAGAAATAATAGAAAAGAAAATTGGAAGCGCTTTGCCCAAATTATCTTCTCCAATATCAAATAGTATTCTTTCTGCAATGTTAAGACATCCTGGCAGAATAGGCAATTATCTTGTATCAAAAAGCTTTCCTGGTGTGGATTTCTATTATCGACGAGCTTTTGGCGCATTTATGCTCTTTTATGAT
>CAMZCM010000022.1 GCA_947305005.1 uncultured Prevotellaceae bacterium | reverse complement strand
CCGTTCCCGATGAGGGGAGGCATAACTCCTATGCCGACGGAGGGAAATGAGGGGTTCCGCACTCGACTTGTACAAGGTGCAGAGTAGAGTGAGGCACCGCAGTAGAAGACGAATAGGTAGCCGCCACTTTTAAAAAGAAGTCCCTCGATGTCCAAATGGATGTCGGGGGACTCTTTTTATGCGACTACCTACTCTCCCACGGGGATTATTTATTTTTTTTCATAAGACCTAATATTGTTATTTTCTAATTTGATGACTTTGAGTAAGTTAGGCTCTCCGAATGAGCTTATCAGACCTAACAAAGACCTAACTGAGAGGTAACTGAGACCTAACATTATGCACCTAAGTAGCCATTCGTAGAATGATTGAATAGTTTGCTGAATCTGGTTGTCAGTTACCTCTCTGTTAGGTCTTAGTTAGGTCTCAGTTACCTCTTGGTTAGGTCTCAAACGCCCAATATGACAGTCAAATTCGCTCATATACAGCATTTTCCATAAATTCTATGTTAGGTCTTACGAAAAACAGCAAAATCATCTCGTTTCAATTATCGCAAAGATATAAGGTTCATGATAATTCCCATTGTGGGAACAAAATATTCCCATTGTGGGAACAAAACATTCCCATGGTGGGAATTTAGTTTATATTATACCCTTGCTTCCCCTTTGCTATATCTACGCTATTCTTTCATCCTAAATTAATCTATTTTATAGGTCAAACACACTTCTCTTTGGATGAAAACATCTATCTTTGCGCAGAAATAGCATCCAACAATGAAATACGCAGACCTTCCGAAGCAGAGAATCAGTCATCTGGTGAAACCGGATCACTTGTCCTTGGAGGATTGGCAGGTGATGTTGCGTATGCAACAGGCACAGCGCGAGAACTTGGAGGTGGAGTGCGTCAGCGAACGTGACCACCCAGGCGAGTATCGTGTCACGAGTCCCACGTCAGGCGGTTCCTATAAAGTCATTTATCGCGGACCGAAGAGCCCATGGAACTACTGTGACTGCATGGATTTTAAGACCTCTCAGTTGGGGACGTGTAAACATATTGAGGCTGCACGCCAGTGGATAGCAGACCATCACAAACGGATTCACCGAGACCTGCCCGCCTATACAAGCGTGTATCTGAGCTATCGGGGCAACGACCGACGGGTAAAGATTCGTATTGGCACGACAGCGGAGAAGGAGTTCCGGGCCTTAGCCAAACAGTATTTCAATGACTTTGAGGAGCTTCTGCCATTTTCCTACGAGACTTTTGGTGATTTCCTGACGGAAGCGAAGAAGTTGGATGAAGGCTTCCGCTGCTACAAGGATGCCTTTGATTTCATCCTTGAACAACGTGAACGCCAACGTAGGATAGACATCATCAAGGAACAGTATGATGACAAGGCACTGGACAGCTTGCTGTGTGTGCCGCTCTATCCCTTCCAGCGCGAGGGCGTGCGTTTCTGTGCCAGTGCCGGACGGGCCATCTTGGCAGATGAGATGGGATTAGGCAAGACGGTACAGGCGATAGCTACAGCGGAGTTGCTGCGGAAAGAACGCTTGATTGAACAGGCGCTGGTGCTTTGTCCGACAACGCTAAAGTACCAGTGGAAACGGGAGATAGAACGTTTCACAGGAGCGGAAGTGGTGTTGATAGATGGTACACCGGAGCAACGACGTGAACTGCTGGGACATCCTGCCCCCTATAAGATTGCTTCCTATAACAGTATCAATCAGGACCTGAAGGAACTGAAAGACCTGACGACAGATATGCTCATCATGGATGAGGTGCAACGTCTGAAGAACTGGAACACACAGATTTCGCGTTCTGTGCGCCATATCCATTCGCGCTATTCTCTCATCCTCTCAGGCACGCCCTTGGAGAATCGTCTGGAGGAGTTGTATAGCATAGTGGAGCTGGTGGATCAGTACCTGCTGTCACCTTATTATTTATTTAAGGACCGTTATATTCTGGTGGACGAGACCGGTGCTACAAAGGGTTACCGGAATCTGAACGAGGTGGGACTGCGTGTCTCGCGCGTGATGATTCGACGGAAGAAGGAGACGGTAGCATTACAGCTGCCTGCCCGCATTGATAAAACGCTGTTCGTGCCAATGACACGAGAACAAATGGATGCGCACAACGACCTGAAGCTCCATGCAGCACGTCTTGTGTCCAAATGGCATCGCCAGCATTTCCTCTCTGAGATAGACCGTAAGCAGTTGTTGTTGACGCTGCAACAGATGCGGATGACGTGTGACAGCCTCTATGTACTCGACGAGCATAGCCGCTTTGACACCAAGGTAGAGGAGGTGATGAATATTCTGGATGAATGTGGCGTGACGGTGAATGGGGAAGGAAATGGACTGCAGGGAACGAAGGTAGTAATCTTCAGCCAATGGGAACGGATGACACGGTTGGTGGCACAGGAACTAGAACGGAGTGGGGTAGAGTATGCCTATCTGCACGGGAATGTGCCTTCGCGTGAACGTAAGGCACGTGTGGAAGCCTTCCAAGACGACCCGCAGATACGGGTGTTCCTCTCCACAGATGCGGGTGCCACAGGACTGAACCTGCAGGTGGCCAATGTGGTCATCAACCTAGATCTTCCTTGGAATCCCGCAGTGCTGGAACAACGCATCGGACGTATTCATCGCATTGGTCAAACTCGTGGCATCGAGGTGATTAACCTAGTCTCTGCCGGCACTATCGAAGAGGATATGTTGTCGAAGCTCCGCTTCAAGACCAGTCTCTTTGAGGGTGTCCTGGATGGTGGAGAGGATGCTGTCTTCCTCTCTGATAATCAGTTTGAGGGCTTGCTCAATGGCTTGCAGGATTACATGGAAGAGACGGACGCTCAGCCGTCTCAGGGACTCCTCACCGAGGCCGTGGAGCAACCGATCGGAGTAGAACCGCTGCAGACAGAGCTGGAGTTTGAGGAGCTAGCAGCAACCCCTGAGCCACAAGAAACCGCTCACGAAGATACACCGCTCCTGCAACGCCTGACAAAAGACCTCTCAGACCTGCTTCTGGCTGACGAGCCCACGCGCCGGCAGGCAGCGGAGCTACTGAAGCAGGCCATTAATCATAAAAAGGAATAAGTAACAACGATAACTACTGAAAGATGAACTTAAAGATTGCAGTCTTGGCCGGTGATGGCATCGGACCGGAAATCAGTGAACAAGGTGTGGCTGTGATGACGGCCGTGTGCGAGAAATATGGGCATCAGGTGACGTATGAATACGCCATCTGCGGCGCCGACGCCATCGATAAGGTGGGCAATCCGTTCCCGGAAGAGACCTTCCAGACTTGTATGCGGGCGGATGCAGTGCTGTTCAGTGCCGTCGGTGACCCGAAGTACGATAACGACCCGACCGCGAAGGTTCGTCCTGAACAGGGCTTGCTGGCCATGCGCAAGAAGCTGGGCCTGTTCGCGAATATCCGACCTGTGGAGACCTTCGACTGCCTGATTCACAAGTCACCGCTGAAGGATGAGCTGGTGCGCGGTGCTGACTTCATCTGCATCCGTGAACTCACGGGCGGTATGTATTTCGGAGAGAAATACCAGGACAATGACAAGGCATACGATACCAATTTCTATTCCCGCCCGGAGATAGAACGTATCCTGCGTGTAGGCTTTGACTACGCACGTCGCCGTAGGAAGCACCTGACGGTGGTAGATAAGGCCAATGTGCTCGCATCCAGTCGTTTGTGGCGCCAGATTGCTCAAGAGATGGAGCCGGAATATCCCGATGTCAAGACTGATTATATGTATGTCGATAATGCCTCCATGAGGATGTTGCAGGAACCGAGGTTCTTTGACGTCATGGTGACGGAGAACACTTTTGGCGATATCCTGACCGACGAAGGCTCCTGCATCACGGGGTCTATGGGACTGCTTCCCTCTGCTTCTACCGGCGAACATACACCTGTCTTTGAGCCCATCCACGGCTCATGGCCCCAGGCTAAAGGACTGAATATCGCTAATCCTTTGGCACAGATACTTTCTGTGGCCATGCTCTTCGAGTATTTCAACTTGGAAGCGGAGGGCCGACTGATTCGTGAGGCGGTCAATGCCAGCTTGGATGCCCATGTACGTACGCCTGAGATTCAGGTTGAGGGCGGTGCCCATTACGGAACCCGCGAAGTAGGCGCCTGGATTGTCGATTATATTCGTAAAGCTAACGCATAACCCTAACACGTCATCATCATGAAAAAGAACCTTCTCTTCGTGGCTCTGGCAACCCTGATGGCTGGGGCGATAACGGCACAGTCCTATCGTGTGCCCGTCAGTGGCGCACATGAGACCATGCTGCCAGGTAAGTATCAACCCACATGGGCATCGCTGCAGCAGCACAAGGTCCCCGAGTGGTTCCGCGATGCCAAGTTTGGAATCTGGGCACATTGGGGGCCGCAGTGCGTAGAGGGCAGCGGTGACTGGATGGCTCGTTCCATGTACATGGAGGGTAGCCGCGAGTACAAATGGCACGTAGCCCATTATGGACATCCGTCAGAGGTGGGCTTCAAGGATATCCTACCGCTCTTCAAGGCGGAGATGTGGGAGCCTGAGAAACTCGTGGAGAAGTACAAGCGTTGTGGCGCCCAGTACTTCTTCGTGTTGGGTAACCATCATGATAACTATGACCTGTGGGATTCGAAGTACCAACCATGGAACTCGAAGAACATCGGTCCGAAACGCGATATCCTGGAAGAGTGGGCACAGGCAGCCAAGAAGGCCGGACTACCTTTGGGCATCAGTTTCCATGCTGACCATGCCTGGACGTGGTACGAACCTGCGCAGCGCTATGACCTAGAGGGCGAGAAAGCCGGCGTATGGTACGACGGTAACCTGACCAAGGAAGATGGCAAGGGACTCTGGTGGGAAGGACTGGATCCCCAGATGCTCTATCAACAACATCATCCGATGAGCAAAGGCTCATGGGATAACGGCGCTATTCACAGTCAGTGGGGTTGGGAAAACGGAGCTTGTATGCCCTCGAAGGAGTTTGTGGCGAACTTCTATGACCGCACACTTGATGCCATTAACCGCTATTCACCCGACCTCATCTATTTCGATGTGACGGTGTTGCCGTTCTATCCCATCAGCGATTGCGGCCTGAGGATTGCCGCTCACATGTTCAACAAGAATCCTAACACGGTTGTCTTCGGTAAGATTCTCGATGACGAACAACGAAAGGCTGTCACGTGGGATGTGGAGCGCGGAGCCCCCAATGAGATTATTCAGGAACCGTGGCAGACCTGTAACTGCATCGGTGGTTGGCATTATGATACCGGTATCTATGAACGAGGCGCTTACAAGAGTGCTGCTACTGTGGTGAAGCAGTTGGTGGATATCGTATCAAAGAACGGTAACCTGCTGCTGAGTGTGCCCTTGCGGGCTGACGGTACCTATGATGAGAAGGAAGCTGCCATCTTGGACGACCTGGAGGCTTGGATGACCGTCAATGGTGAGAGCATCTTCGGTACGCGTCCGTGGGTGAAGTTTGGTGAAGGTCCCGTGGCAGAGAAGGCTATCGCCCTGAATGCTCAAGGCTTCAACGACGGCCAGTATTCCAATATGGATGCCCGTGATATCCGTTTCAACCAGACCAAGAAGTACCTGTATGTCACAGCGATGGGCTGGCCAAAAGAGGGCCAACTCCTCATCAAGTCACTGGCTAAGGGTAATAAGAATCTGAAAAAACGCATCAAGAGCGTCACCCTATTGGGTTATGGCGAATTGGAAGCTTCTCAGACCGCTGAAGGACTGGTCGTGAAACTGCCTACGCCTGTGAATAAGATTGTTCCCGTGTTGCGCATCAATAAATAAGAAAGAATACCATCGTCATGAAGAAGCTCCTATTTGCGTTCCTCTTGATTCCGCTGTGCGTTATGGGTGCAGGGGATGAGAATGTGTATCAGCGTCTGGTACGACAGGCTGTTACGTCTATGGAGGATGATAGCCTGCAACAGGCGGAAATCCTGTTCCGTCAGGCCTTGCAAGAGGCACCGGCGGCACAGGGCAATGCCCTCATTTGGGGACATCTGGCCAGCATTGCAGAGCGTACGGGACGTGAGAAGGAAGCTTTGGACGATTATCAGATGGCATTGGGCTTGTCGCCCCATACCATGGGACTGCTTCTCGGGCGTGCTTCTTTGTATCTTAAATTAGGTCGTGAAGATCGGGCACTGGTGGATTATAATGATGTGTTGGATCTCCGCGAAGACCATCCGGAGGCCCTGCTGATGCGGGCTTATATCTATCAGCGTCAGCGTAAGTACAAGGAAGCCCGTAAGGATTATGAGCAGCTGTTGTGTGTGCAACCAACCCATGAGCAAGCTTTGATAGGCTTGGCTTTGGTTAATGACCACGACCGTCGTCCGCAGGAGGCAATGGAGAATATCCATCGTGCCGTAGATCTCTATCCCACCCATGCTGCAGGTTATGCGATACGCGCAGGGATGGAGCTGGATCGCGGACAGTATGAGTTAGCGGAAACAGATTTCACAGAAGCCATTCGTCTGGAGCCCAAGAATCCACAGTATTATCTGGGACGTGCACGTCTCTATTCTCAGATGAAGAATAAGAGACGTGCACGTGAAGATGTCCGCGAAGCAGCCCGACTCGGCGCTTCTGCCGAGGAAGTGGCGGGCGTTGCGGGGATTAAGAAATGAAAGACTTGCGCAGGATGGTCTGAGCACGGTCAGGTCCTACGGAGAGGATGGTGATCGGCGTTTGCAATTCTTTCTCCAAGAAATCAATGTAGTCTTTGAAGGTCTGCGGGAACTGCTCCTCTGAAGTCATGCCAGAGAGATCTTCCTGCCAACCTGGGAGGTCGCGATAGACGGCTTGCCAGCCTTCAGAGTCATAGGGCATCTCTGTGACGCGCTGTCCGTCTTTCTCGTAGGCCACGCAAGCGCGGATGACGGGGAAGCCATCGAGGACGTCGGACTTCATCATGATAAGTTGTGTGACACCATTGATCATGATGGCATATTTCAAAGCCACGAGGTCCACCCATCCGCAACGACGATTACGACCTGTAACGGCTCCATACTCATGGCCAATCTCACGAAGACGGTCGCCTGTCTCGTCGAACAGCTCTACGGGGAAGGGGCCGGCACCAACACGGGTGCTGTAAGCCTTGAAGATACCGAACACCTCGCCGATGCGGTTAGGGCCTACGCCGAGCCCAGTGCAGACACCGCCTGTGGTGGTGCTGGAAGAGCTGACGAAAGGATAAGTGCCGTGGTCGATGTCAAGCATCGTTCCCTGTGCGCCCTCTGCAAGAATCTTCTTTCCTTCAGCTAAGAACTGGTTGATTTCGATTTCGGTATCCGTGAGTTGGAACTTGCGCATATACTCTACGCCCTCGAGCCATACACGTTCCTCCTCCGTGATATCATAATCGGTGTAGTGAAGGTCGCGAAGAATCTGTTCATGGCGAGCTTTCAGTGCCGCATATTTTGCTGGGAAGTTATCGAGTATATCGCCTACACGAAGACCTGTGCGGCTGGCTTTCTCGGAATATGTGGGGCCGATACCTTTACCAGTGGTACCCACTTTGTTCTTGCCTTTGGCTGCTTCGTAGGCACGGTCTAGGACGCGGTGCGTAGGCAGGATGAGATGAGCACGTTTGCTGATGTGCAGACGGTCATAAAGGTTATAACCTGCAGCTTCCAGTTCCTTGGCCTCGTTCATAAATAAGTCCGGAGCAATCACACAACCATTACCGATAATGTTCAGCTTTCCTTCGTCGAAAATACCGGAAGGAATGGAACGGAGTACGAATTTCTTGCCATCAAAGATGATGGTGTGTCCTGCGTTAGGACCGCCAGCGAATCGGGCCACGACATCATAACGGGGAGTAAACACATCGACGACTTTACCTTTTCCTTCATCGCCGAAAACGATACCTAATAGGGCATCTACTTTACCTTGTTTCATATCTTATAGTTTGTTTTGTTCTTTCAATTTGAGCATTTTCCGCATTTTTCGTAGACACCCAGGGCAGGTTCCATAGATGTACACAATGCGATGGCTGATGGAGAAACCACGCGGATGGTAGGTCTCCAAACTAGAGGCAAGCTCCTTGCTTTTGATGCGCGTAATGCGGTGACAGTTGTTGCAGATCTGATAACTGCGTGGGTGGCTGTCTGCGATACGCTCAAAGACAGACGAGAAATTGAACGGGTGACGAATCAACAGATTAGCCTGAATAAGCAATTGCAATGTCGAATATAACGTACCCGTGCTGACAGGGAACCGCCGTTCCTGCATCAGTTCCTGTAGGTGTTCGATGGTGAAAGTGCCTTCAATACTGTAGATCGCTTCCAGAATCGCAAAGCGCTCTCTGGTCTGCCGCAACTCATGGGCAAGAAGGAACTCACGGAACCGTTGTTCAACATCTTTCTGTAAGCTTGACTTATCGCTCATTTGGGGACAAAATTAGTGCTTTTTGCGGGAATGACCAAAGAATGTTCGTTAATTTATAGATGAGCGGCTAGAATGCCATCGACTTTCTGCTGCGCTTCCTCAGAACTTTCGCCAAAACGAACCAAGGCTTGCGTGACCGCTTTTTTCAGAGGCAGGGCAGTCGTGGACAGAGCAGACGTCGCCTGATCCAGAAACTCCACTTCTGCATCAGGGGCCAACACGGCTCCTTGCATCAGCAAACGAGTGAGAATGAGGAAGCCGCAGAGTTGGTACATGGGACGTTCGTCAGCCATGCCGTAGAAGGCATGTTCGGCTGCTCCGGGGATGGTGGAAAGGAGTTCCATACAGAGTAGCTGGGCAATCTCCGCCTGTTCCATGGGAAGGTCCGCCAGCCAGATATCAGCGATGTCCCAATCAAACTCCTCACGCGGATACAGGAGAATAGCCAACATCTTATACTCACGGATATTCTCCTGCCACAACGCCTGAGCCAGACGATGGTCGGGCTCATAGTCGGCTGCCATCTCTCTCAGACGGGGCAACTCCACGCCATAGACGAGCTTATAGCCCATACCGCTGTCCTTGATGGCTTTGGAGGCTATACCGTTCATGGCTGCGCGCAAGTCAGCCTTGATGAGAGTTAAAGGTTCGTTATTCATTGATGAAGGGCAGTGTTCTGTAGTCGCGTGAATAGCGGAGCATCTGATGGTCATAGGCTTCGCCGTAGGTAACGCGGATGTCCGTGATGGTACCGTTGGCATCGCGCTCTACGATATACTCAGGATTGATAAAGCCTTTATATGGCGCGAGGTTCAAGGCTTGATAGCGAGAAAGAATCTCACGATGCAACTCTGCATCTACTTTGACGCCATAAGTCTCTATCAAGCGGCGGGCACCCTCGAAATCGCCTTCGCTCTTGATACGCTGGATTTCAGCGAGGAGTTGTCCGAAGAGCGCGCGTAGGGCAGGGTAGTTGTTGACTTGCACAAAGGTCTTACCGTCGCGTTTCACCAACTCGACAGCAGGTTTACCCTCGGGAGAGCCCTCGGGAACCGTAACAGAGCCATTGGGAACAGCTGTTGCGTGTTTGAGCACCCAATGGGCAATAAGGGCACGGTTGCGCATATGAGCCTCTTCAATATCATTGCCTGGTTCGATTCGCACGAGTTGTGTCATCAGACCATTCATCATATACGTATAATATTGACTCTTGTAAGCTTCAGCATCGGGCGTAAGACCAAGCTCTATGAGTTTGGGGTCGGCGATATAGTAGAGGCCGAAGAGGTCGGCACGCGCTTCCTCAATGGCGCTACCATAGGCTTTCAGTGAGTCAGCGTCAACGCCCGGGAGTAACTTTCCGGAGCCATGTCCAAGACATTCGTGAAGATCTGTGTGGAGATCATCACAGACATCACCATATTTATCAATGAGCTGGCGTGTCTGTTCATCGATGACAAATTCCTCTTGGAAACCGTTACCATGGGCAGCTTTATTATATGCATCGGTCAGGTTGCCGATGGTGACGCTCTTGGAGCCATGTTCTGCACGTACCCAGTTGCTGTTGGGCAGGTTGATGCCGATGGCTGTGCTGGGGTAGAGGTCGCCGCCGAGGATGGCTGCTACGATGACTTTGGCAGTGATGCCTTTGCAGTTCTCTTTTTTGAAGCGAGAATCTACGGGCGAGTGGTCCTCGAACCACTGTGCGTTGTTTGATAGCTTCTTAGTACGCTCGGTAGCAGCCATATCCTTGAAGTTGGCAAAACCTTCCCAACTGGCTTTCATGCCCAGCGGGTCTCCATAACTCTCTGTGAAGCCGTTGGTGAAATCCACTATTCCTGCTGTCTCCTGTACCCACAGAATCGTGTAGGCGTCAAAGGTGTGGAGGTCTCCTGTTTGGTAATATTCAATAAGCTTGTCAAGGACAGCTGCCTGTTTGGCATTCTCCGCTACTGTCTTGGCTTTCTGTAACCAGTAGATGATGCGGTCAATCGCAGCACCGTAGAGTCCGCCACTACGCCACACCTTTTCTTTCAGCTCCCCATTTTCCTTGATTAGACGGCTGTTCATGCCGAACATGACTGGGTGGGCAGGATCAGGCGCAGCTTCTTTCATTTTTAGATAAAAATCCTCGGCTTCAGCTTGCGTGACACCCGCACCATAGTAGTTGGCGGCAGAAGTCTGCACGAGGTCCTCGCCGTCGGCCTGATTGGTCCGCTTCGGCATCACCTTGGGGTCGAAGATGACCGGGAAGAGTTCTTCTGTGTCAAAAGGAATCTTGGCAGGATCAATGCTTTTGATCGCTTTCCGCAGGAAGTCCTCGGAGAAACCGGGTTGGAATTTCTCGCAGCCATAATGATGATGAATACCATTGGAGAACCATACGCGTTTTAAATATGTCACGAAAGCTTGAAAGTCCTTGCTCTTGCGATTACCTTTGTAGTCTGTATAAATAGTTTCTAAGAGCTGGCGGATACGGAGGTTGTAACGTCCGTTCTGATCCCATAAGATATCTCTTCCGCAGAGAGCAGCCTCAGAGAGATAATAGATAAGTTCTTTCTGACGGAGTGAGAGCTGGTCAAATCCATGTACCTGGTAACGGAGCATCTGCAAATCCGCAAAACGCTCATCGTTGTAAAGAAAAGTGTCGGCCCCTGCCTGAGCAGAAAGGGCCGATAATGATACGCTCATAACGAGTAAATAATGTTTAATATTCATTTTTTGTTACGCGTAGATAGTCCTATTTTAGCGAAGAATTCATCCTGATACTGCTTGGGTGATTTAGCATGTAGGCGGAAAAATGCGGCATAGAACGACTGTCTGTTGGCAAAGCCACAAGCTTTGGCAATGTATGCCATTGTCAGGTTCTTGTTACGTTTGTCGGTCATCATGGCTATCGCTTCTCTGACGCGATAGCCTGCTATTAGTGATGAGAAATTTGATTGGAATCGAAGGCTAACGGCAGCACTGATATAACGTGTATTGGTGTTGATTTCCTTAGCCAATTGTTGAGCGGTGTATCCTGGATCGCGGTATTTCTTCTCGACAATCATTTTCCTTAGAATCTGCTCGTATATTTCATCAATCACTTCCGGTTTGACGGCTGTCCGGTAAACAGCTGGTTTCTCTTTCTTTTCGTGGATGTTGTACTTTGACATAATAGTGTGTGTTGAATTGAATATGTTCTGTTTTCTGACAAAACGTTGCAAAAGTAGAAAGAAAAAGTGAGAACAAGAAATTTTTACGAATAATTAAGAGATTGTTTCATGGCTTGTTCATGAATAGAGAGTTTCAGGTCATATTGAGCCAATTGCATCAATGCTTTTCGTTGTTCCTGCTCCAACTCATTGAGCTGCTCTTGAATGGCGAGTTGTTCTGCATCTCTGTCTTCGGAGGCTGCGCGTATGCCCTCAGCTTGTAAGGAAATAATCTGTGATCGTAAATAATCAACTCGGTTCTGAGTAGTGGCAATGTCAACTTGAATATCGCGTACTGATTGACGAATCGTCGTCCATTCTTTGTCATCGGCGAGGATGCGCTCCAATTCTGCCATTTGTACGGGTGGATGTGTAGCATTATATTTGCGCATCCATAAATCCAACTCATTTTTCTCAGAAGTGATACGTTGTTCCATCTCTAAGATGCTCACTTCCAGATTCCCGCGCTCTGCCTGTAGGGCGATTAATGAGTGCTGTAGGTCATGAAAACTCTTTTCGGCCAGCATCTGTTGTTCTTTTTGTTTGTCCAGTCGTTGACGGGCAAGAGTATAATGGCTATTTCCATCGTGGTTGGGCAGAATCTTTTCTACGGCACTGTTTGTTTTATCAATTTTCTCTTGAATGCTGTTGATCTTTCCCTCACATGTTGTGATGTCCATCGTGGTTTGTTTAATGGCGCGTTGGTAGAGTTCTCCTTGTTTCTGATGGAGCATTATTTGAACCTCGTGTTCTTCCAAATTTTCCACCACGTTATCCCACTGCTCACGCATCTGTTGGATGCGTAATTTGATGCTTTCCGGAGAGGTCTTCCATAAATCAAACCAGTCGTGAAAGGTGATACTCTGTTCTAAGCTCTCATAATGACGGCTGTAGTTCTGGGTCGCAGTCTGTAGGCGCTTTTTGAGCCGTTCCACCTGGCCGGCCATTACTTGACAAGCGGTATTGGCTTCATTGAGTTGGATGGATAACTCTGCGGTTTGCTGCTGTAGTTTCTGTATATCCTTGTCAATTGTGGCGATGGCATCGAGGTGATAAGTGAAGGCATTGAGCTCTTTCTCGGCATAGTCTGCATCTACCGTCATCTTCTCGATAAGCAACTTGATGAGAGTGGTTCGGGCTTCCCTGTTCGTAGAGGGTGAACAGTCTGTCAGGGAGTGGTCGAGATGGTTGAAATTCTGCCATTCTTTGATGTCGTCCCGCTGTCGGGTGCGGATATCATCCAAATGTTCTGCTTCCATATTTAGCCGCGTTTGAGTGGCCGTAAGGTCTTTCAGCAGTTCTTCCAAGCTTTGTTGCTTCCCGTTTTTTTCAAACAAAAGCTCTTCGTAATCCGCTTTTAGAGAGGCTATCAGCATGTTTTGCTCCGTGATGCTTTCGCCTTGCCAAGGATGGTGTGAAGCGCCGCATACGGTGCAGGGTGTGCCTTCGACCAAATCACTACGTAGCTCTATGACATTCTGGCTTTTGGAGAGAGTGAGAAAATACTGCTTCTGTTCCAGTTGTTTGTTGATGGCGCGTATATCTGCTTCCAAACTATCGATATCGTGTTGAAGGTGTTCGGCGTGAAGTCGCAATTGTGTAAGCGCCTCTTCCTTATGTTCTATTAAGTCAAAACCAGTAGCGATACTCTTCCAGAGAGAAAGTGCCGTCTCCAGCATCAGCTTGCGGCTACGGAGTTCCAGTGCTCTTCGCTGCAAGGCGTAGCTGTCGTGCCCCTTGATGCTGTTTCGGTGTCCTTCAACCTCTTCTTCTTTGGACTTCAGTTTATCTTGGAGTTTCTGATATTCTTTGAATAAGCGACTGAGTTGTTCATCGCGTTCATTCTGTTCGCTGATAGCTTGGTTCAATCGACGGTAAATGGCATCGCGCTGATCACTGACAACCATGAAATTATCTAGCATGATGAGAATCGCTTCGCTTCGCACCAGCATTTGCTTGTGATTCTCCAGCACTTGTTGTTTCTGGCGTAACTCTGTCAGCTCTGCTTGCAGTTGTCCTACAGACACGATTTTCTCGTTGTTTTCTTTCTGCAGCATTTCGTAACGTTCATTCAGCAGATGCAACTCTTTTTCATGATTATTTAATTGTTGCTCAAGCTCATTCACTACTGCTGTCATCCGTTCCACCTCAGTCATCGTTGTCACTGCGGCAGTCAATGCTTGTTCCGCTTCGTTTGTGTTTCTGACCTCCATAATCATCTTCTGCTCAGCGTTATCCGCCCGTTGTCCAGCTTCGTCAATTTCCGAGCTCAATGCCTTCTGGCGTTGGCGTGCATGGGCAACACTTTGGGTGAGGGTCTGGATGCGTTGGAAGCGTCCACTTACGGGTTCGAACTCCTCAAAGCGTTCTAACTCATGTTGATCGTTCAAGAGCGAAGCTTGTTGTTTATTTAGCTGGTAGAGATGCTCCAGTTGCTGGTTGAGTTCAGCATGGATGGAAAAGAACTTATGTAACCGTTCTTTCTGCCTGTTAACCCTTGTCAGGGATTCTTTAATGTTATCCAATTTTGTTAGGCACAATCGTCGGCTCTCATATATCCTTTGCAAAGTGATATCGTCTAAGGGACGTTCAAGTATGCTGGCATTTGATATATTTTCGGTCATATTGCTCATTCCATTGTTATAAATCGGTGACAAAGGTAAGAAAAAAACTGCTCTCATTCATATTTGCAGGTGTATTATTTTTTTCGTTTCCCTGAAAAAACTTACCTTTGCACGGCCTATGGAAAAAGAAGTATTTATGAAAGGACTGACAGCGGCTGAGGTTTTAGAAAGTCGCAAAGCGCATGGGATGAATGTCATTACCCCTCGTGAACGTACTCCTTGGTGGCACAAGTTCGTCGAAAAGTTTACAGATCCCCTTATCATCATCCTGTTGGTGGCAGCTGTACTGTCTGTCGGCATTTCTTTCTATGAATATTTTGGCTTGCAGGCAGGTGCCACTGCTTTTTTCGAGCCTGTAGGTATCATCATTGCTATCCTCTTGGCTACTGGTCTTGCTTTCTGGTTTGAGTGGCAGGCGGATCGCGAGTTCTCATTGTTGAATCAACAGAATGACCATGAACCTGTTCGTGTGATTCGTGATGGACGTGAGACACAGGTTTCGCGCAGTGAGATTGTGGTGGGTGACTTGATATTACTTTCTACGGGCGATGAGATATGTGCTGATGGTCAGTTGCTGGAGGCCGTTCAGATGCAAGTGGATGAATCTACATTGACGGGTGAGCCTGTCTGTACGAAGAGCATACTTCAAGAGGAACAGGATCCAGATGCCACTTTTCCTACGAACACCGTCCTGCGTGGCACTAAGCTCCTTGAAGGACATGGTCTGATGCGCGTGACGGCTGTAGGCGATGCCACAGAGAGCGGACATGTGTTCATCGAGACGCAGATAGACTCTTCTGTCCGTACACCTTTGAATGAGCAACTCGACCGTTTAGGTCTGCTCATCTCACGTGCCAGTTATGCTGTCGCGACCCTGGTGGTTGTCGGTCGCATTGTTATGTGGTTCGTGACAGCCTCGCCTGAGACACTCACGTCATTGGGCTATGAACTCTCAACTTTCAGCTTTCAACTCTCAACTTATTCTTTCCTCGCATACTTCCTGCAATCCGTCATGTTGGCTGTCACCCTTATAGTGGTAGCTGTTCCTGAAGGTCTTCCGATGGCAGTCACTCTTTCATTGGCTTATTCCATGCGACGGATGTTAAAGACAAATAATCTTGTACGACGTATGCACGCCTGCGAGACCATGGGTGCCACTACTGTCATCTGCACTGATAAGACAGGTACGCTCACGCAGAACCAGATGCGGGTGGTGGAGATGAAAGATGTCAGAGGTGAGATGGAAGATATCAAACAGAATATCGCCATCAATAGCACTGCGTCATTAGATAGCGACAAAGTGTTGGGTAACCCCACCGAAGGCGCTCTTCTCCTATGGTTGCGCGAGCAAGGTATGGATTATGTCGCTTTGCGTGCGGCAGCTCATATCACAGAAGAGATTCCGTTTACGACTGAGCGGAAGTATATGGCTACCCGTGTGGATGATACCTTATATATTAAAGGTGCACCTGAGATTGTGATGGAGATGTGCGGAGTAGGGATTAAGGATTATGGATTAAAGATTAAGGATTATGGATTAAAGAATACAGAGGAGCTCACTTCTCTCCTTCAAAGTTGGCAACAGCGTGGCTTGCGCACTCTCGCTCTTGCTCATGCCGAAGTTCCCCCTCCTGTCGTTTCCTGTAGCGAAGCACTTTTCACTTCTCACTTTTCACTTCTCTCTTTTCATTTAGATGCTCTCGTGGCCATTGCCGATCCTGTTCGCAATGATGTTCCCGCTGCTGTCCGTGAATGCCTTACAGCTGGTATTAGCGTCAAGATTGTCACAGGAGATACGCCTGCTACCGCTGCCGAGATTGCAAGACAGATAGGACTGGTAGGAGTGAAAAGTGAAAGAGTGAAAAGTGAAAGAGTGAAAAGTGAAAAATGGATAGTAACCGGTCCCGAAGTGGCAGCGATGTCTGATGAAGAACTGCGTGCGAAGGTTCGGGATATTGTGATTATCGCCCGTGCCCGTCCGATGGATAAGCAACGTCTGGTGCAAGCTCTGCAGGCTTGTGGCGAGGTAGTGGCGGTTACTGGCGATGGCACCAATGATGCACCAGCCTTGAAAGCAGCTCATGTGGGATTGTCTATGGGTGATGGTACTGCGGTTGCTAAGGAAGCCTCTGATATCACCATCATTGACAACTCCTTTGCCAGTATTGGTAGAGCCGTGATGTGGGGGCGTTCGCTCTATCGCAATATCCAGCGCTTTATCCTCTTTCAGATGACCGTCAATGTCTGTGCCTGCCTTACGGTTTTGGCAGGTGCTTTCATGGATACTGCGGCTCCGCTGACCGTGACGCAGATGCTATGGGTGAACCTCATCATGGACACTTTTGCCGCAATGGCTCTGGCCTCGCTGCCGCCAACGGAATCTGTGATGCGTGAACGTCCGCGTGAACGACGTAAGTTCATCATCTCTACGCCCATGTGGCAGTTTATCCTTTGGGTTGGCGGCTTGTTTTTTGTGCTGATGACAGCCCTGCTGTGGTATTTTGAAAGAGATGGCCTTACACCTCGCGAGCAGAGCCTGTTCTTCACCACCTTTGTGATGTTGCAGTTCTGGAACCTCTTCAATGCCCGTGCTTTCCTCACGGGGAAGAGTGCCTTTCATCTCAGCCATTGTCGTGAGTTCGTGTTTATTGCCAGTCTCATCTTCTTCGGACAAATCTTCATCGTGGAGTTGGGTGGCCAGATGTTCAATGTCGTGCCCCTCTCTCTGCGCGACTGGCTCCTCATCTTCCTTGTCACTTCGCCCATCTTGCTCTTTGGGGAACTGGTGCGGTTGATGAAGCAATCGAAGAAACAATAGGACGTAGCAGGGGAAAGCACGGGACGTAGCAGGGGAAAGATATAGGGAGTTGTTTGATTCGACCGCCCGCCCGTTCCTACTTTTTGCAATGCTGCATATATCTACAGAATCTGCATCAGTTGCTTTAACGATGTGACTTCGTAATCAACGGGTTCCGGGGCAGGGAATTCAGGAAAACGGTTAAAGAAGGCCGTTGCCAAACCCGCTTGTTTGGCTCCGAGGATATCCGTTGTGAAGTTGTCACCAATCATCAGCGTTGTCTCTCTGACAGCACTTGATACCTTGAATGCGTAATTAAAGTATTGTTCAGAAGGTTTATTGGCTCCAGCATCCTCGCTGAGAATAATGGTATCGAAATAGTCGTGTAACCCACAAGCTTTCAGCTTTTTGTATTGCACCTCATGGAAACCGTTGCTGCACATGTGCATACGATAGCCTCGTTCCTTCAGATAATCCATTAACTCCTTTGCTCCCTCTACTAACCCAGGCTTGTTGGAGCATAGGTCAAGGAACAGGTCGCCGGCTTCCAAACAGAAATCGGTGGTAGCTTCCAGTCCTTTGCCGAAGCTCAGCGGACGGCGAAAACGCTCTAAAATCAGGTAATCACGTGTAATATCTCCCTGAGCATAGCTCGTCCACAACGCGATATTTGTTTTCCAATATTCATCGTAGAACACAGCAGGGTCAGAGAACCATTGTCCCAACTTCAAGGTGTCAAATAATTCATGGAGGGCGATATCGGCGTTGCCGTGTGTGTCGTAAAGTGTATCGTCGAAGTCAATGAATAGATCGTTGTAAGGTCTCATTGGATGATGTTTGCCAAATTTTGTCTGCAAAAGTACATTTTTTTTCAGCATATATGGTTTGTATGTGAAGATTTTTCTTCAATTATTCGTAAATGTTTTGGTTGTAGTCTAAATAATCTCTATTTTTGCACAAGAAAAAGGATTAAAAGTGAATTTATTATGAATAAAAAAGTTTTCATCTTTCTGGGGAGCATGTTATTCTGCTGTGCGTTTG
This sequence comes from uncultured Prevotellaceae bacterium, assembly GCA_947305005.1. GTDB lineage: Bacteria > Bacteroidota > Bacteroidia > Bacteroidales > Bacteroidaceae > Physcousia. The sequence goes on along the minus strand of CAMZCM010000022.1, from coordinate 15,540 downwards.
TCATCGCTCAGGAGAATGTTATCAACGACTTTCATCAACGTGCTGAGACAGAGCAAAAATCGGGTAATGTAGCGGCGGCTCGCTATAACTTCATTCGAGCTTTCGAGGACTATGCCAATAAAGGGCAGATTAAATCCTCTGTGGAATGTGGTGTGAAAGCGACGGAATTATATTATTCTAAGGAGAACTTCTATAAGGAGGCTTTTGAGTTGCTGCATCGTGTGGAATATGTGATTACCTCAAGTAAACAAAGTGCCGCTTCCAAAGCTGCTTTGCGGTATCTGGTGACCAACCAACGATTGCAGATGTACATGAAACTGAGGAAGAGTGATAGTGCCAAAGCCCAGCTTGATATCATGGAGGGTCTGGCAAAGACAGCTAATGATGAAGCTTTAAATAACGATTTGCTTTACACTAAGACCATCTACTACTACACCTTCGGACAGAATGAAAAAGGCGATGCCGTTTTCAAGGAAATGGCCGGAAAACTGACAGCGCAAAAGGAATATGACAAGGTGGAAGATGTTTATAAGACACTGATTTCCAACGGACGAAGAAGCAATAATGCTAATATAGTCCATAAAGCCTATCAGAGTTATGTCGTGTGGAAAGATTCTGTCAGCGCTTTGAAGACGGCAGATGAGATTGGTGCCTTGAAACAGCAGATAGCCGAGAACGAGGAAATTATCTCAGAGAAAGATAGTTCGCTGGCTACGCGTAGCGGCATCATCACAGCTCTTTGCATCCTTGCCGTTGCTTTGGCAGGTACAATTGTGGTGGGTGCTGTGGTGCTGATGCGTGTGATTTTCTTGAACCGTAGGTATAAGAAGATGCTCAAGACGGCCAATGAGAACAATGCCCTAAAAGCCATGTTCATCAATAATATCTCTGCGCAGATGGAGCCGACCTTACAGAAACTTAATCCCCAGATTCCAGAGGTGAAAGCGTTGCAGGATTTCTCACGTCACATCCAGACCTTATCAACGTTGGAGACAACGATGGACGAGAAGGTAGAGGTGGAAGAAGTGCAGATCCCGAAATTCTGTGAAGGTCTTCTGGAGCAGGTTCGTGGCAGGGTGAAAACAAATGTCACGGTTCATTCTGATGTACCCAATATGACTACTCATATCAATGTGGAATACGTCTCGCATGTTCTGTTGCATCTGCTGCGTAATGCGGCGAAATATACGCCAGAAGGTGGGAGAGTGACGTTGGAATACAAGAAACGTAGTGCGCATAAATGTCAGTTCCTGGTTTCCAACACGGGTGAAGTGATTCCTGAGGAGAAACGTGAGGATGTCTTCAAGCCTTTCTTGGAACTCAAGGACCTCACGACAGGCGATGGCCTCGGATTGCCGATCTGCAAGCAGATGGCACTCAAAATGAATGGCGATTTGGAGATAGATCCAGAATATACTCGTGGCACTCGCTTCGTCCTTAGCTTGTACGAATAAGCCAATCCCTGCTTCAATGAAACGGTCATTACTTTCCTTCTCTTTGCTCCTCTTGGTCTTCTCTGCATTTGCTTACAAGCAGGAGTTGATTGACATTAACGTGAATGGCAAGCAACGCAATATGGTGGTGTTCACGCCTAATACGTTGCCAGATAAGTCGCCGTTGTTCATTGTGACACATGGAATGAATCAAAACCCGGAGTATCAGTATGGTGCTGATAAGATGTATGAGATGATTGATACGGCCAAATTTGTCATTTCCTATCTGCGCAGCGATGGTAATACGTGGGATGTGTGGGGAACCAATGACCAGTCTTTCGTTCTCAAGACCATCGACGAGATGGCTAGTCGTTTCAACATTGACACAGATAGAGTCTATTGGTCAGGTTTCTCTATGGGCTCAATGCTTATCCATCATTGCATAGGTAGTGTACAGGACAAGATAGCCGCCTTTGCGCCCACGAGTGGCGTCCTCTCCGGTGAACCTTGGAACAGCTGCACAAAGCCAGTCAACTTGTTGGAGTGTATAGCCTATGACGATGAAGTGTTTGGCTACGAAGAATATAATATCCATTCCTACATTGAGAGCTATGCCAAGCATGACAACCACCCCAACTATAGTAAAACGGTTGGCTACAAGCCTATTAGCAGTAGCTGGTATAATGGCGACTTAGAGTGCTGGACGGGCGGAGCTAATGGCGGCGAGGTGTGGTTGTACTCTTTTCATAATGGTGGCCATTGGCCCATGGATCTGAATCGTCATCTCATTTGGAATTTCTGCAAGCGTTTTACACTCAATATGCCTATGGTGAGAATCACCCAGCCGGCAGGGGATGCTACATATCTCTGTATGGCGCCTCAGGGTGAGGCCACCTTTCCTGACATCACCATCAAGGCCACTGCTAAGACGCCCAACGTAAAGATTACGAAAGCCGATTTCTATGATGGTAATACGTTCATCGAATCGAAGACCTCTTTGCCTTACAGCACGACCTTGTCAGCTCCAGCGGCAGGCAAACACAACCTGCGTGTGGAAGTGACAGACAAGGTGGAAAAGACAGCGCAAGCTACGTGCCTAATCAATTGCATTGCGTCCAAGAGTTCATACAATCTACATCAGAACTTCACAGCTGGGGATGTAGTGCCACAGGACTGGTACGTGAGCAACGGACTCTCCAAACGAGTGGGTGGTGGCACTTCATATACTGATGGCAGTCGTCTTCTGCATTTCACTAATTCCTCACGAGCTTTTGAGTATGGGCTGCTTGTTCAAAACGGCACAAATAGGGCGAAAGCTGCCTGGGCTAAATTCGGAGACAAGTCTGCTCGTTCCTATTTGACCTTACACTCAGGACATTATGCTCTCAAATACAAAATCTGCAATTGGAATCAGCCTGAGTTCACACCTGTGACTGTTGCCATAGAGAGTACCAGTGGGCAGGAAGTGGCCTCTGATACTTACACGCCCACCGTTAATATTGGTGGGGACACAGGCAACAAGTTCACATTGGTGCGTCAGCAGACCATAGAGTTTGATATTGAAGAGACGGGAAACTATGTCATTGTGTTTTACACCGATGCTGCCAAGAATGCTGATTTTGTGTTGGGACAGGCGATCCTCCAACCCAAGGAGTTCTTCCCCACAGGCATTCAAACCGTTGCTCGTCCTGTCTCTGTTCCGTCTGACGATTGTGTCGATTTCAGCGGCCGCCTAGTCTCCAAAGTGCAATCCGCCCGTCGCCAGTTACCACATGGCCTATATATTATAGGTGGACGCAAGACCGCTATCCGATAATCATCATGTCTGTCAGGGGTGAATGAGAAAAAAATGAAGAAAAAAGGGTGGGGATTAAACCTTTATGAAAGGCGGCTGTCATAAAAATGCCAAGTCGCTAAGATTGACACATGAATTTGAGTAAATGTTGGATGGCGATGGTAGTGTCCATCGCCATCTTTTTCTTCTCTGAATCCGCTGTAGCACAGTGGTATAATGTACGTGGAACTGTCTATGAGAATTCCACGTTACAGCCACTGCCGGGCGCCAATGTGCAGGTGAACGATTCCACAGGAAAGATGGTGGCGGGACGACAAAGCCAGGAGAACGGACAGTTTATGATTCCAGGCGTGCCTGTAGGTAAATATACATTAAAGGTGTCTTACATGGGTTACAAGACACAGTCCTTTGCCCTCACTCTGACAGGCAAGGGCGGTAACAAGAAGGTGCAGGATATCCTGATGAAGGAGGATGCCAAGCTGCTGGCAGAGACGGTGGTGGAAGGCAAACTGCCGGAGATGACACTTGTTGATGACACCGTGATGTACAATGCAGCGGCTTTCTCGCTGCCACCCGGCTCAATGGTGGAGGAACTGATTAAGAAACTACCGGGCATCGTGATTGACGATGAAGGCAAGATCACTCACAACGGCAAGGAAGTGAAGCAGATATTGGTAGATGGCAAGGTGTTCTTCAACAACAACCAACAGCTGGTGCTGAAGAATATACCTGCGGAGATTGTGGATAAGGTGAAAGCCTACGACAAACAGAGCGATTTGGCGCGTATCACGGGCATCGATGACGGCGAGGAACAGACGGTGCTGGACTTGGAAATCAAGAAAGACCGACGGCGCGGCTGGTTCGGACAGCTCTCAGGCGGCTACGGAACAGAAGACCGTTATCAGGGACGTGTGAATGTGAACCGTTTCTTAGATAAGCAGAAAGCCAGCGTGGTGGGCAATGCCAATAACACACAGGGAAGCGGTATGCAAGAGAATCAGGACGTGGCCGCCAGCCTGAACCTGGAATGGGATAAACTAGAACTGAACGGCGGCGTCACAGGACGCTTCAATCAAGCTTCCGGCGCTTCATGGAGTAACTCGCAGAACTTTGAGAACAAGAATGCGGCCTACAGCAATCGTAAAAGCAGCAACGGCAGTCACAGCGATGCCTTTGAAACGCGATGGATGGTGGAATGGAAGCCGGACACGATGACGAACATCATTATGCGTCCACAGTTCAGCATCAACGGCAGCCGCAGCCACAGCGACAGCGAGAGTGCAACGTTCAAGGATAACCCCTACGCCTTGGTCAGCGATCCGTTGTCAGAGTTGGCTGCCCTGCGCAGCATCGGTGTGAACCATAACCTTAACGCCAATCGCAACGCCAATGACAACATCAGCGGTTCGCTGTCCTTGCAGATCAATCGCAGGTTGAAGAAGCCAGGACGTAATATCACCTTCAATCTCAGCGGTAGTCTCAATCAAAGCGACGGCAATAGTAGCAGTTACTCGCAAATCGACTACTACCAGCTGCTGGCGATGACGGGCGAAGATAGCATTTACCACAAGATACAATATGATGACTCGCGCAACATCGGTAAGAACTGGTCAGCGCGCATCTCCTACACCGAGCCCATTGCCACAGGACAGTTTCTGCAATTCTCCTATAATTATTCATGGCGTTTCAACGATCGTGACCGCACCGTGTCCAGTATCTTCGACCCGCTGGTGGACCATTATTTCTTAGGAATTGACAACTACGACGGTCATATGGAGTGGGCAACACCCGATACGGCCCAGTGCAACTACACGGAGAATCACTATCAGAACCACGACCTGCGCTTGCAGTACCGGCTCATCAATTCCAAGGTACGCTTGAACATCGGTTTCAATCTGCAGCCACAGGTGAACCGAGTGGATTACAACAAGGGTTGGAAACACTATGACCTCTCGCGCACCGTTGTCAACTGGGCGCCCACGGTGAACTTCCGCTATCGCTTCTCACGTCAGCATCAGATTGATGCACGCTATGGCGGACAGAGCGGGCAACCAGGCATCACAGACCTGATACCGGACACGTTGAGCAACGCCAACCCGCTGAACATCCGATTGGGTAACCCTGAGCTGAAACCGTCGTTCACGCACACGTTGCGTGCAGAATGGCGCTTGGCACAACCCGACTACCAGCGTAACTATAACTTCAATATCGAAGGAAGAGCCACGCAGAACGCCACCGCCAGTCGTACGGAGTATAAGGAAGAGACAGGCGGACGTGTGACCAAGCCTGTGAATATCGATGGCAACTGGAACGGACGCGCCAACTTCAACTTCAATACGGCACTACGCGACCAACGCTTCCGCATCGGTTCCGGATCGAGCTACAACCACACGACGAGCAACGGCTATGTCTATCAGTCGGCCAATAAGGAGACGGTCAAGAATGTCACCAACTCCGACAATTTCAACCAGAACCTGCGCTTCACCTATCGTGAGACGTATGAGAATGAGAACACCTTTGAGGCGAATGTCCGTGGGTCGGCAGGCTACCACCGTGCACGCTCCACAGCCACAGCCGCTTCCAATCTCGACACCTATACCTTCTCCTATGGTGGCAGCGCCATCATGAACTTCTGGTTTGGATTGAACCTTTCCTCAGACATCAGTCAGAACAGCCGTCGCGGCTATGCTGACGAGGCGATGAACACCAACCAATGGATATGGAACGCGCAGGCTTCGTTCTCTTTCCTGAGCAAGCGGCAGGCTACTGTCAGTCTGCGCTGGAACGATATCCTGCAGCAGCGTGATATGGTGAGCCGTAATATCTCTGCTACCTCACGTACAGACTCCGACAGCGAGCGTGTCACCTCGTATGTGATGCTCTCCTTCACCTACCGCTTCAATGTCTTCGGCGGACGTGGCATGGGAGCCAGCCGTCAGCGGCGTGAACGCGGTGGCGAGAATGACGGAGAACGCAACTGGGGAGGCGGTGACGGCGGCTTCCGCAGAGGCTCTGGTGGCGACAGGGGAGGGGATTTTTGATAAAAAGAGCCGATTTTATTTGTTCCTGTCAACAGAATAACGTACTTTTGCAGCCGATTTCAATTATCTAACAACAGATATGCACAATCTGAACGTCATTATTCTGGCCATTCTGGGTATCCGACTGCGTAAGCCAATCGGAAGTGTGGTTAGTGTTTGACGCAAACAGGCAAAAGATATGCGAACAGAGCCTTTCCCACTTCCCAGTGAGAAAGGCTCTGTTTGTAGTGAAGAGTGAAAAGTGAAGAGTGAAAAATTAAAAATGATATGAGCGACAGATTATTTATTTTCGACACAACCCTAAGAGACGGCGAGCAAGTGCCTGGCTGTCAGTTGAACACGATTGAAAAGATTCAGGTGGCCAAGGCGCTGGAGACACTGGGCGTGGACGTCATCGAGGCTGGCTTCCCCATTAGCTCGCCAGGCGACTTCAACAGCGTAATAGAGATATCGAAGGCTGTCACATGGCCCACCATCTGCGCCTTGACTCGGGCGGTGGAGAAGGACATCGACGTAGCCGTTGAGGCGCTGAGATATGCAAAACATAAACGCATCCACACGGGCATCGGTACTAGCGAGTCACACATTAAATATAAATTCAACGCTACCCGCGAGGAGATTATCGAGCGAGCTGTAGCAGCTGTGAAATATGCCAAGCGTTTTGTGGAAGATGTGGAGTTCTACGCTGAGGATGCAGGGCGAACGGATAATGAATACCTGGCGCGTGTGATTGACGCTGTTGTGAACGCAGGAGCCACAGTTTGTAATATCCCTGACACTACGGGCTACTGTCTGCCGCAGGAGTTCGGTCAGAAGATTAAATATCTGATGGAGCACGTGGATGGTCTCAGCAACGGCAAGGCTATCCTTAGTACTCACTGCCACAACGACCTCGGAATGGCTACGGCCAACACGATGGAAGGTATCCTCAATGGTGCACGACAGGCTGAAGTAACCATCAATGGCATCGGTGAACGTGCGGGCAACACCAGTTTGGAGGAGATTGCGATGATCCTGAAATGTCACAAGGGCATCGGCATCGACACGAATATCAACACGCAGAAGATATATCCGACATCACGTCTTGTCTCGTCGCTCATGAATATGCCGATTCAGCCGAACAAGGCCATCGTTGGCCGCAATGCCTTTGCTCACAGCAGCGGTATTCATCAGGATGGCGTATTGAAGAATGTGCAGACCTATGAGATTATCGACCCGAAGGATGTGGGAATCGACGATAACAGCATCGTGCTCACAGCTCGCAGCGGACACGCCGCGCTGAAACATCGTCTGCAGGTGTTGGGCATTGAGATGAATGAGGAGTCGTTGGATAAGACCTACGAGGCGTTCCTGCGTCTGGCTGACCAGAAGAAGGAGATTACGGACGACGATATCCTTATGCTAGCAGGTGCCGACCGCACGGCTTCTCATGCCATCAAGCTCGATTATCTGCAGGTAACAACAGGTAAAGGTGTCCGCAGCGTAGCAGCAATCGGCTTGAATATCAGTGGAGAGAAGTTTGAAGCTTCAGCTTCCGGAAATGGTCCTGTGGATGCAGCCATCAAGGCGTTGAAGGTGATTATCCGTCGCCAGATGACGCTCAAGGAATTCACCATTCAAGCAATCTCTAAAGGTTCCGACGATGTGGGTAAGGTCCACATGCAAGTAGAATACGACGGCCATCTCTACTATGGTTTCGGTGCCAACACAGATATTGTGACAGCTTCGGTTGAGGCTTATATTGACTGTATCAATAAGTTTAAGAAATAGGATGGGAAAGACGCTCTTTGATAAAATATGGGACGCGCATGTGGTGCAGAACATTCCTGACGGTCCCACACAATTGTATATTGACCGCCTCTATTGTCACGAGGTGACTAGCCCACAGGCTTTTGACACCTTACGCGACAAGGGCATAGGCGTGTTGCGTCCGCAACAGATTTTCGCGATGCCCGATCATAATACACCCAGCACATCTGATGCGCCACTGCCTGTGGGCGCCAAGCAGATGGAGGCGCTGAAGAAGAACTGTGCCGAATTTGGCATCAAGCACTTCGATATGGGCACGAAGGATAACGGCATTATCCACGTCGTAGGCCCGGAGAAAGGCCTTTCGCTGCCTGGTATGACGATTGTCTGCGGCGACAGCCACACCTCTACACACGGCGCTGTCGGAGCGTTGGCGATGGGAATCGGTACCAGTGAGGTGGCACAGGTGCTGGCCTCGCAGTGTATCCTTCAACAAAAGCCCAAGACCATGCGCATTAATGTTGAAGGCCAGTTGCCCAAGGGTACGACGCCCAAAGATGTAGCTCTCTACATCATGGCACAACTGACTACTTCAGGTGCTACAGGCTATGCGGTAGAATATGCAGGCTCGGCCATCCGTTCGATGTCGATGGAAGGTCGTCTGACACTCTCCAACCTCAGTATTGAGATGGGCTCACGCGCAGGTTTGATAGCACCAGATGAAATCACTTTCGCTTATCTGAAAGGACGTGAGTATGCCCCGAAGGGTGAGGCGTGGGACAAGGCTGTGGAGGGTTGGAAACAACTTTATAGCGACGCTGATGCCGTCTTTGACAAAGAGATCACCTTCCAGGCTGAAGACATAGCCCCCCGAATTACCTATGGAACGAATCCAGGAGAAGGAATAGCTATTGATGAGAGAATTCCGGACTCTCCCCCCGCCCTCCCTATTAGGGAGGGAGTGATTACTTCTACAACTGAGGAAAATGGTAGCACTCGAAAGGATTCTGCTCCCTCCCTGATAGGGAGGGCAGGGGGAGAGTCTGCTCTTTCCTACATGGGCTTTTCTTCTGGTCAGCGCTTGCTTGGCATACCTGTGGATTATGTTTTCCTGGGCGCCTGTACCAACGGACGCATCGAGGACTTCCGCGCTTTCGCTTCCGTGGTGAAAGGACGCAAGAAGGCTGCGAATGTGGTTGCTTGGCTCGTGCCTGGATCATGGGCCGTGCGCCAGCAAATTATTGATGAAGGTATTGACAAAATCCTTGAGGACGCAGGATTCGAGCTCCGTCTGCCCTCCTGTTCCGCCTGTCTGGCAATGAATGCTGACAAGGTGCCGGCCGGTAAACTTTGTATCAGCACTTCCAATCGTAACTTCGTAGGACGACAAGGTCCTGGTGCCAGAACCATTCTGGCGAGTCCGCTGACGGTTGCTGCCGCTGCCGTGACAGGTGTTATCACAGATCCTAGAACAATTGTCATGTAGCCATTATGAAACAGAAACTTGACCAAATAACCTCTACTTGCATTCCTATTGCTATTGATAACTGCAATACGGATCTGATTATCCCTGCTCGTTACCTGTCAAGCACAACGCGTGACCCTAAGTTCTTTGGAGATGCGTTTATGCACGACCTTCGCTATACAACTGACGGACAGCCTATCAAGGATTTCGTGATGAACCAAACGGAGTACAAGGAAGCACCGCATGAGGGTGTACATGAAATCATTGTGGCAGGCGAGAACTGGGGCTCAGGCTCCTCACGCGAACATGCGGCGTGGGCTATTGCGGGCTATGGCGTGCGCGTAGTCATCAGCAGCTCTTTCGCTGATATCCATCGCAATAACCTTTTGAACTGTTTCGTTCTGCCCGTCGTGGTCTCTCCCGCCTTCCAACAGGAACTCTTCGCAAGTATTTCGGCTGACCCGCAGACTCAGGTTCGCGTGGACTTGCCCACTCAAACGGTGACGAATCTCGCCACTGGCAAAGCCGAACACTTTGACATCAACAATTACAAGAAATATTGTCTGATGAACGGGTTAGATGATATCGATTTCTTACTAAAGAACATAGGGACCCTCCCCCCAGCCCCTCCCTTGCAGGGCGGGGAGTAATCACTTCGCAAGACGAGAGAATATGAAAAAAAATAAGATAATTTCCAGTCTATTACATTATACTCCCCTCCTTGGTAGGGAGGGGCAGGGGGGAGAGTCCGTTGAAATCATGGACACCACCCTTAGGGATGGTGAGCAGACTTCGGGTGTGAGTTTCATGCCGCATGAGAAACTGATGATCTGTCGGGCGTTGCTCGAGGATTTGCATGTGGATCGTGTTGAGGTGGCTTCGGCTCGCGTCAGCGATGGCGAATTGGAGGCTGTACAGCGCATCACCCGTTGGGCTGCCAGTAAGGATTTACTGGATTGTGTGGAAGTGCTCGGCTTTGTCGATGACGGCAAGAGTCTCGACTGGATTGAGAGCGCAGGTGCCCGCACCATCAATCTTCTCTGCAAAGGTTCACGTCGCCATTGCGAAGGACAATTGGGTAAGAGCCTTGAAGAACATGTTGCAGACATTCGGAGAAATGTGGAGATGGCGGCCCAGCGAGGCATTGCCGTCAATCTGTATTTGGAGGATTGGAGTGGAGGAATGAAAGAGGGGGGGGGGCAGACTCTCCCCCCGCCCTCCCTATCAGGGAGGGAGCAGATACTATCGAAGGCAGAAGACACAGAAAATAGTAACTATGTCTTTGAACTACTCGATTCTCTCAAGGACCTCATAGCTCCAACACATCTTACTCCCCTCCCTGATAGGGAGGGGCAGGGGGGAGAGTCCGTCGAGTCTCCTATCTCCCGTATTATGCTCCCCGACACTCTCGGCATCCTCAATCCGCTGGAGACATTGGACTTCATGCGGCAGATGGTAGCGCGATATCCTGATGTGCACTTTGATTTTCATGCTCACAACGACTACGACCTCGCTGTGTCTAATGTCTTGGGCGCTGTCTTTGGAGGCGCTAAAGGTCTGCATACTGCTATCAACGGTCTTGGTGAACGAGCCGGTAATGCGCCGCTGGCCAGCGTGCAAGCGATATTGAAGGATCATTTCAATGCGCAGACAAATATCAATGAGAGCGAGTTGAACAAGGTGGCTCACATGGTGGAGAGTTATAGCGGTATCGCTATACCGCCCAATAAACCTATTACGGGATCGGCTGTCTTTACGCAAGTAGCAGGTGTTCATGCTGATGGCGACAACAAACAGGGACTCTACCAAAATGCTTTGAAACCCGAGCGTTTCGGGCGCCGTCGTGAGTATGCTTTGGGTAAGAGCAGCGGCAAGGCCAGTCTCCGTATGAATCTCGACGAGCTTGGCCTAGACCTCAGCGAAGACGATATGAAAAAGGTGACTGACCGCATCATTGAGCTGGGTGATAAGAAAGAGTTGGTGACGCAGGAGGACCTCCCGTACATCATTCGTGATGTGCTGAAACACAGTGAGGAAGAGGAACGTGTGCGTTTGCTTTCCTACATGGTCTCAACGGCTTATGGCCTGAAACCGATGGCACAGGTCCGTTTGCAGATTGACGATCAGGTGTATGAAGAAAGTGCCCAAGGTGACGGTCAGTACGACGCTTTCGTGCGCGCTGTCCGTCACATCTACCGCGAGCGCTTGAACCGTGAATTTCCCTGGCTGTCGAACTACACCGTCATCATCCCTCCGGGCGGTCGCACAGATGCCCTCGTTCAGACGACTATCGAATGGACGTTTCAGGAGCGTACTATTCGTACCCACGCCCTCGATGCCGACCAGACGGAGGCTGCAATCAAGGCTACCATTAAGCTCTTGAATATCATTGAATCAATGTATTCCTAACCCTTCATTCTTTTCAATATGAAGAGAAATCTTGTTGTAAGACACAAACTGTTCATCTTTTTTCTCACGTTTCATTCTGCGCTTTTCTCATATCATGTTGTGGCGCAGAATCCCATCGTTCGCGATCAGTTCACAGCTGATCCTACAGCTCGTGTTTTCAATGGTCGTATCTATCTCTATCCTTCCCACGATATCCAGGTGGCAGAAGGAGCACGTCCGAATTGGTTCTGTATGGCCGACTACCATGTGTTCTCGTCCGATGACCTTACATCGTGGCAGGATCATGGTGTCATCGTTTTGCAAGAGGATGTGCCTTGGGGCAGGCCCAACGGGTACTCTATGTGGGCTCCTGATTGCGTAGAGAAGGGTGGTAAGTATTATTTCTATTTTCCTAACGGACCTAAGGACGGGCGTGGTTTCGCCATCGGCGTAGCCACTGCTGACCTGCCTGATGGACCATATAAATTAGAACCAGAGCCCATAAAAGGTGTTGCTGGCATCGACCCTTGTGTATTCATCGATGATGACGGCATCGCCTATCTCTATTGGAGTGGGATGGGGCTTCGAGGCGCGAAGCTGAAAGAGAATATGAAGGAACTGGAGGGTGAGAGCCGCGTGATGGAAGGTTTGCCCGAAGGCTTTAAAGAAGGCCCCTTCGCCTTTAAGCGTAATGGACATTACTACCTCACTTTCCCCTGGGTACGCAAGGAAGGCGGTACAGAAACATTAGCCTATGCCATGAGTGATTCGCCCCTCGGTCCCTGGACTTTCAAAGGTGTCATCATGACGGAGCACGATAACGGCTGTTGGACCAATCATCACAGCCTCGTGGAATACAAAGGACAATGGTATCTGTTCTATCATCACAACGATTTCTCGCCGCGCGATGACAAACGTCGTTCTGTGTGCATCGACAAAATCGCTTTTAATGCTGATGGCACCATTCAGGAGGTAAAGCCTACACTACGTGGTGTGGGGATTATTCCTGCCACCTCGCGTTTGGAAGTTGATCGCTATAGCGTATCCAGTGATGGCGTGACCACAGCGCTCAACGATACCATCAATACCTTCTGCGGCTTTCATGCCACACTACCACAGAAAGGCAGTTGGCTCACGTTTGGCGATGTAGATTTCAGCTCTGTCACGGACGGCTACGTCATCATTCGCGTCAAGGCTGACGAGAACACCGAGCTTGCTGTTCGCGAGAAAAATGCGAAAGGTAAGATCATTGCCAGGTTCAAGGTAACTGTCAAGAGCGAAGTGACACGTCCTGGCGCTCCGGCTCCCTTCCGACGCGACCAAAGCGGTCAGTGGCTCACACTGACACTGCCGCTTGACTATACGCCGAAAGGCATTGCCGACCTTGTCGTCACCTGTGAGGACAAAGCCGTCAGTATCGACTGGATTCTGTTCCGCAATCGCCAGCGTTATTTCACACCCGTAGCCAAGAACGCTGCTCCTTCGCAGCCCGACGAACGCGGTTATATTCGTCGTTGGAGATTGTTGGAGCCTATCAAACAGGACATCCGTTCGAATGTTATCTTCACGGACTCGTGGTTGCGTAAGACCTTTGCCGACGAATTGGCTAAGTTGTCGAAACAAAAGGGCAAGTGGTACACGCTGGAAAGTGATCATTATAACATGAAACTCTTCCGTTTTGCCGAGAAATACGGCAGTCAGTTATACGGCAATCTCTTCTGGTGTGAGACGTACATCGACTGCCCAGAGGACATCGCCAATGTTCGTTTGGCAGTCGGCTCCAATGGTGCCTCCATGTGGTGGCTCAATGGCGAGGAAGTGTTGCTGCTTGAGGGTGACCGCCGTATGGTGGAGGACGATGGTGTTTCGAACCGTTTCACGCTCAAGAAAGGACGCAACGTCCTACGCGGCGCCGTTATTAATGGTCCAGGGCTGAGCGATATGTGTGTTCACTTCATTGACGAGAAAGGCAAACCAGTTACCAACTTCCAAATCCAGTAAGCCATGAAACGATATATCTTCTTCTCATTTTTTCTTTTTCACTTTTCATGTTTCATTAGCCGCGTAGCGGCGCAAGTGGGCGCTCCCTATATCCATGATCCTTCGACCATCGCCGAATGCGACGGTAAGTATTACACCTACGGCACAGGCGGTGGAGGGCTCATCTCCGAGGATGGCTGGAGTTGGCACAGTGGTGCTGAGCGTCCGGGTGGCGGAGCAGCTCCCGATGTATTGAAGATAGGTGACCGATACCTATTTATATATGGTGCTACGGGTGGCGGCCTGGGTGGCGGTCACAATGGCCGCATCCTCACGATGTGGAATCGTTCGCTTGACCCCAAGAGCCCTGATTTCGCTTTCACCACTGCTGTTGAGGTGGCTTCTTCCGACGGAATGGAGGATTGTGACGCCATCGATCCCTGTCTGCTGCTTGATCCCACGACGGGAAGATTATGGACAACATACGGCACCTACTTTGGCGCTATTCGTCTGATTGAGCTCGACCCGAAGACGGGACTTCGTGTCGCAGGTAATGTGGAGCAGGACGTTGCTATCGACTGTGAAGCCTCCGACCTCATTTATCGCGACGGCTGGTACTACCTATTGGGTACACATGGAACTTGCTGCGACGGCGTTAACTCTACTTATAATATCGTTGTGGGACGTTCGCGCAAGGTCACAGGTCCATACCTCGACAATGTTGGGCGTGATATGCTGCAAGGTGGTGGACGCATGGTTATCAATGCAGGCGACCGTGTCTGTGGCCCTGGTCATTTCGGTCGTACCATTATCGATGATGGGGTAGAGGTGATGTCTTGCCATTTTGAAGCTGACTTTGACCGCAGTGGTCGTAGTGTGCTCGGTATTCGTCCGCTCCTTTGGCGCGACGGCTGGCCCGAAGCCGGTGAGCGTTTCAAGGGAGGTGATTTTGAAATAGAGTCTATGAGGCGCGGCTATTCATTGGAATTAGCCGTTGACTTTGTACGTATCCAACAGGAACGTGAACGCTTTTGGGATATGGATATGACAAAGCCTTTGACGTCTATTCCAGACCAACAACTCAACGATGTGATCGCTACCTGGCCCCAAGGTGAGATCAGCGTTCGTTGTAGCGATTATATGATGCGTCCGCATCAGCATTGGACCATCACACCAGTGCCTGAAGCCGGTGGCTATCTGGGTGGCCCGTATTTCAAGATTACCATCACTGGCACCGAACGTGCGCTTGCTGCCACTGATAAGCTGGAGCTCACCGCTGTCCCCACTTTCACTGGTGCCCCTGAACAGCTTTGGCGCATCGAACAACTGACGGACGGTTATTTCCGTCTGCTCCCCAAGGCTATCCCAGGTCGTGATGGTATCAACACCCGTTACGTTCTTTATTCTGCTGCAGACAGCACACCGACTCTGGTTGAGTGGGACTTCAGTACGGACAATGCCAAGTGGCGTTTGCGTAAGTACTAACGACTATAGCGTAATATAGGTTCCTGAAAATTCCCATTATGGGAACAAAATATCAGCCAAAGTCGAAGTCGGTGACATAATGGTCGAAGGTCAGACCCTCGGTGCTGCCGTATCTGGCCAGAATCTTCAGGATGTCCTCTTGCTGAGAGGGTGAGAGCTTGTTTTCACCATGATGGTATCGGTAATAAGGACCATTGCCACTGC
>CAMZCM010000021.1 GCA_947305005.1 uncultured Prevotellaceae bacterium | reverse complement strand
GCGCTCAGTTCGGTGGCAAATATGTGGCTCACGATATCCGCGTGATCCGTCTGCCACGCCACGGCGCCAGCTGCCCCATCGGTATGGGCGTGAGCTGCTCTGCCGACCGTAACATCAAGGCGAAGATCAACCGCGACGGTATCTGGTTGGAGAAGATGGACAGCAATCCCGCTGAGCTGATTCCCGCTGAATATGCTAAGGCTGGCGAGGGCAAGAACACCATCGTCATCGACCTGAATCAGGGCATCGACGCTGTGCGCAAGGAATTGACGAAGTATCCTGTCAGCACCCGTGTGAACCTGAAGGGCACCATCATCGTGGCTCGCGATATCGCTCACGCCAAGCTGAAAGCTCGCATCGACGCAGGTGAACCGATGCCTCAGTACTTCAAAGACTATCCTGTACTCTACGCAGGTCCGGCCAAGACGCCCGAAGGTTATCCTTGCGGCTCTATGGGTCCGACAACTGCCAACCGCATGGATCCCTATGTAGATGAGTTCCAGAGCCTGGGCGCCAGCCTCGTGATGATTGCCAAGGGCAACCGTTCTCAGCAGGTGACCGACGCTTGCCAGAAGCATGGCGGCTTCTATCTCGGCAGCATCGGCGGCGTAGCCGCAGTCCTGTCACAGTCGAGCATCAAGGGCATCGAGTGTGTGGAATATCCCGAGCTGGGAATGGAAGCTATCTGGAAGATCGAGGTAGAGGACTTCCCCGCTTTCATCCTCGTCGATGATAAAGGCAACGACTTCTTTAAGCAACTCAAGCCCTTGTGCTGCAAGAACTAAATAAAAAGTGAAAAGTGAAAAATGAAAAGTGAAAAATTCAATCGTGATAACTATGAATCATTATGGCTCATCTACAAACAGGTGTACGACCAACATGAAAAGTAAACTATATTTTTCACTTTTCATTCTTTCATTTTTCACTATCCTCTCATCCTCTCTCCCTGCTCCAGCACAGCAGTTGGCTTTTCCTGGCGCTGAGGGCTTCGCGGCCTATGCCACAGGAGGACGAGGCGGCAAGGTGGTACACGTGACGAACCTGAACGCCTCAGGTGCCGGCTCATTGGCAGATGCTGTGAGCCAGCCCAATCGCATCGTCGTCTTCGATGTGGGCGGCGTCATTAACATCACCAACAACAGCATCACCATTGCCAGCAATATCACCATCGCCGGCCAGACGGCACCCGGTGAGGGCATCACGATTTATGGTGGACGTGTCATCGCCTCAGGCAACAAGAACATCATCATTCGCTATCTCCGAATGCGTGGTGGCAAGAGTGTTGCTGAGAAGAAATGTACACTGACGATGGACGACTGCGAGAACGTCATCCTGGATCATTGCGATGTGTCGTGGGGGCCATGGGACAACGTTCATATCACCAACGCCAACAACATCACATTCCAGAGCTGTATCATCTCCGAGGGCATTGAGCCTCAACGTTTCGGTGCCATCACGGACGGAACGCGCAACTGGACGATCTGCCATTGTCTGTGGATCAATAACAAGAGTCGAAACCCGAAAATGAAGTGCTACCTGCAGTACTACAACAACGTGGTATATAACTATGGTATGGGCATCATTGGCGGACACTCCGCTGCCGACAACTATCAGGACGTGATGAACAACTACTTCATCGCAGGTCCTGACGGTTCGCAGAAATACTTCGATGATTGGACGGAAACAGACCACCTCTACAGTATAGGGAACTATTTTGACGGCAACTGTGACGGCATCCTGAACGGTACACCGATCACCGATTACAATCAAGCGACGCCTATGTCGAAGCCGTACTTCAACGCTACCCATCCGATGAACGTGATGAATGCCGCTGATGCCTATCAGGACGTAGCGGAAAACGTAGGGGCTTCGCGTGTTCGTGACATCCACGACCGTCGTCTCATTGAGCACCTTACTTCCCTCGGAAAGAAAGGGTCGTTCATTGCCAACGAGGACGATTTAGGCGGAATTGGAACTGTTGCTGGCGGTTTCCCACCGACCGATAGCGATGGCGATGGGATGCCGGATGAATGGGAACTCGCCAACGGTCTGAACCCGAACGTCAACGATGCTACTTCTTACACGATAGGCGGAAGCTATGCCAATATAGAGCACTATATTAACAGTCTCTCACAGACCTCCACCATCCAGCCGTCCCTGCAATGCCCTCAGAACGTCACAGCCAAGTTGACAACCAAGACGGCTGTCAAGCTCAGTTGGACCAACATTGAGGATGCAGACAAGACCATCGTCGTAGAACAATCTGAAGACGGCAAGAACTTCGTGGAGGTGAAACGGTTAGAAGGAAAGATAACAGCAACGAGCATCTCTGGACTAACAGCAGGTAAGATCTACTACTTTCGTCTGAAGACCATCAGCGAAGAGATGGAATCCCCCTACTCTGCCGTTGTAGGGGTAAACAATGATTTCATGAAAGGCGGAGGAGGCACAAAATCCAGTGCCACGATTTTCAAACCGAAAGAAGAGATGCTCTATCGTATCATCAACTACGCCACCGTCCCCTATAACTCCGGCACCACCATCAACGGCGCGCCCAAGTACCTCCTCTGCAATGCCGACGGTAGTCTCGGCTCCACCCAGGAATTCGCTTGGGATGACCGCAACCTGCTTTGGGTTATTACAGTTGTTGAGGGAGGCTATCAGTTCCAAAACTATGGCACAGGATTGTACTTCACGCCCAACAACGTCAGCATAGGAAATGGCGATGCTCGCATCGGCACAACCACAGAACCCTCGGTGTTCACCATTACCTTCACAGGCAATCAGACGCCATCGCAGTCTGGGACCACCTCTCCTCTGTCGATGTATCGCATCAACAGCCTCACCAGCGGCAATCCGCAAATTCGTGCACGTAACTTCAACAATGATTGGTTTTGGGGCTCCGGCACCTTAGACCGATCAGATATGATCTTCACATTTGCCGAGTTTGAGGAAGCACGCATCAATCCTGATATCGTTGGCATTAAAACTTATGACAACGCCCAACTTAAGGATAGCGTCCGATACACCTTAGACGGACGCCCCATCGCCAGCAATAAAACTTACAGAGGCTTTTATATTGAGCTGCAGTCGCAACCCGACGGCACCATTCTCACTCAAAAAAGAGTCGCCAAATAATCTACGAAGCATTCATGTTAGGACAACTTTATACAAAGGAATCAACTTCTACTAAAACAGGTTTCTCTTTCGAAGTCTTGCCCCCTCTCAAGGGAACAGGTACTGCCACGCTGTTCCAGACCATTGAGACCTTGGCGCCTTTCAAGCCGCGCCACATCAACATAACGACCCATCGCGCCGAGTATGTCTATCGCGAAGTGGAGGGCGGACTGGTAGAACGGCAGCGCATTCGCCGCCGTCCCGGTACCATCGCTATTGCAGCAGCTATCCAGCAGCGTTTCAACATCCCAGTTATTCCACACGTCGTCTGCTCGGGATCTACGAAAGAGGATATTGAGTATATGTTGCTCGACTTGCAGTTTCTCGGCATCAGCGATATCTTCCTCCTTCGCGGCGATAAGGCCAAGGAGGAATCGATGTACCAACCTACACCTGGCGGCTATACCCATGCAATAGAACTCATCGACCAGGTAAACCGTTTCAACGAAGGCTTCTTTGCCGACAGCACTCCCATCAAAGTCAAGGGCGTTCCCTTCGAGTTCGGTGTGGCTGCCTATCCCGAGAAGCATGAGGAAGCGCCCAACCTGGAAAGTGATATCCGCGTACTCTTGGAGAAGCAGCGCCGAGGCGCCACCGTCGCCATCACGCAGTTGTTCTATGACAACGAGAAGTTCTATGCTTTTGTGCAACAGGCCCGTGAAGCTGGCGTCACTATTCCTATCATCCCAGGTCTGAAACCGCTGACAAAGCTCACACAGCTTGCCACCGTCCCCAAGACCTTCCGCTGCGACCTTCCCTTTGCGCTCAGCGAGGAACTGCTACGCTGCAAGAGCGATGAAGAGGTGAAACAGGTAGGCATAGAATGGGGAATCAACCAGTGCCGCGACCTCATCGCCCATGGCATTCCCTCGCTCCATTTCTACACGCTCAGCGCCGTTGACAGCATCCGTCAAATTGCAGAAGCCATCTACTGATGCTGTGTCAAAATGCTCCTGATTTGCATTTTATTGATGCATGAACGGTTATCTTCCAACATTTTGTTGTACCTTTGAAGCCGAAAAAAGGAAAAGATGTTGATAGGTCAAAACGCTACTTGGCAACGTCTGCTCGCCGACCTTCAGGCGAACCGCGTACCTCATGCCCTCATGTTAACAGGGCCTGCAGGTGCGGGTAAGTTGGCGTTGGCTGTTGAGTTCGCCAAGGCGTTGCTTTGTCAGCGCCCGAATGAGGATGGCACGCCCTGCGGCGAGTGTACGTCGTGTAAGATGGCTGCGAAGCTGGAGCATCCGGATTTGCATTTCACCTTCCCCATCGTCAAAGGGTCCCGTATCAAAACACCTGATGCAGCCCTCTCCGATGTATATATTAAGGAATGGCGTGAAAGAGTGCTTGAGAGCCCTTACTTTGACCTCAACGACTGGCTCGCTGATATGGGCGCCGAGAACCAACAGGCTACCTACTATGTCGCAGAGAGCGACAACATTCAACGGAAGCTGGCGCTGAAGAGCAATCAAGGCGGCAGAAAAGTGATGGTGGTATGGCTGCCAGAAAAGATGAATCAGGAAACAGCTAACAAGCTGCTGAAACTGTTCGAGGAGCCCCCTGCCGGCACCCATTTCCTGATGGTCTCGGAAGAGCCTGACCTCGTGCTCGGAACCATCCTCAGCCGTACACAACGTATCCTTGTCCCTCCTCTCTCACGAGAGGAATACCAACAGGCACATACGCCTAAGGATGAACGTCTGTTCCTGGACTTGTTCATCATGCTCATGCGCTTGAGCTACCAACGCAAGGTAAAAGATATGCGCGAATGGAGCGAACAGCTGGCGGGTATGGGACGCGAGACACAAAAAAGTTTCTTACAGTTCTGCCAACGACAAGTGCGTGAGAACTTCATTTATAACTTCCACCAGCCAGAGCTCAACGATCAAAGCGAGGATGAGGAAGCCTTCAGCAAGAACTTCGCCCGCTTCATCAATGAGCGCAATGTCATCCCCATCACGGAGGAACTGACGAAAGCCGAGACAGACATCATGCAGAATGTCAACGCCCGTATGGTTTTTTTTGACTTGGCACTAAAAATGATCGTATTACTGATACAATAATGGATAAATTCACGCTTAACTCACCGAACCGCGGCCTCTCCTATCTAGGCTGTCCGAAGCAAAGCTGCCAGCTGAACGTCTATGACTATTTGGCTGACATCCC
This sequence comes from uncultured Prevotellaceae bacterium, assembly GCA_947305005.1. Lineage (GTDB taxonomy): Bacteria > Bacteroidota > Bacteroidia > Bacteroidales > Bacteroidaceae > Physcousia. The sequence continues at coordinate 34,850 of CAMZCM010000021.1, read as the reverse complement.
TGCCAATGCCGAGACAACGGATCTCGTGGAGGTTCAGTTCAAAAACACCCGCAAGGGATATTATCACAATTCCAACAACCTTCCGTTAGAGAAAGGCGATGTCGTAGCTGTCGAGGCTTCACCCGGACACGATATCGGCACCGTGACACTGACGGGTAAACTCGTGCTCTTGCAGATGAAACGTTATCCGCCAAAGAGCACAGAAGATATCAAACGCATCTATCGTAAGGTCCGCCCCGTAGATATGGAGAAATATGAGGAGGCCAAGGCACGTGAGCATGACACAATGATCCGCTCGCGCCAGATTGCCAAAGACCTCGGGCTGGAGATGAAGATTGGAGACGTGGAGTATCAGGGCGACGGCAACAAAGCCATCTTCTACTACATCGCCGATGGACGTGTCGATTTCCGTCAGCTCATCAAAGTTCTGGCCGATGCTTTCCATGTTCGCATTGAGATGAAACAGATCGGTGCCCGTCAAGAAGCTGGCCGCATCGGTGGTTTTGGTCCCTGTGGACGGGAGCTGTGCTGCACCACCTGGATGCGCAACTTCGTGAGTGTAGGTACTGGCGCCGCCCGTTATCAGGATCTCAGCCTTAACCCTCAGAAATTAGCTGGACAGTGCGCTAAATTGAAATGTTGCATGAACTATGAGGTAGATCAATATGTGGAAGCCTCCCGTCGCTTACCCAGCCGCGAAGTACAACTTGAGACACTGGACAGCACGTATTATTTCTTCAAATCCGACATCCTTGCCGGCACCGTCACCTATTCCACGGACAAGCGTATCGCTGCCAATCTGACCACCATCACGGCAGAACGGGCCATGGAGATTATCGCCATGAATAAGGAAGGGCAAAAGCCTGACACGCTTGACAATAGTGCACCTGTTGCCGTACAGAAGCCTGTTGACTTGGCTGCGCAGGAAGACTTGACACGCTTCGACAGTGCCAAAAAGAAAAAGAAGAAAAAGAAGAAAAGACCTTTCCCTACAACATCTGAACAAGACTAACGTCCCTCTATGTTTCGCCATCCGCTTCCATTCTTATTGGCAAGCCTGCTCGTAAGTTGCCTTTTCTTAGGAGCTTGCAAGAAACATACCCAATTCTTTACCTACCAATCGGTCAACCAAGAGGGATGGAATTGTACAGATACGTTGTGGTTTCAGTTGGATGAACTTCCCCACGCAGATGATGACAGCACGTTGAGCATTGATATTCGCTACACGAACCGCTATCCCTATCAGGATTTATGGTTAGTCATGGAGCAGCGTACAGACCCTGATAGCCGCCAACGCGATACCATACACATGGACCTTTCCATGCGTCCCAACGCTTGGCAAGTCAAGGGGAACGTCCTTCATGAACTCGACACGACAGCCACAGTCTGTCATTTCACACAAAGAAGGACACCTGTCAAGTTGCTCGTTTATCATATCATGAATGAGCAAACCTTGACAGGTATTATAGAGATAGGTGTCCGGCTTCAATGAACCGGACACTTTTCTTATTCTTTCATGTGAATGAGGAAGCGCACTGTGCTATATGCAGGAATGGAATTCTGCGCTGTTTCACCATAGAATAGTTGATAAGGGATGAAGACCTCCCAACTGTCTCCAGCCACCATATACTGCAAAGCCGTATAAAAGCCATCTTTATACCCTGAGACCGCCGCATAGTTGAAGGTCGCGGTACCAGGATTAAACTGGCCCTGATAGGTGGACGCAAACAAACTCTCAATACGATTCCCCTGTGCATCCGTTGTCGGCATGAGATAACCTTGGAAGGCAACATAGACCGTATCAGTGCTGATTGGGGACTTTGTTCCTGTTCCATGCCTGAGGATACGGACACAGATGCTATCTGTCACCATACCACTCTGATAGGTAGGACTTTTCATGAGTGACTTGAACATCCGCCACTCCGTATGATTCTCCCAGTCCGTAGGATAATCCCGCTTCGCAGCGACTATAGCCGCACGTGCAGTATTGGCCGTCGCAGCGAACCACTCATCATTGCGTGCCTGCCAATTATCATACGGATCGAACTCTTCATCCTTGTTGCAGGAGGAGAAAACAAAGAGAGTGAAAAATGAAAGAGTGAAAAGTGAAAAATAAAAGAATGAATGATGGACAAGGGACACCAAAAGCAACTTTGCAGGCTTATGGGGAAAAACCAGTTGTTTGAGATTCAAGTTCGTCATTTTCACGTAAAGAATGATTAAATGTAATTTTTATTTTTTACTTTTCACTCTTTCATTTTTCACTTTTATAGCAGCTTTTTGAGCAAGCTGGTGATGCTGACCTTGTCTTCGATGATGGACTGCAGGTCGGCGATGGCAACACGCTTCTGCTCCATGGTGTCGCGGTCACGCAGAGTCACACAATGGTCATTGAGCGTGTCGTGGTCGATGGTGACACAGTAGGGGCAGCCGATGGCATCCATACGGCGATAACGCTTACCGATAGTGTCTTTCTCGTCGTACTTGCAGTTGAAGTGGAAGCGGAGATCGTTGACAATCTGCTGAGCAATCTCGGGCAGTCCGTCCTTCTTCACGAGCGGGAGCACGGCCAGCTTCACAGGTGCCAAAGCAGCAGGTAGGCGCAGCACGACACGAGTGTCGCCACCTTCCAACTGTTCCTCACAATAGCTATGACACATGACGCTGAGGAACATACGATCCACACCGATGGACGTTTCAATGACGAACGGGGTATAGCTTTCGTTGGTCTCGGGATCAAAGTACTCGATCTTCTTACCACTATACTTAGCATGTTGACTCAGGTCGAAATTCGTACGGGAATGGATACCCTCCACCTCCTTGAAACCGAAAGGCATGTGGAACTCAATGTCGGTAGCAGCGTTGGCATAGTGAGCCAGTTTATCGTGGTCGTGGAAGCGATAGTTCTCTGCACCGAAGCCCAAAGCCTGATGCCATGCCATACGTGTCTGCTTCCACTTTGAGAACCATTCCAGCTCAGTACCAGGCTTCACGAAGAACTGCATCTCCATCTGCTCAAACTCACGCATACGGAAGATGAACTGACGAGCAACAATCTCATTACGGAAGGCCTTACCAATCTGCGCGATACCGAAGGGCAGCTTCATGCGGCCTGTCTTCTGCACGTTCAGGTAGTTGACAAAGATACCTTGAGCGGTCTCAGGACGCAGGTAGATGGTAGAAGTACCTTCGGCGGTGCTGCCCACCTCAGTCTTGAACATCAGGTTGAACTGACGCACGTCCGTCCAGTTGCGTGTGCCACTGATGGGACAGACAATCTCCTCGTCGATGATTATCTGCTTCAGCTCATCCAGGTCGTTGGCGTTCATAGCCTTCTGGAAGCGCTCGTGCAGAGCGTCGCGCTTTTGTTGGAGTTCCAATACGCGACCGTTCGTGGAACGGAACTGAGCTTCGTCAAAGGCATCACCGAAACGTTTGGCAGCCTTGGCAATCTCTTTGTCAATCTTCTCATCGTACTTTGCCATCTGGTCCTCAATGAGCACATCGGCACGGTAACGCTTCTTGGAATCGCGGTTGTCGATAAGGGGATCATTGAAAGCGTCCACGTGTCCGCTAGCCTTCCACGTCGTAGGATGCATGAAGATGGCAGCGTCGATGCCGACGATGTTCTGGTGCAACAACACCATGCTCTGCCACCAATATTGTTTAATATTGTTTTTTAGCTCTACACCGTTCTGACCATAGTCATAAACAGCGCCGAGGCCATCGTAGATATCACTGGAGGGGAACACAAAACCGTATTCCTTGCAATGCGAAATAATCTTCTTAAAAACGTCTTCTTGTTGTGCCATATATATGGAATGTTTAGAGTTGAGCGTTGAGTGTTTATCTTTTGCGGGCGCAAAGTTACAGAAAAAGAGATAAAAAGTGACATTCTGAAGCAAAAACTTTAATCTTTAATCCTTAATCTTCAATCTTTTTTTCTATCTTTGCGAACAAAATGTGCTAAAAGCCCACGAAATGGAGGAAAAAAACGCGATGCAAGACGGCATCACTCACCACCTTAACAAAATGTACCAGAATTGGTTCCTGGATTACGCCTCATACGTCATCCTCGAACGTGCCGTGCCGCATATCGGTGATGGTTTCAAGCCTGTGCAACGTCGTATCCTGCACTCCATGAAGCGCATGGACGACGGACGTTTCAACAAGGTGGCAAATATCGTGGGCCATACGATGCAATTCCACCCGCACGGCGATGCCAGTATCAAGGACGCCCTCGTGCAGTTAGGTCAGAAGGAACTGCTGATTGACTGTCAGGGGAACTGGGGTAATATCCTCACAGGCGACGACGCCGCTGCCGGACGTTATATCGAAGCACGTCTCTCCAAGTTCGCCCTCGATGTTGTTTTCAACCCGAAGACAACAGAGTGGAAACTTTCTTACGACGGGCGCAACAAGGAACCTATCACGTTGCCCGTGAAGTTCCCATTGCTGCTGGCACAAGGCGCGGAAGGTATCGCCGTGGGCCTTTCCTCAAAGATTCTTCCCCACAATCTCAACGAATTATGCGAGGCCGCCATCGCTTACCTCCACAATGAGCCTTTCCAACTCTATCCAGACTTCCCCACTGGCGGTAGCATCGATGTCTCGAAATACAACGACGGACAGCGCGGGGGTGTCGTTCGTGTTCGTGCTAAGATAGAGAAACGCGACCAGAAGACCCTTGCCATCACGGAACTTCCGTTTGGCAAGACCACCGGTTCACCCCAAAAGCCCAGCCAGTTCATCGACACCATTCTGAAGGCTGCCGAGAAGGGAAAGATCAAGGTGCGCAAGGTGGAGGATATGACCGCCGCAGGTGTGGAAATTCTTATCCATCTACAACCCGGTGCCAGTTCCGACAAGACCATCGATGCTCTTTATGCCTGTACGGATTGCGAGGTTAGCATCTCGCCAAACTGCTGTGTCATTGACGAAAACAAGCCCTGTTTTCTCACTATCTCCGAAGTGTTGCGCCGCTCGGTAGATAACACGAAGGAGCTATTACGAAAGGAGTTGCTGATTCGTCGGGGTGAGCTGATGGAAGCTTTGCACTTCGCTTCTTTGGAGCGCATCTTCATTGAAGAACGTATCTATAAGGGCAAGCCCTTCGAGAATGCCAATAGCACCGATGAACTCTGTGAATATATCGATGAACGCTTGACTCCCTTCTACCCACAGTTTGTGCGTGAAGTGACCAAGGATGACATCCTGAAGCTCCTCGAAATCAAGATGCAGCGCATCGCGAAGTTTAACAAGGATAAAGCCGATGAAGCCATCGCTCGCATGAAAGAAGAGGTCGCCGAGATTGACCGTGACCTGGCAAACATGATTGAAGTGACAGCCAATTGGTTCCGTTTTATCCAAGACAAATACGGCAAGGATCATCCACGCCTCACTGAAATCCGCAACTTTGACAGCATCGAGGCATCGAAAGTGGTGGAAGCCAACCAGAAGCTCTACATCAACCGCGAGGAAGGCTTTATCGGAACGGGCTTGAAGAAAGATGAATTTGTCTGCAACTGCTCCGACCTCGACGATGTCATCATCTTCTACAAAGACGGTACCTACAAGGTCATCCGCATCGGCGAAAAGGTCTTTGTGGGCGAGACAGAGCGCTCAAAAGCCGAAAAACGCAAATGCCAGATTATCCACGTGGCCATCTTCAAGAAGAGCGACACGCGCACCATATATAATTGCGTGTATCGCGACGGTCGCGACGGTGCCTTCTATATCAAACGTTTCAATGTCACTAGCATCACCCGTGACCGTGAATACGATCTTACGCAAGGCAAACCAGGCAGCCGCGTAGCTTACTTTACCGCGAACCCCAATGGAGAAGCTGAAGTAATCAAGGTCAGCTTCAAGCCCAACCCGAAGCTCAAACGCGCCTTCTTTGACAAGGATTTCAGCGAAATCATGATCAAAGGGCGTGCCTCTATGGGTAACCTGCTGACGAAACTCGATGTAGAGCGCATCGGTTTGAAGAGCCATGGGACCTCTACGCTCGGCGGACGTAAAGTATGGTTCGACCACGATGTCCAACGTCTTAACTACGACGAACATGGACAGTTCTTAGGTGAGTTCCACAGCGAGGATCTGATTCTTGTGATTCTCGATAACGGTGAGTTCTATACGACCAACTTCGACCTCAACAACCACTACGAGCCGAATATCCTCCGCATTGAGAAGTTCGACGAGATGAAGGTATGGACAGCCGCCCTCTTCGATGCAGAACAGGGCTTCCCCTACTTGAAGCGCTTCCCACTCGAAGCATCAGCACGCCACCAGAACTTCCTTGGCGAGAACCCCGACAGCCGCTTACTGTTGCTCACCGAAACGGTCTATCCTCGGCTGCTCGTCACTTATGCGGCACCCGATGATTTCCGCGACCCAATGGAAATCGATGCCGAACAGTTCATTGGCCAGAAGAGCTTCAAGGCCAAAGGTAAGCGCATCACCACCCTCAACATTGCGACCATCGAGGAACTGGAACCCACACGACTTCCCGAAGCAGAAGAAGAGCCTACTCCTGAGGAACCAGAGGAGCCTTTGTCCGAGGAAGAGGAAGAGGGATTTTCTGAGAACCCTGAAAACGTAGAAGAGCCTGAAACGTCTCAAGACTCAGAGCAAACAGGAGGCTCTATTCAACTCAACCTCTTTGACGAATGAAGCGTTTTAGCCTTCTCTTCATCTTTTCCCTCTGTTTCGTCTTCTGCAACGCAACAACTCGGAACACGACCCACGCCACTCTCCTGGGCATCGGTCATGTGAACCTATTGGACACCTATCTCTCCCCTCTTAATTACACAGGTCAACAGTTTCAATTGATGCAAGAGTCGCTGCGCATGACACACCTTGCTGATAGTGCTATCAGCTTTCAAACGATCTGGCATGGCAACCTGTCCTACACAAAGAACATCTCTGGCAAAGCACGTTACATCGGTGGCAATTGTCGCTTTGATGCCACATGGCACTACCATTTCCAAACCGGGCCAGTCCGCCTCCTTTTGGGTCCGCAAATAGGCTCCGACATCGGTTTCATCTATAACACCCGAAACGGCAATAATCCTGCTCAAGGTCAGCTCTCTGCTCATCTTGGCGCTTCAGTTGCCGCTATCTATCCTTTCCGCCTCTGGCGCCTGCCCCTCACGGCTCGCTACCAACTTGATGTTCCTTTGCTAGGTCTGATGTTCAGCCCTAATTACGGCCAGAGCTATTATGAGATCTTCAGTTTGGGTAATACCGACCATAACGTCTGCCTCACCCACCCCTTCAATGCCTTCAGCAGCCGCCACCTACTGACTGTTGACATCCCCATTCGGAGATTTACACTCCGCACAGGTTACCTTTGCGATATTCGTCAGAGCCATGTCAACGACCTCAAATACCACAGCTATACACATGCTTTCATGTTAGGCATTGTCCGTTATTTCAACATTCTCCATCCTCGCACGACGCCCAAAGGCTTTATCCTCTAAGCATTTTTCGTTTTTAAGGCAAAAAGTTTGGCCAGTCCACAGAAATGTATTACCTTTGCGCCGTCTTAACCAAGAATGCGCTTGTGGTGGAATTGGTAGACACGCCAGACTTAGGATCTGGTGCCGCGAGGCGTGTAGGTTCGAGTCCTATCAGGCGTACAGCTCCAAGCGAGAGGTTAAGCATCTTTTTGTCGGCATAGCTCAGCTGGTTAGAGTATCACCTTGACATGGTGGGGGTCCTTGGTTCGAGTCCAAGTGTCGACACACAAGAAAAGGGAACTGCGTGAAGCGGTTCCCTTTTCTTTTCTATTTATTGTAACAACTTCCTTGCCGCTTCGATGAGCGTGTCAATGCCTTTAGCACGGTCTTCATCCTTCATACTCACTACCACATCGGGTTGAATGCCGAATTCAATCTGTTTCATATCACAATCGTACATCGGCACAGCTGAGAAACGGACACTCCAACCATTGGGAAGTTCAGAGGAGAAAGGAAGACCACTACCTCCTCCCGTCTGATCGCCGAGAATCGTAACACGAGGACAACGTTTGACATCACGGACGAAAGTATTGGTGGCACTGTAGCAACGACGATTGGTAAGGACAACAGCCTTCTTCTGCCAGCGCACACCTGTTGAGGGTTCCAGATATTGTGGTTCCGGTTCGGAGAAATCATGATGCCCCTTGCCCGTCTTATGACTGATATAGCCTACATGGATGCGTTCATTGGTAAACCGCTGGGCAAGGAGTTCCGCATAATCAAGGGTACCGCCAGTGTTATTACGGACATCCAGAATAAGGGCATTGCAGGTGCGTAGGGAATAAAAGACCTCATCAAGATTACCGTCACCAAAGCCCGACGAGAAGCTGGAACAGACGATGTACCCGATATTATCTTCAAGTATCCTATATCGGATGCTGGAGGCGACCTTGTAATCGCTATGTGTTCCTAAGTAAGCTTCCTGCAGGTCCTGATAAAAGTTAACGGGATAATCCTCGTACCATGACCAGTTACGACCTATGTCATGGGTAGCATAGAGATTCACGTGGCCATCGCGCAGTTCCGAGAGCATGTCAGCCAGCACTTCAAAGAGCTGTGCTGATGACATCCCATCCTTAATACGTTCCCGATAGCGGCTGTGTACCTCATCCCAGTCCAGCCCGATAGCATCGCGCTTATAGTCAAGGAAGCAATAGTGCTCATCGATAATCTGCCAAAGCGCCTCGAAATTACCCATCGGAGTATTTTCATACTGCTCCTCCTTCGTACAGGAAACGAAGAGCAGGGCACAGAGTGCCATCATCGTATGCAATATCACTTTTCTGAACATAAACGCACATATATGCTTTGCGTTTGCAAAGTTACAACAAATCCTGCATATCTCGTTATTTTCTTTCGGAAAAACATCGGAACAAAAAGGTAGAGACCTTTGGGCTGAAAGGTAGAGACCTTTCGGGCAAAAGGTAGAGACATTTGGGGCAAAAGGTATAGACCTTTCGACTACGCTAATTCTTGAAGGATTTCATCCATGGTAAAACCTCTCCCGAGAGCAAAACGGATGAGTTTTCCCCGACGTATATAATCATCTTCATCATGGATGGAGTGGGCTTTCTGTTCCAACACATTTGTGAGGATGCTACGGTATTCATCATATAACTCATCATCAAAATCGTTGAGTGCTTCGCGAATGTCCAAATCGGGCAATCCTTTCATGTGAAGCGCTTGTTGAATCTTGTAACGTCCCCAATGAGAAAAACGGAGTTTGTCGCGCGAAAAGGCACGACAATAACGGGTGGTATTCAGATAATCACCCTCATACAACGCATTAATAATGCGTTGTATATCCAATTCAGTGATGGCGGCCTTTTGTAGTTTTTCGCGAATCTCGCTCTCGCAATGCTCGCTGATGCTACAAAGGGCCGCCATACGACTCATGGCATCTTCAGAAGACATAAACACGTTAACAGGTTAACACATTAACAAATTAACGGGTTAACGGGTTAATCCTCTGCACTGAAATCTTCCTTACCTACGCCGCAGATAGGGCATACCCAATCTTCGGGAAGGTCTTCAAACGCGGTGCCGGGAGCAATACCATTATCGGGATCGCCCAATTCGGGATCATACACATAACCACAAGGGTCGCAAACGTACTTTTTCATTTTCGTTGGGTTGTTTATAAGGTGAATAAATAGGGTTAAGCTAAAATAGCATCTGCAAGGGCATCCAATTGTAGAATATCGGTATCCTTCATCTTACCGCGCAGAGTCACGACAGGCTCTACGAGCTCCACCTGCTTCATACCTTCCAGCATCGGACGCATCGTCTTAGCGGCACTGGGAGCCCACGACCCATTCTCCACGATACCGACACGACGACGCTGATAGGCCTTGATGTCCAAATGATGCAAGAAATCATACATAGGCGGGAACACACCAGCATCGTAGCTGCTGGCCATGCAGATCATCTTACCATAGCGGAAAGCATCCTCTATGGCTTCACCAAGGTCATCACGGCAGAGGTCGTTGACAGCCACCTTGGGACATCCTTTAGCCTTTAAGATCTCTACGAGCCGTTCAGCGGCGGCGGCTGTATTTCCATGAATACTGGCATGAGCAATGAAAACACCTTCAGTCTCTACATCATAGGCGCTCCAAATGGTGTAAAGACGAATAGCTTCGGCCATCTTCTCTCCTTCGAGCACGGGGCCATGCAGAGGAAGAATCTTCTGGATATCAAGTGCGGCAGCTTTCTTCAACAAAGTAGAAACCGGTGTGCCATACTTTCCGCAGATATTGAAGTAATAGCGGCGTGCCTCACATGCCCAGTCGTCAGCATCAGCCTCATAGACACCGAACTTACCAAAGCCGTCTGCCGAGAAGAGGACACGGTCGCAGTCATCGTAGGTGACCATTACCTCGGGCCAGTGTACCATCGGAGCCATGATGAAGCGCAGCGTGTGGCGGCCCAATGACAGCGTATCACCTTCTTTGACGGTGAGAACATTGAGAGGGGCATCGAAGTACTGCGACATCATTTGCGCTGCTTTGGCAGAGCAGACAACCTGCAGATCCGGGTAAAGGGCACAAAGCTCAGCAATACCGCTGGCGTGATCAGGTTCCAGGTGATGAACGATGAGATAGTCAGGCTGGCGGTCTCCGAGTGCTTCCTTCAAGTTCTCCTTCCATACGTCGATCGTGCGATGGTCGCTGGTATCCATGACAGCCACCTTCTCATCAAGGATGACATAGGAATTATAGCACATCCCATCGGGCGTGACGTACTGGCTTTCAAAAAGATGCATATCGGCGTCATCGACGCCGATATATTTGATATTATCAGTAATCTTCATGTAAGATGAGGAGCGGTCCTAAATTTAGAGATTATCCTTCTCGATATCTTTGAAATACTTATAGGTTCCATGCTTCAGCTCATCAGTAGCGGCTTCATCACAGACGATGATGGCATGAGGGTGCATCTGCAGAGCACTGATGGTCCACTCTTGACTGACAGCACATTCGATGGCGTGCTGCAAAGCACGTGCCTTGTTATGACCATTGGCTACAATGAGCACCTCCTTGGCATCCATGACGGTACCTACGCCTACGGTGAGGGCTGTCTTAGGTACTTTGTTCACATCATTATCGAAGAAGCGGCTATTAGCAATGATCGTATCAGTGGTGAGGCTCTTCACGCGTGTGCGACTCTGAAGAGAGCTGAAAGGCTCATTGAAAGCGATGTGACCATCGGGACCAATGCCGCCCATAAAGAGGTCAATGCCACCAGCATCCTGGATAGCCTGTTCGTAAGCAGCACACTCAGCAGCGAGATCAGGTGCATTACCATTCAGGATGTGCACGTTCTCCTTCTTGATGTCGATATGGGAGAAGAAATTGGTCCACATGAAGCTGTGATAGCTCTCGGGGTGCTCTTCAGGCAGACCTACATACTCATCCATGTTAAAGGTGATGACATTCTGGAAACTGACCTTTCCGGCTTTATTGAGCTCAATAAGATGCTTATAGAGGCCGAGGGGTGAAGAGCCTGTGGGGCATCCAAGTTTAAAAGGTTTCTCGGCGGTGGGTTTAGCCTCATTGATACGGGCAGCAACATACTCTGCGGCCCAACGCGAAAGGTTCGCGTAATCTGGTTCAATAATAACTCGCATATCAGTAAATAGTATTTAATTGGGTTTCGGGAGCAAAAGTAACGAAAAAAGCTTGAACCACATTCTTTTTGCAGGAAAAAGTGTACTCTTATGAGATATTTTTGTTATTTTTGCACCTCGTCATGAAAGAACGACACATCAGAAGAAAAACCAAACAGCGGCTGATAACATGTATCATCTTGATCACAACAGCCGTGACCGCTACAGCTCAAATTGATGATGATTGGGAAGAACTGATGCAGGAAATGACAGAAGAACTGGCTTCCGGAGAAGACGAAAGCAGCGAATGGGCTGCTCAGCTAGAAGAACTCTCTGACCTGCATGACCATCCTTTAGACATCAACGCAGCGACCAGCGAAGACTTATTGCGTCTGCCGTTTCTTACCGAACAGCAGGCACAAGCCATCATCGACTATCGCGCACGCTATGGCCGATTTTATTCACTGGGAGAACTGAGGCTGATTTCCGCATTGGATTATGGACAGATAAGATGGTTACGACAATGCCTAACCGTCAGCGCAGTAACACCTCAAAAGAGAACGTCCCCCTACCGGGGCTCTAAACATGAATTACTGACACGGTTCAATATTCCATTGTACAAACAAGCGGGATGGCCGTGGGAGCAAGGCATCTCCAACCAGACGCGATATCAAGTGCAATGGGGAAAACACTGGGATGCAGGGTTACGAGGTGAAAAAGATGCCGGCGAGTCGATGTTCACACGCGACAGCCCGCTTTGGGATTCGTGGGGCGGACATCTCATGGCGAAGGACCTCAGCATCGGACAACAAGCACATTTACAAACCATCATTGTGGGCGACTTCAAAGCCTCTTTCGGTGAAGGGCTGGTCATGAACGCAGGAGCACGATTAGGGAAATTGCAAACTAATATCTGGCGAACAACCTCCTCTCTGCGGCCACATCGTTCAGCAGATGAAAGTCGCTTCCTGAGAGGGGCTGCGGCCACTGTTGAATTCGGCAAGGCATGGAGCCTCACAGTCTTATATTCGTTTCGGAAGTTGGACGCGACTCTGCAAAAAAACAATACTGTGCAAAGCATCAATACGACAGGATTGCACCGAACGGATGCAGAACGAGCTCGACGTGGTACACTCGGCAGCCATACGACCAGCCTCCATGTATCGTGGCAGCGAGGAGCATGGCACGCAGGAGCAACAGGGTTATTCCAATACACCGACCATCTCTTTCAACAAAACAACGCCCTCTATCGGCAAATATACCCTGAAGGATATCTCTTTGGGGCTACATCAGCAGACTATGGAGCACGATTCGCGCACTGGACATTTAAGGGTGAGACAGCTTACAGCGCTCAACGCAGAGGGCGTGGCGTTGCAACGTTAAACAGTGCGACATGGCGTCCGTCCAACGATTGGCAGCTGACGCTCATTCAGCGTTACTATGGAAAGAATTATTATTCGCCACATGCTTCGGCATTCGGAGAAAGTTCAACGGTACAAAACGAGAGCGGTGTATGCCTGCTCTTGGAAGCCCACCGGCTCGGAGCATTCTCAACAACCGCCTTCGTCGATTACTTCTATTCTCCATGGCCACGTTACACAATGACCCGCTATAGTCAAGGCTTTGAAGGCAGCCTCCAGATGACATGGCAACCTTCACAACAGCAGAAGGCTGTTCTACGTTATCAGGTCAAGAGTAAAGAACGAAGCGACAGCCGTTACTACAGTCATCGCTGGCGCGCGGCCTATACCTATTCTCTCAGCAACACATGGACAGCATCAGCCTCCACCTTCCTACATCATTTCATGCAACCTGCTACTGATGAACGCTCTACTGGTATTGCTCTCATGCCGCGCATAGACTACAAACCCGCCTCCTCCCCTATCAGTGGCTCATGCGCTTTCGTATGGTTCTCCACAGCAGATTACAACAGCCGTCTTTATTTCTATGAGCCTACCCTCACACAGGTCTTCGGAATACAGATGCTCTACGGAAAGGGAGAACGATTCATCGCTACTCTACGCTGGCACACCGGTACATATCAAGACAAATGCCGCTTTCAGCTACAACTGAAAGCGGGCATTACACATTATCGTGACCGCAATGTCATCTCGTCTGGTCCCACGCAGATCAACGGTTCATGGAAGCCAGACCTCCTGCTTCTCTTCCGCCTGAACCTGCGATAAGACGTTTATCTTTCTCTCATTTTGTTTTTTATAAAGACGTCAATCCACATCTATCATATATTTATTTTTATTCAGGCCAGAAACTATCATATTTATTTGTCGAAGATTGACGTTCAGGATTGACGATGATTGACGTCTTTTTTTGTTGATTGTCGTCTTAGGGTTGATAGGTAGCGAGATCGGGGTCTGTATGGGAAATGACATGCTTGAATTGTTCGGGGCTTATCTGCACAGGATTTTTCGTCAGTTCCGGCACATTATAGCTCTTGAGCAGCAACAGGTTATATTCGGGATCGCGCTGGGGCAGCAAGAAAGCACGATGGCCTTGCCCTTGTTTGTCGAAGTAAGCAATATAGGTACGAGTGAAGTCGCCATCGTCACGACGTGAGCTAATAACCATCCATCGTCCGTTAGAAGACCATGCATGATAGCTATCTACGTCAGGAGAATTGGTCGCCGCGAGCGGATAGGAATTGACAGAGGGTTCCTCACTATCATACTCCTTTGTCAGATCCTTGACCCACAGGTCAGCATCCTTATGATAGAGATGGAACTGACCACAACGTGCGAGGGTATAAAGGAGATAGCGACCGTCGGGACTGACACGTGGCACACTGGCACTCCGATTCTCGGCACTGGCATTCACTTCAAGGCGGGGCTCACCGAAGGTATAAGTGACGGTATCAAAGGGCAAGGAGTAGAGGTCATACAGGAGGCTGTCGTAGCGCATGACGAGCTTGGCCTCATATTCATTATAGTTCCCTTGTTCATACTCGAACTTCGGCAGGCGAGCTACACAATAGAAAAGACGGGTGCCATCAGCCGACCAAGTGGGGAACGTCTCGAAATAATCGGATGTATGGAAAATATTCCTGACAGTGTTATGCTCAGCATCGTAGAGGATGATATCAGAGACACCGTCATAGACTTCTATTTTCTCCGGGAAGTGATAATGAAAGAACTGGGCCGTCTTGTTGCTACTGAAAGCCACAAGAGGGAGCGTGGGATGCCAGCCGCCATAAGCGCCAGAAGCAATGATGCTATCATGCTTGATGATGATCTTATGAGCCTCTTTGCCTTGGGTGACAATGGTACCGCCATGATTCTCTCTCACGTGAAAATACATGCGTTTTGTATCATAGTTCTGGAACTGGTGACAATTGATGCAATGGCCCTCCCCGGACTTGACTTCACGGTCGTTCTCATAGATGGTTTTGACATCAAAGTTGGTGAGGTTGCGCTCATAGATACCCAATTGTAAATAGACCTCATAACCAGGTTCAATGAGACGATAGCTGAGATAAGGGTCTATCTCCTCTTCTGCCACATTAAAGGTGAACGGAGAATAGTGTACCCAACCTGATGCACGGTGGGCATAGACATTCACAGAAAGGGATTTGCCCTTCGCCTCGGTTAAGACCTCGCGCCACGCCACACTGTCCATGTCTATCTTGCCATCCTTGCCGGCGCCGCAAACCAAATCGCCCACCGTCACCACATACTCTGTGGCTGCTGCGTCCGTCACCATGAAGTTCAGCGGTGCGATGTTCGGAGGGATGGTCACGTCACGGTAGTCGGGATAAATCGCCAGAGAATCCGAGGTCTCGGTGAAAGACGTGGGAATCGTAGCTGAAGGGCTACAACCTGTGAGCGCAATGACGCTCAATATCAAATAAACATATGACTTCATTTTTTCATCTTCTGTACAATATAACACTTTCTTGCAGGAATCTCCTAATTTTATTTTTTCGAAGACTGACGTTTAAGATTGACGCAGATTGACGTCGAATAATATATCGAATAATTCTCTCTCATGTTGTTTTTATAAAGACGTCAATTTGCGTCAATCTTAAACGTAAATCTCTTATAATCATTTATTTAAGTTCTGATTTATATCAGATTTATGTTCCATTATACGCTATGATTTCCGGTCGTTCAGTTCACACCAGCTTTGTTATGCTCCTGTTCGCCGTCATTGGGTTTGCGAGTAGAACGCATATTTCCAAAGAGGTAATAATAGGGATAGTAACCTTTATACTTCTCAAAAAGGACTTCACCACCTCGTTCACGGTCGTCCAAGTAAGGCTTCGCATCTTGCATGAAGAGCTCGTAGCGGCTGATGCCCAATTCCAGCTGCGGGAAAGCCTGTAAGATGGAAGGTTCTGCATACGCCTTAATGAGAAGTCCCTCGGCAATAGAACTTGGGGGCATACTACCAACATAACCTCTGCAACGTTGCAAGAACGACGGCATTCGTTTTGCATAGAGGCAAGCGACGGTGCTCCACTCAAGTGCTTCGCGTGTCTTAAACTCCTTCAAATCGACATAATAGCCCAAGAAACCAGGCTTCACATGCATCTGTTCCAATGTATGGTAGGACGGAAGCACTTTGATGACTGCTGCCAGTTCCGGATCCGCCTGAACACGATCGAAGTGCCCGACCATTGGCTCATATTTCTCGATGAAATCGCCCTCAAAAGGAGCCTGACGCACAACATGCAGATACTTACGTGCCAGCGCCCAATCTCCTTCAATCAGAGAAATCTTCACCATGTATTTCAAATTATAGAGCGAAGGGCCACTCATCGTCAGGTCTTCAACGACATAATGACGTGCAGCACGAATCAAACCGGCAAAAAAGTTACAATCAATAACATGATAATTCAGGCACTCATTGGGTTCACCTTGAAATCCATAAGTATGGAGGGAGTCGAATTCCAGTTTGATATCGAAGAGTTGGTCTGCCAAATGTCCTGTGCGGGAAAGGGCGACGGCATAGTAGCCAGCCATCTGACGACAACCGATGGAAGCATGTTCATGAGCTGTGCGTGACATCCCCTCATAGTCATCATTCAACAACTGTACCTGCATCTTGGTAAGAGGACGCAAATATGGATGACGATAATTAAGGTAGAATGCAGGAATGGAAAAGCAGAGGAAGATCAAGAGGGACTCTCCCCCCACCCTCCCTATCATGGAGGGAGTGAATACTTTTGATGTTGAGCATTGTTTGTTTTCTATTCCTGAACGGTGAGCGCTCCCTCCCTGATAGAGTCTCCCTACGATACCCGCCAACATGGCGAGAACAACCAAGACCAAGAACGGGACACCAAGCACGCGTCCAGGTTCATTCATATAGAAGAGATTGAGACCTTCCTTGGCCGTCCACAACATCCAGCAAACTGAAGGCAGATACCGGACCCAGCGCCATCGTTGAGGCAAACGCAAACAGACGCCAATCAGCCATGAGCCGGCGGTCAGCATAACGGCTACAAAGAGTCCACCCACTATAGGCCAACGGTATAATGTCAGCAAAGCGCGACCGAGAATCCAGAGCCAACCAAAAGACTTCTGCCATAACCAATGCATCAGGGTCGCGTCAGCTGCAATGAACGAACGCTCATAGGCAATACGCATCACATCTCCCATCCACCATGAAGCCCACAGCCAAACGAGAAGGAAGAAAAGTGACGTAAACAGCCAGCGCATCATATTCTTACCGTTTCTTATATCCATCATCTATTCAAAAATATTAATGTGTCTAATAACACGTCGGGAAATCATTCTCTCGTTTTGATTTATGAGGACGTAAATCTCCGTCAATCTTAAACGTCAATCATATATTTATTCAAACTAACGAACTAAGGACCATAATAATTATATTATTATTATTTCTTTTTATTGTTATTTTCGAAGATTGACGTTTAAGATTGACGATGATTGACGTCTTTTTTTATTGTTGATTACCGTCTTAGGGTTGATAGGTAGCGGGATCGGGGTCTGTGTGGTAGATCACGTGTTTTAACGTCTCTATGTTCACCTGCACGGCGCGCTTGGTCAGCTCAGGTACATTATAACTCTTGAGTAGCAACGTATTGTACTCCGGGTCTCGCTGCGGCAACAGGAAAGCCTTATGGTCGCGCCCCTCACGGTCAAAGTAGGAGATGAAGACACGGGAATAATTATGGTCAAGGCGACGGCTGACAAAGAGAATCCACCTACCATTGGAAGACCATGTATGATAGCTGTCGGCATCAGGACTATTCGCTGCTGTCAAAGGACGGATTCCCTCTTCTTGCGTCCCCGTCATGGGACGCACCTCGCTATCGCCAGAGAGTGGAGCGGATTCTAACGCTTTCACATACAGGTCAGAACTCTTATGCCAGATATGGAACTGTCCATAGTCGCCAAGGGTATAGAGTAGGTAACGGCCATCGGGACTGACTCGGGGCACACTGGTACTGCGTCCGATGCCACTGGCATCTACCTCGAGACGCGGTTCTCCGAAAGTACATGTCTCAGCATCGAAGGGCATGGAGTAGATATCATAGAGCAGGCTATCGTAGCGTAGTGCAAGATCCATCGGCGTATGCTCGCCTAACAACGAGGCAGGCATCTTTGCGCAGCAGTAGAACAGACGGCTACCATCGGGAGCCCAGCAGGGGAACGTCTCCATGTTATCCTTGGTGTGGAAGATATGACGTACTGTGTTTTTCTCTGCATCATAAAGCAGGAGGTCTGAGGCCTCGTCCAACACTTCTATCTTCTCGGGATGGTACATGTGGAACACCTGTCCCGTCTTATTCGTGGAGAAAGCGACAAGAGGCATGGTAGGATGCCACGAGGGATAGACGCCCGAGGTGAGAATACTATCGTGTTTGATACCTATCTTGCGCGCTTCTTTGCCATGAACAATGATTGTACCGCCATGACCGGCGCGGACATGAAAGAGCATTCTGTCTGTGTCATAAGCTTGGTAATTATGACAGTTGATACAGTGGTTATCTTCATTACTGAACGTACGGTTGTTCTCGTAGATAGGCTCTTCAGTGAAGTTGGTGAGGTTACGTTGGTAGATGCCTAACTGTCGGTAAAGTTCATAACCAGGTTCAATGAGACGATAGCTGAGGTAAGGGTCTATCTCCTCTTCTGCCACATCAAGGGTGAACGGAGAATAGTGTACCCAACCCGATGCACGGTGGGCATAGACATTCACAGAAAGGGATTTGCCCTTCGCATCGGTCAAGACCTCGCGCCACGCCACACTGTCCATGTCTATCTTGCCATCCTTGCCGGCGCCGCAAACCAAATCGCCCACCGTCACCACATACTCTGTGGCTGCTGCGTCCGTCACCATGAAGTTCAGCGGTGCGATGTTCGGAGGGATGGTCACGTCACGGTAGTCGGGATAAATCGCCAGAGAATCCGAGGTCTCGGTGAAAGACGTGGGAATCGTAGCTGAAGGGCTACAACCTGTGAGCGCAATGACGCTCAATATCAAATAAACATATGACTTCATTTTTTCATCTTCTGTACAATATAACACTTTCTTGCAGGAATCTCCTAATTTTATTTTTTCGAAGATTGATTGATGTTCTGATTTATATCAGATTTATGTTCCATTATACGCTATGATTTCCGGTCGTTCAGTTCACACCAGCTTTCCAGCCAGTCGTGTTTGCGTCATCGCGTTTACGTGTCGCTTTGAGATTGCCGAAGAAATAGTAGTAGGGATAGTAGCCTTTGTACTGCTCAAAGAGACGTCGTGCATTGGCTGGACGATCCTTGAAGGCCGATTCGTTGGAACGGATGAAACCTTGATAGACCTGCGCATTCATCTGCAACTGCGGGAAAGCCTTGAGAATGTTGGGTTCTTTCAATGATTGTGTCACCAAGCCCTCTGCTATGGAGCGAGGCGGTTGTGTACCCACAAGTGGCTGACATCGCAGCAAGAAATCGGGCATACGCTTACTATAGAGACACGCCATCAGGCTCTGTGTCAAGGCATCCATAGAACGACCGGCCATCAGCGAAGTCGTATATCCCAAGAATGCAGGAGCCTCATACTGGCTTTCAAAACTGTCTGTCATCGGTTCCGTCCTGCGTAAACGTGCAAACACAGGATCCGCCTCTACCGCACCAGTGTTTCCGAGCATCGGTTCATAACGTTTCACGAAAGCACTCTCAAAAGGTGCTCGCTTCAGAACGAATAGATATTTACGCGCCAACTCCCAGTCATAGTCCAATAAAGCTAAGCGTGTGAGATGTTTGAGCGAAAACAATGTCGGACCCATCATGGTCAAATGCTCCACAGCCTTGTGCGTCGCTGCCCGAAAGAGGCCAGCATGATAATCACAGTCGATGGTGTATAGGTCAGAACCCACATCACCCATTCCGCTATAGCTTTGAAGATACAGCGAGTCATAATCCATACGGATTTCAAACAGGGCATCGGCCAGATGTCCCGTGTGTATCAGAGCGATAGCGTAGTTAGCTGCCAACGGGCGATAGCTCAGTTCAGCATGATCCTGTGCCGTCTTCACGATTCCAGCCCAGTCCTCATTCATCAACTGCACCTGCATCTGAGTGTAAGGACGCTGGTAAGGATGGCGAATATGAGTGATTGCAAAGGGAAGCAGGAAAAGCAGGAGCAGAAGAGACTCTCCCCCCGCCCTCCCTATCAGGGAGGGAGCGGTTACCTTTCGGGGGGTGGTTCTTCTTCCTTTGAAGGTCCAGATGATAAACGCATCAATCGCGCAAACGAGTACACCTAAGAACAGCACACCTAAAGTGCGGCCAGGCTCCGCCTGATAGTAGATGTTCAGTCCTATCCATGCCACCCATGTCATCCATGCGATAGCGGGAATGAAAGCAAGGAAGTGCCAACGGGAGTCTGGACGCAGACGAAGGCAGTAGGCCACCAGCCAAGAGCCACCCGTTAATAACAGAGCGACCATCAGCCCACCGATAACAGGCCAACGATAGAGCGTTAATAGCGCCCTACCTATGATCCAGAGGAGCCCATATGATTGTTGCCAAATACCGTGCATGAGCACGGTATCAAAGGCGAAAAACGAATATTCGCGTGTCACACGAAAAGCATCGCCCATCCACCACGCAGCCCAGAGCCACGTGAGGAGAAAAAAGGAAGCCCACCCGAAGGCGGGCTTCCTGAGATAATTAAAGAATGATTGTTTTTCCATTAACTATATAAATACCACGCTTTACTTGATTCACGGGACGACCGGTGAGATCGTAGATTTCCTTGCCGCTCAATCCCTCAACCTCGCCCGTTTGGACATCGCGTACTGTCGTAGGATCTACGTTGAGACAAGGCGTGTCGGTCATATCATAGTTAGCTGTCATGATGGTGACGTTCTCGACACCCAGATCCAGTACACACTGAGGCAAAGAAACTGAACGCTTATTGGTAGCCCAAATCAGATTGCCTGAAGCATCATAGAACTTATGTCCGGCATAGTTCTTCGTGCCTTGGAAGGTGATGGTCTTACCTGTTGCCGAGAGTTTGTACCAGTCATCGGTAACGGGAACGGCATCCTCCGTGAACGATTCATAGTCACCGCCAACGTATGAAGAAGTTGCTGAAGACATCAGATAAGGATATTCCTCGTTGGCGCGCTTGTAACCATCTGAAGCCGGCTCACAGCCGAAGATATTATCGGCGACAGCCTCTTTCTTGATGATGCGATCATCAATGAACATGATGTTACCGAGCTTCTTCTCGTATTTCTGCATATATCTCTTAGCGCTAGAGATATGCGATTTGGTGGTGGTGACTGTATAATTGGAATAATCGCCGACTTCCAGCTTGGTTACGGGAATGAACATACCGTATGCCTCGAAGAACTCTGAAAGGTCAGCCTGTGCCACGTCACAGATCATCTTAGCCAGATGCAAGTAGTCATCCTTTCCATACGATGTCGCACCTGTGCCACCCGGACCGCTCCACTTATTGATAGGATTCTTACGCATCTGGCGGAACAGGTTCGGATAGAAATTGGGATCGTGACCTTGAACATGGAAGTAGAGGTAGAGCTGGAAGAACATACCCGTCGTCATCCAGATATTACGTTCCAACCACGGAGTACCGTCAACCATGTATTCAAAGTTCTTGTGGGGATAGTAACGACGGGAATTGAGGATACCGGACTCAAAGGTGTTGATGTTCGAGAAGAGATTGTTGGAGCTTTCCGTCGTGCCGATGACATTGATGCTGGCCTGATGGTTATGTCCTATCTCATGACTCGGGCCCCACAGGTTGCCACCACCATTCGTCATATTCTTGTAATTCATGATGGAAGAGATAGTGCTCTCGGTGTACCATGTTCCATAAGTCGAGGCGTGCATATAGGAGCTGGCACCGCTAAAGGCATTCCATATATTATTGTACTTGCCTTCAAAATCCTCGACACCCATAAAACGGTCCTCATTCTCTACAATCTTATCCCAAACACGCATCAGGCCTTCCATCTCATTGGGTTCTGCCTGTTTCACCAGATTTGCGTCCATTTGGAACACAAGGTGATTGGTTTTCAGGTTCAGGAAAGGACTTGCTTTCAGCAGTTCTTTCTGCAGAAGTTTCCAGTCAGCGTTCGTCATGCCGCGTGTGGCATCCCAATAGCCATTGAGTGTACCGCCTTCAATATGAACCTTGATATCGGGATAGAGTTCGAGGCGCATTGCATCACCTGTCGTCCCGTCCTTCACCTGATGGAGGATATAAAGCATCTTCTGATCCATGAACTGGAACAAGTTAAGACCTGCCTTCAACGGTGTCTGAGCTCCCGTTGGATGATTGCCTGCAACGCCTGTGGTTGAAACGGCTTCCAACAACAGGTCACACTTCACATTCGGATTAGCATCCACATAAACATAGATGACCTCACCCTTGTTGGCAACGATGCCCGTAGGACCCGAGAGACGACCGAAGTAATTACTCATGGTGAAGTTATTAGCATTCGCCATGGTGATATAGTTGCTATAGACCTTATAGTCGGCGATGCGGAAGAAGCGTTCGTAGTCGGCGGTGTAGTCGCCATTCGTATATGACTGCCAAGTATTGTTCTTCACCTTCAGCACCATCGCCTTCATGTCATCA
This sequence comes from uncultured Prevotellaceae bacterium, assembly GCA_947305005.1. Taxonomy (GTDB): domain Bacteria; phylum Bacteroidota; class Bacteroidia; order Bacteroidales; family Bacteroidaceae; genus Physcousia. Next base: position 12,134 of record CAMZCM010000021.1, on the reverse strand, counting down.
GTCAAAGCTGAGAAAGTATTATTGAGCGCCAGCTCATCATCGCTGAGGGCAGCAATATCCTCCTTTAATATCGTACAAGCCTTGTCCTCAAAGAGAGAATCAATGGCACTCTGCAGCACGCTCTGCTGCTTCTGCAACTCGGCAAAAGCAGCCTGAATCTCGCCATACTCTTCGAAGTCCTTACGGGCAGCATCAATAGCCTCCTGAGAGACCTCACACTCCTCGAACTGCCAGACACTGGCTCCTGCGCTGGTGGACCAGAGCACCATATTATGGCCTTGACCCTCCGCATCATGGAAGCCCCGACTATCACCTGGGGCTGCGATTGTCCAATAATAATCCCAACCACCACTGTCTAACAGTTTCGCCGTAAATGATACATTCAAATTAAACTGTTCAATGTTCTCAGGTGTCGTTGTGTGATAAGGAGCACTCGTCGTGGTCTGGCGTTGAATATAACGCTGTGTCAGAACATTTTGGAACTTCCAGTTGCCGCCATCCTTGGCAAGCGTCCAATATTGGGCAATATCATTGGCATCAATGGGCTGGGTTTTCACATCGCCCCCCTGCTCCTCAACATCTACAAGTGCACGGCCATAATATGAGATGATACGATAGTACTTGCCTTCACTGAGCTCACTGGCATAGGGATACATAGCCATAAGCTTCTGGCGAATCTCTTCAAGATCAAAATTATCAACGGTTTCTATGAGCCAGTCGCTTCCGGCATCTCCAGCATAGCTCCATTTGTAGATGCCCTTACCATCGCCATTCAGGTTCAAGCAGGACTGTCCGCTAAAGTCGCTCTTGGATGAAATGTTGACATACTGTTGTGTACCCGTGTTGTTCGGGCTTTTCTGGATGTAAAGAGTCGCCTTTCCAGCAGCGGGCGTGTTAAACTCGGGTTGCAGGAATTCACCCGTATTAGCACTGCGGAGGGTATAACCGCTTCCGTCCTTGAGAAGCACCCATACCTGACTAATCTGGTTCACATTACGGGTTGCACCTACAGCTTTACCTGACTCGGTCGTAGTCAGACAGGCATTAGATGTGCGCTTATTCTTCAGGCGTACCAGTCCGGTAGCGAAATCCTCTGCGCTGATTGTCATTGTTCCCACGAGCGTGAGGATTGCGGTTATCAAAGTCGTTAAAAAAAGTCGATGACGTTTCATAGTAGTATTGATTAGCTAGTTGTGGGAGCAAAAGTAAGGCTAAATCCCGACATGAGCAAGGAAAATAGTAAAAATATGCAAAAAAAGGAGAGGCAACCCGTTTGGGCTGCCTCCCTTCATGTGATTAAATGCTCAGAAGTTACTTCTTCACCACGGTTACACCGTTGATTACATAAGAACCCTTAGGCAGAGCATTGATGGTGTTCAGGTTACCATTCTTGCTGACGAGGCGGCCATCCACAGTGTAAATCTCACCGTTGGCGCTAACCTTTGCCAGTGTAGCAGCAATGGCATCCGGACCACCTGTAAACTCAATAGCCAGGTCAACCTCACTGTCAAACGGACCACCTTCACCATCGGAGATGTATGCGGCATCAGTTGAAACCTTGGTAGCGTTGGTTGTGACGGTATATGAGCCATCAGCCTTGAGGATAATAGCACCCTCACCTGGAGCTGTCTGAGCAAAGACGCCCTTCAACAGGCCATCAGTCTGGTATTGAGCAACGAGGTCGTTCTGATAGGAGAGGTGAACCACTTCGGGCTCGTCCTCATCACCGGGCTCTTCATATTCTGTCTCATGGCCACCCTGGATGAAGATGAACGGACGACCGGCAACAGCTGTATTATTCTCAACCTTGACAAGATTGATGGTTGCAGTCTCAACGCTTTCATCGTCAGAAGGATCTGCAGCAGTGCGATCAGCGATGCTGACAACGCTCCACATCTCACCATCCTCAGCAGGAATAGTAACAGTGACAGGATAGCAACGCATGCTATATTCACCAGGATAAGCTTTGAAGCGAGTCTCTGTGGGTGCCTGATAACCAGCTTCCACATCTGCAACTTCCTCAACGAAGAAGGAACCACGACGGCCGTCAGCATCCTTGTAACCGGAACCACTTTCGTTACCCCATGAGGTCAAGATATTGTAGCTCTGGGCCATGTGCAGAGGACTTACCTTCGCATTGTCAAGGTTCTTGATGAAGAACACATTCTGACCGTAGCCATTAATCTGCTGTGAGAAGAGGGACGGGTGAATGGTCATGCGGATGTCACCACTTTCAGGCTTGCGCTGCATGTAGAGACCCGTAGCCTTGTTCTGGATAGCGTATGCGGTGTCGCCGATGCTCACGAAGCGGAAGAGAGCCATATCAGGATCTACAATGTCAGCCCAATCATCAGCGAAGACATAGTTGTTCAAAGCAACTTCGTTCTTGTCAATCGGCACAATGACATGAGCGTTCACAGGATTGCTATTATCATCAAGGTCAATCTCCACATCTTCCCATTTAGCGACGGTGAAGTATTTGCCGAAGAGGGCTTCATTGATAGGAGTATCACTTACGGTATCCTCGTCAACCACTCTGTAGTTAGCGAAGTTGCCAGCTTTTGCCCAACCGTACTGATCGTATTCCTCCTCAGTACCGAAACGGAAGCGATACCACTTACCAGTTTGAATCTTGAGGGGAGCCTCGTCGTAAGCCTTAGCCTGAGCCTCCATGGTTGCGATGAAGTCCTCGCTCGTAGCAGGCAGATAGTCACCAGCCTCGTCGTAAGCCTTAGCGTCAGCTATCGTCTGGTTCAAAGCGTCAGCGGTGCTGGAATTCGGCCAGAAGCCAGGATTTGTACCAACAGCGACTTCAGCGGTCTTACTCTCATACTGCTTGATGGCAGCGCGGAGTTCTGTAGGATCTACGAACTTCTCAATGAAGGCATTGTAAGCAGCAACAAACGTGTTATACTCGTCCTCTGTGAGTTCCTTCAAGTCAATCTCAGCCTGCTCTTCAATAATAGATTCCAAGTTGGTGGCAATCTCACCCATAGCCTTGTACTGAGAGTTGGGATTATCTACATCATAAGCGAGCTGCAGTTCAGACATGTGGAAGAATGCGCTACCACTATTTGTGCCATTATTGTAGAAGCGGATGTACTTCCAACCGTTCGTGTTGAAAGATTCTGAAGCATATGATTCCGTCTGATTATCAGAGTGCCAAGGAGTTTCAAAGGTGAAGAGCTCTTCGCAATTCTCTTCCTCAGTTTCCTCTGGATCATCTGTACCACGGATCAGCCAGCTGGTAATCTGGTTGTTGTTGGTATTACGGCGTGTGAACTGAATATAAATATCCTGTGCATCGTCGAAATCCTCAGGCATTTCAACCTGGAGATAATGTCTGCCTTCAGGTACGTTGCTTCCGCTCCATACGCTATGCCAATAAGTATCGGTCTTACCATCAATCAACACACCATCTTTGAGGTTGCCACCATCTGCACCACCAAGATCGTTCTGGCTGAAGGGGCTGCTCATCTGTTCTGCGCTGGTGATCAATTTCACGGTATTCACATCCACAGCAATGGGCAACTTAGCCTTAGCGTCTTTCAGCTTCGACTTATAATCGTCCACCATGATTTCATGCTTCTTAGCAACAGCTTCATACTCTTCAATGATAGTAGCAGCATCATCGGCGCTTACAGCATCAAAGATCCATTCAGAGCCGCCACAGGAAGTGCCATCAATGGTAGAGGAACGTGACCAACCTACGATGTCACCGCCAACACCTTGTCCATTATTGTGACCAGCCTGGTGAGCATAGAAGTAATTGTCGGCCTCCTGAACGGCAAGACGGATGTTCACCAGAGGAGTACCTTCCATGTTACAAGCGATATCAATTGCAATGGGATAGTCATTCTCAGACATTGTCACGGCTTGAGAGCGGAAAATAGAATCCAATCGAGATTCCGTAGCGCAGTTAACAAGGTCGTATGTACCATCTCCCTTGTTTGTCAGCTTCCACAAGTAGTAGCATTCAGGAGTCTCTTCGTCGGGAGTATTCCAACGAGCATAGTACTTACCATTGTCAAGAACGCCGTACATGAATTTCTGAACCTCTTCACCGTCGTTGGTATAAACCAAAGCGCCACGAATCTTATAGTAGCCATCAGCAAGCGAGAGGGGATTTCTGACAATAGCAGCCTGGAAAAGAGGCTCCATGCCATCAATCATGGCCTGCATGCTATCAACGCTCACGTTGTCAGAATTGAAATCAGTCCTCTCGTAAGCCTCTTGAACGTCATACAAGTAATTGACGAATGCCAGAACGGCGTCTTCGTTGAACATACCCGGTTCATCACCGATCTGGTCATCAAACTCGAAGCCATACTCATCGACATAACCCCAATACTTCTGCCAAGCAGCATCCAGTTCCTCGAACTTCACCTCCCAAGGATCCAATTCTTCCTTCATAGCAGGATAGATTTGGAAGCGGGCGAGGTGGAAGTAACCACGACTATTGGGATACTGCTCTTCTGAGTAGAAACGCAAGTATTGGTACTTGTCAGGGTTATACTTGATTGTATCAGACGTTAAGGTCTCGTCTTTTGACGTGAATGGAGTCTCAATGTCTGCCAATTTCTTGCAGTCATCCTTTTCTGCATCCGGGTCATTGGTTCCCATCACACGCCATTTGGTGGTGTGGTCATTGTCAGCATTCGAACGGCGGGTGTATACGAACACGATATTACCGGAATACTCATCAGGCATTTCCACATAAGACATATCTACCTGGAAATAATGTGTACCAGCTGGCTGATCGCCATTGTGCCAGTTGGAATGCCAGAAGTCATTGCCTGGATGCTGATCATCGGGGCACTCATCCAATTTGTCAATCAGGGAGTAGAAGTTACCCTCGCCCGAATCAGAATAAGGGCTGCTGAACTGCTCTACATCCACAATGAGCGGATTCTCTTCATCTGCCACCCACTTAAAGAGCTGCGCATACGCTGCCGAGCTGAAACATCCCAGCAACATTGCGAAAAGGAGATAAATCTTCTTCATAATTAATAAATAGTTAAGTTAGTAAAACATAAATAATTTAATTCCTATTTTTGTGGAGAAATGGCATAAATGCCACTTTCTGGGCTTCAAAGATAAGCGCTCACGTAATACGAGCGGTCATGATTATACAAATATTTTGGTTCCGTTAACGTTATTTAACTATAATAAGTGTAGCTATAACCCTTTTAACATCGCAATCATACGTTCGCCCAACTGGGTTTTCCGCTCGATGTGTGCCTGTACTTCCGTGACGAAAGGATTGGTCTCAAATTCACCACGCACATGCTCAAAGTCGGACTCCACTGTGCGCTGGCTGGCGCCATCGAAGCCGAAGCCCGTATGGGCTGAGAGAGAGAACTCTTTCTTGGCATCTGAGTAGAGCATCTTATCCAGGCGGACAACACTATCCTGCCAACGACGGACGATAGCGATGAGATCATCAATCGTGATGCGATCGGGATAAAGGCCGAAATACTCCAGCATCTTCTCATAGGCCCACGTCCATTCGTATTTATAATAGTTTTCGTGCAACTGACGCAAAGCCTTGTCAAACTCTTCGGCACTATGAATCTTGTCAGCTTCCACATCGTCAAGCAGCGCGTTCACCAGTTCCTTAGGAGCAATGAGTCCGGCAAGATCCACCCATACGCCACGTCCACGGGTATGTGAAGGCTTCAGGTTGTCAAGCACGCTCTCCGCTGATGAGCAATCCGTACGCTCTAAATGGGAGATCAGGGAGTTGCCCAAGAATTTCTCGATAGCGATGCGGTATAGTTCCTGACCACGATGCAACGAGCTATTGCTGATCTTAGCACTCTGGTAGGCATAGACATCACTGGTAGGTCCGCTGAGGCGCTCTAGCTCCTCAAGAACGCGAAGGCCGCGGAACATTTTATCAATGGTATAAGGGGAGAGGAGGTTATAGTTGATCTGGTCCATGCGGCCTTCGGGGTGACGACGGTCACGCTTAGGCCATTTCTGTGCATCACGCACCGTACCGACACTACGCAAGTTCACGGCAGGAGCCAGATAGGTTTCACCGTTTTTCTCTATGAGATAAGAGAAGGGAAGGTCGCTGGTATCTGAATGACTGCTGTGACGTCCCATCACAAGTGAGAAAGCACCGATACGGGCAGGCCACAGGATATAGGAATCCGAAGAGGTTTTGGCGCCACGCTCCAAAGCACCCTGATGAATCGGCCCCAGCTTATACATGTGATTACTCTGATTAGAGCCTGAGCCGGCATTCATAAAGGAGAACAGACCTGCAATAAGAAGGGTTGACTTGTGGTGTGTCACCGTGAAAGGTCCTGCAAAGATAGCACAGGCCTCACCGTTCTCTTCCTGACAATTGCAGAAGAACAGGCTGTCCGAAGCGGAATAACCATGTCCCAGCGAGCAGGCTTGTCCGACATACACGCGAGTCAGTGTGGTGCAATCCTCCACAGAGGAACCATCCTGCACAATGAAGTCGTCAGCAATCACGCCATAGCCGATATGGATGGGGGCCTCCTGGCGGCTGTTAAGGGTTCCGTTCTTCAAACGGCCAGCTCCTTCAACCTTCGCGTACGCGCCCACGTACATATTTTTAATATAGCCAGTATCTACTATGGTCACATGTTCACCGATAGTACCACGGTCACTGGTACATTCAGCCGTACGGTCGGCAGCAAAACGCTTGAGGCGGCTAATCAGCTCTGGGCGATGACGATAGAACGCCTCCAGATAAGCCTCGTGAGCTGTCAGGCGGTCATGAATGGTCACCTCTCGCCCACCCGTTTCATTGAGCACTGCCACTTCGACACCATTACCAAAGCTGGAAGGGCCGTCGCAGAGGATGATATCCACGTTCTCAATGAAACAATCGTTGCCGATATCGTAGTTCGCAATATAGTTCTTGATATTCTCTATGCAGCAGTCATCACCGATGGTGACATTGTGTAGCGTCGCACTGAAAATACCCGTATGCTTATGCATTCCGCCCGGCATTTCAAAGCTCTTCTGAAAAGAGCCGATACGGATATCCCCCGAGAAACGGGTGTGACGGATATATTTAAGACTTGCCTCATCTGTAATACTGACGCGTGACCAGTCTTCAGCCGTACACCCTTGTGCTTCCAGACGCTGAATCTCTGTTGAAGTAAGTTCTCTCATCATGTTATTTACAATTTACAATTCTATTTACAATTTACAATTGGGTGTTTATCTAACAAAACGGCGACAAAGATACACTTTTTCAAATACAAAGATGTAAAAACACGCATAAATCTTCGTTTTTCATGAAAAATAGCTATCTTTGCGGCCATGAAGCTCATTCGTCGTCCTTGGATTTGGTTCGTCCGCTTCCGCCATCGCCGAGGCTATGGGGTTCATTCTCCCTTCGCTTTTAATTTCATCAACGACGTGGTCTATGAACGGACACCCTATTACGCCTTCGAGACGCTCAACCACTTACATCCCTGGTGGGTGCGATGGGGAGGGTTATACCCGCTGACGTGCCGCCGGCTGCTCTTTCGTTTAGGGAACTATGTACATCCTCACACGATGTGCATTTTAGGCGACCGTCCCATCGAGCAAGCGTATCTCACCCAAGCTGTTCCAGATGTGCAATGGGTCAAGGACGCTCCCGACTTCCTTTTCGTGGCCCATGAACAGATGATGGAAGCAAAAAACTTCCTTTCACGAATGCCAGAGCAAGGCGTAATGGTCATTGAAGGCATACATGCAGACAAAGCCTCACATGACTTATGGCAATGTCTCAAGGAGGCCACCCATACTGGCGTGACCTTCGATCTCTACACCTACGGCATCCTCTTCTTCACCCCCCGTCTGCATAAACAACATTATATCGTCAATTTTTGACAGATTAACAGATTAACAAATTAACAACATAACCCTTAACCAATAACCCTTAACCCTTCCAACAATGTCCCATCTATATACGCGAACAGGTGATGAAGGCATGACCAGCCTGGTCGGCGGTCAGCGAGTCCCGAAGACACACCCCCGCCTTGAAGCCTACGGCACCATTGACGAGCTGAATTCCCAAATCGGTTTATTACTGTCCGAGCTGAATGACGCAACAGACAAAGCTTTACTGACAACAATTCAGAATCTTCTCTTCTCTATCGGATCAATGCTGGCGACGGACACATCTGAACACGAAGTGCGTCCAGGACGTTGTGTGAAACAAACTGACATTAAAGAACTGGAGCAAGCCATCGACGACGCCGAAGAGGGCTTGTCGGGCTGGCGTGGATTCATTCTCCCCGGAGGCACACATGCGGCAGCACAGGCCCACGTATGCCGAACCGTATGCCGTCGCGCCGAGCGTCTAATCCATGCGCTGGCAGCAGAAGCTGAGGTGGACACCATATTACTGGCATACATAAATCGTTTGAGTGATTACTTCTTCGCTTTAGCGAAAAAGATTAACAAATCAGCCCACGTTGAAGAAAATATTTGGCATAAAAGAGAAAAATAAATCGCGATTCTACTTTGTAACTCATAAATTATTCCTATCTTCGCGCCCGATTTCAACAAAAAACCGTCAACATTCAACTCTAAACTTTAAACTCTCAACCCTAATCATATGTATTGGACATTGGAATTAGCATCAAAATTGGAAGACGCTCCATGGCCTGCAACCAAGGAGGAACTCATTGACTATGCCGTGCGAAGCGGTGCACCATTGGAAGTGATTGAGAACCTTCAGGAAATCGAGGACGAAGGCGATATTTACGAGAACATCGAGGATGTATGGCCCGACTACCCTACCAAGGAAGACTTCCTCTTCAACGAGGATGAATATTAAGCCTTAGGAATCTGTCTAATTTTTTAAATTACAGAGGGGTGCGGAAATATTTATTATTTTCGCACCTTGTCTTATGTGCTTTCCGACCCACACACTCCGCTTTCCCTTCATTACATAGCTCCATCATACAATTAATTCCCACATTGGGACCATTTCACTCCCACGTTGGGACCATTTCAGTCCCACGCTGGGACTATTTTGTTCCCACCAATAAGACGTTGGCTTATGATTATAGCTGAATCAGCGAATCACGAGCGAACTACATGAACGTGAAAAAGCTTACCTCTCAGTTAGGTCTCAGTTACCTCTTTGTTACCTCTTTGTTAGGTCTTTTAAACGAATTTATATCGACAAGCCACTCTTCCACAGCTATTTACACCTTATCTATGTTAGGTCTCATAAAAATTGTTCAAATCCTTCAATTTCCGCCATTCCGTTGTAAATAGTACTTTTTTACGTCAAAAAATATGACTTTTCAAAAAAAGTAATATCTTTGCAGTCGTTTTTCGCGCATATATGCATACGCGAACCTTAAAAACAAAATTCCTACAAGAACAATCTGTAGTTATGAAAACCATATTGACAGTCGGAGTATATGATATGTTGCATATTGGACATATTCTGTTGTTCAAACATGCAAAGGAGCTGTTTCCTAAGGAGGAATGCAAGCTGATTGTAGCTGTGCAGGATGGAGATTGTATTCACAAATATAAGCCAGAAACGAACATGATTTATACCACCGAAGAACGCATGTTTATGGTGAGTGCGGTTCGGTGGGTGGATGAAGTGGTGGTCTATAAGGATGTGGATAAGGATATCCAGAACATCGACTTTGATGTCTTTGCCAAAGGTCCCGACCAGATACACGCCGGTTTTCAGCGTGCGGTGGAATGGTGCGAAGCCAACGGAAAACAAGTTGCTATCATCCCCAGAACAGAAGGGATCTCTTCTACGTTGCTACGCGAATATTCCAGAACGAAATAACCATTTTGAGCACCTTCTTTTAGTTTAATTCTCATCAAAGCTACAAATAAGTAAGAATGGCATCTCAAGCGAACTCACTATGACAAAGCAGAAAAGTCTCAAGCAAAAAGCAGCGGCAGGCATGGTGTGGACAGCCTTGCAGAAATACTCAAAGATAATTATCCAGTTCATCTCTGGTATCATTCTCGCACGTCTGCTCACACCCCATGATTATGGTTGCATAGGAATGCTGATGATTTTCATGGTGATGGCCGAGGCGTTCATCGATGGTGGCTTCGGTTCTGCTCTGATTCAGAAGAAGCGGCCTACACAGGAGGACTATTCTACCATTTTCTGGTGGAATCTTGGCATGGCTGTCGTGATGTATGCTATCCTCTACGCCTCAGCTCCCGCTATTGCCCGTTTCTATGATATTGAGATACTGTGTGATGTCCTTCGTGTGCAAGGCATCGTTCTCTTCATCTACGCTTTTAATATCATTCAGCGCAACCAGCTTAGGAAGAAACTGAACTTTAAGTTGCTTTCCATCATTTCCATCCTGACATCGGTTATCTCTTTGACCATCACCATCATCATGGCCTATATGGGCTATGGTGTATGGGCATTGGTGGCGCAGAACCTTTTAGTGGCGGGCATCCCGGCCCTTGCCTTCTGGTTCTACGTGAAATGGCGACCAGCCTTGACTTTCTCCTGGCAGTCCTTCCGGGAACTCTTCAGCTTTGGATTCTATATGTTCCTGACACATCTGCTTAACCAGTTTGGCAATCAAATACAAGGGCTGTTGATAGGAAAGGTGTACAATTCGTCCACCATGGGTTACTACTCCAAGGCTCAAGGAACGGAAAAGCTGGCTTCGAACAGCATCTCTCAAGTCCTGACGCAAGTCACCTATCCCTTATATGCAGAAGTTCAAGATGACAAAAAACAATTGGGAAACATGATTAAGCGGCTTACGATGACCCTTGCATACATCACGTTCCCGCTGTTGTTCATTCTTCTGTTGTGTGCCAAGCCCATCTTTCTTTTTCTATATTCTGAACGCTGGCTCCCCAGTGTACCCTATTTTCAGGTGCTCTGTATCGCAGGATTGGCTTTCTGCTTACAGTCAGTCAATCTCCAGTCAATAGCCGCCATAGGGAAAAGTAAGACGATGTTTGTTTGGACAATTATCAAACGAACGGTGGGAATTGGCTTCGTTGTGGGTGGATTGGTCTTATATGGAATGAATGGCCTTTTATTTGGTATGGTGTTGAACACATGGTTCTCCTATTTTGTGAATATATCCTTGGTTTCCAAACATGTCGGGTACAAATGGTGGAAGCAGCTGATAGACATCTTGCCTATTATGACAGTTGCTGCTATGGTTGCTGCTATTAGCTATGAAACAGCAGAGCTGTGTCATCTTTCAATCTATCCTGACGGATTTATCAAATTGTTGGTATACATCATTATCTATGCTGGCTGGTCCTTTCTGTTCAAACCAGAAGCATTTCTTTATACAAAAAGTATTGTTACACCCATGTTTTCTAAAATCAGAAAAAAGTTTTCAAGAAAATGAAAGATAAGACATATCGAATAATTATTGGTGGAGATTATTTGCCCAACGCCACAAATATTCCGATATTTGAAGCGGGAGATGCTCAACAGCTCTTTGGCAAGGAGATATGTCATCTATTCGGTGAGGCAGATTTTTCTATGGTCAATCTTGAAGGAGCGTTGACCGATGCTGTTGAGCAGCAAGAAAAGATAGGTCCTGTTCTTAAAGCTCCTATTTCAACGATAAGAGCTATTAAAAGTTTAGGGGTTGATGCAATTGCATTAGCTAATAACCACATCATGGATTATGGCCCCAAAGGGTATTCAGATACAATTAGATGCTTGGAAACTGCAAGGATACAACATATCGGTTCTGGTAAAGACTCAAATAATATAAAGACGCATATAAGCCTGACATTAGGGGGGAAAAAGGTGTGTATTTACAATGTCTCCGAGACTTTTTTTAATATTCCTGATGAGCACACAGCGGGTGTGAATTTGTATGATGAATACATCGTATGCAATGAACTTAAAGAACTCAAACAAAAACATGATTATGTTATAGTTATATACCATGGTGGCGCTGAGTATCTTCCATATCCAACTCCGATGGTTAGGAGACGGTTTCACAGGATGGCTGATTGTGGTGCTGATTTTATAACAGCTCAACATACCCATTGCATAGGATGTGAGGAATTCTATAATGGTGCATACTTGTTATATGGGCAAGGAAATTTCTTTTTCGCAAGACAATACACAAAAAAGATGACAAGGGAAGGTTTGGTGGTAGAAATAT
>CAMZCM010000020.1 GCA_947305005.1 uncultured Prevotellaceae bacterium | reverse complement strand
TCTTCCAGGCTGGTGTTGCTGAGCTCACCATGGCTTGCTGCTGCATCGGTATGGCCCTGCACGGCGGTGTCATCCCCGCTTGCGGTACCTTCTTCGTCTTCTCCGACTACATGAAGCCCGCTGTTCGTATGGCTGCCCTCATGGAGCTGCCCGTGAAGTTCATCTGGACACACGATGCTTTCCGTGTAGGTGAGGATGGTCCTACCCACGAGCCCGTTGAGCAAGAAGCACAGATCCGCCTCATGGAGAAGCTGAAGAACCACCACGGTAAGAACTCCACCCTTGTGCTGCGTCCCGCTGATGCACAGGAGACCACCGCTGCATGGCGTCTGGCAATGGAGAACACCGACTCTCCCACTGCCCTCATCCTCAGCCGCCAGAACATTGCCGACCTGCCCGCAGGCAATGACTATACTCAGGCTGGTAAGGGTGCATACATCGTGGCAGGCTCCGATGAGAACCCCGATGTCATCCTGCTTGCCTCTGGCTCTGAAGTCAGCACCCTTGTGGCCGGCACAGAGCTGCTCCGCAAGGACGGTGTGAAGGTGCGCATCGTCAGCGTTCCCTCAGAAGGTCTGTTCCGCAGCCAGCCGAAGGACTACCAGCAGGCTATCCTGCCCGCAGGCGTGAAGAAATTCGGTCTCACTGCAGGCTTGCCCGTGAACCTCGAAGGTCTTGTTGGTGCTGACGGCACTGTTTGGGGTCTCCAGAGCTTCGGCTTCTCAGCTCCTTACAAGGTGCTCGATGAGAAGTTAGGCTTCACCGCTGAGAATGTGTATAACCAAGTAAAAAGCCTCCTGGCTTAATACAATGGACATAAAAGTAGTAGGGTTAGCCAGTGACCACGCTGGCTACCCTTTAAAAGAATTTGTCAAGACGTACTTAGATGCACGCGGTATCGCGTGGAAAGATTTCGGCACCAACAGCGAAGCCTCCTGTGACTATGCCGACTTCGCCCATCCGTTGGCCAATGCCATCGAATCCGGCGAATGCTATCCCGGCATTGCCGTTTGCGGTTCTGGTGAAGGCATCTCCATGACATTGAACAAGCACCAAGGCATTCGCGCCGGTTTGAGTTGGATTCCTGAGATTGCCCATCTCATCCGACAGCACAACAATGCCAACGTCCTCGTGATGCCCGGTCGTTTCATCGATACCGATATGGCCACGAAAATCATGGACGAGTTTTTCGCCACTGAGTTCGAGGGCGGTCGCCATCAGGCACGCATCGACAAGATGCCGGTGAAGTAAGAACAAGACTACGTCTAAACCATCTCATCAACCGTCTGCAGGACCAACAAAGAATGGTCGAGCAGACGGTTGATTGTTGTATAGTCCTGCTGATGGAAAAGATCTGCGAAGACCGAGAACTCCGGCGCCAGACGATGTGAAACCGGAGGCAAAGGAATCGACTGAGGTTGCTGACCACGCAGACAAAGGGTGATAGCAGTCATCGTACTGACAGAACCCTCGATACGCAACCATCCGTTGTCGCCTTGCAGCAGGCCAAAGCTGGGAGCATCCGTGTCTTTGGCGCCTGTGCAGAGAGCCGTCTGCTCACCGTATTCCAGTACTGCCGTACCCGAGAGGTCCACACCATTGAAACCGCGACGACAAATATACTTAGCCGCTTGCGGCTTCCCAAGAAGAGCAAGGACAAAATGCAGGTTGTAGATATTGATGTCCATCAAAGCTCCGCCGCCAGCAGCAGGGTCAAAAGCAGGCAGCACCTCACCGCGTAGATAAGCATCATAGCGGCTGGAACGCTGGCTATAGTTACACTCCACATGGCGGAGTGTGCCCAATAGTGGCAACAGTTCTGTGCGAAGTAAATGAAAAGCGGGCAGATGCAGGAGCGTAACAGCCTCTATGAGCATCAAATGTCGCTGACGGGCTTCGTTGGCCAGCGCCAGCAACTCGCTGTAACTGAGACAGGCGGGTTTCTCCAAAATCACGTGTTTCCCCGCATGCAGCGCCTGTCGTGCAAAGACATAATGCACGCTGTTAATCAAAGCGATATAAACAGCATCAACCTGTGGATCGGCGAGCACTGCAGCATAATCCGATGTCACCACAGCAATCCCATACTGCTCTGCCAACGCCTCTGCCTTCGCCATCGAGTGCTCTCGCGTCCAAATGCTACGCAGTGTGATGCCGTTCGTAGCCGCTATAATGGGCAGTGCCTCATGTACAATCTTTCCTGTACCAATAACACTCAGCTTCATCATACTTCTTCTTTTGTCTGCAAAAATACGATTAAGTGAGCGGAATGCAAAAGAAATGTCAGGTTTTCTTATGAAAACACATAATCCACTTTTTTCTGAGAAGGTCAAAAGAAAAGGAGACCTAAGCAATGTACTTAGGTCTCCTATGATTATGTTCAGTTTCTCAATTATGCTTCAGCAGCTTTGAAGTTATCGAGACTTGCTGGGTCGAAGTTCTTGATATAAGCGCTCTTGCCAGCCACATCCTCCTCGGCCATACCGACATAGACAACGGCGCTCTTCTCGAAGAGTTCGGGAGCAGCAGCAGCGTCACGGATGATGAGTAAGGACATCACTATCTCGGCAGTCATGTCGTAGAGGCGACGAGACAGGAAGTCGATGGCATCCTGGTCCTCCATAGCCTTCACGGTATTGAGCGCCTCCTCGTAAACAGGAATGAGCGCCTTCACTCTGTTCAGGAGCCCCTCTCCCACGGGAGAGGCGGGGGTGAGGCTTTCCGCCATCTCATTGATGTTCTGGAGCATCGTGCCGTTGATGATGTAGCGGATAGCAGCAACGACCTGCAGCTGGGTTGTACCCTCGTAGATAGAGAAGATGCGGGCATCGCGGAACAGACGCTGGCTCTTGTACTCCATGATGAAGCCAGAACCACCATGGATGCTGATAGCATCGTAGGCATTCTGGTTAGCATACTCAGAATTCATACCCTTAGCCAGCGGGGTGAAGGCATCAGCCAAGCGCTGGTACTTCTTCAACTCCTGCTTCTCCTCAGGCGTGAGCTTACGGTCGCGCTCGATGTCCTCAAGAGCTTTGTAGATATCCACGTAAGCGGCTGTCTGATAGAGCAGTGAACGACCGGCATCGAGCTTAGCCTTCATACGAGAGAGCATGTCATAGACGGCGGGGAAGTTGATAATCTTGTCGCCGAACTGCTGACGCTCCTTAGCGTAAGCGAGGCCTTCGTTGTAAGCCTCCTGCTCAACACCTACTGACTGAGCGGCGATACCCAAACGGGCACCGTTCATCAGGGCCATCACATATTTAATCAGGCCTAGGCGTGTGGAGCCGCAAAGCTCTGCCTTAGCATTCTTATAGGTGAGCTCACAGGTGGGTGAACCATGGATACCGAGTTTGTGCTCGATGTGACGAACGTTCACGCCGCCATTGCGCTTGTCGTAGATGAACATGGAGAGGCCGCGCCCGTCCTTGGTACCTTCCTCAGAACGAGCGAGAACGAGATGGATGTCGCTATCACCGTTGGTGATGAAACGCTTCACACCGTTCAAGCGCCAACAGTTCTCCTTCTCGTCGAAGGTAGCCTTCAGCATCACACGCTGCAAGTCGGAACCGGCATCGGGCTCAGTGAGGTCCATAGACATGCCTTCACCAGCGCAAACGCGGGGGATATACTTCTGGCGCTGTTCCTCAGAACCGAACTCATAAAGGGTGTCGATACAGCTCTGGAGGCTCCAGATGTTCTGAAAACCGGCATCGGAGGCAGAGATAACCTCAGAAAGCATGGAGAACACGAGGTTCGGGAGGTTCAGACCGCCGTAACGACGAGGCATTGAAACGCCCCAGAGGCCAGCCTTACGGGTAGCATCGAGGTTCTCGTAGGTCTTGCTGGCATAGATCATGCGGCCGTTCTCGAGGTGCGGACCTTCAAGGTCAACGCTCTCAGAGTTAGGAGCAATGATATTGGCAGCCACGTCGCCGGTGATGTCGAGAATCTGCTTGTAGTTCTCGATGGCGTCGCCAAGATCCACGGGTGCATAGTCAAATTCCTTTGCGTCTGCAAAGCCTTTTTCTTTCAGCTCAACAATACGAGCCATTAAGGGGTGATTCAAATAGAACCCAATCTCGGGATGATCACTATAATAGTTTGCCATTCTAATTTACTATTTTACGATTTACAATTTACTATTTGCTGTTCTGCTTATAGTATTTAATGAGCTTGGGAACTACTTCCTCTACGGTGCCAACGATGACGTAGTCAGCGATGCGATTGATGGGGGCATCGGGGTCAGAGTTGACAGAGATAATGATGCCGGAGTCCTGCATACCAGCGATGTGCTGGATCTGACCAGAGATACCGCAAGCGATATACACCTTCGGGTGAACGGTGACACCCGTCTGACCAATCTGACGGTCGTGGTCAATCCATCCTGCATCTACAGCAGCACGAGAGCCACCCACCTCGCCGTGAAGGACTTTAGCGAGTTGGAAGAGTTGGTCGAAACCTTCCTTGGAACCGACACCGTAACCACCGGCAACCACAATGGGAGAACCTTTGAGGTTGTGCTTGGCAGCTTCTACGTGGTGGTCGAGGACTTTCACAACATACGCTTCGGGAGAGACATATTTGCTGACCTCAGGATAAACAACTTCGCCCTTAGCCTTGCCTTCATAGATAGCCTTCTGCATCACACCAGAACGGACGGTAGCCATCTGGGGACGATGTTCGGGGTTCACGATGGTAGCCACGATGTTACCACCGAAGGCGGGACGAATCTGATACAACAGGTTGTCATAGACCTTGTCGTTCTTTTTGTCCTCATACGGACCAATCTCCAACTCTGTGCAGTCGGCGGTAAGGCCGCTGGTGAGTGAGGAAGAGACACGGGGACCGAGGTCACGACCAATCACGGTAGCACCCATCAGACAGATCTGAGGTTGCTCCTCCTTGAAGAGGTTCACGAGGATATCGGTGTGGGGAGCGCTGGTGTAAGGGAACAGGTCCTTGCCGTCGAAGACAAAGAGTTTGTCAACACCGAAAGGCAGGATCTGGTCTTCAACCTTACCCTTGATGCCCGTGCCAGCCACCACAGCGTGGAGCTCAACACCCAATGTATTGGCGAGCTTGCGACCCTTGGTCAGCAGCTCCTGAGATACTTCCTGTACTTGAGTACCTTCAATTTCGCAATATACAAATACGTTATTAGCCATATCTCGTTATCCAATGATTTTCTCGTCCAACAATTCTTTGATCATTCCCTCGATATCAGCATCAGAAGCCGTCAAAGTCTTCGACTCCTTAGCCTGGAACGCGATGTTCTTGATAGCCTTCACCTTGGTGGGAGAGCCACTCAAACCGCACTGGTTCACATCACCATCCACATCAGCCACGCTCCACTGGTTCAGTGTCAGCTCAGGACGCTCCTCATAGAGATAGTCGTATGCTGTACCCTCAGCAGGACGCTCCATCGGACAGGTAGCGCGCTTGTACTTCATCACCAGCTTAGCGTTCTGGGGACGACAGGGAGCAGCACTTCCGTTCACGGTGATCACAACGGGCAGAGGAGCCTCAACGGTCTCAACGCCACCGTCAATGACACGCTTGATGGTAGCCTTACCATCCTTCACAGAGAGCACTTCCTCAGCATAAGTCACCTGATTCAAGCCCAGCTTCTGAGCCACCTGAGGACCTACCTGAGCGGTATCACCGTCAATAGCCTGACGACCGCCGATGACGATATCTACATCACCAATCTTCTTGATGGCAGTAGCCAAAGCATAAGAGGTTGCAAGGGTATCAGCACCGGCAAACAAGCGGTCTGTGAGCAGCCAGCCTGTGTCAGCACCACGATACAAGCCCTGACGGATGATCTCGCCTGCACGTGGAGGGCCCATCGTGAGCAGACCTACTGTAGATCCAGGATTCTGTTCTTTCAGACGCAACGCCTGTTCCAGCGCGTTCAAGTCTTCGGGATTAAAAATTGCTGGCAATGCAGCGCGATTGACAGTACCTTCGGCAGTCATAGCGTCCTTGCCAACATTGCGGGTGTCTGGCACTTGCTTAGCCAGAACAACGATTTTCAATGCCATATTACTATTCGTTTAGCGTTTATTCGTTTAACGTTTCACTTCCTTTATCACAAAGGGTGTTATTTTACACCTTATTTATTTAAAAACGCTGCAAAGGTACGCTTTTTCTGCGGAACGACAATAAAAGAACTTGTTAATAATATTCAAATGGTGTCACCCTCTTTTCTATGAGAGGACGACACCATTCTTAAAGTAGGCATTTAACTTATCTATAGCAACATCCTCTTTATCAATAATATCTTCTATTAACAAGCCTTTTTCAAGAAGAAGGACACGTGAGGATATTTCAGATACAAAAGAAAGGTTGTGGGAAGAGATGATTACGGTTGTCCCAAGGGTCTGGTTCATCTCCTCTATGAGATGAGCCACAACCATCTGTGAAGAAGGGTCAAGATAATTGAAAGGCTCATCCAAAAGAAGCACCTTTGGACGTATCATCATCGCTCCAATGATACCGATTTTCTGACGGTTACCTTCGGAGAAATCGCGTATGAATTTACGCGTGCCTAAAATCTCATCGTGCATCAGCGGACGGAACGTTTCAAGGCGCTCGTGGAGCTGAGCATCAGTGATGCCATAAAGATGTGCGATGAAAGTGAAATACTCCTCAGGCGTGTAGAAATCAATGAGAAAACGACCATCGATGAACGAGCCTGTATAGTGTTTCCATGCCTCGTTCTGTGATACATCCAAGCCGTCAGAAAGCACATATCCCTCATCAGCTTTTATCAGGTCAAGAATCAGACGAAGGAGGGTGGTCTTCCCTGCCCCATTATTACCAACCAGACCAACGAGTTCTCCACTCTTGATGGTCAGTTCCGGAAGGTTCAGCGCGACCTTTCCATTATATACTTTCTTGAGTTGTTCAATCTTTATTTCCATCTTTCCATGATTTCATAACGGCGACGATGCCAAATGTTTGTAATCCAGTGAATATAAACGCTATGCAGGGAAAAAGCCAAAAGACCAATGAGACTGACTACGAGATGAGCCCAGGGCAAAGGCAAAAAAGCATAAAGAACAAAATAGAGGCCGAGCGGAAGGAACATCAGCAAAGACATTGCATTGAGCTGTTTGTTACCTCCCTGATAATTAAAAAACGCCTTCCCGAATAGGTCTATACGGCTGCTATACAAGCAGGTAGCCATCATCGGCAAGAGAATAGCACCACAAGAGAATAGCAAGACGCTGATGAGCGTCCAAAGCGAGAGATTCAACCAAATCACCGCCGGCAGCATGATGAGCGACATCGCTACGCAAATCATACAAAAGAAATAATACTTACGGCGCAAGATGCCTTCAACAGACCAAGGCTTGGTCCAGATGCCAGAGAAATAGTTAGCCTCAACGCCTAACACCCATTGTGCCATAAGGATGCTGGGGAAGGCAATGCTCAACAGCAACGTAGGATCGATGGCAAGGCCATGAAAGTTATCAGGACTCGGAGACACCTGTTGCAGATAGGCTGTGAGTGGAAGCATGATAGCGAGAACCAAAAAGCTGGTTCGCAAACGACTGCTGCGCAGCAGCTGCATCCACTCAATGCTCCACATCGACACAGCGCCCAAAGAATGGGCGGTTGAGGTGACAGGCACATGAGTCTCTTCACTGTAACTCTTCATAAGGGTGAAACAACGATGCAAGAGATAACAGACGAGACTATTATAGAGAATGAGCAGCAACGAGATAACAACGGTACCCCACTCCATCAAACGGAAAAAGGCAAAGAGCGTAAAGAGAACGATACAGACCAGCCAGACAAGATAGCCGAGGAACAGAAACAGACAATCAATTTTCTTCGGAGCACGACGCAAACAGTTCTGTATCAACGCATTGAAGAGCGTACAACTGAAAGCAACAAAGAATGTCAGCACACCCCATCCGATACCGATAAACAAGGCGGTCACAAACGCCATAGACAAAGGCAGCATCCATTGAATGAAGTTCAGTTTGCTGTCAAGAAGTACCAACCAAGCCCAGTCCTTAGGAGCGACAGGACGTGAGCGCAGGTAGTCGTCCATCTCAACAGGAGAACGCCGCCAAAACAACTTGATCAATAAGTCAGACGGGATGATACAAATGCCCAATAAAGGGACAAGCGTATTCAATGCAAACGGTAGGGCGGCACGGTCCAGTTCTGCAGCTAATGCAGAATGAAGCATCACCACTATCACGACGAACAGAACAGCCAGATAAAGCGCGACAAAAGAGTCCTTCCAGCGGAAGCTACGCCGCTTCTGTATCCACCACAACCGAAAAAGTTCTTGAGAGGCAATCGAGATCATGATTCTTCACATTTTGCACGCAAAGGTAGTTGTTTTTTCTACTGTAAGACATACATGAACCGTTAAAACCTCTTAAAGCATTTAAACTTTGCCTTTGCTAAAAGGTCTCGTAGAGGAAAAAAGCGTAACTTTGTCCTGTTTAAGGCAATTATTCAATACATTAAATATATCAATGAACACAAGGAAGATTCTTTTCACACTTGCCCTGCTGCCTCTATCGGCAATGGCGCAGACGTGGACATTAAAACAATGCTTAGAGCATGCAGCCGAGCATAATATTACGGTTCAGAAGAACCGTCTGTCTGAGCTCGATGCAGAAGAACAACTCAAACAGAAGAAAGCAGCTCTCTTCCCTTCTCTTTCTTTTTCCATGAGTCAAAGCTTAGGTTATCGTCCGTTTCAGGAAGCAACCGTGATGGTGCAGAACGGAATGGCCACTTCGACAGATAACAGACTCACAGAAAATGGTTCATACGGACTGAATGCCAACTGGACGGTATGGGACGGTGGGATCAATCGAAAGAACATCGAGGCCCAACGTGTTCAGAATGAGCTCACGGCCGTGCAGACCGAACAGAGCCTCAAAAGCATTCAGGAACAGATTGCACAGCTTTACGTACAAATCCTATACACGACAGAGGCCAAGAGTGTCAACGAACAACTAGCCGAGACTGCCAAGCAGCAGTTGGAGCGCGGACAAGAACGCTTGAAGGTGGGCGACCTGGCTAAGGCGGACGTGGCCCAACTGGAAGCACAATATGCCAGCGCACAATATGATGTCGTCAATGCCCAGACACAAATTGACGGCTACAAGCGTCAGCTCAAAGAACTCCTGCAACTCGGCATCGAACAATCATTTGACGTGGCAGCTGATGAGATGGAGGACGGCAGGGCACTCTCCCCTGTACCCGATAAGGAAACCGTGTATAACCAAGCGCTGACGAGCCGTCCGGAGATCCGTGCCGCTGAGTTGCAGATGAATGCAGCCGACGTTCAATTGAATATTGCCAAGCGTGGTTACCTGCCCTCCATCAGCATCAATGCTGGCATTGGTGACAGTCACTACAGCGCTTCCGAAGACTCCTACGGAACACAGCTTAAGCGTAACCTCAACGGAAGCATCGGCCTCGGTGTGAGCATCCCCATTCTCGACAACCGTCGGAACAAGACGAACGTCAACCGTGCCAAAATTTCCAAGACAACTGCTGCACTGGATATTCAGGACAAGCGCACGGCTCTCGGCTCCACCATTGAGAACCTGTGGCTGAATGCGACTAGCGCCCAGCAACGCTTCATCAGCGCTCAGGCAGCTGTCAAGAGTCAGGAGACCACCTATGAGCTCACCAATGAGCAGTTCAAGGCCGGTTTGAAAAACATCGTGGATCTGCTACAGGCACGCGATAACCTGCTGCAAGCCCAACAGAACAAGCTACAAAGCAAATATACCACCATCCTCAACACACAACTGCTGAAATTCTACGAGGGCGGTGAGATGGAGATGTAATTGACCGTTGATCATCAAAAATACAATATACAATTATGAAAAAGAATATATTATTTATAGGAATCGGCTTGATCTTGGTTGGTTGCAGTTCCAAGCCCAAACCCCAATTTGAAACTACCGTTGTTGAGAAAGGCAATATCTCAACCACCGTCACTGCCACAGGAACCATTGAGCCTGTCACGAGTGTGGAGGTCGGTACACAGGTCAGCGGTATCGTATCTAAAATATATGTAGATTACAACTCCGAGGTCAAAGCCGGACAAGTGATTGCCGAACTGGACAGAACCAATCTGATCAGCACATTGGAGAGCCAGCGTGCCAATCTCACTAGCGCTGAGAGTTCCCTCGCCTATCAGAAATCCAACTATGAGCGCTATAAGGCACTGTATGACAAAGGCCTGATTTCTGCCAACGACTTCGAGCAGGCTCGTCTGTCATACATCCAGGCACAGCAGCAGGTGACTACCGCCCGTCAAAGCGTGAAGCGTGCAGAAACCGACCTTGGCTATGCCACCATCACTTCTCCCATCAACGGCGTAGTGTTGGACAAGGCTGTGGAAGAAGGACAGACCGTGGCTGCCAGCTTCAGCACGCCTACCCTCTTCACCATTGCTCAGGACTTGACAAACATGCGCGTGATTGCCGACATCGACGAAGCCGATATAGGCGAAGTGAAGGAAGGACAGCGCGTAAGCTTCACCGTTGATGCTTTCCCGCAGGATGTCTTCCAAGGCGCTGTGACACAGGTGCGCCAGCAGCCCACCACCGAGAGCAGCGTCGTCACCTATCAGGTCGTCATCAGCGCTCCCAACGCAGACTTGAAGCTCATGCCAGGCTTGACAGCCAACGTGACTATCTTCACATTGGAGAAGAATGATGTGCTCACTGTTTCTGCCAAAGCGCTCCGCTTCACGCCCAGACAAGAGCTGATTGGCGAAGACGAGACCATTGAGAGCTGCGAGGCACCCAATAAGCTATGGGTTCGCGAAGGAAAGACCTTCAAGGCTATTCCTGTCGAGGTAGGTGTCAGCAACGGAACTATGACTGAGATTACCAGCGGCATCAAAGCCGGCACTGAGGTCGTAGAAGATATGGAATTCGGAGAGATTGCCGCAGAGGCTGGCTCTCAGCAGAAGAGCAACCCCTTCATGCCAGGTCCGAGAAATAACAACAGAAATCAGAAGAGCGGCCAAGCTGCCAAGAAATAAAAGCATGGAAAAGAAAGCTGTCATCGAACTACAGGATGTCCGTCGTAACTTCATCGTAGGTTCCGAGACCGTTCACGCCCTGCGTGGTGTCTCTTTCAAGATCTACGAGGGAGAGTTCGTTACCATCATGGGCACCTCCGGTTCTGGAAAATCCACGCTGCTAAACCAACTTGGTTGTCTCGACACACCCACGAGCGGTGAGTACCTCCTCGATGGCATTCCTGTACGCTCCATGCGTCGTAGCCAACGGGCTCGTCTCCGTAATCGCAAGATCGGCTTCGTTTTCCAGAACTACAACCTGTTAGCGAAAACCACTGCGGTGGAGAACGTGGAGCTCCCCCTTATGTATAATAAGGAGTACAACGCAAAGCAACGTCGCGAAGCTGCTGTAGCAGCCCTCCAGGCTGTAGGTCTCGGCGACCGTTTGGAGCATAAGAGCAACCAGATGTCTGGCGGTCAAATGCAACGTGTTGCCATCGCCCGTGCATTGGTCAACAACCCCGCCGTTATCCTCGCTGACGAGGCCACCGGTAACCTTGACACTCGTACATCCTTTGAGGTATTGGTGCTCTTCCAGAAACTGCATGCCGAAGGACGCACGATTATTTTCGTGACCCACAACCCCGAGATTGCGCAATACTCCAGCCGCAATATCGTCCTGCGCGATGGCAAGATTCGTGAGGACGTCTATAACCAGAATATCCTCAGCGCTGCAGAGGCTCTTGCCGCCCTGCCTGCACCGCAAGATGAATAAACTATGAGTTTCACCAATTTACTCAAGATCGCCATTAAGGCCATCCTCAGCAATAAAGGACGTTCGTTTCTCTCGATGCTTGGCATCATCATTGGTGTCGGTGCGGTTATCGTCATGATGGCCATCGGCCAAGGTTCGAAGCAGAGTATTCGTGAGGAGATTCAGAAGAACGGCACCAACATGCTCACCATCCGACCGGGTGCTGATATGCGAGGCGGTGTCCGTCTGGACCCTTCGGCCATGCAGACACTGAAGCAGGTCGATTACGAAACTATCCTCTCCGAAGCTAAATTCGTCAATAAGGTTTCTCCGGAAGTCAGTACCAGTGGTCAGGCTGTCTTCGGTTCCAATAACACCACATCTACTTGTTATGGAGAGTCACCTGACTATCTTGGAATTCGCCTTTGGACTGTTGAAGAAGGTACATTTTTTACAGAGGAAGATGTCAAAAAAAGCGCTAAGGTGTGCATTATCGGACAAACCGTCGTGAAAGAACTTTTCCCAAATGGTCAGGACCCAATCGGAAAAACCATCCGTTTCAAGAGCATCCCACTACGCATCGTGGGTGTCTTCAAAGGTAAAGGTTATAACAATTGGGGCATGGATCAGGACAACGTCATCGTTGCACCCTACACCACCGTCATGAAGCGTCTCGCTGCCCAAACCCATTTCAACAGCATACTTTGCTCTGCCGTCACAGAAGAACTCAGTGACGCGGCTATTGAAGACCTCACGGAGATCCTTCGTCGCACCCATAAACTGAAGGATGGAGAAGAGGATAATTTCACCATCCGTTCTCAGCAGGAATGGATGGACACCATGTCTTCCACAATGGATACCATTACCATCATCCTTGTAGTAGCTGCCGCTTTCTCCCTGCTCGTGGCAGGTATTGGTATTATGAATATCATGTTGGTGAGTGTCACAGAACGAACAAAAGAAATCGGTCTGCGTATGAGCGTTGGCGCTCGTGGCATCGATATTTCCAACCAGTTCCTTATCGAGAGTATTCTCATCAGTTTAACAGGTGGCGTCTTAGGTGTCTTATTCGGGGCGCTTCTCACATGGGGATGCAACACCATCGTAGGTTATCCCGCTGTCATCCCTGTTTGGAGTGTCATTGTCAGCTTTGCTGTCTGCGTAGCTATCGGTGTCGGCTTCGGCTATTTCCCCGCTCAGAAAGCAGCCCGCCTTGATCCCATCGAAGCCATTCGATATGAGTAACAAAGAAATAATAATGGATAAATAATAAATAATAAGATGAAACGGATTCTATTGACCATTCTGCTTATAATGCCCCTTGTGACATTTGCAGGCAAACGTGATGACAGTAAGTATCTTCGTGGTGCCGTACCTGAGAGCAACGGCATCGTCACCTTCACCCAGACATTCAGCGTTCCTGGCAAGAAGCAGGCCGACCTCTATCCTGCCATGCAGGCCTATGTGAAAGGGCTCGTGGCTGCTGGCCGTCAGGACCTACGCACACGCATCATTTCCGATCAGGACAATGCTATCGCTGCCAATGTGGAGGAGATCATGACCTTCAAGAAGAAGTTCCTCAACTGGGACCACTGCTATTTCCGTTACCTCATCAACGTGGAGTGCACCAACGAGGATAAGGTGAAGATGACCATCACCAAGATTACTTACTACTACGGCTTCGACAATGAAGGACGCAACGGAGAGTCCTACAAGGCTGAAGAATGGATTAGCGACAAGGAGGCTCTGAACAAAGCCGGTACAAAGCTCTATCCTCGCAGCGGTAAGTTCCGTCGCAAAACGGTTGATCGTATCGAAGAGATTTTTGCAGGTGCGCGCAATGTGTTTGAAGCACCTCAAACAGAAATCGTCAAACAATCCACGACAATCGTAGAATAATATCTTCGACAACGAAGTACAAGGAAAAAGGCCGAGCTGTCGCTTGGCCTTTTTCTTCTTATGTCACCTGTATGAATATCTTATATGGTGTTGAGGATACCCTTACATCCTTCTAACACATCACGCCACGTAGCCTCAAAGTCACCTGTGTACCAAGGGTCTGCGACATCACCGGGCCGAGACGTGAAATCCATCAGTTGATGTATTTTCCCCTCTGGGTCTCCTCCACAGATACGAAGCATGTTACGAATATTCCACCCGTCCATGCCAACGATAAGGTCAAAACGATCATAGTCAGCACGTGTCATCTGTCGTGCAGTCTTGCCTGCACAGCTGATTCCGTGTTCCGCCAATTTCCGTCGTGCAGGCGGATAAACGGGATTGCCAATCTCTTCTGTAGAGGTTGCGGCGGACTCTATATAAAAGGCATCCTCACGACCAGCCTGAAGCACGAGGTCTTTCATGACGAACTCTGCCATCGGACTCCGGCAGATGTTTCCATGACAAACAAATAATATCTTTTTCATGTTACTGATATCTACAGACAATTATAAATAGATGAAACGATGGTAGATGATATAGCCAGCGATGACCACCTGTATGATGATGATAGCGGGGATGCCGTATTTGAATTTCTTATGCAACGTCTTGTGATGAAATAGTTCCATGGCTAACTTAGCACCTACGCTCCCCCCAATAACAGCCAATAGCAAAAGCGTAGCTTCAGGAATGCGCCAATCGCCCCTCTTTGCCTTCAATTTATCAAGACCATAGATGATGAACGTCAACACATTGATGATGACGAGATAAATAAGGGCTATAGGGAGATAAGCTATCATCTTGCGTCTTTGTTCATCAAGAAGCGTTGGTATTCACTTTCGAAATTCGGCGTCAGAACATTCTTGCCTATGGCCTCACGAATCTCTTGTTTTGTCCAGAAGCGGCCACCATCAAGTTCATCCTTTGAAGGTTGAATAGGGCCATCATAGACGGTTCGATATACGTTAATCAGTTCCCGTTCACGCTGGCTCTCGAACACATACCTGTCAACAAACTCAGCCTTGAAGTCGGTAATACCCAACTCTTCGCGTACCTCTCGGAGCAAGGCTTCTTCAGGCGTTTCACCATAATCAATATGTCCGCCCACGGCAGTGTCCCATTTTCCGGGCTGAATGTCTTTCCAGTCCGGTCGTTTCTGAAGATACAGTTCGCCACGAGGGTTCAACACATGCAGATGCACGACAGGATGGAGCAGTCGTGATCCACTGTGACACTCTCCGCGCGTTGCCCGTCCCACGACCTTTCCCTGTTCATCAACAAGGGGAAATATTTCATTCTGATTGTCTTTCATCATCACAAATGATTCAAGGTTGCACTGAGGTAATATATTTGCTGAGGGCTTGCCTCGTCTTTTCACGACCTACGGCGATGAGTTTCTCCGATTTGTCGTAGTCAAAGCCTCCGTAGCGGCTCATTTGAATATCAACAAGCACATCGGGATGCACGAGTTGTTCCATCAAAATGGAGTTCTGGCGAATCATCAGTGAACTGACACGCGAGAGCAATGTATAGTGATTAAATTCTAAATTATCAGGACGTAGCTTATTGATAATCTGCTGTGAGAATGAAGTGCTTCGCTTGCGACGTTCAGTCAGCGCCTGCTTTTCTTCCCATTGCATGGCATAGTCGTGGCCGCTCACATCTACACCGACAAGGATATCGCCTTCATGACGATTCACACGGTTCAGAGGAATCGGATTGGTCACGCCACCGTCAATGAGAATCATGCCATCACGCTGAACGGGCTCGAAAAACGCAGGCAAGGAGATGGATGCACGGATAGCTTGAAAAAGACTACCTTTTCGGAATACCACCTCACGACCCACCTTCCAGTCCGTGGCAACGGCACAATAAGGTATTGACAAATCCTCAATGGGCACATCTGGTACAAACTCCATGATGGCTTCGATGATACGTGTACCCTTGACGATATGGTTGAAACCCAGTGAGAAGTCCGTCAATTCCAACATCTTCTTACGGTCAATCATTCTCATCCACTCACGAAACTCCTTCAGTTTTCCTGCTGCATAAACGCCACCGATGAGTGAGCCCATTGAGCAGCCTGCAATGGAGGTGATGCGGTAGCCCTGCGCCTCCAGTTCTTCAATGGCACCGATATGTGCGAGGCCCCTGGCTCCGCCACTTGACAACACTAATGCAACATCTTTCTTTTCCATTTTTCAGCTTGATATTACAATTCAGGAATGAAATGTATTGAGAGGATAGATACTTTTGAAATGAGACAGCCAAAGGCCAAGAACAGTAAGGGAACCGTTCAGGAGGAGTAGCTCGTAGCTAAAATGGTAGTTCCAGTATGTGGACGAATACACAGAGAGGAAATAGCAAAGCAACGGAGCAAGAATACAAATGACAGGGATGGCACAAGGAGCGGGCTTTACATGCTTGGGAAGCAAAAGACCAAAGGCAAAGATGCCTAACAGCGGGCCATAGGTATAGGACGCAATGGTATAGACGGCATCGATGACACTGGTGCTATTCAATGCACGAAAGGCAAGAATAACCAGCAAGACCAAAAGACACATGAGAATATGCACGCGACGACGGAGCTTCTCATCAGCAGGACGCCGAAAGAGATCAACGCATGTGCTGGTGGTCAAAGCCGTGAGGGCGCTGTCAGCACTGGAAAGAGCTGCCGAGGCGATGCCCAACGTAAAGAACAGCAGGGCGCCCTGCCCAAGATAGCCATTGGCACAAAGCATGGGCAGAACCTCGTCCGTAGAAACAGGCATAGCGATACCATGATGAGAGATGAAAAGGTACATCAGTACACCTAGGCCTAAGAAAAGAAGGTTCACAGGAATATAGAGAAGACCATTGACAATCATGTTCTTCTGCGACTCGCGCAAGGTCCGACAAGTCAGATTCTTCTGCATCATATCCTGATCTAAACCGGTCATAACTATGACGATAAAGGCACCGCTGAGGAACTGTTTCCAGAAATACTGACGACTATACATGTCCGAGAGCTCAAAGATGCGACTGAAAGGGCTTGCCTTCACCTGATGCACAGCTTCGCGAATCCCCCACCCTTCAGCGTTAAGCAAAGCCGCAAGAATCAGTATCACTGCCGTCAAGAGAACCACTGTTTGCAAACAATCCGTCCAGACAATCGTACCAATGCCGCCACGATGGGTATAAAGCCAGATCATCAGAAGGATGAAAGCAGCGGAGAGCCAGAACGGAAGGCCGATAGCATCGAACAACAAGCGCTGCAAAATCAGGCACACCAAATACAGACGCACAGAGGCACCTAACAACTTAGAGAGCAAAAAGAACGACGCTCCTGTGCGATAAGCCGTCAGCCCAAAACGAACATCAAGATAAGTGTAGATAGATGTGAGCCCCATCCGATAATATACGGGTAACAGCACGAACGCCACCAAGATGTAACCTGGAACGAAACCCAGACACATCTGCATATAAGTCATGTCCGAAGTGCCAACCATACCTGGCACACTAACAAAGGTGACACCGCTCAAGGAAGCCCCTAACATGCCGAAGGCGACAGCCCACCATGGTGAACGTCGCCCTCCGCAAAAGAAATCTGTATTATCGTCGTGCCGCGTCGTGAAACGTGCTACGACAGCTAACAATAGAAAATAAACAAGGATTATCGAAACAGAGGCAAGCATCCTGATTATTCTAAGACTGAAAGGCCGGCTGTTTCATCATCATCATCCTTGACATCAGCTTCAGGAGCATAGCTGGAGTAGAACGTCTCGTCGTCCTCATTAGGCTGAACGTCATCGTCTTCCTCCTCTTCTTCCTCGCGCTCTTCAATCTCTTCATCCTCATCATCGTCGTTTTCATTACGCAGACGATTTCCTTCTTCATCATATTCCGTGTCAAAGAAGAGACGTAGTTTCGTTACCGGAGCTTTCTTCTTCGCAAAAATCGCTTCAATCCAAGAGCCCTTTTCTACCTCAAGGACCTCGAAACCATCAGCAATCTTCTTGTCCATCGTTCCACCAGCCATGTGAAGACGGGATGCAGGAAGCGTGGTTGTCGTAATCTCAAAACTGCTTTCGATGATATCTTTCACGGCCAAAGGAATGCTATCCCAGCCTCCTCCGAAGTTACGGCTAATCAGCTCCAATAGCGTAGCGGCAGTAATATGCTTGATGTTCTCATAGCTGAGATCGGTCAGGCGTGAGATGTTACGCTTGCGGATAGCAACAATACCCTTGTTGAGATTGGAACGGGGGAAAGTGGCCCATTCTCCACTTGTATATTTCGCATTCTCACGTTCATCACCATTATCAAAATGAACAACCTCATAAGCGAGGCGAATGATATTCAACAATTTCTCTTCATAAGGAGGGAAACTCTCATCTTTCAGCTCCTTTTCCCACAAGTCAACAATCTCGGTCTCACTTACAGTCCAGATGTTGGTTGAATTCAGATCAAGAATGGATTCAAGCTGTTCTTCACTATGCTTACTCATAAAAACAAATAAAGTATGATGGTTTATTCTTCTGTGAACTGACGGATACGCTGTTCTTCAGAACGACGGCATATCAGTAATGTGTTATCTTTCTCTGCAACAATGAAATCATCCAGTCCCTGAATCACGACACGACGTTCCTGAGAAGTATGAATGATGCAGTTGTGTGTTTCATAGAGATCGATGCGCTGACCAATACAGACGTTGTCGTTCTTATCCTTTTCACTTTGATCATGCAAAGCGCCCCATGTACCAAGGTCACTCCAGCCAAAGGAAGCAGGGAATACAAAAATCTCCTCAGCCTTTTCCATCACAGCATAGTCAATGGAGATGGATGGGCAGTTGGGGAATTCGCGGTTAATAGCTTCTTGTTCGTCGGCCGTTCCATAGACAGGTAACAAGGATTCGAAGATTTTGGAGATCTCGGGAGCATAAATGCGTAAGGCATTCACAATCGTAGAAACGCGGAACAGGAATATGCCGCTGTTCCAGAAGAAGTTCTTACGACGGATATAGCGCTCTGCCACCTCCAAGTCGGGCTTCTCATGGAAAGCGTCCACGCGATAAATCTCACGGTTACGGGCACTGGCGATACTCATATCAGCCTGAATGTAACCATAACCCGTTTCAGGACGTGTAGGCTGCATACCCAACGTCACTATACTATCTGTCTCAGCCGTAAAGTTCAGGGCGGATGTAATCACACGCTGGAACTCCTGAACATTCAGAACGATATGGTCTGAAGGCGTGACCACGATGTTTGCCAACGGGTTCTCAGCTTTGATGCGCCAGCTGACATAAGCGATACAAGGAGCTGTGTTGCGGCGACAGGGTTCCTGCAGGATATGACTCATCGGCACTTCTGGAAGCTGCTCATGAACAATAGCTGCATATTTAGCGCTCGTGACAACCCACACATTCTCCGGCGAACAAACATCAGCAAAGCGATCTGCTGTCAGTTGAAGGAGTGTGCGGCCGCAACCTAACACATCGATAAATTGTTTGGGACGTTCTGGAGTACTCATTGGCCAGAAACGGCTTCCTATGCCGCCTGCCATAATAACCAAATGATTATTCGTATTCATAAACACTTTGTTTTAGGGCGTTGAATGAATGATTATTGAACAAGAACCGATCTGCCATTAATGATATAAAGCCCTGGACGTAGTTTGCCAGCAGCTACGGGACGACCCGTCAGATCATACACAGTACGATCGGATGTTATTTCTTTTTCTGATGATGTTACGTCTATCACAGGCGTTTCCGAAGATCCTCCCTTGAAAGAGAAACTAATGAGACCATTGTCCTCACTAATATTTTCGATAGGCTTGTGCATGAGCTTCTGACCATCGAGATTCGCAGAGAAAAGAGTCGCAGCTGGAATGGATGTGTCTGTCAAGGCTGTGTTGCCACTTGTACCCGGCCACAAGTCACCAGCGTCGGAATAATATTTCAGTCTGTTGTCTGCAGGTATCAATGTCATGCGCGGATGGTTAGATACATTGTTAACCGTATTCATTTGCCATGCATATTCATCATAATCCACATGCAGAATCATGAGTCCGTGACCGTAGGCTTTCTGATCCCATCCTGTCTTCTGATGATTAGCCAGCAGATAATATTCACCTTCGATATCCTTTTTTCGGTTTTCATTATAGACCACGTAGGCCACAGGATGATCCTCGATATTCGGCATACCATTGATCGTGGTAGGTTGAATGAGCTCTATGGGTTCTAACCATCCACAGAACCAACGTTCATAAGCTGTAAAGCCAGCAGGATGATAGCCATTTCCATTATAGTTACCAGAGTCCAACAGGCTCCAGGTATCCATCCCAAAATAGCCTCTATATGACGTATCATAGAAATCTGGGAGGCCAAGGCAATGGGCATATTCATGGCATAGCGTACCGATTCCTTCAAGGTTAGTACCATGAATACCATCTAATTCTGGACCACAGGCATAAGTATCTATCTTCATGCCATCTAATTCAAGTGTTTCTCCCTCCTTGATTTTTACGCCTCTATAGTTGTACTCTACCGTAGCTTCAGAAATGCACCACTGATGCGGCCAGATGGTGTTCTCATCTGCTCCCGTAACAGCTTCTCCGTATCCTGAATAGACAACATAAATATTTTCCACTTCGCCATCACCATCCCAGTCATAATTCGAGAAATCAACAGATGAGTCCACCTTTTTACAAGCTTCAATAATCATCTCACCAGGATGCTGGTCAAAGTCTGTCATCGGATTATTAGCACCATAATATTCCATTGTCTGGGATAGTGTCACAGGTCCCACAACATCAAATTCGATGTCAAATAATCCGTAGCTCTGATCAAGGAAATACTCACGGACACTCCCATAATTCGTTCCAAAAGGATTGTTCAAACTATTCATCATCTGATTATAGATAGTCTGGGTGTCATCACCATTTACCATCGTCTTGTCACTGAAATTAACAAGGATGAGCAGGCCTCTTTTCTTGATGTTAAGACCGTCGGTTTTCTGGCGCCGATCCGTCTTCACCATCTGACGAGTTTTCTTGATGAGTGCCTGACGATGTAGGTTGCGCTTCATACTAGCAGCAGCCCATTCAGCATCTATATCGCGGGTGTCAAGCACCCAGTCACCAGCTTCATTCTTCTTGACTGGAGTCCCGTTTTCATCTACATAGAAATGAAAAGTCTCATCACCGCAGAGCGAGATGGTCAAGATGGTTCCATCTGAATTCTGAACGGTGAGAGAGCCGCGTTTTGCAGGTATTGCCCATACACTGATAGCAACGCCTATCCAAAGAGTCAATAATATGATCTTATGCTTTAGCATCTGACGTATTCATTGGTTATCGTATCAGCACTTTGCGACCGTACTGATTGATGTATAAACCATGCGGGAGAGATGACGAACGACGTATTTGACGGCCACACAGGTCATACCACACATGGGTATCACGCATCTCTTGGGAATATGAAGCCGCTGGCGTCTCAGAAATAGATGACACATAATCATTTCCGAAATAGAATGAAACGGTCTGGTCATCGTTCTGACGTATTGCATGAATATCTTTGTTCATGAAACCGGAAGCTGTATAAACAGTCGCAGCTGGCACTGAATAGGCTGTCAGAGAGTCATTGCAATGAGTGACTCCAGCAGCATCCTTATAAGTGTAAGGATAAAGATTTCCGTTCCAAGTCTCTACCAAATCCGCCATCGTTACATTATCATCATACGTCCCTACATAACGATTGTTCGCGGCAATGATGGTCATCCGTTGATGATTCTTATCAGTATTGACGTAATTGTTATTCCATCGATTAGCATTGTAATCAACATGTGTTATTTGTAACCCAGGTTTTGCGGCATCATTATAAAAGATACCCTGGTCCCATCCCACTCTCTGACGGTTTTCAAGGACGTAAAACTCATTGGGATTCTCATCATTTACAATTTTATAACCGATTCCATTATCAGCAATGGGAGTAAGCGTATAAGTACCATTTATGGTCAACTCTTCCATGTCGCGCCACCCCATGAAATCACGTTCATAAGCTGTGTAAGAACAGGGATAATATCCGCTCCTACCATAACAACCATAATCCATGAGAGACCAGAGGTCCATACCGAATGACTGGTAATTGGTGTCATAGAAATCAGGAAGTCCCAATGCATGACTCATCTCATGGCACATGACACCGATACCGTCTGCACGAGTATATTCTCCTTTTTTACTGGAATATAATCTATTCTCGGGACAGCATCCGCTACAGACGAAATTGACGGTTTGGCCATTATCCAACGATACGCGACCAAAAGGTTGCTCGGAAGGCCATATATGATTCGTCTGATCACCGGTCGTGTTCGCACCACAACCCGCAAAGATCAGGAAGACCATATCAACCTGATTCTTGTTCCGGCTGTCAAAATCCTTCCACGTTCCTTCATAGTCACTGGTAGCTAATGTAACAGCTTGTTTGACCATCGTGTTGTTACGATTCACGTAGTATTTCTCGTTTTGAGGGAGTGTCACAGGACCAATAATCGTAAACTCGGGTTGAAAAACACCATCACTCTGATCAAGGAAATAGTCACGGATGGAACCATAAGAGCCATGTTTGGTATAACGATTGCCATCGCGGGTGCCATTACAATAGAGATCGTAGTAATGACGAATCTCATCGCGCGTATTGCCTATTGTAAATACAGAATCCTGAAATTGGACCAAAATAACAGGGATGTGAGCAGATCCTTTTGACGACAGGGGAGCTGTTTCCTGCGAACCGATGCGGAGGACAGCTTTCTGACGCGCTTTCATGGCTGCCTGTCGCACTTCTTGAACAGTTGATTCCGCAAAGATAAACGTTTTCCCATCGCCTGACGGTTCAATAATCCTACCTTCTCGGGTCTCCATCCATGAGAAATATTCATCACCAAAGAGACAAGCTTCTTGCGTGGTGCCGTCGTGCATCCATACGGTGCGATACCTGCGTTCAGCAGGAACAGCCCATAGCATCATACCTAAAAGGGAACAAATGAAAGCGCAACTCAGGCGTTTAAGATATTTTGTATAGTAAAACAACATCAGCGGTCTATATTTAGGGCGCAAATTTAGTCATTTCAGCGTGGCTGACCAAGCAAAAGCAGACAAAATCCTCTTACAAGGCCGTTAATTTGACATTTTTGTAAGAAGAGTTGTCCATTCTATCGATTTTTTATATCTTTGCTCTGCAAAAGAAAAATACAAATCATTCATCTATGCTTGTTTATCCTAACGCAAAAATCAACTTAGGTCTTCACGTTACAGGCCGCCGTCCTGATGGTTATCATGACATCGAAACAGTGTTTTACCCTATCCCTCTGATGGATGCATTGGAGGTCAAGGAGATTTCCGGAGATACCCGTTTCAGACAAACAGGAGCGCCATTAGACTGCTCCTCTGAGGACAATCTCGTGATGCGTGCATTACGACTGGTTGAAACGCATCACGCTTTGCCCGCCATGGACATTCATCTCTTGAAGCACATCC
Source organism: uncultured Prevotellaceae bacterium (assembly GCA_947305005.1). Classification (GTDB taxonomy): domain Bacteria; phylum Bacteroidota; class Bacteroidia; order Bacteroidales; family Bacteroidaceae; genus Physcousia. The sequence goes on along the minus strand of CAMZCM010000020.1, from coordinate 19,648 downwards.
CTTCTGGCGCAGGCCTTGGCGGCGGCAGCAGTGATGCAGCATTTATGGTAAGACTTTTGAATGAAAAGTTCCAGTTAGGAATGAGCGCAAGCCTGATGCGACAGATGGTGAGTCAGTTAGGAGCAGACTGTGCTTTCTTCATTGAAAACAGTCCTATGTTAGCAACAGGAATCGGAAATCAACTGTCGCCTATAGATATCTCATTATCAGGATGGACGCTTTTATTAGTTAAACCAAATATTCACGTCTCTACACGTGAGGCTTATGCTGGTATTACCCCTCGCCAACCAGAACGTTCCCTATCCGAGATCTTGAACTTACCCGTCGAACAATGGCAGGGCTCACTCCATAATGATTTTGAAGACAGCATCTTTGTCGCACATCCTGAAATAGCAGCTATCCGAGATCGTCTATTGGACCTTGGAGCGGTATATGCCGCTATGAGTGGGAGCGGTTCAGCCGTCTTCGGACTTCTTCGTGCACCCATTGAACATGCTGAAGAGAAGTTCGCAGACTGCTTCGTACGTCAGCGTCATTTGTAATACGATTACATGCTTATCGTTTGTATGGAATACGGCTGTGATTGCAGCCGTATTTGTTTGAGGCATACCCATAAAAAAAGACTGTTCCCCAATTCACATCGGAGGACAGTCACAACACAAACACAAAATAAAACACGACAAAGTGTAGTTCAGAACATCCTTTTTAAGAGGGAGTCTATTGTTGAAAGACACTGGTATCTATGCTCACGCACTATATACAAACGCCAGTCAACGGAGTTCTGACACACATTGTGGGAAGAACCACAAATCAGAGATTAAATTAGTATAGATATAAGGTTACTTAATATCTGTTGTCAGATTTTTAAGCCTTACATGATACCCCGCTCACGAAGGGCGCATTGCCACTTCCATGCAGATGCGAGAACATCTTCGAGCGGAGTGTCAGCCTTCCATCCGAGCACTTTATTGGCCTTGTCCACATTACCCCAGACCTTCTCGATGTCACCAGGACGTCGTCCTACAATCTGGTAGTTGAGTTTCACACCCGTGGCTTTCTCGAAGCCGTGGATCAATTCCAGCACACTCGTACCCTTACCAGTGCCAATGTTATACACTTCAACGGGCTCGTCTGTCTTATCTTCCATGATACGAGTCATAGCGCAGACGTGTGCTTTAGCCAAATCAACCACATAAATGTAGTCGCGGATACATGAACCATCAGGCGTATCGTAATCATCACCGAACACGCTCAGTTTCTCGCGGATACCGATAGCTGTTTGCGTGAGGTACGGGATGAGGTTTTGCGGAACGCCGTTGGGCATTTCTCCAATAATGGCAGTCGGATGAGAGCCAATGGGATTGAAATAACGAAGTAAGATCGCCTTGATAGGAGACCCGCTGGCCACCGTATCTTGAATGATTTCCTCATTGATCTGCTTCGTATTACCATAGGGGCTCTCGGCCTTCTTTATTGGGGTCTCTTCCGTTGCTGGGAGCTGGTCAGGCTGACCATAGACCGTACAACTGGAACTGAAGATAATACCTTTGACATTGTACTTGGGCATCAACTCCAGAAGATTAATAAGAGATACGATGTTATTACGATAATAAAGGAGTGGCTTTTCCACGCTTTCACCTACAGCCTTACTGGCAGCAAAGTGAATGATACCACTAATCTGCGGGTATTTCTTAAACACCGCTTCCGTGGCATCATAATCGCGAAGGTCAACTTTCTCAAAAGCGGGACGGATCCCAGTAATCTTCTCAATACCGTCAAGGACATCTTCACGGGAATTGGACAAATTATCCACAATCACCACATCATAACCTGCATTCTGCAACTCAACTGTCGTGTGTGAACCAATAAAACCGGTACCTCCTGTTACGAGAATAGTCTCTTTCATATCGTTTATTAAGTACTTCTATTAATATTACTATTTAAACCCCTTTCAGAGTTTCGACGTGCAAATGTAGAGCATTTTGTGATATAATCAAAATTTTTATTGACTTTTTTTTGTTTTTAGGCCATATTTTTATCTATTGGTCTTCTTTTGCACTTGATTTATATCAACGAAATGCGTCAATTACACTTTTTAAGATTATCCGAAATAACGCTTGTAAAGACCCTGGAATCCCTGTCCATGACGAGCTTCATCTTTCGCCATTTCGTGAACGGTATCATGAATAGCATCCAGATTCAGTGCCTTTGCCTTTTTGGCGATCTCCATCTTACCAGAGCAAGCACCGCTCTCAGCTTCCATGCGCTTCTTCAAATTGGTCTTGGTGTCCCAGACACATTCGCCAAGGAGTTCAGCCAAACGGCTTGCATGGTCAGCTTCCTCGAATGCATAGCGTCTGAAGGCTTCAGAAATCTCGGGATAGCCCTCGCGATCAGCCTGTCTAGCCATTGCCAGATACATACCGACTTCCGAGCACTCACCCTCGAAGTGAGAGCGCAAGCCTGCCAATATTTCAGGATCTACGCCCTGTGCCACGCCGAGTTCGTGTTCGGTAACGAATTCCAGTTCGCCCTCTTCCTTCAGTTCTTTGAACTTACTGCCAGGTACTTTGCATTGTGGGCAACGTTCAGGGGGTTCGGGACCTTCATGGATATAACCACATACTGTACATACAAATTTCTTTGACATAGTTAGAATAGCTTTAAAAGTGAATAAATAGAATTAATTAAAACTTCGTGGACAAAGATAAGTGGAAAATGTGGTTCTCCAAAATAAAAAGCAAAAAAACTACGCAATATTTGCGAAAACGCCCCTCAAAGGAGACAATGCAAGATAATTTGCATTATCTTTGCGCCCAAATTAGACGAAAAGGAAAAATGATGAACTACGGATTCGTTAAGATTGCAGCAGGCGTGCCCGAAGTGCACGTGGCTAATCCCAAGTACAATCTTCAGAGTATTCAGAGTCTGATCATTCAGGCGGAAGGACATGGTGTTGAGATCATCTGTTTGCCTGAGCTCAGCCTGACGGGCTACACTTGTGGCGATTTGTTCGGACAACAACTATTGCTGGACGAGGCTGAGATGTCGCTCATCCAACTAATGAATTTCACACGCTCCCTCGATATCATCAGCATCGTAGGACTTCCGGTACCGTTCCAAGGCGCTTTACTCAATTGCGCAGCAGTCATCCAGAAAGGAAAGATTCTCGGTTTGGTGCCCAAGACCTTTATTCCCAATTATAACGAGTTCTATGAACGTCGTTGGTTCACCAGCGCCTCAGAGATTCCTGCCGATGCTTCCGTATGGCTCTGCGGTCAGCAGGTACAAATCAGTTCCCGTCTGCTCTTCCGCGCTAGCAATTGCACCTTCGGCATCGAACTGTGTGAGGACCTTTGGGCTCCTATTCCACCCAGCAGCCATCTCGCCTTGGGCGGCGCTGACATCATCTTCAACCTCAGCGCCAGCAATGACGTCGTGGGCAAGCGCGCGTACCTTAATAATTTATTAACGCAACAGAGTGCCCGTTGTATTTGCGGTTATGTCTATGCAGCAGCAGGCTTTGGCGAGAGTTCACAAGATGCTGTCTTCAGTAGCAAGGCCATGATTCTTGAGAATGGTGTACTTCTGGCCGAAGGTAAGACGCACAGCCTACAACCTCAGTTGGTAGAGAGCGAGATTGACGTGGAGCGTCTGCGCGCTGAGCGTCGCATGAAAACGACCTTTGCGGCCAATGCAGCGACGGAGTCCTCTTTCATCGTCGTTGACACCGAGCTACTTTCTCCCCGTGAGTTGGAGCTGACACGCCCCGTGAATCCCTATCCATTTGTTCCCACTGGTCGCGACCTCGACGAACGTTGCGAAGAAATCTTTGCGATTCAGACGGAAGGTCTTGCGAAGCGTCTCAGTCACATCGGCACCCAGACGGCTGTTGTGGGCATCTCCGGCGGCTTGGATTCCACGCTGGCGCTGCTCGTCACCGTTCGTGCCTTCGACCTCTTGGGTTACGATCGCCACGGCATCATCGGTGTGACCATGCCCGGCTTTGGCACTACTGACCGCACCCACTCCAATGCTGTGGCGCTGATGACCACACTCGGCATCACCCAGCGCGAGATCAATATCTCCAAGGCTGTGCTCCAGCATTTCGAGGATATCGGTCAAGATCCCGCCAACCATGACATTACCTATGAAAATTCGCAGGCGCGCGAGCGCACGCAAATCCTCATGGACCTTGCCAACAAGGAAAACGGCATCGTCATCGGCACTGGCGACCTCTCGGAGCTGGCGCTTGGATGGTGCACATACAACGGAGACCACATGTCCATGTACGGTGTCAATGCCGGTGTGCCCAAGACCTTGGTGCGCCACCTCGTCAAATGGACGGCCCAGACCGATGAGCTCTCTGTCGCCAAGGATATTCTCTTGGATATCGTAGATACGCCCATCAGTCCTGAACTGATTCCGGCCGACGAGAACGGTGAGATTGCCCAGAAAACCGAAGATCTCGTTGGTCCCTACGAGCTCCACGACTTCTTCATCTACTATGCGTTGCGCTGGGGTTTCCATCCCGCAAAGATTTTCTTCCTTGCTCAACGTGCCTTCGGCAACGCCTATCCTGTCAATATCCTTAAGAAGTGGCTCATCAACTTCTACCGCCGCTTTTTCGGCCAGCAGTTCAAGCGTTCTTGCTTGCCCGACGGCCCCAAGGTAGGTAGTGTCAGCCTTTCACCACGCGGTGACTGGCGTATGCCCTCTGATGCCTGCCGTGATGCCTGGTTAGCAGAATGCGAGACACTATGATTTGTCCAATTGTAAATTGTAAATCGTCCAATTGTAAATTAAATATTGTTTCATGGTTAGCTTTCTTATGAGTGTCGTAGCCCTCATCGTGGGTTACATGATTTACGGACGCATCGCAGAGCGTGTGTTCGGTCCTGACGACCGCGAGACGCCGGCCATCCGCAAGGCAGACAAGATTGACTATATCGTACTGCCCTCATGGCGCATTTTCATGATTCAGTTCCTGAATATTGCTGGCACGGGTCCCATCTTCGGTGCCATCATGGGTATGTGGTTTGGTCCTTCGGCTTATCTATGGATTGTTTTCGGCTGTATCTTCGGTGGTGCTGTCCACGACTACATCAGCGGTATGCTCTCCCTGCGCCACGACGGCTGTGGCCTTGCCGAGCTCACAGGGCTCTATCTTGGCAGCTTTGCCCGTAAGGCACTCATTGTATTTACCATGATGATGATGATGCTTGTTGGTGCTTTCTTTGTCTATTGTCCCGCCATCATCCTGAGCGGCATCTGGGGCGAGAAGATGATGTGGGTCGTCATCATTTTCCTTTATTACATCGCCACCACCATCATGCCTATCGACAAGGTCATCGGTAAGATTTATCCCATCTTTGCACTCTCGATGTTATTCATGGTGATTGCAATGGGTATCATGCTGCTCATCAAGCAACCCGTGCTTCCTGAGGTGTGGGACGGTCTCGGCAACTGGGGCACCGAACGCCTTGGTCTGAAGCAGAGCCTCTTCCCTGCCCTCTTCGTCACCATTGCCTGTGGCGCTGTCAGCGGCTTCCACGCCACCCAATCGCCCATGATGGCCCGTTGCATGAAGAGTGAGCGTCAAGGACGTCCCATCTTCTACGGCGCTATGATCACCGAAGGCCTTGTGGCACTTGTCTGGGCCACCATCTCCAGCTACTTCTTTTTTGCTGACGGATGGCGTGATATCTGCTCACCAGAAATAGTCAGCCAGTTCACCCAAGGTGTGGACGGTTTGATGCACGCTGCAGACGGCCGTACTCTCATTCAGTATTTTGATGCGCCCACCGTGGTCACCACCATCTGTGCTTCGTGGCTCGGCATTGCCGGTAGCATCCTTGCCCTACTGGGTGTTGTGGCAGCACCTATCACCACCGGTGGTTCCAGCTTCCGCACCGCACGTCTGATTATCTCTGAGGCTCTGGGACTTCATCAGGCCAGTGCCCGCACACGCTTTCTCCTCAGCCTTCCCGTCTTCGCTGTCGGCATCGCCTTGCTGGCTTGGCAGATTGGCAATCCCTCCGGCTTCGGCACCGTGTGGCAGTATGTCGCTTGGGGCACACAGGCAATGGCGGCCGTCACCCTATGGGTGTGTACCGTCTATCTCGTGCGCGAACATAAGTTCTATTGGCTCACGCTTCTCCCAGGTATATTCATGACGATGGTCGTGGTGGATTTCCTGTTGATTTCTCCTACCACCTTCCATCTGCCTGAACTCTTCTCACACATCACAGCCGGCGTGGTCACGCTCTCCACTGTGATTGCCTTCATTGTATGGAAGATGAAGCGCCCTTGAATTTCAAGGACGCTTCACATCGTATAGGAAATACGTTATTTTCGTTTCCGCAGGCACCTGACAAAGGCTACCCCTCACTGAGCAACGCATTGACGGCTTCACGCCAGTCACCATTCTTCTCGACGAGAAGCGTACGGATGCCCTGTGCTTCGGCCGCAGAGATATTTGCCGGACTGTCATCTAAGAAGAGGGTTTCTTCTGGTCGTATGCCTGCATCGGTGAGCATCAGTTGAAAGATAGCGGGATCAGGCTTCATAATCCCCACTTCGTAGGAGCAATAGCATTTCTCCAGATAACTACTCAGGGGGCGTCCACTCTGGCTGAACTTCGGACTTTCAGCCCACGACTGCACGTATGGGTTCGTATTGGAAAGCAGAAAAGTGCGGTACCCCCGTTCACGCAGTTCGTCCAGGAACTGCAGCTTGCGCTCATCGATGGGATTCCCCACGTAGCCAAGCCATGCTCCCTGCACATCATCGTAAGAAAGCGAACGTTGACAAAACGGTTCCAGCTGACGACGGAAATCGTCAGCTGAGATTCGTCCGCATTCCAGGTCTTCAAAGAAGCCACGCTGGTGGTAGCGGTCCAATCGTTCGGCAGCATCAGCCAAACCTATTTTCTTAAAAGTCTCGACGGCGTTCTCCCACGAAAGGTCGAAGATAACGCCGCCGAAATCAAAGGCAATATTCTTAATCATTCGTCATTCTTATTATCAGAAACGGAAGCCAAGGGTTACAGCTACATTATGATGGTTGTAGTTCAGTTCGGTTGGCTTCAGCTGCACATTCTGCAGCGTAGGATTCTCTGCTATAAAAGAACTATTATAGCTGGTGAAGTTGTCATCAAAGGCATAGAACTGGCCGCTCTGACTTGTATATTTATAAGCGATGTCAGCGTAGAAGGCCTTGCCCTGATAACCGAGACCAAGTGTGATGATATGTTTGTCGCTGAGGTTGATATACTCAGTGGTAGTGGAGAAGTTGAAAGCGCCGGATTCAACACTTTGATCAAGGCGGGCATTGGACTTGTAAGGACTGGTGTAGTAGTTGTAGCCTGCGCGGAAAGCGACCTCGCTGAAGGGGCGCAGTTCTATACCTGCACGGAAGTTATGCACGCCTTGCAACATGTTATGTGTCATGTTGCCCATCTCAACATCTTTGTCCATATCTACAGATGTTCCGTGACCGTTATAATAGTTATCATAGGACTCGCGCGGATAACCCATCTTGGTATAATCGTTCATGCTGTACTCATACTCCACGTCCCATGCCAGGAAATCACTGACGGTAGAACCAAGGCTGGCGCGGAATTTCCAGGGAGAGAACACATTATACTCCAGATAGTTGTCATCATTTATATAAATCGGACTCTTATAATATCCAGATGCGTCTGGTACGGAAAGTCCTATATTAGCCGTGTGTTTGAGTGTGAACCACGTAGGAGTCTCCACGGTCACGCCAAAACGGAAGGGACTGTCCTCTAAGGGGCGGATGATGGTTCCCAGTTTGAAGTTGAAACCTGTACCAGTGACAGCCTGATCCTGGTAGAACATATAGGAAACATCACCTATCTGCTCATAAGTAGCATCCTGACGGTAGCGAATATGGTCGATACCCATTGTCAAGCCCACGAACACACGATTATCATAGTTGCCGCTCATGTTGATATCAAAGCCTTCAAGGGCACCCCACGAATGACGGGAGAAATCGCCGGTATGAGCACGCCCTTTTTCATTACGAAAATAGGGTTCTCCGCTTGTAGGTGTGTATTCCTTGAAGAAGCCAGCCGTATAGAGGTTATCGTAAAATGGGGATTTGAAATAATATTGGCCTTTATCATTAACATTTGCTGTACTATTGGCAACCCACGCAAACATATCAGCCTGCGAAAGTCCTCCCAGCGCTTGTGATGCGAAGACGTTCTGATTGTAGTTGGCACGCTTCTGATAGTTAAAGGCAAAGTTCAGGTTAAAATCATCGTCACTTAAAGCGGCTACAAAACCTATCTGGTCAAAGGAGAAGACAGCACGGCCGTCACCATAAGTTGGCGAAGCTTCCTGAATCTGAGGGCCCATCGTAAGAGATATACTGCACTTGCGGAGCATAGCAATACCAGCAGGATTGTTAGAGATAGTAGAGATGTCTGCACCCAGGGCTCCCATGGCACCACCCATTCCCACATAGCGTGCTGTACCGATGACATCAGAGGTGTTGGTCATACGCTCATTTAGGTAGGTCTCTTGTGCCTGCACGGCTGGAATACCAGCTATGCAAAACATGATGATGGAAACATATTTTTTCATTGTCGTAGAATCTTAATGATTAGGGTATCTATGATCGGATATTCAAAGTATTATCTGCGGCCGCCACGAGCGCTACGGCTACCACCGCCACCACCGCCGCTATTGCCTCCTCCACCAAGGACCTGGCCTCCGAAGCCGCCAGTGCCACTACGTGACGGAGCTGAAGATGTACTGGACGATGAGCTACGAGAGACAGAGCTACCAGAGCGCGAAGATGATGAAGAACCAGAGTTAGAAGGAATCGGGTTACGGATGGTAGATGAGCCACGATTACCTAAAGGTGCATTCTGGCCAGAACGGACAGAGCGGGTGTTATTACTACTGCCACTGACGCGAGAATGGTTCGCGGGACGGCTGGCATGACGCAGGTCATAGTAACGCTCTTTATACTGCGTGTTACGAGGGATGTGACCACCGCGATGAACAGTAGTACCGCGCCATCCGCCATAGTAATACGGGCGGTTCCAACCATAACCATAGTGGTATGGACCATAGCCATAGTAGTAGCTGGAATAACCCCAGTAAGGACGGCTCCAACTATAGTAGAACGGATCGTTCCAATAGTACCAGCTGTCCCAATAGAATGGATCGGAATAATAAGTTGAATACCATGGCGACACGTAAACACTGCTGTAGCCGAAGCGGCCCATGCGACGGGTGAGCGCATAATCCTCACCGTCGATATAACCTTCGTCATAGCCACGTTCGTAGGCGTTGTTCAACAATGAGCGGGTGGAGACAGTGACACTGTCCTCCTGAGGTATCTCATAGGCAAAGGAGCCGTCGGGCTGCTGCACGAGCTGTGCCTGGCCCTTCCTGTTCGAAACGGAATAGCGACGGTTATATTCATCCACGTCACGTCCGGAACCTACGATATCCAGCGGCTCGTCATCGTCCGCATAGATAATCTCATATTTAGACTGTTTCTCCGCTTTGCGCTTCTCAGCCTCTTTCTTAGCCTTCTTGGAAGACGCAAAATACATATCATCCTGTGCCCACATCGTGAGCGGGAGAATCAGCAGAAATGCTGCTATCAGAGAGCTTGTGTACTTCATAATGCTTGAGTTTTTAATGTTTGATGGTGCAAAATTAGGGCTTTGCTCCGAGCGGACAAAGGGGAATATCCTAAACCTCGGGGGAGAAATCCCTATTCTGTCAGGGGAATAGTTCTTAACCCTTGTTTGCGTGCACAAAAGTAGAAAATAATCCATGTACCTACAAACAATATGAACGATTAATCAAGAAAAACAGGCAAAAAGACCATCTATCCCATAAAAAAGTAGTATCTTTGCGGCCAAATTAACGAGAATTACACATTAAATAGATTATAGAATGAAAGCATTTGTGTTCCCCGGTCAGGGCGCTCAGTTCTCAGGAATGGGCAAAGACCTCTATGAGAGCAATGCCGAAGCAAAGGCATTATTTGACAAAGCCAATGAGATTCTCGGCTTTGAGATTACCAAGATTATGTTCGAGGGCACAGCCGACGAGCTAAAGCAGACAAAGGTCACTCAGCCCGCCGTGTTCCTGCACAGCGTCATCACCGCTATCTGTCTGGGCGACAAGTTCCAGCCGGATATGGTAGGCGGTCACTCTCTTGGTGAGTTCAGTGCCCTCGTAGCTGCTGGTGCTCTCTCCTTCGAGGATGGTCTTCGTCTGGTCAGCGCCCGTGCTCAGGCTATGCAGAAGGCTTGCGAGGCTCAGCCCTCCACGATGGCTGCCATCATCGGTCTTTCTGACGAAGTCGTAGAACAGGTTTGCGCAGAGGTAGCTGCTGAAGGCGGCGTTTGTGTACCTGCCAACTACAACAACCCGGGCCAGCTGGTCATCAGCGGTACCGTTGAGGCTATTAACAAGGCTTGTGAGAAGCTGAAGGCTGCAGGTGCCAAGCGTGCTCTTCCCCTTCCCGTAGGCGGCGCATTCCACAGCCCCCTGATGCAGCCCGCCAAGGACGAGTTGCAGGCAGCGATCGAGAAGACCGAGTTCCATGCTCCCAAATGCCCCGTCTATCAGAATGTTGACGGTAAGGCTCACACTGAACCCGCTGAGATCAAGGCTAATCTGATTGCACAGCTCACTGCCAGCGTACGTTGGACACAGGAGGTGCAGGCTATGGTAGCCGCTGGTGCCAACGAGTTCACTGAGTGTGGTCCTGGCAAGGCTTTGCAAGGCATGATTGCCAAGATTGCAAAGGATGTCGAGGGTCTCGTAGTTCGCGGTGCAACAGAGCTCTAAGAATATGCAAAAGCCCATCATTTATCAGGTTTTCACCCGTCTGTTCGGTAATGACTATGGCGCCAACATCAAGAATGGCGACCGTAGTCAGAACGGATGCGGCACGATGGCCGACTTCACGCCTCGTGCGCTGAATGAAATCCGTAAGCTGGGCGCCACGTACATCTGGTACACCGGCATCATCGAACATGCCACCCAGACAGACTTCTCTGCCTTCGGCATTCCTCGTGACCACCATGCTGTCGTCAAAGGGAAAGCCGGCTCAGCGTATGCCATCAAGGACTACTACGACGTTGACCCCGACCTCGCCATGAGCGTACCGGCTCGTATGAAAGAGTTCGAGGCCTTGGTGCAACGCACACATCAGGCAGACTTAAAAGTCATCATTGATTTTGTGCCCAACCATGTGGCACGCCAGTACCACAGCGATGCAGCCCCCGAGGGAGCAGAGGATCTGGGAGCCGGCGATGATGCTACACTTCACTTCTCGGCACAAAACAATTTCTATTATTTCCCCGGTGAAAGTTTCCATGCAGACTTTGACCTGCAACAGGATGAGGCTGAGCCATATATGGAAAAGCCTGCTCGTGCTACAGGTAACGATGTCTTCAGCAGCTACGCCGGGCATAACGATTGGTACGAGACCGTCAAACTGAACTATGGTGTTGACTACACGGGCGGTCGTGTCTGTCACTTCGATCCCATTCCTTCCACTTGGAAAAAGATGCTGAACATCCTGCTCTTCTGGGCAGGAAAAGGCATCGACGGCTTCCGCTGCGACATGGCGGAAATGGTGCCAGCCGAGTTCTGGGGTTGGGTGATTCCTCAGGTGAAAGCACAGCATCCTGACATCCTTTTCATCGCCGAGGTCTATAATCCCGCCGAATACCGTCGTTATATCCAAGAAGGTCATTTCGATTACCTTTACGATAAGGTGGGACTGTATGACACGTTGCGGGCTGTGACCTGCGGCTATGCCAACGCCGACAACATCACAGGCTGCTGGCAGTCTGTAGATGATATCCGCGCACACATGCTGAGTTTCCTGGAGAATCACGACGAGCAGCGCGTAGCCTCTGATTTCTATGCCGGCAACGGCGAACGCGGTCGTGCCGCTATGCTCGTGGCTGCTACCCTCAGCACGGGACCTGTGATGATTTATTTTGGACAGGAACTTGGTGAACGCGGAATGGACGAGGAAGGTTTCAGCGGGCGCGACGGACGCACCACAATCTTCGATTATTGGACCGTCAACACCATCAGCCGTTGGCGCGACAAAGGCCATTTCAGTGGTAAGCAGCTGACGCCGCAAGAAGTGGAGTTGCAGACATTCTACAGTACCCTACTCCATCTCTGCACAGAGGAGAAAGCGATGGCGCAAGGCGAAAGCTTCGATCTCATGTATGTCAATCCTCATACTTCTGCCTTCAATCCGCACAAGCAATACACATTCTTGCGTCATGAAGGCAAAGAAACGTTGCTCATCGTTGCCAACTTCGATGATCAACCCGTGACGGTTGATATCAATATCCCCGAACACGCCTTCGAACTCTACAAGATTCGTCCTCAAAAGCGGATTCAAGCGATTGACCTACTCACCGGCAAGTCCCACACGACCAGCCTCTCACCAGAGAAGCCCTCACATGTGGAAGTTCCCGCTAACAGCGGTGTCATCCTGAAGATGGTCACAAAGTGACAGTACATCTCCTTCGAGTTTCCTTTCTCGCCGCCTTCCACTCCGGATAATATTTGTCCATCAGCGCATGGAAACGGGCATTATGGCTTGGCTCTAACAGGTGGCATAGTTCATGAACCACGATATGTTCGATGCACCAATCCGGCAACAATAGCAGATAGGTGGAAAAACAAATGCTGCGGTCCTTGAACTTGCACACACCCCAACGGGATATCATCGGTTTATAACGGATAGATGTCGGATGAACCCCCATCTCCTTTGCATGCCGCTCTATCATCGGCTCAACCAACGCCTTCAACCTGTTCGCGGCTTCAGCCTTCTGAGCCTTCGTGGTCAACGGCAGCTGATTGTAGAAGTCTGCTCGCTGCTTCTGTCGTTCAGCCGTCTTCTTCCGAGCTTCAATGATCCATTCCTGATGCTGGCTGATAAACGCCTCCACCTCTTGTCTTGACATACCGATAGGAGCCGACACATGCACATCGCCATTCTTGACGATGCGCATCGACAACCTACTTGTCCGTCTGTATGTTAACTGTAATATGTCATCTCTATTCCTCTTGCTCATAATAATATGAATTGTGAAATCGACTGCAATGTCTTACTCCCTATTCGAAAGTTCTCCTCTATTCTTCTTTTTATAATTGCTATTGAGAGAAAAGAAAAGCCCCCGTTAAGGACGAGGGCAACCTGAATGTCTTCACAACGGAATAATCCTTATTGTGAATTGCTGAAATTCGTGGGCAAAGGTATGTAATCTTTGTGAACAGACAAATTTTTCTGTCAATTATTCTTTGTGTTCCATGCTTTTTCCCTATTTTTGCCATCAAAACAAACTGATTTACCTTATGAAACGCATTTTAGGACTGGATTTGGGTACTACCAGCATTGGCTGGGCATTAGTAAACGAAGCGGAAAATAGCGAAGAACGCTCTTCCATTACTCGTTTAGGTGTTAGAGTTGTGCCTTTAACGGTTGATGAACAAACGAACTTCGAAAAAGGCAAGAGCATTACAACCAATGCAGACCGGACACTTAAAAGAAGTATGCGCCGCAGCCTTCAGCGGTATAAACTTCGCCGAACGGCACTCATTGATAGTCTGAAGGAAGCTGGCATTATCCACGATGATACGATTCTCACAGAGAATGGTCCACGCACTACTTTTGCGACACTTCGAGCTCGTGCCAAAGCAGCTACTGAAGAGGTAAGCCTTGAAGAATTTGCACGTATCCTCATGATGATTAACAAGAAACGAGGCTACAAGAGTAGTCGTAAGGCTCAATCCACAGAGGAAGGAGCGCTAATTGACGGAATGGATGTAGCCAAGAAGCTGCATGATGAGCAGCTCACCCCTGGTCAATATGTCTATTCCCTGCTGCAAGAAGGTAAGAACTATATTCCCGATTTCTACCGTTCCGATCTTCAAGCAGAATTCGATGCCATATGGAAGTATCAGGAAACTTTCCACTCTGACATCATGACGGATGATTTCTATGACCAACTGCAGAACAAATCAAAGACCAAGACGTCCTCCATTTTCTTAGGTAAATATGGAATCTACACAGCTGACAACAAGGGCGCTGATCGCCGTTTGCAACAGTACCGCTGGCGCACGGAGGCATTAAATCGAAAACTCACGCAAGAAGAACTTGCGTTTGTGATAGCAGATGTTAACAATGCAATCTATAACAGTAGCGGTTACCTCGGAGCCATTAGCGATCGCTCCAAAAAGTTGTATTTCAACCAACAGACAATAGGGCAATATATCCTTCAGGAGCTCGAAGCTGACCCGCATTACAGCCTCAAAAACCAAACATTCTATCGTCAGGATTATCATAACGAGTTCGAACGTCTTTGGCAGACGCAAGCACAGTTTCATCCCGAACTGACACCAGAGTTGAAGAAGGTCATTCGCGATATCATTATTTTCTACCAACGTCCCCTGAAGAGCAAAAAGTCGATGCTTGATATCTGTACTTTCGAGAATCGACAAATGGAAGTGACAGAGGACGGCAAAACAAAAATGAAAACTATTGGTCTCAAGGTTTGCCCCAAATCCTCACCTCTCTTCCAAGAGTTCAAGGTTTGGCAGATCCTCAACAACCTAGAGATCGAATACGAAGCTCCTGGTGAAGACCTATTTGCAGAGACGGAGCATAGGCGCCTGCTATCAGTCGAAGAGATGGAATGCCTCGCGCACGAGCTCTTATATAAAGATAAACTCTCCAAGCGTGAAGCACTTACAATCCTTTTTGGTAAAGCAGCAAAAAAGTATGATTTAAACTATAAGGAGATAGAGGGTAATCGCACATTGGCTGCACTCTATCGGGCTTACTTTAAGATGATTGCACTGTCCGGTCATGAGGAGTACGATATCAACAAGCTGAATGCTAATGAAATAGAAGAGATAAGCAGCAACATTTTCTCTCTGCTTGGTTTCAATCCAGCCATTCTCAATTTCGATGCTTCTTTAGAAGGACATTCATTTGACCAGCAACCACTCTATCAACTTTGGCATTTGCTCTATTCCTACGAAGGTGACAACTCCAAAACAGGCAACGAAGCACTTATAGCCAAGCTTCAAAGCCTCTGTCAATGCGACCGCGAATACGCACAAGTGCTTACCAACGTTACTTTCCAGGAAGACTACGGTAACCTCAGCGCCAAAGCTATGAGAAAGATACTTCCTCATTTGAAAGAGGGGCAACAATACGACGAAGCCTGTGCGGCTGTTGGATACCGTCATTCCGAACGTTCACGTACAAAAGAGGAACTAGCTAACAGAGTATATCTCAGTCGCCTAGAACTGCTTCCACGCAATGCTCTCCGCAACCCCGTTGTAGAGAAGATTCTCAATCAGATGATCAATGTAGTTAATGCTGTTTGCGAAGAATACGGTAAACCTGACGAGATTCGCATAGAGCTGGCACGCGACCTGAAGCAGAGCGCAAAAGAACGTGAAAAGACAACAGCAGACATTAACGAAGCCAACCTATTGAATGAGAAATATCGCAAGATACTTGAAACAGAGTTTGGTATCCCACACGTCAGTCGCAACGACATCATCCGCTACAAGCTCTACATGGAGTTAAAGGACAATGGATTCAAGACACTATATTCTGACACCTATATCCCCAAAGATAAGTTGTTCAGCAAAGACTTCGACATCGAGCATATCATCCCACAGGCGCGTCTTTTCGATGACTCCTTCTCCAACAAGACGCTGGAAGCACGAGATATCAACATTGAGAAGAGCAACGCAACAGCATTTGATTACATACTGGGAAAGTGGGGAGAAGAGCGAGCTGCTGCGTACAAGACAAAGATTGACGATCTCTATCGCAAAGGAGTCATCAGCAAAGCCAAACATGACAAACTCCTAATGCGTGAAGCCGATATCCCAGATGGTTTTATTGACCGCGACTTGCGCAACTCACAGTATATCGCCAAGAAAGCACGTGAAATTCTTGAAGACTTGGTTGGCGTTGTTGTACCAACCATCGGAAGTATAACAGACCGCCTGCGCGAAGACTGGCAACTCGTGGATGTTATGCAGGAACTAAATTGGGATAAATACAACCGTTTGGGACTTACAGAAAGTTATCGGGACAAGGATGGCCGTGTCATTCAACGCATCAAAGATTGGACGAAACGCAACGACCATCGTCACCACGCAATGGATGCGCTGACCATTGCTTTCACCAAGCCCTCCTTCATCCAATACCTTAATAATCTCAATGCCCGCAGTGATAAGTCGGGCAGCATCTATGGTATTGAGCAGCGCTATCTCTATCGCAACGGTCGCGGCAAACTACGCTTCCGTGCTCCCATTCCATTAGATCAGTTCCGCATTGAGGCTAAACGCCAACTTGAAAATATTCTCATCTCCATCAAAGCCAAGAACAAAGTGATGACGCAGAATGTCAACAAGACGAAGTCTAAAGAAGGAACGAAGAGAAAAGTTCAATTAACACCACGCGGGCAACTGCACAACGAAACCATCTATGGACATACACAACATCGCATTTCAGAGGAAGTGAAAGTGGATGGAAAGATGGCAATGGAGCGTGCCGTATTGATAGCCAAAAAGGTGTATCGCGAAGCAGTCATCGCTCGTTTGGCACAATTTGGAAATGACCCCAAGAAAGCGTTCACAGGCAAGAACTCACCAGAGAAGAATCCCATCTGGCTCAACAGCGAGCACGCGGAGCAAATACCGCCGCGCGTGAAGTTGGTTTACTATGAGGACTACTATCCGATTCGCAAACCTGTATCACCCGACTTGAAGCTGGATAAAGTCATCGATGTGGGTGTTCGTCGAATCTTGCAAGCACGCTTGGAAGAATTTGGAGGTGATACCAAGAAAGCTTTCTCCAATCTTGACGAGAATCCCATTTATCTCAACAAGGAGAAAGGAATCACCATCAAGAGTGTTCGCATTCGTGGCGTCCTCAGCGCTATTCCGCTGCACGAAGCAAAAGACCATTTCGGACACGTTATCACGGACAAAGAAGGGAAACGACGTCCGGTAGATTACGTGCAAACAGCTAGCACACACCACATTGCCGTTTATCGTGATGCCGAAGGAAACCTCCAAGATGTCGCCGTTTCATTCTTAGAAGCAACAACTAGGAAGGCTCTTGGACAGCCTGTAGTTGACACAGACTACAACTCGTCTTTAGGCTGGAAGTTCCTATTCTCCATGAAGCAAAATGAATACTTCATCTTCCCTGATCTAGAACATGAATTTGACCCGAAGGAAATAGATTTGTTTGACCCAAAGAATAAGGCGGAGATAAGCAAAAGGTTATATAGGGTGCAGAAGATGTCGAAGATCGAGTATGGAAACCAAAGTGTGCGTGATTACGTTTTTAGGCATCATTTAGAAACGACTGTCAACGATGTAAAGGAATTAAAAGGACTGACATTCAAGAGTATTAAATCTCTTCAAAACTTAGAAGGCATCGTCAAAGTCCGCGTCAATCATCTTGGCGATATATTACCAGCGAAAGAAAACTAAATAACTTACCCCTAAGAGCTCACATCACTATGTGGGCTCTTATTTTATCCTGAAGCTTATGATTAAGAAAACTCTTTGCTTCTCCAGCCCTGCTTATTTAAGCCTTAGGAATTCACAATTGGTCCTTCAAATCCCAGACGTTGAGAAGAATGACACGGTGACGCCTGAATTCAAGAAGATGAACGAACGCACAATACCGATTGAAGATATCGGTGTAGTAGTGCTTGATAACAAACGTATCACCATTACCACTGGTGCGATGGAAGCTCTGCTGGAGAACAACGCCGCCGTCATCACCTGCGACAGCCATAGTATGCCTGTGGGCCTCATGCTCCCTCTGTATGGTAATACGCTCCAGAACGAGCGCTTTCGTGACCAGCTAGAAGCCACTCTCCCACTTCGCAAGCAACTTTGGCAACAGACCATCAAACAGAAGATTGCCAATCAAGAAGTCGTGTTGAGATCCTATACCGAAGCGCAGACTAAATGTATGCGCGTATGGGTAGAAGAAGTGCGTAGCGGCGATGCAGACAATCTCGAAGCGCGTGCAGCAGCTTACTATTGGCGAAACATCTTCCCTCAGATTCCCGACTTCGTCCGCGGTCGTGAAGGAGAGCCTCCTAACAACCTGTTGAACTACGGCTATGCTATCCTTCGTGCTGTCATTGCACGTGCATTAGTTAGTAGTGGGCTCCTCCCCACCCTCGGTATTCATCACCACAACCGCTACAATGCATATTGTTTGGCAGATGACATTATGGAACCCTATCGTCCTTATGTGGACGAGCTAGTTATCAAAATCATCCGTAAGCGTATGGATTATACAGAGCTAACAAAGGAACTGAAAGCAGAGTTGTTGGCTATTCCCGTACTTGATGTAGTCATCGAAGGCAAACGAAGCCCACTCATGATCGCGGCTTCACAGACTACAGCATCGCTTTACAAATGCTTTAGTGGAGAACTGCGCAAGATTAGCTATCCTCAAATGGAAGCATAAGAGTTATGATTATCATTGATGACAGTTCACGATTTAGCCAGTATCGTGTTATGTGGATTCTTGTTTTCTTTGATCTGCCTACTGACACCAAGAAGGAGCGCAAGGCAGCTGCAAAGTTCCGTAAGGACATCATGGGAGATGGCTTTACCATGTTCCAATTCTCTATTTATGTCCGTCATTGTGCTAGCCGCGAGAATATGGATGTCCATATCAAGCGTGTCAAAGCGGCATTACCAGAATATGGCAACGTTGGCATTTTGGGAATCACAGACAAGCAATTTGGAGATATTCAACTCTTCTATGGGAAGAAAGAGACTGCACTAACAACTCCAGGGCAACAACTCGAACTCTTCTAACCTCATCTTTGGATAGCGGATTCTGTCTTCTGTGACAAAATCCGCTATCTATCCATCATTCTTTTTTTAATTCTAATTTGAACCGTAAATCTTTGTATTATACCATCTTACACACATCGTGGTGTTTATGATGGTTCAAAGATGAAGAATTTCAAGCAATTCACAACAGGAGGACTGAGCGATGCGAACAATCAGATGGTGTTTATGATGGTTCAAAGATGAAGAATTTCAAGCAATTCACAACCCGAGGGCTTTCTGTTCTTTCTTAATCCGAGGTGTTTATGATGGTTCAAAGATGAAGAATTTCAAGCAATTCACAACACGCCTTGGGATTCCTATTTCGCCAACGAAGGTGTTTATGATGGTTCAAAGATGAAGAATTTCAAGCAATTCACAACTGAATGGCTATTGAAGCAAGTGCCAAAGGTGGTGTTTATGATGGTTCAAAGATGAAGAATTTCAAGCAATTCACAACCGGAAAGGCAGAACAAAGGTTGCTCTGCCGGGTGTTTATGATGGTTCAAAGATGAAGAATTTCAAGCAATTCACAACACCTCTTTAAAATGGGCGACTTTTGGCGTGGTGTTTATGATGGTTCAAAGATG
Source organism: uncultured Prevotellaceae bacterium (assembly GCA_947305005.1). Taxonomy (GTDB): domain Bacteria; phylum Bacteroidota; class Bacteroidia; order Bacteroidales; family Bacteroidaceae; genus Physcousia. The sequence continues at coordinate 126 of CAMZCM010000020.1, read as the reverse complement.
AAGAATTTCAAGCAATTCACAACAGAACCACAAAACGACGGAACTATAAAGGTGGTGTTTATGATGGTTCAAATATGAAGAATTACAAGCAATTCACAACGTTCAAGTTAGGTTTTTAAACGTTGT
>CAMZCM010000019.1 GCA_947305005.1 uncultured Prevotellaceae bacterium | reverse complement strand
AGGTGCGGTCTTCAGTGATGTTGGGAATGACGATTACGCTGCTGCCCATAGCGCCCGTGCTCCATCGATAGTCATCGGTCCAGCCTGACGAGTTGCCCATGTAGAGAATGACGCTCTGCCCGTAAAGCACGGTGTGCTCGGTCTCTTGATAGATGATGCCGTCAACGGTGATTTCAGTGGTGCAGACATCGGGCACGGCATCACCGGCCACGGCGATGGCGAAACTCTGTTCTGATGTTGTGCCGTTTTGTGCGGTATAGGTGACGCGATAGATATAGCTGCGGTCGGCGTGGACGGTGATCTGTCGGGTTGTCTCTCCTGTTTCCCACAACCAGTTGCCAGTGTCCTCGCTTCCCTCTGGAAGCTGTGGCAGGAGTGTGATGTCCTCGCCATCGGCAGGGATGGCGCGCGTCTTTTCTACCTTGTAGGTATATTTCAGGCCGCCAAGATTGGTCTGGTTCTTGTAAGTGACACCTTTATATATGATATCACCGCTAAGTGGCGTGATGGCATCGGCCTTCTCGATGGCTGGTCGCCAGTGGGTAAGCGTGGAGAAGCCCAGATGGTCGAAGCCGCCGCTGTTCTGGCTGTAGTTGCCCCCACCGCCATCAGGACATATCTTCGCGCTTGCCGCTTCAGAGTATTGCATCTTGACACCGCGCAGACCTTCGTAGTAACCGATGAGACGATCCCAATAAGGACGGTACTCGCCTGAGCCGCCCGTGTTGACACCTGTCATGAGCCAACCGGCACCCATCGTGCCACGACAGTCGGCATAGTTGTAGTTCTTCCATGGCAGCGAAGCGGCATCCACGCCTCCGAAATTGCTGGCCGCCACGAACTCTGCACCGGCAGCAATGCGGTCATCCATGTAGGCGAAGAGATCATCCCCCTGTGAGAAGCCCGTCTGACAGATATCGACAGCCAGTCCGAGTGCCATCAGCGCGTGGCCTTGGTCACGGCCACTCTCCTGCATTTGTCCGAGATAGCCAAAGGGACCACGTTCGTCGGGCATAAGGACTGGTACGAGGTTGCCCAAGAACTCATCACATCCGTCATTGAGAATCTGCGAGAGCTTAGTGCGGTTGGGGTTATAGGTGCCGACGTGGTCATATTTGTAGAAAGAAACACCCTGATTGTAGATGTGAACGTCATCACAGAGAATACCGATACTCATAAGACAGAGGGCGTTGCAGAGACCCCAGTTGCTCCAATAATGTCCCGGGCGCTCGCCAAGGTTGGCATAGCGGGCGTTGAGCCACGTGTCATGACGGCGGCGCAGGAAATCGAGGGCCACGGGATACCACGTGGTGAGCATATAGCGCTTGAACTCCTCGAAGTCAGTACGGCTCCAACCGTCATAGTCACGTACCAACTCAGCAGCCTGTGCGAAGCCGTAACCATATAGCCCGGCGGCAAGGCTCTTATTGGTGTCACCACCTACGTATTTGTTGTTGTGTGCCCAGTTCATCAAGGCACGCACCGCATTGTCTGCATGGGCACGGTCGCCGCTGATACGCCATCGCAAGGCGTTCTGGAAGGCGATGGCTGCTCCACGTGCGGCATTCATATAATTCTGCCCACTGCTGCCGCCACGTATGATTTCCCAGACGGGCCACGTTGCCGTGCCGCTTTGCGAGTATTCGTTCTGGCACAGAATCTCGTATGCGCGCTTGATGCGGGTGTCACCGGCAGCCAAAGCTGCCTTGATGCGGTTAATATCAGCCTCTGTGACCATGCCACCAGGATGACGGAAGCCGTGGCCTTCGGGTGTGAAGATGCAGGTCTCGGCCATCGTGAAGCCTGCGGTCTTCTGGGCAGAGATGAGGGCTGAGGTAAGGTTCTTCAGCCGCAGGTCAATCAGAGTCTGTGATGCGCGCCCGCGTACAATTTCTTTCTCTGAGAGGTTCCGCTCATCGCGCAGTTGGCCGATAGCCCCGTCAGCGTATGCAGTAAGATCGGTAGCAAGAAAGTCCTTTACTTCATCGAGCTTCGTTTGCAAGGCTGTGAAGTCGCCTGACACGCCGTAGCGGTATGACGTCTCCAGCTCGTCGGCTACGGCAGCGAGGGCTGTTACTTCGGCATCGGCCAGAGCTGCATCGTAGAGACGGAAGTCGTAAATGAGAGTCTGTTTCAGATAGCTGTCACCAGAAAAAGGAGCACGACCAATCCAGCAGTATGCAGGAACGGCTGTGAACGTCTGCTTCAGTACTGGCATTCCGCTCTGACTGAGCATCTGACGACCATTCAGAAAGACCTGCCCAGTAGTGCCACGCTGGCGATAGAGAAAGTGAATCCAGCGGCCCTTGGCAGATTCGGTTCCTGTCTCCATGCCTGTTTCATGGTTGTAGCCACCTGTGGATGTGGCCATACGCTGGGCGTTCAGGCGATATGCCGTATATGGAGAGGCATCCGCAGTGTTGGCAGCCAACTGTGAGAAGCACCACAGGAAATAGCCTGCGCCGGAGAGCGAGGCATTCTCGTTGACACGGTAATACACGGAGACGGTAAAGTCCTCCAGCTGGCGGACGATGCTGCCAGCGTTCTTCGTCAGGTCGAAATAGCCAGAGGCGTTGCCCAAGTCAAGGACGTGGAAGTCACCCATCTCTACTACCTTAGCTGCCCCGACGGTCTTGGCGGTGATACCGGAAATATCGTCTTTTACACTTGTTCCAGATACATTTTCAAAGTCGAAACGCATCTTCAGATTTTCTTCCTGTGCCCCTGCAGTCATCGAGAAAAGGAGCATGACAAACCAAAGTTTTGTTTTCATTGTTGTATGAGTTTTTAAATTTTTGCTGCAAAATAACTTATTTCGTTGAGAAATGTGGTGTTTCGTTCGTCTAAATACATAGGTTCAGCTTGTCTTATGGCACAAATAGACGTTTCAGACGTATTTTTTAGACAAATCGAGCTGTTGAATCCGTCTTTTTTCATACCTTTGCCCACAGATTTCACAATTAGTCACCTATGGAAAGAAAACTTGTTACTTTCCTTACATGCCTGCTCCTCTTAACATCAAATATTAGCGGACAGCGGCATTGGACGGTGGCCGACGGGTTGGCCACGGGCGAGGTACGTCAGATTGTGGAGCTCCCCAACGGCCAGATGCTCGTGAACTGCGAGGGAGTTTTCTGCATCGCCAACGGACAATCGTTTGACGTCGTTCCCTGCGACCAAAGCCAGGCCTACCGCCTCACACAGAATGCCAACAGCTACGGCCAGTTATGGCAGGGTGATTCCTTGCTTTGGCTGCGTGACTTCTATCGCATATATCTGTTTGATGCACACCAACGCACATTTATTACCGACATAAGTTCATACCTCACCGATACCATTTTACAATCTATTGTTTCCGATACAGCAGACACACCTACTCCTACTGACACACAATACCAAATAATCGATTCTATAAATGTACGAGACGTGACTGTAGCTACCACTGACCGTCAAGGTGGACTATGGATCGGCATCCGCACAAATGGAATTGTATATCAGCCCGCGCAACGTATAAAGCCCGAGATACATACAGGAGATGACCCGCTGATTGGATGGGCGCGCGGAGCTTCCCTACGCAGTGGCCAAACCATGTTCGTTATTCAACTGCGCGACGGACGACTATTGCGTTGTGATTCGCTCTGCCATTTGGCTTACTCACAGCCTGATCAAACAGTCATATCGCTGAATGACAAGCTACCTGCCTTGAACAAATACCGTTACTTGGTGGGAGCATGTCTTCTTGATGGGAACTTGGTGGCTGTCTATACGCAGAATGGCGCTTTTTTACTTGACACGAAAGCTGATACTTTGGCGCAATTCCCAAATGCTTCTGAGATAGAAAGCTATAGCAGCAAATACAATTGTATGCTAAAGGACCATGAAGGGAATTTATGGATAGGAACTCAGAATGGGCTGTTTAGCCTTACCCGTGCCCACAAAGGCAATGGGAATGATTACCTTTGCCAGCGGATTGAGGGACTGTCAAATAACTGTATTCGAAGTTTGGTGTTAGATGCAGATGAAAACTTATGGGCCGGTACCTCGTATGGCGTATCACGTATAACACCTTCTGTCATCAACTTGGGCATAGATGACGGCATCCCCGCCACATCAATGATGGATAGAGCCGCGCTACTCCTTGACGATGGGCGGCTGGTCTTTGCGGCCGGTGGTGGGCTGGCCGTATCCTTCCGACCCAATGAGCTAGTAGGAAATGAGAAGCCCCTGCCCGTAGTCATCACCAAGATGACAGTCAACGGGGAGGCAGTGCTTTCCGACACTCAATCCTTATCATACACCCAAAACAATCTCTCATTTTATTTCTCGACACTTAATTACGCCACTCCCTCCCACGATAGCTACCGATACCGTCTTCGCGGTTTGGAAATCGATTGGAATATATGCTGTGACGGCAAGGGACAAGGAACGGCCAATTACAAGGCGTTGCCACCAGGAGAATACATCTTTGAAGTACAAGCATCTACGGCATCGGGCGAATGGGGGCCTATTACTGAGCAACCTATAGTAATCCGACCACCGTTATGGCTCACATGGTGGGCAAAAATAATATATGCATTTGTTGCGTTATTGGGATTCATAGGGATAATGAGCTTATATTTAAAGAAGAAACGTGCCCGACTCATTGCTGAGAACGATGCCAGAGTTAATCGCCTTTTCGAGCTGCGCGAAGAAGCCCGACACCAGTTTGCCGAGTCTGCCAACATCGATCCCGACAAGATAACTGTCAATGCCGAGGAGGAAAAGTTAGTGTCTCAGATGCTGAAAGCCATTGAAGCACATATCGATGACGAGCAATACAACGCAGACCTGTTGGCGCGCGATGTCGCCATGAGCCGTGCCTCGCTCTATAAAAAGTTACAGACCATACTCGGCATCACACCCACCGACTTCATCCGCAATGTCCGCTTGAAGCGAGCCGCCCAGCTGCTTGCCAGCACCCAGCTCTCCATCAACGAGATTGCCGACCGTGTCGGCTTCATTACAGCCCGCAACTTCTCTACGCAGTTCAAGAAGATGTTCGGAGTCACCCCTTCGGAGTATCGGGAACCCAAAAACGAAACTATCTGATATAGACTATTTAGATGACCCCTCTTGTACTCAAGGAAAAGATGTCATGTTGTGGGAACTTCTCACACCCGATATATAGGGTGTCAAAAGCATCCGTTCCGTCTGTACGATGTTCAAGCAGATCTTCCTCCGTTTCGGGGTTCTTTTCATCTGACTTATTCTTGCGGAAACCCAGTCTGCCACGATACACCTGTGCCGTCTGGATCGCAAGAATCAAGTCATCGTTATTCTGGCGGTTGAACATCGGCATCAGGTACAATCGGGCTCCTTAAAACTGCCGTCTCAAAAACGGTTAAACCCTTGTATATGAAGTGACTATCTAATCCAAAGAAAAGGATAATAGTCTTAAACTATAGGAATAGTCCACCCAGAGCTATCCTATTGAAAACATCTGGGTTTTATATAGGCAATTCCTGATTTACCCGAAGAGGATAAAGAAGGGTTGTCTGTGTGGAGCTTTAGTAATATACAGTGACTGATGTTTACTGTGTGGAGCTATAGTGAAAGCACGATAAAACAGATCAATCTAACCGAAGAGGTATATGGTTGGTCTGCTTTTTTGTTTTCCTACTGAACTCTGCATCGTTTTTCATGACCAACCCTCCCAAACGGATCACAAAGTTAAAGAGGTCGATGACCTCTTTTTGTTTTTTATAGCTTTTGAGATATTTTCAAATGTATTTGAAACATAGATGAAGACGGAAGTAAGGAAAGAGCTGTATCTTTGCATCAGATATTAATTACCTTATAAGCGATTAACGATGAAACTCAACAAAAAATGCATCTTTCTTGTGCTGTTGCTGATGACAGCCTTGCAGAGTGTTGTGGCGCAACAGCGCAGACCTATTGACAATGAGCATCCGATGTGGATGATTCATATTGACGTGTGGAATTCGGCAGATCCACAGAAAATCATTGATTTGATTCCTGAGGATATCCGTCCGTATGTCTGCATGAATCTTTCTCTCTCCTGCCAGTTTGACACTGCAACGGGTATGTATCGTATGCCCCGTAACGCTGTGCGGACCTATAAGTCATGGGCGACGGTCTGTCAGAAAAATGGTCTCTGGTTCTCATGTCAGCCTGCCAGCGGAGGCCACACCCACATCCAGGATACGGATATGGAGACGTTTGAGTATTTCTTCAAGACCTATCCTAACTTCCTTGGTTGGAACTATGCCGAGCAGTTCTGGGCTTTCGGTGATGCCGGTGACAAGAGTTCGATGACGAAAGCCAGCCGCTGGGCATTGTTTGCCAGATTGGTGGAAATGTCGCACAAGTACGGCGGCTTCCTCACTGTCAGTTGGTGTGGCGGCATCTATCATTTTGATACAGATCCCATCGCTCAGTTGAAAAGTGACAAGAACTTTCTGGAGGCCTGTAAGAAATACCCTGAAGCGATTGTGTTCCTCTACAAATACACTCACTGTAGCAGTTTCTACAATAACGAGAGCGTCTGCTTTGGCCCTTTCATTTCGGGTTTGACCAAGAACTATGGAGTGCGTTATGATAACTGCGGATGGAACGACATGACGACAAAGTATTATCTGACGTTGCATCCTGAATTGAATCAGCAATATGGCGATAAGGCATTCGATAAAGCAGGAGAATTAAAGAACATGAAGTATCCTGGCAGCGCCGGTATTGGAACGGTAATGGAGCAGACTTGTGTGAACGGTGGAGCTGTGTGGGACGGCCCAGAGCTGATATGGAGCGGCGAGTGCTTCCAGAACCAGAACGATAGTCAAGTAGATGGCTATACACGTCGCAACTGGACAACCTTCCCGAACTTCAAAGGTGTATGGATTGATATGTGGCGTAAGATCATCGATGGCACCATGTATATTCCTACGCGCGAGGAAGTCGTGGCTAAAACAAAAGCTGTCATCGTTCATAATACTACAGACGATTTTAAAGTGCCCGATGCGTTGTATGATGGATTGTATCAGGTGTCCGATCCAGGCAATCTGGGTGACGGTCACTGGGAAAATAATCTTTGGTATCTTAAATCTTCAGGCCGTTATGGAGCGATCCCTATGGTCACAGGCCTCTACGATGATGCCGCTAAGGCTATTCCTGTTCAGGTAAAGAAGTCGGCCTATAGTACACGCTGGGGTACGCTATCTAAGAAGGTCAATGAGTTCAATACACTCTATCCTGAGGTGTCGAAAGGTGACCTCTATGTGAACCGCTATCGCAACCAGTTAGTGACTTATACGCCTTACACTTATTTGAATGGGAAGACGACCGCATCAGCAGACATTCCCCTCCAGTACAACACCTGCGATACGTTGAAACTGCTCTATGGCAAGCTTTCAGGCGGTGTTATCCGTGAGTATGCCGATCATATTGACTTCTATCTGAACAACTATCGTAACGATACCGCTAACGTACAAACGGACCAGATCATCATAACGGGTGTGACCTCCCAGCCTGCTTCTACACTGACCACGCCGTCATCGGGAGCTCCGAAACATCAAGCCAGCCTCTCTGATGAGGCATACGATGCCGATGCGCAGACTTACACCATTAGTGTCGTCCACCTTGGTTCCGCCATTTTGCGCATTGACTGTTCCGGAACTGCAGAAGACCGTCAGACAGATGTGCTCCCTGCAGTAGCATTGGAACAGCCTCAACAGCCAGAGGCTTACAAAGGTCCCATCATCATCGAAGCCGAGGATATGGACCGCAAGTCGGCCGATTGCAAGTTGACACATTCTGGCTGGTGGGCACAGGATTATTCCGATTTCGCAGGCATGGGCTTTGTTGAGACACAAGCTACCTCAACTTGCGCTCTGCGTCATCAGCTCAAATTATCTGAAGCAGGCACTTATCAAATCCTTGTCCGTTATTGCAATAGTAACAAGAAAGGCCGTCTGAAAGCAACCGTCAACAGTAAGAACCAGTATATGGAAATTGTCAAGACGGATAAGAATGACTGGCGTATGGCTCGTGTCACTGCTACGTTAAAAGCTGGAACCAACGATCTCGTGCTCCAGAACTCCAGTTCCATTAAAATGACGATAGACCAGATCATCTATGAGCCAGAGGGAACACCGGTAGAAAAGTACAGAGTGACTGTGCGTGAAGCTGATTTCGGTAGCGTTGCGGCTGATGTTGACTCAATTGCAGCTGGAGATACCGTACATCTGGCCATCACGCCTGAAGAAGGTTATGGCATCAAAACTCTGCGCGTCATCAACGGTGTAGCTTTTACTCAGGGTAAGACAATTCCCTGTGAGGCCGGCGATACGGAAGTATCCTTCGTAATGCCCGATGAAAACGTTACGATCCAGCCTGTATTCTACGACATGACAGCCCTTTATGAACTCGATTTTACAGAGGTCGAGGCTGGCGAACTGCCCGTGGGATGGCGTACGACTGATGGCAGTGATGTCCGCGACTATCCTTATAAGAATGGCAGTGGTCCGCGTACCTTCGCAGGATTGGTGGGCTATCAGGAGAAGGCGCTTTACTGGCGTAATACCAGTGCCGAGTACGGCCGTCTGGCAGACTATCCGCTGATGCTGGAGCCTGGAAAATACCAACTCGTATTCGTGATGGCAGCTTGGAAGGGAACACCGACTTATCAGGCTCGTATCCTCAACAGCAAAGGAACGGCATTGAAGTCGTCAAGGACGTTAACGGCTAAGCCCAACCTTGATGGCAATTCTGCTGGTGACCTTTCTACAGCCGTGCGTAATACGCTTGATTTTGAAGTTACTACACAGGGACAGTACTTGATACAATTCCAAAATAAAAGTACGAGCGGTGGCATGATGGAATTCCTGCTAGCAGAATGTCGTCTGCGCCTGATCGTTCCCGATGATATCCGTATGGTAGATGAAGCAGTAGGAGAAAAGACGCCGATTGTGTACGACATTATTGGACGTCGTCAGCCAGTGTTAAGACGTGGATTGAACCTCCTCCGTAAGGCCAATGGTGAAACCGTTAAAGTCATGATGAAATAAGATGAAAGGCCTTTTATTATCCACTGCATTCATGTGCCTTTTTTCCTTGACCGCATGCCAATCACAGAAGACCGAGACGTTGAGTTGGGTCGGCACATGGGCTACGGCACCAGAATATACAGGTCAAGGAGATATGCCATGTACCACGAACCTGACGGACTGCACTTTACGCGAAGTGATTCGTGTCTCGCTGGGTGGTGATACGCTTCGCTTACAGCTCTCTAATATTTTTGGCTCCTCGCCAGTCTCCATCAAAGGGGTTTATATTGCGGATGCTCTCGATACGTGTGAAATCGTACCTCAAACGGCTCAATACCTGACTTTTGACGGACAGCGGGCGGTAACGATAGACTCAGGTCAGGCGCTCTTCTCAGATGCTTTGCCCTATCGTTTGCAACCACTGCAACGTCTGGCCGTAACTATTATGTATGGTGAAGCACCAGAACATGCCACTTCACATCGTGGATCCCGTACCACTTCTTATATTATGCGTGGAGAATGTGCTCCTGACGAGCCTTTCACCACAGTGGAAAAAGTAGATCATTGGTATAATATCGCTGCGATAGATGTACGCTCTACTGCTGTCCCTTGTTTTGCGATTTTGGGTAATAGCATCACTGATGGTCGGGGAAGTACTACGAATGCTCAGAACCGTTGGCCTGATGTCTTGGCTACGGCGTTACAGGGGCAGGCTGGTGTCCTCAATTTGGGCATTGGTGGCAATTGCGTGGTCTCTGGAGGTATCAGCCAGCCGGGACGTGAGCGTTTTGATCGCGATATCCTTGAGCAGAGAGGGGTGACGGCCGTCGTTATTTTCGAAGGGGTGAATGATATCGGAGGAAGTAGTGAGGCTACGGACACCGTGGCTCAGACCCTCATCAGCGCTTATCAGCAATTGATTGGAAAGGTCAAGGAACAAGGATTAAAAGTCTTTGGTGCTACCATTACGCCCTTCGGCAATAGCTTCTATTGGAGCGAAGCGCATGAGGCTGCTCGACAGATGGTTAACCAATGGTTACGTGATAACAAGGATTTGGACGGACTGATCGATTTCGACCTCCTTGTGCGTGACCCACAAAAACCGTCCCAACTCCTTGAAGCTTATTCTGATGACTGGCTTCACCTGAATCCAGCGGGCTACGAGGAGATGGGACGAAAGGCAGCAGAAGTGCTGTTACCGCTTCAATAATTCTGCGTAATCAACATTTTCTTGCGCTTGTGAATATACATCCCTGAGGGGAGATGGTTGTTCGAGGCCGTCTGATGAGACATCATCGGACGGCCTTGCATATCATAAACAGTATCGTCAGGGACAACGGTTTCCTGATGAGTGGCACTGATACCTGTGATATCGGCTTCTGCCTCAATCCCAATCTCAGCAGCAGAACTCCATGCCTTGCCATTGACCTCAGAGTTGGCGACAAACTTCAGATAGCGGCCAGCTGTAGATTTAGCGAAGCTAGCAACCTGCAGCGCTGTTGTGTTCTTGAACTCACCTGAGGCTACGGGGCTTCCCCAGTTCTTTCCATCGGTGCTGAGATACACTTCATAGGCTTTCACCATACCATTGCTTTGTCCATCTTGACGAGCCAGATAGGTGAACGCCTTAATCTGGTACGTTTTTACCATGTCCACAATCAGGGTATGGGGACATGCCGTTTCATTGGCTCCCCAATCTGTATGCCAATAGGTGTCATTATTGCCGTCAAAAGCTTTCGTAGCCTCATTGCCACCATGATAGCTATCAACGCTTACTAACTTCCATGTGCTTTTTTTGACATACATCGAAAAGCTATAGGTCATATGAGGGCTCTCAATCATTCCTGTAGCAGTGCAATATGCTTCAACCGTGCAAGCATTGTTGTGTGATACCATAGTGGTAGATGAGTATTTCTTGAACTCAGCACCATTGATACTATAATAAATACTCGCATTTTTTGTGGTTGTTGTCATAGCTATGCGACCATTGGCTTGACGTTCACAGGTGACTGGTTGGCAAACGGGCATATCTACGCGAGCTTTTGCGGCTGCCTCATCTTTCTGTGTTAACGGCATGATGAAGAAGCGGAAAGCTGTATCGGTAGCTTTCAACTCATACTGACTCCTGACATCGGGTCCGCAACTGGCATTGCCGAGACCTCGTGTGGCAGCATCGAGTGAAACGACTGCGTTGGTGCAGGTCTTGAAGTCTGGGGTGTGATTAGCGCGGTTGTTGCGATCGGTGTAGTTATCCTCCGGACGGAAGTGTACAGCGGAAGCGGCCATCTGGTCGGGTGCAACGAAAAGCAAACCTTTTCCCTCTTCATTGGTAAGGGCAATCCAGCGCACTTCCTGCTTTGTTCCATGTTCCTGCGGCTTGATATAGTCTTCTCTTTGGTCGGTGACAGTGCTGCGATAAATAGCAGGCAGACAGGCTTCCTTACGATCGCGATAGCTGTCCCAGGGGCCACGTCCAAACCAAGAGAGCTGTTCCATGCTTGACGGCATCTCTAAGCGGAAGCCCAACTTGGGAAGAATAGCACCCGCCATGGCAGGACGAATGAATGAGTTGACCATAATTGTACCGTCAGCACAGACGATGAAATGGAGGAGAACATCAAATGCTGTGCCATTTTTACCTGTGTAGGTACTATTGAGGGCTACATTGACCGTCTGGCCATCTTCAGCACGAACAAAACTGGATGTGTTGCACTTTACAGAAAGCTTGCGTAGTCCAGCCTCATCCCAACTCTCATTATGTCGCCCGTCATTGTCAGTCGGCAAACGGAATGCATTCAGCAACAAGGGTTTGCTCATCAGTGAGAGCCCGTCAAGCGTATAGCCGGTGAGTGTGCCTTGTGATTTACTAAATGTAGCGGTAAAATGGTTATTGGATATAGTGACGCTGGAACTTCCTTCATTGACCGTTAGCGCCTCTGCCGCTGCAGGTGTGTACATCGACTTCTTGGCGGTCTTCACGGGCAACTTCTCCTCTGCAACCACGTAGCCGGCATCTGCCCAAAGCGTTGCGCTCTTCTGCTTGGCAACGAAGTGGATAAAGGCTTCCTCCGAAGCATCCAGTGAGGAGAGGGCGGCGAGGTCTATGGTGATGGCTGTGCTGTCGCCAGCTGCTACATTGTTATCTATGGTGCCGCTGCTGAGAACGGTTCCTTCTTCGTTCATCAGCTCATAGGTGACAGCATAGGTTGTTGAAGGCATAAAGGCCATCTTGTTCTTGTAGCGGAACTGGTTAGTCTTGCCTTTGATGGCCTTGAACTCCAACGGCTGATAGACTTTTTTCGTGTTATAAGATTTGGAGGTGAGGCTCCAATCGGGACGCACAAGGCCGTTGATACAGAAATTCCCGTCATTGGGGGTGTCTTTGAAATCGCCACCATAGGCCCAATATTCCTTGCCGGCACTATTCTTGGTCAGCAGTCCCTGATCCTTGAAGTCCCAGATGAACTCACCTGTCAGGCAGGGATACTTTTCATAAAGGTCGAACATATCGCGGACATTACCCATGGAGTTTCCCATCGAGTGGCTGTTCTCACACTGAATGTGTGGACGCTGACCTGTCTTGCCTTGTCGCTCTGAGCCAATATTTTGAATGGTCTCATAGCTGCCGTACATCGTACTGGAAACATCCGCGTAGTCACTGTTGCCTTCGTAGTGTGTCAGACGGGTCTTGTCAAGTGCCTTGATGGCTTTGTCAACATAGCTGAAATTATCGCCGCCACCTGATTCATTGCCGAAGGACCACATAAAAATACAGGGGTGGTTACGCATCCAGAGGACTTGGTTCTCAGAACGTTCCACCATTGCAGGACGGAACAAGGCGAGTGATGAGAGCTTCTGGTAAGCATGGCACTCTACGTCTGCCTCAGCCAATACATACAGACCATATTTGTCGCAGAGATCATAGAAGACAGGGTCGTTGGGATAGTGTGATGTACGAACAGCGTTGATGTTCAGACGCTTCATGGTCTTGATATCTTCTTCTATTTCCTCGGGCGTGATAGCGCGTCCGTTGACAGGACTGAAGTCGTGACGGTTTACGCCATGAAAAACCATGCGTTTACCATTGATGATAAGAGCACCATCGTCGCGGATGCCGACCTCGCGGAATCCCACCTTTCCTCCTCGGATATCAACGGTCTTGCCCGTATTATCTTTTAATGTGAGCACAAGGTCATACAGATTCGGATCTTCAGCACTCCAGAGTTTGGGAGTCGCGACGTCTAGGTCGAAGCTCAAACTGGCAGCTGCTGTCTTTGATGTGGTAGCAATGGTATTGCCGTTGCTCATGATGCTGACTTCCACACTGCCACCACTAATCTTGTTTGCACCTGAAAGTGTCACTTTCACATTGGCCTTAGCGTTGGTATAACTGTCATCTAAATCAGTAGTGAAGAAATAGTCACGAATCTGACTCTTTGGCGCAGCCCAGAGGAAGCATGAGCGGTGAATACCTGTCAGACGCCAGTAGTCCTGACACTCCAGGAAGGAGCCGCTGGTGAAACGATAAACCTGAAGGGCGATGGTGTTCTCGCCTGCAACGAGGTATTGGGTAATATTGAATTCAGAGGGGAGATAGCTGTCCTCACTATAACCGATCCGCTGTCCGTTGATCCAAAGATAATAGCCGTGTCCCACACTGTTGAAACGCACATAGATATCACGTCCTGACCATGACTCGGGAATAGTGAAGGTGCGACGATAGGTTCCTACAGGATTGGGCATTGAACTGTTGTAGGTGAACCATGATGGACGATCAGCCATGATGCTGAATGTCTGGTCGTTGAAAGAGAAGGGATATTGGACGTTACAATAGAGAGGCTTATCCCAGGACTTACCATGATTGAGGCCCCATACCTGCCAACTTGAAGGGACGTCAATGTCTGTCCATGAAGCGTCATTGTAATCTTTGGCGCACGTTTCTTCTTTGACCGCTGAGGGCGACTTCACCCATAGGAACTTCCATGTGCCGTTCAGCGACTGATACCATGGTGATAGCGTTATATCATTCTGGGTGATATCAGAAGCAGATGCCATAGGGATAGCGATGGTGTGTGCTGTCTCACGGTTAACGCTTGTGATTGTTGGATCGTCCCATTCTTTGCCCGTCTGGGCATTGGCTGTCATTGTGCTTGTCAACATCAAGGTGAATACAATGGCTTTCCCCATGATGTTTGTCGTTAAGTTTTTGTTAAGTAGTGACATGATGAAAATTGTGGTTGTTAATAGGAGAAATATTTCAAAGATACGGCAAAGGTAGTAAAATCTTCTTATATGTATTCCTTTTTCCTTTTAATATTTATCAATATGAGATAAAAATCGAACTATTTGACACGTAAATGAAAGCTATAAAGCCGTATTTTACTTATCTTTGCCACGAAAAATGTAATTTATATCGTCATGAGACACTTTTTATTGACACTTTTGGTAGGTTGTACTCTACCTATTAATCATGTAATAGCACAGGAAGTAACTGAGAACACCGATGGTCCCACAATGGGTTGGAGCTCTTGGAACACGTATGGCGTGAATATCAGTGAGGAAGTGATTAAGAAGCAGGCAAATGCCATGGTGAGCAAAGGGCTCATCTCCAGTGGCTATCAGTATATCAATATCGATGATGGCTATTTCGGAGGCCGCGATGCAGAAACGGGACACCTGTTGATTCATCCTACGCGTTTCCCTAATGGCTTGAAAGGGATTGTTGATTATATCCACGGCAAGGGATTGAAGGCTGGCATCTATTCTGATGCAGGCCGCAATACTTGCGGTAGCATGTTCAGTGGTGATCCCATCGGTAAAGGCGTAGGGCTATATGAGCATGATCAACAGGATATGGATTTCTTTTTCAAGGATTTGGGTTTTGATTTTATCAAGGTGGATTTCTGTGGAGGCTCACCTGGCCACAATGAAGATCATCTCAAACTGGATGAGCGTGAGCGCTACACCGCCATCGCTGAAGCCATTAAGAATACAGGCCGCACAGATGTTCGTATGAATGCCTGCCGCTGGGCTTATCCTGGCACATGGATCAACGATGTCGCTTTCTCTTGGCGCACCACTGGTGATATTTACGATGGGTGGGAAAGCGTGAGAGGAATCATCAAGGAAAACCTCTACCTCTCAGCATATTGCTACGGCGGACGTTATAATGATATGGATATGCTGGAGGTCGGCCGTTCCATGTCTGAAGAAGAAGATAAGACGCACTTTGGTATGTGGTGTATCATGTCGTCGCCGCTGTTGATAGGCTGTGATATGGAAAAAATCACCAATACAACTAAGGCTCTCTTGAGAAACGCAGACCTGATTTCTCTCAATCAGGATTCTTTACACCTTCAGGCCTACGTGTGTCAGCGTCAGGGTGACTGCTACGTGTTGGTAAAGGACATTGAGGAACGTTGGGGCACCAAGCGCGCTTTCGCCGTTTATAACCCTTCCGATCAAGAACAGACCGTTGTGGTGGATTTCGCTGCTATGGACCTTAGTGGAACGATTCAACTGCGTGATTGTTTCAAAAAGAGAGATGTGAAAAATCCAGTTGAAGGAACAATGGAAGTGACACTGCCCGCACACGGAACAGCCATTTATAAGGCTACCGCCGAAAAGCGCTTGGAACGTACTCTTTATGAAGCTGAGACAGCTTTTAATGGAACCTATCAGGAGATTTCCAACAACCAGGTAGATTACAGCGCAACTTATGAGGAATCGAACTCTGCTTCTGGAAAGTGTAAAGTAGGCTGGCTTGGACACTCCAAGGATAACAATCTTGAATGGAGAAATGTCTATAGCCAAACGGGCGGAAAATATCGTCTTACCTTCGGCTATTTCTCTGGCGAGAACCGTTCGATGCAGCTGAGCGTGAATGGCGAGAATGTAAAGAACTTCACCTCTTTGAATTCTGGTAACTGGGATACAGTGAAGACTTGTACAGTGACTGTTCACCTGAATGCTGGCGTCAATACAGTCAGTCTTAGCAACGCAACAGGGTGGATGCCCAATATGGATTACATGAAATTGACGCTTTTGGAGCCAGACGGAATCAGTGAGACGAATTCAGATGCTCAAAAGGTGTCTCAATCGTCTGCGACTTATGACCTTAACGGTCGCAGTGTGTCGTCTTTGTCGTCTCCTGGCATTTATGTGGTTGGAAACAAGAAAATCCTCGTACAATAAACCCATTGAAGGCTTCTTCTTTCGATTTTTGGCCATAAAATACTGCTGTTGGACATAAAAATCGCGAATTAGATAGGATTTAAGAGCGCGTTATGGAGTTTTATGTGTAAATTTGTGACATAAAACCAACGTAATGAAAAGAATCCTATTGTTGGCAATTGTCGGATTTGCCACCTTGCTATCATACGCCACCCAAGCTCTCTTCTATGGCCCGGATCAGTTAAGCAGTTCGCTCATTGTTTCCATTTATCAGACTGAAGATGGTCTGTTGTGGGTGGGCACGGCGAACGGTTTGAATCGCTTTGACGGTTATCGTTTCACACAGATGAACTTCTCACAGGATGTCATCGCTCAAAATCCCGTGGAAGTCTCATCACTTTGTGCGGACAGACGTGGTGTTCTATGGGTGGGTACGGCACGTGGCTTGTTTGTTCACGACCGTGCTCTCGATAGCCTTTTTCCTATAGCTTTCCCAGATAGTCTGGAGCCTCGTATCACCACGATGAGTACGATGCCTGACGGACGTCTTTTGGTAGGAACTGCCGGCTATGGCCATTTCTATGTCGATGCAGATTCACGAACAGCTCGTCCCCGTTTGGGCGTAATCCCCTTGGGTGAAGAGGCTTTCGTTTCTGGGAGGGGGGTAGAACCTTATCTCTTGAAGATGGCGCCTGCAGATGTCCTCCTCACGTGCTCTGTCAAGGATAAAGCCGGAAATGTCTATGTGGGAACGCGTGGAAACGGGCTTTATTGGTTGCCTGCTCAAGAGACTTCATTGAGCCGCTTTGAGATGACGGTCAATGGTATTGATCTGAATCGTGCTCGTATTGAGACGTTGTATATTGATCGGAGTGGTAATCTTTGGGTTGCTTGTGCACAAAAAGGTCTCCTGATGATTCCTCTGCAGCGCAAGCCGCTATTCGAGACGTGGAGTTTTACTGAACAGCGTCAGGAGACAGGCACTTATGTCTCCGCAATTGCTGCAATTTCAGGCCATTATCAATCCTCTGAAGATTTCATCTGGTGTAGTGTGCAGGGTGATGGCATTTATGCCTTCTCCTCAGATGGAAAGATTGTGGCACATACTGAAGAGCCTGTTGGTATCGAGACGATGTATAGCGATGCCGCAGGAAACTTCTGGCTTGGAACCATCGATGGCTTATGGAGCTATGACCCGCAAAAGAATAAGGCGACATTGTCTGCCCATTTGGATGGTCAGCGTGTGAATACCATCAAAGAACTTGATGAGGACTTGCTGGCAGTTTCGACGTTTGGCCTTGGTTTTGCTATTGTGAATAAGACAACGGGGCAGGTGGTGAAGAAGTTGAGTATGAATGATGAGGATACACGGGAACGTGGACGTCTGGCCAATGACTGGATATTTTGTTTCGATACGGACCAGAAAGGGCGATTATGGATGGGCACTTCATCGGGTGTCTGCTGCTATGATCCAGCATCGGAATCGTTTACGACCGAGGGCTGGCGTGTGCTTGTTGATCGTGAGCAATGTACTGCCTTGCGTGTGCTGACCTCTGGTGATGTCCTGATGGCAACGGAGCATGGTCTGCAACGTTGGTCTCGTAAGGGACGGCTACATCCTGAAAACGGTACAGAGCAGTTGCGAGGTAAAATGATTAGTTATATAGCTGAGGATGCCGTTGGTGACATTTGGCTCAGTACCAATGAAGGCATCTGGCGATGGAGTCCCAAACAAAGGGAGTTGGTGACGTATGTCGGCGACTATAGCCTGAAAGAACGTGAGTTTGTGCAGGGGGCTGGTCTTCAGAGCTCGGATGGCCATATCTTTTTTGGAACGGCTGACGGCATTATCCGTTTCTCTCCTGACAGCATTCGCCATCGACAAGGTGTGTTGAAGCAGGTGCACCTGACCGCTTTCGTCATAGGCGGCCATAAGGCCAATACACAGACTCGCAGTAATGGCAAACGGGTGATGGACGGTCCTATAGGTGATAGTCGTAAGTTCAGTCTTAGTTATGTTGATGCCGCTTTCCGGTTGGAGTTCTCATTGTTGGATTTCGCTTCAGCTGGAGGCGTGATCTTTGAATACCGTCTGGAGGGAGAACGTCGTTGGCAACAGGCTCCCAAAGGCGAGAATGCCATTGCGTTCAATCATTTGGCGCCTGGCACTTACCATTTAGAGGTGCGGGGCCTCTCAGAAGGTGTTTATACTCCTGTTGAAACCTTTATCATTGAAGTCCGTCCGCCGTGGTGGCGCAGCACGATCGCTTATATTTTATATGTGTTGTTGATGATTGGCTCCACAGTGGGTTTGGCCCATATCTATCGTCGTAATATCCAATACCAGCTCGATAAGGAAAAACTGCATTTCCTCATGGGGGCCATCAACACACAAGATACGCCATTGACGCTGGATGATATGAAACGTGCCATCAACAGCTTCGTGCAGAGCCGCAAGCACCAGCGTAGCCTCTATGGGAACAGCGCTTTGATGGCTGATAAATTAGAGCTTCCTGCCGTGCAGGGCAACGATGAGGCACTTATGGAGCGTATTGTACAAAGTGTCAACCGTCATTTGGGTGACAGTGACTTCAGTGTGGAACAGCTATGTGAAGAAGCTGCTATCAGTCGTGCGCACCTCCATCGTAAGATGAAGGAGATGACAGGACTTTCAGTAACAGAGTTTATCAGGAATATCCGTCTGGAGCAAGCAGCCCGTCTATTACGTGAGCAGAAGCTGAATATCACACAAGTGGCTTACACCGTCGGCTTCTCCAACTTAGGCTATTTCTCCACAATCTTCCGTAAACACTTTGGCGTATCGCCGCGCAGCTACGTGGAAGCCAATTAATCCATTTCTTCGTCAGCCTCGTAGCCGCCCATCTCACGGATAGCGTTCTTCAGTATGGTGTATTGCTGATAGAGGTGGTTGACGGCTTCCTCACCTTGGGTGTAGTCGTGCATCGGGCTCTTCAGATAGAAGCTGAGGAAGCGTTGTATGCCATAACGGCCGGCGCGTGCGGCGAGGTCGCTGAGCAGGCAAAGGTCTAAGCAGAGGGGAGCCGCTAAGATACTGTCACGACAGAGGAAATTGATTTTCACCTGCATCGGATATCCCATCCAGCCGAAGATATCAATATTATCCCAACCTTCCTTATTGTCGTTGCGAGGGGGATAATAGTTAATGCGAACCTTATGGAAATACTGTGTGTCCTCGTCGTTGCCGTGTCCGTATAAGTCGGGCTGCTCATCGGGTTTTAGAATCGTTTCCAAGGTGGATAGTTTTGAGACTTCCTTGGTGCGGAAGTTGGCAGGCTCGTCTAACACGAGGCCGTCGCGATTACCCAGGATGTTGGTGGAGAACCATCCGTTCAAACCCAGACAACGTGTTCCGATGATGGGGGCGAAGCCGCTCTTGACCAACGTCTGTCCCGTCTTGAAATCTTTGCCGGCAATCGGCATCTTGGTTTGCTCAGCCAATTCCCACATGGCAGGGATATCAACCGTTGTGTTGGGCGCTCCCATAATGAACGGTGCACCTTCTGAGAGAGCAGCGTAAGCGTAGCACATCGAGGGTGCGACATGTTCGCGGTCATCAGCTTTCATGGCTGCTTCGAGGTCTGCGAGGTGATAGTGTACTGTCTCTTCCACTGGTACATAGATCTCTGTGGATGCAGCCCATAGCACCACAATGCGAGCGCAACCGTTCTCAGCTTTGAAGCGGCGGATATCTTCGCGCACAGCCTCCACCATTTCCCAACGGGTCTTACACGACTTGATATTGTCTCCATTCAGGCGCTTGGCATAGTTTTTGTCGAAGACGGCGGGCATAGGTTTGATTTGTTCCAACTCTGTGCGCACGGGTTCGATGTCTTTTTCTTTTAGCACTTCGGCATACATAGCAGCCTGGTAGGCGTTCTGGGGATAGACGTCCCAGCAACCGAAGACGATATCGTCTAACTTCGTCAAAGGGACGATTTCATCGTATTTCAAGTATCGTTTGTTCTCGCCCTTTCCAATACGGATCTTGTCGTATTGGGTCATGGAACCAATGGGCTTGGCGAGGCCCTTTCGAGCCATGAAGACGCCTGTCATGAAAGTAGTGGCGACAGCGCCATTACCAACAATGAGAATGCCCAGTTTTCCTTCTGCGGGCTTGACAATAGATGGGGTCATATTGGTCTTTTTTCAGATGTTCTTTGATAATTTGGCTGCAAAATAAGGAAAAATAAATGAAAGGATGGCATTCAAAAACTCTTTTTTATTGTTCCTTTTGATATGCGATGGCTTTTTTGAAGAAAAAAGTCATAATTTACGGAAATGGAGAACGGTGTCAGCCCGTTCGAGAACCAGTTCGTCACTGTTGAGGTGTTGGACATGGTATCGGGCATCAAGGTGATGCACCCCCCATTCGTCCATGATCTTCTCTTTCGTCATCTCTTCAATGGTTATCTCTTCGTTGTCATCGGCTTTGGTGCGATGGAGTGAATCGTGCTTGAAGTCATAGAAGAAGATACTGTCTCCTGTGTGGCTGAAGTGGGCATAGTAGCGTTTGGTGCCACAATCCCATTGACTGAGATGGAGCTGGAAGGAGAGATAGGCGCGATTGCTTTTCACCGTGCGTGTGCCGTCAGGTGTCTGGATGGTCATGATTTGCCACATCCCGTCAAGGTCTCCGTTGATGGGAACCTTATCACATCTGCAGAACATTGCTACTATGGCGATGAAAGAGGAAAGAAGTAAGATGTATGATGTATGTTTCATTGTTAAGTATTAATCATTAATCTTGAACCGTATCGTGAGTTGTGCTCCGAAGCTGTTACCGATGAGGTCGCCGTGATCCAGACCTACGCCGAGGGTGCCGCTCCATCTCTGCGCCCAACGCGGACGATAGGTAGCTTCGCCCAGGAAATAGTTCTGATGCTGCATGTCTTCTAAAGGGTACAGATAAATGCCCCAGTTGCGAGTCATGGAGGCGAGCAGACGCCAATGCCATTCCGCTGAGGGGTCACCGCAGAGTCCTATGTGCCATGCTTTGACACGATTGTTGAAGAATCGCAGCAGATGAGGTTGGCCAAGGGCGTCGTTGTAGAGGGGTGAGGTCAGTAGCGGGTTACCGATGCCCTGTCCATAGTATTGCCATCCACCATAGAGGGAGTGGTTGTAGTAATCATCGCGTCCGGCCATCGCGTCTGGCAGACTTTTCGTGCCGTCGTGATAGACAGCACCACTCTGATCGGTACTGGTGAGATATTCCACTACGACACTACTGATATAAGGGTTGCGAGGTAGTGTCACTTCGCCTCCGATGAGCATATCGCGGATACCGTATTGCACGGTCAGCATTGAGTGGTCCTCGAAGAAACGCTCCCAATAGGCGCGCGCCTGCCAGCTCTCCCCGTGATATTTCAGTTGCATGATATAACTGCCCAAGTGGTTGCCTGCCACATTCGGATTACTGCCGTCGGTGGCGTCACTGCCTCGACACAGCAATGCATCCACGAAAGCGCGTAGGTTTGTCTTCTGAATGTAGTTAGTAAGCTGGTTGTTGTTGGCCCGTACTGATTTCACGTTGTAACAGGTACCACCGAACTCACTTGCCATCCGAAGCCCTATCTCATACGTGAAGGGCAGGATGTCTGTGCGCCCGAACTTCCAATAGACTGCTTTCTCATGATAGAGCGTATTCTTGGCATAGCGCGAACCCTCTCTAGCCCATCCTTCCTGCCACGCGCCATCGGTCATGAAGCCGTAGGAGCCGTTGAGTTTCCACTGCCACCAACCTTTCGTCCCAGGAATCGAAAACCAGTCAATCTCCAGACGAGCTTGTGGGATGGGGCGTGCATTGATACCTAAGCTCAAAGCGCCGCTACTCAGTTCCGCATTCTTCGTTTCCATAGGTCGTTGCTTGGCGCCCAGCGTCAGACGCAGTTTCTTCCAGGCTCCTTCGATATAAGCCTGTTGCACGATGCCTGTTCGCACGTGTCCGGCAGCAACTGCCAGATCAAGACCATATCCCAATTGCCAGGCACGAGCCGAGTCATTCTTGAGATCTCGTTCTATCCTTGCCCGCAGGTAAGCGGATTGGGGCGCTGTGCTGCTGAGGCCATAGTGATTGGCGGTCAGCCAAAGTGGAGCATACTCGCCCGTTGAGGTGGTTCCGGACATCTCCACCGTTGCGTCTAACCCTTCGAGTCGTTCTTGCGACCATAGTGTGCAAGGCAGAAATAACAATAGGAAGAAATAGTTTCTCATTATAACAATGTGGTGAGTTCTTGGATATTGTTGATGATGGCCGTCGGCAGGCTCTCTTCTACTGTCTCGTTTTCCCATCCTGTGCCTCGCACCCAGATGGTCTGGCAGCCGAGAGTCGCGGCGGGTACGATGTCTTTGGAGTAGGAGTCGCCAATGGCGATGGTGTCCTCGGCTTTCAGTCCCAAGGCGTCTATGCCCATCTGGAAGATACGGGGATCGGGCTTGCGGACGCCTACGACAGCAGACTCTATCACGATAGGGAAACACTCGATGTGGAAATCGCGCAGGACAGCGTGGATATTGCCATAGAAGTTGCTCACGAGTGCCATTGAGTAACGACTTGACAGATAGAGCAACACCTCACGGCTGGTGTTGATGACCGATTGCACATGCTCATAGCAGTGATAGGCCACACGCTCGGCTTTCACCACGCGCTCGACTTCGCTGACGTTCCATATTTCTTTCTCCCGCAGGTAGCGTGTCTCAATATTTACTTTGATACGCAACAGATCGAGCATCGTATAGTGGGGGAGTATGAGCGGCTTTTGGGCCAGTGTCTGTTCGCCATGAACGTATGCTTCGCGGAAGGCGGACTTCTCTATTTGGATGTCCGCTGCTACGAAGCCGTCCCACAGCACCTCTGACCAGTGTACACTGTTGGTGTCAATCGTGCCGCCGTAATCGAAAATAAGACCTTTAGCGTTCATATTCTAATTCTTCTGCAAATATTCTGCTGAACCGTTCGTGACGGTAGCGCATATAGAGGTATATCAATAAGAGTATCGTGAGTTCAAAGACGGGATAAATCCAAGGCTCATCAATGAGGCATGAGGTGTAGAGCACAATGGCACGTGTGTTGAAGGTCAGGATGTTGGTCCATTTCATCAGGGGCAGGCTCTGCTCACGGAAGCGGTCGCGGAACTCCTGCGGGATATTGTCGCCATAGACATGCTTGATGTTTCTCCACAGCCTCTGGAACTGTG
The DNA here is from genome assembly GCA_947305005.1 of uncultured Prevotellaceae bacterium. GTDB lineage: Bacteria > Bacteroidota > Bacteroidia > Bacteroidales > Bacteroidaceae > Physcousia. The sequence continues at coordinate 22,095 of CAMZCM010000019.1, read as the reverse complement.
GCGTTGCCAGCTCCTGGGTGTAGGTATAGTTGACATAGAACCACTGGAAAAACTTCTCGATGACGTGCCCGCGCAGCGGCATATTCCTGTACTTCTCTTTCTGCTGGGCGTAGTGGTCGAACTCGCTGCCCGCATCGCCTTTCAGGAAATAGAGATGGATGTTGCGGTAGTAGTCGGCCAGCTGACATTCGTAGGTGTGGGCGCCGAAGCCGGCGGCAGAACACAGAATGAAACTCCACCAACCCCATGTCTGTGTCTCGGCCAGTGGCATTACTTTGTCGAACAGACGCAGGAACAGGAAGAAATAGATGGGGAAGAACCAGATGTCGGACGAGGCGCCGTCCAGAATGCGCCCCAGCGGTGTCTTCTGTCCGGTCATCCTGGCCAACTGCCCGTCAGCGCTGTCGTAGAAGTTCGCCCACATGAGCAACAGCACGCCGCAGACATTCATCCAGAACCCTTGTGGCGTATCGGCATCGAAGTAGAAGCAAAAGCCGGCTGTTGCCCCCAGAATCATCGACAGCACCGTCACGACATTAGGGTGCACTCCCAGACGCTTGAAGAACAGTGCCCAGAGATACCCGATAGGTCGGTTGAAGACCATATCGAGCCACTCCTCTGTGTCTCGCGACTTGTAGGTCGAGGCTATGCCGTTATTGTTTTTCTCTGTGCTCATATATAATTAATGTGTTCTCTATTTTGATATAATCTTTACAATAGCCTCGGCGGCTTTGTCCCTGCAGCGGCTGAAGCTGGGCCAGTCGTTGAAGTCAACGATGTACCACGAGCCGTCGGCTTGCACGATGGCATCACCGCCATAGACAGGTACGCCCGCTCTTTCTGCCACGAACTGGCAACGTTCCTGTAGCGCTTGGGCGTCGAAGGCAAAGTGGCGCGCTGGACCGTTATGCGCCTCCAATCCGAACTTGCTATGCGCAGGATCGGCATAATCCCAGTTGAAGAAATCGGTGCCGGCAACTCCGTAGAACTTCACGAGATCCCCCTCGAGATGCTGACAGAGGACCACTTCCTCGCAGCCGCGTCTGACGAAGTCCTTCAGCACCTCGTGTGCTTGTACCACATCGGTCACAAATACTACATCCTCCTTCACTTGGGAGTGTCCGTCGCCACGCTTGATCCACAAGGGATACGGCAACCGCTGGCTGAGGCTATAGGCATCTTCGGGATCGTTAGGCCAACGGTCTTTGTATAAGCTGCCGAACCAGGTCTCAGGCTGTGCTACGCCCGCTTCTTTCAGCATGGCGTATATCTGGTGACGGTTGGCGCAGGTGCTCACCCCTCGTCCGGAGTTGATGCAGGGCGTCTTGTCAAAACGTTCCACCACATCCAGCATCGCGCAAGTACTGTCGTTACGCGACATGGTGAAGACGCGCTCTGCCTGTCCCAGCAGTTCCTCGATGGCTGGGTCGTAGGTCGGATTGTCATCGGGAAAGGCATTCAGGAACTGCTCATCGGTGAGGCGCGTGACGGTGTGTCCGTCTGCTTCCAGCCTCGTGGCCACAGCCTCGAAGATGGCAGCATCCGCCTCGCCCATATTCGGCGAGAACTCTGCACTCCTTATGATTCCGATGATTTTCATTTCCTTCTTTCTTGGATTTCCGTTATTCTGTTATTACGATGTTCTGTTATTCCGAAAATCCGAAATTCCGTGATTCCGTCAGGAACGCCTCTGCCTTCTTGACATCCCCTGCGTGATCCACATCCAGAATCTTTGAGAACGGGTAGGCACGTAGGCGCAGGCCGTCGGCCACCATTGCCCGCTGGAAGTTTCGCATTCGGCTTTGGCCGCTTTCGATGCAGCGGATGAGGGTAGGGAAGCATTTGTCGGTCAGACCATAGATGCCGCCCGACACATATTTACTATTAACTTTCCGTTCGGCGCTCGCGACGCTGCGCTCTGCGAAGAACTTTAAACTTTCAACTTTCAACTCTAAACTTTCAACTTTATCGTGGAACCCTGTGATGCCAAGGTGCTCGTCGGTCGAGACCCACAACGGCTTCTCGTCATCTACGTAGTCCGTCACAGCCATCAGCCCGTCAAAATCCTTGCCCACCTTAATGCCCTCGATGAACGTCTCGACATAATGGTGGAACTCTGCTTCGTGGAAGATGGTATCAACGGTGGTCAGGATGAATAGTCCTTTGCCCAGCAGCGGCATCAGCTCGTAGAAGCTGTGCATAGAGGAGGGCGTTGTCTTCACTACCAGATGCAAGCGTCCTTCCTGATACATCGGCAGCGATTCGATATGTTGTCGCGTCTGGGGCGTCAGGTCGTTGGTGATGACTTCCACCTCTTCGGCGCCGCAATCCTCGAAGATACGCAGCAGTCGGTCGATCATCGGCTCGCCCAGCAGTGGCACCAATGGCTTGGGCTCCGCAATCCCTTCCTCGGCCAGTCGAGATCCCTCGCCGGCAGCCAGAATGGCAAACTTTATGGATGAACGCTCCCTTTTCATTTTTCACTTTTCACTTTTCACTTTTCCCTCTTCCTTCTTCCTTCTTCCTTCTAACTTCATCAACGCGAGGCCAATGCAAGTGAAGAACAGTTCTCTCACGCGACAGATGATGGAGATAAACAATCCGACACCACCTGTGAGCCCTAACTGCGAGGTGGACATCGCGAAGCCGCCCTCGCGACCGCCCAACTGCATGGGAATAAAACCTAACAGGTTGGCAAAGAGCGAGGTGAAGGCAAGGATGATCACACTCTGCGCGAAAGTCATCCAACTCCAATCCGCTCCAAAGAGTACAAGCATAAACATGATCTCCAACGACTGCATCATCCTGCCCACATACTCCAGAGTCAACGACGTGTAGAACGAGCGGCGGCTCTGACTATGCAGCTCTGCAATCTGACTGTCGATTTGATGGAGGTCATCGGCATGGCTTTCTGCAAAGCGCTTTGCCCAACTGCGCAACCCGGGAAGATGACCTGCCCAACGGATAGCGCGAACTACCATACCGAACTTATACCCCCTTACAAACAGATACACGCCGGCTCCACAGAATACCGCTGACAGTGCCAGAACGATGCCGATGCCTATCTCGATAGGGTAGAGGGCAATGTAAAGAATGATGGCAGTGACCCAGTAGCAGAAATGGGTGAAGATATGCATCATGGCGAACAGCAGCACCGACGAGGTGGCTCTTTGTGCCCCCACGACAGGCGTTAGTTCCATAATCTTATACGGCTCACCGCCCAACAACCCCACGGGTGTAGCGGAGTTCAGGGCAAATGCAGAGACCGTGATCTTCATCAGCCTCATGAAACGGATGTTCACGGGGCCGCTCTCGCGCAGGATCAGCCACCAGGTCAGCGTGTTCATCAGGTAGAGCACTACCCACAGCACCAAGATGAACAGCAGCCAGTAGCCTGCCTGACAGAGGTCTTCCCACAGCACATCCCAGCTCACATCGAACGTCAGGAACATCACCACGACAGAGGCGAGGCCGATGAGGAAGAGTATATTTTTGATTTTCGTTCTCATGTTTCCGCTGCAAATTTACTAATAAAATTGGAAGTTCACACATTTTAGCACAAAATATACGTGCCTTTTCAACCAATTCGCCTACTTTTGCCACGAAATTGTGATGACAACTAACATTAAGAACATATTTGTTTCACCTTAAAACAGAAAAAGTAAAATGAAGAAACTCATGTTTTTGGCTCTTGCCGCTGTCGCCATGAGCTTTGCCGCATGTGGCGGAAAGACATCTAACACCGCTGAACTGGATTCTCTCGCTCTGGGCGAGGAGGCTACTCCTGAAGAGCAGGCTACGGCTATCGTTTCCCTTCTGGAAGAGCAAATCAAGACGGCTGATGCAGACCAGCTGAAGGCTATCAGCGCTCAGGTCGCTGAGCAGGTGGCTGCTTATGTGGAGGCTGGCGACGAAGAGGCTACAGCTACTTACACAGCCATCATCAACAATTACATTGCTGAGAATGCTGAGGCTCTGGGTCAGTCCGGTACTGCTACTGCTGTGGCTAACGCCATCACAACCGTTGAGAACATCCCGGCAAACGTCATTGAGACAACCGCTGATGCTGTCAAGGGTGTGAAAGATGCTGCCCTCGTATCTGCTATCAATGCCATTCTCACAGGTGAAAACGTAGCTACCGCTGTTGAGACAGCTACCACCAATGCTGCAGCTGAGGCTGCTACAGATGCTGCCAACAAGGCTGCTGCTGTCAATGCAACCGTCAACACCGCTAAGCAGGCTGTAGAGGCTGCTCCCGCTGCTGCCGCCAATGCTGTCAAGACGCAGGCTGAAGCTGCTGCTACTGCTGCTCAACAACAGGCTGCTAACACTGCTGCCGCTGCCCAGAAGCAGGCTCAGGATGCTGCCAATGCAGCTCAGCAGAAGGCTAAGGACAACACCAATCAGGCCATCGACGATGCCGCTTCTTCTCTCAAGAAAAAACTTGGCCTCTAATTTCCGTCTGACCATAAATAATAAGGTGCACATGATCCCCCTCATGTGCACTTTTTATGTCTGAAACATAAGTGCTTATCTATGATGGACCTTAAATCCAACTTAAATCCATACCTAAATGTTTGAGGCTATATTTATGCCAGATTTAAGTTCTGTCTTGGCAGTGAAATCTCTTTACATTTTTGTCCTTTCCTTCCTTTGTCCCTAAAAATACCCTTAGGAGGGGAATTTATTCCCACGCGTGGGATTTTTTGTTCCGCTACTAAGGAACAATTTTTCAACAGTAGCTCCGCAATTTTTTTCTCTACTGTCCCGTAATCACCCTCCTCTCTTACCTTTCTTTATCTCTTTCGAAATATCTTTACAACTTTCTCCTTCGCATTGTCGTTTCTATTCATTCACCGCAAAGACGCAAAGTTTAGCACTTGGTTATGAACTTCTCCTTGTTAATATAAATAGCCAACACAAGAGGACTGCTTTGCGCCCTTTGCCTAATCCAAAACCCTGCGTAGCGTTTGGGCTGGCTTTGCGTCAGTTTATATCCAACAGTCATTTTAATATATCCTTTGCGTCTTAGCGTCTTAGCGTTGAATATAATCTTTATACAACTGGCCATTTTGTTTTCATCCACCGCAAAGGCGCAATGACGCAAAGGTTTTCATTGCAGCTTGTCCTATGGAAGCTCGCTGAGCCGCATGAACGGCATAGCCAAGGTTCATGTTATGCAAAGTTCGCAAAGGTTTGCACTTGGCATAGAGATGATGTCTAAATACAACAAACACAAGAGGACTGCTTTGCGTCTTAGCGTCTTAGCGTGGAATAAATTGGAACTATAAAGTCACAAGCCGTTCACAATGCGTTTCAACCCATCGCGTAGCTGAACACTATTAAAATTGATCAGGAATCCTAATTTGAGATTGGATAACCTCAGGTAGGATAGCAACTGAGCCGAGTAAACGTCATGCAGCTCTTTTACAGCCTTTAGCTCAATGATGATGCAGTCCTCAACCAACATGTCTATCGTTAAGGGATGTCCAATCTCCTTTCCCTTGTAAATAATTGGCAGGCTAACTTGTCGTTCTACTTTGAGGCCACGCAAGGCAAGTTCTTCTGCCAAGCACTCCTCATAAACGATTTCTAACAAGCCTGGCCCCACTTGCTTGTGCACCTCTAAAGCTGCACCAATAACCTCGTGACTCAGGGCGTTACACTCTTCGCTGCTTCTTCCTTCCATAGTTTTGATGATGTGTGAGAATACAAAAGTATATCAAATAATCCAAACTTAACCACAAATCCTCAATTTTTTTCATTTAGGCGCAGCCCTTTGCGCCCTTTGCCTAAGCCAAAACCCTGCGTAGCGTTTGGGCTGGCTTTGCGTCAGTTTATATCCAACAGTCATTTTAATATATCCTTTGCGTCTTAGCGTCTTAGCGTTGAATATAATCTTTATACAACTGGCCATTTTGTTTTCATCCACCGCAAAGGCGCAATGACGCAAAGGTTTTCATTGCAGCTTGTCCTATGGAAGCTCGCTGAGCCGCATGAACGGCATAGCCAAGGTTCATGTTATGCAAAGTTCGCAAAGGTTTGCACTTGGCATAGAGATGATGTCTAAATACAACAAACACAAGAGGACTGCTTTGCGTCTTAGCGTCTTAGCGTGGAATAAAATATCGAAAAATATGTTTAGCAACATATTGCTGTCACATTTTTTCTATTTTCTTTACCTTATTAAGTATTTCTTACTATCTTTGCCCAGTTTTAGTGTCGCGTAGACACTCAATAGTGTCTCGCACGCGTACATAAATGGTAGTGATGCTATGATAAATGTATGAATTTATTTCTATGTATTTTAATTAATCAAATACTAACTACTAATTATTAACAAAATGAAGAAAATCAAACTTCTTTTGGCCGCTTTTGCGGCAATGGTCACGATGGGCGTTCATGCTCAGGGGTGGACAGCTCAAGTTCCCTCCGATGGTGACTTTTATCTTTACAATGTGGGAGCTGGAAAATTTCTTTCTTGTGGCTCCGAATATTGGGGCACAAAGGCCTGCATTGATAATGGTGGTCTTAAATTTACCCTTGCTAACAATGGGTCTGGAGTTTATACGCTGTACACGACATCAACTTTCTCTTATGGTAGCCCGAACGTCGCTCAGTTGCAGAGTAGCGGTTTTGTTGATCAGAATGTGAGTGCTACGACTTGGACTTTCGGTCCCGTTGATGGTATGGACAATACCTATACTCTACTCAATGCAGCAGGTACGTATCTCGTGGCTCCTTCCGATGGCACTAAGTCCATCCTGCTGAATGCAGAGGCACCCACTACTAATTATGGCTATTGGAAACTTATCAACAGGGCCAATCTCTTTCCTGAGACTGCTACAGTTGAAAATCCTACTGATATCACTTGCTTAATCGGTGATGCCAACTTTGAGAGCAGTAACAATACGATGGAGGGCTTTTGGACTATTGTTGCCTCAAACAATAACTTGGCAAAGGGTAATGGTGGTAGCCATACGCCCAACAATGCGGTCGAGTCATGGCAGTCTGCTTTTACGCTGAGCCAAACCATCACCGTCCCCAATGGTAACTATAGGCTGCGTGCCCAAGGATGGATTCGCGAATATACCGAGACTGGTGCAGACTATCCGGTCGTTTATATCGCCAGCGGAACATCTGAGAAGACATCTCCCTTCATCAAGATGAAAACTGAAACAGCTTCTTTGGGTACAGTTGAGGATTATTTCGTCAATGGCGATGGTGGTGAGTATTTCTTCACCGATTGGACAGAGACTATAAAAGTTACCAATGGAAGCATTACTATTGGTGCTAGAGGCACACGCACGAACTCTTGGAATGTGTATGACAACTTCCAACTTCAGTATGTTGGCCCGATTGATTTAACGGAATATAAGACAGCCCTAGCAGATGCTGTCAGTGCAGCTGAGGCTACCGAAGGAACTATTCCAACTGCCGCCTACAATGCAATTTCAGCTGTAGTCACAGCAAATAATAAAACATATGATAATGAAGATGACTATACCACTGCTATCATTGCAATTAATAACGCTGTAAGTACTTATGCTTCCAGCGCGATTGTGGCCGCATATAGCAACTATCAGGCTGTCAGAACCGCAGTACTTGCTGTCGAGGGCTCATTAGACGTATCTGCTGCTGACGCTTTGGCAAATGATGGTACTGATGAAAACCTTGACGATGCTCTCGCATCCGCTCGTGGAACATTGAAATCATACATTTCAACCACAGACAAGACCAATGTCGATTTGACTGCCGCACTTCTCGTCAATCCGAGCTTTGAGGATGGCTTTACAGGCTGGACAAATACAGGAATGGTTACTCAAACCAACACATCTTTTGCTAAGGATGGTAATTACTATTGTGAACATTGGCAGCCCAACGGCACATTCGGGGTTAGTCAGGTTCTCACGGGAATGCCTTCTGGTGTTTATTGTCTCACGGTGGACGCAAAGACACGTGGCGTTTCCTCTGGTAAGGTCTTTGCTGGTGGCATCGAAGTGGCAACTAAGATTGCCGACGAGGTAAACAATTATGCTGTCGAGTTTGCATGTGATGACAATGCTGATATTACCTTTGGTTTCGAAGGTACGGGTACAGGTGCTAGTAGCAGCTGGCTGGCTCTTGATAACTTCCGTTTGACTCTTGTCAGCGCAGGTCTGCCCGACGTAGTCGCTGTCGAAGGTAAGATGAATTCCGATGTGGCTACAGCACAGACTAGTGCTATTGAGACATACAACGCCGAAAAGACTGTTGCAAACTATAATGCAGCCTCTACTGCCATTGCTGCCGCTCAGGCTTCTGTGGATGCTTACGCCGCTGCTTTGTCAGCTATCACAAAGGCTAATGCCGTCAAGAATGCTCATAACTTCGCTTCTGCGGCTGCTGTTACTACTTTCGCTGATGCTATCGCAGATGTTCAGACAGCCTATGACAATTCTTCACTGACCAATGATGAAGCTAACGCAGCTGCCACCACCCTTGGTGTTGCAGTTACAGGTTGGCACGGCGGCAATGACAACGCTGCTGCTGTATATCTGCGTGATGGCTTCGCACTTGGTGAGATCGCAGCTGATCCCGCATTACATGTGAACACTTGGTCAACAGAAGGTGACAACGATGGTACAGGCTTCTCTGTTCCTTTCTATGAGAGCTGGACTGGCGATGCAAATAGCTTGCCCAACAGCACCATCAGCGGTACCCTCACCGACCTGCCCAATGGCCTTTACTCTGTTCAGGCTTGGGTTCGCGTCCGCTCCAAGAATGGGGTTGCTGCTACTGATGCTACAGGTATCACGATGGACGTGAACGGTGGTGGCGAAGATGACTTAGCAGCTGTTGATGTAACCGAAGGTGAGCAGGTTGGTACAAGCCAGTTCAACATTGGCACATACACCGCTCAGGGCCTTGTTAAGCAGGGTACCCTTACACTTAACTTCAACATCGCTGATGCTAATATCAGCTGGCTAAGTTTCCAGAAAGTCAAGTACACGAAGGTTCGTGATTTGACCCCTGAAGAGGCTTTCATTGCAGCAACTTCTGAAAATTACGCTGCTCTGAACGCTGCTATCGCTGCCCATACCTTTGGCTTCGAGGCTGGCGAATATGCTCCTTATAACAATGTTGCTGCAGTTGCTGCAGTTGCTGCTGCTCAGGCTATCGATCAGGATGCCGAAAATGCACAGGAAGATGTACAGGCTGCAACCGCTGCCATCACAGGTGCTACCTGGACTGCTAACGAGACTGAGGTGAATGCTATTTGGGATGGCTCTTTTGAGTATGATTATCGCTCAACAACACCAAGCGGCAATATCAATCCTTATGGATGGCAGCGCGTGAAGAATGCTGCAGCCGATGGCTACAATGTACGCTATCAGGACGGCTCCAATGCAGGTCTTCAAGCCACTTCCTCCGGTAAGGCTCTCTTCACCAAGCAGAGCGCTTACTACGGTTATGCCGATGGCTATACAATGCCTCTGAAGGCCAACACCTACTATAAGGTAACATTCATTTATGGTGGTTGGGGCGACTGCAAGAAGGACGGTTATGTTAGCATGACTGCTCCCGACGGCTCTTCTGTCACTTTGTCTGCTACAGACCTTCCTCTGGATGCTACTAACGCAGATTCAAATGTAGGTTCTTGGAAGAGCTATGAAGCTATTTTCCAGACTGGTGAAGCTGGTAACTATGTTCTCGGACTTCGTAAGAAGAGCTATGACACAAGTGGTCAGAGCCAGTATGTCTATGGTGACATCGTTCTCGTCAAGGCTACTGCTGCTGACTTCAAAGATGCTCTGCTTGCTGAGATTACGACTGCAAATGCTGTTGACGTAATAACAAATGTTGGTGATGGTGTCTTCAAGAAACCCGCTGCTGCTGCAACAGTTCTGACTACTGCAATCAGCGAGGCTCAAGCAGTTTATGACAATGCTGATGCTACTATTGACGAAGTACTCGCTGCAACTGAGAGTGTACCGACTGCTGTTGAGACTTACAACAATGTTGAACTCAACGCTCCCGATGCAGAAAAGATTTATGCTCTCACCATTGTTGATGAAGGCAAGGATTGGAACGGTAATGCAGTTACCTTCATTGCCGGTGCTCGTAATGATCAGGGCGGCTATGGCATCAAGTATCTTGCTCCTACCAATGTCAATCTGGCTCAGGGTCTGAAGCTGACGAAGACTACTGGCAACAAGTATAAGATTAGCGTCACTAAGGCTGATGGTACACAGCAGTACATTACGACCGCTCAACTCGGTCATAAGACAGGTAACAACCAACAGATCCGTACTACCGACAATATTGAAAACGCTCTGGAAGTTGAAATTCGTGTTGCCGCTACCGATGGTCAGTTCCTGCTCTGGAACACTGCTCAGAACGCAGCCATTGCTAACAACGACAACAACGACATGTACACCAGCCGCACGGCTAACTTCACCATTGCCGAGACCACGAAGCCCTCTATCACCATCAACACCACTGCTGCTGGTTGGGGTACTGTTATCCTGCCGTTCGCAGTGGCTGAATTGCCTGAGGGTGTGAAAGCTTACAGCGTCAGCGATCTCAAAGCTGATCAGAAGGAACTTGATCTCGAAGAGGTCAATGCTCTTGAGGCTAACAAGCCTTACATCATCGAAGGCGCATGGGAAGATGTACTGACTGGCGATGCTCAGGGTACTGCTCTCAGCTACGATGATGGTATGCTGACTGGTGTGTATACCAATACACCTGCTATCGTTGATACTTATGTTCTTCAGAAGCAAGATGACGTAGTCGGCTTCTATCAGGTTGAGACCGAAGGCATTACCACTGTTAAGGCTAACCACGCTTACCTGACAGTTTCTAACGCTGGTGTCAAGGCCTTCTTCTTCGGTGGCGAGACTGCTATCAAGAGCGTCTTCGATGGTGTTGCTGCTGGTGAGATCTACGATCTGAACGGCGCTAAGGTCCAGAAGATGCAGAAGGGCAAAGCCTATATCGTGAATGGAACAACTGTTATTGTGAAGTAAAGAAGTAAATAATTGAACATTATGAAAAAGAAATATATTTCTCCTGAGCTCCACGCGCAGCTCATGCAGACAGAAGGCCTTCTAGCCCTGTCCCTCATGGACAAAAAAGCCGATGACGGCGATGCCCTCGTAAAAGGTGCCGGCGACTGGGACGACATCTGGGACGATGAAGAAGAAGAGTAAACAATCTGTCAATAGACAGAAACACTCATAGATGGAGGGCCTCGTGCAACAGCACGGGGCCCTTCTGCTGTTAAAAGTTCCAAATATCCCTCCCTTCATTATAGTTTTTCTATTATAGATTTTCTATAATGAACAAAACTGCGTAATTTTGTACTGCTTAATCAAACCTCTATCGCGCGCGAACCATAATTATATTATATAATAGAGCATAACTCTTTTCAACGCTTCGCCCCCTATGCTATTTGATATCAATATCATTCAACGCAAAGACGCCAAGTCGCAAAGTTTTTCAAATGGGCTGTCTTTCTTTATGTGTAAAGCGTCCCTTCGCTTCGAGCGTGGAAAGGCGCATAAGCCGCACGAACGACGCTTGGCGCCAAGGTTCGAGCTATGCAAAGTTCGCAAAGGGTTGGCACTTAGGATAACAAATGTATTTCAAAGAGGAACTGCTTTGCGCTCTTTGCCTAAGTCAAAACCCGCGCAGCGTTTTGACTGGCTTCGCGTCCGCAAACAACAAGGCTTTTTGCAATATTGTCTTTGCGACTTTGCGGCTTTGCGTTGAATAAAATAGTTTTAAGTTTTGATTTGTGTATAATTTAAGTTTCAGAATAATACTAAGCATATTAAGTTCAGAAAATAGTATGGCAAATAACAACGATCAACAGAAACAAGGACAGGTGCAGGTGAATATGACACCCGAGGTGGAGAAGGGCGTGTATTCCAATCTGGCCATCATGGGCTTCACGCCCACAGAGTTCATTATGGATTTTGTGTTCCATCATCCAGGTATGCCTCGCGCCAACGTGCAGAGCCGTGTCATCATGTCGCCCGCACAGGCAAAAAGACTGATGCGCCTGCTGGAACAGAACATGGCAAACTATGAGCAGGCAAATGGACCCATTGCTTTGCCGGAAGATAACCAACCTAAAGGCCCTATTTCTCCCTTTAAGGTGAACTAAACTGCTGCTAGAAGGTTAAACTTTCTTAAATCTTTAACTTTTTAGGGTCTTATGATGCCCTTGGAGCGATTTTGAGGCTCTGAGGGCATTGTCATTTGCTACTTTTTGCCTACCTTTGCAGCCCGAATGGGCAAAATATGCCCGTTTGTGTTGTGCCTCGGCGCAAATTTGACTTGATAATTACACAATAATAATATAATTAAAAACAAAAAACAATGCCTACAATCCAACAATTGGTGCGGAAAGGTCGCAAGGCGCTCGAAGACAAGAGCAAGAGCCCCGCTCTGGACAGCTGTCCCCAGCGTCGTGGCGTTTGCGTTCGTGTCTATACGACAACGCCTAAGAAACCTAACTCCGCCATGCGTAAGGTAGCGCGTGTGCGCCTTACCAACTCAAAAGAAGTTAACAGCTACATTCCCGGAGAGGGCCACAACCTGCAGGAGCACAGCATCGTGCTGGTGCGCGGCGGTCGTGTGAAGGACCTCCCTGGTGTACGTTACCACATCGTTCGCGGAACACTCGATACCGCCGGTGTTGCCAACCGCACACAGCGTCGTTCCAAGTATGGTGCAAAGCGTCCTAAAGCCGCTAAGAAGTAATTAAAACCTGTTTTGTGTTGTATAAACGCGGTTGAGTAAATGCTGCAACCCTCGTGATGAGGCGGAGCAGTGTTGAAGATAACAAACGAATACAGCCAAACAAACAAAACTCACAAAACAATGCGTAAAGCAAAACCAAAGAAAAGACTGGTCCTTCCTGATCCCGTGTATGGCGACGTGAAGGTGTCAAAGTTCGTCAACCACTTGATGTATGACGGCAAGAAGAGCATCTCTTACAAGATCTTCTATGATGCTCTCGAGATTGTAAATACTAAGATGCAGAGCGAGGAGAAGACTTCTCTCGAGATCTGGAAAGAGGCTCTGCAAAAAGTCACCCCCCAAGTTGAGGTTAAGAGCCGCCGTATCGGTGGTGCCACCTTCCAGGTTCCTACGGAGATCCGTCCGAGCCGTAAGGAGAGTGTGTCTATGAAGAACCTCATCCTGTTTGCCCGCAAGCGTGGCGGTAAGACCATGGCCGACAAACTGGCCGCTGAGATTATGGATGCCTACAATGAACAGGGTGGCGCATTCAAGCGTAAGGAGGACATGCACCGCATGGCTGAGGCTAACCGTGCATTCGCACACTTCCGCTTCTGATCATTTAAGGTTGATTAATTTCAAGGTAACAAGAGAATGGCAAAACAAGATTTGCATTTGACTCGTAACATCGGCATCATGGCACACATCGATGCTGGTAAGACGACTACGTCTGAGCGTATCCTCTTCTATACGGGTCTGACTCATAAGATTGGTGAGGTGCACGACGGTGCTGCTACCATGGACTGGATGGCCCAGGAACAGGAGCGCGGTATCACCATCACCTCCGCTGCTACAACAACTTATTGGAACTGGAACGGTAACAAGTACAAGATCAATTTGATTGACACTCCGGGACACGTCGATTTCACCGCTGAGGTGGAGCGTTCTCTGCGTGTGCTTGACGGTGCCGTGGCAGCTTACTGCGCCGTAGGTGGCGTGGAACCTCAGTCTGAGACCGTATGGCGTCAGGCTGACAAGTACAACGTTCCCCGTATCGGCTATGTGAACAAGATGGACCGTAGCGGTGCTGACTTCTTCGAGGTCGTTCGTCAGATGAAGGACACCCTCGGCGCTAAGGCTGTGCCCGTGGTGATCCCCATCGGCGCTGAGGAGAACTTCAAGGGCGTGGTTGACCTCGTCAAGATGAAGGCTATCCTGTGGCACGATGAGACAATGGGCGCTGAGTACAGCGTGGAGGAGATTCCTGCTAACATGATGGACGAGGCTCAGGAGTGGCGCGACAAGATGCTGGAAACGGTTGCTGAGTACGACGAGGCTCTCATGGAGAAGTTCTTCGACGATCCCAACACCATCACCGAGGAGGAAATCCTCGCAGCTTTGCGTGCTGCTACCGTCAGCATGGAGATTACTCCTATGCTCTGCGGTTCTTCCTTCAAGAACAAGGGCGTTCAGACACTGCTTGACTATGTCTGCGCATTCCTGCCCAGCCCGCTGGATACTCCCAATGTTGTTGGTACAAATCCTGACACCGGCGAAGAGGAAGATCGTAAGCCCAGCGAGGACGAGAAGACTTCTGCTCTGGCCTTCAAGATTGCTACCGACCCGTATGTGGGCCGCTTGACCTTTATCCGTGTTTATTCTGGTAAGGTAGAGGCTGGTAGCTACATCTACAACACTCGTTCCGGTAAGAAGGAGCGTGTGAGCCGTCTGTTCCAGATGCACTCTAACCACCAGAATCCCGTTGAGATCATCGGCGCTGGTGATATCGGTGCCGGCGTAGGCTTCAAGGATATCCGCACCGGTGATACCCTCTGCGATGAGGATGCACCCATCGTGCTGGAGAGCATGGACTTCCCCGATCCCGTGATCGGTATCGCTGTGGAGCCCAAGACGCAGAAGGACCTCGACAAGCTCAGCAATGGTCTTGCCAAGCTGGCAGAAGAGGATCCCACCTTCACCGTTCGCACCGACGAGCAGAGCGGCCAGACTGTCATCAGCGGTATGGGTGAGCTGCACCTCGATATCATCATTGACCGTCTGAAGCGTGAGTTCAAGGTTGAGTGCAACCAGGGTAAGCCCCAGGTGAACTATAAGGAAGCTATCACCCGCACTGTGAACCTCCGCGAGGTTTATAAGAAGCAGTCTGGTGGTCGCGGTAAGTTCGCTGACATCATCGTGAACGTTGGTCCTATCGACGATGACTTCGAAGGTACAGGCCTGCAGTTCATCAACAGCGTCACTGGCGGTAACATTCCTAAGGAGTTCATCCCCGCTGTACAGAAGGGCTTCGAGAGCGCCATGAAGAATGGTATCCTCGGTGGCTTCCCCATGGACAGCTTGAAGGTCGAACTCGTGGATGGTTCCTTCCACCCCGTTGACTCTGACCAGCTCTCCTTCGAGATCTGCGCTATCCAGGCTTACAAGAACGCTTGCTCACAGGCTAAGCCCGTACTGATGGAGCCCATCATGAAACTCGAGGTGGTAACACCTGAGGAGAACATGGGTGATGTCATCGGTGACCTGAACAAGCGTCGTGGCCAGGTCGAGGGTATGGATACCAGCCGCAGCGGTGCTCGTATCGTGAAGGCTATGGTTCCTCTGGGTGAGATGTTCGGTTATGTGACGGCGCTGCGTACCATCACTTCCGGACGTGCTACCTCCAGCATGACCTACGATCACCACGCTCCTGTATCTTCCAGCATCGCTAAGGCTGTGCTTGAGGAAATCAAGGGCCGTGTTGACCTCGTCTAAAAGAAAATAGGGCAGGGGGCTGCCGAGCAAATGACTCTTCGGCAGCCCAACCACCCTCAAATAATAAAAGTAAATTGTAAATCCTAAAATTGTAAATTAACATCATGAGTCAAAAGATCAGAATCAAACTGAAGTCCTACGACCACAATCTCGTGGATAAGTCCGCAGAGAAAATCGTGAAGACTGTGAAGGCTACAGGTGCTATAGTGAGCGGTCCTATACCCCTCCCCACCCACAAGCGTATCTTCACTGTTAACCGTTCAACCTTCGTCAACAAGAAGGCTCGCGAGCAGTTCCAGCTCAGCAACTACAAGCGCCTCATTGACATCTACAGCAGCACTGCTCAGACCGTGGATGCTCTGATGAAGTTAGAGTTGCCCAGCGGCGTGGAAGTTGAGATCAAAGTGTAATACAATAGCTTAAGTATCTATAGTATCTATAGCATCTATAGCTTCTATTCAAATCAATCATAAAATTTTTAGAAATGCCAGGATTATTAGGAAAGAAAATCGGAATGACTTCCGTTTTCAGTGCCGACGGTAAGAATGTACCGTGCACTGTTATCGAATTAGGTCCTTGCGTAGTTACCCAGATCAAGAGCGTCGAGAAGGACGGCTATGCTGCTGTTCAGCTCGGTTTCGAGGAGGCTAAGGAGAAGAATACCACCAAGCCCATGCTCGGACACTTCGCTAAGAGCGGTACTACTCCCAAGCGCCACTTGGCCGAGTTCACAGGTTTTGAAGAGGTAAATCTGGGTGACACCGTCACCGTGGATATCTTCGCTGACGCAACTTATGTTGACGTGATCGGTACGAGCAAAGGTAAAGGTTTCCAGGGTGTCGTGAAGCGTCATGGCTTCGGCGGTGTAGGCCAGAGCACACACGGTCAGGACGACCGTCTGCGCAAGCCGGGTTCTATCGGTGCCTGCTCCTATCCCGCAAAGGTCTTCAAGGGCCTGCGCATGGGTGGTCAGATGGGCAACGCCCGCGTGACAACGCACAACCTGCAAGTGTTAAAGGTGATTCCCGAACACAATCTGCTCCTTATCAAGGGTAGTATTCCGGGTTTCAAAGGTTCAATCGTAAGCGTTATTAAGTAAGATGGAAGTCAGTGTATTGAATATCAAAGGTCAGGACACCGGTCGTAAGGTCGTCCTCGACGATGCGGTTTACGGCATTGAGCCTAATGACCATGCAATCTATCTCGATGTCAAGCTCTTCCTCGCTAACCAGCGCCAGGGTACTGCTAAGTCCAAGGAGCGTTCTGAAATCAGCGGTTCAACCCGCAAGCTCGGTCGCCAGAAGGGCGGCGGCGGTGCACGTCGTGGTGACATCAACTCACCCGTGCTCGTTGGTGGTGCTCGCGTATTCGGTCCCCAGCCCCGCGATTATGGCTTCAAACTCAACAAAAAAGTGCGTCGTCTCGCTCGTAAGAGCGCTCTGAGTTACAAGGCTCAGGAGAACGCTATTTTGGTGGTTGAAGACTTCACTTTCGAGGCTCCGAAGACAAAAAGCTTCATCGAAGTCATAAATAATCTTAAAGTTGACGGTAAGAAGGCCCTGTTCGTTTTGCCAGGTTGCGATAAAGCAGTATATTTGTCAGCTCGAAATATCGAGAAGGCCAATGTAATGGCTGCTTCTGCGCTGAACACCTACAAAGTGCTCGACGCAGACGTACTTGTGCTCACAGAGGGTGCAATCAGCGTCATCGGTGATAATCTTAACAAGTAACGGGCAAGACAGTTATGGGATATATAATCAAACCCCTGGTCACTGAGAAGATGACCAATATCACGGAGAAGCAGAACAAGTTCGGCTTCATCGTCCGTCCTGAGGCCAATAAGGTCGAGATCAAGAACGAGATCGAGGCACTGTACAACGTGACAGTGACCGGCATCAGCACTTGCCGCTATGCAGGTAAGAATAAGACCCGCTACACGAAGGCAGGCTTGATCAAAGGTCGTACCAATGCCTTCAAAAAGGCTATCGTCACGCTCAAAGAGGGCGAGACAATCGATTTCTACAGTAACATTTAAAGAAAGATGGCAGTACGTAAATTAAAGCCCACAACACCGGGCCAAAGACACAAGATTATAGGTACATTCGAAGAGATTACTGCATCTGTACCTGAAAAATCTCTTACATTCGGTAAGCGTTCCACGGGTGGCCGTAACAACGTCGGTAAGATGACGGTCCGCTATATCGGCGGTGGCCACAAGCGTAAGTTCCGCTTCATCGACTTCAAGAGAGAGAAAGATGGTGTTCCCGCAGTTGTGAAGACCATTGAGTACGATCCGAACCGTTCGGCTCGTATCGCTCTGCTCTTCTATGCTGACGGTGAGAAGCGTTATATCATTGCTCCCAACGGCCTGCAGGTCGGCATGACTCTGATGTCTGGCGCCGAGGCAGCTCCCGAGGTCGGTAACGCTCTTCCCTTGCAGAACATTCCCGTAGGTACGGTGATCCACAACATCGAGCTTCGTCCTGGTCAGGGCGCTCTGTTGGTTCGTTCCGCAGGTAACTTCGCTCAATTAACTTCTCGTGAAGGTCGCTATTGCGTCATTAAGTTGCCCTCTGGCGAAACACGCAAGATCCTCAGCGCCTGCAAGGCTACTATCGGTAGCGTAGGTAACAGCGACCATGCTCTGGAAAGCTCCGGTAAGGCCGGTCGTAGCCGTTGGCTCGGTCGTCGTCCTCACAACCGTGGTGTTGTCATGAACCCGCACGATCACCCGATGGGTGGTGGTGAAGGCCGTCAAAGTGGTGGACATCCCCGTTCACGTAAGGGCCTCTACGCTAAGGGTCTCAAGACTCGTGCTCCGAAGAAGCAGTCGAATAAGTACATCATTGAAAGAGCCAATAAAAAGTAATCACAGTTAATTGAAGAGAAATTATGAGTCGTTCACTTAAAAAAGGTCCATACATCGCAGTTAGCCTTGAGAAAAAGGTACTCGCCATGAACGAGAGCGGCAAGAAGAATGTCGTGAAGACTTGGGCTCGCGCTTCAATGATCAGCCCCGACTTCGTCGGTCACACGATCGCCGTTCACAACGGAAACAAGTTCATTCCTGTGTATGTCACTGAAAACATGGTAGGACACAAGCTGGGCGAGTTCGCTCCCACCCGCAAGTTCGGCGGCCATGCTGGTCAGAAGAAGAAGTAAACAGGACCTCGGATTCAACAACCAGAATAATAGAGTAATAATATAATGGGAAAAAGAAAAAGACTGGCAGCTGAAGCAAGAAAGGCTGCACTGAAGACCCAGTATTTTGCCAAGGCCAAGAGCGTGCCTTCCTCCCCGCGTAAGATGCGTTATGTGGTGGATTTGATTCGCGGCATGGAGGTGAACCGCGCTTTGGCTACCCTGCACTTCAACAAGAAGGCTGCAGCTGCTGACGTGGAGAAACTCCTCCGTTCAGCGATTGCCAACTGGGAACAGAAGAACGATCGCAAAGCCGAGGATGGCGAACTGATCGTATCGAGAGTATTCGTCGACGAGGGCGCTACCCTCAAGCGTATGCGTCCGGCTCCTCAGGGCCGTGGCTACCGTATTCGCAAGCGTAGCAACCATGTCACTTTGTTCGTTGACACTAAAACTAATGATTAATCGAAAGAAGTATGGGACAGAAAGTTAATCCTATCAGCAACCGTCTCGGCATCGTCCGTGGTTGGGATTCCAATTGGTATGGTGGCAAAGACTTCGGCGAGTCCATTCTCGAAGATAGCAAAATCCGCAAGTATCTGATGGTTCGCCTCGGCGATGCTAACATCTCTCGCATCGTCATCGAGCGCACTCTGAAGCTTGTGACCATCACCATCTGTACATCACGTCCGGGTCTGATCATTGGTAAGGGCGGCGAGAAAGTAGATGCACTTAAGAAAGAACTGAAGAAGATCACGGATAAGGACATCCAGATCAACATCTTCGAAGTGAAGAAACCCGATTTGGACGCTAACATCGTCGGCGCTAACATCGCTAAGCAAGTAGAAGGTAAGATTGCTTACCGTCGTGCTATCAAGATGGCTATCGCTAACACGATGCGCGCTGGCGCAGAAGGCATCAAGGTGCAGATCTCCGGCCGTCTGAACGGTGCTGAAATCGCTCGCTCCGAGATGTTCAAGGAAGGTCGTACTCCGCTGCACACATTCCGTGCTGACATCGACTACTGCCAGACTGAAGCGCTGACAAAGGTTGGTCTGCTCGGTATCAAGGTGTGGATCTGCCGTGGTGAAGTCTATGGCAAGAAGGATCTCGCTCCGAACTTTGCACAGCAGAAGGACAATGGCCGCTTCGGCGGTAACGAACGTGGAGGTCGTCGCCCCCGCCGTGCACGCAACAACAATCGTTAAACCAACTGAAAGAACGTAATTATGTTACAGCCGAAAAGAACTAAATATAGAAGACCGCAAAAAGGTCGTTGCAAAGGCAACGCACAGCGCGGCAATCAGCTTGCTTTCGGATCGTTCGGTATTAAGAGCCTTGATACACACTGGATTACCGGTCGTCAGATTGAGGCAGCCCGTGTGGCCGTAACGCGCTATATGCAACGTGAAGGTCAGGTGTGGATTCGCATCTTCCCGGACAAACCTATCACCAAGAAGCCTGCTGATGTACGTATGGGTAAAGGTAAGGGTGATCCCGTAGGATACGTGTTCCCCATCACCCCGGGTCGTGTCATCTTCGAAGTAGAAGGTGTTCCCTATGAGACAGCTAAAGAAGCTCTGCGCCTCGCTGCTCAGAAGCTTCCCGTGACAACTAAGTTTATTGTTAGACGAGATTACGACAAAAACGCTTGATTATGAAGACTGCAGAAGTAAGAGCCCTCTCCGTTGAGGAGCTTGCCGAAAAGATTGAAACGGCAAAAGCCCAGTACAATCAAATGTTGCTGAACCACGCCGTCTCTCCTCTGGAGAATCCTTCCGAAATCAAGAAGGCCCGTCGTGATATCGCTCGTATGATGACGATTCTCACGGAGAAAAAGAACGCTAATTAATAATGGTCTTAAACATGGAAGTTAGAAACTTAAGAAAGACAAGAACCGGTGTGGTCGTCAGCGACAAGATGGATAAGACCATTGTAGTGGCTGCCAAATATAAGGAAAGACACCCGATTTATGGTAAGTTCGTCCAGAAGACGAAGAAGTACCATGCTCACGACGAGAAGAACGACTGCCACAAAGGTGACACCGTTCTCATCATGGAAACCCGTCCCCTGAGCAAAACCAAGAGATGGAGAGTAGTAGAAATCGTAGAAAGAGCTAAGTAATTATGATACAGGCAGAATCTAGATTAGTCGTTGCAGATAACAGCGGTGCTAAAGAGTGCCTCTGCATCCGCGTGCTGGGTGGCACACGTCGCCGTTATGCAACAGTAGGGGATGTCATCGTCGTCTCTGTGAAGAGCGTCATCCCTTCAAGTGATATTAAAAAGGGTGCTGTGTCGAAAGCTTTGATCGTCCGTACAAATAAGGAAGTCCGTCGTGCTGACGGTTCCTATATCCGTTTCGACGACAACGCTTGCGTACTGTTGAACAATGCTGGTGAGCTTCGCGGTAGTCGTATCTTCGGTCCTGTGGCCCGTGAGTTGCGCGCTGCCAATATGAAGGTGGTATCACTCGCACCCGAGGTACTTTAATCATCTAAAGATTCATTTACAGTAATGGCAAAGTTACATATTAAGAAAGGCGACACCGTGATGATCCTCGCTGGTAACAGCAAAGGTCAGACTGGCAAGGTGCTGAAGGTGTTCGTCAAGGAGCAGAGGGCTATCGTGGAAGGCCAGAACATGGTCTCCAAGAGCCAGAAGCCCAGCGCCAAGAACCCTCAGGGTGGCATCGTGAAGCAGGAAGCCCCCATCCACATCTCTAACTTGAATGTGGTGGATCCCAAGTCTGGTAAGGCAACCCGCATTGGTCGTAAGTTAAACGCAGAGGGCAAGCTTGTCCGTTATGCAAAAAAATCAGGAGAGGAGATTAAGTAATGGCAAATACAGCAAGACTGAAGCAGGAGTATGCAGAACGCATCGCTCCCGCATTGAAAGAAAAGTTCGGCTATACTTCCGCTATGCAGATTCCTGTCCTGAAGAAGATTGTTATCAATCAGGGCTTGGGTATCGCTACCGCCGACAAGAAGATTATCGAAGTGGCAATGAACGAGCTCACTGCTATCACTGGCCAGAAGGCTGTTGCTACTGTTTCCAAGAAGGACGTGGCTAACTTCAAGCTTCGTAAGAAGATGCCTATCGGTGTGATGGTGACTCTGCGTCGTGAGCGCATGTATGAGTTCCTGGAGAAGCTCGTGAAAGTGGCTCTGCCCCGTATCCGCGACTTCAAGGGTATCGAGAGCAAGCTCGACGGCCGTGGTAACTACACCCTCGGCATTCAGGAGCAGATTATCTTCCCCGAGATCAACATTGATGCCATCGACCGTATCGTCGGTATGAACATCACTTTCGTGACCACGGCAAAGACCGATGAAGAGGGCTACGCTCTGCTTAAGGAATTCGGTCTTCCCTTCAAGAACGCTAAAGATTAAACAAATATGGCAAAAGAATCAATGAAGGCCCGCGAGGTCAAGCGCGCCAAACTCGTTGC
>CAMZCM010000018.1 GCA_947305005.1 uncultured Prevotellaceae bacterium | reverse complement strand
GATACAAAACCAATAATGTATGATGAATATATGCAACAAATGGATCCGACAGAAATGAAAACTCTAAGATTTGACAAAGACTATAAGGGTCTAATCTTGTCCATATATCATTCTTCACTTTTTTATTGGTTTACATACACATTTAGTGATTGCCGTAATATTAATAAGCCAGAAGTTGAAGATTTTATTATTAACCTGCAAGAATGTAAAAAGTATAATGGGGAAAGGATTTGCATGTTGTCTCAAAAATTATCAAAAGATTTACAGAAAAACTCAAAATTTCTTGAGTACAACTACTCTTCTGGTTGGAGAAAATTTCAAGCTTTTTACCCAAGAAACTCCAAACCTATCATCGACGAGATAGACAAAGTCCTTGCCAAGCATTATGGTTTTACTGAAGAAGAACTCGACTTCATCATCAACTACGACATCAAATACCGTATGGGTGATGAGTTAAACGATAATGATTAAAAGAAAGTTTATGAATATTAAAGATAAGGATAGAAAGCAGCTTTGGGCAAAATCAGGTAACCAATGCGCTATTTGTAAAAAAGAGTTATTCCATGCTAATGAGGATGGAAAAGATTTCAATATAGGAGAAGAATGCCACATTATCAGTAAAAAGCCTGATGGTCCACGTCATATACCTAATATGAACAACTATGACACTTACGATAACCTCATCTTGCTTTGCTGTGAACACCATAAGGAAATAGACGACAAAAACAATGTGGCATTCTATACTATAGAGCGCCTTCATCAAATAAAGGAAGAGCATGAGAAATGGGTTAGCGAAACCTTAGGTCAAAAAAATAGCCGGAAGAATGTAGACGACAAAGAAATCTTCAGAAAGCTAGATTTGGTAAATTTTCACGGATAATGATGAATTATCTTGGCAACCACGAAATCCTCAAACGGCCCAAGATTGCATTCTTGGCATCAAGTACCATACCACCCAATATGGTGCTGAAATGCTATGACTGGGCTACACAGATGGCAAAGGAAGGGAAGTGTGTGGTAAGTGGATTTAGCTCTCATTTAGAGAAAGAAGTGCTTCATTTTCTTGCTAAAGGAAAACAACCCATCATTCTCGTTCTAGCACGCCAAATGTATAAGCAGATTCCCCAAGAACTACAACCTTTGCTCGATAGTGGTCGTCTACTTATCATCTCCACATCGTCCTCACCTCGCCAGTCAAAAGCTACTGCCCTCGCTCGTAATCGGTATATCTGTGAAATCGCTGATCAGATTCTCTTCGTTGGCGTAACCGAAAATAGTAGTATATATCAACTGGCTTTGAATAATCAAATAAAGTCTATTCCTTTATGAAAGACAAAGAGCCTCTTTTTTCTATATTAAATCAATACTAACCTCAAACCTATATTATTATGATAATCATCATTATCATCGGTTTCATCGGCCTGACCCTCACCGGCCAAATATTCAGAATGTGAAGGTAAGGATTATTCCGTTGTGAAGACATTCAGGTTGCCCTCGTCCTTAACGGGGGCTTTTCTTTTCTATCAATAGCAAATTCAAAATAAAGAATAGTGGTGAACTCTCAAAAGGGAGTGGATTTTTGTGTCTTTGCATGTAACATTTCCGAGGTGTTGGAAGGCTGAAGTATGATGTAAGAAGGAAGAGGATTACTCACACTCCACGTCTGCCTCAGCAACAGCAGGAATCACATCTTGAAATTCGGGGTAGGGTTGGTGCTTGGGAACGACAATGATGTCTTGTCCAAGTGTCAAAGAAATCTTGCAAAGCGTAGCGAGGGTGAGGTTATGAGTACCTGAAAGCCAGCGGCTCACCTCGGTTTCGGTCTTTCCCATCATCTGAGCGAAGTCCTTTTGGGACAAACCTTTGGTCTCAAGGATGTCATAAATGCGGTTGGCTATCGCTACCGATAGCTCCATCTGCATTTTCATCTCCGGCGAAAATGTCTGCCGGATCTCGTCCATAATTCTGTTCGTTTTCATAAGTCAGTTAGTTTAGTCATCAATAGAAAATTGGAGATTGCCGAGCAGCTGTGTCCCCGTGACAATTAACACCTTTTGGTGTTCAAGCTGTTTTAATTGAATGTCTATTTTTTGTAATGTGCGAACACAACGATGCAAATTTTCGTCCTCTTGGTAAGTGTCCGTACTCTTTAAGCCACCATTGCCTAATATCAGAATCTTAGATTGCAAGTTCAGCAGGTACAACCGCAAAGAAGTTGTTTCCAGATGAGAGGGCAAAGCCATCACTCTATCTCTGCGTGTCCCCTCATAACGAAAATGACGATCGGCAGCACCATCACGCTTGATTATATCCAGACGATAGACCAATTGACGTACATCATCAGGATAATCATCTTTGTAGGTGAGAAGGAATTTTTCAAATTCAGAGTATTCCTCTCCTTCAAAATGAGGAGAATAGAGGCTTACTTTTTCGCCATCCTCTAAGAGTTCAATAAGCAAATTTCTATCCATTATCTTACGTTTTTCGGCGCAAAGATAAACATATAAGTTGATTCAAACAACTTTTTGAGGATAATAATTAACTTTTATGCTTATTTTTTTGAAAGTCAGCTAACCCAGAAGTACATCGAGTACCATCATCAAGACAAAGCCGATGGCGAAACCGATGGTGCTGAGATTGCTGTGCTGACCGCTGGACGCCTCGGGGATAAGTTCCTCGACGACTACGTAGAACATGGCTCCAGCGGCAAAAGCCAGCATATATGGCAGGACAGGCATCAGCAATGAGGCCAATAGTAAGACTGCTATAGCTCCGACAGGTTCTACGGCACCACTCAAAGAACCGATGACGAATGATTTCCACTTGGAATTACCTGCAGCACGCATCGGCATGGAAATAATGGCTCCCTCAGGCACGTTCTGGATGGCGATACCCAGCGCTACGGCAATAGCACTGGCAAGTGAGATGTTCGAGATGCCACTTTCTGCTCCCGCGAAGACGACACCTACAGCCATACCTTCGGGCAGGTTGTGAATGGTGACGGCCAAGGCCAACATGGCTGTTTTTGAGAGATGAGAACGCATACCCTCGGGCTTGTCTGAACCGATATGTAAGTGTGGTGTCAGTTCGTCAATCATTAGCAGGAACCCCATTCCTAACAGGAAACCGACAGCTGGAGGTAGCACACTCCAGGGACCGCTGTCTTCTGCCATCTCCATTGAAGGTATCAACAGCGACCATACCGATGCCGCTACCATCACGCCTGAGGCAAAACCCAGTAATGTTTTCTGTAACCTCACAGACATTTCATCTTTCATGAAGAACACGAAGGCTGACCCGAGCATCGTGCCCAGTAACGGGATGAATAGTCCAATAATTAATGTTGTCATGCTACAATGATGCGATTAGGTGAGAGTAAAGTAAGCTCGTTTGTATTTGCCGAGCGAAAGCATCTTCGACGTTTCGATGACAAAGGTACAATAATTATTTTGGAATGCGCTTGCATAAACAAAAATTATATGCAAATTCATTAGTTTTAGGTACAGTTACGTCTTTTATGCTTGGGCGATAGGTTATTGTAGAGGTAGAAGAATAGAGCTACGTATGAACAAATGAAGAGGCAGACACATTGATTGTTTGTTTTTTCTTGTTTTACAACACTATTATTATAAATAGTTTCAAATTATTTGTGTGGAACTTAATAAGTGGTTACATTTGCGACAAAATATGAAGGAATCATGTTACAAAAAGATCATATCGCATTTCCATTCCCATTAAAGGGTAGATTTGTAGGCATTCTGATGATGGCATTACTTGTTGGTTGCAATTCTGTGAAGGCACAGATGACACCTTTGATTCACGATCCTGTAATGGCCTATGAGAATGGAGTATACCACCTGTATGGTACTGGCGTTGGTATCCAACATTTCACTTCTACAAACAGAGAGACATGGACGTTGTTGCGGGAGCCTGTGATGACAGTCATACCGAAATGGGCTCATGATTCGGTGCCTGGCTTCAAGAGTCATGTATGGGCACCTGATATCCTCCGATGGCACGGCCGTTGGTGGATGACCTACAGCTGTTCCACATTTGGAAAGAATGGATCTGCTATAGGTCTCCTTTCTACACGTTCACTTTCGTCGCCCACATGGAATGATGAGGGTTGCATTGTCTGCTCTCGCGAAAAACGTGATAAATGGAATGCCATTGACCCCAATATCATCATTGATGAAGAGGACAATCCATGGCTGGTGTGGGGCTCGTTCTGGGACGGTATTCAACTTATTCGGTTGGACAGCACCTTGCATGTTGCTACAGGCGAACGTCCTACGATAATCGCTCGTCGTTATGCGCCGAACTTCAAGCCTGCTGAGCCCAATCCGACATCTAAATATGCAGGAACAAATGCTATTGAGGCTCCATTCATCTTCCGGCATGACGGTTATTATTATCTCTTTGTCTCATGGGACTACTGTTGTCGTGGCGCCAAAAGCACTTATCGGGTAGCGGTAGGACGTAGTAAGTCTGTGGCAGGTCCTTATGTGGATGACAATGGAAAAAAGATGCTTCAAGGTGGTGGCAGAATTGTTATAGAGGGTGACAAGCGAGAATATGAGGCGGCCGGACATTGTGCGGCTTATACTTATAACGGTGAAGACATCTTCATTTGCCATGGTTATAGTGCTACCCAGAACGGCGCAGCTCAGTTAATCCTGCGTCGGATCCAATGGGATGAGAATGGCTGGCCTGTGATTTAGAGAATTTTTCATCATCATCAACTTAATACGACAATGAGAAAAACAAATCTGATGCTCTTAACTTTAGCTGCAATGTGCGGCCTTTTCACTTCTTGTCAGCCGAAAGACAATACGCTGACAAAGAGTGAGGAAAAAGAAGGATGGATACTGCTGTTCAATGGTCAGGATCTCTCCGAGTGGTGTAATTTCAACGATACGGTTCTCTCCAACGGATGGAGGGTTGTAGATGGATGTATCCAAGCCAGTGGCGAAGGCGCTGATGACGCCGGCTATATCGTTACGAAGCGCAAGTTTGCTGACTTTGAACTTACATGGGACTGGAAGCTGACGCATGGCGGTAACAGTGGTATGCTGTACCATGTCGTGGAAAATCCCGCCTTTGCAGTTCCTTATGTGACGGGTCCTGAATACCAGCTGATTGACAACGAGGGCTGGGAGGAAGTAAATGCTCCCGATCAACTTGAGGAATGGCAGAAACTGGGCGTGGACTACGCGATGCACCTGCCCGATAACTCCAAGATGCATGTCAATCCTGTGGGCGAGTGGAACACCTCGAAGATTATTTTTGACAATGGCCATGTAGAGCACTGGCTGAATGGCGAGAAGATTCTGGAGTTCGAGGCGTGGACCGATGATTGGTTTGAGCGGAAGGGTAGTGGAAAATGGGCTCATGCTCCTGAATACGGTCTTGCTAACGAAGGCGTTATCTGCCTGCAGGATCATGGTGATCCCGCATCGTTTAAGAATATCAAGATTCGTCCTCTTCCTCATAAAGGTGGTCAGACTGAGAGTCTCTTCAATGGCAAGGACCTCACAGGATGGGAACCTTTTGGTGATGGCAAATGGAGTGTGGATGAGGATGGCAATCTGGTCACTGAGAATGGCGACAATAAGCAGTATGGCTACCTCTGCACACGCAAATACTATAAGGATTTTGACCTCACCCTCGAGTTCAAGCAGGAGAGTAACGGCAATAGCGGCCTTTTCTTCCATTCTTTCATAGAAGGCTTCAACACCGTTCATGGATGGCAGTGCGAAGTGGCTCCCAAGGGTAGCGATACAGGTGGCATCTACGAGTCGTATGGTCGTGGCTGGCTCCAGCAGATTCCAGACGAGAAGGAGGATGCTTTGAAGGAAGGAGAATGGAATACGCTGCGTTTGCGCGTTGAAGGAAATCATATCCAGACATGGTTGAATGCTGTCCCAATGGCAGATCTGGAAGATGAATTCATTGGCAATACACCCGGACGTATTATGCTGCAAATCCACGACGGAAATGATATCAAGGTCCTCTGGCGTAATTTCCAACTGACACAGCTATAGCGGATGGAAGAACCTATGAAACTATTAACCTGTTCGATTACATAAAGATAGGGACCTAAGAATTATTTATATTTTCACTGATTGCATGAGATGTTCTATTGTTGAACAATTAATACATATTATGGATAAGATTTATATGAAAAGATTGATTGTTCCTTGCCTATTGACAATGGTAGGCGTGTTATCGATATCGGCACAAAATGTGTATGATTTCAAAGTAAAGGATGGAGCTGGTCAGGAGGTTTTACTCTCTAACTACAAGGGCAAGATGTTGCTGATTGTGAATACGGCTACTCGTTGTGGATTCACTCCACAGTACAAGGATTTGGAGACTCTGTATGAGAAGTATCGTAACGATGGCTTAGAGATTCTTGACTTCCCCTGTAACCAGTTCGGACAGCAGGCCCCTGGCACGATTGAAGAGATTCATCAGTTCTGCACTGCCAACTTCAACATCCAGTTTCCGCAGTTTGACAAGATTGATGTGAACGGCAGGAATGCAGCTCCTCTTTATACATGGTTGAAGGCACAAGTTGGTGGTGGTGACATCAAATGGAATTTCACCAAGTTCCTCATAGGTCGCGACGGTAAGGTCATCAAACGCTATGAGTCACGCGATGAGGTTGCTGCTATTGAGGCAGACATACAGATGGATATGAATCCTGTACTGAGTAACATAATGGCACGTCGCTCGGTTCGCAAATATCTTGACAAGCCTGTTGAACATGAGAAGTTAGAGACCGTAGCACAGGCCGGCATTAATGCTCCAAGTGCGATGAACCGACAGAACTGGGCTGTGCGAATCATTGAAGATCAGAAATTGATGGCCGATGTAAAAGATATGTGCCGCAATGCACCGAACCTCATTTGTGTCTGTGCTCCGTCAAATGGACGCTTCGACCTTGATGCTGGCCTGATGGGTCAGAATATGATGTTAGCTGCTCAGTCATTGGGGCTCGGAACCTGTATTCAGACGGGACCAATACGTTTCCTCACAACTGACGAGAAAGCTAAGGCTTTCCGTGATAGCCTTGACATCCCTGAGGATTACAAACTTCTCTATGTAATCGCGATCGGATATCCAGACGAACAGCCCGCAGCAAAGCCACGTGATGCATCAAAGGTGAAATACATCTTAGGACGATGACTCCGTCGCCTGTTGATAGGTTTCAGATTAGTGTTTTTATAGAAGACTTTTACGATTGAACTAACTAATTCTAAATAGAACAATATGTCAATACGAATTGCATTTTTCGACGCGAAGAGTTATGATCGCGAGACTTTCTCTAAGGTGAATCAGGACTTCGGATTCGAGATTCAGTATTATAAGGAGCGGCTCAGCTTGAACACTGTTTCATTGACACAGGGAGCTATGGCTGTGTGTATCTTCGTCAATGCCGAGTGTGACGCTAATGTAATAGAACGCATGGCTGGCTATGGCGTGAAGTTAATCGCCTTGCGCTGTGCCGGTTTCAATAACGTAGATGTCCGTGCCGCACAAGAATATGGCATTCGTGTAGTTCGTGTGCCAGCCTATTCTCCTCATGCGGTGGCAGAGTACGCTGTCACGCTGATGTTGGCACTGAACCGTAAGGTATATCGATCTGTCTATCGAACCCGTGAAGGTAACTTTAGGTTGGGCGGTCTGCTCGGTTTTGATATGTATGGAAAAACCGTGGGACTTATTGGTATGGGAAAGATTGCGAAAGAGCTCATCAAGATACTGCGTGGCTTCGGAATGAATGTGTTGGCCTACGACCTCTATCCTGACGAGGCGTTTGCCAAGGAACATCAGGTAAAAGTCGTGACTTTGGATGAACTATACGAACAGTCGGATATCATTTCTCTACACTGTCCGTTGACAGAAGAGACGAAGTTCATCATCAATAGCGATTCCATTACGAAAATGAAGTTCGGTGTGATGATTATCAATACAGGCCGTGGAAAACTGATTAAAACAGCAGACCTCATTGATGGCTTGCGCTCTCATCAGATTGGATCGGCTGCTCTTGACGTGTATGAGGAAGAAGCTAACTACTTCTATGAGGACCGTTCGGACAAGATGATTGATGACGACAAACTTGCCTTGCTGTTGATGATGCCGAATGTCATCGTTACCTCACATCAGGCATTTTTTACGCGCGAAGCCACTCATAACATCGCAGTCACCACTCTCCAAAATATCCTCGACTTTAGTGAGGGAAAGGAGCTGGTGAATGAGGTAAAATAGATAAACAGGTCCAGCTTTCATGATCTACATCGGCTCCCCATGAGCGGGAAACGCAGAAAAGTGACAGAGCGACAATGCAGATAAATTTATTCATAACCCTTTATGATAGATTATACGAAAAAGACAAATGCGGAGAAAACTCTCCGCATTTGTCGTTATACAGGATAGTTCATGTATTTGTAGCGTCGAATGCTCTTCTTCGGAGTCTTTTCAAACTCCTCGGGGACGAGCTTGATTGCGTGTACACGGGCATAGGATGGAACAAGCTGGTTGAGTTGTTGGCGGTTCTCTTCCATCTGAGCCTCAAGCATAGCATCAGACAGACCTCCTGCCTTCACCTCTTCCGGATCGGAATAGACGAGGCCGTAAAGCTTTTGGTCATGTTGGATGACGACGCACTCGGTGACATAGGGTAGGGCACCCAGTTTGTCCTCAATCTCCTCAGGATAGATGTTCTGGCCGTTGGCGCCAAGGAGCATATTCTTGGAGCGTCCCTTGATGAAAATGTTGCCTTCTGCATCTATCACGCCGAGGTCGCCTGTGTGGTACCAGCCGTCCTTGTCAAGGGTGGCAGTTGTGGCCTCATCGTTCTTGTAATAACCCAGCATGACGTTCATGCCACGAACGAGAATCTCACCGATGACTTTCTGCGGATCGACGCTGTCTATGCGCACTTCCATACGATGGACGGGACGTCCGCAGGAGCCTTGCTTGAAGGTGTCCCAACTGGAGTAACCGATGAGGGGGGCACACTCGGTGGTGCCGTACCCAACGGTGTAATTGAAATTGATGTCGTGAAGCACCGTTTCAATGTCTTGGCTGAAAGCAGCTCCTCCAACAACAATCTCAATGAAGTTGCCACCAAAAGCAGCTTGTAATTTATGACATACCTCAGCCTTGACACGTTCGCGTAGGAATGGAGTGTGGAGGGCAAGTTTCACGGCGGGTGTCTGTAACTTAGGCAGCACAGCCTTGCGCACGACTTTTTCAATGATGAGTGGAACGGCGATGATCAGTCGTGGCTTAATATTGGCAAAAGCACCCATCAGTACAGCTGGTGAGGGACTCTTGGACAAGAAATAGATATGTACGCCACACATGAATTCAAAAAGGAATTCAAAAGTAAGACCGTACATGTGTGCCATCGGGAGCATAGAGAGAACCTTGTCACCAGGGTTCAATTTGAGAACATCAATGGCAAAGTCGGTGTTGCTCCACAATGCGCGGAAGGGTAGCATGACAGCCTTGGAGTTAGATGTGGTGCCGCTGGTGTAATTGAGCACAGCCAATTCATCAGGCTTGTCGATATAGTATTGGATATGTTTCTTGCGGAAGTTGACCGGGAATTTCTCTCCAAAGAGGCGATTAAGGTTCTCACGTGAAAAGCGAACCTTTTCCGTACGCCCGACAAGCAAAGAGTACTCCTCATTGGTAATGCCAAAGATGCCTTCCAGATTTGGCATCTTGTCAGGGTTTAGTTTCGGCCATACGATATCGCCCACAAAAAGAAGTTTGGCTTCAGAATGGTTGACGATATCCTGAATCTGCTCAGGGTGAAACTCATTGAGGATTGGCACGGCAACAGCACCGTAGGTGAGGGTAGCCAGGAAGGTGATACCCCAACGTGCACTGTTACGCCCGCAGATAGCGACCTTGTCGCCATGCTGAACGCCGCAAATGTCAAAGATGATGTGTAATTTCTCGATGATACGAGCAACATCCTTGTATTGGAAGGTCTGCACACCGTAGTCGGTGAGGGCATCAAGATCCCAGTGCTTTTGCAGGCTTTCTTGAATGCAGGCGTTGAAACTTTTAGGCTCTGTTATCATACAGGATAGTTCATGTATTTATAGCGCTTGATGCTCTTCTTCGGTGTCTTTTCAAATTCTTCAGGCACTTGTTTGATGGCCTGCAGACGACAATAGATAGGCACAATTTGGTTCAGTTGGATACGATTCTGCTCCATGATTTCGTTGAGCGCCTTTGGCGAGATACGAGCTTTCTTCAGTTCGTCCGGATCAGTATAGACGAGACCATAGAGTTTTTCTTCCTTTTGAATGACAACACATTCTGTGACGTATGGAAGTGATGAAAGCTTGTCCTCGATCTCCTCGGGGTAGATATTCTGGCCGTTGGCACCAAGAAGCATGTTCTTGGAACGTCCCTTGATAAAGACGTTGCCTTCAGCATCCATAACACCGAGGTCGCCCGTGTGGTACCAACCGTCTTTGTCAAGGGTAACAGCAGTGGCCTCGTCGTTCTTGTAATAGCCCAGCATGACATTCATGCCGCGTGCAAGAATCTCACCAGGAACATGTTCAGGGTCAGTGCTGTCAATGCGTATTTCCATGCGAGGTGCTGCTTTGCCACAGGATCCTTGTTTGAACTTGTTCCATGGAGCATAGCTGATAATTGGAGCACACTCTGTTGCACCATAGCCGATGGTATAGTTGAATCCGATACCTTTCAGGAATACTTCAATATCCTGGTTCATAGCGGCTCCACCTACAATAATCTCAAAGAAATTGTCACCAAAGGCTTTCTGCATACGACGGCGGATATTCAACTTGATACGGTCACGCAGCAATGGCGTCATCAGGGCCAAGCGGATAGCAGGAGCTTTGATTTGCGGGAAGATAGCTTTGCGCACAATCTTCTCAATCAGCAGAGGAACGGCAATCACCACCTTTGGACGGAGTTCACTGAACGCCTTGAGCATAACAGTAGGAGAGGGCGTTTTTCCGAGGAATGTCACGTGGGCACCACGAGTCATTTCATAGAGGAACTCAAACGCCATTCCATACATGTGGGCTGTGGGTAGGATGCTCACGATGTTGTCGCCCGGCTTCACGTGGTCATCATAGACCTGATGGGCGAAATCAACGTTGCTCCAGAGAGCGCGATAAGGAATCATCACGCCCTTGGAGTTGGACGTAGTGCCACTAGTGTAGTTGAGCACAGCCATCTCGTCAGGGGTATCATTGTAATAATGTATATCGCGCGCGCGAAAATTCATGGGGAAACGCTCACCGAATAGGCGGTTGAGGTTCTGGCGAGCATACTCTACTTTTTCTGTGCGTCCGTGTAGCAGACGGTATTCATCGCTGCTGTTGGCAAAGATACCTTCTAACTTGGGCATCTTCTCTGGGTCGATGGTAGGCCAAATCTGGTCGCCTACGAAGAGCAATTTGGCATCAGAATGATTCACGATGTCGTGAATCTGTTCCGGGTGGAACTCATGCAGGATGGGAACAGCAACGGCACCGTAAGACAACGTCGCCAAGAAGGCAATACCCCAACGGGCGCTGTTCCTGCCGCAGATAGCCACCTTGTCGCCTTTCTCTACACCTGAAGCTTCAAGGATAATATGAAGCTTTTCAATAATGCGGGCAACATCTTTATAACGAAATGTCTGCGCTCCATAATCAGAGAGCGCATCCAAATCCCAGTTTTTTTGAATCGTTTCTTGTATGATCGCGTTTAAGCTTGGGCAGTCCATTGTATGTTAAAATATGGATAAAAGTTGAAGAATGTTCGTTGATTTTTGCACAATTTCTAATTTCATGTGCAAAGGTATAGCGTTTTTTGCACACTTACAAATAATATGAGCAAAAATTATACACGCATCAGATGATTCGTCTGATGCGTGTACAGATAGAACAATAAAATGGATAAGTAGATTAATATTGCCTTTCTCCGAAAATGCAAGTGCCGAGACGGATGAGGGTTGCACTTTCATCGATGGCGATATGCCAGTCATCTGACATGCCCATAGAGATCTCTTTGAATGCAGCGTTATCAGCAAAGAATTGCTGTTTGACAGTGTCGAAGAAATGATGAACCTGATGGAACTCGTTGCGGATGCGTTCCTCATCGTCAACATTTGAGGCCATAGCCATTACACCTGCTAATTGTACTCCTTTAAGAGATTGCCATTCACCGCTTTCGAGATAGCGCATAGCCTCATCGGGGGTAAAACCGAACTTCGTTTCCTCCTGTGCAACATGGAGTTGTAATAGACATGGGATGATTCGACCGACTTTCAGCGCTTGCTTGTTGATTTCTGCGAGCAAGTGAGGGGAATCACCAGAGTGAATGAGGTTAACATACGGAGCAATGTATTTCACCTTGTTGGTCTGTAGGTGACCGATAAAATGCCATTCTATGTCTGAGAGATCGGCCAATTCCTCATGCTTGCGCTGTAGCTCTTGGGCATGACTCTCTCCAAAGATACGTTGACCAATCGTATAAGCTTCACGGATGGCCTCGGAAGGATGATATTTGGAAACGGCGACCAAACGTACACCCTCGGATAACTGATCAAGAATAGAATGGATACGCTCAGCAATCATTCTTTATCTTCTTTTTTGATATAATGAAATACATCCATAATGGGTGTCTCTGTAATGCTGACAATCACCCATTCGCCGAGTGTGTTTTTCATTCCATCGTCAAGAACTTTGAGTGCATTGCGGAAGTCGGTAGCTTGCACTAGTACGACCTGGTTAGTGCGCTTCTCAGCTCCAGTTCTCTCATCGAGAGTGATATATGCAACCTTGGCCTTGAACCAACGGTCAGCGGCAGCGTCTTGGCTCTCAAAAATATCGGCCAGACGAGCGCGTTTGATATCTGTCACAGAGAAATCACCACTAATATAGGGCGTCATTTCTTCGATGAAACGACGCTCTGCTTCCGTGAAACTTAGTGCATCGACCATGTAAGTCTCCGTGACCTTTTTAATGAGGCCCGTCTCCATTGTTTTGTCAAAACGAACCTTACATTCAAACCATTCGTTATTCATATCCTGTTTGTTGATTTAAGTATGATACACATTTTGTTTTTTTGCGGCTGCAAAGGTAACAAATATCTAGGAGAGGACATCGTTTAGAGGTAAAAAAGCGCTATTTTTTCTGTTTGTTTTTTTTGTTTATAACAAATGTGTATCTTTGTCGCACGATAGCATTTCAATAAATGAAAAAGTATTTATGTAATATATGTTTATTCCTATTCCTGCCTTTTATGGCAGTGGCACAGGATGTTACTGAAGAGCAGTATGAAGCCGCTCTGAAAGCAATTCTACCAGAGGTGACCTATCATATCTATACCATGAATGATGGTATATCGGAGGGTAACACGCGACATTATCTCACAGATAATGGATGGCTAACAAAAGATTCATTAAGCGCAGGTAAGTTTATTTTTCATAGAATTGAAGGGTCTGATCTATATAGATCGCCAGGTTGGCAAGTGGATCAGTTTTTCACCAATCCTGATTGTGTGAATGGAACTATACTCAATCTGGGCCATATCCGTTCAAATGCTAATACGGATTTGAATCGAGACAATTGGGAAGGACAAGTGTGGTATAAAAGTGATGATGGTGATATGTATGCAGTTCGTGCCACGAACTCGTATTATGATTCATGGGGAGCCAACTCTTTTTGGAATGTTATAGACGATGTTGAGGGTGACGGGTTGCCAAATGCTGATTATTTACTAACGCCTCAGTTTACGTGGCGCTTGGAGAAAATTGCAGATGCTCCCGAGCCTGTTGACCCAGCTATTAAGGAGGTGAGTAGAATCACGAATCTTCCACACGTTTATATCAACACTTTCAACGGGCGCAGCATCAGCAGTAAGACAAATTATGTTTATGCTCGTATGTGGTATGTTGATGAGAACGATAACGTTCAGTTCTTCGATTCTTTGCAGATCCGAGGCCGCGGCAACGCCACTTGGGGCTTGGCCAAGAAACCTTATAAATTGAAGTTTAATCAGAAAGAAAAACTTTTGGGCAAAGGCTATGCCAATGCCAAGAAATGGACGATGCTAGCCAACCACGGTGATAAGACTCTCATACGTAATGCTATTACTAGAGAAATGGGCGAATTTGTGGGATTAAAAAACAACCCTGCAGCTAAGTTCATCGACCTCACCTTCAACGATCACTATGATGGTACATACCAGATTTCCGATCAAGTAGAGGTCCGCGCTCACCGCGTCAATATCACCGAGCAGGACTATCCGCTGACTGAGGCCTCCGACATTACGGGCGGTTATCTCTTTGAGGCTATCAGCTCAGATTGGAACTTTCGGTCGGATTGGGGCGTACCTATCCGTATTCATTATCCCGCCGAAGATGAGATTAACCAAATGCAGCGAGACTACGCTAAGCAGTTCATTGGCAACTTTGAGGAACGTCTTTACTCAGATAAGTTTGCTGACAGGAATGACGGTTATCGTCCATTCGTCGATTCTGTTTCGCTTGCCAATTGGTATCTCTGCACGGAGATGTCGGGTAATGTTGATGGTTTCTATAGCACATATTTCTACAAGGATCAACAGGACAACCACATCTACTGGGGACCGATATGGGATTATGATATTGCCTACAACAACGACAACCGAGACCGCGAAGGAAAGGGCAACAACACGCTTGAACAGCTGATGAGTGATGTTGCTTATGACAATTGTCGTAAGTGGGTTCGTCAGATGTGGGAAGACCCTTGGTTTGCTAGGCTCATTAATCGCCGCTTCCATGAAATTGTTGAGGATGGAATAGAAGATTTTCTCAATGAGAAGATTGACAGCTTGACGCACCTCATCGACGAATCGAAGGATCTCAATTACGAGCGATGGAACATTGATACGAGAACACTACGCGAACTTGTCCTATACTCTACTTATGACGAATATGTCGATGATCTACGCGATTACATTCATGACCATCTTATC
The DNA here is from genome assembly GCA_947305005.1 of uncultured Prevotellaceae bacterium. Lineage (GTDB taxonomy): Bacteria > Bacteroidota > Bacteroidia > Bacteroidales > Bacteroidaceae > Physcousia. The sequence goes on along the minus strand of CAMZCM010000018.1, from coordinate 31,665 downwards.
TATCTCAACGATGTCTTTGCGGAGTTGCAAGGAACGTTGCCTGGCGAACCCGATGATCCAACGCCCAAAATACCAGATTTCCCTGCAGACAGTACACTTTATTATGTGTTGAGTAATGTAGGAACAGGAACCTGCATTGATACAAATTCAGAGACGGATGCAATAGTTTGTAATGCTCGTGAAGATTCTATCTATAGTCAGCAGTGGCGATTGATGCCTCTAAGCAACGGCTATATTTATATTGTTAATCGCACGACAGGTTTTGCACTTTGTGATTCAACAGATGGAGAGCCAACAGCCACGACGCTCGTGGGAACACAACTTACTGTAGCTAAAGGTGATTCTTTGAATACACGTCAACAGTGGGATATAGTCGCACAAAGCGATAACCGATATAATCTCATTAACCATTTCAGCTCACATGCTGCTAATCTCAGTGGCGGAAAAAGTTCAAACGGGACCCCGGTCTTAAGTTATACCAGCGATGAACGGAATGGCGTTTCCAATAATCGTATGTGGCATATTGAGGCGGTTGATGAATACATTGAACCGAAACCTGATATGATTCAGGATTTGCTTGATGTGGATTATGCTTTGGCTTACGATCCCCAGAGTGGTCGTCTTCACTTTGGTTCGGACGACCTGTCAGCCTTAACGTTTGGCGTAAGTGTTTATAATCAGGCTGGTCATCTCGTCGGTAGCTTCCGCGCATGTGATGGTGCCAATCTTTCTTCCTATCCGATTGGCATATACATGATTACATGGAAAGTTGGTGGTCGACAGCGTGCAGTTAAGCTAATCAAATAAAAAATTGTCAACAAAAGATTCAGGCCATACTAGTCGATGATGAGTATGGCCTGAATCTTTAATAATGATAATGGCAGACAACTATCTGCGCCTTCTGCCTTTTCCACCGAATAAGTGGCGTGCAGCTGTGATAGCGCTGAGTCCGATTTGTACACCACGGAAGATGGTCATTCCATTTTGTAATAAGTTGGAAGCGCTTTCCCATCGATTGCGTGCCTCGGCCTGCGGAGCAAAGATATTTGCTGCCGTCTCCTTGATGTCGGCTTGGTTCTCGTCCAGCTGCTTATGCAGGATTTCCTTTTCCATCGTAATGCCTTCCTGTGTCGGATATACGACATGTGTGGACAATAGGTTGATCATAAAGCGCGTGGTTGGCAATATAATCCATGAAGTACGATTAAACCATACCAATAGTGCACTAAGCAATAATACGCCTGCGATGATGGCGAATCCTAAGATATGACTATTCAACAATTCGCCAATCCAATAGGCGAGGGCGAAACTGCCAAAGAGAATCACAAGAAACCCTACAAGTATGAAGATGGCCGTCAAGGCAACAGCCGTGAACAGACGTGTCAACACTTCTACACTTTGCAGACTCAAATAGTTTTTCTGCAGCGAAAGGTATTGACGAATCTGCTCAAAGAGCTGGCTCATCTGGTTCGTTGTCTTTTCGTTGGTGATGCCCATTATTCAGCAGCGGGTTCAGCAGCGTTGCTCAATTCTTCGGTAATATCATTTACTAGGGCGTCCATGTCCTTGCGGTTCAAGCGGATGCCACGCTTGCGGAGAGCTTCAGCGATGCGCTCACGGGTTTCAGAACCTTTTTCGGGAGCCAACAGGATACCAGCAGCGGAACCGATGACCACGCCACAGAGAAATGTTGCAAAATAATTCAGTGCTTTCATTGTTTTCTTTGTTTTAGGACAGCGAAGAAGCTTCGTTGTCAGGTTAATAATCGTTTTTATGCCGCAAATATACTGTTTTTCTTTGCGAGATGTATGTTTTTCGTAAAGAAAAAGGGTAAATATCTGCAATAATGGCATATTTTAACTTTTTTTGTCATACTAAGTCCTTTGATAATAGCGCTTTTTATGTATCTTTGTGGCGAATTTATTGTTCAATCTTTTAAAAGGAGTAAAAAAGTAATGAAAAACTATTTCGTTTTGGGTGCCGCTCTTTGTGTGGCTGTATCTATGGTATCCTGCAAGAGCAGTGAAAGTGCTTACAAAAAAGCGTATGAGAAAGCTAAACAGCAGCAGACTGTAACAGAAGCTCCTGTACAGACAACTGTAGCTACTCAGCCTACTACAGTAGCCCCCGTTCAGACAGTTACTACTACCCCCGTAACAAATGAGAGCACTCGTACAGAGAATCTCACCCTCGTGAGCGGTACTGGTTTGAAAGCTTTTAGCGTAGTCGTTGGTAGCTTCACAATCAAGGCCAATGCTGAGAACCTGCAGAAGACCCTTAATGGAGCTGGTTATGCTGCTCAGTTGGCGACCAATCCTCAGGGTATGTATCGCGTCATTGCATCCACTTTTGACGACCTCAATTCAGCAGTTCAGAGCCGTAACGCTCTTCGCGGTCAGTACCCGGATGCATGGTTGCTTCGTAAATAAGGCATTTCTTTTTGGTAAAGTGAATATATGTAAGAATTTTATGACAGGGGTGGGCTGTGAAGCTAACCCCTGTCTTTCTTAACTCTTCACCCTTTCTACAAATGCGCATCCTCTCAATAGACTACGGACAGAAACGGACTGGGGTAGCGGTGACAGATCCGCTGCAGCTTATTGCCAATGGGCTCACCACCGTGGCAACGAAGGACTTGGAAGCCTTCGTTCTTGACTATGTTCGTCGTGAACAAGTGGAGCGTATCATTGTAGGACAACCTCGCCAGATGAATGGTGAAGACAGTGACAATATGCGTCGCATCACTCCTTTTGTGAATCGTCTGCGTAAACTATTGCCCGATATACCTGTCGAATACTATGACGAGCGTTTCACCAGTATACTGGCACATCGCGTGATGCTCGAAAGTGGTATTGGCCGTAAAGCACGACAGGATAAGGCTTTAGTTGATGAAATTTCAGCTACCATCATACTCCAAGGATGGATGGAATCCCAAAACGCTCATCTCTAAGTACTAACTTTAATTTTTAATCCCTAAGCTGTTAACTCTTAATTAAATATGGTTCTACCAATTTACACCCTCGGTCAGCCTGTCCTTCGTAAGGTAGCTGAAGACATAGATCCGCAAGATCCCGAACTCCCGCAGTTTGTTCAAGATATGTATGAGACCCTCGACCGCTCCAGCGGCATTGGTCTTGCTGCTCCGCAAGTGGGCCGCTCCGTGCGTGTAGTCGTTATTGATCTCAACCCTATTAAGGATGATTACCCTGAATACGACGGTTTTCGTCATGTTTTCTATAATCCATATATTGAGGAGTATGACAAGAATTCTCAGGAAACGATGGATGAGGGTTGCCTCTCTCTTCCTGGCATGAGTGAGACGGTGAAACGTCCTACGCGTGTTCGTGTCAGCTATCTAGATGAAAACTTTCAGGAACATGACGAGTGGGTTGATGGTTATCTCGCCCGTGTTATGCAGCATGAATTTGATCATCTTGATGGAAAAGTCTATACAGATCATATCGTTGGCCTGCGCAAACAGATGATCAAGGGCAAACTCAATGATATCATGAAGGGGCGCTTCTCCTGCGACTACAAAGTGAAGGTGAAGCGATAAAGACCTACCGAAAAGTGAAAAATAAGAAATTCTTATTGAAAACTTGTTGGCTCAGGCAATTTAGCTTGCGTTACATCTTCTTTTTTTTTACTTTTCACTTTTTTATTTTTCACTCCTTTGCTCAGATCAATACTGATAGAGTGATGCTCATGGGTCGTCATGCTTTGTATTATGAGGATTATGTGCTGAGTATTCAGCGCTTCAACATGGTCATCAATGCCAAGCCCTATCTCCACGAACCTTATTTCTATCGGGCTTTGGCCAAGTTCTATCTCGAGGATTTTGCGGGATCGGAAACGGACTGCACCGAGAGCCTTGAACGTAATCCTTACGTAGCCGATTCTTATCAGCTCCGTGCCCTTTGTCGCATCAATCTGCATCATTATGAAGCCGCTTTGGCGGACTATCAGAAAGTCATAAACATAGAGCCCAAGAACAAGCCGAGTTGGCACAACCTCGTTCTTTGCTATTTTGAACTGAAAGACTATGCTCGTGCTGACTCCGCTCTTGACCAAATGATTCGCTACTGGCCACGCGAGTCTGAGAACTTAACCATGAAGGCGCAAGTGTCTATCCAGCAAGGTGATACTGTTCGTGGTCTAGCATTAGTAGATTCTGCCCTTGTGATAGATTCTTATAACGCTCAGGCTTGGACTATGCGCTCTATCATTAGCATTCAGCGAGGTGAGTATGAGCAAGCCGAGGGTGAGATTGACAAGGCAATCTTGCAGCGCCCACGTGTGGCAGGGATTTACATCAACCGTGCTTTGGCACGTTTTCACCAAAACAATCTGCGAGGCGCGATGGCTGACTACGATCAGGCATTGGAGATTGATCCTCGTAACTACCTTGGTCATTTCAATCGTGGCCTTCTTCGTGCACAAGTGGGGGAGGATAACGCGGCCATTGAGGATTTCAACTATGTGCTCAGCGTAGAACCGGATAACATGATGGCACTTTTTAATCGTGCACTGTTATTGGATCAGACGGGCGATTACCGTGCAGCTATCCGTGATATCTCGCAGGTGTTGGAAGAATACCCCGACTTCCTCGTTGGCTATCAGCATCGCGCAGCTATTCGTCGTAAGATAGGTGATACGTTTGGCGCAGAGCGTGATGAGTATCGGGTATTGAAAGCCCGTACAGATGCCCGCGCTGGAATACAGCATAAACCCTCCCCAACACGTAAAAAGAGTCAGAAGGACATCAATGACTATGCATCATTGGTGGAGGCTGATACGAATGAACCCGAGCATGAATACGCCAGCGCCTATCGCGGACGTGTCCAGAACCGTCAAGTGGATTTACAGCCACAGCCGCTGTTCGTGCTGAGTCACCACCGAACCCTCACGGCCACCAATCGATATATTCCTTTCCACCGCTTGTTGGAACAACTGAACGAACAGCTGACATCTTTGAAGGGCCGCTATCCATCGCTTTCTTTGCCGCCTGTCTATCTCACGAACATCGAGCCTGCGCTGGATGAGGCTGAGTTTCAGGAACATTTCTCGGCTACTTCTCAACTGACCGTCGCTTTGGAAGCTTCTCCTAAGCCCTCCGCAGCCCTCTTCTTGGCTCGTGCGTTGACGTTTTATCATGTCCGTGATTTCGAATCTGCCTCGGCTGATTTGCAACAAGCCGCTTCACTCGATGCCAAGAACGCCTTGATTCCCTTCATGCAAGCACAGGTGCATAGTCGGCAGGCCGAGGCCATGAGCAATGATGCTAGTTTGGTGACTACGCAACTTGGCTACGAACGTGCTTTGGATGATTTGAAGCGCACTGTGGAGCTGGCTCCCAATCTGGCTTATGCCTGGTACAATATGGGCTATATCTATTTGAAGCAGAATGAGCGTCGAAAGGCTTACGACGCTTTTAGTCGAGCCTTGAATATCGATCCTCGCTTTCCTGATGCCTATTTCAATCGTGGCATCGCTTCTATCCTTGATGGTCAGGTTCAGCGAGGCCTTTCAGATCTCTCACAAGCCGGTGAGTATGGCCTGTACCAAGCCTACAATCTCATCAAGCGTTATTCAAAAACTACTCCGTAGTTCAAGAGGAGCATAAAAACGCGACATATTATCCTACTTCTTTGAATATGTCGGGCTGAAATGATACAATCAGTAAGGAAACTGCTGAAAAATGTTTTCAAGCACCTGTGGGAAATGGCTCATTTCCAGCAGGTGTACTTTTTCTGCGATGGTGTCCGGTGTATCGTTGGAAACAACGGGAGTAGAGAACTGTGCGATGATTTCTCCACCATCGCATATAGGTGTGACATAATGAATGGTGATACCCGTTTCTGTTTCGCCAGCAGCCTTTACAGCCTCATGCACGTGATGCCCCCACATGCCTTTACCGCCGAACTTAGGGAGTAGAGCAGGGTGTATGTTTACGATTCTGCGGGGATAGGTATCAATGAGGAAGTTAGGTATCAGCGGCAAAAAGCCAGCCAACACGATAAAGTCAATGTCATATTCCTTCAGTAATGGCAGCATCACCTCCGGTTGGTTCAGTTCTGCCTTCGGAACAATGGCCGAAGGAACACCGAGGCGTTTGGCACGCTCCAAGGCATATGCATCAGCACGATTGCTGACGACGAGACTCATGTGGTAGCGCTCGGAACCACGGAAATACTGGATGATATTCTCACAATTGGTGCCGCTGCCCGACACGAAGATGGCTACGTTCATTCGTTTAACGTTTAACGTTTGGCGTTTAACGCCTGCAAAGGTAAGGAAAATGTAGGAAAATCGGCTTGGAAAAGACAAATAATTATTAAAAGTGGGCTATGAAAACGGAAAAGATGCGTAGAGAAAGGGAAATAATCACTACCTTTGAGCCATAAAAACCCTTATAAACATTCATTATTATGCGTAAAAACTTCTTTTTACTGCTTTTGCTTGTAGCTTCTACGGCTATGGCACAACGCACACCCACAATGGGTTGGAGTTCATGGAACACATTTGCCTTGAACATCAACGAAGAACTTATCAAATCACAGGCAGACGCTATGCACAACACAGGTCTTCAGAAAGCTGGTTACCAATTCATCAATATTGATGATGGCTACTGGGATGGTCGTGGTGAGGATGGGCACCTGCGTCTGAACACCAAGCTGTTCCCCAGCGGAATGCGTTCGTTAGTAGATTATATCCACGGTTTGGGTCTCAAGGCTGGTATCTACAGCGATGCTGGCGATAATACCTGCGGCAGTGGCAATCGTCATGCTTGGGGTATTGGTGTGGGCTTTGCCGGTCATGAGGAGGAAGACTGCCAGCTTTATTTCCGTGATTGGGACTTTGATTTTATCAAAGTTGATTATTGTGGTGGTGCTCACATGCGTCTTGATGAGCAAGAGCAATACACCAAAATATCCAATGCAATTAAGAATTGCGGAAAAAAAGGTATAATATATAATATGTGTCGTTGGGCCTATCCCGGTACTTGGAGCGCCGACGTGGCTGACTCATGGCGCACAACGGGCGATATCTACGATGCATGGAAGAGCGTAAAGGGCATTCTGGCTGAAAACCTCTACCTGAGCGCTTACTGCCACGACGGACACTACAACGATATGGATATGTTGGAGACCGGTCGCTCGATGACACAGAATGAGGACGAGACGCACTTCGGCATGTGGTGTATCATGAGTTCGCCGCTGCTCATAGGTTGCGATATGGCTAAGATTCGTCCAGAATCGTTGAAACTGATGTGCAACAAGGATCTCATTGCTTTGAATCAAGATAAGTTGCATCTGCAGGCCTATGTTGCTGAGAAACAAAGTGAATGTTACATCCTTGTGAAAGACATCAAGAAGTTGCAAGGCAAGGAGCGCGCCGTTGCAATCTACAACCCCAGTGACGAGGAGCAGACGGTCACGTTCGACCCCTTGAGCATTGACCTTGGTGGCGCTGTGCAGTATTATGACTGCTATGCTCAGGCGAACTACGTTTATGACATGAACCCCATTCGCATCACGGTTCCTGCCCACGGTACCAAAATCTATCGTGTGAAGGGCCAGAAGCGTTTGGAGCGCAAAGTCTATGAGGCCGAGACCGCCTTCATTCCTACCTATCAGGAGTTGCGCAACAACCAGAACGAGAAAAGCGGTGTTTACACAGCCAATGATAAGTGTTCTGGTGGATATGCAGCTTGTTGGCTTGGTGGTCGTCCAGAGAATCAAATTCAGTGGAACGATGTCTATGCTCAGAAGGCTGGTAAGCGTCGCCTGACTATCACTTATTTCTGCGGCGAAGACCGAGACATGGAGCTTTACGTGAACGGCAAGAAAGTGATTAACTTAGAAACAAACTCCAGAAACTGGAACGCTCCTGCTAAGCTGGCGCTTGACATTTATCTGCAAAAAGGCCGCAATAGCATCTGTCTGTCCAACGCCAACAATTGGATGCCCGATATTGACAAAATAACGATTGAATAATTTACTTTTTAACTCATTTCTGTATGACATTAAAACAAATGTTAGCGAGTGTTACACTCGTGTTTACGATCCTTCCTATGTCGGCTCAGGAACAGGTCATCACCGTCAATGCCAAAAAGGTAGGAGCCCCCATTCAGTCCACGATGTATGGCATCTTCTTTGAAGATATCAACTATGCGGCAGATGGCGGTCTCTACGGTGAACTGATCAAGAACCGTAGCTTCGAGTTTCCTAACCCATATACAGGTTGGGATATTTCCGGCCAAGTGTCGCTGAAGGACGACGGTCCCTTTGAGCGTAATCCGCATTATGTTCGTTTGGCTCCTTCGGGCCACCGCGATAAACATACTATGATTGAAAATCATGGCTTCTTTGGCATTGGCGTGAAGGGTGGGGAAGAGTACCGCTTCTCTGTCTGGGCACGCGTGCCTGATGGCGGCAATGCCAAGATATGGATTGACCTCGTGGACAACGCCACGATGGAAGAAGACCAGAAACTGGGCAATGTCGGAGTAGATATTAGTGGTAAAGAATGGAAAAAATATACGGCTGTCATCAAGCCTAAAAAGACCTTTGCTAAGGCACATCTGCGCGTGTGGGGAGATGGTAAGGTGACGACAGATTTGGAGCACGTTAGTCTCTTTCCAGTGAAGACTTATAAAGGTCATGAAAACGGTATGCGTTTAGATGTGGCTCAGGCTCTCGAAGATTTGCATCCTGGTGTGTTCCGCTTTCCTGGCGGCTGCATCGTAGAAGGAACAGACTTAGCTACTCGCTACCAATGGAAAAACACAGTGGGCCCTGTAGAGAACCGTCCGCTTAATGAGAACCGTTGGCACTACACTTTTACGCACCGTTACTTTCCCGATTATTTTCAGAGTTATGGTCTCGGCTTCTTTGAGTACTTTCAACTCTCTGAGGAGATTGGCGCTGAGCCGCTGCCCGTGCTGAATGTAGGCATGGCTTGTCAGTATCAGAACGGTGACGACGCTCACGCCCCCTGCACTAAAGAAGGTCTTCAACAGTTCATCGACGATTGCATTGACCTCATTGACTTTGCCAACGGTGACCCCGCAACCAATAAATGGGCCAAGCTACGCGCTGATATGGGTCACCCTGCACCCTTTAATCTCAAGTTCCTAGGCATCGGCAACGAGCAGTGGGAAGCTCCATTCTTTGACCGTCTCGCCATTATTGCTCCTGAAGTACGCAAAGCACACCCCGAAATCAAGATTATCGGCACCAGTGGTCCCAACGCTGAGGATGACCATTTCTTTAATGGCTGGAAAGCGATGCGTGAGTTGAAAGCTGATCTTGTAGATGAGCACTTCTATCGCGATATCAAATGGTATAAGAACTCCATGAATCGCTATAGTGATCGTAAATTCTACACGAAGGACGGCCCACGTGTCTTCGCTGGTGAGTGGGCTTGCCACGATCGCGGCAAGAAATATAATCACGCTGGTGCCAGCATCTATGAGGCAGCTTTTATGACCAACATTGAGCGCAATGCCGACCTTGTTCATATGGCCACCTACGCACCTTTGTTCTCGCACGTCGAGGGGTGGCAGTGGCGTCCTGATCTCATTTGGTATGACAATCTCTTTACCTCTCGCACAGCCAGCTACTATGTGCAGCAACTCTATATGCTCAATAAGGGAACAAACGTTCTGCCAACCACCATCAGCATTGATGGTGCCAAAGGTGTTTCCAATCCTGTTCCCGAGGGTGAGGATGGTTTGTTTGCGAGTGCCGTCATCGACCTTCAGAAGGATGAGATTATTGTGAAAGCCATCAATACGAAGACTGAATCACAGTATGCTCTTATCAATATAACAGGCTTGTCTAAGAAACAATTAGCTTCTCTGGTTAAAGCAGAAGTAACAACTCTGGATTGTTCTGATTATGAAGCTGAGAACATGCCTGGAAAATCAGAATTAGTGTGTCCCGCTCATAGTGAGATCGCAATTTCTTCTGGCACGATCAAAGCTATCATCCCAGCCAAGACCTTCGCTTTGTACAAGATTAAAATTTAAGAATAATAGAAAAAGAAAGCGGGCTTCAAAGTGAAGCCCGCTTTTCTTTTAATAGAATCATTTCATTTCGTCCTCGTCCTTCATGTCTATTTCTTCACCATCGGTGGTATAGAACTCATATTGAAGGAACGCGAGGCGCTGATTGGGCATGATGCGGACGCCTAATCCATATTTCATTTGCCAACGTCGCTTGAGTGAGATAAGGCCTTGGTTGATGTAGGCTGCGACGTAAGGGTGTACATGGAGTACAAAGGAACGGATGCCGAGGCTGTTGACCAATTTGTTGATTTTCTCTTCGAGCACATCGGTGAACAGGAAGCTGGACTTGATGGTACCTTTGCCCATACACGTGGGGCAAGTCTCGTCAACACGCACTTCCATGACGGGGCGCACACGTTGACGGGTGATTTGCATCAGTCCGAATTTACTGAGTGGTAGGATGTTGTGACGAGCACGGTCACGCTTCATGTTCTCGACCATGCGCTCATAGAGTTTTTGACGATCCTCTGCTAAGGTCATGTCAATGAAGTCAACGACAATGATACCGCCCATATCTCTCAGACGCAACTGGCGTGCGAGTTCGTCAGCGGCACCGAGGTTGACTTCGAGTGCGTTAGCCTCTTGTCCATCGTCGTTCTTTGCACGGTTGCCACTATTGACATCGACCACGTGAAGCGCTTCAGTGTGCTCAATGATGAGGTAGGCACCGTGTTTGTAACTGACTGTTTTTCCGAAAGAAGTCTTGATTTGCCGCGTCACGTCGAAATTGTCGAAGATGGGAAGCTTTCCCTTGTACAATTTGACAATTTCAATCATCTCCGGGGCGATAATCTGTACATAGTTACGGACTTCTTCGTAGATGCTGGCATCGTTGATGTAGATGTTCTGATAGGTGGGATTGAAGAGGTCGCGCAGCAGAGCAACGGTTCGACTAGTCTCCTCGTAGCATAAGCAGGGCAGGTCTTTGGCTTTCTGTGCGCGCTTGATTGCTTCTTCCCATCTTTTGAGCAACACCATGAGTTCTGCATCCAACTCGGCGACACGTTTGCCTTCAGCAACGGTGCGAACAATGACACCGAAGTTCTTGGGCTTGATGGTCTGAATGAGTTGCTTGAGGCGAGCTCGTTCAGCGCTGGATTTAATCTTGGAGGACACGTGGACTTTATCTGTGAAGGGCACCAAGACGAGGAAACGTCCTGGGAAAGTGATGTCACAGGTTAGTCGTGGTCCTTTGGTGGAAATGGGTTCTTTGACAATCTGCACAAGCAACTCTTGTCCCAATTGCAAGGTGTTCTGAACGCTGCCTTCCTTGGGCAGTTCAGGTTGTATAGAAGCCTTGGAGATAGGGAAAAGGTTCTTCTTGTCGCTGCCTACTTGCTTAAGATACTTGGCTAATGAATTGAATTGCGGTCCTAAGTCCAAATAATGGAGAAAGGCATCTCGCTCATGGCCTACATTGACAAAACATGCGTTTAAGCCCGGCATGAGCTTACGCACACGTGCATAATAGATGTCGCCGACATTGAAACTTGCCTGTTGCTCTTCCTCCTGATACTCGACGAGTCGCTTATCTTCAGTAAGGGCGATAGCAATCTTTTTCGGCTGTACATCTACAATAACTTCACAGGTCATGAGATAATTACAATTATTACAAATACTTTCTTAAAAACAAGGAACAAATCGGCTCAGTGTTGGGAGCACGGTTTGTTCCTATGTTGTGACTCACAAAGACTGAAAGATCAAGAGTCAAACAGGGCATATATTATTTGCTCTTATGCCTATTCTTTCTCAGTCTTTTCTTGCGCTTGTGAGTAGACATCTTATGTCTTTTCTTCTTTTTTCCGCTTGGCATAGCTGATAATGTTTAGAGTTTAGGGTAAAATTATTTGACAGCATCGAAGAACACCTTAGCGGGCTTGAAAGCCGGGATGTTGTGTTCAGGGATGATCATTGTAGTATTTTGAGTGATGTTACGGGCGGTTTTCTGAGCACGCTTCTTGAGGATGAAGCTGCCGAAGCCACGAAGATAAACATTCTCCTCGTTAGCCAATGCACCTTTCACTTGGTCCATGAATGCCTCAACTACGGTGAGGGCTGTGGTCTTGTCAACACCGGTCTCCTTGGAGATGTAGCTGACGATGTCTGCTTTAGTCATTGTTTGGTTATTATGAGTTAATGTTGATAATTGTTTGCTTTTTACCGTTTTCGGCTTGCAAAGGTAGCAACTTTCAAGCAGTTACGGAAATGTTTCGCTCATTTTTTGATAAAAAAAACGTTTTAAAAGCATTTTAGGGTCATTATCCTCAATATTTTATGTACTTTTGTGACATGATTCATGATTTTACGCGTATTATTCTCTCGTGGTTTGAGGAAAACAGACGCCCACTTCCGTGGCGATCTACTCGAGATGCATATGCCATTTGGTTGAGTGAGATTATCTTACAACAGACACGCATCCAACAGGGTGAGGCTTACTGGTATCGTTTCATGGAACGTTTTCCCACTGTGGAGGATTTGGCTGCAGCTACGGAGGATGAGGTGCTTCGATTGTGGCAGGGATTGGGCTATTATAGCAGAGCCCGTAACCTGCACATGGCTGCCCGACAGATTGTACAGGATGATGGCTTCCCGCAGACACTGGAGCGAATCCGTGCGCTGAAAGGTGTGGGGGATTATACCGCTGCGGCTGTTGGCAGTATTGCTTTCAATTTGGATGTGGCAGCGGTAGATGGGAATGTGTACCGTGTTCTGGCTCGCCATTTTGGCATTGGTACTCCTATCAACACTACAGAAGGAAAGCATGAGTTTGCTGTATTGGCTTCTGAGTTACTCCCAAAAGGAAAGGCTGGCACGTATAATCAAGCCATGATGGATTTTGGTGCTATCCAATGTACACCCTCTTCTCCGCGTTGTGTGATTTGTCCGTTGGCGGAGACGTGTGAGGCTTTGCGTTCAGGAAGAGTGGAAAAACTGCCAGTGAAATTGAAAAAGACACAGCTGAAGGAACGTCGCCTCGCGTATATATATATAAGGTGTAAGGGCGAGACGGCTATTCGGCGCAGACCTGCAGGAGATATCTGGCAAGGATTATGGGAGCCGGTGGAGATGGAAGATGTACAATGTACGATGTGCGATGTACAGCTTCTCCTCCTTGTCAAAGATATGAAACATGTGTTGACGCACCGTATCCTTTACGCCGACTTTTATTTCTGGGAGACAAAAGAAAAGCCCTCACTACCGGAGGGCTATATCTGGGTGAGGGAAGAAGAGCTGGATGATTATGCCAAACCTCGCCTTATTGTGCGCCTTTTGGAGTCGCTCCCTTGCCAACAATGACTTTGATTTTCATGATGCGTCGTTCATCCATTTCCATAACCTCAAAGGTAAAATGGTCATAGGTAATGCGCTCATGAAGTTGTGGGAACTCACCTTTTAGCTCTAAAAGTAAGCCTGCTAATGTGTCAACGTCGTTAGCGACCTCGTCAAAAGCTTCATTGTCCAACTGCATAATCTTGCGGAAGTCAGAGAGAAGAGTCTTGGCTTCGAAGATATAGGTGTTTTGGTTCATGCGAACATAAGTACGTTCATCATCATCGTATTCGTCGTTGATTTCGCCGACAATCTCCTCAATGATATCTTCCATCGTAATGAGTCCGCTGGTGCCACCGAACTCGTCAACCACGATGGCAATATGAACCTTCTGTGCTTGGAAGTCGCGTAACAAATCATCAATCATCTTGGTCTCAGGGACGAAAGTGGCGGGGCGTACGAGTGTCTGCCAACGGAAATTGGCGGTCTTACCGAGATGGGGCAGGAGGTCCTTGATATAGAGGATACCTTTGATGTTATCCTCCGTGTCAGCATAAATGGGGATGCGTGAGTAGTTGTTTTCCACGACACACTGGATGACCTCGGGGAAAGGCGTCTTTATATCCAAGTCCACCATATCTACGCGAGGTGTCATCACCTCACGGGCCATCTCACCGCCAAAACGGATAATGCCTTTCAGCATCTGTTGTTCTTCGGCAATCTCTTCTTTGTCTGTGAGTTCGAGGGCTTGTTCCAAATCATCAACAGAGAGCTGCTGATTGGATTTGATATGGTTGGCAATCTTACCGGATTTCAATAGGAGCCAGCTAATAGGCCACCATAATTTCACTAACACGACATAGACGGGAGCGCATAGACGTGCCATGCTCAGAGGCTTTTGCGTGGAGGCTATCTTGGGCATCACTTCGCCGAAGAGAAGCAGTAGGAAGGTGAGCAGGACGGTCATGAATAGGAACTCTATCGCCACATTGTCGCCAAAGTCCAAGACGGGTCGTTCGCCACCCAGAAAGAAATAGTTCAGCAACATGATGATGGCCACGTTGATGAAGTTATTGCAACACAAGATGGTAGCCAATAGCCGCTCACTATCTCCCAGGAGTGCTAATATACGTTGGTCTGTGGTAGTCTGCTCTTCTTCGAGAATTGCTTTATCAGCAGGAGAAAGTGAGAAGAATGCGATTTCACTTCCGCTGACAAAGGCGGAACAGAAGAGAAGCAATACAGAAAGTGCTAAAATAATCCACGCGCCGAGCGTGGGAGGTTGGGCCGTGATGCCGTCAAAAAGGGTTGTCAGACCCGATAGAAAACTATCCATTCGTAGTGGGTGTATCTTTTTTGGTCGAGAAGAGCTTGAGGTCGTCAGCCCATATCTCGGTGATATAGCGTGTGATGCCTTGTTTGTCGTCGTAGGAGCGCGTCTGAATCTTTCCCTCTACATAGATGAAATCGCCCGTATGGACATATTTCTCTACTGTCTCAGCGAGCTTTCGCCAGAAGATGACATTGTGCCATTCTGTGCGTTCTGGGACCTGAGTGCCATTGGCCAAGGTATAGCTGCGGTCGCTGGTTGCCAAACGGACCTGTGCCACACATACACCCTGATCAACATAACGGATATCAGGTTCCTTGCCTACATGGCCTAAAAGGATGACTTTGTTAATGCTGGGCATTGTTACACAGTTTGAATTAAGTGTTGACTGCAAAGGTAAGAAGATTTTGTGATTTACGTTTCATATTATCCTAATTATTTTAGTAAAACTCTGTTTTAGGAGGATTAATTATCGCTTTTCATGTATTTTTTTTTGTGTCGAACTACTTTTTCTATATCTTTGCCGAGTATTTATGCTTTATGCAGTTGGCTTTACCAAATCTTTCTACTTATGTCTTTAATGATTGTTTTTAAGCTGTTGGGCTCCCTTGCACTTCTCATGTTCGGTATGAAAGCCATGAGTGAGGCGTTGCAGAAGATGGCAGGTCCGCAGTTGCGTCATGTCCTTGGCGCAATGACTACCAACCGTTTTACTGGCATGTTGACAGGTACGCTTGTCACAGCTTCTGTTCAGTCTTCAACAGCAACAACGGTGATGACAGTATCGTTTGTCAATGCGGGCTTGCTGACGCTTGCACAGGCCATTTCTGTCATCATGGGTGCCAACATTGGTACCACGCTGACCGCTTGGATCATGTCTGCCGGTATGTCGTTTGACATTACCAGCGCGGTGTACCCAGCGTTCCTCATTGGCATCATTTTAATCTATCAGAAGAAGCACAGGTATATTGGCGACTTCCTGTTCGGCCTCTCCTTCCTGCTCTTAGGCTTGGGAACGTTAAGAGCGACGGGTACTGAGATGCATCTTGGTGAGAATCAGGCGTTGCTCGACTTCTTTGCCTCCTTTGATCCAAACTCCTTTATTACGACATTGGTATTCTTGCTGTTGGGTGGAGTCCTGACATTCTGCGTTCAGTCATCGGCGGCTGTGATGGCTATCACCATGATCTTGTGTTCGAGCGGTGCTCTGCCAATCTATCAAGGCATCGCCTTGGTGATGGGTGAGAACATTGGTACCACCATCACATCGAATCTCGCTGCTTTATCTGCCAATACGCAAGCGCGTAGAGCTGCCTTTGCACACATGTTTTTCAATATCTTTGGCGTGATATGGATTCTCTTCGTGTTCCGTCCGTTCATTGATGCTGTTTGTGGACTGGTGGGTTACGATGTGGAAATGACGAGAGAAACCGTTAGTAGCGATGTCTTCTTGGCTAATGCGGCTAAACTCACATTTGTACTTGCAGCATTCCACACGTGTTTTAATGTTGCCAATACTGCAATCTTGATTTGGTTTATCCCGCAGATTGAACGTTTTGTCTGTTGGGTCATTAAGCCCAAGAAGGTAGATGAAGAAGAAGATTTCCGTCTGCACTTTATCACCGCAGGCTTCATGAAGACACCTGAACTTTCTGTCTTGGAGGCGCAAAAGGAAATACAGGCATTCTCTGATAGGATGCAGCATATGTTCTCTATGGTGCGTGAGTTACTTACTCTCTCGTCAAGCAAGAATGATAAGAAAACCAATAACGATACGAATTTCAATAAACTGTTTACTCGCATAGAGAAGTATGAAAGCATCTCTGATAGTATGGAGCTGGAGATTGCTAATTATCTGGATCAAGTCAGCGATGCTCACCTCAGTGATGAAACTAAAGCCAAGATTCGTGCGATGCTGCGTGAAATCAGTGAGCTGGAGTCTATCGGTGATGCATGCTTTAACATGGCTCGCACGATATCTCGCAAGTACAATGGTAAACAGGATCATTTCACAGAGTCCCAGTATGAGCATATCAGCCAGATTATGGAGCTGACAGACCAGTCTCTCACGCAGATGAATAAACTCATGGGCGGACGAAAGGAATCGTATGATGTGAACCGTACATTGAATATAGAGAATGAGATTAATAATTATCGTAATCAATTGAAGCAGCAGAACATCACTGATGTGAACAACCATGAGTACACCTACGCCGTAGGCACTATATATATGGATATTGTTAACGAATGCGAGAAACTTGGTGACTACGTGGTTAATGTAGTAGAGGCACGCATGGGTACGAGGTTGTCCTAATTCACAATGCACAATTCACAATTGACAATTGACATACCAAAGAAAGCGCCCTCCCCAACCGGGAGGGCGCTTTCTTTGGATCTATTGATGATTACTTCACCATTACTGTTTTTCCGCTAATAATGTATATTCCAGGTTGTAGATTCTTTCGTTGAATCTGTCGGCCGCTGAGATCGTAAACCTCGATGAAATCAGATGTGTTATTGGGAACAATCTCTTTGATACCATCCGTCATCTTCTCAAATATACTGAAGTAAGGTTTAACACCTGCACTGTCACTCAAATGGAAATATGCTTCGAAAGGACGAACTTGACGTTCAAGGAGGTCGTTTCTAACAAAGACGCAGCCCTTAGGATTGCCGTCATAATTCATATCGACATTCAGCAGGTAAACCGTTTCAGGTGTTCCGTTCTGATAGTTCGGCGTGAATTGGTAAATGCCACTTGTCACCACTTTAGTAGCAGAAGTAGCTTTCACAGTAACGTTAGAGCCTTCGAAAGTGACATTGCCTTTGAGAATATAGTCTTCAGACAATTTAGCTTCGTTGGGCATGGAGATAATATAAGGCATGTTTGCACGAATTGTCTCAGCTTCAGCAAAAGTACCACTTGTTGTGTACTCGTAGAGCCAGAATGGCTTCGTGCCGTTCTCATATTCATAGCCACGCTGCAATGCACCGAATGGCGTGATGATACCGTTTGTTTCATGAATGATTTCTGTCACATCGTAAGGTAATGTCAATGTCTCCCAACCCTGACACTTCCCCGTTTCAGTGAAAAGCTGATAATCGTGAGTATAGATGATACTGCTTGCTGTGAATTCTTCTGGGCAATAGAAATCATTTCCTTCATTGGCATCTGAAAGAACGATGCGCTCAGCCTGCTTTGTCTGTAAGTTAATGACGTTCGTCACATTTTCAGGTGCATTAGAGACATCATTAGTATAGAACAGCAGGTTGGGATTGTTGGTCACATTCCCTGCCATTTCCTGTGTCATCTTGATCGGTGCTTCCCAAGTGATAGCTGCCACATGAGAACTGCCCGCAAAGAGGTTCTTGCCAGCAGATTTCACGGAAGAGGGTATTCTCACGCTCTTGAGTTGCTGCAGACCAGCAAAAGCGCTGTCAGCGATGGCTGTGACAGAATAAGCCTGTTCAGCATAAGTGACCGAACTCGGGACTGTCATTTGTTCTGCTGAAGGGCCCTTCACGTAGGTGACAGTCTTCTCTGCAGCTTGACCAGACACCTTGAACGCCATGTCATCTACCATAAAGCTATCAGGGGTAATCTCGCCGTTGTCTTCACTGATACAGATGAAGCCAAAGGATTCAGTAGCAGGATTGGTGCGAGTGATGTACATACCGCTGTTGGTGATATCTACATGGTAATACACTCTCACAGAACTGTTTGAAATATTGGCTGTCCTTAATACCGCTGGAGTCTTAAGATTATATGTCTGCAACTGTACCATTACACGAGGATTGGTTAATTCAGAATCAAAGTTAAAGACTTTAGTTGCAGTAGTATATGTCTCTTCTTTTTCGCTGACAGTATAGAGGTGGCCTTTTCCATCTCTTCCTTGTCCTTGTTCAATAGCCATATAACCAATCATCAAACTGTTTTGTGTCGTGACAGTATTACCCTTTTGGCGCATCATTAGCACTTTGAAGCCTTCGGTGGTGACATCCCAAATACGCCACATGGTTAACTGCATAGAGGTATTAAAGGCAAGAGGAGTAACCATCACGACAGGCTTAGTGGCAAAAGGTTGGCGGAATTTGACTTCGCAAATGATGCTGTCTTTGTTTGAAATTTTGCGAGCATTATCATAACTGATACTTCCACTAATATATCCACTTTCGCTTTCTTCTTTTGACACAAAGCCTAACTCATATTTAAGTCCACCGATGTCACCGTTACCAGGTTTCCCGACGAAGAATGAAGTGGTGGCAGCATCTGTAGCAGCAACGGGGTTGCCGTCTGCATCTTTCCATACGTTTTCGCGGAAGTTAGCGTAACTGTATTCGTTGTTGACGGTCTTAGACGATAGGTAGTTATTAACCATCGCTTTCGCATTGTTGTTGGTACCTGTATTGTTATAGTTGGGGCTACCGCCAATCAGTACCGGATATTCGGAAAACTTCTCTGCAAAGAAAATCTGTGCTTCTTCACCTGGGGTAGTGGAAATAGTACCGAACTGTAGATCTGCTGTAATCTTCTCGCTTCCACCAACCGAAACGGTGGTTGCAGATGAACTCAGCGTCTTACCAAGAGCGATATCTTTTATCATATAGGTGTAATTTCCTGTACTTTGAATGGTATCGTTGTATGTCATGGTTGTCTTAGACGCAATCTCATCATGACTATACCCTTTCAACAGCTCGTATTTCTTACCATTGTCAGTGCTGCGGAGTAGAGCGACACTGTCTGATAACTCCCCGTTTTTCAGAGTCCATGATACTTTTGCTGTCATGCTACTTGCTACGAAAGAACTCTTGATGTTTGTGGGGGCATAGGTACGTGGATTCGTAGGAATGTAATTGACACTGCCATTGTAGGCCAATGGGGCATTCATTTGGGCGTAGTATTCTCCGGCTTGCGTGAGGCTCCCGTCGCGTACTAACCTACAAGGGTAATTCCCATTTTCGCTATCCCAATAAAAGTAACGCTCAACACCGGCAGCATTGTTCATTGTGGTGGTGATGCTTTGGATAGCATTCTTGAAGGTTGTTTCTGTAGCACTTCCTGAGAAGGAACCGTTATTGTTCCATGATGCACCCCAGCACCATTCAGAGACCCAGACGGGACGTTTATAATTGTTTACCCAATAGCTTTGCAAGTATTGGAAGTTACCTTCAGGCCAGTAACAGTGAGCATCTACGATATCACAGCGCCAGCCGCGAGCATCAATAGAGTCAAGGAAAGGTTTAATCAGATTACCCGAACCATTCCAATAGTCACTGCCGTCCCATGAAGAAGGCGTACAGAGACGCAAACCTGTGCGCATCAGACTTTCCCAGTTGGCAAGAATGGTTGCCAAGTCTTGTGGATGATCATCACTTGAATTTGCAGGCTCATTATTGGTCTTCATGTGGCAGGAATAGGTAGCCTTTCCTAAATCTGAAGCCGATGGCCAGTTCTCATAAATATGATGAGGCACAACTTCCACGTCAGGTAATAGAGATGAGCCGGCGCTCCATGTGAAAGTGCTGGTGACTTTGAGTTGTTTACAACTGTTTGCATTTACTTTGTCAGCAATAGCCTTCTTACTGGCATCGTACCATTTGAACAGACGATAGCTGGTGATACGGCGATCCATCAAAGAAGGTAATGTCACTGTGATGTCTTCATCGGCAGCGATAAAGCAACGACTATATCCCTGTCCGGTATCTCCCAAAGCGAAGGTAACCATATAACCGCGCTTGAGTGTGAAACTGCGGATTTTATTGTTCCATGCCGTAGGTAAGTTTTTCATGTAACCACTTCCGTTGTGACCTTCAGTTAGCGCATTGTAGCTGTTACCTTGACAGTTGATATCATCATAGATGGTAAGCGGATAAAAAGAAGAACCGCCATAAGGAAGTAGAATGGAGCCGTTCCTATACATTTTCAGCTGGCAGTTTGAGCCATTAGATGCAGCTTGACCATTAATCTTGATATAGCTCAAGTATGAACTTGCATCCGATGGGCGAATAGCATCCATGATAACAACAGCGTGTTCTGTATTTGTGATGTTGATACTGCCCGCATCGGTAAAAGGTGTGGCGGAAGTGATGTGATAGTCCACATCCGTATCCAGTGTTACCGCCTGGCTCACTTGCGTTACAGTCGTTGAGATATTCTTCGCCTGCATGAAGGTGAAAGCGAATATCGCAAGGAGGGTAGTAGTGATGAGTCGTTTCATAGTTAGAGAGATTGAGTTAGTGGAATAATCTGATAAAAGAAATAATTGTGTTAGTAATCATCTGGACCGTAGGAGACTTCCGTAAACACTTTACCTGTGGAGCCTGACGTATAGTGGTACGTGAACGTGAAGCCACGTTCCTTGTGACGTTTGAGTGACAAGTCATTCTTGATGTTTTTCAAAAGCTCCTCCTTGAATGCATCGATGGCCTCAGGTGTCAGAAGAGAATCGTTATCCAGTTCTCCTACTACTGTATGGTAATAGGTAAATCCTTGAGGTTTATCCACATAGACCATACTATCCATAATGATATATTGTCCTAACAGACGAGGGCATTGCTTCAGCGTGTATTCGCGAGCTTCGCGACGACAGCGCTCCTCGAAACTCTCAGTGCAGGAGCATAAAGTGAAAAATGAAAGAGTGAAAAGTGAAAAATACAGATTACTTTTCACTGCTTTACGCCACATCTGACGGGCTCGTATATTTCGACTCTGAGGTGTCATACTTTTATTTTTCACTCTTTCACTTTTCATTTTTCACTTTCAACCGGAACAAGTGAGAGATACAGCTCGTCCAACTGTGCCTGCTCCAGACGGGCGGGAGCATCGAGCATCACATCGCGGCCGCTGTTGTTCTTCGGGAAGGCAATACAGTCACGGATGGAGTCGAGACCTGCGAATAGGCTTACCCAGCGGTCTAAGCCGTAGGCGAGACCTCCGTGAGGAGGAGCGCCGTACTTGAAAGCGTTCATCAGGAAGCCGAACTGCTCCTGAGCGCGTTCTTCAGTGAAACCGAGAATACGGAACATCTTGTCTTGCAGTTCCGGGTCGTGGATACGAATTGAGCCACCGCCAACTTCCACACCGTTGCACACCATATCATAAGCATCTGCACGAACGGCTGCAGGATCGGTATCCAAGAGAGGTATATCCTCGTCTTTCGGATGTGTGAAGGGGTGGTGGGTAGCCATCAGACGACCTTCCTCCTCGCTCCACTCGAACATCGGGAAGTCGATGACCCACAGGAGAGAGAACTTATTCTTGTCGCGCAGCCCCATCCGTGCGCCCATTTCCAGACGGAGTTCGCACAGCTGCTTGCGCGTCTTCATGGCATCATCCCCACAAAGAATCAGGATTAAGTCGCCTGGTTGAGCGTTCATCTTCGCTTTCAGTTCGTTGAGAACGTCCTCGCCGTAGAACTTATCCACGCTTGACTTCACACTTCCGTCTTCCTGCACGCGGGCATAGACGAGACCCTTGGCACCAATTTGCGGACGTTTCACGAAGTCTGTGAGCTGATCAATCTGTTTACGGGTATAGACGGCCTGACCTGTGGCACAGATGCCGCCGATGTACTTGGCATCGTTGAACACAGCGAAATCAGCCTTTCCCTGGAACACGTCCATCAGTTCAACGAACTTCATTTCGAAACGCGTGTCAGGCTTGTCGCTGCCATAATACTTCATGGCGTCAGCCCATGTCATGCGGGGGAATGCTCCCTGGATATCAATGCCGCGCAATTCGCGGAACAGGTGCTTGGCCATCCCTTCGAATGTCTGCAGGATATCTTCTTGCTGCACGAAACTCATCTCGCAGTCAATCTGCGTAAACTCCGGTTGGCGGTCTGCACGCAGGTCTTCATCGCGGAAGCATTTGACAATCTGGAAATAACGATCCATGCCACTGACCATCAGCAGCTGTTTCAGCGTCTGTGGACTTTGCGGAAGGGCATAGAACTGTCCGGGATTCATGCGTGAAGGCACCACGAAGTCACGAGCACCTTCAGGCGTAGAGCCGATCAGCATCGGCGTTTCAATCTCCAGGAAACCGAGACTGTCCAGATAGCGGCGCACCTCCATTGTCATCTTGTGGCGCAGTTCCAGATTCTTACGCACGGGCGTGCGACGTAAATCAAGGTAGCGGTATTTCATGCGCAGGTCATCGCCGCCGTCGCTCTGGTCTTCGATGGTGAAAGGTGGTGTCAGCGCGGCATTCAGCACTGTCAGCTCCGTAGCGATGATCTCTATGTCGCCCGTGGGCATATTCGGGTTCTTATTTGAGCGCTCGTTGACGCGTCCTGTCACCTGGACAACCCATTCGCGGCCCAACTTGTTGGCCTGCTCGCAGAGGTCTGCATTCGCAGCCTCCTCAAAAACAATCTGCGTAATGCCATATCGGTCGCGGACATCCACAAACGTCATTCCTCCCATTTTGCGGGTGCGTTGCACCCAGCCTGCCAGCGTCACCGTCTGGCCTACATTGGCGATACGAAGCTCGCCACAGGTGTGTGTTCTATACATTATATTGTATGAAATGATGAATATTTGTGTGCAAAGATAGGAAAAAACTTTCTGATAGGGTGGCAGAATGTGGAAGAATTCTGGATTATTTAGCTGAAATAGCATTTTTATTGTCCTTTTTATTGTCTGAAGCACATTAAATACGTACATTTGCGTCCGAATAGTTTCATTTTATTTATACTTAATCAAAAGAACAATGAAAAAAACAATTTATGTTTGTGGCCTGTTGATGGCTTTGCTGATGGGTACATCTACAATGGTGTCATGTGACAAAGAGGATGATACCGTCATTTCTAATGGCACAGGTGGTGATAGCGACGGTGGTCAGAAGAATTTGAAAGCCACCAAGGAAACCGTGACCTGGAACTTCCAAGTGCAAGACATACAGCTGGCTCAGGAGATGGGTCTCAAGATCGCTTACTACGATGCTGACGGCAGCATCAAGACAGCCAATGTGAACGCTCTGAACAATGGCAAGTTCTCTGTGAAGGTCGTTGCTGATGCCACGAAGGAAGTCAAGATGGGCTTTGTGGCTGTGTGGTTCCTGAACAAGCCTGCTGAGGAATATACGGCGGAGACTTACAACTTCATAAACGCCATTACTCCCACCATCGTGCGCACATTCCCCGACGGCGATAAGACTGTTCAGATTGGTGTAGCACCCTATACTCAGACAGGCACTTATACAGCTCAAACTGGTAGCTCTCTGCAAAGACGCATCAATGCAGGCTATAAATACGTGAGTACCTTCTTTGGCTACTCCTATAGCGACAGCAATATATCTTCTATCTCAGATAAAGAACTGCTGCAGGCATTGGGCGCAGTGAGAAATAACAATAATTAAACGTTATGAAGAAAAGACTATCTGTTCTTCTCCTTCTCGCACTTGCTTGCTGCCTGGCAACTCCCCTAAGTGCTGCTACCAAACCGGGTTCCTTCCGAGTAGGCGAAAAAACATTCCTGTTGAACAACAAACCCTTCGTGGTCAAGGCTGCCGAAGTGCATTATCCACGTATCCCTCGTGAGTACTGGGAACAGCGCATCCAGATGTGTAAGGCTTTGGGTATGAATACCCTCTGCATCTACATCTTCTGGAACGCACATGAGCAGCAAGAGGGTAAGTTCGATTTCACGGGAAACAACGATATTCGTGCCTTTGTGAAGCTGGCACAGAAGAATGGCATGTGGGTCATCGTGCGCCCTGGTCCTTACGTATGTGCGGAGTGGGAGATGGGTGGTCTGCCCTGGTGGCTGCTGAAGAAAAAGGATATTCGTCTGCGTGAACAGGATCCCTATTTCATGGAGCGCCTGGAAATCTTTGAGAAAAAGGTGGGTGAGCAGCTCGGCGACCTGACCATTGAGAAGGGCGGTCCCATCATCATGGTTCAAGTGGAGAATGAATACGGTTCCTACGGTGAGGACAAACCTTATATCAGCGCCGTACGCGATATTATCCGCAAGAGCGGCTTCGACAAAGTGGAATTGTTCCAGTGCGACTGGAGTTCCAACTTTACGAAGAACGGTCTCGATGACCTCACTTGGACGATGAACTTCGGCACGGGTGCCAATATTGATCAGGAATTCAAGAAACTGGGCGAGCTGCGTCCCAATAGTCCCAAGATGTGCTCCGAGTTCTGGAGTGGCTGGTTTGATAAGTGGGGCGGTCGCCACGAGACCCGTGGTGCCGAGGCGATGGTCGATGGCATCTCTCAGATGCTGGATCGCGGCATCAGCTTCTCTCTTTATATGACTCACGGTGGTACCAACTGGGGACATTGGGCAGGTGCGAACTCTCCCGGCTTTGCGCCCGATGTGACCAGCTACGACTATGACGCTCCCATCAATGAGGCAGGTCAGGTGACGGATAAGTTCTGGAAGTTGCGTAAGGCGATGGAGAAATACAGTGGCGATTGGGATCCTGTCGCCCAGAAATGGGTGGGCAGCAAGAAACTCCCCGCTGTGCCTAAAGAGATTCCTACTATTGCCATTCCGACATTCTCATTGAACGAGTTCGCTCCGCTTGGTTATGGTAGCGATGTTGTTGCCAAAAGAGGTGGCATCATGACTTTTGAGGAGATGAACTTCGGATGGGGTTCCATGATTTATAGCACTAAGTTACCAGAGATTCCAGTGCAGAGCGTACTGAAAATGGAAGCTCATGACTATGCGCAGGTGTTCATCAATGATAAGTTGATTGGCAAGTTGGATCGTGTGAAGCATGAGACATCACTCATCCTGCCCGCCGTGAAGAAAGGCGATGAGTTGGTCATTCTTGTAGAAGGCATGGGTCGTATCAATTTTGGTCGTGCCATTAAGGATTTCAAAGGCATCGTTTCTGAGGTGGTCATCAGTGCAGACATTGATGGCGTGGAAACGACGTGGAAGCCTCGTCAATGGATGAAGTCTCGTATCAAAGACGATTATGAAGTAGCTGTTGAAGCGTTAAATGAAGCGAAAACATTTAATATATCAACATATCAGCTTTCTACGAATGCTGGTTACTATCGCGGTTACTTCAATCTCAAGAAGGTAGGTGACACGTTCCTCAACCTTGAGAACTGGGGAAAAGGACAGGTCTATGTCAACGGTCACGCCATTGGTCGCCATTGGTATATTGGTCCACAGCAAACTCTCTATGTGCCGGGCTGCTGGCTAAAGAAAGGTAAAAACGAAGTCATTGTTCTTGACGTCATGGGGCCGCGTGGTTTACCGACCATTGAAGGCTTACAGAAGCCCATCATTGACAAGTTGAACCTGGACCGTCCACAAACACACCGCTTGGAAGGACAGAACCTCGACCTCACGGGCGAAAAGCCTGTATTGGAAGGTGAGTTTAAAGCAGGCAACGGTTGGCAGGAAGTAAAGTTCCCGCAGCCCGTCAGTGGCCGCTATGTCTGCATCGAAGCACTGAACAGCCACATGAACCGCGAGTACTGCTGTATTGCAGAATGGTATATGTTGGGCGCTGATGGATCACGTCTCAGCCGTGAACCTTGGCAGGTTGCATATTGCGACGATGAGGACATTGAGAGCGGCAACAAGACCGCCGACAAGATCTTCGACCTTCAGGAATCTACCTACTGGAGCACCAATCGTGGCGTACAGTTCCCGCACTACCTGATTATTGACCTCGGACAGGATCAGACCTTCACCGGCTTCCAGTATCTGCCGCGTGTAGAAGCTGGAGCACCAGAGAGCATCAAGCAATATCGCATCTACGTGAAGAGCGCAGCGTTTAAGATGTAAAGATATTGGAATCCCATAGGTATAGACCTTTCAGGCTACAAGTATATACTTATCGGCCGAAAGGTCTATACCTTTTTGCTTATAGGTCTATACCTATCGGGCTGCAGGTCTATACTTATGGAATCACAGGTCTATACCTCATTCGTGTCATTTGAGAGATTAGTGTTCGTTATCAACATCCGCAAGCTGGATTTGTTTTATCCACCGCAGAGTTCGCGGAGCCGCAAAGTTTTTCCTTACTGTTTGTCCTGCGGGAGCTCGCTGAGCCAGCCAAAACGCTACGCGAAGTTTTGGCTTAGGCGGAGGGCGCAAAGACCTCATTTCCTCTTGTTCCTTAATCCCTTCATTTTTTAATTCTTTCATTTTTTAATTCCTTCATTGCGCTAGCCTCTGCGCCCTCTGCCTAGCATGAACCTCGGCTTTGCCGTTCATGCGGCTTTGCTTTATCGTGTAGCAAGTAGCCCTGAAAATCTTTGCGTCATAGCGCCTTAGCGGTGAATTAATTAAATACCTAAACTAACCTTTCGAACTGTCATTTGTATAGATACCGTCTCCAGCTTCCCTTCTGTGATTTCTGCGATTTCTGCGAGACAATTCTCAAAATCTCTCGCTCGACGCTTATCGTTTATTCGAGCTTGCGAGGCTTTTCAGACAGAGACTCCCATGGTGCATGACCCCGTGATGGCCAAGGAGGGCGACACGTACTATCTCTTTGCTACGGGTATGGGCATCCAGCGGATGACTTCGAAAGACCGACGGACGTGGACGGTGTCGCGCCAACCCGTGATGACTGTCATCCCTGGCTGGACGACCGATTCCGTGCCAGGCTTTGGCAACCATGTGTGGGCACCCGATGTCATCCAGTGGCATGGCCGTTGGTGGCTGGCCTACAGCTGTTCCACCTTCGGGAAGAACGGCTCGGCCATTGGTCTGCTCAGCAGCCGCTCACTTGCAGCCAACTTCTGGAAGGATGAAGGTTGCATTGTGACTTCTCGTGAGAAGCGTGACAACTGGAACGCTATCGACCCCAACTTCGTCATCGACGATGCCACCGACACGCCGTGGCTCGTCTGGGGCTCGTTTTGGGATGGCATTCAGCTGGCCCGCCTTGACTCAACGATGCATCTGGAGAATTCACAGTTCATAATGCATAATTCACAATGGCCGCGTACCATTGCCCGTCGTTACGACCCTAACTACAAACCCACAGAACCCAATCCGACATCGCGTTATGCAGGCACCAATGCCATCGAAGCGCCATTCATCTTCAAGCACGAAGGATATTATTATCTTTTTGTATCGTGGGACTATTGTTGTCGCGGCGCGAAGTCGAACTACCGCGTCGCCGTGGGCCGCAGCAAGACCATCGACGGTCCTTACTTAGACAAGGACGGCAAGGATATGGCGTTTGGTGGCGGCACCCTCTTCCTGGAGGGCGACAAAGAGCAATGGGAGGCTGCAGGCCACTGTGCCGCCTACACCTTCGAAGGTGAAGACATCTTCATCTGCCATGGCTATAGCGCCACGCAGAACGGTGTCGCCCTGCTCATTCAACGACCCATCTCTTGGACTGCCGACGGCTGGCCGGAGCTGCGATAGTCAAAACCTCAAGAGTTCGCTAGCCATTGCCATTCTCGACACCGAAAGCCGACAAAAACTCGTGTGAAAAGAAGAATAATTGAAAGATAATGCGTACCTTTGCGGGCAAATGGTCGCAAATAACAAACATAATCAACGACAATGAAAAAGATTCTCATGACACTTGCAGCCGTCCTGTGCTGCTGGGTGACAATGATGGCAGAACCAGTGTCGCCTGAAGTTGCACGCGAGGCTGCCGCCAAATTCCTGAAAGCAAAAGGCACGGCACTGAAGAGCGAAGCCATGCGGAAGCAGCGCGCCGCTTCTGTGACGAATGCAGCCTCCATCCAGACAGATGCCCCTGCATACTACGTCTTCAACGCCGCCACTACGGGCTTCGTCGTGGTCAGCGGCGACGACTGCGTGGGCGACAACCTCGTGCTGGGCTATTGCGACAGCGGCTCCTTCGATGCCGAGGCCATTCCCGTCAACATGCAGGCGTGGCTCGACGACGTGGCGGGCCAGATTTCCCTCTTGGCCGCCAGCGGTGCCAAGGCCCAGCGAGTGGCCGTACATGAGGACATCGCCCCCTTGGTCACGTGCCACTGGAATCAGAAATTCCCCTTCAATGCCCTGTGCCCCGTGAAGGATGCCGGACAGTGCGTCACGGGCTGCGCAGCCACAGCGCTCGCACAGGTGCTCTATTACCACCGCTGGCCACAGGAACCCATCGCGGCCCCGCTGCCAAGCTATATCAACTTCAGGGATACAACCACCCTCGAGGCCCTGCCCTCCGTCGCCTTCGACTGGGACAATATGCTCGACGATTACGACGACACGGCCAATGAGGCGCAGTGCCTGGCTGTTGCCACACTGATGCGCTACTGCGGACAGTTGTTCCAGATGGGCTATACGCCCGGAGTGTCCAGCGCAATGTACTTCGATAGCGATTTATTGGTACGCAACTTCGGCTACGATCCGGGAGTGACTATGGTCTATTCCTCATCTTATAGCGTTCAAGGGTGGTACGACTTGCTCCATGATGAGTTGCACGCCGGGCGTCCCCTTTTCTTCGCAGCATCCTCGACGGGCGGCGGCCATGCCTTTGTGGTCGATGGCTACCGCGTGGTCGATGGTGAGCCCTACTTCCACGTGAACTGGGGCTGGGGTGGCCAGAGTGATGGCTTTTTCAAACTCACGTTGATGAATCCCTACAGTCATGGCACTGGGGCAAGTTCCACGGGCGACGGCTACACCAACAACCAGTGTGTCTGCATCGGACTGCAGCCTGCAAAGACATCGTTGGAGAACTACGGTCTGTGTCTGATTGGTGACAAATGGGATGTAACGCACGACAGCGTGCCGCATCAGATGTGTGTGTTTAACGTCACGTGCCGCCCTGCTACCTTCCTCGTGGCATTTGCTGAGCGACAGGCCGACGGCACCGCCGACGTGAGCCAGCTCTACGGAACCATGACCCTCGAGCTTCCCGCCTACGCCAACATTAACATATCAGAATGTGAGCACTATTTCGCGTTGCCCGCGAACCTCGCCGACGGCCTCTCGACCGGCACGCACCACCTCGCCATGGTCTATAAGGAAACTGGAACGAGTGCCCCGTGGCGTGAAGTTTTCGGCCCCAACAATACGGTCGAGCTGACTGTCTTGACCGACGGCAACGCCACTGCGCCGATCTTCCACCCCAGTCCGAAGTTCAGCGCCGATGTAGCCTCCATCCGCATCAACGGAACAATGCAGACCCACCTGCCCCATTCCGTTTCCGCCACCGTCAGCAACAGCGGTGACGAAGCCATCAAAACCCTCGAATTCTCTGCTTACCTCATCGACGACGGTGTGCTGACATCGAGGGAAATGCAAGTGAGAACCGTCATCTTCTCAGAGGCTGGCAGTGCGACGGAGATGCTTTTCGAGGGGGGAGCTTTCACGAAGGCTGGCGACTACATCGGGATTATCACCGAAGTGAAAGACACGTTAGACCTCACCGGCATGACCCTTGCCGAGGCACAGGCCTATCCCACCAATATCGCCCATACGCTCGCCACCATCGAGACATTGCCCTTCACGTGCGAGAGCGTCGAATACGCGGGGGTGGTGAGAATCATGGACGACCTATCTATCTACGGCATCAGTTGCGAGCTGACCAACGCTACCACGATGGACTACGACTGCGCCCTGATGGCAAAAATCTATCGCCAGCAGGACGATGGCAGTCAGGAGCTGGTCAACCTCAACGGCGTAGGCTATACCCTGAGCCGCTTCGCCATCGCCGCCAACACGCAGGACACCGGCGAAATCAGGTTCGGGGAGGAGCTGGAGCCAGGCAACTACGTTGCCGACATCATGATTTGCAAAAACTTCCAGTCAGATCTTGCCACGACACCTTTGAATTCCTTTTTCACCATCGCCACCCTGCCCTTCACCATCAGTACTACGGGCATCGCTTCGATGGAAGATGGAAGTACTTCGACAAACTCAGCAGCCAGTCAGATGGAAGATGCATGGTACGACCTTCATGGCCGTCCGCTCCCATGCAAACCAACACAGAAAGGCGTCTATTTGAGCAAGGAACGTATAATTTCAATATATTGATTTGGAAACTTAATCTACGATGAAAAAGAATCTCTTGACGCTTGCAGCCATCCTGTGCTGCGCTGTAGCAGCCACCGTTTTCACCTCTTGCCATAAAAACGAGGTGGAAATGACCAACTACAACGGCGACATCTTCCGCTTCTCGAGATAAGCAACAGCGGTCACGCTGTGAAAAAGCAAAGGGACTGGCAGCTCAGTAGTCTGTCAGTCCCTTCTTACATATTACCTCTTCCTTCTTACATCGGAATCGGTCCGTGACCGATGCAACTGGTGGTTGTCAGTGCGGTGAGAAAGGCGGTGAGGGCGGCTACTAGAACCTTCGCCACAATCTCGATGATGTTATCCCTTTTCATAACCTATCACCCTTCTTCTGAGTCGTCACCACCGTCGCCGTTGCCACCAGGGTTGTCATTGCTGCTACCGTTCTGGCTACCGCCGTTCTCCGTGGATCCGTTGTTTCCGGAGTTCGTGGATTCGTTCTCAGGGTCCTCCACTTCGCCGTCGTCTGCGCTGGTGACGCGCTTGACCTCGTTGCCGTTGCGGTCGTAGCAGGTGATCTGTACGCTGGTGGCGGCCAGCTCCTCCTTGAGTTCGGTGGAGGGGGTGAAGATGATGCGGCGGGTGGTGATGAGGCCGGTCTTGACCTTGTTCACATCGTCCACGCTCTTGGCGCGCAGTCCGAATCGCATGGTGCCCAGTCCGGGCAGGGCGACGCTGTGGCCTTCGGTGGCCCATGCCTTGATGACCTCTCCGGCTGCGTCCCAGCAGGCTTGCATCACGCCTCGGCTGACGCCGCTGCGCAGGGCTGCCTCCTTGATGACCTTCGCTTGAGTGAGGGGGATGTAGAGCTCGGGGCTCATGACATAGCGGTACGTGCCCGCTGATTCCTTGTCAAACTTGATGAGTTTTTCTACTGCTTTTACTTTCAGTGCCATAATAAAATGATTTAGGGTTAATGATTAATGGTTAAAGGTTAATGAAAGGGTTGGTTGTAAACATGTTTCAACATCGCGGGTTGGAGGTCAAATTGTGCGCTGCCTGG
>CAMZCM010000017.1 GCA_947305005.1 uncultured Prevotellaceae bacterium | reverse complement strand
ATTTCTCTTGTACTTGTACTACTATTGTCTTCTTGTCAGTCTGTCAAAGAACGTTTTTTCTTGTTGCAAAAATCGGTTCCAGAGGCATCGTCTTGGGGTTCCCAAGGGCCCTCTTTTCTCGTTTGCGGGTGCAAAGGTACGGCAACTTTTTCATTCCACCAAACGTTTTCAAAAGAATTTGATAAAATATTTTTCGTAACTCCTTAATTTGAAGGGGACTACGCGCGCGTACCTATTTTATTATATTTAATAGGGAAAATGGATGCCATAAAATCTTTTATCACGAAAGTGTATTTTTCATGCTACAATATGTATGATATCTCCATTTTATCATTATCTTTGCAGCGAAAATCCCCATAAGAAGACAAATTATGTACGAGAAAATACAGGAAACGGCCTCTTGGTTAAAAGCGAAGATGCCCACACATCCGACCACTGCCATCATCCTCGGCACGGGTCTGGGACACTTGGCCGAAGAGATTGACGTAACGATGGCCATTGAGTACAAGGACATCCCGAATTTCCCCATCTCCACTGTGGAAGGGCATAGCGGAAAGCTGATTTTCGGAAAGTTGGGAGACAAGGATATCTTGGCCATGCAGGGTCGCTTCCATTATTATGAAGGTTACTCCATGAAGGAGGTGACATTCCCCATTCGCGTGATGTATGAACTGGGTATTAAGACCTTATATGTCAGCAATGCATCAGGAGGAACCAACCCCAATTTCAATATTGGAGACATGATGGTGATTACGGATCACATCAACTTCTTCCCTGAGCATCCCCTTCATGGCAAGAACTTCCCCACCGGTCCCCGTTTCCCTGATATGCACGATGCCTATGATCCTGAACTGATTCAGTTAGCCAACACTATCGGTGCTGAGAAGGGGATCAAGTTGCAGCATGGTGTCTATTTGGGGACCCAAGGTCCGACCTTCGAGACACCAGCCGAATATCGTATGTATCATATCTTTGGTGCCGATGCTGTAGGTATGAGCACAGTACCTGAGGTGATTGTGGCTCACCACTGTGGCATTAAAGTCTTCGGCATCTCCATCATCACAGACCTCGGCGTAGAGGGAAAGATTGTGGAAGTCAGCCACGAAGAAGTGCAGAAAGCAGCCAACGCCGTGCAACCGATTATGGCAGAGCTGATAAGAGAAATGGTTCGACGCTCATAAGCGCCATTCATCAATCACATTTATAAATCAATTCACCATTGGAAATAGCAGAATTGGGTGAGTTTGGACTGATTCACCACCTCACCGAAAACATAGAACTGAAGAATCCTGAGACAAAGAAAGGAGCAGGTGACGATTGTGCTGTTCTGGCATTTGAGCCAGGAAAGCAAGTCTTAATCACTACTGACTTGCTCATGGAAGGTGTTCATTTCGACCTTCAGTATGTCCCCTTGAAGCATTTAGGCTACAAGAGCGCAATCGTCAATCTGTCAGACATATACGCCATGAACGGACGTCCCAGACAGATGACCGTTTCCATCGCATTGTCGAAGCGTTTCACCGTTGAGGATATGGAAGATTTCTACGAAGGTCTGCGACTTGCCTGTGAGGCTCACGGTTGTGACATTGTCGGCGGCGACACCTCATCGTCGCTCACCGGCTTGGCCATCAGTATCACCTGTATCGGCGATGCCCGTCCCGAGGATGTCGTTTATCGGAGTGGTGCCAAAGACACGGATATCATCTGTGTCACAGGAGACCTTGGTGCAGCATATATGGGATTACAATTGTTGGAACGTGAGAAATCCGTTTATAACCAGCAACTGAAAGAGGCCAGAGAACGCGGCGAGAAGTTGGATGCGCTTCCTCCCTTCCAGCCCGATTTCACAGGACGGGAATACCTATTGGAACGACAATTGAAGCCAGAAGCCCGCAAGGATATCATCGAGGCGCTGGCCAAGGAAGGAATTCACCCGACAGCCATGATGGACATCAGCGATGGCCTCAGCAGTGAGTTGTATCATATCTGTACACAGAGCAAAGCAGGTTGCCGTATCTATGAAGAGCGCCTCCCGCTTGATTATCAAACCGCTGTGATGGCCGAAGAACTGAACATGAACGTCACGACCTGCGCCCTCAATGGCGGCGAGGACTATGAGTTGCTCTTTACCGTTCCGTTGACGGATCATGACCGCGTAGCAGCCATTCCTGGCGTAAAGGTCATCGGTCATATCACAAAACCTGAATTGGGTTTGCAGCTCGTCTGCCGCGACGGCGTAGAGATGGAGCTAAAGGCTCAAGGATGGAACCCATTAAAAGCCAAATAATAGAACAAAGGAACAAAATAGAGATTTAACATGTCAGCAAATGTAAAAATAGGAAGGGCGATGGAAGGTGATTTGATTCATATCAATCACTGGCTACAACCATTCTCATGGCTGTACGGGATTGGTGTGCGTCTGCGTAACATCTGTTTCGATGCGGGCATCCTCTCCCAAGTTTCCTTTGACCGTCCCGTCATCTGTATCGGCAACCTCACGGTTGGCGGAACGGGCAAGACGCCCCACACGGAGATGTTACTTCGCTATTTGTTACCTAATCACCGCGTGGCAGTTCTCAGCAGAGGTTACAAACGCCACTCGCACGGTTTCGTGCTTGCCAACGCTCAATCCACCATGTTTGATATTGGCGATGAACCGTGGCAGATGAAACAGAAATTCCCCAATGCCGTTATTGCCGTTGACGGCAACCGAACGCGCGGAATTCGTCGTTTGTTGGACGATCCCCAGACAAAGGACATAGATGTTATTCTATTAGATGATGCCTACCAACATCGCTATGTCAAAGCTGGATTAAATATTCTGCTGACAGACTATCACCGTATTATCACCGATGACACCTTGCTACCAGCAGGACGCTTGCGTGAGCCTGTATCGGCAAAAGGACGTGCCAATATCATTATAGTGACCAAGTGTCCTCAAGATATAAGACCTATGGATTTTCGCGTTGTACAGGCTTCCCTGAAACTCAAGCCCTACCAACACCTCTTCTTCTCCACGTTCCGCTATGGTAAACTCTACAGGTTGTTTGACAGAGTTTCGGGGCAGAACGAGGAGCTGACACCAGACACCCACATACTATTGTTGACCGGTATCGCTTCCCCACGTCAGATGATGGATGACCTGTATCAATTGACACATCACATCACGCCGATTTCCTTCCCCGACCATCATGCTTTTTCTGAACGTGATATCCAAAAAATCGAGGATGCCTTTACTGCAATGCAGGGAAACAAACGTTTCATTGTCACCACCGAAAAAGATGCCGCAAGGCTTTTAATGGTCAAGAGGTTCTCCCCCATTGTCCGCCGTCATATCTACATATTACCCATCGAAGTGGAAATCATGCGTGGACAACAGCAAGAATTCCAACAAATCATTACTGATTATGTCAGTTAATACTTGACATACGGTTCAAGACGAGCAAAATCAGCCTCAGTGAATTCAGGTAACAAACGTAATTCACTGAGGCTTTTTATTCGCCCATAGTTGCGACGATAAGTAACAATAGCTTTTGCCTGCGTATAACCCAGATAAGGATGACGGGCCAGGACACTGGCAGAAGCCTCGTTGATGAGCAAAGGTCGAAAAACTCCAGCCTCCACCTTAAACCATTGCTCAATACCAGCTGGCAAGCCTTCAATCTCGGAAAGCTGTTCCAACGAAACAAAACCGCCCAACTGCTCCCGATAACGAAGTATCTGGCGTGCTCGAACAGAAGCTATACCAGGAATCTTTTTCAAAGCCGTTGAGTCTGTAGTATTCAAATCCAACTGCACTATCTCAGTATATTTCTCCTGATGTGGGAAGCACACAGAATCATGATCTTTCTTCTGGAAACGAGATGAATCCCTCTCCTGATGATAATAGCGAAACGCCTCACCAATCTGCATGACTTTCGCCAAGCGGTTCCATGTCTCAGGTGTCATACCTGGTACCCGCTGGAAATCCTCAATGCGGTGATAACGTCCGCCATGAGCACGAAATTTATAGATGCTACGAACTTGCCAAGGTGCTAGTCCCAAGCGAAGAAAGGCGGTAGAATCAGCAGTATTGGGATCAAAAGGAAAGGTCTCTATGGTGCGTTCAGGAATTGCATCATAACGGTCCTTCTCATACTTTTCAGAGTATGATTCCTGACGCCGAGCATAGATGGAATCCAATGCTGCAGAATCAGCTGAGAAAGCGGCCCATGTCAACGACGATTCATTGTGGCTGCGAAACTGCCGATCAATTAGGACAGCGCTCCACGCCACAACGACTACCACAAAGATCAACAATAAAGCCCTCCTATCTGATTTTTTCAGCCGCATGACGTCTTACTTAAAGAATCCTAACTCATTAAAGAAGATTAGGCCAATAGCTAACGGAGCCACCCACTTAATCAGAAACATGAAGATAGGAAAAGTCCAAGAATGCAGGGTTCCGTGGTTCGTGATTTCATCATACACCATCTTGCGGTCCAGTTTCCATCCAGCGAACAGCGCCACTATGATACCACCTATCGGCATGAGAATCTTTGCCGATAGGAAGTCAAAAGATTCGAAGAAACTCATATCCTTGATGATATGCACATCTGAGAGCGGTCCGAAACTCATTGAACAGAGCACGCCGACAACGATACAGGCAGCCGTAACGATGCGTGTCGCATTGCGCCGAGTGAAGCCAAAACGTTCTAATAAGAAAGCTGTCACAGGCTCATGAATGGAAATCATACTTGTCAGCGCCGCCAACAGCAACAACAGATAGAAGAACACAGCAAAGAGCCAACCAACGATAGGCACATCTGCAAAAGCCATCTGGAAGACATTGGGCAGTGTGATAAACACAAGACCAGGGCCTGCATCTGGAGCTACATTTGCGACAGAGAAAACTGCAGGGAAGATAATGAATCCACTCATTATAGCCACCATGGTGTCTATCAGCGCAACGCTGCCGGCTGTTTTCATCAGTTTAGAATCATCTGTGAAGTAGCTGGCATAGGTGCAGAGGCAACCCATTCCCACACTGAGTGAGAAGAACGCCTGTCCCATCGCGCTGAGGAATACATTGGGATTAATCTTTGAGAAGTCTGGCAACAGAAGGAAGCGCAAGCCCTCTTCCGTTCCTGGCATAGAGAAAGAGCAAACCACCATCACAGCAATAATCAGTAACAACAAAGGCATCATCACTTTACTGAATTTCTCAATACCGCCTTGCACGCCACGAATAATAATCAGATGACTCAACAGCATAACCAATACCATATAAAGCACTGGCATCCAAGGATTCGATGTAAAGTGAATGAAATAGGCGGCACTGTCTTCTACCGTAGTCACCTGGTTCGCAATTGATGACACGAGATATTTCAGTGTCCATCCAGAGACAACACTATAATAACACAGGATAATCCACGCCGTCAAGACACCCAAATACCCCTGAAGCACCCACGGCGAATGGGGTGCTAATTCCTTATAGGCATCAGCCGTGTTCTTGTGCGTGTGACGACCGATGACAAATTCAGCCACAATCAGCGGAACACCCAAGAATACTACACAAGCGATATATATCAGGATGAAAGCGGCACCACCATTGGCGCCGACTTCTGTGGAAAAGCGCCAAACATTGCCGAGGCCCACAGCGGAGCCGGCGGTGGCTAACACGATGCCTAGTTTACTACCAAAAGAGCCTCTTTTTTCCATATCAGCGGCAAAAGTACGAATAAAAGTTGTACTTTTGCAACAAAAATCCGACAAAATCACCTTTATGCTGACAAATTGCATCAAACGCTATCCACTGAGCCTACTCACAATGATTACCATCTTCGTCCTCTCCTTAGCCCCTATCGGTCGAATCGAGATTGCAGAAGATGTTCCTTTTGCGGACAAATGGACTCACATGGTTATGTATGCTGGTTTCACTAGCATTATCTGGTTTGAACACCTACGCCATCACGAGCGTCTGCTTTGGCTACGTCTCTTCATTTGGGCTTTTATTACACCCATCGTCATGAGCGGCTGTCTGGAACTCCTTCAAGCCTATTGCACCTCGTATCGCAGCGGCGAATGGCTCGACTTCCTAGCCAATAGTATTGGGGTTGCCATAGGCACAGGCATTGGTATCTCAGTACACCATTTTTCTCATCGGTAAAAGAATGTGAATAATTCGTTCAGCTTATAGCATTGTAAGAATGACAACAAAGCTAAATATCAAGACATTAGTTACCATCACTATCTTTCTGATGGCGACACTCTGGTTCTTTTTCCCTATTGGCAAGCCAGACGGGAAGTGCCTGCTATTTGCGATGCGATTGGCCTTGCCTGCTGTCATCCTGACGCTGGGCGGTATTGGCCAACTACCCAAGCTGATGAACATCGGTTTCTGTTTCTGTGCCATAGGGGATGCAATGGGTGTGATGGGTAGCTTTGAAGGACAGATGGGCGGTTTT
The DNA here is from genome assembly GCA_947305005.1 of uncultured Prevotellaceae bacterium. Lineage (GTDB taxonomy): Bacteria > Bacteroidota > Bacteroidia > Bacteroidales > Bacteroidaceae > Physcousia. The sequence continues at coordinate 49,824 of CAMZCM010000017.1, read as the reverse complement.
GCCGTTGCGCACCTCTACTTCATCGCGTGGTTCACCAGCCTCATCCATCAGGCAAGACCCCGTACAGCCGTTCTCGCCGCTTCCACTATCATCTGCGCTTTTCCACTCGGTATAGCTGCATTGAAAGTGATACCCGCCATACAGGATTCACTCATTCGATACGGCTGCATGGTGTACGCACTACTCCTCACCGGAACCGTGTGGACGAGCCTTGTCAACGCATTATCTACACAAAAACAGCAGACCACTCTTCCGTATATTGCGGCTGCAGGCGGTCTGCTGTTTCTTATTTCTGATTTTATTCTTTCATGGAACAAGTTTACTGCTCCTATTCCTCATGCTTCACTTTATATCATGAGCACATATTATGCAGCATTACTGTTCCTCTTTATCGGCACATCTCGCGCCGAAAGTAAGCTTCATTCAGCCGCGGGAGCCTCTTCCTGAGGAGCATCAGCTGCGGGCGCGGCGTCTGTCTTGGGAGCGCGCATCTCAGCCTCAATAGCCTTGATCTTCCCTGACAGAAGGTCGAGTTCTTCACGCAGTTTCTCCACCTTGCGGTTCATCTCCACAACAAGAGAGTTGCCGCTCTTGGATTTGGCATTCAGGAAACTGAGATTGTTCTCATAGGTCTGAATCTCAGCCTTGCGGGTCTCATAGATACGGAGCAGGCGCTCACGTTCGCGAGCCAATGTGCTCTCGCCTTTAGCGACCACCTGACGGATGCTCTTCTGGAAACCTTCCAGACGGCGACGAGCCTGCGTAGCGCCAAAGTGCTTGTAGAGTTGGTCACTCAATGCACGATACTCCTTGTACAGACGATCTTTCTCGCGGAAGGGGACATGACCTGTCTCGTTCCATTGAACCTGCAACTCTTTCACCTTGTCCAAAGTGGCATCAGCCAGATTCTCCGTGAGAGTTTTCAGCTGTTCAATGATGCTCTTCTTCGCTTCCAAATTAGCATTTTCTTCGGCACGCACGTCAGCATTGGCGGCATTCTTTGCCTCAAAGAAATGGTCGCAAGCAGCGGTGAAACGTTTCCAGAGCTGTTCGCTGTATTTACGAGGAACGGCACCGATGCCCTTCCACTGTTTCTGCAATTCGATGAGTTTATCGGTTGTCTTACGCCACTCCGTACTATCCTGCAGCGCTTCAGCTTTCTCCACAAGTGCTCGCTTGGCCTCAAGGTTCACATTCTGTTCATCCTTGATGGTCTTATAATACTCGGCTTTCGCGGTGAAGAAGTTATCGCAAGCGGCACGGAAACGCTCAAAGATAAGATTGTTCTGCTTATGGTTAGCGAAGCCGATGGTCTTCCACTGAGCCTGTAGGTCAATGACTTCCTTCGTCTTCTCCTCCCAGGCGTTGAAACTGGCGATCTCTTCGATCTTGATATTTTCTACCTGCTCGCAGAGCGCAGTCTTCTTCTGCAGATTCTCTTCTTCGCGTGCCTTGATAGCCTCGAAGTGCTCCTGATGGCGTTTATTGATAATGGTGGAAGCTGCCTTGAAGCGCTCCCATATCTGGTCGCGCAGCTCTTTTGCTACGGGACCTATTTCCTTATATTCAGCGTGCAGTCCTTGCAGCTTGTTGAATGCTTGGATGACATCCTCTTCATCAGCCAGCTTCTCTGCCAGCTCAATTAGACGCTCTTTGGCCGTGAGGTTCTTCTTGAAATCATACTCACGAGCCTCGCTATTCAACTTCAGCAAATCGTAAAACTGCTCTACATAAAGCTGATAGTTTTTCCATGTTTCGGTAGCTTTCTCTGCAGGCACAGCACCGAGTTCTCTCCACTGTGCCTGAAGCTGCTTGAACTCGTCGAAGTGCTCGTTGGCCTCTTCGGGTGAAACAGCCAGTTCCTTGATGCGATCGATGATCGCCTGCTTCTTCTGCAGGTTCTCAGCCTTCTGTTTCTCAGCCTCTTCAGCCATCTCTGCACGACGCTGACGAATACTGGTCATGATAGCCTTGAAGTTCTCCTCGGCACCATCAATCTCAGCGCGCCAGTCTTCAGGCGCCCCACCCTGCTCAATGAAAACATTACGGGCAGCCAACTGAGCAGCACGATGCAGTTTGTAGAACACTTGCTTCAAGAAATCAAGCTCATTCTTGTCGCCACCTTTATTCTCTTCCTGAATTTCCTTCAGTCGGTCAACCACTTGCTCCTTGGTGTCATAGATGGGGTGACCAGCCTCCTCTTCGGGAGACTGCGGTTCCTCTTCAGCCACCACGTCTTCAGGTTGAATACTCTCTTCAGCCTGCGTCTCAGCAATGGGCGCAGACTCCACTTGTGTTTCCACAGCCTCCACTTCCGGTGTAGGCTGCAGTTCTTTGGTTTCGTCCATAATTAGTTACGTTTTAGTCAATAAAAGACCTATTTAATACCCTTAGGGGTTGCAAATAAACGTAAAATAATCGGTTCGACCAAACAAATGACGAAAAAACAATTAAATCCAGGCCTTTCGCTTCGAATACCACCAGAAGATGAGGGTCAGAAGGATTGAGAACACCATCGCGATGGGGAAACCTAACGGGCGCGACTCCATGCCGTTCATCAAGTTCATTCCGAACAAGCTGGCCACCAACGTAGGTACCATCAGGAACATGGAGATAAGCGTCAGGGTTTTCATCACCGTGGACATATTATTATTAATAATGTTCGCGTAGGTGTCCATGGTGGATTCGAGAATATTGGAATAGATACCTGTTGTCTCACGTGCCTGGTTCATCTCAATGCTGACGTCCTCGATGAGGTCAGCATCGAGTTCATCAACCGGCAGCTTAAACTTCAGCTTCGAAAGAAGCGTCTCGTTACCCCGGATAGACGTAGCAAAATAGGTCAGGCTATCCTGAAGACGGGAGAGGGCGATGAGGTCGGCATTATCCACCTTACGATCCAAGTGCAACTTCGCAGCCTCAATGCGGGCGTTGATCTGTTTCAGACGCTTCAGGTACCACACAGCGGTGGAGAGGAACAGACGGAACACCATATCCACGGAGTCCGTAAAGCCCACACCACGTTTCTGCTGATAGGTCACGAAGTCTATCATCAGGTTCGTCTCATAGTTACACACGGTAATACAGATGTCGCCCTTCATGATGATACCCAAAGGTATCGTGGTGAAAGGAGTCCGCGATTTCACCTCCTTGACATACGGAATACGCAGAATGATGAGGATCCATCCGTCATCATAGTCATAACGGGCACGCTCTTCCGTGTCACCGATATCGTCCAAGAAGTAATCGGGGATTCCCAGTTCGTGCTGCAGATATGCAGCATCATCTGCCGTAGGACAGGTCACTTGCACCCAACAGTTGGGCTGCCATTGGTCCAGCGTGTGCAGACCATGATTCGTGTTCCAATAGGTTCGCATAAGTTTGTTTAGCGTTTAAGCTATTGGCGTTCAACGATGACGCCAAGCAATCAAGAAAAGGCTGCGAAACCTTCCTCACGCTAAACGTTCAACGTCAAACGGAAAAGCAGTTGTTACGTTGATGATAATCGTCCATTTATGGAATAAGATGGTTTTAACGGGCGCAAAGGTAGGCAAAATTTACGAAAAGAGCACTTCATCATCGTATTTTTTCTCTTTCTTCCTCATTTTTTCTTCGCTTTTCTATCCGAAAAAGGTGAATTATACGTACCTTTGCGACCATCTATCAAATTTACTAACTACTAATAACGTTATTCACATGACTCTACGCACGACATTAAGCGCAGTCTTTCTGACAGCAACAATGGGGCTTTTTGCCCAGAAGACAATGACTCCTCCGGCAGGTGGCAAAGCCATCAGCGATGAGCTGATTGGTATTTTCTTTGAAGATATCAGCCATGCTGCTGACGGTGGTCTCTACGCCGAATTGATTCAAAACGGTTCTTTCGAATATAATCCCACAGAGCGCGACGGTTGGGGAGCTGGCACAGCTTGGCGTCTGGTTCGTCCAGGTCACTCCCTCGGTTTGCTGAAACCCAGGATGGATGCTCCTATTCATCCGAACAACCCCACTTATATGCGCTTGCATATCGAGCGTGTAGGTCATTACTATGATTTTGATGGATGGACGGGTGTAGGCCTGCAGAACGACGGTTTTGACGGAATCAGTATCAAGGCAGGTGCCAGCTACACTTTCTCCGCTTTCATGCGCAACGTCACCGGCGAGGACAAGGCCATACGTGTCGTGCTTCTGGAGCGCCAGCAACGCGGCAAGGCTCCCAAGGTGTTGGCAGAAACCACATTCACAGTCTCTTCTAAGAGCTTTGAAAAGTATGAGGCCACGCTGACTGCAGCCGAGGATGCCCAAAACGCTTCCCTGCAGATTCTCGCGCTGACCAAAGGTTCCATGGATCTTGACATGATTTCCCTGATGCCTCAAGATACATATAAAGGTCATGGCCTTCGCAAGGACTTGGCCGAAGCACTGGCAGGCTTGCATCCTCGTTTTATGCGTTTCCCCGGCGGCTGTGTCGTACACGGTGGCGGCGACGGTTTCTGGAACACATACCGTTGGAAGACAACCATCGGCCCGAAGGAACAGCGTCGTAGCTTGAAGAACACTTGGGGTTACCACCAGAGCATGGGCTTAGGTTACTATGAGTACTTCCAGTTCTGCGAAGATCTCGGTATGGAGCCGCTCCCCATTCTTCCCTGCGGTGTGAGCTGCCAGGGCGCCAACGGCGGTTGGGGCATGAAAGGACAAGCACAAGATGTTGTGCCCATGAGCGAGATGGATGAATGGGTAGATGATGCCCTGGACCTGATTGAATGGGCCAACGGCGATGTCACGACCAAATGGGGTCGCAAACGCGCTGAAGCCGGTCACCCGAAACCGTTCAACCTGAAGTATCTGGGTCTCGGCAACGAGGAGAAGATCTCACCTGAGTTCTGCGAGCGCTTCAAATATATCTATGAACGCGTGACAAAGGCTCACCCCGAAATCGTCATCGTAGGCACCGCGGGTCCTGGCTCTCACAAGGGCAATCCTGACTACGACAACGGCTGGAAGCTGGCTGATGAAATCGGCGTGCCCATCCTTGACGAACACTACTACGAGCCCAACAAGTACTTCCTTTCTTCACGTCAGTATGACAACTACCCGCGTGACCGCAAGACGAAAGTCTATCTCGGCGAATATGCTGCCAAGGACAAGAAGCTCATTGATGCACTGGCCGAGGGCCTGTATCTCCTGCATGTGGAGCGCAACGGCGACGTAGTGGCTATGACTTCCTACGCTCCCCTCTTTGCCCGTAAGACAGCCACCAACTGGAACCCCGACCTCATCTACTTCGACAACGAGCGTCCCATCCTCACCTGCAGCTACTATGTGCAGCAGTTGTTCGGTAAGAGTGCAGGCCAGTACTACTACGGTGACTGCGTACGCTTCGAGGGTGATGCTGCTGGTGTGCAGCAGCCGCAAGTTGATGTGCACTATGGTCAGAGCGTGGTCCTCAACGTCAAGACACGCCAGCTCTTCGTGAAGCTCTGCAACGCCGGCGCTGAAACCAAGAAGGCAACGATAGACCTGAGCCGTTTCAAGAGCATGAAGAAGACGGCTACCAAGACCATTCTTGCCGGACAGCCCAATGACGAGAACAACTTCGAGCAGCAACCCATTGCGCCGAAAGAAGAGACCATCAAAGCTGAGAAACGCACGACAATGGAAGTGGCTCCCTACTCCTTCGTCATGCTGACATACTCACTGTGAAGATAGATTATCTTTTCATTGATGTGATTCTGCTGGCCTATCGCATGGGCCAGGTGCGACACGAGGAACAGTTACATGCCATGATAGCAGCTGCTCAAGTAGCGACTGATGCTATGTCTTACTTGACTGCTCTGGAGAACTTCGGCATTGTCCGTCATTCTGCTCTCTATGCTTTGGTAGGCAAATTGCTGGCAGCTCCCAATTATTATCGCAATCTTTACGCCAATATGCTCGGGCTTCACAAGGAAGGTGAAGTCCGGGCATCTTTCTTAAATAACAATCAGGTGTTGTTTCTCGTAGAACCCGTGTTGACACACAAACAGCAAACGCTCTTCTACGACACTTATTGGTGGTTCTCCCACAACCATCAGCCTATCTTCAATGACACCAAGAAAGGCGCCAGCATTGGTCTCTACGCCACAGAGCCGAAGGATAACGCCTCCACGCTGGAGCGGTTTGAAGAATACCTGAATCATCTGGTGAACCACAAGACACAGCGCATTCGGGAGCGCTACGAAGGCTTCCCTACAGAGATAGTCCTTGCTATCCTCCAACGCGCTTTTCTATAAGCAGCAAAGGACGAGCCACCTACCATTTTTTGCAGTAAAAGTTTGGTCTGAACGGGATTAGGTACTATCTTTGTGCCATATTTTAAGAATCAAGAATCAAAATAACGAAAAAAAATATGAAGAAAGTGTTATTTATGATGGCAATGCTGTTGGTGACGGCATCTGCAGGAGCTAAGACAACGTATATCCCGTCATACCGCTCGTACATCCACATCGTGAACGGAACTGACACAGTCAAGAATGAGAGCAAGGCTGTGACACTGGAAATGGCCGAAACAACCGGCATGTTCACCGTCAGGTTTGAACATGAGGACGTGACCAGCGATAAAGTGAAATCCATCAAACAAGCTAAGGCGATTGCCGGTTGGATGACCGTGACATCACTCGCCTCTGGCGTAGGTTCTGCATTTACGAAGGACAACATGAGTTTCATGGCAATGTATGCCGGTGCGAACATCACCTCTGACATCGCCGAGATCCAAGCTGCCAACGCCGAGAGCGAACAGCTTCTGCAACTGGCGCTGTGCATCGACAACACCACGGACGGAGAACTGATGGTAGCCGACATAGATCGCGGAATGGTCTGGTATGTGCAACCCCATGAGACGCTGCGTTTGGCAACAGCGAACCCCGATGCTTCACGGCTGCGCATCAGCGACATCCGTAACGAACAGATTCGCTACGTGTCAGCTATAGGCGGTAGCTCTCTGACCAAATATACGATTGGCTATGAAGACGAAGAGTGCTGGATTGTTCCTGTCAAGGACAAAGATGACAAAAAAGGCGACTACAAACGTATCAATAAGCAGAACTTCTCCGAAGCATACCTGACGGACGATCAGTTCCAGCAGATCAAGGCTGCACAGGAAGGTAAGAAGTAATTGAAATAATCATAACCGTAAGCTTTTCCCACGCCGGGGCTATCTTGTTCCCTGCGTGGGAAAATTTTGTTTCTTTGGCTCCTTCCTATAGTGTAAGGCTATCGTGCAGCTAGTATAGTGATATCGTAGCCAGTACTTCTACTAGAGTACTGGAGTTTCCCCTAAGAGGTAATGTATCGATGATTAGGAAATCATTTGCGCAGCTACTGTTGCACAATTGCGGAGCTACTGTTCCGCAAAAATATAACGCTTCTTCATATTTGAACAAGCCTCAGCATGAAGTTCTTGTAAATTCCGAAACTCTATTTCAGAGTCTCTGCATGATATTTATTTGGAAAAACACTATTTATTGCGAATAAGGTGTCATCATTAAAAGAAAGTACTTACATTCGGAAAAATCAAAATAAATCTGTATCTTTGCAGAGTCTTTACGCTAGATCTGAACGAAGAAATGAAACAGATAGAAGTCGTTGCAGCGATAATTCGGAAAGATGATAAAATATTCGTCACACAAAGAGGATATGGCGAATGGAAGGACTGGTGGGAGTTTCCTGGCGGAAAAATGGAGGCTGGGGAGATGCCTGAGGAGGCGCTGAAACGGGAGATTCGCGAGGAGCTATCCACGGAAATCAGCGTAGAGGAACTTCTTTGTACGGTGGAATATGATTATCCCAAGTTTCATCTCACCTTGCATTGCTATCTCTGCTCACTGTTGACAGAGGCGCTGCACTTGAATGAGCATGAGGCGGCAAAGTGGCTCGCGAAAGATGAGTTGGAAAGCGTGAAATGGCTGCCTGCAGATTGGGAGGTGATAGAAATCATCAAGGAACTGAACTATCAGCGTTAAAACACATAGATAGAAATGACTGCGAAAGAGATAATAACATATATGGAGTCGCTGCAAAATGAGAAGCAACGACAGGTGTTGATGAGGTTCTTCAAAACCGCACCAGGGGAGTATGGCGAAGGCGATGAGTTCTTGGGGGTGAAGGTGCCACAGACGAGAGAAGTGGTAAAAACTGCAGGACTTGATTTCCCTTTAAATGAAGTGCCAGAACTATTAATGAACCGCTGGCATGAAGTAAGGCTCTGCGGATTCCTGATTCTTGTGGCAAAATTCGAGAAGCTTACAACAAAGCGCTTGGAGAATAATGCTGAGGCTATCAAGAAACGTGATGAAATTCTAACAATGTACTTGCTATACGCTGAGCAGGCAAATAACTGGGATTTGGTAGATTTATCTGTGCATAAGATTCTGGGGCATTGGTTACTTCTTCCCTCAAACCTTGGTGATAACGATGACAAAAGAAAGGTGCTCGATGAACTCGCTGCGAGTCCCTGCTTATGGAAACAGCGTATGAGCATCGTATGTTCATGGAAGACCTCACAGATGGGCGATCCCACATGGTGTCTTCGCTATGCCGAATGTCATTTGCACCATCCGCACGACCTGATGCATAAAGCTGTCGGCTGGATGCTTCGTGAGATGGGCAAACGTGTTTCTATGGATTTGCTCCGTGACTTCCTTCGTCAGCACGTCCACGAGATGCCACGAACCATGCTCCGATATGCCATCGAGAAAATGTCGGAACAGGAACGTCAGGAATGGATGAAGAGCTAATCGAAGATAAAGGGGCTTCCGTTTTATCAGATATTCGGGAAGCTCATACCGTTAATCTTGCGATAGAGATCGAGAGCATAAACATCTGTCATACCTGAGATGTAGTCGAGGACAGCCATGAGACGGTCATAGAGACGCGGAGCTTGAATCTGATATTGACGTGATACACGGTTGAGCAAGAGCTGTGAATAGGCGCGATCAGGGTGCATGACAGCTTCCACCATCTCGTGAATGAGGAAAGTCATGACGCGGAAACCTGCCAACTCGATATCTACGACATCTTTGCTGTGATAGATGTGATCGTAACTAACACGGACACATTTTTCATAAGCACGACGCGGCGTCTCGGAGATATGTTGGATAAGGGTGCCCTCGAAACGGCCTTCAAGAATTTCTTGTTCATGCTCTACGAAGACACGCACACACTCGCCTTCGAGTATGTTGATGACGCTGGAACGCAAATAGACTATCTGTTCGTTGACATCATAAACATCCAAGCGTGAGAGATTGGCTTCAATCTCCTGACGGCGCGAAGGGGTAAAGTAAGCCATGAGCAGATCTTTGGTCTCATCCGTTGATAGGATTTTCAGCTTATGCGCATCCTCAATGTCCATAATCTCATAGCAGATATCATCGGCAGCCTCAACGAGATAAACGAGGGGAAAACGGGCATAGCACAATGCGCCAGGAGCTGATTCCAGTTGTTTAATACCCAACGATTCCGTAATCATTTGGAAGTCGCCGCGCTCAGCTTCGAAAAAGCCGAACTTCTGATGATCGCCGGCGAGATCGCTGGAGAATGGATATTTGACGATGCTAGCCAACGTGCTGTAGGTCATTACGAAACCGCCCTTTCGACGTCCCTCAAAATGATGGGTGAGCAAACGGAAAGCGTTGGCATTGCCATCGAAATGGGTGAGGTCATTCCACTGTGTCGGGGTGAGTCGATCACCCGTCTTAGGATCTTCATAAGTGCAAAGCCAACGGCCATCGCCCTCGCTGAAATAGGTAGCAATGGCTCGCTCACCTGAATGACCGAAAGGCGGATTGCCGAGATCATGAGCTAGACAAGCGGCGCTGACGATGCTACCCAATTCCGTGAGATGAGTAGCCGAAAGTTCTGGATGTTTTTCCAACAGCAGACGGGCACAATCGTTGCCCAATGAGCGTCCTACGCTGGACACTTCCAGACTGTGGGTGAGACGATTATGAACGAAGATACTACCCGGAAGCGGGAATACCTGAGTTTTGTTTTGAAGACGGCGGAAGGGCGCCGAGAAGATCAGACGATCATAATCACGCTGAAATTCCGTACGGTCATCCTTGCGCTGCTGGCGCGTCTCAAGGCCGAGACGCTGGCTACTTAATAGTTGTTTCCAGTTCACCTTTTGATCAATATTGACTGTTCTGCGGAACATAAGTTCCGATTTTGGTGCACAAAGGTAAGTCTTATTTGGCAAATATGACGCAAAAATGAAAGAAAAGCGACAGAAATACCCCAAATCGTCTGTTGTAAGTCATAAATAATGATTACCTTTGTGCCCAAAATAAGGAATAAGACGATGCAAATACCCATTATCAACCGTTCCCATCACGCGTTGCCCCAGTACGCAACGCCCCTGTCAGCAGGTCTTGACCTGCGCGCCAACCTTGACGAGCCGCTGGTAGTTCAACCCATGCAACACGTATTAGTACCCACAGGTCTGTTCATGGCCCTTCCCGCAGGCGTAGAAGCACAAGTGCGCCCACGCAGCGGCCTCGCTATCAAGCATGGCTTAACAGTGTTGAATTCCCCTGGCACTATTGACGCAGACTATCGCGGCGAAATCTGCGTGATTCTCATTAACCTTTCAACAGAAGCGTTCACTATCAACGACGGCGAACGCATCGCCCAGATGGTCATCGCCCATCATGAACAAGCTGAATGGCAGTTGACAGACACGCTGGACGAGACAGAACGCGGTGCAGGTGGCTTCGGCCATTCCGGAAGAAAGTAACCCCAAGGAGCAGCTGAAAGCATGAAGGTGATCCGCCTGACATTCTGTTTCTGCATCCTCGTAATGTGGTTCTCTTGCGGAAGCTCCAAAAAGACTGCCGTGTCGGAAGAGCCGACGACAGTGAAGCACACGGTACTGTCGGAAAACGACCAGCGCCGTCTTGAGTATTTCTATTTGGAAGCTACACAACAGAAACTGCAGGAACACCATGTGGAAGCCTTTGACCTTTTCAACCATTGCTATGACATCTGTCCAGATGCTCCCGAGGTGCTATATGAGCTGGCGATTTATCGTTTCAATCTAAGACAGGATTCAATAGCTTTGAATTTATTGAAACGTGCCTCAGCCCTCGACCCAAAGAACACTTATTATCAAGAGACGCTCGCCACCTACTACCTTAATAATAATGAAACAGAACAGGCGCTGACTTATCTGGAAGCACTCGCCACGTTAGCGCCAAACCGCAGCGATGTATTAGCGAAGCTGGTACACGTGTACAGCAATCTCAACCGTCAGAAAGATGCTATCCGTGTCCTTGACCGCATTGAGGTACTGGAGGGAAAGTTGGCCAATGTAAGCTACCAGAAGTTTAACTTGTATCGCCAGCTGAACGAAGAAAAAAAGGCGTTTGCCGAGTTGGAAAGTCTCTGCAAAGAATACCCGCATGAGATGAGCTATCGCTTAGCTATCGGGAACCAGCTGTTAGAGGCTGGCCGTATTGACGAAGCACGCAAGATCTATGAGCAAGTACGTAAAGCCGAACCTCATCACCCTGGATTGAGCCTCTCCATGCTAGAACTCTACAAGAAAACAGGGGCAGACTCCTTGTACGCTACAATGCGAGATTCGCTGCTCATTACCCAAGGTACTGACGATGAGATGCGTGTAGCTCTAATGCGTGACTACATCAGTGAGAAGATGCGGAAAGATTCTTTGGGCATGCAACAGGTTGAAACAATGTTTGCACAACTTGATGAGCGCTACCCAAAACATTTGGGAATGCTGCAGCTCCGTGCTGCTTATTTGGCGACATACGACAAATCCAACGATTCTGCCTTTGTGGCTATCATGGATCGCGTCATTGATTTAGAGCCAGAGAACACAGAGGCTCTGTTCTATCTTATTCAATACTACGGACAGCATCAGGAGTTTGAGCGATTGGAACATCTCTGCCGACGCGGCGTGCTAACTCATCCCGAGGAGCTTGTCTGTCACTATTATCTGGGTATCGCTTGTTATCAACAGGATAAGAAAAGAGAAGCGCTACAGGCATTTCAAGAAGGTATCTTGCAAAAAACGGAGCAGAGCAGACCGACAATGGTGGCAGATCTCTATTCCATCATGGGTGATATGTATCATGAACTTGGGCGCGAAAAAGATGCATTCATAGCCTACGACTCCTGTCTTACTTATCAAGCGGACAATGTATCTTGTTTGAATAACTACGCCTATTTTCTCTCGTTGGAAGAAAGAGATTTGGATAAGGCTGAGGAGATGAGTTATCGTACCATCCGCATTGAGCCAAACAACAAGACCTATTTAGACACATACGCCTGGATTCTGTTTCAAAAAGAGCGTTATGCTGAAGCTCAAAAATATATCGACCTCGTATGTCCGCCAGACTCTTCTGACGAAGCGCTACTGAATGATATAAGTTTAGCTGGTGTTGTTCTGGAACATGCTGGGGACATCGCAGCACTCAACAATAACGTGGAGCAGGCGTTACGTTTCTGGCAACTGGCACAAAAAGCTGGCGGCAGAGGTCTCACTGCTACCCTTCCTCGGAAAATCAAGCTAAAGAAATACGTCAAAGAATAATGAAAAGTAACTATTTCATTGATAAAAAGATATGGAGCGTTGCCGCCTTGGGCATGGCCTTGCTATTCGGTGCCTGCGGCTCAAGTCGTAAGGCTACCAGAGAGGTTGACATGGAGACAGGAGCCTCCACCGTGACAACGACCACGAAAGTAGATAAATTAACACAGGCCACCATCGCCAAGGTGCGCGAGAACCAGCAAACGGCCACAGCCATCCGTGCAAAGGCCAACGTCAGTCTTGGTTCTCTCTCAGCCAGCGGTACGATGAAGATGAAGCGCGACGAGATCATTCAGCTCTCTCTCTCAGCCTTTTTCGGCATCATGGAAGTGGGACGCTTGGAAATGACACCTGAATACCTATTCGTGCAGGATCGAGTTAACCATCAATACGTGAAAGCTGTTTGGGACGGTGTACCACAGCTGAAGGAAGCTGGCATTAACTACAACACATTCCAAAGCCTGTTCTGGGGAGAACTTTTTGCACTAGGAAAAACAGGAACACTTCATATCGCGGATTTTGAGGCCGAAGAGACTAATGGAAGCGTGGTATTACAACCAAAAGCACAGCCAGATAATCAATACGCCATTGCTGTAAAGTTCCTGATTGACACTGCATCCGGTCTTATCCGTCAAGCTTCTGTGACACCAGCCAAAGCTTCATCGCTAAACTTGGCCTGGGAATATTCTGATTGGACAACGTTGAATGAAAAGTCATTCCCCACAGAAATGCTAATGACGCTTACTTCAGGAACCGATACCAATACAGCAAAGTTCAGGCTTTCAAGTGTACAAGCCGACGAACAACTTAGCATCACTCCCTTCCCCACTCCCGACAGCAATTATTCGCATATCAATATTACCCGTCTGTTCAAACGTCTCATGCAATAAGATTCTATTCAGATGAAACGACGCATACTCATATTTATCCTCCCGCTACTCTCGTTGTTTTGCCCTGCACAGACGAAGAAGATTAATGACCTAAAATCACAAAAGGCAAAGATGGAACGTGGCATTCAGTCAAAGAAAAACGAGCTGGATAAGACGAAACACGCAGCGGTAAAAAAGGAGCAAACGGTTGATTTTATCGAGGACCAACTACAAAGCCGACTGGCTTTTATCCACAAGCTGGAAAAAGATATCGATGTCCTAGACAATCGGGTCAACGAACTACAGGAAGAGCTGAAACAGCTGGAAGAACAACTGGCAAAGAAAAAAGAGAAATATGTGCAAAGCTTACGCTATGCACGTAACTCTCAGAACCTGCGCAATCCAGTACTCTTCATCTGTTCTGCCGAGTCCTTCCCACAAATTTATAGAAGAATGCGCTATGCACGCGAATATGCAGCCCTACAGCGCAATCTCGGCATTCAATTGATTGGCAAGCAAAACGAAGTCCGCGACAAGCAGAATGAGTTGCTGGCAGCCAAACAACAGATGTCAAATACTGTACAGGAAGTGATACGCCAGCGACGTCAGCTGACTGCCCATCACTCCGTGGTCAAAGCGAATGCAGAGCAACTGCGCAAGCGGCAGAAAGAGATAGAAAAGCAGGTAGCTGAACAGCAGAAACAGCTGAATGCTCTCAGCAAAAAAATCGACGAATTGGTAGCCTATGAGATAGAGCAAGCCCGCAAACGTGCAGAGGCAGAAGCCAAACGTAAGCGGGAGGCTGAGGCGAAAGCTGCTGCCCAAAAGGGAAAAGCCAAGGGCAGTAAGACAACTACGACCACTAAGACACCACCGACAAAATGGCTGACGGCTGAAGACAAGCAACTCAATGGTAGTCTGGAGCAGAACAAAGGCAGATTGCCCGTCCCCATCACAGGTCCTTATCAGATAGAACGCCGTTTCGGACTGACGCAGGTAACAAAGAATGTGGTGCTGGATAACAAAGGCGTCAATTATATGGGCAAAGCCGGTGCACAAGCCCGTGCGATCTTCGACGGTGAAGTGTCAGCTGTCTTCCAGCTTGGCAATCTAAAGAACGTACTGGTGCGACACGGTTCGTACATCTCCGTCTATTGCAATCTGACATCTACAATAGTCAAACGCGGACAGAAAGTGAAAGCCCGCGACATCCTGGGCACTGTGGCAGCAGACGAGAGAGGTAACTACATCCTGCACTTCCAGTTACGTAAAGAAACGGCAAAGCTCAATCCAGAGCAATGGATTGGGAAATAAAAGCGATAACTATTTTACAGCTTCAATCCATCGAGGAGGGTAATATACTTTTCGATGGCTTCCTGTATCTCCTGAATACGAATAAACTCATTGGCGGTATGGCTGCGAGCGCTGTCGCCAGGACCCATCTTCATCGACGGCCAAGGCATGAGAGCTTGGTCAGATAACGTGGGGGAACCAAAAGGCTTGCGCGGCTTGCCATCGGAGGTCGGGCCCAGCGCTATTGCACGTTGCACCAAAGGATGAGCCGGGTCGATGTGCGAAGACCCCAAGCGGAACGAACGTGCTGCCACTTCAGCCTCCACAGAAGCACACACCTGCTGGTAAATTTCCTCATTGGAATAACACTCATTGGAACGCACATCTACGGTAAAGGTACAACTATCAGGAACAACGTTGTGCTGAGTGCCGGCATTGATGATCGTCACTGTCATCTTCACAGGCCCCAATAGTTCCGACACCTTTTCAAACTGATGATGCTGGAACCAAGTGATATCCTTTAAGGCACGATAAATGGCGTTAACGCCCTCGTTGCGAGCGGCATGACCTGCTTTCCCCTTTGCTGTCACATCCAGCACCATCAATCCCTTCTCCGCGATAGCAGGCTGCATACCCGTAGGTTCTCCTACGAGTGCTACGGTAATGGGCGGCAGCTGTTTCAAGGCTCGTTCGATACCATCGCGTCCAGACACCTCCTCCTCTGCCGAGGCCAGGAAAATAAGGTTATATGATTGCGGATGTTGTATGAGCACACGGAATGCCTGGAGGAGACTCACCAATGAAGCCCCATCGTCATTGCTGCCAAGACCGAAAAGGCAATCCCCCTCTATCTCCGGAGTAAACGGATCGCGTGTCCATGCGGAGACCGGTTTGACTGTATCAATATGAGCATTGAGAAGCAGAGTGGGACGAGTACTATCGTAGCCGCTGGCAACACACCATACATTATTTGCCTCACGATTCATTGAATAAAGCTCACAACCATCGTCAGCATAGCGTTTTTCTTCCATGAAATGGGCAAGAAGATCAGCTGCTTCACCCTCGTTACGACTGGTACGAGGTGTGGCGATGAGCTGTTGAAGCAACACAACAGCCTCATGGGTCAAAAGGTCCGTGTCATACATAACAGTATTCTTTTTCGTGTGCAAAGGTAGTACTTTTCAAGAAAAACGAGACAAAATGCAAGATAAATTGTCAAACGTAAATGGTAAATCGTAAAATATTAGTACCTTTGTGGCATCAAAACCGTAAAAAATATTCGGTTATGCTGAATACTTCATCTCTCTCAGTGCTCATCCATGAACAAGCTAAGGTTTATGGAGAGCGTACTGCTTTGAGCTATCGTGATTACACAGACAGCTCATGGCACACGATTTCGTGGAATCGTTTCTCACAAATGGTGTCTCTTGTCAGCAACGCCTTGCTGAAGCAGGGCGTGGGAGTACAGGAGAACATCGCCGTTTTCTCACAAAACAAGCCCGAGAGCGTATGTGTGGATTTCGGCGCTTATGGTATTCGAGCCGTAAGCATCCCGTTCTATGCCACTAGTAGCGAGGCCCAGATTCAGTATATGATCAACGATGCCTCCATCCGTTTCGTATTTGTTGGGGAACAGTATCAGTACGACACCGCATTCCGTGTCCTGAAGCTTTGCCCCACCTTGCAGCGCCTGATTATATTTGACCGTTCAGTGAAGAAGAACCCACAGGATAATGTCTCCCTGTATTTCGACGAGTTCTTACAGCAAGGCGAAGGTTTCCCGTTTGCTGAGGAGGTGAAGAAAAGAGCGGCTTCCGTACAGCCAGATGATACTGCCAACATCCTTTATACCAGCGGAACAACGGGTGTGTCAAAGGGTGTCATGCTGACCTATAGAATGTACGCCGCAGCGATTCCGGCTAACGATCATGTGATGCACCTCACAGATAAAGATGTGATCATGTGCTTCCTTCCCTTCACGCATGTGTTTGAACGAGCCTGGAGCTATTGGTGCTTGAGCCGCGGTTGCCAACTGGCCATCAACCTGAAGCCTCAGGATATCCAGATGACCCTGCGCGAAGTGCATCCTACATGTATGGCTGCCGTGCCCCGTTTCTGGGAGAAAGTGTATGCCGGCGTGCAAGAGAAGATTGCCACAAGTAGCGCCATGCAACGAAAGCTGATGCAGGATGCAATGGCTGTCGGCAAGCGCTATAATGTGGATTACATCATGAAAGGTCTGGTTCCGCCCGTGCAACTGAAACTGCGTTACAAGTTCTACGAGAAGACCATCATCAGTATCCTGAAGAAGACGCTGGGATTAGAAAATGCTCATTTCTTCCCGACGGCCGGTGCAGCCATCCCACGCGAAGTGGAAGAGTTCGTTCATGCGTGCGGTATCAATATGACAGCCGGTTATGGCCTAACGGAAACGACGGCAACAGTATCCTGCGACTGGCACGATTACCCTGTGAGCATTGGTTCAGTAGGTCGTGTACTAGATGGAATCGAGATCAAGTTCGGTGAAAACAACGAAATCCTGCTGAAAGGTGACACCATCACCAAGGGCTATTACCGCAAGGCCGAAGTGACAGCACAAGCAATAGACGCTGAAGGTTGGTTCCATACGGGCGACAGCGGATATATCAAAGACAGTGAATTGTTCCTGACAGACCGTATCAAAGATCTCTTCAAAACCTCCAATGGCAAATATATATCTCCGCAAGCCCTGGAGTCAAAATTCGTGGTGGACCGTTTCATTGATGAAATCGCCATTATTGCCGACGAACGAAAGTTCGTATCAGCGCTTGTGATTCCTGACTATAAGCTATTGGAGCAATGGGCTGTAGAGAACGCTATTTCGGTAGGTTCACGAGAGGAACTATGCAATCATCCGCTGGTGATTAATATGGTTCTTAACCGAATCTCCATGTTACAACAGGAGTTCGCCCATTATGAGCAAGTGAAACGCATCACGCTCTTACCAAAACCTTTCTCTATGGAAAAAGGAGAACTGACCAATACCTTGAAGATGCGACGCCCCGTCATCGCGCAGAATTACAAAGCACTCATCGATAAGATGTACGAAGAATGATCACACAAGAACAATTAAAAGAAATACAAGAGCGCGTAGAAGCGCTATACAAATATCTTGATATTCCACAGAAGCAGATGGAATATGAAGAAGAACAAATCCGCACGCAAGCGCCCGATTTCTGGGAAGATGCCAAACGTGCCGAGGAACAGATGAAGAAGGTGAAGAGCCTGGAGAAATGGATAAAAGGTTTCGGCGAAGTACGGACCCTCACCGACGAGCTGGGGACTGCCTTTGATTTCTATAAGGAGGATCTGATAACGGAAGAAGAGGTGGATGATATCTATTCTAAAGCCATCAACGCAGTTGAAGGCTTGGAATTGAAGAATATGCTTCGTCAGGAAGAAGACCCGATGGACGCTGTGCTCAAGATCAACTCCGGAGCTGGAGGAACAGAAGCACAAGACTGGGCACAGATGCTGATGAGAATGTATATGCGATGGGCTGAGCAAAATGGCTACAAATGTGTGGTCAGCAATTTGCTAGAGGCCGATGATGCCGGCATCAAATCATGTACGCTGGAGATCATGGGCGAATATGCTTATGGCTATCTCAAAGGCGAGAATGGTGTACATCGTCTGGTTCGCGTTTCACCTTATAATGCTCAGGGTAAACGCATGACTTCCTTTGCCTCCGTCTTTGTCACTCCGCTCGTAGATGACTCCATAGAGGTGAACATTGAACAAGCTCGCATTTCATGGGACACCTTCCGTAGCAGCGGTGCCGGTGGTCAGAATGTCAACAAGGTGGAATCGGGAGTGCGTCTTCGCTACCAATACAAGGATCCTTATACAGGGGAGGAAGAAGAGATTCTCATTGAAAACACCGAAACTCGCGACCAACCCAAGAATAAGGAGAATGCACTCAGGCTGCTCCGTTCCATGCTGTATGACAAAGAACTACAGCATCGTATGAAGGAGCAGGAAAAAGTTGAAGCTGGTAAGAAAAAGATTGAATGGGGCTCACAGATTCGCTCCTATGTCTTTGATGACCGACGCGTCAAGGATCATCGCACCAACTATCAGACATCCGATGTGGGCGGTGTGATGGATGGTAAAATAGATGCATTCATCAAGGCCTTTTTGATGGAGTATGGTGCTGAAACCAACGCATAATCTCTGTCACCGTTATATGTCATATCATTTATCAACTATACATTATGAGTAAAGAAAAGAAACAATTGCGCGCTGCCAAAAAAGCAGCTCGCGAAGAACGACAGGCAAAGCGCGTCATCAACTGGATTATCGGCGGTCTCGTCGTATTGTTCGTTTGCGCTGCCGCTTATGCATTCCTTATCTGATTAATGGCACAGGAAATTGAACGGAAGTTCCTAGTCAAAGGTGATTCTTATCAACAGCTTGCCTTTGACCATACACGTATTGTGCAGGGCTATATCGTCTCTGGCGGTGGACGCAGCGTACGTGTCCGTATCCGCGGAGACCGTGGTTATCTGACCATTAAAGGTGCCAGTCATGATGGAGGGCTCTCTCGGTATGAATTTGAAACCGAAGTTTCTCTTGCGGATGCACAAGAACTGATGGACTTGTGTGAGCCAGGACGGGTCGAGAAAACACGCTGGTTAGTGAGAGTTGCCGACGGACATGTTTTCGAGGTGGATGAATTTCATGGAGACAACGAAGGTCTAGTGATGGCTGAGTTGGAGCTGACAGATGCAGATGAAGTATTTGAGAAGCCTACTTTCATCGGACGTGAGGTAACAGGAGACCGTCGCTTTTATAATTCGCACATGCGACGCTACCCGTTCAAGTTATGGCGCGACGATTGCCCACAGCCCTAGGGAACTCATACCATCACATATTCCACAAATCCTCATGCCAACGTATTTCCGGAGGCAGATAAGGGGCTTTCATAACAACAGCAATGGCTGAATAGCAAACTGGCATAAGAGAAGGATGCTGTAGTTTCCAAGCCATCATAGCCCGCCACATCAGCGAACGTTTCTTAGAAGTAATCGCTTCTTCAGCGTTCCACTCTTCGCCATGACGAGTCTTCACCTCAATAAAATATAGTTTCCCTTGACGTTGAGCGATAATATCTATTTCTTTATGCTCATGACGCCAGTTCCGAGCAAGTATCTCAAAGTCATGTTGTAAGAGATAGTTGGCAGCCACATCCTCCCCCCATTTTCCAAACTCATTATGGCGTGCCATCTTGCAAGAATGAATAAACTCAAGAGATGACAGGATTGGCGCCACTGGTAGGAGCTACAGCCTCAGGATGCTCTTTGGCATAGCTGTCAATGTGACGCACGCGCTTTTCATCAAGAATCTCATCAACAGCTATTAAAATACCCGTTTCCTCAACATCACCAAAGCCGTAATTGATGGCCGTTCCAAACATACGCATCGTTGGAGACAGACCCATGTAAGCATTCACAAGTGGAGGGATATTATAACCACGCTGACGGACCTCATGATTGAGAATGCGGTAATCAGCTTTGAAATCGTCCTCACAGAAAACTTTTGCCAACGCATCAGGATCAGCCTCAATCACCAACGGCTTCATTGGGAGAATCAGCTTGTCAGGATCGCCAAAATGTTTCTGCAGGAAATAGAGAATCATATCACGTGCCTGACGATCATAGCTGGGATACATCGTCATCTTTCCAAAGAGATACCGGACGTTGGGTTTAATGACCGTCAAAGCACCAAGGCCATCCCACAAGTTATCCAACGCGAACAATGCTTTGGCCCCTGCACGAGTGCTCTGATATTCCAGCGTCACCCAGCTACGCCCCAACTCAATCGTATAAGGAAGAAAGTCTTTGATAAAACGATCTGAAAAATGGAACATATGGGAGGTTGCCAAAATGGGCTGTCCTTGCTCATCAAACTGTGTTTCAGTTCCCAGAAGATAGCGGTAGCCCCCTAAAATAGCCTCTGCCTCAGGATCCCAAACAATCAATTGTTTATAGGGATTAGGCATCGTGTCGAATTCATCCAGATCAAGAGCTTTCCCTGTACCTCCACCAGCAGCACGGAAGGCAATCTCACGGAGGCGGCCTATTTCGCGCACCACGTTGGGGGCATTCTGCCACGTCACAACATATATTTCATTGTGACTCTTGTTGGTAAATCGCAGCCGCTTGTCTTCTGTGAGTTCGCTCTTCAAGACCTCTACAGGCACCGGAGCAATGATCTTCTCTTCCATATTTTTGCTTTTTCTTTTTCGATTATAATTTGTAAACCTCATCCTCCACCCATAGAGCCCACGCCGTGGCCGATCGACTCTTATCAAAGGTTTGGTAAGGTATGGGAGCACCTATATGAACGTCATAATGCCGCCCGCGTGATTTATACATTTCATCAGGCAGAAGAAGCATCGCCAGATTAAACTTAATGCCCAAACGTTTGCACCATTTGGCAACTCGATAGAAACGAGGGGAGTTCTGTCCGATAAAATGAACAGGAACCACATCTCGCTTGCTTTGAACACTTTTTGTGATGAAAGCCTTTCCCCATGGAATGTCATGAATCTCACCATTGATGAGACGAGAACACAGACCTGCGGGAAACATAATAATATGATTGTCGCTGTCAAATGCTTCCTGAACCAGACGGGGTAAATCACGCGATTGACTTCCTAACTTATTAATAGGTACACAAAGCGGTGCAAGTCCTTTCAAGTTCATAAGCAAATCGTTGACCAAGTACTTGACACGGCCCTGATAACGACGTCCAACGACCCCCCCCAAGGTGACTCCATCAATGGCTCCTAAAGGATGATTAGAAACAAAAGTAAAACGACCTTCATCTGGCAGATTCTCAAGTCCTGAGACTGTAAGAGTAACACCCAACTGCTCAACAACACCTTCACAAAAGTCCACGCCTTCCTTACCTTTGAGCAAATAATCATTGATAAAATCCTCATGAATTAATCGCTTTAGCCAACGTATGACAAATCCTGGTACACGATTGCCTGCCCGTCCACGAATAATACGTTCAAGATCAATAGTGTACTCGCTACTGGTTGTCATACCTCAAAGCGTGAGTATCTGCAAGTTCAATAAATGGTGAACTTACGATTATTGATTAGATAAGAGCCTTTGGGCAAACCCGTCAACCAATTCGTACCTTTACTCAAACGGAATGCTGTATAAAACGTGCCGCTTTCAGTATAGACAGGCAACAACTGATTATATCGACTTTGCACACAAATCTGCCGACCTTGTTGGCGAATCGAGACAGGCAAAGGACTCGTCATCATTCGCCCCCTCACCTCAGAAACAGCAGAGGGAGACTGTTGGTGTGACAATGAATCTGCACGTTCCGTCTGAGCCGCAAGCGGCCATACTGAAGCGATGGCAAATACCATTGTCATGCCAAAGACAATCCTTTTGATTCGTTTCCTCATATTCAAATCCCTATCTCGGGAATATAAATTTGGGACAAAGATAAACCTTTTTTCCCTTTCCTCCAAATTTTATGATAAAAATATCTAATTTTACACGAAGACTACATCTAGAGTTAAAGAAAAACTTTAGATGGATAAATAATATAATTTCAATGAGTTATTTTGTTTAAATAAAAATATATTGAAAAATTGATACAACGTATTCGTAAACTTTGTATCTTTGCAGCATGGAAACAAGCCTCTATCACATCCCCGTACTCCTCCAAGAATCAGTGGAGGGGTTGAATATCAAGAGTGATGGAATTTATGTGGATGTGACATTAGGCGGAGGTGGACATAGTCGTGAGATTTTAAGCCGCTTAGGAAGATATGGACATCTTTTCAGTTTTGACCAAGATGCCGATGCTATCAAGAAAGTACAGAATGACAGCAACATTCAGGGGGAAGCATCATGGACGCTCATCCGTTCCAATTTCCGCTATCTAAAAAACTGGATGCGCTATTACGGCATCAATGGCATTGACGGCCTATTGGCAGATTTAGGCGTCTCCAGCCATCATTTTGACACTGCCAAACGCGGTTTTAGTTTCCGAGTAGATGCGCCGCTCGACATGCGTATGAATCAGCAAAGTGGACGTAGTGCGACAGAGATCGTGAACACATATGACACAGGTCAATTAACAGCTGTACTCCGTTTCTACGGAGAAATACGACAGGCCCAACAGATGGCAGAGGCGATTGTAAGAGAACGGGGCAAAAGACCTATCCAGCGGACTTCCCAGTTAGTAGACGTACTTACGCCCTATATTGGGCGTGATAGAGAGAAGAAAGATTTGGCAAAAGCTTTTCAAGCCTTGCGCATCGAAGTAAACGGCGAAATGGACGCCCTTCGTGATTTGCTTTCAGCGGCTACTGAACTGCTACGGCCCAGAGGTCGTTTGGTGGTTATATCCTATCATTCTCTTGAAGACCGCATCGTCAAGAACCTGATGCGTTCAGGCAATTTTGAAGGGAACATTGAGCAGGATATATACGGCAATATCTCATCACCCTTCAAACTTGTTATGAAACCTATCGTGGCCAGCAAGATAGAAGTGATGAATAATCCGAGGAGCAGAAGCGCCAGGCTGCGAATCGCAGAGAAAGTGGATTTTTAAGAAAGAGACTCTTGCATACGAGGTGAAAGGAAAAGGAGTAGAAACGCCTCTAAGCAACAGCATATTTTTTGAATTGGTAAAAGTGTAAAAAATGGAAGATGACGACAAACTTCAGAAAGATGAAGTGCGCCTCATTGTTACAAACCTTGAGGATGAACCTATATACGAGGATGTACCGAACGAAGACGACTTCGCCGAGGTTCATCAGGTCGATATGGACGCAGCTATACCAATGGCTGTCGTGGCTGAAAAAGACTCTACAAGAAGTGAGCGATCTGGTTGGCGTCTTTTTTCTTCAGAAGATCTGCCACAATTAACGTTGCGTGAGATTCTCGGAGGTGACTATTTGTTAGGAGGCGTCCTTCGTCGCAATATATGGTTCGTGCTATTGTTGGTTCTCTTGGGAATTCTTTACATCTCTAACCGTTATGCAGCACAGCAAGAAATCATAGAAGAAGAAGAGCTACGCAAAGAACTGATTGAAAAAAAGAACTATGCATTGACTCAATATGCTGAATTAACGATGCACAGCAGACAAAGCAGCATAGAGAGACAGCTGCAACGTTTTGGAGACTCCCTGCTCACCACGCCAAAAGAGCCCCCATTTATCATTAAACAGAAACAAATGGAATAAACCTGATAAAACAAAAAGGAGTTATGAATTTTGATAGCAAACATATTATACCTCGGTACACCTTCGTCATAATTGTCCTGACGCTCGTTGGGCTTGCCGTCATTGGATCTGCCGGCTATCAGATGCTCTTTCAAAATGATTATTGGGAAACAGTACGCAAACGCTTAGCCAGCCGTCAGAAAGAGATTCCCGCCGTTCGCGGTAATATTTATTCTGCAGACGGTCAGCTTTTAGTGGGCTCTATGCCCATTTATGACCTGCGTATGGATTTTGTTATCAAAGACCCAGATTCAGCTGCAGAACAGCGCTTGCGTATTCGTCGTGACACCTTGTGGCGTAATGAAGCTGACAGTTTCTGTATTGGACTTTCCCAAATCTTCCCCCAACACACAGCCAAAGAATACAAGGAAATGATTGAAAAAGGCAGGCAGAAAGCACATCGCCGCAATTTCCTAATCGCACGTGGTGCCAGTTATATCCAATACAAAGAAGCCATGCGTCTGCCCTATGCCCGTCACGGAGCCATTGCAACAGGTTTTTATGCTGAGGAGATTCCACAACGCCAAAAGCCTTATGGCAACATGGCCACCCGCACACTCGGCTCTTTGCTCCCTGCATGCGACTCCGCCATGAATGGTCTGGAGCTGGCTTTTGACAGTATTTTGCGTGGTGTAAACGGAAAAAGACATCGTGAAAAAGTACGTCGGCAATGGATGGATCGAACCGATGTAGAACCAGTCAATGGACTTGATGTTATATCCACCATCGATGTAGGGATGCAAGATGCCGCTGAAAAGATCCTGGTACGAAAGCTTCATGAAGTCAATGCTGAGGTTGGGGTTGTAGTACTCATGGAAGTAGCAACAGGTGATGTGAAAGCCATCGTCAACATGACACGATTAGGTACGCCTGGGAGATATTATTATGCAGAAGTTAAGAACAATGCGATTACCGACCTTTGGGAACCAGGGTCAACTTTCAAAACAGCTTCCATGATGGTAGCGCTTGAGGATGGCGTGGTGACCCGTGACGATTGGGTTGAGGTGGGAAATGGACAATACCTCATGCACGGTCGGGTCATGAAAGACCACAATTGGCGCAAAGGCGGATATGGTCGTGCCATTTCTGTTGATGAATGCCTCATGTTCTCGTCTAATGTAGGTGTGAGCCGCATTATTGATGAGCACTATTTCCAGCATCCTGAAAAATATGTCGACGGGCTCTATCGCGAGGGGGTGGGCGTTCCCTTCACGCTTCCTTTTAAAGGTCAAGGCTTTCCGAAAGTACGTCGCCCCAAACCAGACGGAAGCAACTGGAGCAAAACTGCATTGGCTTGGATGAGCATCGGATATGAGACACAAATCCCCCCCATTTACACAGTAACATTTTATAATGCTATTGCCAATAAGGGGCGTATGGTCAAGCCTAGATTTGTACGAGAGATACAGAAGAATGGCGAAACATTGAAAGAATTTCCCGTAGAAGTAGTGAAAGAACACATTTGTTCTGATCGTACATTAAAAGACATTCATGCCATTCTTGAACGTGTAGTTAACGACCCGACTGGACTTGGGAAAAAGGCTGGTTGCAAACAATTTAAAGTATGCGGAAAAACTGGAACTGCACAAGTTGCAGATGAACATGGAAGTTATCATGGTTCACCTGCCCGCTATATGGTCAGTTTCTGTGGTTTCTATCCCAGCGAAGCACCTAAATACTCATGCATCGTTTGTATCAAAAAAAGTGGTCTTCCAGCTTCAGGCGGTGGCCAATGCGGTCCCGTTTTTAGCGAGCTGGCACAATATGTCATGGCGAAAGGTGTATTTAGAGAAGCGTCTGAAGCTGCCGACAGCACTTCGGTCTTCGAAATACCAGAAGCTAAAGAGGCTATACCTGTTGAAAAGGGTGTAGTACCCGATGTAAAAGATTTAGGAGTTCGCGATGCTGTAAAGCTCTTAGAACCACTAGGGCTTAAGATCAAAGTCATTGGACAGGGACGCATCTATTGGCAGAGCATCCCGGCTGGCACTAAAGCTATAAAAGGCCAGACGATTACACTAGAATTGCGGATGAAAAGCGAGAACAAAAAGCAATAAATAGTTTTTAAGTAAATCTATAACTTGTTACGATATGATACTTTCCGAAATCCTTTCACCTATCCAACCCCTGCAAATCAACGGTTCTGTAGACCTAGATATCAACGATATTGTCATTGATTCCCGCCGAGTAATAGCAGGGTCTCTATTCATTGCTATTCCTGGCACTCAAACGGACGGTCATCAGTTTATTCCAAAAGCCATTGAACAAGGAGCTTCTGCCATAGTCGTTCAACGTGACAAATATGAAGTGGAAAAAGACAAGTATCCTCAAATCACCTTTATCACTGTAAAAGATAGCGAAAGTGCAGTAGGCCCCATTGCTCATCACTTTTTCGGAGATCCGACAGAAAAGTTAGATCTTATCGGTGTGACAGGTACCAATGGGAAAACGACAATTGCTACCTTATTATATAATATATTTAGGCAGTTTGGATATAAATGCGGCCTCTGTTCAACCGTATGTAACTATATTGATGGAAAAGCAATTCCTACAGAGCACACAACCCCCGACCCCATCACCTTGAATCGCCTATTAGGACAAATGGCAAATGAGGGGTGCCGTTACGCCTTTATGGAGGTGAGTTCACACAGTGTTGCTCAGCACCGCATTGGCGGCCTCCATTTTAAGGGAGGACTCTTCACCAACCTGACTCGCGACCATCTGGATTATCACAAGACTGTGGAAGCATATCGTGATGCAAAAAAAGCGTTCTTTGATCAATTGCCTAAAGACGCCTTTGTCATCACCAATGCAGATGACAAGAACGGTTTGTTCATGACCCAGAACACCAAAGCCACAGTGAAAACTTATTCTTTGCAAACTACAGCTGATTTTCATGCACGCATTCTCGAAGAGGACTTTGATGGAATGGTACTTGATATTAATGGGAAAGAGGTCTGTGTTCAGTTTATCGGACGCTTTAATGTCTCAAACCTTTTGGCTGTATATGGAGCAGCTGTCAGCATGGGCAAGCGCCCCGAAGACGTATTGATCGCGTTAAGCACATTACATCCTGTCAACGGTCGCTTCGAAGCCATTCGATCCAATAATGGCGTGACAGCCATTGTCGATTATGCTCATACACCAGATGCCTTGGACAACGTTTTAGCCACCATCAATGAGATATTGAAGAAACCTGGACAATGCATTACAGTATGCGGCGCAGGTGGAAATCGCGACAAAGGCAAACGACCTTTAATGGCACAATCCGCCGTACGCGCTTCTAATCGTGTGATCATCACTTCCGACAACCCTCGTTTTGAGGAGCCACAAGACATTATCAACGACATGCTCGCAGGCATTACAACACTTGAAGAAAAGCAGAAAGTCATTAGCATTGTAGACCGACGCGAAGCCATCCGCACTGCATGTATGATGGCACAACCCGGTGACGTCATTCTAATTGCAGGAAAAGGGCATGAAAATTATCAGGACGTAAAAGGCGTCAAGCACCATTTCGATGATCATGAGGTCGTTCGTGAAGCTTTTGGCCTGCCTCTCTAATTGTATTTCTCCTATTATCATTCATTCTTCATTTCTATAAAATGTTATATTATCTCTTTCGTTACCTCCATGAATTTGGGATTCCCGGAGCCCATATGTGGAGCTACATCTCATTCCGTGCGATCCTTACATTGGTATTATCACTCATCATTTCTGCTTGGCTCGGCGAATGGTTCATTAAATACATGAAACGACGTAATCTAAGCGAGGAGCAGCGCGATGCCAACATAGATCCGTATGGCGTAGAGAAAAAAGGAGTCCCCACCATGGGAGGAATTATCATCATTATTGCCACGTTAGTGCCTGCCATTCTATTTGGACGTCTCCGTAATATTTATATGCTCCTCATGCTGGGAACGACCATTTGGTTAGGCATTCTAGGCTTTTGGGATGACTACACAAAAATAACAAAAGGCAAAGATGGGATTCGTCCGATCTTTAAACTTGTTGGTCAAGCGCTATTGGGTCTCGTTGTAGGACTCGTGTTGTGGCTCAGCCCGGATGCGGTAGTACATGAGAACGTCGTTTACGAACGTCAAAACGGAGTGGAAGTCGTGATGCACACAAGCGAACCCGTCAAGAGTACAGTAACAACCATTCCCTTTGTAAAGAATAACAATCTGCGTTATTCGGACTTATTCCAGTGGTTAGGAAAACGCCGCACAGCTGCAGGATGGATTCTTTTTGTTATTGTGACAGTGTTCATTGTAATGGCAGTAAGTAACGGAGCAAACATGAATGACGGCATGGATGGCATGTGCGCCGGGAACTCGGCTATCATCTGTTTCACATTAGGTATTTTAGCATATGTGTCATCCCACATCAACCTCGCAGCCTATTTGAACATTATGTTCGTGCCAGGTTCTGAAGAGCTGGTGGTATTCTTGATGGCCTTTGTAGGCGCCTTGATCGGTTTCCTATGGTACAATGCCTATCCTGCTCAAATTTTCATGGGAGATACGGGATCTTTGGCCATTGGCGGTATTATCGCTGTTACTGCAGTCATCATACATAAAGAGCTCCTGTTACCCCTCCTTTGCTTCATCTTTTTCATCGAAAGTGTTAGTGTATTATTACAAACCAACTATGCACGCTATGGGAACAGACGTGGTTTGAAATTACGTTTTTTCAAACGTGCTCCTATACATGATACATTCAGAGTAAAACCAGGCCAACTGCCCTCTGACTTCCGTGTACTATTAAATTGGCCTAAAGGATGTTGGTTAGAGTCAAAAATAACAACACGTTTTTGGATTATCACTATTATCATGTGTGCATTAGCTATTGTAACGTTAAAGATTAGATAAGACATATGAAAAGAATTGTTATTCTCGGAGCCGCAGAGAGCGGCGTGGGTGCTGCAGTGCTCGCCCAGAAAAAAGGGTTTGAAGTCTTTGTTACTGACATGGGCAAAATCAAACCTCATTACAAAGAGATGTTGAATAAACATAACATTTCATGGGAAGAGGGGCAGCACACAGAACAGCTTATCCTAAACGCCGACGAGATTATCAAAAGCCCTGGCATCCCAGAAACAGCACCAATGATTCAGAAGGTAAAAGACGCAGGCATTCCCATTATCAGTGAGATAGAGTTTACAGGACGCTATACAGATGCAAAGATGATTTGCATAACAGGTTCTAATGGAAAAACCACTACAACAAGCCTCATCTACCATATCTTTAAAAATGCAGGCTATGACGTAGGTCTTGCTGGCAATATCGGCAACAGTCTCGCATTGCAAGTAGCTGAGGAGCCACATGCTTATTATGTCATTGAATTGTCCAGTTTTCAATTGGATAACATGTATAATTTCCGAGCAAATATTGCCGTTCTTTTGAACATCACGCCCGACCATCTTGATCGCTATCATAATTCCATGCAGGAATACACGGATGCCAAAATGCGTATTTTACAAAATCAGACCAAAGATGATGCCTTTGTTTTTTGGAACGAAGACCCCGTCATAAAGAAAGAACTTGAGAAATACCACATTGAAAGTCGGATGTGTCCTTTCAGCATCATTAAGAAAGATGGTATGATTGGCTATATCGCTGATGGCGAATATGTCATTGAGCGCCCCACCCCATTCAATATGGAACAAGAAGATTTGTCGCTGACAGGGAAACACAACATGTATAACTCATTAGCCGCTGGCATCGCAGCCGACCTCAGTGGAATTTCCAATGAAGTCATCCGCCAAAGCCTCAGCGATTTTGAAGGAGTTGAACATCGCTTGGAATTCGTCTGTAAGGTACATGGTGTTACCTTCATCAACGATTCCAAAGCCACGAACGTAGATGCCTGTTGGTATGCCCTTGAAAGCATGACACAGCCCACAATCCTCATCCTTGGTGGTTTGGACAAGGGAAATGATTATAATAGCATCAAAGACCTGGTTCTAAAAAAATGCAAAGGCCTCGTATTCCTGGGTGTTGACAACCGCAAACTACATGATTTCTTTGGCTCACTGGGCCTACCTATTGCTGAAACACATTCAATGAAAGATTGTGTAGAAGCTTGTTACAAAATGTCCAAGCCGGGCGATACAGTCCTCCTCTCCCCTTGCTGCGCCAGCTTCGATTTATTCAGAAACATGGAGGATCGAGGAGAGCAGTTCAAATCTTTAGCACGCGCACTATAAATCCTATAGTTTCATATTATGACCATTCGCAACAAAACCGTTCATATTGGCAATCTCTTTGAGGGCGATAAAGCGCTCTGGATGGTGTTATTTTTTCTTTGTATCATTTCCATCCTTGAGGTATATAGTGCCTCCAGCAATATGACTTTCGAGCGCGGAGCCTATTGGAGTCCTGTTCTCAAACATGGTCTGTATCTAGGCATCGGTGTTGCCATTACATGGGTCATTCACCGCATTCCCTGTCGCTATTTCGGATGGATTGTGGTGATTGGTCCGATCCTAAGTATCCTGTTACTCATTGCGGCCTTAGTCTCATCTGGAAGTCTTAACGACACAAATCGGTGGTTGAATGTAGGAGGTTTCTCCTTTCAACCATCAGAGATTGCCAAAGGTTCCTTAATTGTTGTCGTTGCATGGCTTTTAAGTGTCATGCGCGATGAAAAAGGTGCGACCATATCTGCGTTTAAATGGATATTAGGTTTTGCTGTTATTATATGCGGGCTCATCGTAAAGGAGAACCTTTCAACAGCCCTTCTCACATTTGTTGTCGTTCTGATGATGATGTTTGTGGGCAAGGTTCCATGGCAGCATCTCAGCATCCTCATTGGATTAATTGTCATTTGCGGTGGCATCGGCTATTCTATTCTTCGCTTTACACCTGAATCAACCTTGGAACAAGCAGGACAGCTTCCAGGAATGAAACGTCTGACCACATGGGCGCACCGTGTCCGCAACCATACAGAATTACCAAATGATCCCTTGCAATATGATCTGACAACTAACCCACAAATCACTCAGGCACATGTTGCCATTGCCACATGTAACCTTATTGGTCGCGGTCCTGGGAACTCCGCCGTACGCGATTTCCTACCTCAAGCCTATTCAGATTTTATCTATGCCATCATCATTGAGGAGTTAGGACTAGCCGGTGGGCTCTTCGTTCTATTGCTATACTTAGCCCTCCTCTACCGAGCGGCACGTATCGCTGGTCGATGTCGAAAGAATTTTCCAGCCTTTCTTATTCTGGGCCTGGCATTGCTCATCGTAACGCAAGCGCTTATCAATATGATGGTGGCCGTTGGACTATTTCCCGTTACAGGGCAACCCCTACCTCTTGTCAGCCGTGGCGGTTCATCTATCATGGTAAATTGTGCCTATATTGGAATGATGCTTTCTATTAGCCAATCAGCCCAACAAGATGCAGAAATCGCCCCATCCGTCAAATCTGAAGAAAAAACGATAGCTACAGAGTAAAAAAATGCAGTCAATGCATTCATGTTAAGATATTTATTATTATATTTGCGCAAAATTTCAAAGGCCCCATGAATCAACCTATTCGAGTCATAGTTAGCGGTGGTGGCACAGGTGGTCACATCTTCCCTGCCATCAGCATTGCTAATGCCATCAAGGCACTTCAGCCAGATGCAGAAATTCTGTTTGTCGGAGCCGAAGGTCGGATGGAAATGCAACGTGTTCCCGCTGCAGGATATAAGATCATTGGTCTCCCGATTGCAGGTTTCGACCGTAAGCATCTTCTACGGAACATCTCTGTGCTGTGGAAGTTGTGGAAGAGTCGTCGGATGGCTCGTCGTATCATTAATGAATTCCATCCGCAGATTGCTGTTGGCGTAGGCGGGTATGCCAGCGGCCCTACGCTAAATGTAGCAGCTTCTATGAAAGTGCCGACTTTGATACAAGAACAGAACTCTTTCGCAGGTGTTACCAACAAGTTATTAGCGAAATCAGCAAAAAAAATCTGTGTGGCATATGAAGGCATGGAGCGTTTCTTTCCACAAGAGAAAATCATGCTTACAGGGAACCCTGTTCGCCAACAGTTGATTGACTGCAAACTAAGTCGCGCCGAGGCTGTCACAAAAATTGGTTTCAATCCCATACGTCCTGTATTACTTATCATCGGAGGCAGTTTAGGTGCACGTACCATTAACGAAAGTGTCATCAGCAATCTTAGCCGCATTGCGGATAGTAAAGTACAGGTCATTTGGCAAACAGGTGGGTATTATTTTGAGGCCATTAAGGAAACTCTTTCTGCGAAAGGTTGTCCCGCCAATTTGAAGGTTACAGATTTTATCAACCATATGGATGAGGCCTATCGTGCAGCAGACTTAGTTATTAGCCGTGCAGGTGCCAGCAGCATCTCTGAATTATGTCTTCTAGGCAAACCTTCCATTCTCGTACCTTCACCCAACGTCGCCGAAGACCACCAGACACACAACGCCATGGCATTGGTCAACAAGGAAGCGGCGCTCATGGTTCGTGATGTTGAAGCACAGGAGAAGCTTATACCATTAGCGCTCACTGTGGCAACTGACGACACAGTCCTCAAACGTTTAGGAGAAAATGCAAAAGCGATGGGGCTCCCTGACTCTGCCAACATTATTGCAAAAGAAGTTTTAAAACTCATATCGAATATCTAGACATCATGATCATAAAGGCAATCTATTTCATTGGAATTGGCGGTATCGGCATGAGTGCTATCGCGCGCTATTACTTGCAGCGCGGCCTTATCGTCGGCGGCTATGACAAAACACCGACCTCCCTTACCCGTGAGTTGGAAAAGGAAGGAGCGCTCATTCATTATGAAGACGATGTACACCAGATACCGGAATCCTGCAAGGATGAAACAGCAACATTAGTCATCTATACGCCAGCCATACCTACAGACCACAGCGAATTACAATACTTTATGGCCCATCATTTTAACTTGCAAAAACGGGCACAAGTCTTGGGTATGTTAACCCATGACCATAAAGGTTTGTGCGTAGCTGGTACGCATGGAAAGACCACCACCAGCAGTATGACGGCCCATCTGCTTCATCAAAGCCATGTGGATTGCAACGCTTTCTTAGGTGGTATTACAAAGAACTACGGGACAAACTATATACTTGCGCCCAATAGTGATTATGTAGTTATTGAAGCAGATGAGTTTGATCGTTCTTTCCACTGGCTATCACCCTTCGCCACGGTTATTACAGCCACAGACCCAGACCATCTTGATATTTATGGAACAGAAGAAGCTTATTTAGAAAGTTTTCGCCATTACACAGAACTGATTCAGCCCCAAGGATATCTCATCATCCATGAAGGCCTAAAGATGCAGCCAAATGTCCCTTCCAACGTAACGACCTACACATATAATCGAAACACCGGAGACTTTCATGCTGAAAACATCCGTATCGGTGAAGGAGAAATTGTATTTGACCTCATCTCGCCTTTTGGAAATATTAAAGACATACAATTAGGGGTGCCTGTCAGTATCAATATCGAAAACGGTATTGCAGCCATGGCTCTTGCACAAATTGCAGGATTAACGGCTGAAGAAATCCGACGTGGTATGGCCTCCTTTAAGGGCGTTGGCCGTCGCTTTGACTTCCATTTCAGAAACAAGCATATAGCCTATTTAAGTGATTATGCTCATCACCCCGAAGAGATTCGCCAAAGTATTCAAAGTATCCGAGAAGTATATCCTGGGAAACGTATCGTTGGCATCTTCCAGCCCCACCTTTATACTCGCACACGAGACTTTTATCATGAGTTCGCCGATGCCCTTTCTTTACTCGATGAAGTCATTCTCACTGAAATTTATCCGGCTCGCGAGCTACCAATTCCTGGAATTTCCAGTCAGCTCATCCTTGAGAACCTTCGTCCAAATGTTGACAAACGTATTATCCGCAAAGCCGATGTCTTAGATGTCGTACGTACTACTCCGTTCGATGTCCTTATTACCTTAGGGGCTGGAGATCTTGACAACTATGCTGATGACATTGCCCGTATTGTCGAAAGCAAGAACAACGTATAAGCACCTATGAAAGTCTTCAAGACCCTCCTGAAAATAGCTATATTGACGGTCGCTGCCGCCTATTTCATCTTCGCCCTCACAACGTTCAACCGGCCAGAAGGCGAACAGATATGTCGTGGACTTGATGTCATCGTTTATGACCCCGATAGCACGGACTTCATCAATGAAAACGAAGTGCGTGAATTATTGGTGGCTCACAAGCTATTCCCAGAGGGCAAAGCATTAAAAGACGTCAACTTGTCGCAATTAGAAACGGTATTAACATCCAGTCCGTATATTGACGAAGCACTATGCCATATAACGGCCGAAGGTCATGTCACTATCAAAGTAGCTCCGCGAATTCCCGTTCTGCATATACTTAATAAAGATGGTGAGGATTTTTATATAGATCATCGAGGCGGCACGATGCCACGTGGACATCATCAGATTGATCTTATTGTCATGACCGGGGACATCCAACGAGCTACAGCCGGTTCTTTATATGCCCCGATGGGAATAGCTTTAGGAAAAGACGATTTCTGGAATAAACAGATTCAAGAAATTCACGTTAACGAGAAGGGAGAATTGGAAATAACACCTCGAATAGGAGATCACATTATCTTATTAGGTGACACTTCCTGCCTAAAAGACAAACTTAGTCGTATGCGTACATTCTACACTGAAGGCTTGAACAAGGCGGGATGGAATCGTTATCGTACAATCAACTTGAAATATAACAACCAAGTTATCTGCACAAAGAATTAATCATATATAATCATACAAGATATGGGAGTTGAGAAAAACATTGTTGCCATTGAGCTGGGCTCCTCGTCAGTCCGTGCCATGATTGGGAAAAAACGCCCTGATGGAAGCCTACAAGTTTTAGGCTTTGAAAAAGAAAGTACACCTGACAGTATTCGCAAAGGTGTCGTGTACAACATTGACAAGACCATTCAGACTATTGCGACTGTTATCAAGCGCATTGAAGAACGCCAAAAGGTCTATGTCCACAAGGTCTATGTCGGTGTAACAGGCCAATCGTTGCGTACGGTTGGGAATACAGTATGCAGGCAATTGGACACAAAAGTTGCTATCAGTGAAGACATCATCGATGGATTGAAGGACGATAATCGTCTTCAACCCTACGCAGGATCTGAAATTCTTGATGTAGTCACACAGGAATATCGAGTTGGTACGCATATGACAACGGAACCTGTTGGCATCATGAGCGACCGCATTGAAGGCTGTTTCAAAAATATCATTGCCCGTAAAACCCTATGTGAGAATCTACGCCATTGTCTCGAAGGAGCTAAATTAGAGAAGGCGGACTTTTTCATCTCTCCTCTCCTGTTATCTGGCTACCTCCTTACGGATCCTGAGAAACGCTCCGGATGTGCTTTGGTTGATTTCGGTGCAGAAACAACAACCGTTGCCATTTATGAGAAAAACATATTACGTCATTTGGCAGTTATTCCGTTAGGTGGCAATAATATCACAGCTGACATCGCTTCAATTCTACATATCGAACAAGAGGAAGCTGAGATGCTCAAGCGTACACATGGTTCCGCATACACTGACGAGGCAGGCTCTGAAGAATCGCAAACCATACACATCAGCATTGACCGAAATATTGAGGAGAAGCAGCTCTTGGGAATCATCGAAGCACGTCAACAAGAGATATTGAGTAATGTATGGGAGCAGGTAAAGAACTATTCCAACCGCTTACTCTCCGGTATTGTATTTACGGGTGGTGCTGCCAATATCCACAACTTGGAAAAAGCCTTCATACAATATCATCACTTTGACAAAGTGAAGACACGAATGATGCCCGCCACCACTGAGTTTACTACAAGTTTAAAACTCGATCCACAAACAAATACATTGGCCACGTTGGTAGCTATGTTACGTCGCGGTGAGGAAGAGTGTACGAGCGAACGCCCAGCAGAGCCTGGTCTTTTTGATCCGACAAAGGAAGAACCGATATTTACCGGACTTCCCTCTTTTGGGACGGGAGAAGGTGTTGTCAAAGACCCCAAAGTAGAAGAGGCACAGACTGTTCCTACTGCTGAAGAGGAAGAAGAAGAAAAGGTTGTAGAAAAGAAAGGACCAAGCAGATTCTCACGCGTTGGAAAATGGTTTAAAGACCTTGCCAGCGACCTCGTTGAAGAGAAATAATTTTTTCATTCATAAATTTGCTAACAAGACTATCGCTATGGCAGAAGATTATAATAATGAATCTGGAGGCATCCAGTTCAACCTGAAAGTTAACAATCCAAGCATCATCAAGGTCGTTGGTGTAGGCGGTGGCGGCGGAAATGCCGTGACACATATGTTCAACGAAGGTATTCACGATGTGACTTATGTGTTATGTAACACGGATAATAAAGCACTCACAGATTCCCCCGTTCCGACAAAGCTCCAAATGGGCGAAGGGCTTGGCGCTGGCAACCGTCCTGAAGTAGGGCGTAAGGCCGCATTAGACTCACTTCCCCAAATCCGGGAACTTTTCACGGATGGTACGCGCATGGCTTTTATAACGGCAGGTATGGGCGGAGGAACAGGAACTGGCGCAGCTCCTATTGTAGCACAATGCGCCCGTGAACTAGATATTCTTACGGTCGGCATTGTTACCATTCCTTTCCGTTTTGAAGGACACAAGAAAATCGACCAAGCACTGGATGGTGTAGAGGAGATGTCCAAGCACGTAGATGCTCTTCTTGTCATCAACAATGAACGCTTACGTGAGATCTATCCTGAGCTTACTGTTCTCAATGGATTTGCCAAAGCGGACGACACCCTAAGTATTGCCGCTAAAAGCATTGCCGAAATCATTACCATGCGAGGTATCATCAATCTTGATTTCAAAGATGTTCAAACCGTCCTCAAAGATGGTGGCGTAGCAATTATGTCCACAGGATATGGAGAGGGAGAGAACCGTGTAACTAAAGCATTCCAAGAAGCACTTCATAGTCCGTTATTGAACAATAACGATATCTTCAACTCCAAGAAAGTTCTATTCTACATTACTTTCAGCCGCAGCGACCAAAATAGCCAGCTTACGATGGAAGAAATGAATGAGGTGAACGACTTTATGAGCAAGTTCAATCAGGACAGCGTGGAAACCAAATGGGGTATGGGAACCGACGATTCTCTCGGAGACAAAGTAAAGATTACCTTATTAGCCTCCGGCTTTGGCCTCCAGAACATTCCTGGGATGGAGGAAATGGAGCAGAAACGCACCCGTGAAGAAGAAGAAGCAAGGCGAATCATTGAAGAAGAGCAGGAAGAGAAAGACAACCGACGTCAGGTATATTATGGCGGTGAGGACAACAAGCCTCAGAAACCGCGTCGTCAAATTTTCATTTTCTCAGACAGCGATCTCGACAATGATGATATCATCTCTATGGTAGAATCCACACCAACAGCAGAACGAAAGAAGGATGAGCTCAAACGCATCCAAGAAAAATCTAGTTCAGGATTCAAAGGACGTGGAGACCAAGAGTCTGACCCCGAAGCAGACGACGATGCTCCAGCGTTTACCATTACCTTTTAATTAATAAGTCCCTTCATCCTCCAATCTTAATCGAAGACCTCGGCGAGCACGTCGAGGCTTCGTATTTCTGGGAACTCAGGAATATGGAGACGATAAAATTCTGCAATAACGGTTAATACACGACGACGGATATCACGGTTTAACCCCACAACTTGCATCGTACGAAGATCCATACGTAGAAACTTAGGGACAAGTGCAGCCTCTTGAGGATGCAGGTAATGGATATGAGAGGGGCAACTACACGTAAAAGTAGCTGATACCAAATCAAAGAAACTACCTTCTTGCCAATCCTCCACATTTGGAAAGAATCCTAAGAAACGAGTAATATGCAAAAGGAAAAAGATATGGAAATTGGCAAAGTGGGCTTCAGATTCATCAAACCAAGATAAAGCATTCACAAGAAACTCAAACAATGGCCTATTCTCTTGTTCTTTACGTAAGGCACCATAAAGGAACTCACTCATAAACAAACTCATGGAAGCCTTATAGGGCTCCATTGAAAGTGAACGCCAAGGACGCCAAAGTGATATCTCTACTGGCTTCTGCAAATTCGCATTCAGATGAGGTTCCCACACTAACTCCACCAAGGAGAGCGGTTGCCACATGCTTGCTTTTGCACCCCGACGGCCGCGACTTGGCATCTTTACGATGACCGGCACCATCCCTGCCGATTCTGTGAAGATATCAATTATCAATTGAGAGTCGCTATAACGTACCGAATGAAGAACTATTCCGAAACTTCGCACAAGACAATAGATAATAATTATCTACAAAAGTAATCAAAAGCTCGATAATAAGCACTCAATTAGACTAAAAATAGCTAATTATTAACTTTTTTCGAAGAAATGTTTGGCTCGTATTGATTTTTGCCGTACCTTTGCACCCGCAAATTAAGCCGCTGGTCCATTCGTCTATCGGTTAGGACGAGAGATTTTCATTCTCTAAAGAGCAGTTCGACTCTGCTATGGACTACTAAGTTCAACAAATATATATATCAAGATCTAAAATGGCAAATCATAAGTCATCTTTAAAGAGAATCCGTCAGGAACAGAAGCGCCGCCTCCACAATCGTTATTACGCCAAGGCTATGCGTGCAGCTGTTCGTGCTCTTCGTGCTACTACGGATAAGGCGGAAGCCGAGAAGCAATTCCCCGTTGTCCAAAAGATGTTGGACAAATTAGCGAAGGTGAACATCATTCACAAGAATAAGGCCTCCAACCTGAAGTCCAAGTTGGCTCGTCATATCCAAAAGCTGGGCTGATACATTAAGGAATCCCTGTCCGAGATATATTTCAGCTATCAGTTATATTACAGGATTTAAAAGAGCAAAGAATCTTTTTTGGTTCTTTGCTCTTTTTTGTCACCTTAAATTTATCGCGCACACGCACGCGCGCGTGAAAGAATGTGAAACGATTAAAATCTTTTCTCGTTTCACTTTTATCTTTTAGCTATTATTCATATCTTTGCAAACCAAAATCAAAACCAAATAAGGAATCCTTCATGGAAGAAGAAATCAAAAATGGCGCAGATTATAGCGCGAGTAATATTCAAGTCTTAGAAGGCTTAGAGGCTGTGCGTAAGCGCCCCGCTATGTATATCGGCGACATCAGTGAAAAAGGTCTTCATCACCTCGTTTACGAAACAGTCGATAACTCTATTGACGAAGCACTTGCCGGCTATTGTACCCATATTGAGGTAACAATCAATGAAGACAATAGCATCACGGTACAAGACAACGGTCGTGGTATTCCTGTGGATATGCACGAAAAAGAACACAAGAGCGCATTGGAAGTCGTTATGACCGTTCTCCATGCCGGCGGTAAGTTCGACAAAGGCTCATATAAGGTCTCTGGTGGTTTACATGGTGTTGGTGTCAGCTGTGTCAATGCCCTTTCTACACACATGACCAGTCAAGTTTTTCGTGACGGCAAAATATATCAGCAGGAGTATGAGAAGGGCAAGCCTCTCTACGATGTCAAAATCGTAGGTGAGACTGAACTGCGCGGCACACGTCAACAGTTCTGGCCAGACGGCTCTATCTTCATCACTACAGAATATAAATATGACATCCTTGCTAACCGTATGCGTGAGCTTGCATTCCTGAATGCAGGTATCACTATTACACTCACAGACATGCGCCCCGATGACGAGGGTAACACACGTCAGGACGTCTTCTACTCAAAGGATGGTCTGCAGGAATTCGTGCGTTACATCGATTCCACCCGTACCCACCTCTTCAACGATGTTATCTACCTGAACACTGAGAAGCAGGGCATTCCCATTGAATGTGCCATCATGTACAATACGGCCTATAGTGAGAATCTACATTCATACGTTAACAATATCAATACCATTGAAGGTGGTACTCACCTGCAAGGTTTCCGCATGGCGCTCACGCGTACCTTAAAGAAATACGCAGAAGACCAATGTGCCAAAGAGTTGGAGCGTTTGGAGAAGAATAAAGTCGAAATTTCTGGTGAAGACTTCCGTGAGGGTCTTACCGCTGTTATCAGCATCAAGGTGGCTGAACCGCAGTTTGAAGGTCAAACAAAGACCAAACTCGGCAACAGCGAGGTCGCTGGAGCTGTACAACAAGCTGTAGGCGAAGCGCTCAGCAACTATCTTGAGGAGCACCCAAAAGAGGCTAAGCTGATTGTGGACAAGGTGATTTTGGCTGCAACCGCACGCGTAGCAGCTCGCAAAGCTCGTGAAAGCGTTCAACGTAAATCTCCAATGTCTGGCGGCGGTCTGCCAGGCAAATTAGCAGACTGTTCAGACCGTGATCCCGCCAACTGCGAGATGTTCATTGTCGAGGGTGACTCTGCAGGCGGTAGCGCCAAACAGGGCCGCAATCGCCATTTCCAAGCTATTCTGCCTATCCGTGGTAAAATCTTCAATGTCGAGCGCGTCATGTGGCATAAGGCTTTTGAACATGAGGAGGTTAACAACATTATCCAAGCGCTTGGCGTACGCTACGGTCTTGGTGAGGACAGCAAGGAAGCCAACTATGACAAACTACGTTATCACAAGATCGTCATCATGACCGACGCCGATGTCGATGGCTACCACATCGACACCCTCCTGATGACACTTTTCTACCGCTATATGCCCGAACTCATCCAGAAAGGCCACCTCTACATTGCTACCCCACCCCTCTATCGTTGCAAGAAAGGTAAGATTGAAGAGTATTGTTACAATGACCAACAACGCATGCAATTCTTGCTGAAGTATAATGATGGTCAAGAGCAGGGAGTATATACACAGCGCTATAAAGGTCTTGGTGAGATGAACCCTGAGCAACTTTGGGAGACCACTATGAATCCCGAGACACGCTTGTTGAAACAAGTTACCATTGAAGATGCTGCAGGCGCTGACTACGTCTTCTCCATGCTGATGGGCGAGGATGTCGCTCCCCGTCGTGAATTTATCGAGAAGAACGCCAACTATGCCAATATTGATGCATAAATTAATGCATTTACCATAAAAGAAGAGGGCTTTTCGCCCTCTTCTTTTATTTTTCTATCACTGCTTTTTTTATGAAGACGTCCTCTATCGGCCTGTCATCCTTATCCGTCTTTACAGCCTGTATAGCCTTAACGACCTTCATGCCACTGATGACATTGCCAAAAACGGTATATTGTCCATCCAGATGTGGAGAACCGCCATACTGAAGATAAGCACACCACATTTCATAATTCATCTCTATTCCTAATTCTTCCAACGCTCCACGTTGTTTTCCCAATGAGTTCTCGCTCCATGAGCGTCCCCAGACAATATAGAATTGCGAACCTGAGCTACGTTGTTCCGGATTAACCTCATCGGGTTCCCGAGCGGCCGCCACCGCACCACGGACATGAAAGAGCCATGGAAGGTTAAATTCTGCCGGTAGTGTATAACCTGGGCCTCCTTCACCAAGAGGCTTTTCATGACTGGGGCTGTTCTTTATGCTGTCGCCTTCCATGGTTACACGGCTGTCTGGATCTCCGCTTTGTATCATGAAATCTTTGATGACACGATGAAAAAGCAAACCATCATAATACCCTTCTTTCACGAGCTTTAGAAAGTTATCACGGTGCTTCGGAGTTTCATTACAGAGTTCTATTCGTATTGTCCCAACTGAAGTCTCCAATCTGACAACACGTCCTTTTCCTTCCGCCATTAAAAAGGGCACACAAAAAGTGATGATATATAGGATGCTTCGCAATGATCTCATGCTACAATAATACTACTTCTGTTCATTACATATTTTTTCAATCTCTTGCGCCACTTCTTCCAGTTCATGATACCATTCTTCTCCGAAACGCCGGATAAGAGGCTGACGAAGAAAACGATAGAGGGGAAGATCTAATTCCAATCCTTTTTTTCGAGCTCCCTCGCAAATGGCCCATCGATGATAGTTCAATCCTACAAGTCCTTCAGCGAAACGCTTTTCACGTATAGGATAAAGTGCACAAGAGATAGGCTTGATAAAGTGAGCTTTACCTTGATGACAAACTTTTTCCAAAGCACAAAGGCAGCAGCCATTCTCATAAACCGTAAAGACACAATCCTTCCCGTTGACAATGCTGGTAACCAACTCGCCTTCTGTATCTGTATAAGCGACCCCATGGCAATCTACGACAGTCTGTGCAGAAGCTGACATCATCGGCCATGCTGCATCCAAAGATTCTTCAATCTCACCAATCTCATCAAGAGTAACTGGCGCCCCTGCATCTCCCTCCACACAACAGGCGCCACCACATGCATCAAGATCACAACAGAATCTTTCTGTCAAGATATCTGACGATAACAACACACCGCCAACTTCTAGGATCGGAGGAATACGTTCTACCATTTCACGACAAGCATTTTGATTCTAAACTGGGATTATCTCCCAAAGATTCCATATACTGAGCGGGGGTCATCCCAACCTGCTTTCGGAAGACCGTTTGGAAATAGTTTCGGGTATTAAAACCACATTGTTGGCCAATCGTATCATTCGACCATTCCGGATGCTCTTCCATCAAGCGTTTCGCTTCCTCTATGCGTAAGTGAGCTAACCAATTGTTGAACACATCGTATTCTGTCGTCTTTAACCAGTTGATTAGTAAGTAGCGAGGTAGTTTCATCTCTGAGACTGCCGTCTGCATTGTGATACCACTACGAAGATGTCCACCTTTCTGAACCCACTGTTTCACGGCATAATCTACTCGACTATAATCACCTGCCGACAGTTCATGACTAGAGCGACTCGCATCCATCACTGCCTCCTCCTCATTTTGTTCAGCCTCTTCTACTCGACGAATGTCATTGCCTACACCATAACAAATAAAGCAGAAAACCATGTAATAGATAGAGAAGAACAGTAAGATAGCGTAAATCATCAATGGGATTCCAGAACTGAAAATGATGAATGGAGCTAACAGCGCCACCAAGGTTAACATCTTTATACTTCTAGTCAGCCAACGAATCAAATCCCCCATCTCATGGTCATAATAGTTATTCAGAGCATGGGATATACGACGATTCTCACAAAAATGTACATAAGTAAAATGACATTGCAACAAGCAATAGACAATACTAGCGATATATTCTGCCCTGCGCATTTGCGGAGTATCAGCCAACAGGGGTTGCCCACTTATCAAAACGACAGAGGCGAAGAGACATATGATTAGCACCCACACAATGAGGCCAGGAAGCCAATCGCGCAAAGTGATACGTCCACGTCGTTGCAAATATAGGATACCGACACTCATGAATACAATACAAGGGATAAAAAACAAGATATTGATCATGACCGCTTGTGTCACACCCATTCTTCGGAAACCTATGGTATATTGTAGAAAAAATTGAATTGCAAGCAAAGCTGTTCCAAACGTCATTAGCCAACGTGCACGACTGAATATCCTATCTGCCGCCACCCGTCGGGGAAGGAGGAAAGCTAATGTTAATGCCAACATAGACATCAGCATCATCGCACAACTTTGTACAATCTCCATTTTTGTTTGAATGCGCAAAATCGCGACAAAGATATAAAGATTCTATTAA
The DNA here is from genome assembly GCA_947305005.1 of uncultured Prevotellaceae bacterium. GTDB lineage: Bacteria > Bacteroidota > Bacteroidia > Bacteroidales > Bacteroidaceae > Physcousia. Next base: position 6,191 of record CAMZCM010000017.1, on the reverse strand, counting down.
TTGCACAAAAATATACCGCTGAAACAAGTGTACAAATAAGCAGAATTTGTACACCATATTATGGATTTTTGTACACCATTGTGGATTTTTGTACACATTATCATCATTAAATCATATACCTTTGTAGCGATTTAGACTGAAACGACTATTATTACAACGTTCATGGAACAACAATTATATGATATTGCACTTATATTAGGAGCCGTTGTGAACATGGCCATGGCACTTGTTTTGGTGCATAACAACTATGCCTACCGTTATTATGACGTTTATCGTCATTCACGTAGTTTCACCGCCCTTACTTTTTTTGTATTCGGGATCGGTTTCCTCATGCATTATTTCTTCCATTGGCGTACTGAATGGCCCGTAGCAGCCAGCGCCCTCACTGTAAGCTATTTCCATATTGGTGCGGTATTCTTCGGATGGGGACACATATCCCTTCTTAATCCATTCTACCTGACACGCCAAGTCATTATACGTGATCTTTCCATTCTTTTCACAGGTCTTGTCATTTATTGGGCAAGTGTCCTGCGTTTTTCAGTCTTCACGTATCAGTTCCTTATCTTCTTCACCCATGCCAGCTATGTGGCATTTGTTCTTTATCGTACCCTTTATCGTGTAAGTCGCCAAACGGCAGCACTCCCCATTAATGAGAGCAATGCGAGGTGGTGGACCGATGAGGCACGCACCTCTGTCATCAGCTTCCAACATTCCATCTCCATAAGCTGTCACCTCATCGTACTCTTTGGCATAGGCAGTGTTATCGTAACAGCCTGTTATCCCAATGACACATGGCCATATACCATACTTCTTCTCCTCGGCATCGGCGTTTTCTGCTATATCTTTTATGCACTCACTGAATATGGAGCCTCCATTGAAGCCGGCACCAACGCCACAGAAGACGTCTCTGAGATGAATAAATAAAAACAAATACGAAGACCAGTCACAATCTTTCACAAAGAAAAGACCCTATACAGAGAGACTGAAAATGATACACACTTTATCATGCACCGCTTTCCATTATCACCACATAATGGGAGTTTGTCCCGTGCGAATAAGGTAGTCGTTACAAAGCTGGAAATGATGATTTCCAAAGAATCCACGCGATGCCGAAAGCGGTGACGGATGAGCGGAACGAAGAACAAGATGACGCTGAGGATCTATGAACTGAGACTTTGCTCCAGCGTAAGCACCCCACAAAAGAAAAACAAGATGTTCACGCTCAGTCGCAAGAGCACGAATGGCCGCATCGGTAAAAATCTCCCAACCACGACGTTGATGTGAAGCCGCTTGCCCCTGACGAACAGTGAGCGTTGCATTCAAAAGCAATACACCTTGACGTGCCCACCGTGTTAAGTCTCCCGAGACAGGAGGCATCACCCCCAACTCACTTTTGATTTCAGCATAGATATTACGAAGCGAAGGTGGAAGAGGAACGCCATCGGGCACTGAGAATGAAAGCCCCATAGCCTGTCCAGGCTCATGGTAAGGATCCTGCCCTAATATCACCACCTTCACAGCCTCAAAGGGCGTTGTATTAAATGCATTGAATATCTTACTTCCGGGTGGATAACAAGGTGTCGAAGCATATTCTTGGCGCACGAATGCGACCAAGTCTGCAAAATATGGTTTCTCAAACTCTGCTGCTAGACGCTGACGCCAGCTTTCTTCTATCTTAACATCCATCTGTGGAATGTGTTTCTTGATGATTCTGTGCACAAAATTACTTGTTTTTTCGTAAAAACAATCCTTTTTATACAAATAATGGCTAAGAAGTTTGCACAGACACAAAAAAGATACTACTTTAGCCGATGAAAAACTGAATATACTGTCATCTAACCTGTATTCATGACCCAGTCAAAAAATAATTACTGCCTCATCCTCGCCGGTGGTGTGGGTAGCAGATTATGGCCGGCAAGTCGGGAAGCATGTCCTAAGCAATACAAAGATCTTGCCGGGACAGGCTATACACTCATCCAACAGACCTATCAACGTTTCCTACGTTTTATTGCGCCTGAGAACATCTACGTTTCCACGCTGGAAACCTATGTTCCACTACTTCTTGAGCAGTTACCACAGTTACAGCGGCATCAGATTCTTGCAGAACCTGTCCGTCGTGGGACATTGGCACCTGTGACGTGGTACACCAGTGCCATTGCCAACCTATGTCCAGAGGCAAGCATCGTTATTACACCTGCGGATCAGGAAATCTATGACGACCTCGCCTTTGAACATGATGTCCTTCATGCTATGGAAATAGCCAGCACCAATGAAGGAGTAATCACGCTTGGCGTAGCGCCCACACGTCCCGAGCCAGGCTATGGTTACGTACAGATGGGCGAACCCGCAAAGCGCTCGAGTGACATCTTCCGCGTTAAAGCTTTTACAGAGAAGCCAGACGTTGAATTTGCCCGAATGTTCATGGAGAGCGGTGAGTTCTTATGGAACACCGGACTTTTTGTCTTCGGAGCACAGTACATGATCAACAATATCGTGAAGCATGTTCCCGAATACCGTAATGACTTTCCTGAGCTCATCAACATGGGAGCCACAGCGACCACAGACAAGGCCCCTCAATGCTACGCCTCCCTCCCCAATCTTTCACTCGAATATGCCCTACTGGAACATACAGAACACCGTTATGTTCAACGTTGTCACTTCGGCTGGGCCGACCTTGGAACATGGAACGGCATAGCTACAGATGCTATTCACAATGAGCAGCACAATACGCCTCGCCCTCCCACTGAGGTAAAAGTTGATGGCCATAACAATGTCAGCATTCACAGTGAAGCGCTCTTCGATGATGCTTCTGGTAATATTGTCCGACTGCCTTCTGGGCATCTGGCTGCCATCAGCGGACTTGACAATTTCGTAATTACGGAAGAGGATGGCGTTCTCATGATTTGTCCCAAGAACGATGCTGCTGCTATGCGTCGGCTACAAACCCTCGCCCATATCGATGTATTAGAAGAATAATACCACTTTAACACACTTTTTGTGGGGATTTCTTGGAAGTCCCCGCTTTTTGCATTACTTTTGCACCCGCAAAGGCTCAATCGGCCTACATATATCGGACTTGTAGCTCAGTTGGTTAGAGCAACAGACTCATAATCTGGAGGTCCCAGGTTCAAGCCCTGGCTGGTCCACACTAAAAATCAAGCACTTGCGATAAACTCGCAAGTGCTTTTTTCATGTTTGCGTAAACAATGCGTAAACATTTTGTTTCAGTCTCCTCTTTTTGTCACGTAGTATCATAGAATTTCTATAATACATTATTATAATGGAGTAAAAGCGAATGAAAATTGTGAAAAAGAAATGCAAAGATGGCGTTTTGAGGCAAAAAAATGAGGTGAAAAGGGGTTGCATTCGTATTTTTAACATGGCTAATATAGGGAGTTTCCCGATTTTTTCGTAACTTTGCATCGCAAAGTTTTTCTAATCGAAAGAACATGGCAACGTGAAGAAAGAAATAATAATGAATATGACTGAGCACTTTTTCCATATAGACGCACTCAATGCAATGGCTCCACTCATGAGGCTATGGCGGATGAGTAATACTCTCAACCCGAAAGGGTTGCAGGGCTATCTGCCCCCCCTAAATTGTTTATACTCAGTATGTTCCGAATATGCCAAGAGGCGCATCAAAATTCTAACTCAGGGTTTTGGTACGCCTCTTAGCGTTTTACAGTGCTCCTTTAATCCTTGTAGCAAGGAAGAAGGAAGGGCGTAGAGATAGCATTCGGATAGGGTGCGGATAGCGTAGCGATACTGTAAGATAAAATAGAAATAAAAATCAAAGTAGAATGATAAAGATGAATAAAAGACAGTACGATAAACCGACGATGAGGGTAGTTACCCTTCAGCAGCGGCATCATCTGCTCACGGTGAGCGGAGAGATTCCCGGCTACAGTAAGTCAGGAAGCGGCTTTGAACAGGAAGAATAACGAAAAAGAATAAGGAGAGATGAATAGTAAAAAGACGATATTGATGCTTTGGATGCTCGGCGGCATGATGCTTAGCGGGTTGACAGCCTGTTCGGACAATGACGACGAGGTAACGGTCAAGCCCGAAAATGAGGTGACGACAACGCCTGACGACGGCGTGAAGGTGCGCCGCATTACTATTACGGAGACAGAAGATGCTCCGGCACGTCAGATGCTGACACGTGCCTCGCTTGCTGAGGGTGACGGCATCCTCACCGCCTCGTGGACGGCGGGCGACGGGCTGACGTACTGCAATTTGAGCAGGACCAATCCTATGAATTATGATGTTTACAGTGGAGGGCTGACGGCGGCCAGCACCGCTGCTACCTCGCAGTTCACGGGCGACGTGTATTGCCTTGCTGGTGACTACCTGGCGGTGGTCTATCCAGCCACGACTTTCGAGACGAACGATAGCTATACCATCTCGCTCACGGGACAGAACGGCACGCTCAGCAAGCTCGCCACCAACTACCACTACGTCTTTGGCAAGGCAACCGTGACAGAGGTGACCGAAACGACGGCCAACGCCACGATAGGGAAGATGAAGAGCCTGCTGACGGTGTGCAAGTTCTCGTTTAAGGATAAGAATACGGGCGATGCCATCCCCATCAAGTCACTCAGCATTAGTTATAGCACTGGTGACTCAAACAACGGAAAATATCCGCAGTCGGCTACGGTGGCCATCGGTGTCAATACGGCGCAGAATGATGTCCATGCAACGGGTGCAGATATCACAGCGCCCCTCACGATTACTGCCTCTGGTCAGACGGAGGTCTATGTCGCCCTGCTGCCCACCGCCGCGCAGAGCACCTTCAACTTCACCGTCGGTGATGGCAACGGCAATACCTATAGCGGCACGGCCAATGCCACGCTCGTTGAAGGAGAATACGTGGATGCCACGGGGCTGAAACTTACAAAACAATAACAGGAAAAAGATAAAGACTATGAATAAGAATAGACTTTGGCTGATGGCCACCATCCTCGTCTGTGGCTTGGGACTATTCACCTCATGCTCGTCGGAAGACGATCCTCTGGTGATACCCGAACAGGGGAAGGCGTTTCGCGCTATGCTGAAAACGCTCGACTGGGGAGCAGACACGACATTCGTGTATGGTCACAAAACGCCTGACGTGGATGCCGTCTGTTCGTCGTTGGGTTATGCCAAGCTGATGAATGCGCTGGGCTACAACTGCAAGGCAAAGGTGTCGAGTGCGACCAACCGCGAGACAGCCTATATCTCTGGCGTGTTCGGCTTTGAACTGCCCGAATTGAAGAGCAGTGTGGTGCCGCAGACACGGCTCATACTGACCGACCACACCGACTATGCCCAGTGTGTGGACGGTGCCAGGGAGGCTATCATCCTACAGAAGATAGACCACCACGTAGAGGGCGACATTCAGGACAGCGGCATTCCCTACGTTCGCAGAGAGATGATTGGCTCCACCTGCACCATCATCTACGAGATGTACAGGGAGACAGGTGTCGACATCGACGATGAGACTGCCCGCATTCTGCTTGCCGGATTGCTGTCGGACACACGTAATCTCACCAAGACTACCACTCAGCATGAGGACTCCGTGGCATGGACGGCGCTGGTCGCCCAGTTGCAGTTGGAGGACAAAGTGGCAGAGATTAACCGCCAGATGGCCGATGCCGCCAATAATTACGATGGCATGAGCGATGGCGAGATCTTTCTCTCGGACTATAAGGAGTATGAGATAGGTGGCAAGGCTATCGGTTTCGGTTCGCTTAATTGCAAGGCAAGCGAGATGGATGACTTTATCAGCCGTATGTTGGGCGTGATGCCCCAGGTGATGTGCGACAACAGGCGCGACATGCTGTTTGCCAAGATCGATAATCTTGTACCCAATCCCGACGAGAGCGATCCTGACACGCCTTTCGTGGAAGACGGCACCTATTTCATCTATTACGGTGAAGGGACTCAGGCTGTGGCCGAGGCCATCTTCGGACCGTCGCTCCGTGAAGGTGTAACCTACTCCAAGGAAGAACTATCACGTAAACAGATTGTGCCGAGAATAACAGAAATACTGCAATGAAATAAACCAAAAAGATAAAGACCATGAAGACAAAAGAACAACAAGGATTCAGGCGGTTGGGACGCAGGGCGTTCGGGCTGCAAGTGCTGATGCTCATGCTCGTGATGCTCATCGGGGGAAGCCCGACGACGTGGGCCAACGATGACCCCGG
>CAMZCM010000016.1 GCA_947305005.1 uncultured Prevotellaceae bacterium | reverse complement strand
TTTGTTGCTCAGGTGCTTATAAAAAATATTAAATTATAGTGTTGCGGAAATTAGAGATTAAACAAAATATTTGCAAGAATGAAAACAGCAATCCGTTATTATAGTAAGTTTGGCCATACAACAAAGATGGCAAACATTGTCGGCGAGCTCACTAACACTCGTCCAGAACTGGCAACAGTTCGCCTGACAGAACCTGTTGATACACTCTATTTAGGTGCGGGTGTGTTCTTGGGAAAGGTGGACAGCAGCATCGTTGAGTTCATTAATACGCTTACTCCCAATATGGTAAAGCGTGTTGTCTGCTTCGGTTCGAGTGCCATCATCAATTCGCCTGTGCCGCAGATGCGAGAGATGCTTCAGGCAAGGGGCATCACGGTCTCTGAGAAGGAGTTTACATGTAGGGGATCGATGGGACCTGTTCACATGGGACATCCCAACAAACAAGATCTCGACAATTTCCGTCAGTTTATACTTACAACTTTCTAATTTCCAATTTTAATCACTTTAAAACGAAATCATTATGACTAAAGAAGAAGCATTGAAGCAGTTTGCCCAAGCTGGCGCTGTATGGTTTGGAAACAGTAAACAACATTTTGCCTTCTCGGCTTACTGCCGTCTCCAGGGCTGGAACAAACTGGCCGACAAGTGGAAGGAAGAAGCCGAAGAGGAGTGGGACGAGGCAGAGGAAGTTCTGAACCGCCTGGTAGAACTCGGCTGCAAGCCTGCTGACCTGCAGGAGGCTATGAAGACCATTGAGTTCCCTTTCTACGACGATCCCAAGCAGCAGATTGAGTCTGACTTCCAGCCGGATGCTGTCAAGACTTTGAGCGAGTTGGCCGAAGCCTTCAACGATGACTATCCCACTAAGAAACTCATCGAGAAATGGATTGATGGCGAGAAAGAGCACATGGCTTGGGAGTGCCAGTACCTGAACTACATCGACAAGCTGGGCTATGAGAATTTCCTCGCAGCTATGATGTAATCAACAAGTTCTCTTCATTAGTGTCCGGACACTAATGTTTGTATATTTCAAAATTGAACAAAGGGACTAAAAGTTACTACACGTAGGAACATTTGTTCACATGATGAATTCTTGAGATGCCAAATTGGCACCTCAAGTTGGGGTAGTAGCCGTTATGGAGCTTTTGCCTTTACTGTACATGACCAAAATGAGATAAATGAACTGACGGAAGTGCACTTGGAAGTCATTGACCAAGCTCTGGTAGAACTCCAGAAAGACCATCGTCTTCCTCGGCGTCCCATTATTGCTTTTAATATACCGAAAGAGTTTACGGGTGCAAAACTATCTGTTTACATTTAAAAATGCAAATAATAATGAAAAAAACACATTTTGAACTGCAAATAGTTGATTCCCTTTTATAATTCTCATTCCTCGTTGGATGAAGGTGTTTCAGAACTATTTATAATATTATATAGGAAAAAGGAGGGAAGTGGGAGGGAAATGTGGAAAAAGTGGGGGATTTGTTCGGCTGTTCCAAATTATTATTGTAATTTTGCGGCCGAATTGTCAAAATATTAGAAAAGCAACATATTCAAGATGATTAAGATTACACTTCCCGATGGCTCTGTCCTCGAACGCGAGGCCGGCGTAACGGGTTATGAGATTGCAGAGAGTATCTCTCCGCGTTTGGCTGCCGATGTTCTGGCTTGTGCTGTGAACGGCGAGACCGTGGAACTGAACCGTCCCATCACTGAAGATGCTACGCTGGTGCTCTACAAATGGGACGACGAGCAGGGTAAGCACGTCTTCTGGCATACAAGTGCCCACCTCATGGCCGAGGCATTGCTAGAGCTTTATCCCGGCATTCAGTTCGGCTTTGGTCCTGCCATCGAGAACGGCTTCTACTACGATGTTGTTCTGCCCGACGGCAAGCAGATCGGTGAAAGCGACTTCGCTACGATTGAAGCTAAGATGAAGGAACTGTCCTCCAAGAAGGAGCCCGTGGTGCGTCGTGAGGTACCCAAGGCCGAGGCATTGAAAGAGTTTGCTGCTGCTGGTCAGACCTTTAAGTGCGAGCATATCGACCAGGATCTGGAGGATGGCACTATCACCACCTATACGCAGGGTAATTTCACAGACCTCTGTCGTGGTCCGCACCTCGTCAACACAGGCGAGATTAAGGTTGCTAAGGTCACCAGTGTCGCTGGTTGTTTCTGGCGTGGCGATGCCGAACGCGAAAGCATGCAACGTCTCTATGGTATTACCTTCCCCAAGAAAAAGATGCTTGATGAGTACTTGCTCATGCTCGAAGAGGCCAAGAAGCGTGACCACCGCAAAATCGGTAAGGAGATGGAGCTCTTCATGTTCAGCGAGCGTGTCGGCAAGGGCTTGCCTATCTGGCTCCCCAAAGGCACTGATATGCGTCTGCGCCTGCAGGAGATGCTTCGTAAGATCCAGCGTGAATATGGCTATCAGGAAGTTATTACCCCTAACATCGGCGGTAAGATTCTCTATCAGACCTCTGGTCACTGGGATCATTACGGCAAGGACAGCTTCCAACCCATTCAGACTCCTGAGGAAGGTGAGGAGTACTTGCTCAAACCCATGAACTGCCCTCACCACTGTGAGATCTTTGCTAACCGTCCGCGCTCTTACAAGGAGCTGCCGTTCCGTTGTGCCGAGTTCGGCACCGTCTATCGCTATGAAATGAGCGGCGAGCTGCACGGCTTGACCCGTGTACGTTGCTTCACGCAGGACGATGCGCACATCTTCTGCCGTCCGGATCAGGTAAAGCGCGAGTTCATCAATGTGATTGATATCATCCAGCGCGTCTTTAAGACGTTCAATTTCAGCGAGGACAACGTGGAAGTGCAGATTTCCCTGCGTGACCCCAACGACAAGAAGAAATATATCGGCACCGACGAGGATTGGGCAACTGCTGAGCAGGCCATCATCGATGCTTGTGCCGAGAAAGGCATGAAGGCTAAGACTGAGTTAGGTGAGGCTGCCTTCTATGGTCCTAAGCTCGACTTCATGGTCAAGGATGCTATCGGTCGTCGTTGGCAGCTCGGAACGATTCAGGTTGACTATCAGCTCCCACAGCGCTTTCAGCTTGAATACACTGGCGAGGACAACCAAAAGCACCGTCCTGTGATGATTCACCGTGCGCCCTTCGGTTCTATGGAGCGTTTCGTTGCCGTGCTCATCGAACACACCGCCGGTCACTTCCCCCTCTGGCTCACGCCCGACCAGGTAGCTGTCCTGCCTATCTCTGAGAAATTCAATGATTATGCCCAGCAGGTACAGGCCGCCCTCAAGCAGGCCGACGTTCGTGCAGTTATCGACGATCGTGCTGAGAAGATTGGTCGTAAAATTCGCGACAACGAAATGAAGCACATTCCTTACCTGCTCATCGTGGGTGAAAAAGAAGCTGTCGAAGGCACTGTAAGTGTAAGAAAACAGGGGCAAGGTGATCAAGGAAGCATGAAAATCGATGATTTTGCAAAGAAAATCAACGAAGAAGTGCGTCAAATGACAGAAAAGTATTAACTTTGCGCCCGCAATGAAAAAAGACAACCTGAAGAATCAGTATCGAGTCAACGAGCAGATCCGTGCTCGCGAAGTGAGAATCGTCGGTGATGACATTGCGTCCACCGTCCTTCCCGTGCGTGATGCTATCCATCTGGCAGAGCAGAAAGGTGTTGACCTCGTGGAGATTTCACCCAATGCCGAGCCGCCCGTCTGCCGACTCATTGACTACTCCAAGTTCCTCTATCAGCAGAAGAAACGCCAGAAGGAGATGAAAGCCAAGCAGGCGAAAGTCGAAGTGAAAGAGATCCGTTTCGGACCACAGACCGACGACCACGACTACAACTTCAAGCTGAAGCACGCCATTGGTTTCCTTTCTGACGGCGACAAGGTGAAGGCTTATGTGTTCTTCCGTGGCCGCTCCATCCTGTTCAAAGAGCAGGGCGAGGTACTCCTCCTCCGTTTCGCACAAGATCTGGAGGAATATGGCAAGGTAGAGTCAATGCCGGTTCTTGAAGGTAAACGAATGATCATGTTCATCGCACCCAAGAAAGTCACTCCTAAGAAGGCTATTGCGGACGACGATGACGATCTCCTGGACGGCTCTGCAGAGGCAGAGGTTGAAGTCCGCAAGAAACCCCAGCAGAAAGCCCCCAAGGAATATACAGGTCCGAAGGTGGAAGGCGAAGACTGGGACGATTAAGAGAAAGAGGCTGTGCGCTGCGCCCGGTATATGCGTTGCCACGCCGTTAATAATAACAATTTAAATAACAAAAAAATGCCAAAAGTAAAGACTAATTCCGGTGCTAAGAAGCGCTTCATCCTCACCGGAACGGGTAAGATTAAGCGTCATCACGCTTATCACAGTCACATCCTGACAAAGAAAGGTAAGAAACAGAAAAGAAACCTGCAGCACGCTGACCTCGTGGTCTCCGCTAACACAAAGCAGGTACGCGAACTGCTCCTTCTTCGCTAATCCACGTTAGGTAGAGAGTTAAACAAGTATTTCTGAAAGGAAATCACCCAAAGTCAAACCGAACGCTTAAGCTTGTGAAGAGATTAAAGATTAGAGATTAAAGATTAGAGATGAGAGATATTCGTCAATCATCATCCATCTGTCATCAATCTTGCAATCCGCTTACGTTCAAAAAACAAACAAAACTATGCCAAGATCAGTAAATCACGTTGCTTCACGTGCAAAAAGAAAGAGAATTCTGAAGCTCACCCGCGGCTACTATGGCGCTCGCAAGAACGTCTGGACCGTTGCCAAGAACACTTGGGAGAAAGGCTTAACCTACGCTTATCGTGATCGTAAGAACAAGAAGCGTACCTTCCGCGCTCTGTGGATTCAGCGTATTAACGCTGCCGCTCGCCTCGAAGGCATGAGCTACAGCCAGTTGATGGGCGCTCTGCACAAGGCAGGTATTGAGATCAACCGCAAGGTGCTCGCTGACCTCGCTATGAATCATGCAGAAGCATTCAAGGCTATCGTTGCCAAGGTAAAGTAAGAACTACTCACTTTGACTGAACAAAAAATCGAGTGTCCCACTGGGATGCTCGTTTTTTTTATATTTCTACGCGTGTAATTTTGCTATGTGCTATGAATTTGTTATTTTTGCGCCGTTTTTAAAGAAAGGATAAAATATACACTCATTATCATAATGGCACAGAAATTTCCTGAACATGACCATCTCAATCTGACTGAGGTAAATCACGAAGTTCTCGATTGCTGGAACCGCGAAGATTTGTTCCATCGTAGCATTTCAGAACGTGAGGGCTGTCCCTCGTTTGTCTTCTTCGAAGGTCCTCCTTCGGCCAATGGACACCCGGGTATTCACCACGTTCTGGCTCGCTCCATCAAAGATACCTTCTGCCGCTTTAAGACCATGAAGGGCTACCAAGTACACCGCAAGGCCGGATGGGACACTCACGGACTGCCTGTGGAGCTTGGCGTGGAGAAAGAGTTAGGTATCACCAAAGAGGATATCGGCAAGACCATCTCCATTGAAGAGTACAACGACAAATGCCGCAAGAACGTGATGATGTTCACACAGGAATGGACTGACCTGAGTGAACGCATGGGCTACTGGGTGGATATGGAACACCCGTATATCACCTATGATAATAAATATATAGAGACATTGTGGTGGCTCCTGAAGCAGCTGTACCAAAAGGGACTGCTCTACAAGGGCTACACCATTCAGCCTTATAGTCCTGCCGCAGGTACTGGTCTTTCCAGTCACGAGTTGAACCAACCTGGTTGCTACCGCGATGTGAAGGACACGACCGTGACGGCTCAGTTCAAGGTGACCTCACAGGTCAAGGTGTTCGGCAATGCCGTTGCTGAGAGCCAACTCCCTGTTTATGTCCTCGCTTGGACGACCACCCCTTGGACACTGCCTTCGAACACAGCGCTGTGCGTAGGTCCCAAGATTGAATACGTGGCCGTGAAGGGACAGAACCCCTACACGAAGGAAGAGGCCATCTACATCGTTGCTAAAGCACGCAAGGATGTCTATTTCCCCGCTCTGAAAGAGGAGGGCGCCGCAGCTCCCGAAGTGCTCGGTGAATGCGTAGGTACAGAGCTCCTGGGACTCCGCTATGAACAGCTGTTCCCCTGGGTGAAACCCTGTGCATTGGAGAACGGACAGGTGGTCGTCAAGGAACAGGATGCTTTCCGTGTGATTCCCGGTGACTATGTGACGACCGAGGATGGTACGGGTGTCGTACATATTGCACCGACCTTTGGTGCTGACGATGCCAAGGTGGCGAAGGATGCCGGCATCCCCTCACTGTTCATGATTGACAAGGCCGGTGACACACGTCCGATGGTGGACTTCACAGGTAAATACTTTGTCAAGGAAGATATTGACGAGAAGTTTGTAAGCCTTTGTGTTTATGAAAGCTATTGGCACCACGCCGGCGACTTCGTCAAGAATGCTTACGATCCGAAATATGCTGGCATGGATGAGAAGGAACTCGCCAAGACCGAGGACCTGAACATCGTGCTTTGTATGGAGATGAAGCAGGAGGGTACGGCGTTCAAGATTGAGAAACACGTACACAACTATCCCCACTGCTGGCGCACGGACAAACCTGTGCTCTACTATCCGCTGGATAGCTGGTTTATCCGCTCAACAGCCGCTAAGGAGCGCATGATGGAGCTGAACAAGACCATCCTGTGGAAGCCCGAATCAACAGGTACAGGCCGCTTCGGTAAATGGCTTGAGAACCTGAACGACTGGAACCTCAGCCGTAGCCGCTACTGGGGCACTCCGCTGCCCATCTGGCGCAACCGCGACACCCGCGAGGAAATCTGCATCGGCAGCGTAGAAGAGCTCTACAACGAGATTGAGAAGGCTGTGAAGGCTGGCGTGATGGCAGAGAACCCGCTGAAGGCTAAGGGCTTTGTGCCGGGTGATATGAGTCAGGAGAACTATGACCGCATTGACCTGCACCGTCCGTATGTGGATGACATCGTGCTGGTGGGCGAGAGCGGACAGCCTCTGAAGCGTGAGCTGGACCTCATTGATGTGTGGTTCGACAGCGGCGCCATGCCTTACGCACAGATTCACTATCCTTTTGAGAACAAGGAAGCACTAGATAATCGTGTGGTTTATCCTGCAGACTTCATCGCCGAAGGTGTGGACCAGACACGCGGTTGGTTCTTCACGCTGCACGCCATTGCTACAATGGTCTTCGACAGCGTCTCGTACAAGGCTGTTATCTCCAATGGTCTCGTGTTAGATAAGAACGGACTGAAGATGAGCAAGCGTCTTGGTAACGCCATCAATCCCTTTGACAATATCGAGAAGTTCGGTTCAGACGCTGTGCGTTGGTATATGTTAACTAACTCACAGCCTTGGGATAACCTCAAGTACGATGAAGCAGGGGTTCAAGAGATCAGCCGCTCATTCTTCGGCAAGCTCTACCAGACATACAGCTTCATGGCAATGTATGCTAATGTAGATGGCTGGACGAATGCCGAGCCTCAGGTTCCGATGAGCGAACGCTCAGAAATGGACCGCTGGATTCTCTCATCACTCAACTCTCTCGTTCGTGATGTGGAAAACAGCTATGAGAACTATGAGCCCACACGTGCCGGACGTCTCATCCAGTCGTTCGTGATTGACAATGTATCGAACTGGTTCGTGCGTCTCTCTCGCAAACGTTTCTGGGGTGGCGGCATGACAACCGATAAGCTGAGTGCCTATCAGACTCTTTATACCTGTTTGGAAACCGTCAGCCGCCTGATGGCTCCCATCGCTCCCTTCTATGCAGATCAGCTGTATCGCGACCTGCACCAGGACGGCACTTCTGTTCATCTTGCCCAATTCCCTGTGTATGACGAGACGCTCATCAACAAGGAGCAGGAAACACGCATGGCGTTGGCACAGGAGATTACCTCTATGGTGCTCTCACTGCGCAAGAAGGAACAGATTATCGTGCGTCAGCCCTTAGCACGCATCGCCATCCCTGCCATTGACCGTGAACAACAGACACGCATCGAAGCTGTGAAGCAGCTGATTCTCGATGAGGTGAATGTGAAGCAGCTGGAGTTCGTGGAGGGTGCTGGTCTGTTGACCAAGAAGGTGAAATGCAACTTCCGCACAATGGGTAAAAAGTTCGGAAAGCTGATGAAGGACGTAAATATGGCTGTCACTGCGCTCACACAAGAACAGATTGCAGTCTTGGAGACCGGACAATTACCCTTGACGTTGCCTACAGGTGATGCTATCACGGTAGAATTGGAAGACGTGGAAATCTTCTCTGAGGATATTCCAGGTTGGACGGTTGCTAATGACGGTGCCCTGACAGTAGCTTTGGACATCACTGTGACCGATGAGCTGCGCAACGAAGGTATCGCCCGCGAACTGATTAAACGCATTCAGAACCTGCGCAAGGAGAGTGGCTTTGAGATTACAGATCGTATCTGCATCGCACTGGAGCACGCTCCCGCAACAGACAAAGCCGTTGAAGCCTTCAGCGACTACATTAGTGGACAGGTGCTGGCTGACGAGCTGACACTGGTAGAGAGCGTTAAGGAGCCTGTCGTATTGGACTTCGATGATTTCAAAGTCAATATTCAAATTCAGAAAAATCATTAATAACACCTTATATTTATGGCTGAAAAGACTCGCTACACGGATGAGGAATTGGAAGAGTTCCGCACACTCATCAACGAAAAGTTGGCTGTTGCCGAAGCTGACTATGAGAAGACCATGGATCGCATTATGAACCGTGACAGTAACGAAGCTGATGACACGGCACCTACCTATCACGCACTGGAGGAGGGTAGTGAGACACAAACCAAGGAACAACTCATGGCGATGGCTATGCGTCAGCAGAAATTCATCCAAGGTTTGAAAGCGGCCCTGATTCGTATCGAAAATAAAACGTATGGCATCTGCCGTGAGACGGGTAAACTCATTCCCAAAGAACGTCTGCGTGCCGTACCTCATGCTACCCTCAGCATTGAAGTAAAGAATGATCGGAAGCGCCCGCACTAAGAAGCTGCAAGCCCTGACTGTGGCGCTGATCTTTGTGGGATTCATCTGCATTGACCAATGGGTGAAGGTGTGGGTGAAGACACATATGGCGCTGCATGAGAGCATACGTATTACGGATTGGTTCTATATCACGTTCATTGAGAACAACGGTATGGCCTTCGGAATGGAGTTCTTCGATAAGTTCTTCCTGACGGGTTTCCGTATATTGGCTGTATTGGGAGTCGGTTATTATATTTATTGGCTGATCCGCAGAGGCGTCTCATGGGGCTATCTTATTTGCATGGCTTTCATCATGACAGGTGCTGCGGGCAACATTATAGATTGTCTGTTCTACGGACTTATATTCAACAATCCACCATATCCCCATGTGGCTCAACTGGTTCCTTTTGGTGAGGGCTACAGTACATGGTTCTACGGAAGGGTAGTGGATATGTTCTCATTTCCTCTCTTTGAATGGGATTGGCCCTCATGGGTACCTTTTGTCGGTGGACAGCACTATCTGTTTTTTTCCTATATCTTCAATGTGGCTGATGCCTGCATCTCTTGTTCAGTCATCGCGCTGCTACTTTTCTTCCACAAGACATTGGCTGTGGAATTAGGCAATAAGGAAGTGAAAACTGAGAGTTGATTGTAGAGAGATTAGAGTTGAATCGTGCATAAAAGAATCCATATCCTATTATTATTGGTTCTTGTGGTTTCATGTAAACCCAAGTTACCATCGCATGTCCTTTCTGAATCGGATATGGAGTCTGTGTTGTATGATTACCATCTTGCACAGAGCATGGCAGAAACGTCTAATGGAGGCTTATCTGTAGAGGAACGACGCTATGAATTGCAGCAAGCGGTATTTCGCAAACATGGAATCACGGAAGCTGATTTTGACTCGTCAATGGTCTATTACTGCAGCGACCTGGAAAAACTCAGTATTATTTACGGGAGGCTGGCGCAACGTATGGAGCGTGAAGCCGAAGCATTAGGTACCGCCATATTACCTTCTGACATCTATGCAGGATTGAGCGCCGATGGAGATACGGCAAACGTATGGGTCGGACGTCAGGTATATGCTGTGAAGAATGGATTCTTTGAGAACCTTCAAACATGGCAACAAGAGTGTGACTCTACCTGGTTGCCGGGTGACGATATTCTTTGGCGATTCCTTCCGACGGCCTTTATTAAGCAAAGTGGTGGTAACTCAATCTTTGCAACGCTTGTCGTCACCTATACAAACGATTCTGTACTCTCAAGGACGATGACCTGTACAGATAAGAGTTTCTCTGAGATACGTATAGAAAACGATCAAGCATGGACACCCCGCCTGATAAGTGGTTTCTTCTATCTTCCCATAGATAATGACCCACAAAGGATGCGGACATTTATCCTGAACAAGCTATCCTTGATCCGTTTCCACAAATCTCAGGAATGGCGTGATCGCAAGTTGAACGTTGAACTTAATACTGACTCTTTGACAACGGATTCTGTAAGAGCCGACTCGGTGGTAACAGATACGTTGCAACGCGGTTTCGTTAAGCATCAAAAGACGGCTGATGGTTATCGACTTTCACCCGAAGAATTCAGGAATCAGCAATCTGTTGACAAAAAGATCAATATCGTCAAGGAGAAGCCATATCAGCTTCAGAAACGTAAAAGAAACAAAAGACGTTGATGATGCAGAAGGCATACCACACGCTCATCTTACCCGATGGTACGACACATCATCTTGTCGTTGTTTGTTTTGACGAGAAAGGACGTTACCAAAGTTTTCATCCATTACAAGATGAAGAACCTTTTGTAGAGTGGGTCGGGGGAACGCTTGATCTCAAAGACTCTCAAACTCTGCAGTAATATCTGTCATCTCATCCAGTAATTGCCGATAAGGTTCACAAGTGCGCAGCAGTTCATAGTTTCCAATCAGAATAAACTGCAAGCGGGCACGTGTGAGTGCCACATTCAATTTGCGATCAAGCATGTTGCCTTCTACGCTAACGGGTTGAGACAAGATGGCCAATTGACGAGGCGTAGTGACTGTTGTAGAGAAAAGAATATAATCACGTTGAGAACCCTGATAACGTTCTACAGTATCGATAGTGATTTGTTCATAATCAGGAATATGCAATGCCTCAAGTGCTCTGCGAATCAATGTGATTTGTCCACGGAAGGGAACGATTATACCCAGACGGTGCAACCAATTCATAGGTTCATTCAAAGTCTGAAATTCTGTAGCCAAAGAGGAAACGAGACGCGCGATGGCTTGTGCTTCAGGATAATTGCTCTTCGCTGTACATTGTTCGGAGCATATCGGAATATTCATACTGCACATACGTTGGGTAGAAAGAATAGAGTGGGAGAGAGGACCTGCCTGATGGGGTAGCGGCACCTGTTCAAGAAGACCATCATAAAAGTGATGATTAACGAAAGCTGCGATGTCCTCGTGCATACGACCTTGACGTTTCAGCGTGCCAATCACAGCAGGTACACCTTGCTGGAGAGCAAGGCCATGAAGACGTTCAAACAAAGAACGACGGCAATCGGTCAGTCCGATAGCACGCAGTGACTCATCGGCCACAGCCGAATCATTAGAAGACTGAGCAACGACAGCAGGCAGTTGTTTATGATCACCAATGAGGATAAACTTATCAATGGCGAGGTGACCATGTTCGTCTGTTGCACACAACAGTGGTAACGAATGTGGTTCCAATGCTTGTGACGCTTCGTCGATGATGGACGCGCGGAAGTGTTTCAGACGGAACAACTCAGGCGAAGAAGAAATAGAGGAGAGGGTTCCAACAATGATCGGGGTTGAAATCAATAAACGACGAATAGCATCTCTTGACGGATCAGCTTGGGCATGAGCTGATAACAAAGAGTTCCTGTAGTCTGGCGCACATGAAAGTTCAGGCCCTAAACGCAGATAAGGAGCTTGAAGTTCCGTAAGCATCGTACAAATCTCATCAACAGCACGATTGGTGAAAGCCATCAGCAATAAGGCATCAGCGCTGCCAGATGAGTTACCTGGGTGTGATTCTCGGTCAGCTAGATATTCAACGACCATCTGACGTAATGCGATAGAGGTCTTTCCAGTTCCAGGAGGGCCTACAAGCAAGTAATAATCACGCGCCTGCTTGGCTCGTAAAATGATATCCCGAATAGTTGGGTCTTCTACAGGAGCGGTCAGCGAGATCGAAGGATCTGTCAATGGCGGACGAAGCCCCAAAAGGAGTTGCTGCCGCTTTCTGTCTGTTGATAAGAAAGCATATAGTCCACGATAGAGAACAGTATAGCCCGAATCGACATGAGCAGGCTCAATAGCAAAAAGGGTATCTGGGTTATTGAAGAGCGACGTATCATGTTGCGGATAGCGCAGGCGCAAGAATATGGATGAAGCAGACAGTTCTTCAATCACACAGGAAATATAAAAGCTCGATGGCAGATGAAGAGGATTCTGTGCATAAAGCATCACCATGTCTCCCACGCGGAAATTGGACGATTCATCTATACGCGATACCATCGCCTCAAGAGCGACCACACCTGCATCTGTCATCACAGGAGTCAGCCGCAAATCTGGTATAATCCGTCCGGAATCAAGTTTTGCCGGAACATCTGTACGCCAAGTATCGGCGAAGCCATGATGGCCAGCAGGTAGATTAACGCCTTCGACACCTGTCTTAGCAAGGAACTGTTCGCGCTCCACGAAAGCCAGCATCGTATGGAAATATGCCTGAGTGAGCGAGTCGCCAGCATGAAGTCCCTGCAAGAACTGAAGGATGGATGGACGAAGATAGCATTCATAAAAACGATCGCGACAACCATTGACATTAAAGTGTTGTTCGGATAAAACATGAAAGAGTTCAGAGGGCCGACTTTGCAATAGATGCTCTATATGAATGATGCTATTACGGACACTCATGGCACGATGGATGTCATTGCGTCCCAGATGAATCTCTATTAGCTCCGGATAACGTGCATAGAACAGCTGCGTATAGACTTGTGCATAAGGCAGGTCCTCATTGTAGTAGAGCGACTCTTTGTAAAGCGCCATCTGCATGGCATGTTCATAGCGAAACCTCAACTCTTGACCATATTCATTAGCTTTGCCGGATTTGAGCTCGATAATAGAACGATGATCCGTGCTCATCATATCCATACGGCCTTGTATTCCAAGCGCTTCACACAAAAAGGCCGATTCTAATGTCGCTGAGAAGGGGATAGATTCATGAACAACGGACCAGATATGATAAAAGAGTTCATGGCACTGGTTAGAGAATTGCTGATCAATGCCATCTGTTGTTGCAAACTGCAACGGAGCGTTACAGAATGTCTTGCGTAACGACTCACGATACAAGGACTCTGGGGCGATATCTGCAGGAGCATTCACGCAGTCATCAAGAAACTGATTGGCCGCATTACCTAATAAGATGGCAGGAGTCGCTGATGAAGGCATGAACTTTTGCAATAAATGCATAGCCGGCGCATCACCATGATGCGTGAAGCAGCGGCATATCGTTGTAACATCGACGAGGAAGTCAGGATCCAAAACAATATGCTGGGGTAGGAGAGAACCATCAGCCTGTTGCTCAGCAAGCAACAGATTGAGCTCGGCTCCGACTGAGAGATAATTGGTAGGTATGAGCAAAGGATTGGCTACCACGGTGCCGTCGGTAGCCAATATTGTGTCGTCAGTCCATGACGCTATGGTAATACGTAGTTTCTTGATCACGAGGCCGTTTGCTCAGGGTTTCAGCCGTTGGGTAATATATGCACGCATAATATCTATGGCTTTCTGATTGTTGCCTCCTTGAGGAATAATGAGGTCGGCATAGCGCTTCGTAGGTTCGATGAATTCCAGATGCATGGGCTTCAGGACATCGGTATAGCGATCCATTACTATCTGTGCGGTACGTCCGCGCTCTGCGATATCACGAGAAATAACACGAATCAGCCTGTCGTCAGGATCTGCATCCACAAATATTTTCAGATCCATTAGGTCACGCAACTCCTTGCGACAGAGTGCCATAATACCCTCGATGATAATCACCTCACATGGCTCGATATGAATAGTTTCAGGCAATCGATTACTCTCAATGTAAGAATAGGTTGGCTGCTCGATAGGATGACCATTGCGCAGCTCATTGATCTGATGAATGAGCAACTTCCAGTCAAATGCATTTGGATGATCAAAATTGATTTTCCGACGCTCTTCCATGGAGATACCCGTATTATCATTGTAATAGGAATCCTGTGGAATGACAGCCACCTTAGTCTTAGGCAACGTTTCTACAATTTTGCGAACAACGGTCGTCTTACCAGAACCCGTTCCGCCTGCAATACCGATGATATACATAATTATAGGAATTTATCTGACAAAAACCTTCTGACCACCAACCATATAGATGCCACGTGGCAGACGAATCTCTGCAGTTGCACCACTCTGAACATAAACTTGTTGTATCTGGCGTCCGTCAATAGTAAGAATACTGACTTCCTGACCTGCATTGAAAGCTGTTATGATGAGGACACCACGTCCACCAATAACTTGCAAGTTTTCTGCTGGCTCCTCGGCGATGTTTTCTTGAATACCAACAACCTCGCCACGATGTTCAGCAAAGCGACTCACTTCATCTTCTGTTAAGAACAACCAACGCTGAGTTGTCGCTTGGTCCTGATGATTAAACGTTACACCTGAAGCACCTGTTGTGGTAGCTTGTACGGCCTTAAGGCTGCTGGAATTGATGACCCAATAGGAGAGGGCTGCAAATGTGTAATTATCAAACGACGTCTGGTTGCGAGAACCCATGAGTTGGAAAGTGCCATTCGTCTTTGATGTTGAAACATTGAGGGTTGAAGCAGACAGACTTAAATATTTACCCGTTGAGACATTCTCAAAGGAATAATAACAAGTAACTGGATCAAAGTGGATATACCAGGCACATGAATCATTGGCGAAGGCTTCATCTGCGGTCAACGTTTGGAAACTTACTTTGGAACCTTTCTGGCAAAGATATGAAGTTCCTATGCCATGATCAGCATCCTCATTCTTAATATAATATCTGGCGTCATCTGTATATTCAAGAGAATAAGCTGGCCTCTTGAATGACTGGTTGGGCGTTACAATTGCGTCCTCGGACAAAGCGCCAACAATCAAAGCGTTACCACGATATAAGATAGGAGAACCAGTATCCTCATTGGCTCCGTTGATACCATATGGCCACATGTGGATGTTATCACCATGCAATTTTGCGGAAGAGCTGTTTTCGAGGAATTGCATTACACGGTCAACACGAGGGCCTAACCAGTCACCACGATCACCATTGGTGCGATAGGTTGCATCCACCCATTCTGTATAACTGATGACACCCAAGCCGTGAGAGCCTTCATGAAGAACGGTTCCGGTCTTCTGATAAGCCGTATTTTGACTAATACGCATATAGCCACCATAGGAGCAGTCTGCTGTTCTACCCTCGGCACCTGCACCTGGCACATAATGGGCACTGAGTTGAAAGCCCTGAATACCAGCTATGTTATTCCACATCCAAACAGCTTCTTCACAGGCAGCGGTGATACGTTGATTGGTGGCGTCATCACCTGCATTATCATAGGTGTATGTGACATTTCCCAAAGGACGAGTAATCGTCTTTACAACATCGCCATAAGATAATTGATAGCCACTGGTGATAGCATAAGCACGAACATAATACACGGTTGCTGGCTTCAGCCCTTGCATGGCATAGATATCGCCGTTGTTGCTATAGCAGACTGTCGAGCGGTTATCAAAGATAGTTGGCTCGGGATCTTCGCTATAGCAGAAGCCTTTTTCCTTGGCTGTGCCACCAGAGAACGAAGCACGGCCAAAGATTTCAGTAGCACCTTGAATGACTTTCTGCGTTTTTACGGTTAATGCACTACCTGTTGCATTCTGCACACGGAAATACAGGACTGCATCTTGAAGTGTCGTTTGAGCGACGTTCATATCTTCGGGTGTCGCATCTGCTTGATCGCGAACGGCAATTGCAGAGTTAATCGCTTCTGTCAATGTTTCAACACCTTCCTTATCATCACTGACAAGTTTTGTTGCTGTGTTTATCTCAGACTTTAAGCTTTTCTTTGCTTCAAAACTGGCGGCAGCATTTTTATATGCAAGCTGTAATTGTTCTTTCAGAGGAAGGATTTCCACTTCTTTCTCAAATTTAAGAACCGCAAGAGCTTCATTATAAGCAGTTTGAACGGGCGCAAAATAAATCTCAGCGATATCACGGGAGCCATTTGCATAGTAACGTGCCTGATTATTCAACGTACGAAGTTCCACCAATTGATCCATATTCTCAGCGGCTTGACGATGCGTCTCGGCCAGCTCAAAAGAGATATTTGTCAGTTCCTCGGGATCAGTTGTATCTGTAGCACTTTCTGCATTAGCTATAGCTGTCTCAAGTGCTGTCTTAATCGTCGGCTGAATACCGGCTTTAGAAGATTTCTGCGAGGTCGTGATTGTAGCTTTGGCATCGGTGACGGCTGTTGCTAGAAGTGCAAAATTCGGGCTGAGATAAGTCAAGCGGAAATGATCCACACTAATCCAGTTACCTGTGGCATTTTCTGCCTTAAAACCAATAGTGACAGATGAAGCCGTAGAAAAATCTACCGTATAATCATTGGCTGCTGTTACTGTCGTTGATACATCACCTGCATAGATCGTGACACCAGTCTGAGCGTCACTGCTTCCTTGCTGAATATTCTGCGCAGCAACTGTCAGACGATAATTACCAGCTGGTAAATAAGTTAGCAACTGATTCACGGAAGCTGATCCGACGCTATTACCTTTGCCTGTCCATTTCTCTAAATAGACCGTTCCGTTTTTTTGTGCAAATGAACTATTTGTCTGGCTTGACAGATTGGTAACAGTCCAGTTCTCGGTTCCATTCGTCTCGAAACTGGGATTCAATATATAGCTCGTAACATCTTTGTCTGCCCATGAAACTACAGGAAACAGAGCATAGAAGCTAACAATCCACAATAAGTTAAGTAATCGTTTTTCCATTGTATTGGAGTTTAATTATCAATTAGTTATTATTAGTGTTATATAAGTATAATGATTGCTATACGATTTCATCTTTTATTATTTATTTTGCAAATATAGGGCTTTTTCGCGATTATTAAACATTTTCTCTATTTTTTCTCCTCATTTATTATCTTTTCCTTTATATACTACCGCTTTTATATTAAACATAACGCCCGTTAGAATAATTTTTACATATACAGCTATTACTTCCTATTTTTACCATTATTTCCGGCTATGGAATGATTGCATAAAGATGATATTATAATATAGTAAACTTCGCAAAGCGTAGTAATAATTGTTTCACGCCAACATTTTCAAAATCAACGGTCGCTTTAGCATCTATGCCAGTTCCAGAGAGCGCTTTCACAACGCCTCGTCCGAAACGTGTATGTTCAATCATAGTACCGATTGTCAAAGTTCCAGCATTTGTGTTTGTCTTTTCCACAGCGACTTCTGGAGTTGCTACACGAACACCCGTTGATGTCATTTGTGAAGGACGCTGAACTTGCGGTGTTGTAATTGGACGCCTAAATGGTAAATGCTCCTCGAGACCATAGCGCTCAAAACGACGAGGACGAATCGGTGTATTTGTTTCGTTCTGATCTCGCTTAATAAACTGTGGATCAATCTCCTCTAAAAAGCTACTGGGCGAACAAAACTCACTTTTTCCATATCGATACCGGTTCTTGGCATGTGTGAGAAAACACAGTTCCTTAGCACGAGTCAAAGCGACATAAAACAAACGTCGTTCTTCTTCCATTTCACGTGGAGATGTCATCGCCATCTGATTCGGAAACAGATTCTCTTCCAAACCTACAATAAATACAGCGCTGAACTCTAATCCCTTAGCAGAATGAATGGTCATTAAAGATACTTTATCTGTTTGATTATCATCGCTTTCATCAAGATCACTAATCAGAGATATTTCTTGAAGATAATGCGTCATTAGGATACGTTCGCTACCCTCTTCCTCTACCCTCTCGTCAACAAACTGATTAATACCATCCAAGAGTTCCTGTAGGTTCTCTTGTCTGGAGATATCTTCAGGCTCTCTTCCTTTGAAAATGTCCTGCATCACACCAGATTCTTGGGCAATTTTACGACCTAATTTGGCAGCATCCATCGTGGTGATACAGGCACGGAAACCTTCAATCAGCTGTACAAAGTTACAGATTCTTGCTTCTGTGCCACGATTAATACCTACGCTGTAATCACTTAGATGTGAGAGGACTTTCCAAAGGCTGACATTCTGTTCAGAAGCCGCTTTCATAATCTTCTGCAAGGTCGTATCTCCTATCCCACGAACAGGATAATTGATGACACGTTTGATAGCCTCTTCATCATTAGGGTTAACCGCCAAACGGAAATAGGCAATCATGTCCTTGACTTCCTTGCGCTGATAAAATGAAAGGCCGCCAAAGATACGATATGGAATATCCTGCTTGCGAAATGCTTCCTCAAAAGCTCGACTTTGCGCATTCGTACGATAGAGAATTGCAATTTCATTCCAGCCGATATGATCGTACTGGTTGATATTCAGTATCTTCTTTGCTACACCAGCCGCTTCCTCCAAATCGCTATAATAGTTGAACACGTGAATCGGATCACCTTTCACCTTTTCAGAATACACCTCTTTATAGATTTGTCCTCGATTGTGCTTGATGACACTATTGGCAGCTTCTACGATATTCTGTGTAGAGCGATAGTTACGCTCCAATTTGAAAAGCTTAGAATCTTTGTATAACTGTTGGAATGTTAATATATTATCAATGTTGGCTCCACGAAAACTATAAATAGATTGTGCATCATCACCAACTACGCAAACTTTCTTCTTGTGCTGGGTCAATTGCCAAACGATAGCGTGTTGTGCGTAGTTTGTGTCTTGGTATTCGTCAACGAGGACGAAATCAAAACGATTCTCATATTTTGACAATATCTCCGGCTTATGCGCAAACAACAGATATGTATAAACGAGGATATCATCGAAAT
Organism: uncultured Prevotellaceae bacterium; assembly: GCA_947305005.1. Taxonomy (GTDB): domain Bacteria; phylum Bacteroidota; class Bacteroidia; order Bacteroidales; family Bacteroidaceae; genus Physcousia. Next base: position 47,587 of record CAMZCM010000016.1, on the reverse strand, counting down.
CCATCGCATCAGCTTGCCGACAGCGCGCCCAATAACGCTTGTATATCTCTCCTGTTGCTGGTATCTTGCTTGCCAGATCGGCTTTGTAAAGCTGCGGATTGGATTGATATTGAGATGGTAAAATCAGTCGATTCTTAGCTGCTGAGATATGGGAAAGAACCGTTGCTGGCTTATACGTCTTTTCATCCAATTGCATCTCTCGGATAATACTCCGAATAAGGCTTTTTGAATCCGTTGTATCGTAAATGGTGAAATCCTGTGAGAAGCCGATTGCTTCATGTTCCATCCGCAAGATTCTGGCAAAAATGCTATGGAAAGTACCCATCCACAGACGTTGCGCCTGAAACAGATCTACTTGCTGCGCAATACGCGCCTTCATCTCCTCTGCGGCCTTGTTGGTAAACGTTAACGCCAAAATACTCCAAGGTTCCATCCCTTGACTAAGAAGATAGGCAATCTTGTACGTGAGCACACGGGTCTTTCCGGAACCGGCGCCAGCAATAACAAGTGAAGGCCCGTCGCAATAAAGGACGGCCTCACGTTGAACAGGATTCAGATCATCGAGTTTCAGATTATTCATCGTCTGCTTTCAGATGGTCAAGGTCGATGATATGTAACTGTAAAGCGCGAACAGCAAGGCGCGTTGCATTGACACCAATCCGTTCAGACTCATTAAACAACCTGTTGATGAGATCTGTTTGACGCTTCTCCAGACTCTTGACGCCAAAAGGCATTCCTCTGAGCGCAGCTATCATCTCCTTGGTATATCCGAGAGCCAAGTGGCGGAGGAAACGCTCGTCATACTCATCAATATCATAATCAATGACAGCATCAGTACGACGAATCTCATTAATGACACTCTTCTTAAAACGAGCTACAATCTTTTCAAGAATTGGCTCGTTAAACACGAGACGTCTGCCATCCATCACCAAACGGACATCATTGCGAGTCAACAGCTCTCCCGTCTTTAAGATAATACCGTCTGCGCCAGCTTGAAGCACATCCACCCAAAGGCGTTCATTGAGGATTTCCCCTGTGAAAATGAGCACTTTAACATCCGGATATTTCGTATGTACTTGGCGACAGATATCTACGCCGATTGTGGTGGAACCGCCAAGACCAAGGTCGAGCAGCAATAAATCAGGAAGTTCCTGACGCATCAGCGACCACAGTTCACCTTCATTCATGGCTGTGCCAAGAATTGTTGCTTCAGGAATATCAGAACGGAATATCTCCTCTGTTCCTTTTAACTCGAGCTTTACATCCTCTACAATACTGACTTTAAACGGATTCATATTGATGATAATTTAGTTTTGACGTGATAGATGATTATCCAAAGGAAGCGTGAACCACACCTGATGCCCCTCTCCTACTAATTCTGCGTTGATACGGCATCCAGGGTGTCCCATGAAGGTATCATGTTCACGGATGATTTGTTTGCAGATGAGAAATGCGATGCCATTCTGATGGGGCGTGAACAGCTCGCGAATCTGTTCTTCGGAAAGGGTTGTATAGGGATTATTCAGCGTGAAACGCACGAAGTGACCATCAATAACGATGATCAGCGATAAAGCGAACGTATCATCTTTTACAGTTTCATCCTGAACAGACAATGTCAGCTCTGCTTCAAAAAGCGATTCTAAGAGCATAAGCAATAGATCCTGATCTCCTTGGAAAGTGGTTTCACCGATTTGATTATCAAGCTCCAACTTCGCTTTAATGCCCAAACGGCGGGCGATTCGTTCTACGCTTTGTATCAACGCGCTCTCCAGATTCGTGGCCGTCAAGCGACGACGCCGGAAGTTCACAGCTTCTGACTGCTGGCTGGCTTGAGCACTCAGCAACATGTACACCTCTTTATAATAGGAGACGGTCTCACTGAGTGTAGAGAGTGAGCCACCACGCTTTAATAATTGTTGAATCCGCCCAGGATAATACATCGTCTCATGCTTGATGGCCGACAGACAATTGTCTATGATCTGGTTCTGCACATGCAATCGGCTTTCTTCATACAATCGTCTGCGGTGTTCATCCTCTGCTAACTCATAATCTGTCTGTTGGCGTTCACGTTCTGCCTCATTCGTCTGTTTCAACAACTGCAAACGTTGGGCACTCAACTGCGCATAAGCCTGACGGAAACGAATACGTGGACGGATGTAAAAGAAATAGAGAGCAGCCAATCCCACGAGAATCATTACTACGATTAGCATCAGCGCAAAGCGTTGTGTCTGTTGCGAACGTTCGGTTTGAAGGCAGTACACCTCCAATGTCGTATCACGATTGATGCGCTTATACAGGCGAGTATAAATCTGGTTGTTATAACGATAGCTGGACCAATCATGCAAGGCCAAAGCTGCAATCGCTGATTCATTGCGAAGTCCCAAGATTAAAGAATAATCAAGAGAGTCTCGACCATAGCCAATCAAAGACAGTGCCCTGTGAGCATAAAGGAGTGCATCTGCATAATTTCCTTCTACATTGCTGAAATAGGCTGAATCAGCCAGTTGATAAGCTTGTGCGGGTAAGGTCTCTTCTTCTGCATGAATCTTTGATGTCGCAAAGAAGGCAAAGAACGCCAGCAAGGTCATTACACGAGGGAGACGGAACCAGAAACGGCTCCCCTCGCCTACTCTGCTGTCTATTCCAAACTGGCAGACACGAAAGAGCGGATTGGTCTTGCGATACTTCTCAATGATTCCCTTGCAGTTCATCAATCCAAAACCGAATCCTTTATTGTCTTGTGGCTGAACAGAAGGCTGTTCGTTTGTCTCATTAATAGGATTGTTTTGGTCCCAGTGTGGGAATATTTTAGTCCCAGTGTGGGATTGTTTTGGTCCCAGTGTGGGAATTCCTATTCGTCCAGCATCATAAACTTTATGAGTCAGGATAAGTTCTATATCCTCTGCAGAGAGCCCTATGCCAGTATCTTGCACAGAGATCTCCACGAAACGACCATCTTCGTTTTCACCGTCCTGAGCGCTGATAGTCACACGTCCACCTGTTGGAGTGAACTTTCGGGCATTATCTGCTAAGGTGTTAATCATGAACAGTGTCAGCGCACGATCTGCTTTTACAGAGAGGTCTGTCGATCTCACCTCGAATGCCAAACCCTTTTGGTCGTAGGCATAATGGTTCTTACGAATACTTTCGAACAAAGGTTCAAGAGAAAAAGATGACAACTGAAGGCTCAGCTGCCCCTGTTCCATCTGAATCCAGTCAGTCAGCAGGTCGTTGTATTCGATAATACGATCTGTAAGTTCGCCGATATAAGAGATGGAAGCCTCCGAAGGCTCACCACGCCGTTTCATCCTTTCTACCTCATTGATGATTCGATCCAGATAGGGAACAATGCCATAGACAAGTTGGAGTTTCGTGCGTTTTTCAATGTTCAGGCGTTTGTCTCGCAACAAGCGTTGTTCTGTCGCTGTTTTCTGTTCGAGCAGCTGTTCCTGCTCTTCCGCCAACTCCTGTTGCTTCTGAGAAGCCATCTCCTCTACGTCCTTGAATTTCTGCTCTAACAGTTTTTTCTGTTTTTCTGTCCTACGTCTATGTGTCCTCAGCAGCAGCCAAGTGAAGATGCAAGTGAATATGGCAAAAACAATCACGATGACAATCAGCCACCTGAGGCGATTGCTCTCTGCCTTCAACTCTGCCAAACGGCTCTCCAATTCCGCATCCTCACGTGTCACATCCAGCAGATCCAGATAGATATTCCTGTTGTAGTCGCTTCCTGGTTTGAAGTCCAACGCGCTATAAGCCACAGACAGTTGCTGACGGATTCCTGCAATCCATTCAGGCACCGTCTTTACATCGGGCGACTCCATCCATTTGCGTTCTACTGATTCAGTTCCTTGGTCAGGCTCATATAATAGCAAAATATCATCATTGCTCTCTGATTCAAGTACTTCGTCTGGCGCATAATAGCACAAATGGTGCAAGTTCACGCAATCAAGAGCTTTCGCATAATACTGAATGGCATTTTCATATTCACCAGCCTCAAACGACAACTCTCCCAAGGTACGCAATACACAAGCCTCTTGATAGAGATCGTCATATTTGATGAAGTTATCATAGGCCGTATTGGCCATATTCATAGCTGTTCCCTCTTGACCGAAAATCGTTGTCAGGAGCTGCACCTGTTCCATTTTCTGCTCTTTCAGGACTTCCATACGATCTGAATCTGAAAAGAACATTGCCAACGATTGTTCAGCATTTGCCTCAAAGAAACGATAACCTTCAAAGCGCGCCCTCCAAAAACACTTGTTCAGAAACTCAAACTCTTCCAGCGTCACAGCATTAGGATCTGTCTGCTCGCTCAATCCTCCAGAGCCACGCATATAATGATAGTTGAGCCATTGAGCAGTATCTTCAGGTATCTGACAATAAGGCTCCGCAGCATGAATCTCAGCGATAGCCCGTTCCTGCTGGTCAAGATAGTAGAAATAGGTTGAAGCAACAATATGTGTCTCGCTGCAACCATAAGCATAACGACGATGTTCATGGGCATCCATTCGGTGCTCACGACGAGTTAGTTTGCTGATACGATGCAAAGCATGATTGCGATGATAGAAAAATGCGAGGTTGTCACTCGTTCGCTGCGCTACTTTCATCAGCATCACGTCAGCCACCAGTAATTCCACTGGCGACGAAGTGACTTCTGGTATCTGTTTGGCAATAATTTGAACGCTGTCAAAATCCATCTGCTGGAACCGTTCGAAAGCCAAGTTATTCAGTGCTTCGCCTTCTCCTTCATGATAGCCTATACGTATTGCCTCCTCCAATGCCGCTGTTGCCCATTGCCGCACAGAATCTATATCACGATAATGCCAATCATAGGCTCGTCTGTTCAATGAATCCACAAGCAACCGACTGCCATGATTTTGATGGCAGCCGGTACATCCTATCCATACGGAAGCGATGAAAGGAACGAGGATTTTACAAAGAACTCTCAATGGTTCAGCTATTTCGATTGATTTAAAATCCGATCCATCTCGTCAAACTCATCACCCATATTCAGGTTCAAGTAAATGCGATAGAGCGGAGCAGCCCATCTGTCAACATCCTTTGGTGACATTTGGCGTACTTTCTCCATTGGCTCCTTCGCCAGCATATACAATTTACGAATCTCTTCACGATCTGTCTTGCTACGAGGATCTGTCACATCTGTGCAAGCATTCTCGGCATAGGTGACAGCCATATTCAACGAGGCTATTCCTTTATTGTAATAAGCGTTGACGTAATCGGGCTTTAATTTGATGCACTGATCACAAGCCTCGATAACCTCACTATCACGATTCAAACGAAGTAACAACAGACTTTTCGCATACCAATAGATTGCCACCGTATCATTCTGTTGAATGAGGGAATCACAGAATAACAATCCTTTCTCCGTCTGATTGTTATCTGCATAGTAATCTATCAGGTGTGTGAAGAAATAAGGATGATTCGGATAGTAACGTAAGCCATCGCCCAAAGCAGCCACCCAGTGTGATGTATCTGCTTTTTGTTCAAATGCATTTGCATAATATTCCTGAACAAGATGTGGCTTCTGCCCTGCCCTCTTCGCTAATTTAGCATGTTTGATAACACCATCATAATTCTTCAGATTTTGGGCAGAAAAAACAGCGAGATAGGCAGTCGAGGGTAACAACGTATCTGTCACCAGGAGATTATCTTGCATGAAGATATCGCTCTTGGCTGTATTCAGATAAAGGTCAAAATATTCGTAGGCATTCGCAATCTTACTATTCCTGTAATACCACATTCCACCCTTTAACAGATTGCCACGATAAGGTTTGAGGATATCGCGATATTTACGTGGATTTTCACGAACAATCACACCTTTGTCGTTTGGCATACGCCCTACACTATCCGCCATTCCAATATATAGGAACATATCGCGAATCGCAGAGTAGAACTTTGCTGTGTCATATTTCTGTTTGAGATACAGCTTTTCATTCTCTACTTCGTTGATCTTTTTACAGCATTCAGCAGCTAGCATGTAGCACTCAATCTGCTTCTTATGACGCATTTCGGGCTTCTTTGCCTCGTCAAGAAGATTCTTCACAGTCTGTTCCAACTGCTGCTTCTTCTTAATGTTCTCTTTCGCCTGTGTGATGACATTGATCGAAAATGCCGGCAAAGAGAGCATGAATAATAGACTAAGAACAACTTTTTTCATCATATTAATAAGGGATTGTGCCGCAAAAGTAGCACAATCCCTGCGTATCACAAAAAATGTTGGGTTAAAACTTGTTTATGGATTTATTCTAACAGTTTGTCCATCTCAGCTTGTTTAGCCTTGTTTTCAAGAATATAATAAACTGTAGAGAGACGACTAGCCCATTTGTGTGGATTGTCGGGCTCCAGTTCCTGAACTTTCAAGAAGTAAGGCTCTGCCTTAGCGTATGCCTCACGAACAGGCTTGATAGCATTGTTATACTGCGCCTGTGTCATGTTCTTACCCGTGAGCGATTCATTGATATCGTAACCATGATTGCTCCAGCATACGCCTGCATTGTAATATGCATCCGAGAACTCTGCATCAGCTTCGATAGCTTTGTCAAAGAAGGGAATAGCAGCTTCGTACTTCTTGTCATTCATCAACACAAGGCCCTTTGCATAGTTGCCAAGTTTGCTATATTCGTCAGCTGTCAGAATCTCCTCTGCAAAAGCCATAGCGTTGACATTGTCATTGTGGCTGAAGTAATAAGCCAGAATGTTTTGTGCAACACCTTCTGTACCAGAAGGATCACCAACAACGATTTCACGACCGGCTTTCAACCAAGCTACGGTGTCACCCTGCTCAATCAGGTTTGCCAGATACAATTGGTTCACCTGATCTTTCTCCTGTGTATATTTACGAGCTTCGGGGATGAACTCCATAAACACCTGATGGTTCTTAGCGAAGTAAGCAGACAGACAGGTGAAGTAAGCAATCTGAGGTGTCTGTTCGTCACTGGCAAGAGCCTCTGCTTCCTTACCTAAGATGGTGTAGGCTTTCGGGTATCTCATCCAACGGCTGAAAGCATCAACAGCACTGTTGAATTTTGCATTGTCCTTAGTAGCTTGTCCTTCTGTAAAGAACATCTGTCCAAGATAGGCAACGTACGGACGGAACTTGATGACATTCTGCTGGTTCGGAGCAGTATAAGGATCTTTATCACCCTTCAGACCCATCTCCTGAGTCACCTGATAACACTTTTCCATCGCATCAAGAGCTGCATAGATATTCTGTGCCAGTTTATTCAGGTCCGTGGGTTCTTTCTTAATCACCTGATCTAACAATGGGGAGAAGGTGTAAACATGCAACTGGGCTTTTACGTCCCAGGCATTGGCCAACTCCTTCTTTGTCTCAGGATTCGTGAGAGTAGGCTCAATCATTTCCATGCATTGGGCCAACTTCTGGTTCATGGCCAGTACGTCCTTTTCTTTCTTATCAGGCGTAGCCAACAAATCTTGAATCTCATTTTTCAAGTCGCGCGCCTTGCGAACGATCTTGTCTTGTGCTGACGCTGTACCAGCAACAGCCAGTAGCGCAATAGCAAAGAGTACTTTTTTCATAATCTAAGAATCAATTGTTAGTTTATGGGGTTAAAGATATTGTTTAATGAGTGCCCCCGGTCTGTTGTTTAGACAGGCCGAGGGCTTAAAGGTTTATTGTTGTTCGTCGCGATCGAGTGTTACCGTTTGTCCGTCAGAGAGCTGCGTGGGTTCCGGCAACTCAGCTGCACGTGCGTCCTCGGGAAGTTCTTCTTCATCATCTTCCTGCGGAACAATGCAGACATTGGCAATCGTATCATTGCGTTTTTGAAGCTCGATGAGTTTTACTCCTTGTGTAGCGCGACCTTGAATCTTGATATCTTCAAGATGCAGACGAATCGTGACGCCGCTCTTATTGATAATCATCAGGTCTTCGTCGTTCGTTACACTCTTAATGGCCATCAGCAGGCCGGTCTTCTCGGTCACTTCGAGAGTCTTAACACCCTTACCACCTCGATTTGTGATGCGGTAATCTTCGACATCTGAACGTTTGCCAAAGCCCTTCTCGGAGACAACGAGAATCGTTTCCTCTTCAGGCTTATCAACGACAACCATACCTACTACTTCGTTGCCTTCACCTTCAAGCGTGATACCACGAACACCGGTAGCAGTACGACCCATTGCACGAACAGTGCTTTCATTGAAACGGACAGCACGGCCCATCTTTGAAGCGATCACTACTTCGTTCTCGCCATTGGTCAGTGCAACATCAACGACACGGTCACCTTCAGCGATATTGATGGCATTCACGCCATTGGTACGCGGGCGGCTATAGTCAGCCAGCGATGTCTTCTTGATTGTACCGTTCTTTGTGCAGAACAGAACATAGTGTGAAGCATTGAAGTCGGCATCATTCAGTTTCTTGATATAGAGGCATGCATTTACTGCATCATCTGGCTCGATATTCAGCATATTCTGAATTGCACGACCCTTAGAAGCTTTGTTGCCTTCAGGGATATCATATACTTTCAGCCAGTAGCAACGACCCTTCTTCGTGAAGAAGAGCATTGTGTTGTGCATCGTGGCACGATAGAGGTATTCGATGAAGTCGGCATCACGCGTTGAGGAGCCCTTAACACCAATACCGCCACGACCTTGAGCGCGGAATTCAGCCAGAGGTGTGCGTTTGATATATCCGAGATGGCTGATAGTGATAATTACCTCATCATCTGCGTAGAAGTCTTCTGGATTGAATTCTTCGCTTGAATAAACAATCTCGGAACGACGAGCATCGCCGAACTTCTCCTTTACTTCCAACAACTCGTCCTTGATGACCTTCCAGCAGAGAGCATCGTCGGTAAGGATTTGGTTGTAGTATTCAATCTTCTTCATCAACTCATCATACTCAGCATGGAGTTTTTCCTGCTGCAGACCGGTGAGCTGTGACAGACGCATATCTACAATCGCCTTGGACTGTATTTCATCCAGATTGAAACGATCTTCCAAACGCTTGCGAGCTTCTTCCGGTGTCTTACTGCTCTTGATAATCTGCACCACCTCGTCGATATTGTCACTGGCGATGATGAGACCTTCGAGGATATGAGCACGCTCTTCAGCCTTACGCTTATCAAATTCCGTGCGACGGATTGTCACTTCATGGCGATGATCCACGAAGCATTTGATCATATCGCGCAGTGTCATCAGCTTCGGACGACCGTTCACCAGCGCAATGCTGTTCACGGAGAAGGAAGTCTGTAGCTGTGTCATCTTGAAGAGCTTGTTCAGCACCACATTGGCGTTGAAGTCGCGCTTCACATCAATGACAATACGCATACCTTCACGGTCACTCTCATCGTTAGCGTTGCTGATACCTTCAATCTTATGCTCGTTCACGAGATCGGCAATATTTTTGATGAGCTCAGCCTTGTTTACACCATAGGGAATCTCGCTGACAACAATCTTGTCGTGCGTATCACCTGGCTCGATCTCAGCCTTCGCACGCATGACAACACGTCCGCGCCCTGTTTCATAGGCATCACGAACGCCTTGCATTCCATAAATATATGCACCTGTTGGGAAGTCAGGAGCAGGAATATATTGCATCAGGCCGGCAACGTCGATATCTGGATTATCGATATAAGCTACACAGCCATCGATACACTCGCTAAGATTATGTGTGGGGATATTTGTCGCCATACCGACAGCGATACCCGTAGCACCGTTGACCAGCAGATTCGGGAAAAGTGTTGGCAGCACACTGGGTTCCTTCTCCTTGCCGTCGAAATTGTCCACCATATCGACCGTGTCCTTCTCCAAATCTTGCATCATGGCCTCACCCGTCTGTGACAGACGTGCTTCAGTGTAACGCATAGCAGCAGGCGAGTCGCCGTCAACACTACCGAAGTTACCCTGACCGTCAACTAGCGTGTAACGCATGTTCCAATCCTGAGCCAGACGCACCATAGCGAAATAAACGCTGGAGTCGCCGTGAGGATGGTAGTGACCGAGCACATTACCAACGGTACGGGCACATTTGCGATAATCGTGATCATGTGTGTTACCATCAACACGCATACCGTAGAGGATGCGGCGATGTACAGGTTTGAAACCGTCGCGTGCATCAGGCAGCGCACGAGCTACGATGACGGACATTGAGTAATCGAGAAACGAACTCCGCATCTCGCGTTCAATGTCCACTTTGATAATTCTGTCTTCTGAATCTTGCATTTCTTAAAGCGGCTTATGCCGTCGTTTTTATGATTTAATTTGTCAAATATTTTCCGTTGTCCAAATTCCCTTGAAGCCCGTAGAGGGCAAAAAAAAGGCGTTTTTGGGCAAAATAAATGCCGATTGCCCTAAAAAGCGTTCAAAATTACTACTTTTCGAGCAATCGGCAAAATGTTTTGCGAAAAAAAGTCGTTAAATCGGTGCTAAAGTCAACTCTTGTGCTCCTTCTTGAGCATTTACTTCGATTGTTTGTCCCTCATGTACCTTTCCATCAAGGATAAGTTGACAGAAAGCATCCTCCACACTTGTCTGCAAGAGACGCTTCAGCGGACGGGCACCAAACTGCACGTCATAGCCTTTATTGGCCAGCCAGTTGCGTGCTGCATCTGTCAGTTGTAAGGAATATCCCATTCCCTGAATGCGTTTCTGCAATGGACGCAGTTCAATATCGACAATCTTATGTAGGCTTTCCTTCGTCAGCTGATCAAAGAAAATGATATCGTCCAATCGGTTCAGGAACTCAGGCGAGAACTGTTTTTGCAGCGCCTTCTGGATGATGCTGCGCGCATAGTCGCGGTTGTTGACATCACCGGTACGTGTAAAGCCTATCCCCTGTCCGAACTCCTTCAGTTGGCGCGTACCGCTGTTAGAAGTCATGATAATGACAGTATTGCGGAAATCCACAGTGGTACCGTTACCATCCGTCAGACGGCCTTCGTCCATCACTTGCAATAGGACGTTGAAAATGTCGGAGTGCGCCTTCTCTATCTCGTCGAGAAGCACGATGCTGTAAGGTTTACGACGTACCCGCTCTGTGAGCTGGCCACCTTCTTCATAACCTACATATCCTGGAGGAGCACCCACCATGCGGCTCACGGTGTGTTTCTCCATATACTCGGACATATCCACACGAATCAATGCATCTTCGCTACCGAAGAGTTCTACAGCCAAACGCTTGGTCAGATACGTTTTACCCACACCTGTTGGCCCCAGGAACATAAACGTACCTATGGGTTTATTGGGATCTTTGAGACCTACGCGTGAGCGTTGAATAGCACGCACGAGTTTATTAACAGCATCGTCCTGTCCAATGACAGAATCCTTCAGGTTCGGACCCAGGTTACGCAGCCGTTCGTTCTCGTTCTCTCCTACCCTTTGCACAGGTATTCCTGTCATCATCGACACCACGTCAGCAATCTGCGTCTCGTCAATCTGCTCGCGCACCTCTTTCAGCTGGTGATCCCAGTCTTTCTTCATCTGTTGCAGGCGTTCTTCTTCGTTGGCCAATTGGTCGCGATATTCTGCTGCCAGCTCAAAGTTCTGCTTGCTCACAGCTTCATCTTTCAGCCTCTTCAGGTTTTGACAGAGCTCTTCCTTACGGGAGATGTCTTCGCTGATGGGAATATTGACCAGATGAGCACGGGAGCCCGCTTCATCCATCGCGTCGATAGCCTTGTCCGGCAGACAGCGATCTGTCATATAACGGTCTGTCAGCGTCACACATGCACGCAGAGCCTCCGGGGTGTAGCGGACATTATGATGATCCTCGTAGCGGTCTTTGATATTCTCTAGGATCTGTATCGTCTCATCCACCGTCGTAGGTTCTACCAGTACCTTCTGGAAGCGGCGCTCGAGTGCACCATCTTTCTCTATGCTCTTCTTGTATTCGTCCAGCGTCGTGGCGCCGATGCACTGCACTTCGCCACGAGCCAATGCTGGCTTGAGCATATTGGCAGCATCCATCGTTCCTGCAGCAGAGCCAGCACCAATGATGGTGTGTATCTCGTCTATGAACAGGATGATTTCCTTGTGTGCTTGCATCTCATTGATGATAGCTTTCAGGCGTTCTTCAAACTGTCCGCGATACTTCGTACCTGCTACGACAGCAGCCATGTCAAGCACCACGACACGTTTGTCATACAGCAGACGCGCTACCTTATGCTCCACAATCCGCAATGCCAAACCTTCTACGATGGCGCTTTTGCCGACACCGGGAAGACCTATCAAAATAGGATTGTTCTTTTTGCGACGGCAGAGAATCTGTGCGACACGCTGAATCTCTTGTTCACGTCCTACAACGGGATCAAGCAACCCTTCTGCAGCAGCTTTCGTGAGATCGGTGCCGAAGGTGTCAAGGGCTGGCGTACCGCTGTCCTTGCCGTTCTGTTTCCGCATAGACGTAGCCTGTGATGTTGAATGGCCTGGACGACCCGTGTTATGCAGGTCTTCCTCCCCTTCTTCGTCATCCTCATCCTCATCCGTGAAGCCAAAGCCAGCTTGTGGGTCTTGCTTCTGGGTGAGTGTGTTCTTGACCGCTTGATAATCGATAGAATACTCCGTCAGCGCCTGACTGATGGTTGGATCTTCACCACGTAGCAGCGCCAACAACAGATGTTCGCTCTCAGCGCACTCAGCTTTCATAGCACGAGCTTCAAGCAGCATCAATTTCACGATACGGCTTGATTCAGCATTGAGCAAAGGATCTCGGCTGTCTGTCGTCCCTTGGTGGTCATTTTCCAGGCATTGCTTCAGTTTGTCGAAATCGACGCCCATTTGCCGCAGGATGGCCATTGCTGTACAGTCCTCCTCTCTCATCATAGCCAGCAACAGATGAATCGGCTCCACATCTTGACTGCGTAGCCTTATCGCCTCTTCTTTGCTGAAAGACAGAATTTCTGTTATCTTGGGTGAGAATTTATTCTCCATTCGTTTCACACCTTAAATAATATATAATTATAAACGGTAATCCCTCAAAAAACTTGTGCAAAGGTATGTCTTTTCGACGGTCTCTGCAAGTTTTTTGAGGGAAAAACATTATCCAAGCAGTTCTACTGAACGCTTCACAAAACGTGTCAGAGCCTCGCCAGTGAGCAAACCATTTTGTAGCAGAGCCAAGTCGATGAGCTGGTGAACGCGCTCGTTGCCCTTGGCATACTCGCCGATGACCTCGCGCTTCTTGTTCTCCTCAGCCTCGATGTCGGTGCGGCATTTGTTCATGTCCTCGCGCTCAGCCTCGGTGATCTCATCGTACTTCTTCTTGTCCTGTTCAGCCTGCAGCACAGCCTTGCGGGCATTGAGTCCGCGCAATTCTGCCTCAATGGGTTTCAGCGCCTCTGCAGTTGCAGCTTCGCTCTGTTCCAGTACCTCCTTGATGAGGGCATTGTCTGTGTTCAGCACCAGATTGTACATATCCGGCATTTCACCGTAGAAGCCCATGCCTGGCTGAATACGAGCCATATCTTTCATACGACGCATGTATTCGCTCTGTGTAATCACTACCGGCATTGCATCGGCGCCCATCGGCTGTGTCTCCACGTGGTAGGTGGTTTTATCTGTCTTGGGCATCTGTGTCTCAAATACGGCTGACAGATTGGCAGACCGTTCGGCTGACAATTCTTCACCCTTCGGTTCATCCTTCTGAATCAAGCGGTCAATGACATCCGCATCAACGCGTGTGAAAGTAGTCTTCTCCAGTTTACGCTCCAGCATCTGCACGAGTGGTGTGTCGAGCTGACCATCCAGAAGCAGCACATTGTAGCCTTTCTGCTTAGCGGCGTCGATGTAAGTGTATTGAGCCTCACGGTCAGCGGCATAAAGATACACGAGCTGTCCGTCTTTGTTCGTCTGTGCGTCCTTGATCAGCGTCTGGTACTCTTCCAGTGTATAGAACTTACCTTCGGTATCCTTCAAGAGGAAGAACGTCTTAGCCTTCTCGTAAAAATCTTCTTCCGTGAGCATACCATAATTGATAAAGATCTTGATATCGTCCCACTTAGCCTCGAAGTCCTTGCGGTCGTTCTTGAACAGGCTGCTCAGACGGTCACTCACCTTCTTGGTAATGTAACCGCTAATTTTCTTCACATTGCTATCGCTCTGCAAATATGAGCGGCTGACATTCAGCGGAATATCCGGAGAGTCTATGACACCGTGCAACAGCGTCAGGAAGTCTGGGACAATGCCCTCCACTTGGTCTGTCACAAACACTTGGTTACAGTACAGCTGGATCTTGTTGCGCTGTAAATCCAGGTTGTTCTTAATCTTCGGGAAGTAAAGGATACCTGTGAGATTGAATGGATAATCCACATTCAGGTGAATCCAGAACAGGGGTTCGTCACCCATCGGATAGAGACTGCGGTAGAACTCCTTGTAGTCCTCGTCCTTAAGGTCGCTGGGCTTGCGAGTCCACAACGGTGTAGTGTCATTCACCTGATTATCCTCGTCGGTATCCTGCATCTTACCGTCCTTCCACTCCTGCTTCTTGCCGAACACCACGGGCACCGGCAGGAAGTGGCAGTACTTCTTCAGCAGGCCTTCCAGCTTGTCTTTTTCCAGGAACTCCTTGCAGTCCTCGGAGATATGCATCACGATATCTGTTCCGCGATCAGCCTTCTCCACCTCGTCAAGCGTGAATTCGGGCGAACCGTCGCAACTCCACTTCACAGCCGGAGCTTCCTGATAACTCTTCGTGATGATATCCACGCGGTCACTGACCATGAACGAGCTGTAAAAGCCCAGACCGAAGTGACCGATAATCGCGTTAGCGTCTTCCTTATATTTATCTAGGAAGTCGTTAGCGCCTGAGAAGGCAATCTGATTGATATACTTATCTATTTCCTCAGCAGTCATACCGATACCACGGTCGCTGACCGTGATGGTTCCAGCTTCCTTGTCGATGCTGACGCAGACTTTCAAATCGCCCAACTCGCCTTGGAAATCGCCTTTGCCGGCAAGCGTCTTCAGCTTCTGCGTAGCATCTACAGCATTGCTGACAATCTCACGAATGAAAATCTCGTGATCACTATAGAGGAATTTCTTGATAACCGGGAAGATGTTCTCGGTTGTTACTCCGATATTACCTTTTTGCATAGTTGTATGATATATTTTTAATTGTCAAAAGAAAAATTTAAAAGAACACATCACACCACTTGCAAAAGGCGTGCCAAATTTATATCATCGCTAAGAACTCGTCTTCGTTGACGATGGGCACGCCGAGTTTCTGCGCCTTTTCCAGCTTCGCGGGTCCCATATTCTCGCCGGCGAGGATAAAGGACGTTTTGGCGGAAATACTGCCAGTGTTCTTTCCTCCGTGCTGCTCAATCAATGCCTTGTACTCATCACGCGAGTGATGGGCAAAGACACCACTGATAACAATTGTCTTACCCGCTAATCGGTCGCTCTGTTCTGCCAACACCTGTTCCGAAATCTGGAACTGCAGCCCACGAGCACGTAAGCGCTCCACCAGGAAAATGTTATCCATATCTGCGAACCAGCGAATCACACTTTCTGCAATGGCCTGTCCAATGGTGTTCACACTCAACAAATCATCAAGCGTCGCACGTGAAAGGGTGTCTATATCGTGGAAACGACGTGCCAACGTTTTTGCCACTGTCTCACCAACAAACCGAATGCCCAATGCAAAAAGCACACGTTCAAACGGCACTTGTTTGGAATCCTCAATAGCCTGAATCGTCTTACGGGCAGAGCGAATACGGTTGTCATTATAGCCGCTTAGCTGATCTACGGTCAGGTCATAGAGGTCGGCTATGTTATGAATGAGTCCCCTTGCATAAAAGTCATCAATGGTTTCAGGGCCGAGCGTATCAATATTCATCGCCCTACGACTGACATAATGTTCGATGCGCCCTTTGATCTGCGGTGGACAGCCCGTTTCGTTGGGACAGTACCAAGCGGCCTCACCTTCATAACGCACCAGCTCCGTTCCACATTCCGGACAACGACGAATAAATTCAACACGTTCTCCACGAGGCTCATTTAGAAACGCTTCATCTACAGCCACAATCTTTGGAATAATCTCACCACCCTTCTCCACCAGGACATGGTCACCGAGATGGAGATCCAAAGCAGACATGAAATCCGCATTGTGTAAGGTCGCACGTTTCACAATAGTGCCTGAGAGCTGCACGGGATCCATGTTCGCCACAGGGGTCACAGCGCCAGTTCGTCCTACTTGGAAAGACACTTCACGCAGAATCGTGCTTTGCTGCTCTGCTTGGAACTTATAGGCAATCGCCCAACGAGGAGACTTGGCAGTCATGCCCAAGGCACGCTGTTGGCGCAGGTTATTCACCTTTAGCACAATACCATCAGTAGCTACAGGAAGGTCACGACGTGCCACATCCCATTCGTCGATGAATGCAAAGATCTCTTCCAATGTACTCACTTTCCGCATCGCATCGCTGACCTTGAAGCCCCAAGCACGCGCCTTGCTGAGGTTCTCATAATGCCCATCAGCAGGCAGCTCATCGCCCAAGAGATAGTAGAGATAGGCATCCAGCTTACGCTCGGCCACCACGGAGGTCTGTTTGCTCTTAAGAGTGCCGCTGGCCGCATTGCGAGGATTCGCAAAAAGTGCTTCCTCACGTGCCTCGCGCTCTCGATTCAACGCTTCAAAGCTTGTCCAGGGCATCAGGATCTCACCACGTATCTCGAACTCTTTGGGCCAGTCGCCATGAGGAGCAAGTTGCAAGGGAATGGTTCTGATGGTGCGGACGTTGGCCGTCACATCATCACCCTTCTCACCATCACCACGTGTGACAGCACGTACGAGCCTACCGTCCTCGTAGTGTAGAGAGATGCTGAGCCCGTCAAACTTCAATTCGCAGCAGATTTCAAACGCCTCGCCTTGCAGACCATCCTGTACACGTTCATAGAATTCGCGAACCTCATCTTTATTATAGGTATTGGCCAGCGAGAGCATAGGACGTGTATGCACGACCGTTTCAAATTCGTTAGAAAGATCAGATCCCACACGTTGCGTCGGCGAGTTCGGATCAAAGAGTTCCGGATGCTGTGCCTCCAAGTCCTGAAGTTCTCTCAACAAGGCATCAAAATCCCTGTCAGAGATAGTAGGCTGGTTCAGAACATAGTAGTTGTAATTATGCTGATGAAGCGTTGTTCGCAGCTCCGCAATACGTTCTTGTTCGGTCATATAGATGTGCTATTTGAATTTGGCGCAAAGGTACAAATAAACGCTGAAAATTTCTCACCAATCATATAAAAACTGTTGCACGGTTGACAAAAAAGCCATATCTTTGCAGCCGCAATGCCTTTAAAAGGCAAATGCACATAGGACCAAAAAAGAAGTATATTTCTTATAATGACTATCATAAGACAGATTTTGTTGAATCTGAAACCGGCCACACAGAAGCTGGCATGTCTCTACGCTTATGTTGGCCAAGGCCTTTCCGATGATGACCGCACACAATTGAGCGTACATGGGGCCTGTATGTTAGGCGAACTTCCTTTGCTCACCAACGAACTCATTAACGAAAATATTGTTGTTCACGAAGCTGCTACCCACTTCGCCCCTGAACGCCAAATTATTCGTCCGCGTGTCTATGGTGAAGTCTTACTTTTCTGTCTTGAGCAACACCCTGAATGGCTGGATGAGTTCGACACTTGGCCCCTCACGCGTTATCGTATCTTCAACGACTTGCAGCAAGCCATCCGTCACTGCTATGTTGGTAAGCGTCTTGTGCCAATTGTGTTAGAGAGTAACCTTCCCCCTTACCTTATCAGTTTGGCTCACGATCGTCGCTTCGAACCTCTAATGACGATGATTCGCGATGTGGATTTCCCAGCTTTCATTGCTACTGTTGTGCGCAAATGGATGAAAGAGGATTTCGCTGACCCTGATGAAATCCTGAAGCGCCAGATGAGCCTTCGCAAATTCGACAATAACGATCCCGATATCCGAGAGATGAAGGCGCTGGTGAATTACTACACTTTCGTCTGTCAGGGTCATTATACCCCTCCTACAGGCATCCGCCTTGCGCCCTCTGACTTCCTTTTGAAAGGTGTTCATGCCATGTCTCAGGGGAAAAGCGACCTGGCGTTAAAAGTGTTTGGAGAAGTAACCGGAAAGAAAAGCGGTACCTTCCTGACAGATGGCATTGCCGCTTTTTATTGGGTGATTGCAGTGTGGACGAGCAAGCCCAACGATGCCCGTCAACGACTGGCTGCATTTGCAGAGAATGCTCACGAAGGTAATATCCATCGTGTAGGAGCCGCAGCACTGCTGGCTGATACACTCTCCAATCCGCTGCAACGTGTAGATATGGATTTACTGACACGATTGCTGAATCCTGTTTCTTTGTCCGACCGCGAGTACATCTTACAACAACGTATGGTGATGCTGATGGCCGCCAACCTGACAGGGATGCAGCTGACCGAAGAGAACTTCCAGCCGCAATCATCTTTCCTGCGCCACGAGGCAGCTGCCTATATCAAGTTAGGCAAATTTGAGAAGAAACAGCTGGACAATGCTTTTGGCAGCAAACCCGTTTCTACACTCGCAAAAGCCAAAGACCCCTGGGAACTGATGCTTGACCGACTGATATCTACAGAAAGTCAGGGCAAGGACAATGCGGATGAGGGCGAACATCGTGTGATGTACACCATCATGAGCGATGGCGAGAGCGTAGAACTGCGCGAACAGAACCGACTCAAAGACGGACGTTGGGGCAGCGGCAAGCAATTGCCTTGGAATCGTTTTATTGGAGGCACAGAGCCTTTCATGGATCGTACGGACCAAGCAGTTGTGGCTGATGTACGTTTTTTAGGCGCAACACGTCTGACCGTTGGTGTCATCCTCCCTCATCTGGTAGGCTCCGACCGTGTCTATACAGGAGAACAGACACCTTTCCGTCGTGTCACCATCGAGGAACAGAAACCTTATGTTATTATCAGTAGAACAGAGGATGGCGGTTTCCGCTTGCAGTCTAATGTAACCTTCCAAGACATGCTTTCTCAGACGAATGTCTATCATCGTGACACGGCGATGCACTATATCTATTTTCCGATGTCTGACCGTGAGCGCACGATCCTGCAAGAGTTGTTGTCCGTCACCAGCTTCCCAGCCGAAGCGGAGGAGAAACTGACCAAGTTGTTGCCGCTCATCGCCAATACCATCGACATACATAGTGACCTGATGCCGAAGGAGAAAGAGTTGGAAACAGTGCATGCGCAGACGCAGATTCTTGTACGTCTGACTCCTGACCCGACAGCTCAGACACTCTTTGATGCCTACATTCTCGTCCGTCCCCTCAGTGGCGGTAGCATCGCTCTTACGCCGGCACAAGGAGACCGTGTCATCATTGACCAGAATGACACATCAGGACGTGTGCGAATCGAACGTGACATGGAAGCGGAGGCACAACACCTGTCCACATTCCTGCAGTTTTGCCAATCACGTGACATCGAGCTGACAGAAAACCTCAACGCTTATCTATCCACACAACAGGTTCTGGAAATACTGGGCTTTGTCAGCTGCAATCCTGAGATCAGCGCTGTGGAATGGCCGGAAGGTGAACGTCTGCGGATGCGGTCGGCTAAACAAGGCGACTGGAATCTTTCATTGACATCGCGCGGACGGTGGTTCGAGATTGAAGGCGAGGTGCGCCTCGATGACAACTCCCTGCTCACAGCACAGCAGCTATTGCAGGCACTGGCCAATAGTCATGGAGGTTATGTCCAGCTGCAAAACGGCGACTATTTGTGGCTATCCGAGAAACTGCGCAAACAGCTGGATTCTTTGGAAAGCCTTTCTACGACAGAAAACCATCACCCTGTCATCTCTACCCTGCAAACCAACGTACTGGCAGAACTCGTCAATGGTGAGATTAACATTCAGTACCAAGAGGAGTTCTTCCAACTGAAGGACCGCATCGAACAGGCCGGGAAGATGAATCCAGAGGTCCCCACGACACTCCAAGCGACCTTGCGTCCTTACCAGTTGGATGGTTTCCAATGGATGATGCGTTTAGGTGCTTGGGGTGCCGGA
Source organism: uncultured Prevotellaceae bacterium (assembly GCA_947305005.1). Lineage (GTDB taxonomy): Bacteria > Bacteroidota > Bacteroidia > Bacteroidales > Bacteroidaceae > Physcousia. The sequence goes on along the minus strand of CAMZCM010000016.1, from coordinate 27,576 downwards.
GCTTGCTTGGCTGATGACATGGGTCTTGGTAAGACCATACAGACCATCGCTTTTCTGCTGGCCCATGCCCACGAAGGAGCCGCTCTTGTGGTGGCACCTGCCAGCGTGGTCCCCAACTGGCGCAATGAGCTGCAGCGCTTTGCTCCATCCCTGAACGTATATATCCTTAGTGAATATTATGACCGTCATCACTTGATTAGTGAGGCAGCAGCCGGCGATGTCATCATTGCCACTTATGGCCTGCTGATGCCGGAACATGATAGTCTGACTCGTAAGCAGTGGAACACCGCCGTTTTAGACGAGGCTCATAACATCAAGAACAGAGGCACCAAAAGCAGTGGCGTTTGTATGCAACTGCAGGCTGAGCACCGACTGATTCTCACTGGTACACCTGTTCAGAACCACCTCGGCGAACTTTGGAACCTTTTCCAGTTCATTAACCCAGGTCTTTTGGGAACCTATGAGCACTTCAACCAGAAGTTCATCATTCCCATTGAGAACATGCAGGACACCGAACGCCAACAACAATTGCAGTCACTGGTGGCTCCTTTCATGCTACGACGTACCAAACAAGCCGTTGCCAAAGAGCTGCCGGAGAAGACAGAAATCACCCTCGACGTAGAACTGACCGAAGAGGAAATGGCATTCTATGAGGTGATTCGCAGAGAGGCAGAGCAGAAGGTCAAGGAAGAAGGCGACCAGCTTTCTATCAACGCCTTGGCGGAGCTCACACGTCTGCGCAGGACAGCTTGTACTGCAGAGCTGATAGACTCTTCGTGGATGCATGGTTCCTCCAAGATCAATGCCTTTATGGAACTGGTGCAGAACATCATTGAGAGCGGGAATAGTGTATTGGTATTCAGCCAATTCACCTCTTTCCTTAATATCGTTGCTCGAGCTCTTAATGAGAATCATCTCCCCTATCTCTACCTTGACGGAAGCGTAACGATGAAACAACGTGAACAGCTCGTTGCAGACTTCCAAAAAGGTAAGCGCCCAATTTTCCTCATCAGCCTCAAGGCAGGCGGTGTAGGTTTGAACCTGACAGCTGCCAACTATGTTATCCACCTCGACCCATGGTGGAATCCCGCCATTGAACAACAGGCTACCGATCGTGCCTATCGTATTGGACAGACACAGGCGGTTACCGTATATCATCTCATCAGTCATCACACCATCGAAGAGAAAATCCTGCGTCTGCACGAGAGCAAGCGCTCCCTCTCTGATAGCATCCTTGAGGGAGCTGACCAGAACTATAAGCTCACAGCCAAGGATATGCTCGAAATGCTTTCCAATCAATTTTAGCCATGCGTATAGATATCATCACCGTCATCCCTCAACTGATTGAGGGTTTCCTTCAGGAAAGTATTCTGGGACGTGCCCAGAAGAAAGGACTCGTAGAAATCCATCTACACAACCTGCGCGACTATGCTGTCCGCAAGGACCGTCGCATCGACGACTATCCCTTTGGCGGCTTTGCCGGAATGGTCATGCAGTGCGAACCTATCGACCGCTGCATCAGCGCCCTCACCGCCGAACGTCACTATGACCAGATTATCTTCACCACGCCAGATGGCGAACAGTTTGACCAGCCGATGGCCAATGAGTTGTCACTTTGTGAGAACATCATCATCCTGTGCGGACATTACAAAGGGATTGATTACCGTATCCGCGAACACCTCATCACCAAGGAAGTCAGCATCGGTGACTATGTGCTGACAGGCGGTGAACTGGCAGCAGCTGTGATGGCCGACGCAATCGTGCGCATCGTCCCCGGCGTGATTGGCGACGAACAGAGCGCCCTCTCTGATTCCTTCCAGGACAACCTCCTTGCTGCTCCCGTCTATACCCGTCCGGCCGAATACAAAGGCTGGTGTGTGCCTGACATTCTTCTTTCCGGTCACGAAGCTAAGATCAAGGAATGGGAACTGCAACAAAGCATGGAACGAACACGCCGTTTACGCCCAGACCTGTTGGAGAAGAAGAAGTGAAATGTTAAAAAACGCCAAGAACACAACACTTCCACCAACTTTTATCTGTCAACCGACATCTATCATGTCAAAATCATTTACCTTTGCCCCTAACAAACCTATATAAACGCCATGGCTGACAACAAAGACAGACTACATTTATACATCATTGCGGGCTGCAATGGTGCGGGTAAGACGACAGCCTCTTTTACCGTCTTGCCCGAAATGCTCAATTGCCGCGAATTTGTCAATGCTGATGAGATTGCCAAGGGTCTTTCTCCTTTTAATCCCGAAGGTGTCGCTATCCAAGCTGGTCGTCTGATGATTGACCGTATCATCCACCTTCTCAAGGAAGGAGAGACCTTCGCTTTTGAGACTACTCTGGCTACCCGTTCTTATGTGAACCTCATTCAGCGTGCCCAGAAACGCGGCTATTTCGTGACCCTCCTGTTCTTTTCACTCTCCTCACCCGAGCAAGCCATTGCCCGTGTAGCGAAGCGTGTTAGTTTAGGAGGACACAACATCCCTACCGATGTGATTCTTCGTCGTTACGACGCAGGATTGCAGAATTTCTTCCAGCTCTACACGCCCATCGTCAACTATTGGACGCTCTATGACAATTCCAACATTCCAGGTGAAAAGATAGCCTTTGGATGGAAGGACGAGCGCATCAATATCGTTGACGAAGAGAAGTACCAGCGCTTATTCTCACTTTACGCTAAAAAAGAAGACCATGAGTGATCGAGACATAACTGAGATGCAGCGACGCATAGATGAAGGCATCGTGCTCGCCCAGGAAAGGCTCGTTGAACGCTCACGGCTTTTCCGTTCAACCCTCATCGTAACACGCGATGGGAAAGTTGTTGAATTATTACCTGAAGAACTCTAATAATAACGATGACATCCTAAATAAACACTACAGATCCATGGACAGAAGACATTTCATGAAAACGTTGGGAGCTGCAGGTCTGTTCACCATTGTCCCTAGAAAGGTATTGGGTGGACAGGGCTACATCGCTCCGAGTGATCAACTTACAAAAGCCATTATCGGTGTGGGCGGCATCGGTCGTTCGTCCAGTCATTTCTCCAGCAGCGAAGCTTGTCGCCTGTTGGCCGTCTGTGACGTCGATAAGAAGCACCTCAACAACGCCGTAGATGCTGCCAAGAATCAGCTGAACGAGAGCGTGAAGGCATTCGACGACTTCCGCGACCTTATCGCACAATCGGGCGCAGACATCATCCACATCGCTACCCCGCCCCATTGGCACGGCCTCATGGCTATTGAAGCAGCCAAGGCAGGTAAGGATATCTGGTTGGAGAAACCAATGACCCGTACCATCGGTGAAGGACAGGCTGTGGCCGCTGCCGTGAAACGCTATGGTCGTATCCTCCGCCTGAACACCTGGTTCCGCTTCAAAGATACCTTCTACGGCTTGGGTACTCCCGTGAAACCGCTGAAGAAACTCATTCAAAGTGGTGAGCTGGGCTGGCCGTTGAAGGTCACCGTCTCTGGCGCTACCGGTTTCACATGGAAATTCTTCTGGGTGGGTAAGGACAACCTTACTCCTCAGCCCGTTCCCGCTGAGCTGAACTACGACATGTGGCTCGGCCCGGCTCCTTTCAAGCCCTACAATGTTCATCGTACTCACCAGACCTTCCGTGGCTACTGGGACTACGACGGTGGCGGCCTCACAGACATGGGCCAGCACTACCTCGACCCCGTGCAGTATATGTTAGGTAAGGACGAGGACTTCCCCGTAAAGATTGAGATTGACGCTCCACAGCAGCACTATGATGCGGTAGGTATCTGGCATAAGATTACCTACACCTATGCCGACGGTTGCCAGATTGTGCTCGAAGGCGAAGGCTATGAGAGCAAAGGCAAGCTTGCCTACATTGAAGGTCCCAAGGGCAAAGTCTATAAAGGTTTCGAATGTACCATTCCCAATGTGCAGGAACTGATCAACGAGCTGCCTGATCCCGAACCACAACGTACCGACTTCTTAGAGTGTGTACGTACACGTCAGAAGTTCGCCCTCAACGAGCAGAACGGTCATCACAGCTGTACGCTTGTGAACCTCGGTGCCATCGGCCTGAGACTCGGCCGCCGCGAATTGAACTTCGACCCGAAGACACAACGTTTCATTGGCGACGATGCAGCTAATGCCCTTATCGACCAGCCAATGCGTGGAGAATGGAAAATCTAATCTTTTGCCTTATTCATTCAGAATTATGAAACACCTTAGATATATTGTATTACTGTTGGCGGTTGTCCTCGGAATGAGCTTCACCGCCACTGCACAAGATAGCCGTAACCGCGTAGCCAGCACCATCATCGCTGATGGATTGGCACAGTTGCCGGCACAGAATCTGGATGCCTTGGAACAGGTGATGAGCGAAATTGCAGGCACTGGCGCCGAGGGCGTTCAAATGCTGGCAGGTATGCTCTACCCCTCTGACCAAGGCAAGAATGCTCCTTTCCAGTATGCCATCGACGGTCTCACCAACTACGTGAGTCAGAAAGGTCACGAGGCGCAGGCCGCTGCTGTCAAGCAAGGTCTCGAAGCAGCCATCGCCGCTTGTACCGATGCAGGCAACAAGATATTCCTGCAGGATCAGCTGGCCAAGTTAAACCCTGACAAGCAGGTCGTGAACCACGCAACAGAGAACCTCGCCACCATAGCCGACGACTCGCGTGCCATAGCTGAGTTCCGCGACAAAGTTGCTGCCACACCGGCCAAGAAACAGGCGGCTCTGCTCCTCAAGACCGTGAAGAAGAGTAACGACCGCCAGCTACGCAACACGGCCCTCGACCTTGGCACAGAAATACCCGATTTCGCCTCCGCTGTCTGCGATGCCTATCCCAAGCTCTCCACAGATGCCCAGACCGATGTCATACGCTGGCTCGGCAACAACCACGACAGCAACAATGTCTATACCGTCATCGATGCTCTCTACTCAAACAACGACCAAGTTGCCACAGCAGCCATCGAAGCCGCAGGCAAGATTGGAGGCACCAATGCGCTGGTTGCGCTCGTTGTGCAGCTTAAGAAGTCTCGAGGTGCAGCCGCCAAGGCCGCCCTCACAGCCTTCAACGGCGACATTTCCATCGGCATCCTCGCAGCCCTGAATTCACAAGGAGACACCGTCAGCAAGTACGTTGTTGAATTGGCTGGCGAACGTCGTATCTACGACGCCTACGCTCCCCTCACAGCCCTCATCGGCAAAGGTAACGGCCTCCACTATGCTGCCACCAAGAGCCTAGCCCAGATCGTGAAAGAAAACCAGTACCCAGACCTGCTCCAACGCTTCAGCGTCTATCCCGACCTCTACTATGATCTGATGGCCCAGCGTGCCAACAACGAGGATATCACCACACTTGTCACTGCTTCCAAGAACGGCGAGTACAAGAAAGAAGCTACAGCAGCCCTGCTGAAGGTGAAGAGTGCTGACGTAGTGAAGCCGATGATGGAATTAGCAGCTACCGACGCCGCCAATCGCGACGCCCTCCTTAGCCGCACCCTCACCCTCACGAAAGCGACCAGTTGGGCCTCCTTGACCAAGTACCAGCTCTACAAACAGGCATTGGAGATGAAGCCTGCAACAGCAACTGTCAACAGCTATCTCGCAGCCCTCGGCACACTGAACAACGAGCCCGCTCTGAACCTCGCTGCCGAGTATATGGATGTCAAGGCCAACGACCTTGCCGCCGCTCACGCCGTAGCAGACCTCATCGAGAAGAACGAGCCGTTCCAGCGTGGAGCTCACATCCGTGCGATGCTCCTGAAAGCCCAGAACGTCTTCAAGAGCCACACCGAGGATGCTGATGCCGGCTATGCTGTCGATCAGGTCAACACCATCCTACCAAAGATTGTCGATGATCCCAATGCTGTTACAGCCAAGGTTACGACCCTCACCGACGAGGAGAAGGCCGAAGGTTACGAGCTCCTCTTCGACGGCACCAACCTCGATAAATGGACAGGCGCCAAGAACACCTATGTGCCCATTGACGGTGCCATCTACGTGAGCGCTCACTATGGCTCTGAGGGCAACCTCTACACGACCAAGAAATACTCCGACTTTGTTTTCCGCTTCGAGTTCTGCTTCGTGCGTCCGGGTATTAATAATGGTGTGGGCATCCGCACCAGCGAGGGTGTTGATGCTGCCTACGAAGGCATGGAGATTCAGATTCTCGACCACGACGACCCCATCTACAAGGGCCTGCGTGAATACCAGGTTCACGGCTCTGTCTATGGCATTATTCCTGCCAAGCGTTATAAGCACAAACCGCTGGGCACGTGGAACTACGAGGAGATTCGTGCTGAAGGCGACCACATCACCGTCACCCTCAACGGCGAAGTCATTGTCGATGGCAACATCCGCGAAGCCTGTCAGGGTCACAACATGGCGCCCGAAGGTAGCAAGGACAACCCCTACACCGTTGACCACAGGAACCACCCGGGCCTGTTCAACAAGGACGGTCTCATCTGCTTCTGCGGCCACGGCGAAGGTCTGAAGCTCCGCAACATTCGCGTCCTTGACCTGACAGCCAAAAAGAGCGCCAAGTCCTCTAAGAAACGCAAGTAAGCGCCAGGCGCATATCTTTCTATCATCCTTTACAAACCTTCAAAAAACGTCCGGACGAATTCCCCAAATCGTCTGGACGTTTTTCATTTTTATCTGGACATTTTTACTTGCAAACTATTCCGCGATTTCCTAAGACGAATGATTGAGCCAGTACTCCTACTAAAATACTGCAGTACTTCCGAAGGAGTACTCGAGTACTTCTACTAGAGTACTGGAGTTTCCCCTAAGAGGTACTGTATCGATAATTAGGGGATCATTTGCGCAGCAACGAAGACACAGACATCTTGAAGAATGAGACTTTCACGTGGTTACAGCCTGGATCATGGCGCAAGCCCTGCATTGTGCATGTAACGATGGTGGCCAATTTACGACAGGCATTGTTTGGAAGACTTACACACAACGATTCTGAGGCTGTAGTGGAAAAGACTCCAATTGGTTGGGCTCTTATCAATCAGCAGCGCAGGATGTTGGAGGAGATGAGACGAAATCCGTATCAATAAGCCGTTTTATCTATCTTCTCGGTCCACAGGCGGAAGGTGTGGATAGCTTCGTCACGTAATAAAGGTAGTATTGGGACAGTACGCTTAGCCAGCGGTCGTTCCAATTCTTCGTAGATAAAATCGTCGGCGAAGGCAATGTCACGGGCATCCTTGCGTGTGTTGCCGTAATAGATACGATCGATATGTGCCCAATAGATGGCACCCAGACACATCGGGCAAGGCTCACAGGAGGTGTAGATGACACAGCCTGTGAGGTCAAAGGTATTCAGTTTACGGCAGGCAGCACGAATCGCGTTCACCTCAGCATGAGCCGTAGGGTCGTTATTGATGGTCACGCTGTTGGCACTACCGGCCACCAGCTCATCATCCTTCACTACCACAGCCCCGAAGGGACCGCCGCCGTTCTTAACACTCTCGTCTGCCAATCGGATCGCCTCGCGCATCCAGGCTTTGTCTTGTTCTGTAATTTCCATCATTATCGTTTTATTGTTTTCAAGAAGAAAACGGGAATATTAAAGAAGCTACAGGATGTAATGTTAGAAGTTCCACTTCAACGCCAAGGTTGGATTGATGAAGCATGTCTTGGAGCTCGTGGGGTCTTCGTTATAGATAAAGTTGTTACTGAATTCCAACTCTGTACCAATGCTGAGTTTTTCGCCATTGAAGAAGGGTGCTAAGTTCAACCACAGCTGCGGCTCAGCGAGGATGACTAACTTACCCTTTCGGTCAGCGTCTTCGCCACGCCAGAAATCAATGTAGCCAGAGAAGGTCAGCGCTTTGTTGAAGAAGTTCAAGTTCCACACGCCAGTGAGTTGGACGCTGGAATAGGAATGTGTGCCACTCTCACCTGCAAAGAAGTGTTTGTACAAAAGCTGTACAGAATAGGTCTTGGAGTAGTCTGCACTATGACCATTCCATGCCGGCCCCACAAGGGCGGCGTGCTGGAAGCTGGTGTTTCGATTCATGCCGCCATTATACTCAATGTGAGCGGCAAAGGGTGACTTCCCAATGAAGTACTCACGGGAGATTTCGGTATAGACGCCCTTGAAAAGTTTCTTGTTGATATCTAAATCAATAAAGTAAAACCAGGAGCCCCTTGAGTCTATCGCAAAGTTCTCAAAGGTGACAGTGATAGGGTCACGACTGTCCTGCTCACTAGAATAGATGTTACGACCAAAGTCGTAGTGAAGTTGTATATTTTGTGCGTGTACGGCCAATCCTGACAGCATCAGGAGTGCCAAAGTAAGGTTTTTTTTCATTATGATGATGATTCTGTCGTGAGTGTTTATGAAAGAATGTCGTTGGGAGACAGCGGAGCATAGGGACCGTCTTTTGCTTCAAAGATAACAGTAGGCTCGAAGACCTCCACCGTGTGCCACATACCTCGTGGAATATTGAGGGCGTAGTTGCCCTTGCTGGGATCAAGATGATAGCGATGTGTTTCATTGCCGGCATCGTCATAGAACATCTCATCCATTCGACCACGCAGGATAATCACCACTTCATTAGAGGTCATGTGACGATGAATGGGCAGTACTGTTCCGGGCTCCATCGCATTAAGCATACGCTGCGACTGATCCTCAGGAGAATTACGCATATCTAAATTCATACGCAGACGTGGGCTCTCCAATGCCTGTTTTTCTAAGTCGTCTAAAAGTTCGTTGTTGATAAACATAATATAAGGAATTGAATTGTTATGATCTATAGGTCTTTTATCAATCTATCACATGCCAATTTCTGATAGTTCAAGCCATCGCATCTCGGCTGCATCCAGTTCATCCTGCAACAGGGGCAGACGCTTGCTCTTCTCCGTAAGTTCCGCTACTGTGAGTGTACCACTACAAAGGGCCTTCTCAAGTTCGGCTTTCTCAGCTTCGAGGTTGGCGATGGTTGTTTCGAGGGCTTCGAGCTCGCGCTTTTCTTTGTAGGATAAACGCCGTCTTGCGGAAGACTCTCCCCCCGCCCTCCCTATCTGGGAGGGAGCGGTTACCTGACCTGAGCGGCTATTATTACTTAGCACTTTCTCTTTACCTCTATTTCCCGTAGGATTCTGCTCCTTCCCTGATAGGGAGGGCGGGGGGAGAGTCCGTTCCCATTCCCTGAACTGCGTATAGTTACCCGGGAAATCCTTGATATCGCCATCACCTCGGAAGACAAGCAGGTGGTCAACAACCTTGTCCATAAAATAACGGTCGTGACTGACCACGATGACGCAACCCTTGAAGTTCTTCAGATAATCTTCCAGAATGTTTAACGTCACGATATCGAGGTCGTTGGTTGGCTCGTCGAGAATCAGGAAATTGGGATTCTGCATCAGCACGGTGCAGAGATAGAGTCGCCGCCGCTCACCCCCTGAGAGTTTGTAGATATAGTTCTGCTGTTGCAAGGGTGTAAACAGAAAGTGTGTCAGGAACTGCATCGCCGTAAGGTGACGGCCTCCACCTAAGTCAACATATTCTGCCACCCGACGCACAGCGTCGATGACCTTCATCTCCTGATCAAACTGCATCCCTTCCTGCGAGAAATAGCCGAAACGTACTGTCTCACCAATGACAAAGCGTCCACTGTCAGGCTTCACCTGACCAAGCAACATCTTGATAAACGTGGATTTTCCCGTTCCATTAGCCCCCACGATACCCATCTTCTCATAGCGCGAGAAGTTGTAGTAGAAATCCTTCAGTATGACTTTGTCCATGCTGGCAGGATTGTTGGGATCTGCCGGGAAAGTCTTGCTGACATACTCAGCCTCAAAGATCTTAGAGCCGATGTAAGTGCTGTTAACCTGCAGGGAAACCGTTTTCTCCTCTACACGTTGCTTGGCTTTGCGCTCCAAATCATAGAATGCTTCTTCGCGGTAGCGGGCTTTGTGGCCACGAGCCTGAGGCATCCGTCGCATCCAATCCAGTTCTGTTCTATAAAGATTATTCGCGCGTGCGATTTCAGCATTGGTGACATCTACTCGCTCCTGCCGTTTCTCCAGATAATAGGCGTAGTTGCCCCGATAGGTGTAGAGCGTCTCGTTGTCCAACTCCAGAATGAGGTTACAGACGCGATCCAGGAAATAGCGATCGTGGGTCACCATCAGCAGTGTGATGCTCGAACGGGAAAGATAGTTCTCCAGCCACTCTATCATCTGTAAATCAAGATGGTTCGTAGGCTCATCGAGAATGAGCATATCCGGCTCCATGCAAAGCACATTGGCAAGCGCCACACGCTTCAGCTGTCCGCCAGAGAGTTCGCTGATAGGCTGATGATGATTCGTAATCTTCAGCTTCGTGAGATACTCCTGAATACGTCGCGGCTCCTCCTTACAACGCCACAAACATGCTTCCATCACTGTCAGCCCCTCAGGGAAGACTGGAATCTGTTCCAGATAAGCTACACGAAGGTCTCGACGAAAGGTGATGCTGCCGTGTTCGGGTGCTTCATGACCTGCAATCAAATTGAGCAACGACGTTTTACCTGTACCATTCTGAGCAATCAATCCCACATGCTGCCCCTCAGCAATACCGAAACTGATATCGTGAAACAAAGTCTTATCCCCCACGGCAAACGTGAGGTCCTCGACTTGTAAATATGGATTGACTGCAGCCATAATGAAGAATTGCGCTGCAAAAGTAGTATTTTTTTAGAAAAAATGCTTGCCATTTCCCAAGAAAACACTACCTTTGCAGGCGATTTTATAAAGGGATTCCCGATTGACGTGGTAAACCCATTTGTATTTTCCATTGATAATCTTTATTTTATGCATACAAAAAGCGACCTCGAGGATTTGACCATCGAGCAGTTGACTGAGATTGCCAAGTCCTTGAACATATCCACAAAAGGCAATACGCCAAAATTAGACCTCATTTATAGCATCATTGAAGCGGAAGTGGCACAAGCTCCCATCAAAACAAAAGATGAGAAATCTGCGCCCAAGAAGCGTGGACGTAAGCCTAAAACAGAAAAGGCTACAGAGGAAAAGGTACAGGCTGTGGAGGAGGAAAAGACAGCTCCTGCCGAACCTGTTGCCGCTGCGACCGAAGAGAAATCCGCAGAGGAAAAGCCCGCAGAAGAACCAGAAAAGGCAACGCCTAAAAAGCGCGGACGCAAGAGCAAGGCTGAGAAGGAAGCCGAAGAGGCAGCCAAGAAAGAAGCAGAATTGCCGCTGTTCCCTGAGGCTGAGGAGAATCAACCCGAAGCACCTGCCGAGCCTGCTGAACCTGAGGCGATGATTGAAAAGCCTGCCGAAGCGCCGATGCAGCCGCAGGAAGAAGAGGAATATGAGCTGACGCAGGAAATGGTGGATGCCTTCTTCAATGCTGATGAACCCGACTTCATCATCACTCAGTCCATCCCCGATGAGGGCAACCTCTCAATGGTTCCCACGTCGGCAGAAAAGAAGAACAACGGTCCTTCGTTCCTGAATCACCTGACCAATATCACATCAAGCAATGGCTCTTCCAAGGCGATGGACAACATGATTGTCAACGAAGTACCTGTTTATGATTTCGGCGACCTCGTCAAAGCTGAAGGTGTGTTGGAAGTGACACCAGACGGATGGGGCTTCCTACGTTCCAGCGACTACAACTATCTGGCCAGCCCCGACGATGTCTATGTCAATCAACAGCAAATCAAGCAATACGGTTTGAAGACTGGCGACGTTGTGGAAGGCAGTATCCGTCCCCCTCACGAGGGAGAGAAATACTTCCCGCTGATCAGCGTGGACCAAGTAAATGGTGTCAACCCCGCTCGCATTCGCGACCGTCAGGCTTTCGAGCACCTCACCCCGCTGTTCCCCGACGAGAAGTTCCAACTCTGCCGCGGTTACAACGACCCCACAAGTGTACGCATCGTAGATCTCTTCTCCCCCATCGGCAAAGGTCAACGTGCCCTCATCGTGGCACAGCCCAAGACGGGTAAGACCATTCTCATGAAGGAGATTGCGAACGCCATTGCTGCCAATCACCCGGAGGCTTATCTGATGATGCTACTCATTGATGAGCGTCCTGAGGAGGTTACCGATATGGCTCGCAGCGTCAATGCTGAGGTCATCGCTTCTACCTTCGACGAACCCGCTGAGCGTCACGTGAAGATTGCCGGCATCGTGCTGGAGAAAGCCAAACGTATGGTTGAATGCGGTCACGACGTCGTTATCTTCCTTGATAGTATCACACGTCTGGCACGTGCCTACAACACCGCAGCGCCTGCCAGCGGCAAGATCCTGACGGGTGGTGTCGATGCCAACGCCCTGCAGAAACCCAAACGCTTCTTCGGCGCAGCCCGTAACATCGAAGGCGGTGGCTCACTCACCATCATCGCAACAGCCCTCATTGACACGGGTTCCAAAATGGATGAGGTCATCTTCGAGGAGTTCAAGGGAACAGGTAACATGGAGCTCCAGCTCGATCGCACGTTAGCTAACAAACGTATCTTCCCCGCTGTGAACATCGTGGCCAGCTCCACACGTCGCGACGATCTGCTGCATGACAAGACCACCCTCGACCGTATGTGGATCCTCCGCAAGTTCCTCTCCGACATGAACCCCATTGAGGCCATGAACGAACTTAAGAGTCGTCTTGAAGGTACCAAGACCAATGAGGAGTTTCTTATCAGTATGAATTCCTAAGAAATAGATAATAGAATATAAAAAACGAGCGTCCCATGAGGATGCTCGTTTTTTTGTCCAATTAATATGATTGTGATTATATCATCTATTATACGACAAAAAAGGAATATACAAGCATGAACAGAATCGTCAGGACGAAAGCAAAGGGAATGAGCCAGAAACCTGTGATAGGCTGTTCAGAACGCAGAGAAGCCAACCAGCGGGCAGAAGCCCATGACATGACACGATACATAAGTAAACCCGTGAACACGCCAAAGAGAGCACCCGCAAGGATGTCACCTGGATAGTGAAGACCTAGATAGATGCGTGAATAGCTACTTAGACATGCCCACAAGATAAGAGTCAGAGTGACGGAACGGCGGCGCAGATACATAGCGATGAAAGTGCAGGCGCCAAAGGTGTTGGCTGCATGGCTGGAGATGAAGCCGTAGAGACCACCTCGACGGTCATTTACCAAGTCCACAAGTCCTTCCAAGACAGGTTCATGGCTGGGACGGAATCGATGGAACAAAGGCTTGCATAGACCGCTAGAAAAACGGTCAGCAATGAGAATGACCAAAGCAAGGCACACCACGAACAGCAGCACTTCGCGCCATGAACGATTCTTCAAAAGAACATACAGCAAAACGAGCAGCAATGGAATCCAGGTTCCCGTCTTAGTGATCATCAAGAAGACTTGATCCAGAAAAGTGCTCTCGCTGCCATTCAATGCAAGGAGTAGTTGCTGGTCGTAATGAATGAGTTCGTCCATTAGATTAAATCACTTCAATCTGTTTACGTTCAAGCCAACCTTCCTTGCCATCGCTCATCCGCACTTCCACCCAACCGGTGATGGAATCATCGATGATCTGCACATGAGTGCCCTCATGAAGGATGAAAAGGTCTGTTCCGGAAGCACTGGGAGTGCTGCGGACAACAGCAGAAGGTGTCATCAGAATAGCGCCTGTGCGATGGGTAATCTGATAACGCTGACGATTAGCTGCGACATGAGAGAAGGAACAGAGGATAAACAGTAGGATGGCCGCTGTGAATCCTATCTTCTTAGCAAGAAGCTCAGGGGCAAAGAGATAGACAGCCAAGCCTATGAGCATCAACACAAAAGCACAGATACCCAGGATCGTCCAACTGCGAAAAGTCATCGACAAGACGAGAGTACGGAAGAGGGTAACGAAAAACATATCATTGGCGGGTGCTACCTTGTCAACAGTCTTGGTGCGAGCCATCTCTAAGTTGAAAGCGATGTCCTTATCCGTAGGATCAAACAGACGGGCACGCTCATAGTTCAGAATGGCATGGGCAATGGAGTCTTGACGATAGTAGCAGTTGCCGAGGTTATAGTAAAGGACGGCACTCTCGCCCAGAGAATCGATGAGCGACTGATAGAGACGAGCGGCCTTGGTATAATCCTCCTGAGCATAGGCGCTGTCTGCATCGGCTTTGTCAAGAGCGTAGGACGGAGATACAATAAATAATAAATAACAAATAATAAATGATAACCTTGCAACTGGTCTCATTACTTTTGTATCTAAGTTCCAAATCATTTCCATTATTATTTATACTTTATTATTTATCATTTAGTATTTCTCTTAAGGTCAGATTCCATTTGATTGATGACCTCTTCAGCCGAAGCGTAGATCTTATCCATCGTTGCAGCAGGATCGCCCGGAGCAAAGCGGGCAAACTCGCAGTCATCAAGAGCACTGATGAAGCGATCAATAAGTTCAGAGCTTGCGCCTTTTTCTTCCAGCTTATCACGTACATTGTCACGACTGAGTTCGCTGACAGGCATGTTCAGACGGTCACCGACATAACCCCAGAGTGCACGCATGGTCTCTTCATAGAATGCAGTGGCGTTGCCCTGTGTCATGAGCTTGCGCGCAACCTTCAGACGTTTGGTAGCTGCCTTGCTGGCCTTACGGACACGACGACGAGCGATATCAGCATTCGCAACAGCCTGACGACGGAAGACAACGACAAAGACAAGGAAGATAACGGAGCTAATGACATACAACAGCCAGATACGGGAGGTGCCCAGTAATGATGTTCTGTCAGCATTGATGTAGTCAGGCTTTCCTGTCTTAATATATCGGATATCGCTACCTAACAGCTCAATATCCTCTTTGCCGTAGCTCTGAGAGACACTACCACCACCCTTTCCTTTTTCTACATCTATCTCGTAGCCTTCGCTCGTGAGTGTTTTGTATTCGCGGGCATCGGGGTCGAAGTAGCAGAACTCGACCGGAGGCAGTTCATATTTGCCTTGATGACGGGGAACAGCGATGTAGTCGAAGACCATAGAGCCGCTGGAACCTGTAGGACCAATCTTGGTGTTGTCCTCGCTCTTGGGATCATAGCGCTCAAAGTCCTTCGGCCATGCCACAGCGGGCGGATTCATCAACTTCATGTTACCCGTACCGCTAACGGTGAGACGCAACGTAGTAGCATCGTTGGCTTTCAATTGTTGAGGCGTCAACGATGAAGCAATGGTGTACTTACCTACAGCACCTGAGAAGTTGGAGGGCTTCGGCGTTGGCAAGGCATCAACATGCAAGGTGACAGACGGTGCCACAATGGTTTTCTTGACTTCTGTCTGCATGGAAGCTCCACGGAAGAAAGCATCGAAGGGATCGATGTTCCGATTCTGTTGAATCACCACAGCCTCAAACTTGATCTCGGGAATCTTCATCTCGCCCGTCTGCTGTGGGAAGACTACATACTGGCTCCATACGACAGTGCCGTAGTTGCGGCCATTGTAGTGCTCCATCTTCAGCTCAGGCTGACGCTGACGGTTGATTTCCTGCACATGGAAGCCATCAAGAGCTGGCATCTTACCAGACATCTCGCTCACGTTGACAAGCGTATAGAGTTTGTAAGTTAAGAGAACAGCCTCCTGCTCATAGACACGCTTCTTGGAAGCGGTAACGGCAATGAAAATATCATTGTTTGTGATACGTTCACCTGTGCTCTGCATTCGCATACGGTCAGTTTGCTGGCTGTGTCCTTGAGTTTGACTCTGTCCACCCTGGCCATTGGAATTATTACCACCAGGCAACACCGTTATTTGGGGCGAAGCGGATTTAACCGTCTTGCCACCTGAGACAACCGTTGCTGACGGAATCTGAAAAGTACCGGCTTTGTCGGAAGTAAGGGTATAGGTATAGGTGACGCTGCTGGAGGAAGTCGTCTTACCATTGACGATGGAGAAACTTGATGAAGAGCTACGACTTGGCCCATATAATTCCACAAGCCCATCAAAAGCATCTATTTTAAAGTCATCAATGTCTGAAGAGTTCACCACATACGACACACGGAAACGGTCACCCTGAATAACTTCCGAAGGCGCCTGTACGCGGATGCTGACTTGTGCCATCAAGGAACTCACCATCATCAACAATGAAAAAAGAAAAACAAATCTATTCTTTTTCATCTTATCTCTTATCTTTAATCTATTTCTATTTATTCTTAAGCTTGAAGTTACAGCGTTTAGCTGTTTGCCGCCCTACGCAGAAGAGGTCTGCTACGGCCGCTCAGGGTTGATTGACATTCAGTCAATCAGCTTATTCCCGCGCTACCACTGCTTTTCCAACTGACGACGTTGAGGCTTTTGCTGTGCTTTCTGCACCTTATCCTGCGTCTGTTTCTCTTCTTGTTGGGCAGCTTTCAACAGCTGTTCAGCATTTTCCTGAGACATCTTAGGCGGTTCCTGTTGGGGCTGCTGTTGCTGCTCCTCTTGTTGTTCCTGCTGCTGTTGCTGCTGGTCTTGCTTCTGCTGTTGCTGTTGTTGCTGTTGCTGCTGTTGGTCTTGATCCTGATTCTTGTCCAATTGTGTTTGGCATAGAGCCAGGTTATAGCGTGTCTCATCGTCCTTTGGATTACGACGAAGGGCATTCTTATAACACTCAATCGCCTCGCGGTATTGCTTCTGACTTTGCAGGATAACGCCCATATTATGATATATCTGAGCACCACGCAATTTGTCTTTCTGCATACGAGCAGCTGTCTCATAACTCTTCATCGCATCCTTGGGCTGACCTTGCATGAGCTGTGCATTACCAAGGTTATAGTGAGCCACAGGATTGGTGTTGTCTTTCTCAATTGCTTTCTGATAATCTACCTGTGCCTTTGCATAGGCACTGTCACGATAGAGACGATTACCATGACGAATATAGTAACGGTCATTCTTTTGTTGAGCTGAAGCAGATGATGCAGCAAGCGACATGATAAAGCCCAAAACCAATATGGTTACATTCTGCTGAGAGACACGGAAAAAGCGGATACGCTTAATCACATGATTCTCACGAGCAAGGATGAGGATTTCCAGCAACAATAACACCAATGCGACCCAGGCGAAATCACGGAAGTGTTCATCGAATTCGCTATAAATGGTACTTTCCATCTCTGCCTTCGCCAGTTTTTCTACGTGTTTCTGCAAAGCTGCCTGAGCAGAGGAACTGTTATCAACATAGATATATGCTCCTTCGCCAGCCTGTGCAATCTCACGGCACATGTCTTCATTGAGTTTGGAGACAACGACATTGCCAGCGTTATCAGTAATATAGTTATTGGTGCCAGGCATGGTGATGGGACTACCCTCAGGTGAACCAACACCAAGAACATAAACCTTCATGCCTTTCTTCACGGCATCACGAGCGGCTTCCACTGCCCCACCCTCATTGTCTTCACCATCCGTGATGACAAAGATAGCGCGTCCCACACCTTCTTGCTGTGTGAAACTATGCGTAGCCAAATTGATGGCTCGGGCGATATCTGTACCCTGAACAGCAATCATGCTGGGATTGATGTTGTCGAGGAACATCTTAGCAGATACGTAGTCACTGGTAATTGGCAACTGTGTAAAAGCGTCACCAGCAAAGACAATAAGACCTATCTTATCGTCAATCATATTATCTACCATGTTGGAGATAAGCAGCTTGGACTTGGCCAAACGACTGGGAGTGACGTCCTCAGCCAACATAGAATTGGAGACGTCAAGGGCGATAATGGCTTCAATACCTTTGCGGGTTCGCGTGTCAATCTTGGTGCCGTACTGAGGACGTGCCATGCAGACAATCATCATGGCCAATGCCATATTCAGCAACCAGAACTTCACTTCGCGACGCCAGCGTGAGACATCGGGCATCAGCGCCTTCAACAACGCAGGATCGCCATACTTCCTTAAACGACGACGGCGCAATGCATCTGTGCCATAGTGTAATACGGCAAGCAAGATAATGACTGCCAGGAGGTAGAGATATGATGGATTTTCAAAACGAAACACGGCTAAGAGATTTACAATTTAACGATTTACAATTTCAATATCCTCTAAGCGCTAAGCGATTATGGTATTTTCTTGAGTATAGTCTCTCGAAGCAGGAGCTCGATGAGCAGCAACAGACAAGCAATAGCAGCAAAAGGGAAGAATGCCTCGTAACGTTTGCTGTACTGTTTCACATTCATCTTGGTCTTTTCCAATTTATCAATCTCCTGATATACTTCGCGTAGCTTGTTATTATTCGTGGCACGATAGAACTCGCCATTGGTGGTGCCGGCAATGGATGCCAGGGTCTTCGTGTCTATTTCAACAGGGATATTGATGTACTCAATATGACCACCAACTGGATAGGGATAACGAGCCGTTCCATTGGTACCGACACCAATAGTATAGACGCGAATACCGAAGCTCTTGGCAATCTCAGCGGCTGTGAGCGGTGAAATGTCACCAGCATTATTGGAACCGTCGGTGAGCAGAATGATTACCTTGGATTTTGCTTTGGAGTCTTTCAGACGTGTGATGGCATTCGCCAACCCCATACCGATAGCGGTACCATCGCTCATCATGCCACGCTGAACCATATCACAACTCACATTCTTGAACAGGTTGAGCAACACTGCATGGTCAGTGGTCATAGGACATTGCGTGAACGACTCTCCGGCAAAGATGGTCAGTCCGATGTTGTCATTCGGGCGTCCGGAAATAAACTCAGAAGCCACCTTCTTGGCTGCCTCAATACGGTTCGGACGTAAGTCCTCAGCAAGCATGGAAGTGGAAATATCCACACAGAGCATGATATCAATGCCTTCGATGGTGCGATCACTCCATGAATTACTGGTCTGCGGGCGACACAACACCAAGACAATCATCACGAAAGCGAGACAACGAAGCAGGAATGGAGCATGTATCAAATACAGCGTCCATGTGCGAGGTGCCTGGCGGAACGACAATGTGGATGAGACTTGTAACGTAGGCTCACTCGTGTGGCTGCGAAACACGTACCATAAAATATACGGTACAAGCAACAACAGCAACAGGAGGAAATATGGATTAGCTAATTGCATAGTTTAACGAATTATGTCAATGGCAATATAGATCGCATAAGCAAGAGCACAGAAAGCTATCGTGGCAAGAAGCGACATGATGATCTTCATCGTCATTGAACGTGCCTTGATCTGTTTCACTTCTTCAGGAACAATAATCTCTTCCTCCGGTGCATTCGGATCTACTTCTATCTTGGTCTGATTGATAAAATCAATTGCGTTGACCAGATTGGCATCATTCTCGTTGATCATTGTCGTCCACTTCGCAAACTTGACGAGATCAGCAGTCTGGAAGAGTTGACGAAGCTCTGACAGTGATGTCTCATCCTGTTCCTGCAACAAACGTTCGATGATCTCTGTCGAGGTCATTTCCATTGCATTGAAGTCGTAACGTTCGCGAATGTAATTACGAAGGATATCCGTGAGCAAGGTATAGTATTCCTTACTGTCTTCTTCAGCCCACTTACGTTCGCCCTTGATTCGCTCTATCTCGTTCATCGCTACCTGATGTGCAGGTAGTTTGCGCTTACGGCGGATAATCTGAATCAGCGGTTTATTCTCACGCCAGTGCTTAAAGAGCCAGAAAAGAACCGCCATTACAATCAGACTCAGGATGACAAAACCTATAACGGGCTTCCAATCATCCCACGAGAAAGGATTGTCCTGAATGTCCTTATGTGGGAAGAACTGATCCACATGAACAGTATCAACAGGTACTGTCAATACTTTTAGTGCCAATTGTTTAGACAGGTAATCTTTACCATCTACTTTAACTGAGAACGGGGGCAGAAGTACAAAAGCAGAATCCCAGGCTGTGATGGTGTAACGCTGCACAACCTGCATACGCTTACCTTCGTCAAGTAAGGTGGTATCAGTACCCAGAAGTTCCACCACTTCCACCTCTTCAGTAATAGGTTGCTGAGGACGGAAATCGGGCATTTTGATTTTCTGTTTGGCTCCGCAGGTGACGTCAAGTGTCAGTTCGCGTTGTTCTCCGATGATCAGCACCAACGTGTCAATGCGTGCCTCGAAGACAACTTGTGACCAACCCATCAGCGGCATCCAAGCTGTTAGCAATATCAGAAATGTTTTGAACTGTTTCATGTTCTCTGTGCAAAGAGGCTACGAAGAGCCGTAACATAATCTTGATCGGTGCGAACGCTGACATAATCAACGTTACTACGCGTGAAAATGTCCGAGAGCTGCTCTGTATGGTGTCTCCACCATTGACTATGCGCCTTACGAACACTACTGCTAGAGGTGTCTATCCACTGGAGATGGCCCGTCTCTGCATCTTTCACACGCATCAGACCCACATTCGGCAACTCTGCAATACGACGGTCATAGACCTGTATGGCTACGACATCATGCTTGCGGTTCGCAATCGTGAGAGGTTGACGGAAATCACGCTCATCAATGAAGTCACTGAGCAGGAAACACGTGCAACGACGCTTGATGACCTGTGTCAGATACTCCACCGCTTGCTGGATATCTGTCCGTTGGCTCTCCGGATGAAAATCCAAGAGCTCGCGGATGATATACAGAATATGCTTACGACCTTTCTTGGGAGGAATAAACTTCTCTATACGGTCGGAGAAGAAGATGACACCAATCTTATCGTTGTTCTGTATCGCACTGAAAGCCAGCGTGGCAGCTATCTCAGTTACCATATCACGCTTGGTTTGAACCGTGCTACCGAAATCCAAACTGCCGCTGACATCAACCAGCAACATCACGGTGAGTTCACGCTCTTCCTCAAAGACCTTAATATAAGGTTTGTTGAAGCGCGCAGTTACGTTCCACTCGATGTCACGGATGTCATCTCCATACTGATATTCACGCACCTCACTGAAAGCCATACCACGACCTTTGAACGCCGAATGGTACTCACCAGCAAAGATGTTGTTGGAGAGACCTCGGGTCTTGATCTCGATTTGACGGACGCGTTTTAATATCTCAGAAGTTTCCATCTGTTAGGGCACTTCAACCTTGTTGAGAATCTTAGAAATGATTTCTTCGCTGGTTACGTTATTTGCTTCAGCTTCGTAGGTGAGGCCGATACGGTGACGCAAAACGTCATGAGCCACAGCGCGCACATCTTCAGGAATGACATAACCACGACGCTTGATGAAAGCGTAAGCACGGGCAGCCAAAGCCAGATTGATGCTGGCACGAGGAGAGCCACCAAACTCAATATAATCCTTGATTTCCTTCAGGTCGTACTTCTCAGGATAACGAGTTGCAAAGACAATGTCAGCAATATACTGCTCAATCTTCTCATCAAGATAAACCTGACGTACAACACCACGAGCTTCGATAATCTCTTTGGTAGAGAGCACAGGCTTCACAGCCTGCTTCTCACCAGTGATGTTCTGACGGATAATCTTCTTCTCTTCGTCGAGTTTCGGATAATCAATAACCACCTTCAACATGAAACGATCCACTTGAGCTTCAGGCAAGGGGTATGTTCCTTCCTGCTCAATGGGGTTTTGAGTAGCCAGTACGAGGAAAGGAGAAGGCAGTTGGAAAGTCTGTTTGCCAATGGTTACTTCGCGCTCCTGCATAGCTTCGAGCAATGCACTCTGCACCTTAGCAGGTGCACGGTTAATTTCATCAGCAAGGACGAAGTTTGCAAAAACAGGTCCTTGTTCCACCATGAACTTCTCGTCTTTCTGTGAATAGATCATCGTACCAGTAACGTCAGCCGGCAACAGGTCAGGAGTAAACTGGATACGACTAAACTTGGCATCAATAAGCTGTGCCAATGTTTTGATGGCGAGTGTCTTGGCCAAACCAGGAACACCTTCCAGTAAGACGTGGCCATCAGAAAGGAGGCCGATAAGGAGGGATTCAACAAGATGGCGCTGACCGACAATCGTCTGGTCCATGCCTGTCATCAGATTGGTGACGAAAGCGCTCTGACGCTCAATGAGGTCATTCAATGCGCGGATGTCAATGGATTCTGCCATTTTCTTATTTCTTTTTTAATTTAGGTATTCTCAATTCTTTATTCAAGGAAACGATGTCAGGGTTCTTGATATCGTTCATCGTGCATATATAGTTGACGAAATCCTTGCTCTTATAGTATTTTATAGAGAAGTTAAGGAGTGTGCAGCCAGGCTTCATGATCTCTGTACCCTCTATGCCGACAATCCAATATTCGCCATCTTCCACCTGAGGATAAGCTAAGGTTTCCGAAGGCTGCTTCACATGTTTCTCTTTTCCTGACGAAACTGCAGTCACAGAATCAGCGGGAGTAACGACTTTTGCAGGAATGTTATCTGTTAGCGTTTTTGTGGCAACTGATGCTTTTTCCTCGGTGTTTTCCGAACATAATTTGGGCAGAGTTACAGGATGCCAATATTCGGCCAATATATAACCTATAACAGTAAAGACAGCAGCAGTCAACAAGAACAAGAAGAAATGAGACCAGCAGTGGCAGCAAGTACATTTCTTGCAAACAGCAGGCTGCGTGATCTCTGCTTCTGCACTCTGGCTTTTCATTTCTTTTTCAATAGGCTTTTTCTCGACCTGTTCCATCGGTTCATTTACTACCTCCGTCGGTACTTCTTCTTTAACAATTTCTATTGTCTCTTCTTGTTTTTTTACCTGTTCTTTCTCTTCAACAGAAGTATCTTCATCTACAGTTTCTTCCTCAGGCGTTTCCATAGGTTGAGCAACAGGGACATCTGTAAGATCTGTCACTTCTGCTATTTCGGATTCTACGTCCATAGCCTCCATGATTGCAGTGTCTGTTCCTTCATTCAGAATGACAGTCTCAAATTCCAAGAAGGGTTTGTTAACAGTATCGCGTATAGCAGGATCCGGTATAAAACTGACTTTCGTATGACCTGCTATCTCTATACGCTCACCTGTATTCACATTAATGCTCTCGCGTGCATCTACGCCCACGAGTTTGAAAGTGCCAAAGCCTTTTACCTTTACGATATTATCATGCATCAGCCCATCTTCTATCACATTGAAGAATGAACGAACGAAATCCTCAGAATAACGAAGGGGCACACTGGCGCGACGAGAAAGTCCAGATGCCAAATCAGCAAGTGTCAGTTTCTGTTCCATTATACCTCACCTCCTTTCTGTATCCGTTCTTTCAAGTTTGGTGACGATTTGAAGTTCAAGACAAGCTTAGGTGGCACCAGCATCCGTTGTCCTGTTGACGGATTGTTAACGACGCGCTCCATTTTCTTCTTCACTTCAAACTGCCCAAAATTCTGAACAGCCAAGAGATTGCCGTTCTCAAACAGCGAAGCTAATTCAGCCACAAGATGGTTCACAAGCATCTGTGCATCTCGTTGCGAGAGGCTTTCTTTTTGTGAAAGGGCTGTAATAAATTCTTTATTATTCATATCAGAATGATTATTCGTTGTTAGCTATTGTTCCATAGAGATCAAAGTCGTCAGCACTGTCAATATGTATCTGATAAAACTGTCCTATTGTTAATATGTTTTCACGAGCGTCAATGAGTACTTCAGGATCCACCTCAGGAGAATCATATTGTGTACGACCGACATAATAGTCACCTTCTATGCGGTCAATAATGACACGCTGAATAGTTCCGACCTTTGCTTCCTGTATTTCTCCTGAGATGCGCTGTTGCAAGCGCATAAGACGTGATAAACGTGTCTGTTTCACTTCTTCTGAGATATCGTCTGTATAGGCTTCGGCACTATAGGTTCCCTCCTCTTCACTGTAGGAAAAAGCGCCCATGCGCTCAAAACGAGCCCAACGCGTGAAAGCAAGAAGTTCCTCAAAAGCTTCTTCTGTTTCACCAGGATGTCCGACCATTAACGTTGTACGCAGATGAATTCCAGGCACTTCACGACGGATTCTTTCCACAAAAGCATAGGTCTCTTCTTTCGTGATGTGACGACGCATTGCATCAAGCACTGGATCAGCGATATGTTGAAGGGCGATATCCAGATAGCGGCAAATATTTGGATGACGGTTAATGACCTCTAACAATTCCCATGGGAAATCTGTAGGATAAGCGTAATGAAGACGAATCCACTCCACACCGTCAACATCTGCCATACGGTCTATGAGTTCGGCTATAGCACGACGATGATAGAGGTCCACGCCATAGAACGTCAGTTCTTGAGCTATGACATTGAATTCCTTAACGCCCACGGCTACTAACTGTCGCACTTCATCCAATATTTCATCCATAGGACGACTTATATGAGCGCCTGTTATAATGGGGATAGCACAGTAGGAGCAATGGCGGTTACAACCTTCGGAAATCTTGATATAGGCGTAATGTGAAGGTGTCGTGATTGTGCGGCTTGGCTTTAAAGTATTGTCCCACGTCTTGCCGAGATCTTCTATCAGACGTGTCCAGTCAAACTTACCATACCAGCCATCTACTTCTGGAATCTCGGTCTGTAACTCCGTCAGATAACGTTGTGAAAGACACCCCATCACGTAGAGCTTCTTCAACTCTCCTTTGGCTTTCCGCTGTCCCTGCTCGAGAATCACGCTGACACTCTCTTCTTTGGCATCACCAATGAAGCCACAGGTATTTACTACACAGATATCCCCTTTTGTCTCCTCTGGATCGTGGGTGACAGTATAACCAGCATGACGCAACTGCGCCATTAGGCGTTCGCTATCAACCAAATTCTTAGAGCAACCAAGTGTAAGGATATCTATTTTGTTCATCTTTATTTGTTGAGCGTTGTTGCGGATTAACCGAACAAAGAGTTGACGAACTCTTTTCTATTGAAAGGCTGCAGGTCTTCCATACCTTCGCCGAGTCCAATATAACGAACAGGTATCTTGAATTGATCCGAGATACCAAGTACCACCCCACCCTTCGCTGTGCCATCCAACTTAGTGATGGTCATTGAAGTAACATCTGTAGCGGCAGTAAACTGTTTGGCTTGTTCAAAGGCATTCTGACCCGTGGATCCGTCAAGCACGAGCATCACATCGTGTGGTGCATCGGGCACTACTTTTTGCATCACGCGCTTGATTTTCGAGAGCTCATCCATCAGACCTTTCTTGTTATGCAGACGTCCTGCAGTATCAATGAGCACAACATCTACATCGTTAGCTACAGCACTTGAAAGAGTATCAAAAGCCACGCTAGCAGGATCGCTGCCCATCTGCTGTTTCACTACAGGAACACCTACACGCTCACCCCAGATAACAATCTGTTCTACGGCGGCAGCACGGAACGTATCAGCAGCGCCCAACATCACTTTCAGTCCAGCTTGCTTGAACTGCCAAGCAAGCTTACCGATAGTTGTAGTCTTACCAACTCCATTGACGCCGACGACCATGATAACGTATGGTTTCTTGCCTTCTGGAATTTGAAAGCCTTCTGTGTCGGAGGTATTATTATCTGTCAGTAGCGCAGCGATTTCTTCGCGCAAGATGCCGTTGAGCTCACTCGTATCAACATATTTATCGCGTGCTACACGTTCTTCAATGCGCTTGATGATATTTAGCGTTGTATCTACACCCACATCAGAAGTCACCAGCACTTCCTCCAGATCATCCAGCACATCATCATCGACTTTGCTCTTACCTGCTACTGCACGCGTCAGTTTCCCGAAAAAACTTTCTTTGGTTTTTTCAAGACCTTTGTCCAAAGTCTCCTTCTGTGCTTCTTTGTTCCGAGAGAATAATTTGAAAAATCCCATTACTTTTCGTTTTAGCGGCTGCAAAGATACTACATTGTTCCTTAGGGAACAAACCTTTTAGAAAGATTAAGACTTTCTTTATAGTTCTGTTATCGCATTTTTACACAAACAACATAAAGTATGGTTTTGGTATATTTTAAAGATGGACACCCCTCCACACAAATAAGTGAGGAGGGATGCCTGAAAACAAAATCAAATAGGCTTATTTACAGAGCAAAGACAACATTCTCGAAGGTCTTAATCGCTTCACTTCCATTTTTATCCTTAACAACGATAACAATGGTATGAGCGCCATCACGCAAGTCATCAGTAATATTGAAACGCAAAACATACGTACTGACAATAGCTGCCGTCACTTCTAAATCATCCATTTTGAAGTTAGTGAAACTGGGATTCGTTTTCAGCGTAATACCACCAGTGTATTCTGACATAGCCCATGGTTTTTCATATATTGTATAAGGAGATGTTTTATTATGATTATAATTAGTTCCCCCTTCCTCATAAGACGCTACGTCTGTCCCACTATAGACCGAATGTACGGTACCTTTCGAAGAATTCCAGCTATACAATTCGCTTTTTTCATTTAATGTTTCAACAGACCATTGTTTATAGTTATTAGGCTGGTTCGGTTCATCTGTAAAGTTAATATATATTCGATTAGCGCCACTACGGAAAGAGAATTGCTCGTCCGCAAAATGTAGTGCTATGCCACCACATTCACAATAAGACCCATTACAATATCCGTTAGAACTAGACAGACATAGGCTTTGTAATTTTTCAGCATTTTCGCCATAGAAGCCCTTTGTTCGACCCGTGCCGGTTTTTCCCCTATTATTCAGGAAAGCATACAGTACGTCAATATCCGCCATATCCATACCGCCATCTATGCCATAGCTGTTATCGCCATAACCTACACAACCAAATTTACAATCCACTACCTGAGCCAATTTCTGCGACCATGTGAGTACTTGAGCAGCAAGGGCATTAGCTTCCTGAGACATAGACCCAGAATTGTCAATAAGGAACACAATGTCTGCTAATCCTTTCTTCGTGTCAGCACGGGTAATGTCATCAGCATTAACAATCGCAATAGATTTGGGTTTACCGTCAATAGACATCCATACATTCTGTGATTCTGTAGCTGTTCCAGCCAACGATAAGAATTCACCATCAATACCTTTTATACCCGTAAAGCTGATATTGCCCACCTTACCCTCTGTTCCTTCCTCAATATAAGGGGCAGAGAAATTGGGAATAACGACATTACTTTCAGTTACAGCAGGTATCTCGCCCGCGAATTCGTCGGTAGGCACGCCATAGACAGCAGTCTCAACAGGTTCATCTTTTTCTTGCCTTTCTTGTATTTCATCGCCGTCACTCTTACTGCACGAAGAAAACATCACAAATAATCCTAAAAGGCAAACTGATAACAAATAGTAAAATAAATTGTTCTTCATAATAATTATTAGTTATATATATATCATAATTGCTTTATACATTAACAACAAAGGTAAGTGGAAAAAACCGATCGACCTAAAATGACGACATGAGCGGGATTCTATTTAAATATATTTAACCAATAAATTACACAAAAAGACCACTCCTCAACCCAAGTGGCTGAGAAGTGGTATTCATGTAGTTCCAACTTCGGTTATTCACAAGACCTCAGTCAGAAATTTTGGAAGTTCTCTGTGCGAAGATTAGTTCTTGAAGAAGTCCTGAACGGCCTCATTGGGAACCATTTTCTCATCGAAGGAGTAAGAACCTTTTTCGTTCTTCACCATCTTGATGACCTTTGTGTAGCTACGGCCATCGGTCTTACCCGTTTGCAGGGTGGCGACTGTTTTCTTTGCCATTGTGCTTCAGTTTTTATTTGATTTCCTTGTGAACCGTCATGCGCTTGAGAATCGGATTGTACTTCTTCAACT
>CAMZCM010000015.1 GCA_947305005.1 uncultured Prevotellaceae bacterium | reverse complement strand
AAATCGGGTGCAGAATGTGCAGTACATGCTCATAATGTTTCCCAAATGTTTCCCAGATTCGCCGTAATGTGCTGATAATCAGTTCCCGTTAGCCGCCGCGCAGGCAGCCGTCGAAGAAGCATAATCTTCACATCATTACATACGAAGACCGGCATCTACGAAGGTGCCGGTCTTTTTTATGAAGTATCAGATAAAGGATTAAAGCATGGTAATTGTCATCACGTGACGAGTATGGGCATCGACCTCGTAGCCTGCTGCTGCACGTAGTCCTACGACCCAAGCAATGCGGTCACCACTAAGGACAAGGAGTTGACGTTCCTTGTCAAAGACAGAGAGTTTGCGATCTGTCAAGAAGTCACTGAGGAGACGCGTACCCGTCATGCCAAAAGGTTGAAAGCGGTCTGCTTCGTAGGCTGTGCGAATACTCAAAGGCAACGTCAGTTTTTCCAAATCGAAGCATACGGTAGCAGGATCCTTCGGAATCTCAAAGGTGGCAGGATCAATGGTCTGACGACGGATGAGAAGACGGATGCCATGAGGGGCCTGATAAAAACCATCCAGGGGTAGGACGTTGAAAGCGGGGACTTCATTCTCATGCTGCCGCATGAGCAAACGACCCCGATCGCGCAATAACCTCCAGCCGTCACTGCTCTCCCATAGCTTGCCGGATTCACCCTCCAGGCCATCATGAATCTCATGAACCTGCTCCGTGGAAAAGCCTAAAGGATGGAGCGTTTCATGGAGGACGCTACTTGTAGCCGTTGCCTGTTTCAACGCCGAAACAGAAAGGCTTCCATCAGCTTGTTCTACGTCTGTCTGAATGGCTTTCACGGCTTCATTATACAGCGCCTCAGCCTCTGTAAGACGTCCTATCGTCGCTGTCAAGGTCTCACGTACACGTGGATTCATCTCTTCCAGTAAAGGCAGGAGCTGCAGACGAATCTTATTGCGCAAGGCGGCATCAGGATTCATGTTGGTACTGTCTGTCACCCAAGTCTGGTCACGAGCCGTCAGCCACGCCTCTATCTCTGCACGCGCAACGTTGAGCAAGGGACGAAGCAGGAGATACGACGAACGGAAATCAGCCACGGGTCTCATCCCCGTGAGGCCATGAATGCCTGTTCCCCGGACAAGATTCAACAGGAAGGTCTCCAGATTATCTTCACGATGGTGCGCCACACAGATAGCTTTCGCGCCCAAGGCAACTGTTTGCTCTTCGAACCAGTCATAACGCAATGTACGGGCTGCCATCTCTATACTCACATGATGGCGATGTGCATAGCTCTTCGTGCGGAAATGTTTCACCGTGAGCGGTATAGAATGGGCACGACACAGACGTCGGCAGAATGCCTCATCACCATCACTCTCCACTCCCCGCAGTTCAAAATTGCAGTGTAAGGCGTGAACGTGGTAGCCCAATTCATGCAAGGCGAGTAACAGACAAACGCTGTCGGCTCCTCCGCTGAGCGCCACCAACAACAAGTCATCATCGGGGCGAACCGAAGCATCAGAAAAGACCTTTTGTATCGTGTCTTGAATCACTTTCATCATCGAGAATTTACTATAATAACGTTTTTTTCTTAAAAAAGTTGTGCCGAAGGCTTGCTAATTCAATTTTTTGGCGTACCTTTGCAACCGCAAAACCAAATGGTGCCTTGGATGAGTGGCTTAGTCACCGGTCTGCAAAACCGTCTACAGCAGTTCGAATCTGCTAGGCACCTCCAAAGAGAATCCCCACAACTTCAAAGGTTGCGGGGATTTCTTGTATGTTCCTGGATGAGGGTTACTGAACTCTCACCGTTTTTCCACCAATCACATATAAGCCTCGCGGTAAACGTCGGTTGAGAACTCGTCTGCCTGACAGGTCATAAATACGGCTCTCTGTCGGATAGGCTATATCCGGCTCCACCGTCTTAACATCATCTGTGAGGTCAGCAATGGCGGCTATTTCCTCAGCAGAGAGCGAATAGTTATAGATACGGGCATCATCGACATCTGCATTCAGGAATGGATCGGCAGAGAACTGGCTGCGACCGATGTAATTGAACACAGGACGGAAATCTGCAGGGCGTGCTTTAATAGAGGTGCTACTGATAGCAGCCTTGCCATTGACATACAGTGTGATCTTATCTGTGGCAAAAGTGACAGCCACGTGTGTCCATTTCGTCGTAGAGGGAGCGGTCGTCTCAATTTTCTGTTCCGTATCTCCATTTTTGATGGCTAATCGCATCTTATAATTGTCGCCATTGCTGGGCGTGAGGAAGACATAATAATCTGTATCTGTACCAAAATCAAAGATACGCTGCCAACGATTCGAGCCACCATGATAGTATATCCACATACACACGGTCAACTCCTTACTATTAGCAATGGTGGCCGGCAATTGCAGGAAATTCGCGTTCTTGGGCAAGAGGGTTATCCCCTGCCCTATTTTGCCAGCCTCCTTCTGAGTAAGGAGGCCGTATAAAGCAGCATGGTTGCCGTTGCTGGTGGCATCGAGAAGGCTATCACAAGCAATCCGCATGATACAGGAGGCTTCGCCAGTAGCCGCTGCCTGAACTACATCGCTGTCGGCAGAGCGATTGAGGCTCTTATCTACCGCCTGTACCTTATAATAATAAGGTGTGGTGCCGTCCACCGTATTATCAATATAGACAGTGCCGATGACCTGATGGTGAATCGTGTTCCAATGGGTCTGGTCAGTAGATCGCAGGACAATGTATTGCTGCAAGTCCCTATCCGTAGGAGCCTGCCACTCCAGACGTATGCTGGCAGCTTGAGAAACAGCGGCTAACGCTGTAGGTGCTGCAGGAGCCTTGGTGTCAGGAAGGAAATCACCGTCTGTGACCTCAATGAGTTTCCATTGCTGATAAGGCTGTCCCGTGAAGACACCTTGGTTGACAAATCGTCCAGAGACTTTCATCTGTGTCTCAGAAGCCGGTTTTCCGTTCACATCAGGTTCTGTCTGGAGATAAAGTGCACTGTGCTTGCTGCGAATGAAGAAATAACCATTTCCGGCATATTCGAAGAACCATTTCTCATTATCGCCTCGTCCACCTCGCCAGAGCATGATTGTATCCTTGTCCAACAAGCCCCAATTCATCACATCCGGATAGAGCGTTTTATCCTTGGCACTGGCAAAGAGATAATGGGTAAAGTCACCACCTATGTTGACCGAGTCAGGAGTGATAATCCAATGCTGCGCCTGATTGCCTTTTGCATTTTTAATCTGTACCAGTTTCTTCGACTGTTCAACTGTATTGCCTGAGGGGGCCAACGACAATCCACTCAGGCGGTTGACGATTCGATAAGTGCCTGTTTTTGTAGGTAATGGCGGCATGATGTCATCACCACTCTGGATGTTCACAAGTCCCTCAGCATTCGTGCAATAATGTTCATCGTCAGAATCATAACCTGCGCCATTGGGCCAGCCAGGAGTCGTAACGATATACTCGCGAGTAGGACCCACACCATTATAGAAGACATCATGATCGAGGGCTGCAAAACGGAAAGTGGTCTTTCCGGCCTGACGCTCCGAAGTACCTACGAAGCCCTGCACATCACAGCCTTCACGATAGCCTTCGGCATGACGATAGACAGAAGCAGCAGTCCAACGGTCACGGTTCTCGGCATAGCCCAGACGTTTGCCACGACTAGCTTTCATGAACTGGGTGCGTGTATGCTCACAGGTTCCCCACCAGATACCTTTGGTAAGCCCGTATTCGGAACCCACCATGCACTCCATCGTGTTATGCAACTCATCGCCCACGCCTACCTTACCGTCAGCTTTCACCTTTTGGTAGAAGGCAGCGAAGTTGTCAAAGGTACCTGCCAACTGATGCGTATTACCCTCGTCTAAATAGTCTTTACTATAATTATACCAGTCCCATGCAGGATCACAGTTGAGGGTATTACCACCACAAAGTTTCACATCCTTGAAATCATCGGCATAAGCTTCGTCCTCACGCAACAGACGGCAAATCTCCTTCATCTCTGCCTTGGAACCCTGATGCCAACCCCACGTCTGCCCCTCACCGTAGTCGGGTTCATTGAAGGGTGATACACTGGCTACCTTCAAGCCTTTGGACTCAACATATTTCTTCGTGGCAGCAATCAACGCAGCCCAACGGGGAGCATACGTGCTGACATATCTCTCAGAGCGATAGACGTGGTACCAACTAAGGACACCTGCTTCCTGGTCGGAGTTGAGGTTAACAGGCGTTCCGGGTGCCCATTTCTTGACATAGCCAATGCGCATATCAAGCGTATCTTTCTGACCCTTCGAAAGCGTGCCGTCAGTGACAGGTGCCGTTGTCTGGAAACTCAGACGGACTAAATCAATCATCTCTTTGCCCGCGTAGTTCACGCCACGAGCCAAATTGCCCTCGCTAATCCATGCGAGGTCAAGACCCCACGAGATATCGGGCAGTTTCGTACCTTCGTCATCAATGCGAAAGGGAACGGTAGTATGCGGAACCTCTGTGGCCATCGTATTCGTGGCTCCAGACATGATCTGAGCATTCATCGGAGCTACAGCTAACACGAGTGCCACCAAGAATAAAAACAGACGAGACTTCATAAAGCAATGAAAATTAATAGCGTGAAAAGAGATGAGTGCAGAAAAGGGGTACGTGCTAGAAAACACTAAATCGAGGACAAAGTAAGAAAATATTATGAGTATCTGCAAATTTTCAGGCAGAAAGTTGCACTCAGCCTATAAAAATTGCACTTTCCACAAATAAAACTTGCACAAACCACAAAAGGCACTTATCTTTGCAACACAGAAAAACAAGAAGTTCTTTGAAATACAACTATAGCCGCATCGGTTTGATCGGGAGACTCATCAATTACATTTAGAAAACCGAGAACGTTTCGCTATCCAATGGCGGGCTGCACCTTCGGGTAACCTTTGCAAAAAGGCCGGCAGATTACAAAGGAAGTGAGCACTCAAATCATTTATACTCGGAGTTCTCATCACATCACCGATGCGGTTTTTTGTGTCAACACTTGTACATCCGAGAAAAATATGCTCACAGCCGCTGCTTGAAAGAAGCCAGTTTCTCCTTGACTTCTTCCTCTGTCAGCTGGGGGTACTCGTTTTTTAGCCACGCTACAAAGGCCTGTTCCGCTTTCGCACGTGCCATCGTCTGTCCCATTTTCAAGCCACTGGCATAGGGAGTATGTGGCAATAAAGCTCTATTGAAATTTCCGTCGCTCATGAGCATGAAACCTTTTTGCGCTGCAAAAGTACGCAATTAATCCCACTAATTAGCAAAAACTACCAACTTTCATCCTTCATCTTTCAACTTTTTTTGTACCTTTGCAGCACAAAGACAGTCACCTTGGATCAACATTATCATCCTATCATCTACGCTCGTCTGCGCCAATTGTTTGAGGCATCTGATTGGGACGCACTTGTGACCTACCTCCAAGGTCTCTCCCACTCTCATTTCCGTACGGCTGGATATATCATCGGCGAACGATTACTCTCTGAGGTGACACCGGATACGTTCTGGGAGGTGTTCACACGACTCATCTTGTGGAATCCCAAAGCATTTACCGTCACCCTATCAAAAGCGGCTGCCTTGCGTTTCACCAATGGCACATTATCACTGCAGGATGCTGGCTTCTGCACACTGACCGAAACACTACAGGATGACAAGCACATGATTGACCGCGAAAAAATGCTGCTGCAATGGCTTCCTATTGCTACTCAACCTGAGACGATGGAAAAGCTCTTTAATACATTAGGCGTTCACCAGTCACATCGTCGCGTAGATTTTTTGCTTCGCATGGATGGGATCCCAGCTGCCTTCATGTTGCTGAAAACGCTTCGCTTTGAAGAACACGACACAGATTATCTCTCTTCTGTCTGTCGCCAGCTCATCCAGCGTGCCTCTACACTTTCACATACGATGGGAAAGGCGGATAGCATCAGCTTTAATCTCGCCAGCTTGCTACGTACTTATTTTGATCTTCCTGATATTCGTGGAACATTTTCTCTGAATATTCAGCCCTACGAATTATCACGCCTTGATACTGATTTCGAGACGTTTAAAAGAGTCATTACCAAGGTATAGACTATTCCTCTATTCTCTTATGGTATGAAATTGGCAATGGGACGAAGACGGTCACCTTCGTTGTCCATCAAGAAGAAATGTGGCGTACGAACAGTACGGCCATTGACTTCTCGATGCTCGTGCAACACCAAAAGCAGATGTCCAACCCAATCCTCAAACATCATCCCGTGTCCGTAATTCGGAGGCGTAATGGGTTTCTTTTCCTGCACCCAAGGGCCATCGAGCGTTCCGCTTTTGCTATAAGCAACACCCATCGTATAATCCTTTCCGACCCAACTGGTCCATAAGCAGCCGAGCCGTCCGCTTTGAGTGCGGAAGAGCCAAGGGCCATCCGTAACGATGTTTGGTCCTGTGCCGTTATCGTCGCGACTCCAAGGGCTATCACTGGCAAGGAACATTACTTGTCCATATCCTACGCTCCCGCTGAGATCGTCTGTCAGACGAATCTTCTCCACAGTACCATTGCCATTCTGCAACCATTCATGACAATACACCATATAAGGAAGTCCGTCAGTATCAATCCACAAGGTGGCATCAAGGGTTGGTTTGAAGGCTGGAAGATAAACAGGGTCTTGCATCGGACGATAAGGGCCATCTGGTTTATCGCTCACCAAGATATGACAGGCGCGACGCGGAATGCGGCGACCTGCGACAGAATCAATAGTGATAGCATTATTGGTGAAGGTTGCAAAATAATAATACTTACCTTTGTAATGATGCAACTCAGCCGCCCATATCTGAGGGTGACGCCCCATCCATGAGGTAGTGTCTAACTCAACGACATTACGGGGACCATCCCACGTCCGCAGGTTCTTCGATGTCCACATCAACCCACCTGTCCCCGTCATATAATAAGTATGCGTAGCAGAATCAGCAAGGATAAAGGGGTCGCTCAAGCGGATGCTGTCCGTTGGCACTCCTTCGCGATAGCGTGGAAAACGCGGTTGGGCAGAAGCGGGAGCAAAGGAGAAATAACAGATGATAAATAATAAATAGATAAAATGACGGGACACGATGAATGGATTAACAATTAAACGATTAACAAAAGTAACTCTTATTTTTCACTCTTTCATTCTTCACTTTTCACTTTTAAAAGGCTTAGTAGCTTCTTACCAGCCACCAATAACGTGACAGCCGCCAGCACCAAGACAATGCCGAGAATAATACGAGGTGTTAAAGTCTCGCCAAAGACACACACGCCGATCACGAGAGCGGTAATCGGTTCCAAAGCTCCGAGGATAGCAGCTGACGTAGAACCGATATAGTGAATACTGAGGTTCATGGTCACCAACGAGATAATCGTGGGGAACAAGGCCAGGCACACGAGATTCACCCATAGCCAATGATTGTGGGGCAACTGCAAAGAAAAAGTGAAGGAAGCCGCATCGAGATCAATGCCCGTCAAACGGATGATATAAAGGCTGGAACCGAAGAGCAAAGCATAGAAAGTGAGCGTACTGGAATCCATTTTCTTCAGCACAGAACGGTTCACGCCAACGATATAAATGGCATAGCTGAGCGATGATAACAACACCAACACCACACCGATAGTAGATAAGGGGGCATCGGGTTTACCACGATAGAGCAAGGCGATGCCGATGAAGGCCATCACAATACACACCCAAGTCAGTAAGCTCGCCCGCTCATGAAAGACCAGCCACATGATGAGCGCCACCAACAGCGGATAGGCAAAAAGAATGGTGGAAGCGATGCCTGCATCCATATACTGATAGCTGAGGAAAAGGAGCAGCGACGAAGCGCTGAAGACAATACCCATCAACGCCACAGAGAAAAGCTGTCTCCTGTGCAAACGGAAACTCTTTCCCTGAATGGTCATCATACCCCCCATCATCAGGATGGCAAAGACGTAACGGAAGAAAAGCATGGAATCGGCCGACATGCCATCTGCATACAGCGGCAATGCAAACAAGGGATTCAAACCGTAACTGGCAGCTGCGATACTCCCGAGTGTGACTCCTTTGACCTTCACATTCATAATTTATGGTTTTGTATAGTAATCAACAAGTCTGCGAATGGCACGCTGACAGACAGGACAGAACTCCTTCACCTGATTGATTTTCATGCGGCACTCCTGCGTTGGGCGATAAACACCTTTACTCTGATAACCACCACCTTCATAGACACCCACTTCCGTCGTCAGGTTCTTGCCAGAAGGCTTTGTGGGAATCTTCGTGCCAGCAGGAAGCATATCCTTCCATTTGCTGTCAAAATCCACAAGAGTCGTGAGGTTAGGCTCCCACGGCTCTGTATCATCCGGGTACCAGGTATCATACATATCGTCATAATAGTACTCGTCGCCCAAACCGCCGAAGCTGTGACCGAACTCATGCACTATCACCTCCAGCTTCGCGCGAGGGCTTTTGGCCGAAGCAATGGTATAACAGTTGAAGATGCCGCCGCCACCATATTCGGTTGTATTGGCCAAGATGATGAAATGCTCGAAGGGGATTCCAGTACAGAGGTCATAGAGGCGACCCACAGAAGGGATGGTCAGATAGCGATCCGTGTAAAAGGTATCATAATGCGAGCTCAGCGCCGTATCAAACCATACATTCCGTCGAGGAATAGAAACGCCATTCTGCCTTGATACAGGCATCACAGCGACGAAATTGAAGCGATCTATGAGAGATCGATAGGGCTCATGAGCCGTCAGCGCCTGGATGCTACTGTCGCACATCGCCAGGAAGTCATCCATCTGATCCTCTGCAAATCCCTCTGCTACAAAAGCCACATCAATACAGTCGCGTGAATCGCCGGCTTTGCGGATATAGCGCCAAGGAGTCTGCTGCTCAACACTACGGTCGCGAATCAGAATGTCAGCCGGATCTATGTGATGACGCAACTGCGATGTGACGCGGTTGTGGACATCCGTGAGGGTACAGATGACATCGACAGGTCGCTTGGGTAAAGGGACGATGAAGGGATTCTCAAAACTCCTTTCCAGCTTGGTGGCTTCTTCCGTAGATTGCCACTCCTGGAAAAGCGTAGAAAAGGAATGACAATAAACCGTGTCGCCCGTGGCCGGGTCAACCATTGTCAACTGCCCGTTTCCTCTCAACAGGAGACGGTCCAACTGATGGCGACGGCCAAACCACCCAGCCGTCTTGGACAAAGCGGTCAAGGCGATATGCTGTGTTTTATTGGTTCCCGAGAAGATATAGTCAAGACGAAGTGTGGAATCTGTAAAAACTTCGTCAAAGACAACAGGTCGGGCAAAGGCCATAGGAGCCAATAGGGAGGCAACGAGTAAGAGAAAGAAATGCTTATACATCATCGTTTATTGAATGATTAGTGTGCCCCACGTTGATGCTTCATCCCATAGGTTATTGCCGATATAACCAGAATATTCTGCTCTCAATTGGACTTTGTAGGAACCTGCTGTGCAAGTGCTCGGAACGCGGAACTTAAGAACAGGATCTGCTTTGCCATAACCATCATAATTGGTACGTTCTATAAACACAGTATCCTTGATAGATCCCTCTGCAGGAACAAGCGCCTTAAAGGTCCAAGTATAGGTCGTTTTCTCTATGCCATTTCCTTTCTGTTGCTGAGGGACTGTCAATGTAACGACCTCACCAGGTAATACCTTATTGGGTTCTTGTATCATCTTGCCAAAGATAGGATGAACATACTCTTCTTTATCCTCTTCACAAGAGAGGAATATTGCCACTACAACTACAGGCAACAGCAAGGTTATCAATGTTTTGAATTTCATATATTAAAGTTTTGTTTTAATGCTTTATATAAACGTTGCACAGGCAGACCTACGACATTGAAGAAGGAGCCCTCAATGCGTTCTACGCCCACATATCCTATCCATTCCTGAACGCCATAAGCGCCAGCTTTGTCAAGCGGACGATAGTGCTGAACATAGTAATTAATCTCATCGTCTGACAGCTGACAGAAGGTGACATCGGAGCGGCAGGAGAACGCAACCTGTTTCTTCGTGGTGGTCAGACAGACACCTGTGAACACCTGATGTGTCTTGCCAGATAGTTTGTGAAGCATCAGGCAGGCATCGGCTTCGTCCTTAGGTTTCTCCAACACTTCGCCGTCCAGCCAAACGATGGTATCTGCTGTAATCAGCAATTCGTCATCACGCAACTGCCCGATGTAGGCGTTTGCCTTCTCCTTACTAATATAAAGAGGTATATCTCCACCCTGCAAGTCCGCAGGATGACTCTCGTCGATACCAGGAAGCACACGTATCTCGAAATCAAGGCCAAGGCCGCCTAAGAGCTCGCGACGACGAGGGGAGTTAGATGCTAATATTAATTTATATTTCAATGTTTCAATTGTTAAGTAAAGCATTTGGTTGGTTACCAGCCAAATGCTTTACGATCTGACATCCACTTTCCCTGTGCTTTCAGCACTTGTTCCACCACATCGCGTCCACATCCGTAGCCACCTTTCAAGTGACTGATATAAACGGAGATGGCTTTGATTTCAGGGGCCGCATCGGCAGGACATACGGGACAGCCTACACGACTCATGATCTCATAATCGGGAATATCATCGCCCATATAGAGCACCTCTTCATCGTTGAGATCATACTTGGCTTTCAGCTTTTCATAAGTCTCCATCTTGACGGAGCAAGAGAGGAAGATATCCTTAATACCCAAGAGCTCATAGCGCCGACGGATGGCCTCAGGACGGGCACCCGTGATGATGGCGATGTGCAGACCGCTCATCTGCGCCAGACGAAGAGCGTAGCCGTCTTTGATGTTCACAGTGCGGACTGGTTCGCCGTCGAGGCCTTGTGAAATGGTCTCGGCACTGAGCACGCCGTCTATGTCGAAGAGCAAGGCTCTTATCTTCGTTAAGTCATAGTTTATCATAGCGTTGAATACTTTGTGATAGTAACGTATAGAGTTGTTGCAAATCCGGACGATGGGAAAGCATAGCGCGCTGCAACCCCATCACATTCTCATCCCTTCGGACGGCCGGTCCCGTCTGTGCCTCAGCAGGCGACAATTCATGCAGTTTAGCCACCGTCTCTTCAATGAGCGGGAGCATCACTGAGAAATCTATGCCATTGTCTCTGAGGATATCATCCGCCACCGTGCAACAATGATTGGCAAAATTACAGGCAAAGACAGCTGCGAGATGCAACTGTCGGCGCGAAGCTGAAGTAGAAGAGTGAACATACTCCTCATGACCTGTCAGCATCACAGCCAAAGACATCAGTTGTTGAGTATCAGACCCTTGCGTAGCCTCAACAAAAAAATGAACAGTAGAGAAATCAACGGTTCGTTCTTTGGAAAACGTCTGCATCGGATAAAAAACGCCACCACGTTTATGACCTGCATCTGCAAAGAGTGAGAGGGGCATAGAACCTGCCGTATGCGCAAAAAGGGCCTCCTCGCGACCACTATGCAACTGACGAATCACCTCCGGCAAAGCAGAATCCTTTACCGACAGCAGATATAGATCTGCATCACACACGACACCGCTGAAATCGCCCCAGGCAGCCTTGCAGCCCACACGCTGGGCCAACGCCTCTGCAGAAGTACGGTTTTTGCTCCATACTTCCACCACTTCTACCCCACTCTGCTGCAAGGCAAGTACGAGATTCGTGGCAACACGGCCAGCTCCGATGACTGCAACCTTCATCTTCAGAACTTATCTACGTGGGTCTTTTCCCACAGCAAGCGATCCTCATTGAAAGGCTTGCGTTCCATCCCCTTATGCCCTACGGCAACAATGGACAGGACACGAAGCGGCTCTGGTATATTCAGCAAGTCGCGCACCAATGTATCTGATGGAATACCCTCGGGATTATAGCGTTTGCGAATCTGTACCCAACAAGCACCAAGCCCAAGATCTTCAGCCTGATACAACAGAATGGTCGTTGCGACACTGGCATCCTCAATCCACACATCGCTTTCCGAGGGGTCACCAACGACCACGATGGCCAAGGGAGCACCTTCCAGCCAATCAGAACCTACTGTTTTCACACCCGACAAAGCCTTGAGCATCTCCTTGTCATCCACGAGAATGAAATGCCAAGCATGTTTACCTTTGCTGGAGGGCGCCATTAAAGCACTCTTCAGAAGCGTTGTCACCTCGTCCGGCGTCAGTTGTTCTTCTGTGA
This sequence comes from uncultured Prevotellaceae bacterium, assembly GCA_947305005.1. Lineage (GTDB taxonomy): Bacteria > Bacteroidota > Bacteroidia > Bacteroidales > Bacteroidaceae > Physcousia. The sequence continues at coordinate 54,932 of CAMZCM010000015.1, read as the reverse complement.
ACTTGCGCATTGAGCGACGCAGCCTGACCAATTCAGAAAAGCTTTCCATATACCTTAATTGATTTTTGAATCTTGATTTTTGTTTCTGCGAGTGCAAAGGTACAGATTTAAGTGAAAAATGAAAAACGAAAGATGAAAAATGAAAAGGGAAAAGAGAAAAATGATATGTTTTCCTCAAAAAACTTTCATCTTTCATCTTTCAACTTTCAACTTTTCCTTACCTTTGCACACATGGAACCGAACAACGCTGAATTAGAGCTCGCACGAAACTACGCACTCTACACCCACCGAAACATATTCCTCACGGGCAAGGCAGGCACAGGGAAAACCACTTTTCTACGTCGTCTGCAAGAAGAGTCAAAGAAACGCATGATTGTGGTTGCGCCTACTGGCGTAGCAGCTATCAATGCAGGCGGTGTCACCATCCATTCATTTTTCCAACTGGCTCCAGGCCTGTTTCTTCCTGGCAAGATGGTTGCTGGTCGCGAAACCAAAAGCCATTACACGTTCTCAAAGCAGAAAATCAACATCCTCCGTTCCTTGAACCTCTTGGTCATCGATGAGATTTCCATGGTGCGAGCTGATCTGCTCGACGCCATTGATGATGTACTACGTCGCTACCAAGACCGTTCCAAACCTTTCGGTGGTGTTCAGCTGCTGCTCATCGGTGACCTGCAGCAGTTAGCGCCCGTGGCCACAGATACCGAATGGCCGCTCCTGAAAGAATTCTATCAGACTCCTTATTTCTTCTCTTCGACAGCGCTAGCCCAGACAGATTTCGTCTATATAGAGCTCAAGCACGTTTATCGCCAGCAGGACGATCACTTTGTCAAGCTTCTCAATACGGTGCGCGACAATCGTCTCACACCCGCTATCATGCAGGCGCTCAACGCTCGTTATCGTCCTCAGTTTCAGCCGCCAGCAGATGAAGACTGGATTGTCCTGACTACCCATAACCATCAGGCACAACAGCTGAACACACGGAACCTTGAGGCGCTGCCTACAGAACCCGTCAACTTTACCGCCAAAATCACAGGCGAGTTCCCTGAAACCTCGCACCCCACCGATGCACAACTGACACTGAAGGTCGGTGCACAGGTGATGTTCTGCAAAAACGATCCTTCAACAGCGAAAGCGTTCTACAACGGACGCATCGGTACCATCGAGGAGATCAACGGCGAAAAGGTCACCGTCCGTTGCGGTAGCAGCAAGATTGTCGTCGGGCCTCTCACTTGGACCAATACCAAATACACAACCGATGCCGCCACAGGAACCATCAGCGAAGAGACCGTAGGAACGTTTACACAGATTCCCCTTCGCACGGCATGGGCCATCACCATTCATAAGAGCCAGGGACTGACCTTTGACCGCGCTATCATCAATGCCGGTCGTGCCTTTTCCCATGGGCAGGTCTATGTGGCACTTTCCCGTTGCCGCACACTCGAAGGGTTAGTATTATCAACGCCCATCACTCCAGACATCATCACCACGGACCCTGATGTTGTGATGTTCAACGACCAAGCCTCTGCGAGCATCCCCACTGCCGAGACCTACATCCGAGACCGCCGCTCCTTTATCGAGGCGATTCTGTGCGACATTTTTGATTTCAGCGCCATCTCCATGCGCCTTCGCTACTTCTCTCGCCTGGCCGCCGAACACCTCTCCAACTATTTCCCTGCCTATGCCCGTATGGTAGCCTCTATGGCGACTCAAGTAGATAGCGAACTGATGGCCGTAGGTGTGAAGTTTCAACAGCAGATTCATCAACTGATGCCACTGTCTGAGTCCTATAGCGAGAACCACTCCTTACGTGAGCGAGTGCGTAAGGCTACGGCCTACTATGCGAAAGCTACGGCACAGAGCTTAGGTGAACTCTTCGAACAGGAACTGCCGGAAATCGATAATGCCCGCATCCGCGAACAGGTGGAGAACGAATACAAGACACTCCGCAACGACTACAACGAGAAGATGGCCATTTTCATCGCCTGCATCAATGAATTCTCCCTTGATGCTTACTGGGATGCCAAAGCGCGCGCCGCAATGACCGAAGAGACAACGAAAAAGAAAGCGACTCGTAAGCGCAAGGCTATCGGCTTCAGCTTATCCGATGATGCCTCCATCGGTTCCGATGCCCCCGTTCGCAAGCGCTCATCTCGTAGCGCCAAGGCTGTTATCGACTACGAGGTCATCCGCAACCAGACGCTCTACCGCAACATCCTCGCCTGGCGAAAAACGATTGCAGCACAGAAAAAACTGCCCGCCTCCTATATTATGCCCATCCACACCATCATCGGCATTACCAATATGCAACCCCGCACCTTCGACGAGCTGCTGACCATTCCTGGTATCGGTGACAAAACGGCCAAAGACTACGGTGCCGACATTCTGGAACTCGTGGCGACCTACCATACATAAGGTATTCTGACTGTCTCCCTACTCTTTTTTTGTGAAAAGGGATGATAAACATTAAACTTTTTCGTATCTTTGCGCCATGAAACAAGCAATGGTCTTCGCCGCAGGACTCGGTACACGACTGAAGCCCCTTACCGACACGATGCCAAAAGCGCTCGTTCCCGTCGCTGGACGCCCACTTTTGGAGCATGTGGTGCTGCGTCTAAAAGCTAATGGATTTGAGCGCATTGTAGTCAATATTCACCATTTCGGTGAACAAATCATCGACTTCCTCAAGGCCAACAATCATTTCGGTCTTGACATCCGCATCAGCGACGAGCGCGCCGAGTTGTTAGAGACAGGTGGCGGCATCAAGAAAGCCCGTCCACTCTTCGACCCTTCCAGCCCCGTGCTCATCCACAACGTGGACATTCTCTCCAACGCCCGTCTCGACGACCTCTATGCCGTGCAGTCGGCACAGTCGGCACTGCTCGTTTCTCCGCGTCAGACAACCCGTTATCTCCAGTTTGACGACACATATCGTCTCATCGGATGGGAGAATATCAAGACTGGCGAGCTGCGTGGTCAGAAGGGTGCTCAGGCTCTTGCCTTCTCCGGCATCCATCTCTTCCACCCCTCGCTCTTTCCGCTCATGGACTGTTGGCCTGACCGTTTCTCCATCATCGACTTCTACCTCAGCGTCTGCGCCGACCATCTCATCATGGGTGTTCCTCAAGCCGACCTCCGTCTGATGGATGTCGGCAAGCTTGACACCCTTGCTGAAGCCGAGACATTCCTCACCACCCTATCCTCCGATACTATTCCCGCAGGTCCCTCTGCGGGCAAAATCCAATAATCCTCTATGCAAAAAATCATCATTCTCGATTTCGGTTCCCAAACCACACAACTCATCGGACGTCGTGTGCGCGAATTGGACACCTTCTGTGAAATCCTCCCTTACAACAAGTTCCCTGAGAATGACCCTGATGTCATCGGTGTCATCCTCAGTGGCTCGCCCTTCAGCGTTTATGACCCTGAGGCTTTCAAGATTGACTTGGCAGCCATTCGTGGGCGCTACCCCATTCTCGGAATCTGCTACGGTGCTCAGTTCATGAGTCACACGCTGGGCGGCCGCGTAGAGCCGGCTCCCTCTCGCGAGTACGGACGTCAGCACCTCACCACCATCGACCTCGACAATCCGCTCTTTCAGGGTTTCGAAAAAGGTTCACAGGTGTGGATGAGCCACGGTGACACCATCACTGCTCTCCCCAAGGGTTTCAAGACCATCGCCGCCACCGAGTCTGTTGCCAATGCCGCCTATCAGGCTGAGGGCGAACAGTTGTGGGGTGTGCAGTTCCATCCTGAGGTGTTCCACAGCACGCAAGGTTCCCTGCTCTTGAAGAACTTCGTGGTCAATATCTGCGGCAGTGAGCAAGGCTGGAGCGCCGCTTCCTTCGTAGATACCACCGTGGCAGAGCTGAAGCAACAGCTGGGCAACGACCGCGTCATCCTGGGTCTCTCCGGTGGTGTCGATAGCAGCGTTGCCGCTGTATTGCTCAACAAAGCCATTGGCAATCGCCTGACGTGTATCTTCGTGGATCACGGCATGTTACGCAAGAACGAGTTCCAACAGGTCATGGAAGATTACCGTTGCCTCGGACTGAATGTGATTGGTGTCGATGCTTCAGAGAAGTTCTTCAGCGACCTTGCAGGTGTTACTGAGCCTGAAAAGAAACGCAAGATCATCGGTCGCGACTTCGTGGAGGTGTTCAATGCAGAAGCCAAGAAGATCACCGATGCCAAATGGCTGGCACAGGGCACCATCTACCCTGATCGCATTGAGTCGCTCAACATCACAGGCAAGGTCATCAAGAGTCATCACAATGTCGGTGGACTTCCCGAAGAGATGCACCTGCAGCTCTGTGAGCCCCTGAAGTGGTTGTTCAAGGACGAAGTACGCCGCGTAGGCCGTCAGCTCGGAATGCCCGAACACCTCATCACACGTCACCCCTTCCCTGGCCCTGGTTTGGCTGTCCGCATTCTGGGTGATATCACTCCCGAACGCGTCCGCATCCTTCAAGATGCTGATGATATCTATATTCGTGCCATGCGTGAATACGTCTGCGAGGACGGTGAGATTCTTTATAATAAAGTGTGGCAAGCTGGTGCCATCCTCCTCGCTACCGTCCGTAGCGTAGGTGTGATGGGCGACGAGCGCACCTACGAGCATCCCGTAGCTTTGCGTGCCGTCACCTCAACAGACGCCATGACCGCCGACTGGGCACACCTGCCTTACGATTTCATGGCGCGTGTTTCCACCGACATCATCAACCACGTCCGTGGTGTCAATCGCGTCTGCTACGACATCTCCTCAAAGCCACCAGCCACCATTGAGTGGGAATAAGAATCAGGAAATAATCATATTAGTTATCAATTCAATATTCAAATACTCTATGAAAAGATTTTTACTTACACTCATAGCCTTTGCAGCCATCCTTGGCGCTCAGGCCCAGCAAAAGGAGTTCGTTTGGGGAACTGCCTCATGGAACATTCAGAACGGTGCCGTTTACGATGACATCAACGCATTTGATAAGAATGGCCTCAAGCTTACTTACACCAACCCCAACAGCTACTCCATCACATTCTACCACATGCTGGTCATCAGCTATGACCTCTTCGTGGATGGTGCCGAGACGCCCATCCAGACCGCAGCCTCTTCTGAGCCAGGTCAGGGCCTCGTCGTTAACTTTGACTATCCCTTCGTGGAAGGTCACAGCTATAAGATTGTCACCACAGAGTCCCGTCTGGTAAAGGCGAACATGGCTACTTACACCACCGACACCATCTCTATCAACAATACCGCATCCTACGAGATCAGCTTCACTATCAATGGTCCTGAATTGGTCAAGACGATTGATGTCGAGGCTTATATGTCTCTTTCTATTGTTAATCCAGACTATCAGCCCACCTATTCCTTCATCAACACCGATGAGGTATGCGCAGCTCTCGGCATCAACGAAATAGGCGAAGCGAAGTTCATCGGTCTCAACGCTAACGGTTCCTACAACAGAGCCTTCACCCGTGAGGATATCGGCTACGACTATTATTACGGTTGGCGCGATGCTGACGGTGACTACACCAACTGGTGGGGCAGCGACGGCCAGCTCTATCGCGACATCATTGGCCATAAGCCCTACCCCGCTGTCTATAGCATCCAGTTCACAGAAAAGTATGACACCGTTGTCTATCTCTTCTATGACTCTTGGAAAGAGTATGACCCCAACGATCCCACAGTGGTTCCGGGTACGGGTTCTGGTGTGAAGCGTTATGCTCCTGAAACACATAACCAAAGCATCATCTGGGATTGGGACAATGGCGACGGTACCGTCACACAGTATCTCCGCAGATATCGCTGCGACGAGGGTTCAGACTACAAGGCCAGCTTTGTGTTCCTTGCCAACAAGAAGTACGTTCTCATCAACGCCACCATGCACTTTGTCAGCATGGAAGAATATGAACGTCTGTCAGGCGTTGAACCGACAACCGTGTCAAACATCAATGGTGAGCCATTGATCTATAGTCTCAACGGTGTGAAACAAACGCTCAAGCGCGGTTTCAACATCCTGAAGAAGCCCGACGGTTCCGTAGTGAAAGCGATTGTGAAATAACGACCGACAGATCTACGGCAAATAGATAACGGAGGATATAAAAACAAAATATTATGTTCAAGATATTTACTGGTAATCACCTCGTTGAGGCCTATCATCGCAACAAGAAACAAAAGCGTAACGACAACGTCGCTGCCAAGGTTATCAAACTACTCATTGCCATTTCCATTGGTGTTGTCTTATGGGCTCTCCCGACAGAGACATTCGGGATTGAAGGCCTTACCCTCATCGAGCAGCGTGTGATTGCCATCTTCTGCTTTGCTACATTGATGTGGATTACCGAGGCCATTCCATCGTGGACCACCTCAGTCGCCATTATTGTCATCCTGCTGTTCACGTGCAGTGACAGCGCCCTCAAATGGTTCGTTGACTCTCCGGCCGAGCAATTGGGAAGCGTCATTTCCTACAAGTCCATTATGGCCTGCTTCGCCAACCCCATCATCATGCTGTTCATTGGCGGATTCATTCTCGCTATTGCAGCCACTAAGAGCGGTTTGGATGTGAAGTTGGCCAAGGTACTGTTGAAACCTTTCGGCACCAAGTCTGAGAATGTGTTACTGGGCTTCCTTCTCGTAACAGGTCTATTCTCCATGTTCCTCAGTAATACCGCCACTGCAGCAATGATGCTCACCTTCTTAGCTCCCGTGCTGAAGTCTCTACCCGCTAATGGTAAGGGTAAAATTGCATTGGCGTTGGCCATCCCCATCGGCGCGAATATCGGTGGCATCGGCACACCTATCGGCACACCTCCCAACTCTATCGCCCTCTCCTATCTCGCTGATCCTAACGGCTTGAACATGCAGATTGGCTTCGGTCAATGGATGGCCATGATGTGCCCTTATGTCATCGTTCTGCTCTTTATCTCTTGGTTCATCCTGAGGACCTTGTTCCCCTTTACACAAAAGAAGATTGAACTCAACATCGAAGGCGAGACCAAGAGCGACTGGCGTTCTGTGGTCGTTTACGTCACCTTCGGTATCACCGTCCTCCTTTGGATGCTTGATAAATATACAGGTGTCAATTCCAATGTTGTCGCAATGTTGCCCGTGGGCGTGTTCTGTACCTGTGGCATCATCACCCGTCGTGACCTTGAGGAAATCAACTGGTCTGTGCTGTGGATGGTTGCCGGCGGTTTTGCCTTAGGTCTGGCTCTTCAGGATTCCCATCTTGCGCAGCATCTCATCGCCGCTATCCCCTTCGGTTCATGGTCACCTCTGTTGATGATCTTAGGCAGCGGTATCCTCTGCTATGCAATGGCCAACTTCATCAGCCACACAGCTACCGCTAACCTGCTCTTCCCCATACTTGCACTTGCCGGTTTGTCAACGAGTGAGACGCTTGCCCCATTCGGCGGAGTCAGCACCTTGCTTATTGGCGTAGCCCTCAGTTCATCATTGGCGATGATTCTGCCCATCTCCACACCTCCCAATGCACTTGCTCACGCTACAGGTCTCATTGACCAGAAGCAGATGATGCGTGTTGGTATCATCATGGGTGTCATCGGCCTTGCTATGGGCTATGTCCTGCTCTTCTTCATCGGCAAGTACGGATTCATCGCATGATTCGACAATGCTTTATCATCTTCGGCTGTCTGGCCTTGGGTGAGCTCATTGTATGGTTGACAGGTATCACCATCCCGAGCAGTATTATCGGAATGCTCTTGCTGGCATCCCTTTTGCAAATGAAAGCTATCAAGCTGGAATGGGTGAAAGGGATGTCAGACTTCCTCATCTCCAATATGGGTTTCTTCTTCGTTCCACCCGGTGTAGCACTGATGCTTTACCTCGACATTATCAAGGCAGAGTTCGTGCCCATCGTGGTAGCAACGGTCGTGAGCACTGTGTTGGTGCTCATCATTACTGGTTGGACTCATCAATTGTTCAAGAAGCATGGAGATATTGCAGAATAACATCATCCTGCTGGCACTGACCTTCGGCATCTACTATGGTGCCCGCCAGTTGCAAAAATGGTCAGGATGGATTGTGTTGAACCCCATCCTTGTGACGATTGCCGTGTTGATCTGTTTGCTGAAAGTCAGCGGCATCAGCTATGAGACCTACGCCCATGCCGGAGGTTACATCGAGTTTTGGTTGAAGCCTGCCATTGTCGCCTTGGGCGTGCCTCTCTACCAGCACCTCGGGCAGATCCGTCGCCAGTTCCTTCCTATCTTTCTCTCACAATTAGCAGGGTGTATCGTCGGCGTGGTCAGCGTTGTCCTAATTGCACAGCTGACAGGTGCTTCTCGTGAGACTATCATCTCACTTGCTCCCAAATCCGTGACGACACCCATTGCCATGGAAGTATGTCAGGCGATGGGAGGCATCCCGTCGCTCACAGCAGCCATTGTTGTCACCGTAGGATTATTCGGTGCTGTCTTTGGATTCAAGGTGTTGGAGGTCTGGCACATCAAGAATCCCTATTCACAAGGTCTCAGTATCGGCACTGCCTCTCATGCAGTAGGAACCTCAAGAGCAATGGAGAAAGGACAGACCTATGGAGCTTATGCGTCTCTTGGGCTCATTCTCAACGGACTGCTCACAGCCCTACTCGCCCCAATGATTCTCAAGCTGATGGGAATCTGAAACAAAGTCGGAATAGCATACAAGATAGCTATTCGCATGAGAAGTAGAGAAAAAGTGTGAATAAATCGAAAAATCCGAAGGTTTATGCGATTATTTGACTTTTTTTCACTAACCTTGCAATGATTTTCCGCGTTCTATGTTGGATGATTGCTGTTTTAAACGGCTATTTGAAAGCAAGACTGCTCCGCCGTGCTAAGAGAGGCGAAGTCTTCGGATGGAGTCGAACGAGGCGGGCAACATCGGAAAAAGCCACAAGGTGATTCCGTATGAGGTGAGAAGCGGGAAATGACACAAAAAGCGTTTACGACGTTTTTTGTCAAGCATCGAGCCGACAACGTACCCAAAAGGTCCGATATGAGCACATTGTCTAATGTGGAAACTCGAAGAGGCGAGGCTAATCCTCCGAGTGTCAGAGTTGCATCTGATACCATCCCCGAAGCCAGGAGCTCACAAACAGGGGTGTCGGTAAAGTATGTGCCTACACCTGGCAAGAGGTGGTATGTACTACGTGCCTCATATGGTAGAGAAGACCGCGCAAAGGATTATATAGTAGAAGACGGTGCATTTGTATATATCGCCAAGCGTTATGCTCTCAAGACGGTAAACGGCAAACAAAAGAAGGTTCTGGAGACTTTAATCCCGAACCTTCTTTTCGTATATACCACAGAAGATAAGGCCGAGGAGTATGTCAAGAAAACACCAGCCCTGTCGTATCTCACCTTTTACTATAATCATTTTGAGCTGGTCGATGACCAGAGGAATCCTCCATTGACGGTTTCATGTAAGGAGATGGAGAATTTCATCATTGCCACATGCAATAACAGTGAGCATTTGAAGTTTGTAAATGAGTCACAGTGCCATTTCAAGGGAGGTGAGATCGTCAAGGTCATTGACGGTCTCTTCAAAGGGACAGAGGGAAAGGTCGCTCGTGTAGCTGGCCAACAGCGAGTAGTTATCTCTTTGTCAAGCATTGGCCTCATTGCAACAGCTTATATTCCAACTGCTTTTTTAAGGCCTATTGATTAAGACTAAGCCATGCATATAAGAATAAGGAATAACAATCATACGAACAGGCTGATTCAGCTACTTATCATTACAGGAGACTTTGTGGTTCTATGGGTGCTGCTCTACTTTGTAGTAGGCACCATTCCTCAGTCGGAAGGCTGGGACGAAGAAAAGGGACGGGCGTTCTGGATGGTATGCACCTTTGCCTTCGCTGTTGCCGAGTATTTATTTCCCTCTGTCATTCATGAGCGTGTGGTGGGTGCTAACGACATACTGCGCCGCAGTACGATGCTTGTAGCGATGCATACCTTGCTATCCTATCTGCTGCTGCGTGCCATTCACTTCACGTCCCGACTGGGCTGGCAATTGTTCATCATGGGGCTTGTCATGCTTGTTACCATCATTCTGTTGCGCTTCATAGAGCGATGGTTGGTAAAGAAATTCAGGCAGTCGGGCTACAACACACGTAGTGTCACGCTTGTTGGCGAGGACAAAGAACTGCTGCGCCTATACTACAAACTCAAGAGCAACCCTACTTATGGTTACAGGGTTAGTCACATTTATGGAGACATTGGGGAGCTGACCCCAGACGGCAGCATCAGCGATTTCGAGGCATTACTATCACGGCCGGATGATTTGCAGTTGGGCGATGAGGTTTACCTGTGCGTGCCTCGCAATGAGCGTGAGCTGATTGAACAGACAGCTCGTCTTTGCGACCACCGCATGGCTAAGTTCTATTATCTGCCTACTGCAGAAGAGAAACTGAACCTGCAACCCATTCTCATCGACGACATCGGGGTCATGACCACCTACACCAGTCCGCTGGAAGAGCCGTTGAACAGGGTGTTGAAGCGATTATTCGATATCGTCTTCTCCATCCTGTGCCTGATTCCTTCAGTATTACTGCTGCCGTTCATCGTGTTGGCGATAAAGCGCCAGAGCCCTGGGCCTTTGTTCTTCCGCCAGTTGCGCACGGGTATTGACGGCCGCGAGTTCTATTGCTATAAGTTCCGCTCCATGCATGTTAATAATGATGCCGACCGCCTGCAGGCCACCAAGGACGATCCGCGGAAGTTCCCCTTTGGTGATTTCATGCGCAAGACCAACATCGACGAGCTGCCGCAGTTCTGGAACGTATTGCGTGGCGACATGAGTATCGTGGGACCTCGGCCTCATATGCTGGCACATACGGAACAGTACGACAAACTGATAGACAAGTATATGGTGCGCCACTTCGTCAAGCCCGGCATCACCGGCTGGGCTCAGGTAACGGGCTTTCGTGGAGAGACCCGTGAACTCTGGCAGATGGAGGGACGTGTGGAGCGCGACATCTGGTACACCCAGCACTGGAGCCTATGGCTCGACCTGCGCATCATTTGGATGACGGTTAAGACCGTCTTCAAGAGAGACGATAAAGCTTATTAAAAACTATTGATAAAAACGAACAAAAATAAATTGAATAATTAAACAAATTCACAAAAATGAAAGATCCCATAGAAATGCGTCATCTCTATGAGCATGAGACTGACGCCTACAATCTGAAAGGCTTCAAGCCCCAGATTGTCGATGCCGAGTACCTGAAACAACTTGGCGTAACGATTGAACCCTCAGAGGAAACATTGCAAGGACTCATCCGAGGGTCGAAACTGTTTATGAGACGCTTGGAGGAGCACACCGTCATCCCCAAGTCAGTGCTTTACTTAGAGGATTGCGATCCTTACGCTGTGGAGACTGAAATCCACAACTACACGGGCCGTTGCCCAACGCTGACCTTCGAGGTGAACCCCATCAAGGGCTGTCACGTTGGTTGCCAGTACTGCTTGGTTACCGACGGCGTACACGAGCAGAAGCTGGTGGCCTACGAGAACTACCACCTCTATGTGCGCAAGCTCTTGGAGGAGATGAACGGTGCCTGCAGCGAAAATCCCAATGCTGTAACGAAGGAAGACATACAGGAGCGCAACCGGCTGCTGCAGGAACTGGCCAAAGCCATTGTCGAGGCACCGGAAAAGAAAAAGGAGATAGAACAGAAGATTGTAGTACTAAGCCGCGGCAAGAACTGGAATCACTACTACTACTTCACACCCAAGACTGAGGCCCTGCAGGAGCCGACGCTCTACACGGGCATCGCCCACCGCATCCTGCGTGAGTTCATCGCCCATTTCAAGAAATATCCCAACTCCAACGCCCGCCTCTTCATCGCATCGAAGGCCGGCACCAAGCACCTCTTGGTGGAGAACGAGGGTGAGACCATCCTCGACCTCTTCGAGCAGCTGAAGGACAAGATGCAGTTCAACACCTCGGTGAGCATCATGCCCAAAGCCTTCCGCGACCTGCTGGAGCCCTACGCAGCACCTATAGAGGAGCGTCTGGCCGCTGTCAAGATGTGCCAGGAGCGTGGCATTCAGGCCAACTCGGCCCTGGTTCAGCCCATCTTTGTGCCCTACCTCACCGACGAGCACATCAAGGAGTTCTTCGACATGCTCCACGATGCCGGCATCATCAACTACAAGCCGGAATTCCTTACTGCCTGCATGGAGAATCTGGCACAGTTGGGACAGTGGCTCGGCCATTTCGACAAGACGATGGAGCGCGACCTCTATATGGACTATATCAGCCCGAAGAATGCCGACCACCGCAAGCAGCGCGGACGTACTGCTCCCAACCGTGCGCTCTCCATTGAGAACATCCAACGGCTGATGAAATACACCGAGACCATTGGCATGTCCACCAGCATCTGCTTCTGGGTGCGCAACCAGCTGCAGGTGCCCACCAGCATCATCCCTATCATTAACCGCAACGGCTTCCAGTGCTTAGGTTACCAGTCGAAACTGTTTAAGAGTGAAAAATGAAGAGTGAAGAGTGAAGAATTTGCTACCGCACCCATGAAGCGTGAAGATATTTCGTGTCAAGAGATTTGCTTTCAGCTGTTCGCTGACAAGACCGACTACTACCATCATTGGTATCACGCCAAGCCAATGCTGATTACCTCGGAGCGGCGCGACGAACTGCGGCGCATGCAGGCCCTGCTCTATAAATGTATCGTCTATATGGCGGAGCATTACCGCGAATGGGTGCCGGAATACATGCCATTAGACGAGAAGGTGATGGAGATTCTGGACCGACAGAGTCGCTATCCCTTCCGTGCAGGAGCCTACCGTCCGGACTATCTCATCAGCGACGACGGACGGCTGCTGTTTGTTGAAATCACCAGCCGGTTCTTCGGACACGGCATCTGGGCTAACTATCCCTCGGAGGCCATGGCACAGCAGTTCATGGCTGAGCATCCCGGAGCATCTTGGGAGAGCAGCTACGACGAATTGCTGACCTACATGCGCGACATCATCCCCGCAGGCCGTCCACTTTATGTGCTAAAGAGCAGCGACCGAGGTAGCGAGAGTACTTTCTACACGAAGTTCTATGAGTACTACGGGCATGAGGTGACCGTCTATGAGGCCGCCGAGGTGGAAGCGAATATCGACCAGTGGAGCCACGACGCGGTGGTATTCAGTGCGCTCAACCAGCATGACCTGCTGTCCTTCAAGATGGAGACCCTGCAGGCCATGATAGATGTGCGGATGCTGAACGACTTCCGCACCATCTTCCTGGCTCACGACAAGCGCTTCCTGCACCTCATCTTCGTGGATGATTTTACACGCCAGTGTCTTACGGAAGAGGAAACGGCATTCCTGCGCCAGCACACCATCCCTACCTATTTATATAATAATATGTGTAAGGAGATATGGGAGGATGCCTTGAGACACAAGGACAAATACATTCTCAAGCCCTACGACCTCGGCAAAAGTGTAGGCCTGTATGCCGGCGTGATGACCGATGAGGATACGTGGAGAAATGCAATTTTCAATTCTCAATTGTCAATTTTCAATTCCAACAACATCCTCCAGCCCTTCATCCACCAGCGCACCTATCCCTGCGTGTGGGAGGGCAAGCATTACGACGAGTATGTGTGTGGCATGATGCTGTGTATGGACGACCGCTATTTCGACAGCGGTGTGTTTCGTACCAGTAGCGCCCCAGTGACTAATAAGGTGGACGACCGTAAAATGTGCGTTATCCATAGTGTTGACGAGGAATTTGAAAAAACAATGAAAACAAAGTGTTACGTGTTATGATTGAAGGAAAACAACATATAGCCATCTGGCAGCCGTACTTCTTCCCTTACATCGGCTATTGGCAGCTCATCAATGCCGTTGATTTGTTTTTAGTTGCCGACAATGCTCACTTTATCCAGAACAGCAGGATTTACCACAACCACATCTTGGGTCAAGGGGGGCAGCCGCAGTACTTCGGCATTGAAGTCAGCCATGCTTCCTGCAATCGCCTCATCTGTGAGACGAGCCGGGTGGTCAACCTTAAACGTGCTGACAAAATGTGCCGGGTGCTGGAGTACTACTACAGCAAAGCGCCGCACTACAACGAAGCGATGGAGGTCATCAAGCCTATCCTGTTGGACGAAGAACCTGACCTGACACGCTATCTTGTCAAACAACTGAGGGCTGTGGTCGAATATCTGGGCATCAAGACGGAAATCAGGTTGCTCTCTGAGGTGTCAGCACGCTGGGATTGCAGGGCTCCAGAAGTCATCCGTCGTACTTGCGAGCACTTCGGAATAACCAACTATATTAACTCTATCACCGGAACGAAGTACTACGACAAAGAATCTTTCCGCGAGATGGGTATCAACCTTCAATTCCTACGTCGCAACGATGACATCCGTTACAAGCAACGCTGTGAGGAGTTTGTCCCCGACCTGAGCATCATCGACGCGATGATGTACTGTTCGCGCGAAGAGTTGCATGACATGTTGGACCGTTATCACTTCGTATGAATATATTAAACAAGGATAATTATGATTAATGTTTATCAGCCTTCATTAGGAAAAGAAGAACTGGCTGCTATTGAGAAAGTGTTTGAGTCCAATTGGCTTGGGAAGGGCAAACGAGTAGCAGAATTTGAAGAGAAGTATGCCGAGCAAATCAAATCCTCGAAAGACCTGCTTTTAACGACTAACTGCTGTAGCGAGGGATTATTTTCCTCCATGCACCTTCTGGACATAAAACCAGGTGATGAAGTCATTCTTCCTACCATCAGTTTTATTGGAGCCGGCAATGCCGTTTGTGCCCATGGTGCCAAAATGGTGCTTTGTGATGTGGATCCTCACACTTTGAATGCTCGTGCTGAGGATATTGAAAAGGTGATTACTCCCAAGACAAAAGCCCTTTTGCTTCTGCATTATGGAGGAATACCTTGTGAAATGGATGAAATCATGGCGCTTTGCAGGAAACATGATATCAAAGTCATTGAGGATGCCAACGCTGGCGTATGTTCTTTCTACAAGGGGAAAGCAGTCGGTACTTTCGGCGACATGGGTATGTGGTCGTTTGATGCCATGAAGATTTTGGTATGCGGAGATGGTGCCATGCTGCATTTCAACACACCTGAACTTCGCAAGAAGGCAGACCGCTGGCTCTATTTTGGCCTTGAAACCAAGAGTGGCTATGCAAACAGCGTGGCTCAGAAATGGTGGGAGTTCGACATTTCCAGTTTTGGTCATCGTGCTATTATGAATGACATAACAGCGGCTATGGCATTGGAACAACTGAAGAAACTGCCTGCATATATGAAAAGGCGTGCCGAGATACATCTGTACTACAATGAACATCTGAGGCAATTCTCATGGATAGCGTTACCACCTGTCTTGCCTGATTATGTAGAGACATCTTACTATTTCTATCACATTCAGATTAAGAACGGCAAGCGTGATGAGTTTGCGAGATTCTTGCGTGAGAATGGTATTTATACGACCTATAGATATTATCCGCTTCATCGTGTGCCTGGTTATGGTGTGACCGGTGATTTCCCGAATGCAGATTATGCCGCAGACCACACACTAAACCTTCCAATGCATCAGTCCCTGACCGATAACGATTTGGAGTTCATTATTGAAAAGGTTCGTGAGTATGACACTATATGCAAGTGAAGACGAGGCCTATCAGATCCGTACTGGTCATGAAATCGTAACAGCTTATCCTGAGCTCTACAATCCCTGGACCATTCAGGACATTAAGCACAAATTGGAGGCGTGTGCCCAGTCTCGGCCCGACTTGACAGGCGGCAGGAGCATAGAGGATATCTTTGCCATTGCCACTTATGACTATTGGCAATACGGTATCGGGCCCACCGAGGAATTTTATCATGAGCAGTTAGGAGCCTCCCACGAAAAGAAACGTCAGTATATCACCTTCAGGGAACGTTTCAACTACATCGATTATTTGAATAAGGAGGAAGATATGCACCTGCTCCGCAACAAATGGCATGCCTACCAGTTGCTGAAGGAAGCTTACCGGCGCGAGGTGCTGCTGCTCGAGGGCGAGCGGGATTTCCCTGCCTTTGAAACATTCTGCCATCGTCACCCCTCTTTTGTGCTCAAGCCCATCGGACTCGGAATGTCAATGGGAGTCCGCAAAGTGGAAGTTGGCGATGCGGATCTCCATACACTCTTTAATGAGCTGTT
This sequence comes from uncultured Prevotellaceae bacterium, assembly GCA_947305005.1. Classification (GTDB taxonomy): domain Bacteria; phylum Bacteroidota; class Bacteroidia; order Bacteroidales; family Bacteroidaceae; genus Physcousia. Next base: position 38,751 of record CAMZCM010000015.1, on the reverse strand, counting down.
TGCTGAAACCGAGGCACTCAACAGTCATTTTAGCAGTGCCATCAGAGGAGGCATGCTGGTGGAGGAAGTAATAGAGCAGGGCGAGGAGATGGCCATACTTCATCCGGCAAGTGTCAACAGCGTGCGAATGCACACCATCAACCTGGGCGAGGGAGACATCCGCCTATGGTATCCATTCATCCGTGTAGGATTAGGCGGAAATTTCATTAGCTCAGCATCAACTGGTGGAATTATTGCATGTATCAATGCGGGTACAGGCATGGTGGAAACAACGGGGTTTGACAAGTTGGCAAAGACTATAGATGTACACCCTAATACCCATTTCAAAATCAAGGGCATCAAGATTCCCCGATGGCGCAAGCTTTGCGACAAAGCCTTTGAGCTGGCAGAGCGTTTGCCCACATTGCGTTACATTGGATGGGATTTCGTCTATGACAAGGACGGAGAGTGGATTGTGATGGAAGGTAATGAGAATGCGGAAATAAGTAGCCCCCAGCTGATTTTCCATAGGGGAATGCGTGAGGAGTTCGAACAGCTCATCGGCTACAAGTCCACCAAGAAATATTGGTGGCAAGGGAAATACCCTTCGCGATTCGAGAACATTGAATAATTCGCTTGCTTATAAGAGACTATAAGGTGTATTAATGGCAGAATCGCTGAAAAATAAGACCATAAAAGGATTAGGCTGGTCAGCCTTGGACAATGCCGCGCGATACGGCATGCAGTTCATGATAGGCATTGTGCTGGCCCGTCTGCTGTCGCCCAATGACTATGGACTGTTGGGACTGGTGGGCATTGTCACCGTGGTATGCACAGCACTGGTCAACGGCGGATTCACCACAGCCTTGATACGAAAGAAGGATGCCACCGATGATGATTACAACACGGTGTTCATCTGCAACCTCGCGATGAGCGTGCTGCTCTACGGGGTAACATTCCTCTGTGCGCCCCTGATAGCCGGCTTTTTCGAGCGCGAAGAGCTCATCCCACTGGTACGAGTCTCTTCATTAGGATTAATCATCGGGGCTTTGGGCATAGTGCAGCAGACGCGCCTCACCAAACGCATCGACTTCAAAACGCAGACCAAGATAACGATTGTTGCTACGGCTTTGAGCGGCATTGTGGGCATCGGCATGGCTCTGACGGGGTTCGGCGTCTGGGCATTGGTGGGTCAGCAACTCACATCGCAAATCATAACAACCCTACTCCTTTATGTCTTTGATTCTCCCCTCGCCCACGGGAGAGGGGATGGGGGTGAGGCTCATAGATGGCTGCCACGTTTGCGTTTCTCCATAGAAAGTTTCCATGAGTTGTTTGGCTTCGGATGGAAGATGATGGTAAGTATATTGCTCGATGCTGTGTGGAAGGAATTGTATCAGGTAGTAGTGGGTAAGTTCTATAATCCAGCCACCTTGGGTCAATATACCCGCGCCAAACACTATGCACAACTATTCTCGCAGAACTTGACAGCGGTGATGGAGCGAGTCACCTACCCTGTACTGAGTAGTATTCAGGACGATAAGGAGCGTATGGTCTCGGCCTATCGCCGCATGATCCGCACCAGTATGTTCATCACCACCGTGGCCCTGTTCTCTCTCGGTGCTGTCAGCGAACCGCTTATCTACTGCATGATAGGTCCCAAATGGCATGAAGCCTCGACCTATCTACCGCTCATCTGCATCACTTACAGCCTCTATCCGCTCCATGCCATCAACCTGAATATGCTGCAGGTTCAGGGAAGAAGCGACCTGTTCCTCGGCCTCGAGGTCATCAAGAAAATCATCGCCTTGGTGCCCCTGTTCATCGGTGCTTTCATAGGCATCATGCCCATGCTCTTAACCAACATCGTGATTGGCATCATAGCCTACTTCCTCAACTCCCATTACTCAGGCCGTCTGCTGGGGTATAGTTCTTGGATGCAGTTGCGTGATATTGCCCCCTCTTACGCTTTGGCTATGGTCATAGCCCTGTCTGTATGGTTCTTGAAATACCTACCACTGAATTATTGGATTGTACTTCCAATGCAGATTACTGTAGGAGCCGCAGTGTTTTTCACTTTCTGCAAGTCGTTCAAGATGAACGAATATAAAGAGATAAAGGATGTACTCACACGAAAAATATAAAATAAAGAATTATGTCTGATATTAGCATTCTTGGTGTTGGGGACATCTTTGTCGCCAAAAGATTGCCCGAGAAAAGATACAGCGGTTTTGACGAGATTAAGGACTTAATATGCAGCCATGATGCCTGCTTTGCGAATCTCGAGACAACAGTCCATGACAATGAGGGATATCCGTCAGCTTTCCCTGGTGGCGGATATGCGATGGCTGATCCCGCCATTCTTGGTGACTTAAAGGAATTTGGCTTTAATGTGCTGAATATTGCCAACAATCATGCTCTTGATTATTGCCACAAAGGTTTGGAGGCAACGATTCGGAACCTGAAGGAGGCGGGAATCACATACGTAGGAGCAGGCAGAAATCTGGTTGAGGCATCTATTCCCAAATATGTGGAATGTCGGGAAGGCAGGGTTGCCTTTATTGGAATCACCAGTTCCTACCATGACACGGATGCTGCAGGCCCTCAAGGTGGAATCGTTTCAGGAAGACCGGGTATCAATCCTCTCAGAAGGATTGAGTATTATGAGGTGACGGAAGAAAACTATCAGGCCCTGAGCAAAGTTGCGGAAGAAACGGGCATGAACGATGGTTATAAATGGGCGATTGCCAATGGCTATAGAAAAGAAAGCGACGGTCTCTCCCTTCGGGAGTTGAAGTTTGTGAAAGGCGAATGTAATCGAATGGTCAACCATCCTCTTCCTGCTGACATGGAGCGGGTGACGAACGCCATACAGGAAGCACGCATTCAGGCAGACTGTGTGGTTATCAGTTTCCATTCCCATCAAATGAATGGAAGTGCTGATAAACCGGCAGGATTTATCGTCGAGTTCTGTCATGCCTGTATAGATGCTGGTGCCAATGTTATATTTGGTCATGGATCCCATGAGTTAAGAGGGTTGGAAATTTACAAGAATGCTCCCATTTTCTATGGCCTTAATGAGTTCATCCTGCATAATGAGATGCAAGAGGCTTTACCTTTTGAATTTTATGAGAGGGTTCACCAGGAGCCATCTAAATATGATTATGTCGGATTAGGAATGAATCTTAGAAGCAAAGGAGGTACTCGTGGCTTGTCTGCTGATTACAAAGCATGGGAGGCGATTGCGGCAAGTGTTTCCTTTGCAAATCATCAAGTGAATGAAATTAAAGTTTATCCTGTGTCTTTAGGATTTGAGAAAGGCCGTTCGCAACGTGGGTGGCCAGTAATAGATAAAACGGGGAGAATCCTTGACTATTTCTGCAAACTGTCAAATGAAAATTACGGAACTCAATTTGAACTGAAAGATGGATACGCCAGAGTATTATAAGGTCTGTGTGTGGTGCAACACATACAACCAAGCATCCTATATCAAGGATACAATGGAGGGGTTCTGCATACAGCAGACGCAGTCCCCTTTTGTCTGCCTTATTATGGACGATGCCAGCACAGACGGTGAACCAGAGGTTATTAAACAATATCTGCACGATTATTTTGAAACGAGGTGGACAAAGGAAACTGATGACTACCACCTCACTTTGGCTCGCCATCAGGAGAACAAGAACTGCTACTTTGCGGTCTATCTGCTGAAATACAATCATTACAGCATTAAGAAAAAAAGACTGAAATATTATCGGGAAGTGGCAACCGAGATAGATTATGTCGCCCAGTGTGAGGGCGATGACTATTGGACTGACGAGCATAAACTGCAAAAGCAGGCAGATGCCTTGGATGCCAACCCTCAAGCAACATTGGTCTATACCAACTTTCGTACCATTGATGGTGAAGGCAATCCGATAATCAGACCTTTTATTAAAGATTTTCCCGGACGTTCCCATTCCGGCGACAACCTACCTACATTGCTCCGCTATGGTAACTACATCATGGTACTAACTACTATGTACCGTTATAAGGTATTTTTGTCCGAATCTTTAGCGAACAGTCCAGTAAGTATGGATTTTGCCACTACACTGAGTGCCGCCCTGATGGGGGACTTCATTTGGTTACCGGAGCAGACGGGTTGCTATCGTATATTGGAGAACGGAATCATACAATCAGGCTGGCGTAAAGGTGCACACTGGGTTCAAGACATCTACCGCTACTATGCTGGATTGGTAATGAACGGGCGATGCAAGCCGTTGTCGTTAGTTCAACGCATTAATCTTAAGACTCTTATCCTTATGAGGGCTTTGAGCAGAAAAGATCATCAGCTTAGAAAGGACACGCTTAGCGTCAGTCCTCTTTCGTGCTTTTTGCTGCCTATAGCCTTTATTAAATTGAAAATTGAGAATTTTAAATTGAGAATTTTAAATTGAGAATTGACAAATGGAAACAGCCATCATAATTCTCGCTATATTAGTGACGCTACTTTACTTAAAGTGGATGCTTATCATCGTGGTGTTCCCTTTTCAGGTTGTTCATGGTCAAGTTCTGAAAAGATGGGGGGACGGTAAAGACATTCCTCTGAGATATAAAATTATAAAAAAACCATACAGAATCTGGGAAAGTTTTTTTAGGTATGGATGGCAAAGATATATGCTGTTCCAGGTAGGGTTAGTTCCATCACGTCATATACGCAGATTTGTCTATAAAGCTCTCGGTGCCGAGATAGGAAAGAATGTAGTATTCCATTTTCGCACAGAGATACGTGGCATACATCGTCTGAAGATTGGTGCTGGTACAATTATTGGCGACAATGCATTGCTGGCAGCTCAACGTGGACTGACTATCGGTGAGAATGTGAACCTTTCATCAAATGTTTCCATTTATTCGGGTGAGCATGACCATCGCGACCCCTATTTTCGTAGTACTCCTGAAAAAACACGCCCCATCACAATAGGTGATCGGGTCTGGATTGGCAGTAATGCCATCATCTTAACTGGAGTCAATATAGGGGAAGGAGCCGTCTGTTGTGCTGGTTGCGTTGTAACAAAGGATGTTGAACCATTCGCTGTGGTCGCCGGTATTCCTGCAAGAAAGGTTAATGAACGTCCGCGTGACCTACGTTATGTTTTTGATGGTAAGTCTGTGAGATTGTATTAAGATTGTTTTAACCAATATGTCGGAGATAATACGATGAAGATTATTGCCATCATAGTCACCTTGGTGTGTTGTGGTCTGATGTTCTACCTGAAGCGGGAATGGAAGGCGGCACTACTAGTCATGGGCGCTATGACGCTGACGCTGGTGAACATCCCCGGTATTCCTTTGCGCAATGCGAACTACTTACTACAAGTGGCTTTCCTTCTATCAGAATGGAGAGATATTCCACGATATTTCAACAGATTGCGATATACACCTTATCTATGGATTTCACTTCTGATAGTTTGTTTCTCGGCACTGTTGGCAGTTTTGACCAGTCCATATACAGGAATAAAAGAAACCTTAAAGTCCGAACTTCTGTTCAAGTATTTTGCCATCGTCTATGCCTTCTGGTCTATTAAGGATGAAAAGTCATTAAAGCCTATATTGCGCATTTCAATATATTGCTTAATTGTACTTACTTTCTTTGGAGTGCTTAATTACATGACAAAAAGTGCCATGTTTGTCAATGCGGTGACAGAAGGCCTGACAAGTAATATATATGAAGGAATCGCTCTTGGTGATGTTTATAATGAAAGTGAACGGATCAGAACACAGTCCATGTTTCAGTATCCTTTTGATTATGGCTATATATGTTCTGCCATATTATTGCTTCATTTACATGGATGGTATCGGCACTTGGAAAGCAAAAGGGCTTTTATTATAGCCCTTGTATGTTGTTCACTCGGAATATTGATATGTGGATGTCGCACAGTATGGATGAGTGCTGCATTATCAATCGCCTGTTACTACATGTGGGCTTTTCAACTGAGCAGAAATGTGATGTATGGCATTGTTGCCATGATACTTATGATATTATCCTATCATACCATTCCTGCCGTCGAGGAAAAAGTCAACCAGGTGACTGATATTTTCGCTGAAAATCGTGAAACAGAAGGGAGCTCTATTGAATTGCGAATGTCCCAATACGGGTATGTACTTATCCACGCACAAGGACATGAATGGTTAGGGTTGGGAAAAGGATATTGGGAGCATATATACGCTAAGGATCGAGAGTCAATCCGTGGTCTCTATGGTGTAGAAAGTGTTATTCTACAGAATTTGCTTGAACGGGGTATCATCGGTCTGGTTTTATGGGCGGCTTTTTATACAGTCATTTTCATCTATTTTTGTAGGAATCGTAAAAGAAGAAAGAAACTGACAGGCTTGGGAGTTTCTATCCTTTCTTTGTACCTGTTTTTCTCAATAGGGACGGGAGAGTTAGGGTCTGTTTATCCTACAATGCTATTACTCGGCTTTGTTATCAAGGCTATCGAATATCAGAAACTCAAGAAACTGTATAAGTTGCTTGTAAGACTGAAACAAATAAGAAGCGGCTCGTCATCATCATCCTTGCTTAGACAAAAGATCTTACGGCTGCGATTGGCTCTATCGCGGCATAGACTTGCAGGGAACTCAAACAACACAAGTTATAAGAGATAAAAGCATGACACATCGACTTGCCATCATCATCCCTGCCTACAAGGCTACATTTCTGCCCGCTGCGCTTGACTCTATTGCCATGCAGACGTGCAAGGACTTCACCCTGTATGTAGGTGATGACTGCAGTCCTGAGCCGATAAGTGATATTGTTGAGCAATACAGAGACAAGATAGAGCTGGTTTATAAGCGGTTTGACACCAATTTAGGAGGCAAAGACCTTGTAGCCCAGTGGGAGCGGTGCATTGCCATGAGTCAGGATGAGCCTTATATCTGGCTATTCAGTGATGATGATGTGATGGAGTCGAATTGTGTGGAGGAACTATTCAGACAGATAGAGAAAACGAAGGGAGTTTATAACCTGTATCACTTCAATGTAGATGTAATTGATGAACGTGGAGCGTTTAAATTCCGGAATCAAGATTATCCGGCAGTGCTTTCAGCATATCGTTTCTACTGTGGCAAGAACTCGATGAGACTTTCTGCTTTTGTAGTGGAGAATATATTCTCACGAAAAGTTTATGAACGATTTGGGGGCTTTATGAAATATGATCTGGCATGGGGCAGTGACATAGCCACATGGATTGTGTTTTGCGGGGAAAAGGGAATGTGTACCGTACCTCATGCAAGGATAAAATGGCGTCAGAGTTCACAGAATATTTCACCCAATTATTCACGACAGATAGCAGAACGTAAGTTAAGGGCAGACCAAAATCTGCTGAATTGGGCATATCAGTATTTTGGCATGGAACCAGACATATACAACGTAAACAGAGCTATCTTTATTTATAAGATACATCAATACAAGAAACATGTGAGTAAGGAATGTCTCAAGGAAGCATTTACCTCTTTCTTTAAAGTACATGGACGTAAAGGGGATTGGCTGCTGATATATCTGTTTGCTTTTCTTGTTGATGGGATTTACTTCCGAATCAGGGAAAGGTTTTATTGGCTGTATGGAGATATTAAAGAGTGAAAAATGAAAATTATTTATTATAGTTCGCCTTTTTATGCCGACTGCGATTTTCCTTTGATAGGAGAGTTGCAGCGTAAAGGCCATGATGTAAGATATTACATCTCTATTGCATCTTTTAGCAAGCGGTCAACACTGATTGACTTAAAAGAATTGTATCTGCATACAGGCATTTATCCCGCAACGGAAATATACAAGGAGTTCAATGATTTCCATAATATTCTCGACCTTTCGCATGTATATATCGTTAATCAAAAGTACAAACAGAAATTTCATCCTGTCAACCTACTTTTGATGGTAAGATTGGTCATACATTTTATGATGCAGAAGCCAGATGTTATCCATTTAACCCAACAGCCTTGCTTGACACAGAAATTATTATATCTGATAAAGAACAAATTGGTATTGACCGTTCATGATCCTTTCCGACATTCAGGTTTTACAAATAAGATGGAAGAGCGGGATAGAAGAATGGCTTTCAAGAAGATTTCCAAACTGGTATTACTCAACGAGAGGCAGTCTTCCTCATTTGCATCCTATTATGATGTTCCCCAAAATCATATCTTTATCAACAAACTGGGGATGTATAGTAGTATTCTGTATGTTGATCCACTGCCATTCCAGATTGACAGGCCTTTCATTCTCTTTTTCGGGCAAATTGTAGAATACAAAGGGGTAGAATATCTATTGGAGGCCATGAAGATTGTACATCGCCATTATCCCGAATTGATGCTGGTGATAGCCGGTGGCGGGAAATATTATTTTGACATTGAGTCCTACAAGAAACTGGACTATATTAAAATCATCAATCACTATATAGGTACCAGGGAATTGGCAGGCATGCTTCGGGCTTGTGAATTCGGTGTCTGCCCTTACAAGGACGCAACGCAAAGCGGTGTTATTCAAACAGCCTTCACATTAGAGGTTCCGATGATTGTTACCAATGTAGGGGCTCTTGCAGTTGCTGTTCAACACAACAAGACGGGTATAGTTGTAAAGCCCTGTGATGTGAACGATTTGGCAAATGGAATCATGAACTTATATTCAAACAAAGAAAAACTGAATGCGATGAGAAAGAATATCAAGGAAGAATGGATGAAGGATATGGGTTGGGAGTCTATCGCAAATGAATATCTAAAATGTTATAAAGCATGAAAATCCTTGAAGTTGTATTTAACCTTCGTCCTGGTGGCGCAGAACGTTTTGCTGTAGACCTGACAAACGAGCTTTCAAAGACCAATGAAGTAACCATAATGGCAATAAAGGATAATTCTGTTGAGCCAGAACGAGATATGTTTTATGCTTCCGAGTTGGCTAAGCGTGTAACATACAAAAATGTTGGTATTAGTAAAGGTTATTCTTTACATAAAGTAATAAAAATCTACAAGGCCATAAAAAATGAGAAGGCGGATATTGTTCACTTGCACGGCGATAATATGCCTCACTATTGTATTCTGGCCATATTCCTGCTCAATCGGAAATCAAAGTTTTATCAAACCGTTCATAACGATATTCATAACGGATACGATTCTTTGTTCTATCGTTTCCTTGTTAAAACGTTTGGCTATCAACAGAAAATGGGGTTTATAGCATTAAGCGAAACCAACTACCGCGATATGCTTGAGATTTATCCAAAAATCAAGGGAGTATGCATTGCCAATGGTCGGGCGCCTATAGTACCAACGGATAGATTTGATGAGACAAGAGAGGAAATAGCTTCATATAAAAGTACGGTAGATAGTCGTATTTATCTTCATGTGGCACGATGCAGCCCCGTAAAGAACCAAACGCTTTTGGTAGAGGCTTTTGGCAAATTTGTGGAGAAAGGTTACCATGCTGATTTGATAATCATCGGTGTCAATTTCGAAAGCGAGTTAGGTAAATCCATTCAGGCAAAGGCGGTGAATAATGTACATTTCATAGGAACGCGTAAGAATGTTGGTGATTATATGCTCAATGCAGATGTATTCTGTTTATCATCGGATTTTGAGGGTATGCCTATAACCTTATTAGAGGCAAGCCTTATTGGTGTTCCAATTGTATCTACTGCGGTATGTGGCGCTGTGGATATCATTGAGAATAAGGTTAATGGTATATTAAGTAAAGGACACACAGTAGAGGAATACTTGGATGCTTTAGAATATTCTTATAAACATTTGAGTGAATTAAGACAGAATTCGCTAAAGATGAAAGCGAATAGTTCTTATACAATAGAGAATTGTGCAAGAAAATATATGGATTTCTTCAATCGCTAATACTATTTAAAGTTTTCAAAAATGTGGTTAAACTCGATATTGAGAACAAACAGATTCGTCAGAGGTATTTATTTCCTTTATAGAGACTATTTCGGCTGTTGTAAGCGCAGCCGTTTCGGCTATATTGCCGATGACGTCATTTTGATGCCCCCACTAAGAATTGACAACCCGAAGAACGTGTTCCTCTATGGTGACAACGGATTGCGAAATGCCGATATTATGGTCAAAAATGCACGGTTCATCATGAAGCAACACTCCGGGGCAGCTGAAGGCCTGCGCGTAACGACAGGAAACCACGCCATGATAGTTGGCAGGTTTTATCGCACGATTACTGAAGAGGAGAAACCAAAAGGCTACGACAAAGACGTGATTGTGGAGTCGGATGTCTGGATAGGACGGAATGTAACCCTTCTTAGTGGCATTACCATCGGGAGGGGTGCCATTATTGGAGCTGGCGCTGTCGTCAACAAAGATGTTCCTCCCTATTGCATCACTGGCGGTGTACCGGCCAAGCCCATCAAGTTCAAATGGACGATAGACCAAATACTGGAACATGAGGCAACTTTGTACCCTGAGGAGGAACGCTTCACAAGAGAGCAGCTGGAAAGATTATTCACCGAAACAAAGACAAGGTGTAAAGTCTAAAGTTATGCGAATCATCATCACTTCACCTTCACTTGACCCAACGAAGAATGTTAGCGGTTTGTCCTCTGTGACAAGATTCATCATAGAGAACAACCCACACCACAACTATATACATTTTGAACTGGGACGGAAGGATGACGAAAAGGGAGGCATCTATAGGGTTAGTTCTATCATACGAAGATTCAAAGAATGGAAGCAACTTCTGAAGAATCATCCAGATGCAATAGTACATTATAATTTCCCCCTTGAAAAGCCAAGCATCATACGAGATACACCATTTATGCATGCGGCACTCAAGAATAGGAACAAGATGGTAATACACATTCATGGAGGTGTATATCTTACATCCGAGCGTATCCCATTCCCTTTCCATCAGATATTGAAATACATTTTTTCCTGGAACGTGCCTATCATTACACTGAGTAAGACGGAAACTGAAATGCTTAGAAAGAGATTCCATGCAAAACACGTAGTGTCATTACCGAACTGTATAGATTTGAAAGATGCCCAAACTTTTGAACGCAAATACAAAGATGACTCTACTCCTCTTACATTAGGCTATCTTGGCCGCATAGCCAAGACAAAGGGTATGGACTATCTCTTGCAGGCTTGTTGTATGTTAAAAGAACGCCATTTCCCGTTCCGTCTTAAAATAGCAGGAGCAGAAGAGGTTGAAGGACAATATCTACCGCAGTTTAGCAAAGTGCTCGGAAATCAGTTTGTGTATTCTGGAATAGTTAGTGGAGAGAGCAAGAACTCTTTCCTGCGAAGTCTTGATGTACTTGCCATGCCTACCTTCTTTGAGGGATTACCAATGTCTTTGCTCGAATGTATGAGCTATGGCGTCGTTCCTGTCATTACACCTGTAGGCAGTATTCCAACTGTTGTAACAGACCAACAGAATGGGATACTCATCAAAGTAAAAGATACACCATCCATCGTGGATGCGATTACTTACCTGCATACCCACAGAGAAAAATTAGAACAGATGGGTAAATCATCTCGCAACTACATATACGAACACTTTGACCCTGATTGTTATATAGACAAACTCAATAATATCTATAGTACCTGCTAATGTCATTTCAACTCAAAGCGCTAAATATAGTCTGCTCGCAAACAGAATTGAGCAAGATTCCTGATGGTAAGGTTCTCATCAATACTATCAACGCACACTCCTTTAATGTAGCACAGAAGGATGAGGCGTTTGCTGAGGCACTGAGGACGGTTCACGGTTCACGGTTAACGGTTAATGACAAAACGGTGTGTGTGAAGTTTCTGATTCCCGACGGAGCCTCGATAGTGAAAGCCTGCCGATGGCTGAAGGCAAAAAGCCAGCCAAAGGAACGCATTGCTGGATGGGATCTTTTTGCTTTTGAAATGCAAAGGCTTGATGTAAGATGTAAGAAGGATGATGTAAGATGTAAGGTGATGTTCCTTGGCTCAAGTGAAAAAGTGCTGGCGCTGATTCAGGAACGGGCGACTGCCGATTATCCCAACTTGGAAGTTGTTACCTATTCCCCACCCTACAAGTCAGAGTTCTCCGAAGAGGATAATCAGGCGATGATACAGGCTATTAACGATGCTGATCCAGATCTGCTGTGGATTGGTATGACAGCACCTAAGCAGGAGAAGTGGACATATAAGCATTGGCACGAACTTAACATCCACTGCCACTGTGGAACCATCGGTGCCGTCTTCGACTTCTATGCGGGAACAGCACTACGTGCTCCGATATGGTGGCAGAAACACTCGATAGAATGGCTCTACAGGTTGCTTTTTGAGCCTAAGCGGATGTGGAGGAGGTATGTGGTTGGAAATCCTTTGTTCTTGTGGAACATTCTTAAAGAGAAACTACAAGCATGACTTCGGATATAAGGAATACACCATATTTTAATGCTTTTTATGATCTCTACTATAGATAGGAAAGATATAAAATGAGAGAATTATAATACTAACAATAAATAATATAAATTATGACAGACAAAGTAGAAATTGATTTGGAAGACCTCGACGACCTGAAAGATATCTTAGGCGAGGAAAGACAAGAGTCAACCTTAAACTTCCAAAAAGTATTTACACATCTGGTGCTGAACTGGCAGTGGTATCTGCTTTCGGTTATCATATGCTTGTGCGGTGCCTACCTCTATCTGCGCTATACCCAGCCCATCTATCAGGTGACAGCAAGAATGCTCGTCAAGGATGAGGAACAGAAATCGGCAATCAGATCGTCCAAGCAGATGCTCCCAATTATGGAAGACTTCGGCATCATGAACAACTCCAGCGGTTTCGATAATGAAATGGAGATACTGGCGTCGCCGGTCACGGTACATGATGCCGTGAAGCGACTGAAACTCTATACGGAGTATCGGATTGACGGACGCATCAGTAAAAAGCTGATCTATTCCCATCAGCCTGTCAGCGTTGACATTGACCCTGTTTCGCTCGACTCGATGGACTACTACATGCTGGAAGGTTTTTATACCATACAGATGTCTATCACAAAGAAAGGAAAGGGCTATCACGCTGACATTGAGCTGGTTTACAACGGGAAGGTCATGAAAGGGTACAGTGAAGACATAGATTCGCTTGACACATCACTCAAGACAGATTACGGTACAATCTCTTTCATGAGCAACCCAAAGTATAGAATTCGCAAGAAAGACCCTTTCCAGGATGGGAAAGCTCTCCTCGTCACCATACGTCCGCCCATGGTTGTGGCGCTCGACTATATGCGACGGTTGAACGTGGCCCCGACATCGAGGGAAACCTCGATAGCTGCAATCACCCTCAACGACGAGAGCATTATCAGAGGTGTCGATTTCATCAACATGCTTGTGATTTGCTATAATGACCAAGCGAATGTGGATAAAAACGAGGTGGCAATGAAGACGGAAGAGTTCATTAACCAGCGCTTGGAGAAGATTGACGCAGAACTGGGAACGACGGAGAGCTCCATAGAGAACTATAAGCGGCGCAACTCGGTCACCCGATTAGAGGCAGACGCAGCACAGTCCCTACAACTCTCGGCTCAATACGCGACACGTCTGGCTGATGCTAACACCCAGTTGCAGTTGCTCGAGTATCTGCTGCAATATGTTGACAATCCGGAAAATCGCTATAAGCTGATACCGACTAACATCGGCATGAATGACCAGGCATCTACTCAGATGATAGCCGACTACAACAAGAAATTGCAGGATCGCAGCCGACTGATGCGTAGTTCCAACGAAAATTCGCCACAAGTACAGATGCTTACCGCCTCGCTTGATGATTTGGTAAACTCTATCCGGCAAGCACTCACGCAAGCTCGTCATTCCGTCGAGATGCAGCGCAGTTCCATTCAGAGCCAGTACGCCAGGTATCAAGGGCGCATCGGCAACACGCCAGAGCAGGAGCGTGTTCTCACACAGATAGGTCGCCAGCAGGAAGTACGCTCAGGCTTATATCTGCTCCTTCTTCAGAAGAGAGAGGAAAACAGCATCTCCCTCGCTGCAACTGCTGACAAGGGAAAACTCATTGCCATGCCATTGCCCCAGGGACAGGTCAGGCCACGAAAGAAGATGATTCTTATGACTGCTTTATTGCTGGGACTGCTCATCCCGTTTGCCATCTTGTTTGTCCGCAAGCTACTGCGCTTTCGCATAGAGGGACGAGAGGATGTCACCTCGCTAACCAAGGTGCCTATCGTGGCCGATGTGCCCGTGGCGAACGAAAAAACCAAGACCGCAGCTGGCATCGTGGTACAGGCTGACAAAAACGACCAGATTGACGAGGTCTTCCGCTCGCTGCGCACCAATGTGCAGTTTATGATGAAGGAGAACGAGAAAATCATCCTCTTCACCTCCGGTAACTCTGGCGAAGGCAAGACGTTCCTCGCTGCAAATCTCGCAGTGTCGTTTGCATTGCTCAGCAAAAGGGTTATGCTTATTGGATGCGACATACGCAAGCCCGCACTCGGACGACTGTTCGGAACATCAAACCAGAAACAGGGTCTCACCAACCTGCTCTGGGCGGAGCACGTCACGGCAGAACTCTTACACAAAGAAACGTGCGACTCAGGAGTACATCCCAATCTTGACCTTCTGCTGTCGGGACCTATTCCCCCGAATCCGACAGAACTGTTGAGCAGGAAGAACCTAAAAGAGATTCTCGAACTGCTGAGCGAGGAGTACGACTACATCATCCTTGACACTGCTCCCGTTGGACTGGTCACCGACACGTTGCAGTTGGCCCGCTATGCCAATGTCAGCTGCTTCGTCTGCCGTGCCGACTATACGCCGAAGGCGAACCTCACTCTGCTCAACTCGCTGGCTCAGGATAAAAAACTTCCCAATGCCTGCGTTATACTCAACGCAGTTGACATGTCGAAGAAGAAAAACGGCTACTATTACGGCTATGGACGTTTCGGCAAATACGGATATGGTCATTATGGCAGTTACGGCAACTACTCAACCTCCCATTACGGCAACAAGGATGATGATAGTATAAAGAAATAACAGCCATTCAGTACACGTCAACTTCGGGCCAGCAGTCCGATGAGTGCCATGTGGGCCGGATAGTAATAGTAGAAGAACTTGCCAAGCCAGCGGCAGCGACCTCGCTGTCCGTTGTACATGGCCAACAGCGGCACTGCCAGCCAACAGGCCAGATGAACCATACCGTAAGTCGGGCTGTGGAAGATGAAGAAGGCTACCGCATAGAGTGAGATTATCAGCATCAACCATAGCATCTGCTTATAGAAATTGCCCCGACTACGCCCAATCATAAGTATGGCCAGCGGAGCTGCACAACTCCAGTCGGACGTGAATGTAAGCAGACAGGCTACCAGTGTGACAGTCACCTTCTGCCAACGTGCAAGACGCTGCATATCCCATACCTTCAGCAGTATCAAGCCCCACAGAAGTGGCCAGGCGATGCTCGTAGCGTTGAAAAGCAGGTTGCTCAAAGGGTTGAAACCCGACATATTGAAGTAGCAGAAGG
The DNA here is from genome assembly GCA_947305005.1 of uncultured Prevotellaceae bacterium. Taxonomy (GTDB): domain Bacteria; phylum Bacteroidota; class Bacteroidia; order Bacteroidales; family Bacteroidaceae; genus Physcousia. The sequence goes on along the minus strand of CAMZCM010000015.1, from coordinate 23,277 downwards.
CAAAATGGCTCACTACGGCAAGCATAAGCAAACGGATAAAGTAGCGGCGGAAGTCATGTGTGTGGTGATAGCCCTCGGCCACAAAGAAGATCATCATCGGAGCTGTCAGCCTTCCTATACAATGCAGGAATATTTGCTTGGGTGTCTCCGCCTGCTCATAGGTCTCGATGCCCACCCATGCAAGATGGTCTATCGTCATGGCGACGATGGCTATCACCTTCAGTGCATTTCCACTCAATCCTTTTGCTATCATTACTCCAGCGGAATCTCTGGGTGTTGCACAGCAAGTGGCAGGCTATCCTGTGAGAGATAAAACATGTAAAGAATAACGGGCTTCGAGCCTCTGTTCTCACCGTGGTGGATAGTGTTCACCATCTCTACAACGGCCTCGCCCTCATGCACCACCTTCTCTTTGCCATCCTGGCCGATGATGGTCAGTTCACCCTGCACCAGCACGCCGTAGTTCATCACGGGATGGTGATGCCATCCTAACTTCTGTCCGGCAGGAAACACGTACTTCACAGCGACCAGCTCGGGACGCCCTTGCAGATAGTCGGGCAACTCCACGCCGTCCCAACTCTGCGATGTGCGAATCAATTCTTCACTCGAAACCGTTTGTGGGACTTCCTCTTCATGAGTCTTGGCTTCCTTGCAGCTTGTCATCATGACCGTTGTGCCGCAAACGAGGGTGGCAGCAAGCACCCAATTCTTGGCCATGCTAAGCAGCAAAGCCGAGTGCATCATTTTTTTCATTGCTTTCATGATTAATTATTATTCGGTTAGAAAACTTTGCACGCAAAGTTACATATAATCCAGCAAACTCCCGTCGTTTGCCATATAAAAAATGTGATAAGTCCCAGTTTTTACTCTTTGGAGAGTCAAAATGTCACCTCCTCTTTTCGTCTCTCTATCATTTTTTGAGACAACTTCGAGGCAAAGGGCAACGATGTAAATCGTGTCATTTCCTAATTTCTCATAAAAACGCCCTATTCATATCCACATGAGTCAGATTATTCGTATCTTTGCATCGAAATCTTTTGACCAAAGAGACCATGCATATTGTTATTGCCGGAAATATCGGAAGTGGGAAGTCAACGCTCACGAACATGTTAGCCCAGCATTATGGCTGGAAGGCTCAGTTCGAGGACGTGGACTACAATCCGTATCTGGAGGATTACTATAAAGACATACAGCGATGGTCGTTCAATCTGGAGGTCTATTTCCTGAAACAGCGCTTCAAGGACTTGCTGGAACTGGCGCGTACAAAAGAGACGATTATTCAGGACAGGAGCATCTACGAGGGTGTTCATGTGTTCACGACGAACAACCATCTGATGGGCAATCTCTCTGACCGAGATTTCGAGACGTACATGGAGCTTTTTGAACAGATGACGGACATCTTGCGCTATCCAGACTTGATGATCTACCTTCGGGCTTCAGTGCCGCATCTCGTGGCGAACATCCAAAAACGGGGGCGCGACTATGAACAGACGATGTCCATCGACTATCTGAGGAACCTCAACCATCTTTACGAGGATTTTATCTACGAGAAATATCCGGGGCGCGTGCTGGCCATTGATGTAGATCACATGGACTTCCAGAACCGTACAGAGGACTTCGCCGCTATCATTGATAAAATAGACACTACCCTATTCGGCCTGTTCCCCGACGATACCCCGCAACCCTAACGCTAACCTTTAAACCATCAACGCTCATGCATATCGCTATCGCAGGAAACATTGGCAGCGGCAAGACAACGCTCACGAAGCTCTTGGCCGCTCATTATGGTTGGACGCCTCATTTTGAGCCCGTTGACTTCAATCCATACTTGGACGATTTCTACAAGGACATGAATCGCTGGTCCTTCAACCTGCAGATTTATTTCCTCAACAAGCGCTTCAAGGATGTCGTGGAGATAGCCAAGAGTTCTGAGACGATTATCCAGGACAGAACCATCTTCGAGGATGCTCGCATCTTCGCTCCGAACCTGCATGCTCAGGGTTACATGAGCGACCGCGACTTTGAGAATTACTGTGACCTGTTTGACCTGATGATGTCACTGGTGAAGTTGCCGGACCTGATGATTTACATCCGCAGCACCATCCCTACCCTCATCGCACAGATCCAACAGCGCGGCCGCGAATTCGAGCAGAGCATACGCATTGACTATCTGCAGGGACTCGGAGAACGCTACGAAGAGTGGATCAAGAACTATAAGGGGAACCTGATTATTGTGGACGGCGACACGTGTAAATTCGGCAACAACCCACAGGATTTCCAGCAGGTGACAAACATGATAGACGCCGAGCTCTACGGCTTGTTCCCTATCAACAAATAAACGATTCCTTTTATATGCTTAGACGGGCAACGGAAGGAGGCGACGTAAAGCTTCCTCAACGTTAGCCCGCTGTGTGGCGAGGTTCACCCGAAGGAATCCCGTCTGGCCATACATATCACCTGGATTCACCCAAAGCTTACGTTCCGTTTTCAGACGTTCTACCAGTTCCTTGGAAGAGATGCCCAGTGGCGTGATGTCCATCCATGCCAAATAGGTGCCTTCGAGTGGAGCAATAGGCAGTTGTGGCGCAGCTGCCTGCAAGGTATCGCGGAACAGACGGTAGTTGTCGTAGATGTACACATTCAGTTGCTCAAACCACTCCTCGCCCTCAGGGGTATAAGCAGCCTGCAACGCCACGAAACTGAAGCAATTGATGTCACAGACCTCGTTGACATTGATGCCACGTTCAATCTGACGATAGTAGTCCCGTGAAGAGGTGATAATATAAGAGGTCATCAGGCCAGCGATGTTAAACGCTTTATTAGGAGCGCTGGTGACCACCCACGGACAACCTGTTTCGTCTGCAATGGGTCCAAAAGGAAGGAACGGGCGACCAAGCTCGGGGTTCAGGAACTCACAATGAATCTCGTCTGATAGGACAATTACCTTGTGACGGGCGCAGATTTCGGCAATCGTGCGCAACTCAGAGTGTGTCCACACACGCCCCGTAGGATTGTGAGGATTGCATAGGATAAACAGATGAACCTTCTCATCAACAATCGTACGCTCGAAGCTTTCAAAATCAATGGTATAATACTTTTTATCCCACGTCAACGGGAACTCCACCAGACGGCAACCATTGTTGGTCGTCGAGGAGAAGAAGCAGTTGTAGGCGGGAGTGAAGAACATCACAGGAGAGTCTGGAGGACACAGCCCACGAATGATGGCTGAGAGTGCCGGAACGACACCGCTGGAGTACTGAATCCACTCGCGGCGAGGTTTCCAGCCATGACGATGGTCTTGCCACCAGATGATGCGTTCGTAGAATGATTCTGGAATATAGTTGTAACCAAAAACACCATGTTCCAGACGCTTGCGAAGCGCCTCCACAATGCAAGGTGCTGTCTCGAAATCCATATCGGCAACCCACAGGGGGAGCACTCCGGGCGCTGCTTCGTCCCATTTCACGCAGTCAGTGCCGCGACGCTGAACTGGTTTGTCAAAATCGTAGGTCATGATTATCTTTGCTCAATTATACAGTTAGCTGGCGGAAGGATATTCTCGTCGAGCGTAATCTTACCGATACTGTCGGCAATGATGTGGCCCGAGCGAGGATTCTTGATTTCTGTGATGGCGCCCTTGATGTTGGCCTCGAGAGTGCTGTCCTCAAAAGCGCGATCACTGGCGGGGTCAAAGGTACAATCCTCCAGCGTGAGACCGTCAATGTAGCACAGGGGCTGTTCACCGCCGATGTGACAACGCACCAGACGCAGGTTCTTGGAATGCCAGCCGAGGTACTCGCCATCGAGAAACGAGTCGTAGATGGTCACATTCTCCGTCTCCCAGAAAGCATCCTTGGTAACGATATGGGCATTGCGGACAACAGCATTGCGGACATATTGGAAGACGTATTTGCTATCGCTCTCCAAACCGTCAACATCCACATTCTCACAGAACATGAAGGGATAGGTACCCTCATGTAACTTCACATTCCGAATCTTGAGATCCTTGACACGCCAGAAGGTCTCATCGGCATCGTTGAGTTGCACGTTCTCCAGCGAAAGGCCATGCATCTCGCGGAAGAACTTAGGCGCATCGATGATACAATCACGCATCACCATATCGTTGGAATACCAGATAGCAGAGCGTGAGCCCACTTCGAAGAAGCAGTTGGTAATGAGTGATCCATTGACGTGCCACCAAGGGTATTTGCCAATGAAGCGACAATGGTCCGCCTCAATGTTGCGACAGCATTTGATGCCACTCTCACCCTCAGTGATGGTGACTTTCTCAAGTCGTGTGTCATGAATGGCAAAGAGCGGACGTTCGCCGCCAAAGGATTGGTCTTTGATCAGTTGCATGTCTGTGATCATTGTTTGTGAATAATATTTGTAAAAACGGAGAGCACTTATTTTTTTCTTTCTGGAATCTTCAGTAACCAATGGCCGAACTTCAGGCGAACCAGGAAGATGACGCCTCGGAAGGTAAGCTCAATGGCCATGCCGAGCCACACGCCGTGTAAGCCATAATGAGGAGCCAGCAAGGCAGCAAGGGTGACGCGCACTGCCCACATGGAAATGAGGTTCATGAGGGCAGGCTTTTTAGTGTCGCCAGCGCCCACGAAGCAACTCATAGCCACAATGCTGGCCGCAAAACCGGGCTCGGCCCAAGCCTCGATGCGCAAGCACTCTGTACCTAGAAGACGCACGGCTTCGTCAGGGGTCAGCGAGGCCATCATCAGCGGTGCTGCCACATACATCACGGCGCCCATGACGGTCATCACAGCCATACCCAACAGCGTGGTCATCCACGCAAAGCGTTCGGTCAGTTTGCGGCGCCCTGCACCAAAGCTCTGCCCCACAAGTGTCGTCGCAGCCTCACCAATGCCATAGCCCGGCATATAACAAAGGCTCTCAGCAGTGATGCCCAAGGCGTTGGCAGCAATGGCAACAGCTCCGAGCGGGGCCACAATGATGGTGGTCACAATCTGGGCGATATTCATCAATACACGCTGCAAGAAGATAGGGCCTGCAATGTTACCCGCCTTGCGCAGCGTCGGCTTCTCAGGTACGAAGGAGCCGTGTTCACCCATTAGGCACAACTCTGGACAGCGGGTGGCGGCATACCATAACAGAAAGGCGGCCACCACGCCCTCGGCCATCAGGGTGCCGATGGCGGCACCTGGGACGCCCAACCCGAAACCGATGGGGAAGATCATAAAGAAATTGAAAACGACGTCCAACACACACATCACGATGTTAGCCAGTGACGGCACCTTGATATTTCCTGCACAACGGAGCATGGAACTTGCTAACATATTCATCATCGCCAAAGGAGCACCAAGAACAAAAATCATGAAGTAACTGGAGGCATCGGCGCAGATAGAAGGGTCACCGCCCAGCCAGTGAGGCAGCGGGAAGGAGATAATGACTCCCACCAGCATAGTGACTACAGAGAGTACCAACGCCGCTAAAAGGCTCTGACGAAAGACACTACGAGCACCGGGCAGATTGTTGGCACCTACAAGATGAGCCACTTGTACGGAGAAACCTGTGGCGACACAGGAGATGATGCTCCAAAAGAGCCACATGGTGGTCGCTACAATGCCGATGCTGGCAGAAGCCTGAGCACCCAGCGAGCCCACCATGGCATCGTCAATATAGAACATCAGGATGCTGGAAACCTGCGCCAGAATAGCGGGAATACTCAGCGCCGCCGTCAGCTTCAGCTGTTCGGCAGTAGAAAGTTTCCCTCCCTCACGGATGCGCAGTAGCAGTTCGTCCTTTCTCATCATAGCGTCTTAGAAATTAATCTCTATGCAACAGCGAACGCCATGCTTTTTCACACCAGGATAATCATGATAGTTCACACGATAAACATAGTCAATGCGAAGAATCTTCAGGATATTATGCAGACCTATGCTGGCTTCCATATAAGGGACATCACCCATCTGATGCACAATGGGATTGCCATTCATGGTAGGCATCTCAAAAAGATCGTGCGCCCCAGGATGAAGATCGGGATTATTCTTGTCAGAGAGATGACCGTAGAGAGCCTTGAAGCCAATGACCTCACGCAGTTTCAAACTCTTGATGAGTGGAATGCGGTTAAGAAGCTTACCCGATAAATCCCACTCGGCCATGAAGGAGAGATAGTGGTCATTGACAAACTCCATGTTATTGATCATGTTGAACATGTCGCGGGTAATAATGTAGGAATTGTTGGCTACGGGCATGAGCAGATGCGGGAACGGAACACGGTTCCACTGGACAGCACCACGAAGGTTGAGGTCAATGCGGCCATAGGAGTTCAACCAGATACGTTGAAAAGCCGTCAGCTCCGTCAGGTTATAATGATAATCGCTGCCAAAGACATCTTTCAGTCCTACGGTATGCGCTAAGGTGAAGACGGGATTATTATGATTCACCACATGACGGCGCTGCTTGGAATTGATGACCTCTTCGCCAGGAGCCCAGCGCACCGACGCCATGAGCTCTGTCATATTCAAATGGTCCACCATCTCACCGTCGAGCCGGCGGTAGAAGAGCGCTCCACAAGGTTCAACCTGCGCCACCTTGGTCTGAAGTTTGAAGCCGAGATGATTGTTGGTCTCCACCTCATAGCGCATCAGAGCGTGCTTCTGGTACATCATGTGGTTCACACTCTGCCATTTGAACGAAGTCCAGACATTATCTTTGTCACGTCCGTGCTGCCACATCATATCCGCAGGGCTGAACACATCCTTCTGCACTTGCACTGCAATACTATTACGGGGAAACTCAAGCGGAGACTGCTGCTTGCGCAAAAACGAATATTCCACCTCTCCCATGCCGTACCAATTCCGGCTCTGCTTGCCATAAGCCGCATAACCCTTGAAGAAGAGTTGGGGATGCAGCAAAGCGGTGGTCTGACCGCCCAAGCGGAAACGGTAACCGTCAATGTCGTTGTGGGAAATCATAGACATGATGGGACCGATATCAAAATAGCTGTTATCCTGAACGGCAGAAGTCTCGAAATAGTTGTTAATCACCGCACGCATGAGATAGAGGAACCAACCGCTACCCTTCAAGTCTTTGAAGGAGGGAGCCAAGTTACTTAAGTTGCTCTCTGCGCCGGAGAGTGTATCTACACGATGCTGAGCCCAGAAGTCAGGGTCTTTGATACGAGCTGTGCCTTCACGCAGGAAGTCACTTTTCTTGAATTTCTCGTCGGGTATGGAATCGGTGCTGATATGAGTGTAGTTGGTTGCACGATGTACCATACCAAAACGCTGCCCTTTCAAGAGGCCCAACTCAGCAAACATATCATCAGTCTGCAAGACTCGTTGCCCATTGGGAAGATCCGTGAAACGCTGCTCTATGGCTAAACTGTTGATATAGTTGACGCTGGAACGTAGTGGCAAGGAAAGCAAGCACTTATGCACACGATAGGTGCTGTCATTCAGAATCCAGATACGACCGCTAAAGCCGAAGTCCTGCGGGTTCTGCGGTACGAAGTTCAGCTGAATACAAGGTTTGTTATCAACAACAACGGTGTCCTCGATGAAGAACTGGAAGAAAGAGATAGCCGCACGCGAAGACAATGGACTGGTGAAACGACGCTCCAGCATCGTAATCTCGTTGTCGTAGATGTTCACATCACAAAAGATGCTGGTCGTGATGGTGTTAATATTCTCACCAATAGGCAGAAGATCTGTTAAACCAGCACTGTTGGTTCCCAACACATAGTTACGCTCCATCTTCGGTTGGCGTCGCCAGAGGTGGTGCGTGGCAGTCTCCACATAGTAGAGAGGCAGGATGTACTGATCTGTCTGGGGGCAATACTCTACCTGTCGTTTCAGGAAAGCCCCCTGAAGGATAGACAGAGAATCAGCCTGTTCCTGCGTGATGTTATTGAAGCCGGCTGTGATGCGCTGGTACTTGTAATAGCTGACATAGTCATTTTTCTCCAAGGAGTGCTCACCCTTGGCGGCAATGACTTTGCGCATTAGTTCTACCGCCGGATTTCCCTTTCGCTTATAGCGCTGTCGCTTAGGTTTGACCGTGACCTCCTTCATGTCACGTTCAAAATAAACCGTCTTCTGGCCCCATGTGGAAGAGCACAGGGCCAGGGAACAGAATATAAGGAGAAGGAAACGGCGCAGCATCAACATGCCTTGAAACTCATGTCAAGACCCTTCACGCTATGAGTGAGCGCACCAACAGAGATGTAATCGACACCGCACTCGGCGTAGTCACGAAGATTGTCAATCGTGATGCCGCCACTGGACTCCGTCTCAAAGCGTCCAGCTATCAGGTCAACGGCTTTCTTGGTGTCTGCAGGGGTGAAGTTATCCAACATGATACGGTCCACGCCACCGATAGCCAACACACGGTTCAATTCATCAAAATTACGAACTTCAATCTCAATCTTCAGGTCTTTGCCTTTGGCCTTGAGGTATTCGTGGCAGCGGTTGATAGCGTTTTCTATACCGCCTGCGAAATCAACGTGGTTATCTTTCAGCAGAATCATATCGAAGAGACCGATGCGATGGTTAACACCGCCACCAATCTTGACGGCTGCTTTCTCGAGCATACGCATACCCGGAGTGGTCTTGCGAGTGTCAAGGACACGTGTCTTAGTGCCCTCCAAACGTTGGACATACTTATTCGTCATCGTGGCAATACCAGACATGCGCTGCATGATATTCAACATGAGACGCTCTGTCTGCAGGAGGCTCTGCACCTTACCCGTAACAATCATGGCGACATCACCGGGCTTCACATGAGAGCCGTCACCCATGAACACTTCCACTTGCATCGTGGGATCAAAGCGATGGAACACTTCTTTGGCTATCTCAATGCCGGCAAGAATACCCTCCTCTTTGATGAGGAGCTTGCTCTTACCCATGGCATCAGCAGGAATACAGCATAAGGTTGTATGGTCTCCATCGCCGATATCTTCCGCAAAGGCGAGGTCTATAAGACGATCATTTAATTCTTCTACTGTCAACATAGTCTTTATTTTATATAATATGGTGAGACTTGGGATTTATTCAAAACGCATGACACGAGCAGGATGGACTCGGGTAACTAAATAGGATGGAATAATCAGGACAAAAACCGTAATCAGCAACGTTGCCACATTCAGCAAAAGGACGAGTGGCCAGGAGAACAGTATAGGAACGGCATCGACATAGTAGGTCGCAGGATCCAAGTGTATCAACTTGAATTGCTGCTGCATGACAGCCACACCAATACCAATCACATTACCCCATATCAGGCCCCGAGAAATGAGCAACACAGCGAAGTGCAAGAAGATACGACGAATCTGACCGTTAGATGCGCCAAGCGCCTTCATCACAGCAATGAAATTGGTTCGCTCTAAAATAATGATCAGCAAGCCTGACGTCATGGTGAACAGGCTGAGCAGAATCATCAAGGCCAAGATGACATATACATTGGTGTCCAGTAACGACAGCCATGAAAAGATGCCTGGATAGAGTTCCTTAATATGATGTGTAGAATAGGTGTTGCCATCTACGTCTTGGGTATGGTTCATAACAGCTACCACCTCGTTTGTGCGCTGGTCCAACTGCTCGAAATCATCAATCAGCAATTCCGCACCTGCACATTGATTCGTCTCCCAACCGTTCAGTTTCTGTGTAGTCAGCAAATCGGTGAAGACAAGTACGTTATCAAACTCGCGCAGATGTGTTTCATAAATACCTGTGATGAGAAACCGACGCGCCTTCACCTGATTGGAAAAGAAATAGGCATAGACCTTCTCTCCCACCCTAAGTCCTAATTCATGAGCCATCAAAGAAGAGATGGCTATTTCATTAGAGACCTCTGAAGAAGAAAAGCGAGGAAGACGACCTTCTAACAAACTCGATGCCAAGAAAGTGGTGTCATATTCCTCAGCAATACCACGCAAGACTACACCCTTAAAAGCTTGTCCCGTCTTGAGCATCCCAGTCTTAGTGATGAAACGCTGAACGCGAGACACACCTTCCATGCGTCCCAAGCGGTGCATGAGCAATTCATCAACGACAATGGGCTTTGCTTCAACACTATATAAGCTCTGGTAATTAATGACCTCAATGTGTCCTCCGAATCCGATGACTTTTTGTTGGACTTCCTGCTTAAAACCTAAAATGATGCAAACAGAAAGGATCATCACAGCCAAGCCCACAGCAATACCCCACATGGCAATCCGTATCGCCGGACGAGAAAGGGAATGTCCCTCTTCCTGACGGCCATACAACCGACGTGCTATGGAAAATGTAAAAGGCATTTAGGGAATAGCAACTGATGACAGACAGCGATGTCAATCAGGATTAGGACTCTTTGCGACCCGGATAAGCCTCCAATGCTTTACGAAGAACAAACAATGCACGAGTCAGGTCTTCCTTCTTCAGGACGTAAGCCAAGCGCACTTCATTACGGCCGAGGCCAGGCGTCGTATAGAAACCTGCAGCAGGAGCCATCATCACAGTCTCGCCCTCATAGTTAAAGTCGCGCAAGCACCAGGCACAGAAATCTTCCGCATCCTCCACGGGAAGTTTGGCAACTGTATAGAAGGCGCCCATCGGAATAGGGCTATAAACGCCAGGAATACGATTCAAGCCATCTATCAGGCACTTACGACGCTCTACATATTCATCATACACCTCACGGCTATATTCATCAGACTCATCCAAAGAAGCCTCTGCTGCAATCTGTCCGATGAGCGGAGGAGAAAGACGGGCCTGACAGAACTTCATGACGGCCTTACGCACTTCCTCGTTTTTTGTGATGAGCGCTCCGATACGGATACCGCACTCACTATAGCGTTTGGACACCGAGTCAATGAGGACAACATTTTGCTCAATACCTTCAAGGTGACAAGCCGAGATATAGGGGGAACCCGTATAGATAAACTCACGATAGACTTCGTCGGAGAAGAGATAAAGATCGTACTTCTTGACGAGATCACGAATTTGGTTCATCTCCCTACGTGTATAAAGATAGCCTGTAGGATTATTGGGATTACAAATAAGAATAGCACGTGTGCGCTCATTGATCAGCTCCTCAAACTTTTCCACTTTGGGCAAGGAAAAGCCTTCCTCGATGGTTGTGGTCACCGTGCGAATCACTGCTCCAGCAGAAATAGCAAATGCCATATAATTGGCATATGCCGGTTCTGGCACAATGATCTCATCACCGGGATTCAGGCAAGAGAGGAATGCAAACAACACCGCTTCTGAGCCACCACTGGTGACAATGATATCATCAGGGGTTACATCAATATTATATTTCGCATAATAATCAACCAATTTTTTCCGATAGCTGAGATAGCCCTGAGAGGGCGAGTACTCAAGGATCGTGCGATCAATATTACGTATCGCATTCAGGGCAGCACGGGGGGTCGGAAGGTCCGGCTGACCGATATTCAGATGATAGACATGAATGCCGCGTTGCTTAGCAGCATTTGCTAATGGTGCCAGTTTACGAATAGGCGAAGCTGGCATCTCAAAACCACGTACGGATATCTTTGGCATGGGGTGCAAAAGAATTACTATTCAAAAAAACTGCGCAAAGTTACGTTTTCTTACTTAATATAACAAGGAACAAGAGGAATAATATTCGCCGAGAAGGAGTTTTAAGCAATTTTCACTTTTCTTTTTTGCCTAAAGACTTGTTCCTCTCAGACTTTTTGGCTTAATTTGCGCTATAATTGTCATTAATAAAATCATTTGCCCATGGAAACAAGCAAATTATCTGGACTGAAACGTGAAGATTTTCAGTCCACTATCCAAGGTAAGCAGACAGATTTGTTCACGCTCATCAACAAGCAGGGAAATGAAGTTTGCATTACCAACTATGGCGGCGCTTTGGTAGCTATCATGGTTCCTGACAAGAATGGCAAGATTGCCAACGTCATCCAAGGTCACGACACTATTCAAGGCGTAGTTGATAGCCCAGAGCCTTTCCTTTCTACCCTTATCGGCCGCTATGGCAACCGCATCTGCAAAGGCAAGTTCACTCTCGACGGCAAGGAATACAGCCTGGCCATCAACAATGGCCCCAACCACCTGCATGGCGGTCCCACAGGTTACCATGCTCGCGTATGGGACGCACAGCAGACAGATGCACAGACACTTTCCCTCCATTATCTGTCGCCGGACGGAGAGGAAGGTTTTCCCGGCAACCTTGACATTACCGTCATCTACCGTTGGACGGATGACAATGAATTGGTCATTGACTACTCAGCCACAACGGATAAGAAAACCATCATCAACCTCACCAATCACGGCTTCTTCTCCATTTCCGGAATCGCCAATCCCACACCCGACATCATGGACCTGCAGTGCCAGATCAATGCAGACTTCTTTGTTCCCATTGACGACACCAGCATCCCGACGGGTGAGATTCGTGCGGTCAAAGGCACGCCTTTCGACTTCACCACGATGCACGCTGTCGGTGATCAGATTGATGCCGACGACGAGCAGACCAAAAATGGCGCTGGCTACGACCACTGTTTCGTGCTGAACAAGCGACAGCCTGGTGAGCTCAGTTATGCAGCCAAGATTTTCGACCCCAACACTGGCCGAACCATGGAAGTCTATACGACAGAGCCTGGCGTGCAGGTCTATACTGATAACTGGGCAACTGGTTATCCAGGCCAGCACGGTGCCACTTTCCCCCGCCGTTCTTCTATCTGCTTCGAGGCACAGCATTTCCCCGATAGTCCTAACCGTCCGTTCTTCCCTGGTGTCATCTTGGCTCCCGGCGAAGAATACACGCAGACGACCATTTATAAATTCGGTGTGGAGAAATAAGCATTTGTAACACAGGAAACATTTTCTTATAATAATTCAATCATTATGACTCAAACAAAAAACAATGGCAATTTAGTTGCCATCATTACGATGTGTTTCATCTTTGCGATGATCAGCTTCGTGACCAACATGGGCGCTCCTTTTGGCAACATCTGGGGCTTCAAGTATGAATTTGCTGCTTCTTGGGGTAACCTCATGAACTTTACAGCTTACTTGTTTATGGGTATCCCTTCAGGTATGCTGTTGAAGAAGATTGGTTACAAGAAGACCGCTCTTGCCGCCCTCATTGTGGGTATTATCGGCTTGGCTCTTCAGTACTTCTCCAGCATCTATGGCGACGATGTTTATGTCAATGAGATGAACGGAGCTCCCATTGCTCTGAACCTCTATATTTACTTACTTGGAGCACTCGTCTGCGGCTTCTGTGTATGTATGTTGAACACTGTCGTAAACCCGATGCTGAATATGCTGGGTGGCGGTGGCAACAAAGGTAATCAGCTGATTCAGATTGGTGGCACGCTCAACTCTCTGACTGCTACGCTGACTCCTATGCTTGCAGGTATCCTCGTAGGCACTGTAACAGCTAACACCAGCATGAGTGACGTCTCCCCGCTCCTCTTCATCGGTATGGCTGTCTTCGCCATTTCTTTTTGCATCATCTATTTTGTTACAATACCCGAGCCCAACTTCGGTGACAGCGGTTCTCTGATGGAGTCCATGAAGGGCGCGCTCCGTTTCCGTCACCTCATCTTCGGTGTCATCGCTATCTTCTTCTATGTTGGCGTTGAGATTGGTATTCCCATGCACCTGAATTTCTATGTTACCAATATGGGCTTTGAAGGTTCTGCTGCTATCGGTGGCACATTGGCTGCCAGCTATTGGTTCATGATGCTCATCGGCCGTTTCAGCTCTACCTTCATCAGCGGTAAGGTCAGCACAAAGACACAGATGACCGTCGTTTCTACGGTTGCCATCTGCCTGTTGCTGGCTGCTATCTTCCTACCTGAGTCTGTAGCTACAGAGTTCAAGGGTCATGAGATTCCTGTCAAAGTGTTCTGCCTGGCTGCTTGTGGTCTTTGCACCTCTATCATGTGGGGCGGTATCTTCAACCTCTCCGTGGAAGGTCTTGGCAAGTACACTGAAGCCGCTTCTGGTATCTTCATGATGATGGTCGTTGGCGGCGGTTTGATGCCTTGGCTGCAGGATGTCATTGCCAAGAGCACCGACTCTATCACCAGCTATTGGCTCCAGGTTGCAATGGTTGCCTACATCCTGTTCTTCGCTGCTATCGGCTGCAAGAACGTCAACAAGGATATCCCCGTTGATTAATTTAATTCTATTCTTTAACTTATAAAACCTAATTCATTATGAAACTGACAATTGAAGACGTTCGCAGCCGCTTCATCAAACACTTCGATGGCAGCACAGGAAATGTGTATGCAGCCCCTGGCCGCATTAACCTTATCGGCGAACACACCGACTATAATAATGGTTTTGTATTCCCAGGAGCTGTAGAACAAGGAATGATTGCTGAGATTAAGCCCAATGGCACTCGCACCGTTGACGCTTACTCCATTGACTTAAAGGATCGCGTTCAGTTCTCTCTTGACGATCCCGAAGGTCCCAAGGCCACATGGGCTCGCTACATCTTCGGTGTATGCCGCGAGATGATGGCTCTGGGTGTTCCCGTAGAAGGCTTCAACACTGCTTTCGCAGGTGATGTACCCCTCGGTGCAGGCATGAGTTCTTCTGCTGCCCTTGAGAGTTGCTTCGCTTATGGTCTTAACGACCTCTTCGGCGATAACAAGATTGACCGTCTGGAACTGGCCAAGGTTGGTCAACGCACAGAGCACAAGTATATCGGCGTGAACTGTGGTATCATGGACCAGGCTATCTCCTGCCTCGGCAAGGCCGGTAACCTGATGCGTATGGACTGCCGCAGTGGTGAAGTGGCTTACTTCCCATGGAACCCGAAGGGTTACAAGTTGGTGCTGGTGAACAGCAACGTGAAACACGCCCTTGTAGGTTCTCCCTACAACGATCGTCGCCTCTCCTGCGAGCGCGCTGCTGCTGCTATCCATGAGATTCATCCTGAAGTAGAGAGCCTCCGCGATGCTTCTTACGAACAACTTGATGAAGTCAAGACTAAGATTAGCGAAGAGGATTACAAGCGTGCACGCTACGTCATCGGTGAGCGCGAACGCGTTCTTGCCGTCTGCGATGCTCTTGAGAAGGGTGACTATGAGACCGTCGGTAAGATGATGTATGAGACTCACTATGGCCTGAGCAAGGAATATGAGGTCAGCTGCGAAGAACTTGATTTCCTCAATGATATTGCCAAGGAAGAGGGTGTCACTGGTTCCCGCATTATGGGCGGTGGCTTCGGTGGCTGCACCATCAACCTCGTTGACGAGCACTATTATGACAGCTTCGTCAAGGCTGCAAAAGAGAAGTTTAAAGCAAAATTCGGTAAAGAGCCTGTCATTATCGATGTGGTGATTGGCGACGGAGCTCGCAAGCTTTGCTAATCTTTTTCCTCTACTGGAGTAAAATTGAGTCCTGAACATGGTTCAGGGCTCTTTTTTTATCGAAACGCCAATCTATAAAAGTGGTATTTAGGAAAAAAATAGGCGAAAAGAAAAAAAAAGTGTGAAAATGACACCTATATAAATAAAAAGCATTATCTTTGAAGCGTTTTTGAGCTGATATCATTTACTTGTATCATTTATATCTACTAACAAATATTCTCTTTACACGTATGAAAACAATTGTGAAAAGTGTAGTAGCAGGTATTGCTGCCATTTCTTTGATGGCTGCTTGTACTGAGCAGAAAACCGCAACCGCAGAACTGACAAAGAGCGGCCTGGATCCTCAAGAGTTTGTTGACACCATCAACGGTAAGGCTACAGCCTTGTACACCCTTAAGAATGCCAACGGTGTTGAGGTGTGCATTACCAATTTCGGCGCCCGTGTCGTCAGCATCATGGTGCCTGATCGTGACGGCAACTTTACTGATGTAGTACTGGGCTACGACAACATCGCTCAATATGCAGACGCTGTCAACTCACCCAGCGACTATGGAGCCAGCATCGGACGCTATGCCAATCGTATCGCAAAAGCCGTTATCACGATTAACGGCGAAGACTACAAGCTTCCTGCCAACAACGGAGAAAACACACTACATGGTGGCCCCACAGGCTGGCAGTATCAGGTCTTCGATGCAGAACAGGTTGACGACCAGACCATCAAGCTGACTATTGTCAGCCCCGATGGCGACAATGGTTTCCCCGGTGAAATCACAGCTGTAACCACTTATACCCTGACAGATGACAACGCTCTTGACATCACATGGGAAGCCACAACAACAAAAGAAACAGTCATCAACCAGACCAATCACAGCTACTTCAATTTGAATGGTGATTTCACTCGCAAGTGCACAAATATGGAATTGTACGTGAATGCTGACAGCTTCACTCCATCTGATACCGCTTATATTCCCACAGGTGAAATCGTTTCTGTAGAAGGTACTCCCTTTGATTTCCGTACCGCTCGCGTTCTCAGCGAAATCATTGACGACACCACTTTCGACCAGATTAAGAATGCAGGAGGCGTGGATCACAACTTCTGCTTGAACACTTATGATATGGATACCTATCGTGGTGATGACACTCAGGTTGCTGCCAGCATTTATAGCCCTGAGACTGGTATCTTTATGGAAGTCTATACCAACGAGCCCGGCATCCAGGTATATACAGGTAACTTCCAAGGTGTAGGCCGCGATGCAGACATTCTTCGCAAGCATGGACTGAAATATCCCAAACAGGGAAGCATCTGCTTAGAGAGCCAGAAATATCCTGACACTCCTCACCACGCAGACTGGCCTACGGCAAATCTCAAGCCGGAAGAGACCTATTTCAGCCACTGCATTTATAAGTTCTCCGTGAAATAAGCCATTCGTATGAACACATCAGATCAAGGCAGCAAGAGTTATCTGATTAGCATCGTGATGGTAGCGGTGCTGGGAGGCTTGCTTTTTGGTTATGACACAGCGGTCATTTCTGGTGCAGAGAAAGGTCTGCAAGCATTCTTCATGGAGGCTAAGGACTTTGCATACACCGACGGCTGGCACGGCTTTACTTCTGCCAGTGCATTGATAGGCTGTATCATCGGCTCTGCCCTATCGGGCTTTTTAGCAACGAACCTCGGCCGCAAGAAATCACTCATTATCGCCGGCTTGCTGTTCTTTGTATCAGCATTGGGTTCCATGGACCCTGAGTTCCTGTTCTTTGAATATGGTCAGCCCAGCTACTCACTGCTCATCACCTTCAACATCTATCGTGTGATTGGTGGCATTGGCGTCGGTTTGGCATCTGCCATCTGCCCCATGTATATCGGTGAGGTGGCTCCCTCAAATATCAGAGGGATGCTCGTTAGCTGGAACCAATTCGCCATTATCTTCGGTCAGTTGGTAGTCTATTTCGTCAACTTCTTCATTCTGGGCGAACACATCCAGCCGTTAGTGGAAGAGATGGGCAAAGGCATTGCCGCCATCAATCCTGCAGCACAATGGACAGTCACTACAGGTTGGCGCTACATGTTCGGTTCCGAGGCTGTTCCCGCAGGACTCTTCGCCCTGCTCATCTGCTTTGTCCCCGAGACCCCGCGTTACCTTGTATCAGTGGGTCAGGATCAGAAGGCTTTGGGTATCCTGACAAAGATTAACGGTGCATCACGTGCCGCTCAGATTCTACAGGATATCAAGGATACGATGGTTGTGAAGACCGAGAAGCTGATGACTTACGGTTTCATGTGCATCTTCATCGGTATCATGCTCAGCGTATTCCAACAGGCAGTCGGTATCAACGCTGTCCTCTACTACGCTCCTCGCATCTTCGGCGATATGGGTATGGATAACCCGATGATGATTACCGTCTTCATGGGTGTCATCAACATACTCTTCACACTGGTAGCTATCTTTACCGTTGAGAAATGGGGACGCAAGCCGCTGCTCATCTACGGTTCTCTGGGCATGGCTCTCGGTGCTTTCGGTGTGGCAACCACCTTTGGTCATGCTGGCCTTGAGTTGGTCACTGCCGCCTCATTGCTCATCTACTCCGCTTCGTTCATGTTCTCATGGGGTCCCATCTGCTGGGTACTCATCGCCGAGATTTTCCCCAACACAATCCGTGGCGGAGCCGTTGCTATAGCCGTTGCCTTCCAATGGATCTTCAACTTCATCGTCAGTTCCACCTTTGTGCCGATGTTCAACATGCACCTTACAGAAGGTGACGACTTCGGCCACTGGTTCACCTATGGTCTCTACGGCATCCTCTGTGTCGTCGCTGCCGTCTTCGTATGGAAGCTTGTTCCCGAGACCAAGGGTAAGACGCTGGAAGACATGACCAATCTCTGGAAGAGAAAAGCGCAGTAATCAAGAAACAATCGTTTACTTAATCAATCAATTAATTAATAAATCTCGTTATGAATTGGAGTTCAAATGAATTTTTATGGCTCGACTGGGCCATCCTCGCCATTGGTCTCTTGGGCGTTGTGGCTGCTGTATGGTATGCCATTTGGAAAGACAAGAAGGCACAACAGGGCGAAGACTCAAGCGCTTACCTCTTCGGTAAGGGCGAACCCTGGTACGTGATCGGTATGGCTATCTTTGCTGCCAATATCGGTTCCGAGCACCTCGTAGGTCTGGCCGGCACAGGTGCTAAAGACGGTGTCGGCATGGCACACTGGGAGATGCAAGGCTGGATGATCCTCATCCTTGGCTGGCTCTTCGTGCCTTTCTATCAGTTGCTGATTAACAAGATGGGCAAGATCATCACGATGCCTGACTTCCTGAAGTTCCGTTATACCCAACGTACGGGTTCCTGGCTGAGCATCATCACCCTCGTAGCCTATGTGCTCACCAAGGTCTCTGTGACCGCTTTCACGGGTGGTATCTTCTTCGAGTACCTGCTGGGCTTGAACTTCTGGGTCGGCGCTATCGGTCTGATTGCCGTCACCGCAGTCTTCACCGTCTTCGGCGGCATGAAAGGCGTGATGACACTCTCCTCCATCCAGACACCTATTCTGATTATCGGTTCCTTCCTCGTGTTGTTCCTCGGTCTGGCTACGCTGGGCGGTGGCAGCATCGCTGAAGGTTGGACTACGATGATGGACACAGCTCGTTCCATGCACGACGGTTATGGCATCAACCACATGTTCCACACCGATCCGGGCGATCCCATGTATGCTGAATATCCTGGCTATGTCGTCTTCCTCGGAGCCTGCATCATCGGTTTCTGGTACTGGTGCACCGACCAGCACATCGTTCAGCGTGTGCTCGGTCAGGTACCTGGTGAGGACAACGCCGCTGTGATGGCTCGTGCTCGTCGTGGCACCATCGCCGCCGGTTTCTTCAAGATCCTCCCCTGCTTCATGTTCCTCATTCCTGGCATGATTGCTGCAGCTCTGGCTCAGCGTGGTGTCAATGGTTTCGTCATGGAGGATACCGACGCAGCCTTCGCTTTGATGGTGAAGAACATTCTTCCTGCTGGTATCAAGGGTATCGTGACCATCGGTTTCGTCTGCGCTCTCGTTGCTTCTCTCGCAGCCTTCTTCAACAGCTGCGCAACTCTCTTCACCGAGGACTTCTACAAGCCCATGAAGAAAGGTAAGAGCGAGGCTCACTATGTCTTCGTTGGCCGCACTGCTACTGTCGTTGTCGTTCTGTTAGGCTTGCTGTGGATGCCCGTGATGATGAGCCTCGGCTCTCTCTATAGCTATCTGCAAGGTATTCAGTCGCTGTTGGCTCCCGCCATGGTAGCCGTCTTCACACTGGGTATCTTCTCAAAGAAGATTACTCCGAAGGCAGGTGAATGGGGTCTTATCGGCGGCTTCGTAGTCGGTATGCTCCGTTTGATCACTAACGTACTCACCGATACAGGTAAGGCAGTGATGGAAGGTGCCTTCTGGGAGAACACCACATGGTTCTGGCAGACCAACTGGCTCGTCTTCGAGTGCTGGCTGCTCGTCTTCATTATCGTTCTGATGGTGGTTGTTAGCTTCTTCACTCCTGCTCCTTCACAGGAACAGATTGATGCTATCACCTTCAGCTCCGATTTCAAGAAGAGCATCCGCGAGAGTTGGGGTGTATGGGATATCATCGGCACATTGGTTGTCGTGGGTCTCTGCGCTACCTTCTACTGGTACTTCTGGTAACCTCATTATTGGGAGCTGAGAATCCTCAGCTCCCAACCCTTTCAATATGCGAAGTCATTTATGAATTCCTATTATCGCCAATATCCTAAATTCCACGTTGCTGTTGACTGTATCATCTTCGGCTTTGAGCAAGGTGTTCTCAAAGTACTGCTTCAGAAACGTCCGTTTGAACCTCATCAAGGTGAATGGTCATTAATGGGAGGTTTTGTCAAGGATAACGAAGACATTGACCATGCGGCACAACGTGTGCTACATCAATTGACAGGGTTGAACAATATTTATATGAGACAAGTAGGTGCTTTCGGTACTGTCAGTCGTGATTCTGGTAGCCGTGTCATCTCCATTGCTTACTTTGCTCTTTTGGATATCGATCGTGTCAACAAGGATCTCCACCATGAATATTCTGCCTACTGGGAGGATATGAATCATTTGCCGCCATTGCTCTTTGACCATCATGAAATGATTCAAGGAGCGTTGAAGAAATTAAGAGGTATGATTAGTCACTTACCCGTAGGCTTCCAGTTGCTTCCTACCTATTTCACACTCACTCAGCTTCAGATGCTTTATGAAGCGATTCTCGGTGAGAAAATAGACAAGCGTAATTTCCGCAAGCGCGTTAACGAAATGGCGTTCATAGAAAAGACAGGAGAAGTGGACAGAGTATGTTCCAAACGCGGTGCAGCCCTGTACCAGTTCAACACTTCGGCCTATCAACAAGAGCCATTTTTCAAGCTTTAACCTAAGAATACACCTATTATTATTTATCTTAATCATACATATAATCATGTTAGAAGAGCTCAAACAAAAAGTCTTTAAAGCCAACCTTGACTTAGTGAAACAAGGGTTGGTCATCTTCACGTGGGGCAATGTCTCCGGTATCGACCGCGAGAAAGGTCTCGTTGTCATCAAACCAAGCGGTGTCAGCTACGATGAGATGAAAGCTTCCGACATGGTAGTTGTCGATCTCGAAAGCGGCAAGGTTGTCGAAGGCGACCTGAACCCATCTTCCGACACCCCTACACACCTTGTACTCTATAAGGCATTCCCCAATATCCAAGGTGTGGTTCACACCCACTCCACCTATGCCACTGCCTTTGCTCAGGCTGGCAAGGACATCCCAAATATCGGCACCACCCACGCCGACTATTTCTACAAGGATATCCCCTGTACCCGCGATATGAACGAGGCTGAGGTAAAAGGACAGTATGAGTTGGAGACGGGCAATGTCATTGTGGATGAGATTCTGAACATCCGCAAGATCAACCCAGACCACACGCCTGCCGTGCTCGTCAAGAATCACGGTCCCTTCTCATGGGGTACCTCTCCCGACAATGCAGTGTATAACGCCAAAGTCATGGAGCAGTGCGCCAAGATGGCCTTCATCGCATTCAGTGTCAATCCTGAATTAACCATGAATCCATTGTTGATTGAGAAGCACTATATGCGCAAGCATGGGCCAAATGCATACTATGGTCAAAAGGGTCAGAAACATTAATCTTCCAATTCACAATTCATAATTCACAATTCACAATTGCTGCGCGATGAAGACTGATAATATAGTCAAGCAGAAAAGCATGGATTTTGCAGTGAGGATTGTCAAACTAGTAAAATATCTTGTTAAGAATTTGAACTATACAGAACAACCCATTTGCTCCCAAATACTTAGATGTGGAACTAGTATCGGTGCTAACATCAGAGAAGCAGAACATGCGGAAAGCAAGGATGATTTTATTCATAAAATGAAAATAGCCTTGAAGGAAGCCAATGAAACTGACTTCTGGTTAGAATTGCTCTTTAAAACGGAATACATCACGCAGCAACAATATGAAAGTCTGAATATGGATTGTCAGGAATTGAACAAGATTCTCATATCCATTATTAATACTACAAAGAAAAAAAAATTTTATTCATTAACAACTCACAAGAATCTTTTCCAGCTCACAAAGGTATCAATTGTGAATTGTGAATTGTGAATTGTGAATTAAAAAATTTATCCCTATGTTTGAAAATTTTGAAATTTGGTGGGTAACTGGTGCACAGTTGCTCTACGGAGGTGACGCAGTCATCGCAGTTGACGCTCACTCCAAGGAAATGGTAGCCGGTCTGAACGAGAGTGGCAATATCCCCGTAAAGGTAGTCTATAAGGGCACAGCCAACAGCTCCAAGGAAGTGGAGCAGGTGATGCTGGCCGCCAACAACGACGAGAAGTGTGTTGGTATCATCACTTGGATGCACACCTTCTCACCCGCTAAGATGTGGATCAAGGGTCTGCAGCAGCTGCAAAAGCCCCTCCTCCACTTCCACACACAGTACAATGCTGAAATCCCCTGGGACAGCATCGACATGGACTTCATGAACCTGAACCAGAGCGCCCACGGCGATATCGAGTTCGGACACATCTGCACCCGTATGCGCGTGGCTCGCAAGGTGGTTTGCGGCTATTGGAAGGAAGCTGAAGTACAGAAGAAGATTGCCGTTTGGGCACGCGTAGCAGCTGGTGTTGCAGATGCTCACAACGTACGCTGTCTGATGTTCGGTATGAACATGAACAACGTTGCCGTTACCGATGGCGACCGCGTAGAGTTCGAGCAGCGCATGGGCTACCATGTTGACTACTACCCCGTCAGCTGCCTCATGGACTACTTCAAGAGAGTCACCGATGCAGAAGCTGATGCACTCGTTGAGGAGTACAAGAAGCTCTATACCATCAAGATCGACGAGAGCGGCGAAAAGGTATATTGGGAGAAGGTTCACAATGCAGCCAAGGCTGAGATTGCCCTCCGCCGCGTCCTGAAGGACGAGGGTGCCACCGCCTTCACCACGAACTTCGACGACCTCGGCGATGCCGACATCGACGATCCCAACTTCTGCGGCTTCGACCAGATTCCTGGCCTCGCTTCACAGCGTCTGATGGAAGAGGGTTACGGTTTCGGCGCCGAGGGCGACTGGAAGACCGCTTGCCTCTATCGCACCCTGTGGGTCATCCAGCAGGGCATGTCCACTGGCTGCTCCTTCCTCGAGGACTACACCCTCAACTTCGCTGGCAACCGCAGCTCCTGCCTGCAGAGCCACATGCTTGAGATCTGCCCGCTGATCGCTACTGACAAGCCCAAGCTCGAAGTACACTTCCTCGGCATCGGTATCCGCAAGCAGCAGACCGCTCGCCTCGTGTTCACCTCCAAGACCGGCTATGGCATCAAGGCAACTGTCGTTGACCTCGGCAACCGCTTCCGCCTCATCTCTCAGGAGGTTGAGTGCATCGAGC
>CAMZCM010000014.1 GCA_947305005.1 uncultured Prevotellaceae bacterium | reverse complement strand
CTGGATAGAGCAACAGCCTTCTAAGCTGTGGGTCTTGGGTTCGAATCCCAACGGGATCACAAGAAAATCGGCAATCAGGTGAATCTGATTGCCGATTTGTCTTCTCGTTCGGTTGCTATGCATTGGCCGCCTGTTCATTTTCCCTGTCTATAGCTTCATACACAGAATGCTGGCTCTTGTATTCGGGAACGATGCATTTCATCTTGCGAACAGTTTCCATATTGTCGTAATTCAGACTGATACGTATCAGATCGTCAACCCATTCACAAACTTCTTTATAATCATATTCTCGAACTTGCGCAATCTTAATTTTCTTGTTGAATGTCGGCTTCGTGATTTCCTGATCGTTTAAGACCTCTTCATAAAGCTTTTCGCCATCACGCAAGCCTGTAAACTGTACATCTACATTAGTCGCGCCAGAGAGACGAATCATTCGACGAGCTAATTCAGCAATCTTCACAGGCTGTCCCATATCAAAGACAAATATCTCCCCTCCTTTTCCCATTGTTCCTGCTTCCAATACCAATTTACAAGCTTCAGGTATCAGCATGAAGAAACGAATGATATCAGGATGAGTCACTGTCACAGGGCCTCCTTTACGAATTTGCTCACGGAACAAAGGTATCACACTACCATTTGAACCAAGGACATTACCAAATCGCGTAGTTACGAACTGTGTTGAATCTTTGAGTTCTCCCTTTTCAATCAACAATTTATTGTAACGATCCAAAGACTGAACATATATCTCACAGATTCGCTTGGAACAACCCATAACATTCGTGGGATTTACTGCTTTATCTGTAGAAACCATCACAAATTTCTTCACGCCATATTTCACGGAGAGGTCAGCGATAATACGTGTTCCTAAAACATTGTTCAAAACAGCTTCACTGGGATTATCCTCCATCATCGGAACATGTTTATAAGCAGCGGCATGGAAAACATACTGAGGACGATAAACACGGAAAATATTTTCCATTCTGCTCTGATTAGTGATACTAGTCACTATTGTCACGGCCTCCAACTCTGGAAACTCTTTATGCATCATCAAACGCACATCATGCTGTGGAGTCTCAGCTTCATCCACAAGAACAAGACGATCTGGACCGAACTTGGCAATCTGACGAACCATCTCAGAACCGATACTACCCGCAGAACCTGTAATAAGAATACAGGAACGATTCAGTAAACGTGCCACAGAATCCAAATCAACTTCTATCTCCTCACGAGGAAGCAAGTCTTCAATCTGGATTTCATGCAATTGGGAAGCATTAATATCACTATGACCATCCCATTTCTGCCCCACATCATAAGTATAGATACTGATTCCCGCATCCAAGAGGTTATTCACAAAGTCCTGATCATTCACCAGATCATCGCGTTTTAGGGGAGAGACCAACAAAGACTTTACATGCAAATGCTGCATTTTGGCTAAAAGGTTTTCGTCCTTACGATAAACTTCAACCCCTTGAAGCATATGCCCTACCATATCATCTTCATCACTCATAAAGCCTTTCAGAACAAAACGAGTGGGCGTTTCCATCCTAATAGCTTTTGCCAAAGCGATCCCTCCAGCCCTCACACCATAGATGAATGCTGCACGTACGTTTTTGTCTTCGTTCACCTTCTCAAACAAAAGCTTCATCATCAGACGAGCACTCACCATAATCATCGTGCCCATCAAGAAAACAAAAATCAATTCTTTCGTACGAATTGGTACAAATACGCTATCAAAATGGAAGAACCAACGTGCAACAGCAATACATAAAATACCTATGAAGTTCGCTATACCTATTCTATAAAGGTCCGTAAAAGAAGAATACCGCAAGACACCTGTATATGTTCGAGTCAAGCGGAATCCAACCAAGAAAAACAGCAAATAGAATGTCAAAGTGCCTAGGACAGCCCAGAAACCGTTCAATGTGTGCAAAACTCCGTGGTCTAAGATATAACACAACAAACCTGAAAGGAGAATGACAAAACAATCAAACAGCAAAACACACCAATAAGGCAATGCGTGCCGAGAGAAATACCACGATGCTATTTTCTTGATATATGACATAATAATTCTTTTGCTAATGTTAGATTTCGCTTTAACTCGGTGCAAAGGTAGCAAATAAACTTCATACAAACGATGAAAAGGGAAAAAACTTTATGATATGATGGTTTTTTGAAAAAAAGGCAGAAAAAGATGAAGGAAGTTTTAAAGCAAATAGTATAATTAGCGATTGTGCGACAGCATATATATATCGGCAGATTACTATTTAACGATGACAGAATTGTCGAAACTCACAGTTATCACATGAGCTTTCTTGTTGTGTCTGACTGAACGGCGTGGAAATGTCAAATATTTCCGTAATTAGTTGCCTCAAATGATCAGAAAACGCATCTGACAAGGCCTCTGAACCTGGTTCTTTCGACAGAGGCTGACGAACATCTTGAATGATTTGGCCACCCAATTTCAATTTCGGAGAATAGTCCTCTGCTCCCGACTTATGTACAAAGAAAAGGCAAGGAGTAACCGCCATTCCACGTTGTTCTGCAACGATCACCGAGTAAAGTATGGTCTGAAAATAATAATGGCTCTTTTGGTCTGTCTCAAAGAATAATCTATCCAAGCTGCTAACAGCCTCTGGGCGTCCACCTGTCTTGTAATCAACTACACGAATCGCCTGTCTTCCCATGACATTCTCATCGGTGACAAGGTCCAAGCGATCAATCACGCCACCCATATCGATTTCCAGTTCTCCGATTTTCATCGTCGTTACTTGGGGAACTTCCAAGCCTAACACGCGGAATGGAGTGTGTCTCCGATCATGACGAAGGAGCTGAAGAAGATAAGTATGAATCACCCTATATGCTATATAGAGAATGCCACGATAGTCTTCTCTTCTCCCCATAAAGAACTTTTCTTGAAAAGCTTTCCGAACAAACGGTTCTATACGTTGACCATCCATCTCCAGGAAGGCATCAATATCTTGCATACGGATGACATCGCCAGCTGAAACAAGTTGAAGATACAATAATTCTGCGGCCCGATGGAAGACCTCGCCAAATAGAATCGCATCTAATCCATCTTGAGGGTCCGGGTCCACACGTATCCCTTCAACATATCGATAATAAAACTTTAATGAGCATGTGGTATATGTATTCAGAGCAGAAGGAGAGAGAAAACGGCGTTCTTTTCCAACTTTCCCCTTATTATCATAGCTCTTCATGAGCAGCTGTATAACTTCTGGCGTCTTTTGCTGAATAATAGATGAAGGCAAGGTTACATCACTCGATGCCTGTAACTGATATTGCCTGATCGGCAAATCTGTCTCAGCCAATAGTTGACGAAGGAATCGAGACATCTCATTTTGACGTGCTCCTGCATTGCTCTCATTATAAACAAAAGTCACGTGTTCTGCCCGTTGGATGAGACGATAAAAATAATAGGCATAAACAGCAATTTTATGACGAAGAGTTGTCAGCCCAAAAGCATCTCGCAAATAATAAGGGATAAAGCTACTATCCGATACATTTTTCGGAAGATAACCTTCTCCGACACTCAACATAAGTATGTTTTTGAAATCCAAGGCACGAGTCTCAAGAACTCCCATTAGTTGAAGCCCGATCGCAGGTTCTCCATGGAATGGGAGCGTTTCTGATTGCAAAATACTACGCAGAACTCGCAGAAGGGTTGTATCGTTGACACATAGAAGCGGGGACGTTCCACTCATCATGTCAACAAGACGATTAAGACGTGTATATACCCTATAAAGCGCTTCCTGTGCTATCATATCTTCAGATATATGTTTAGCCAAGAGCATAAGGACTTCCTGAATATATAACAATAGTGCTACCCCACCCCCAGATTTCCGTTTCCAGCAACTCTCATCTATGTAGCGAATATAAGGATGCGAGGAAATAGAACGAAGAGATGCATAACGGAAGCCGTCATTGGTCGGGTCATAACCTTCTATTTGAAATGTTGCAAGGGCAAGGACGAAACTATAAACAGCTGTATCTGACAAAGGGAAACCCATTGTAACATTCACTGGCGTCTTCGGATCTGGAAGAGAATGAAGCACAGGCTGCAAGAGCTGCTCGTTACACAAAACAATCGCCGTTTGGTTTTCACGTTCCGTCAGGTGATTAGACAGCCACTGTGGGATAAATCGTGCTTGTGCATTCTCACTGGAAGCAACAACATAATCTAATTGTTTTGGCTCTTTAAAACTATCAAAACATTCAGGAGAAAGTTCGTTACCATATCGCTCAAGATTCTGACGAAGGAAATAGCCGGCTTCGTGATATTCGTGGTTTGACGGCTTGACGTATGAGATATCATAATCCCAGAAAAAAAGTGCCTTTCCATGATGTTGCAAATTATCAAAGAGAGCCTGTTCGACAGCATTCAGCACATTAAATCCAACAAAAATATAGTTTGTTGTATCTGACACATATATTTCACAATCTGCCGTCACGACAGCACGTTGCATTGCCCCTTCATATAACAAGCCCTCCCGTCGCATCGATTCGTTCAGTTCATCATATATGGCTGGCATCTTTTCCCATAAGTGAAGAAAATGTTCCTTCAATTCAGAATTGTCTTGAAGAGAAAAATTGCTAAAGAAACTTCGTAAGGCTTCTTCCTGCTCTGGAGTAATATATGACGCATCATCTAATTGGTGCAAGTCTCGGATATTGGCAAATATTTGATGAACATCTACCAGATGTTTGTCAAGATCATCAAAATCCGCAAGAAGTATCTCGCCCCAACTATAGAATTGGTCCAGCGTTTGCGGATTGGTCACATGATGACTATAAGCACGATACAAACGACAAATACTTTCTACAGGTTCACACACTTTATATACAGACGCCTGTTCAAAGATTTCGCTAATCGTTTTATATGTCGGAGACCATACTGGCACAGGTGATGCCTCCGCTAAAGCCTGATCCAAAAAGAGACTTGCACGCTTACCAGGGAACACAACCGTCAACCCACTCAGATTATTGCCATATCGCTGGAGAAGTGTTTCGGCAACTAATTGCAAAAAAGTTTTCATAGACTCATAACTCTAAAGTAAGTTGAGCAGGAGCAGACGGAGTCTGAGTAACAGCCTGCACTTTGCCTGTATATACAAACCACAAATAACCCTCAACATGAGCAGAGGGATACATTTGAGAAATCAATCTCATATATGTACGTACTTGATCGTCATAAGAAGGAATATAATGTCCGAACTTATAATCAACAATAACTATATGCTGCCCATCTTTACTAATCATGACACGATCCGGACGGTGAGTCTCTATTTGATGCGTTTCCTGATTCACGCTCACAATAGAACATTCATTCAACAAGGTCCAGGAACCATTAAACCATGAGCTAACCATCGGTTGTTCCAATCCTCGAGCCAGCCATCTTTCTACATCCTGACGATGGACAGACACATAATTACCATCTGGAGCAAATCGAGAGAGGACGCCTTCTTGTTCCATACCTTTCAAAACAGTATCAATATCATCTGCAGTTCCTATTTTTTGGAGCACATCATGTAACAGGCGGCCTATCTCAATATAATGGTGAGTGCGCATATGTTCAGAGTCCTCTTCTTCATCAATCCAAGAAGAAATCATCTGCTGCGAACGGTTACTCTGTCGGAAAGAAACACAACGGGGAAAACTACGCATGTTCACATCCATTGGAGAACATTTCAAAGTCATACGGTTATCATGCTCATCATCCTTACATTCATAAGCAAATATTGGCTCACCCACAACGCTACCATCTGGAATGACAGCCGCAATTAAATCTCCTACAGTTCGACGACTTTTTGATAGACCGTCTTTATTTCCAACAGCCCAAACAAACAAATTTGAGGTAGCACGAGTAAAACCTACGTACAGAGTATTCAATTCATCCAAACGTGATAAAATATGTGACTCTGCATAATCATGAGCAAATACTGAATTGGGGACCGTCTTTGCATTGGGGGTTATCGGAAGAAGTTGAAGTTGGTCATAAGGTGCTTCTTGAGGAGAACACCACAATAGGTCTGTCGTGCGATCACGTTCTAAAGTCCATGTGCAAAATGGCATAAAGACGGAATGAAATTCCAATCCTTTTGCTTTATGGATTGTGATAATGCGAATACCATCAATCTGTCCTGCAGGTATCGATTGACGACTAAGTCGGTCATCCCAATAGGCAAGAAAAGAATGAATGTCGGAGGATTCTGTATGTAAAAAGTCCAAAACCGAATCAAAGAAGCCAAAAAGATAAGCATCTTGATTTTTTATCTTTTCCAATTGGAGTTGTTGATACAAAGTCTCCAACAATTCATATAATGGTATCATTGCCAACTTTGGGTCCAATCCTTCTGTCGGTAATGACGGATTTGTGGTACGTAGGTAATACGCCGAAACAGCGTCTTGAGGATCATCAAGAACTCTCAAGGCTGCAATGAGAGCACAAACAGCAGGACTTGCCGACAACAAAAAAGCTTCATCGCTAACAACAGCGGGCATATCACTATCTTGTGCAAAGCTTTCAATGATAGGTTTCATGTCGCTGTTGTTCCGAACAAGTATCGTCATTTCGGAATATGGTAAGCCTTTGGCATGTAAATAACGAATCTGCTGTTTCAGCTCATCTAATATTATAGGTTGCCATTCATCCCGTTTCTTATAATCATCGGGGTTAAGCAACGAGACACTCACAAAACCTTCTTGGGGCTTGTCTTTAGGTATCTGTTGCCTGACATCAGCATATGCAGAAGAGAATGAGAAATCACCACCAATGGATTCAATATCTTCTAAAGAGACGGTGCTCAATTGCTTTACGGCCTCTTCAAAAAACTCATTATTAAACTCGACAATATGCCGTGAGCTCCTTCGGTTTGTATCAAGATGACGAATGATCGGAGCTGGATTCATTTCTTTTTCAATGTTCCCCAAAATCCGCCAATCACCACCTCGCCAGCGATAGATACTCTGTTTTACATCACCAACGAGAAGGTTATGTCCTCCTTTCGCATAGCTTTCCAATAACAGGACACAGAAATTCTTCCATTGCAGACGTGAAGTATCTTGGAACTCATCAATCATAACATGATGCAATAATGCTCCTATCTTTTCAAAGACAAAAGGAGCATCGCTCTCTCCTATCATACGACTGAGCAAAATGGGAGTCTTTGCCAAATTAAAACGTGAATTCTCAGCATTAATACTAGCCACTTCACGGTCTATAGCATCAAGAAGACAAAGAGGTTTCAAGTGGGCTTGTGCCAAACGAGCACTATTAACCATATATTGAACACTTTGTATCTTATTGATAGCTTCATCCAATAAGCTACAGACTTCATCTGCTACCTCCAATAAATCCGGACGCTTCGTTTGATCTGCCTTTTTGACTAATGATAACGGATCTTCAGCCCATCCACGAATACGAGCTCCAATTTCAACCTTGAGATCACCTGTCTTTAGACGCTCTACAAACGAAGATAAAGTCTGACCATTAGAGAAATCCGCATATGTCACATTGGCCTTATCCACAGTGTTTTCCAAGCGAGTCCCTAACATCTTAACACTTTCTATCCCTGTGGTTTCTATTTCCTGCAATTGAGCGATAAAAGATCGCATGAATGCCGTATCATTCAATACTGCACGTAGTTTTTCACCACGTATTAGATAATCTTCATTAAAAATGGCTCGTCCAAAGTTTTTGACATCACGAGTCACATCCCACCGCTGATCATTATCTATACGATCACGCACGAGACTCATCAACCATGCAAATACCTGCGGGTCATCTTGCAAACGGTCCACGATTCGATCCACGGCTTTTGACAGCACCTCGGTATCACTTATTTCTACTTGCAAGTTAGCTGCCAGCCCCAATTCATGTGCCACTCCTCTGACAATTGTCTGAAAAAAGGCATCTATCGTCTGAACACGGAAACGATTGTAATCATGGAGTATATCATGTAAAGCCCGTCTGCACAATAATCTTATTTCTTCATCAGAATAGTCCTGCTCCTCATCATTCAAGGCCTGTTTAAGTGCTTGAAAATAATTACTGCTACTGTGCAAACCATGTCCAATGCCATACAATTGACTCAAAATACGGTCCTTCATCTCTGCTGTCGCTTTATTGGTAAACGTAACAGCAAGTATATGGGCATATTCACCCGCATCCTCTGCCTGTAACAGCAGTTTGATATACTGTACGGCCAAAGTAAAAGTCTTACCAGAACCGGCTGAAGCCTTATAAACAGTAAGTGGGCGCATGAGCTTTTGGTTATGATGATGACAAATGATGGTTAACTGTTAACATAATTGCTGCAAATGTATAAAAAAGTACTGAGTCAACAAAAGTTTGTGATAAGAATAAAATTTTTCGTCAAAATGAGATGTGAAATCCAAAGTTTTTTTATAACTTTGCACCCGATGAATAATCTATCCCGACATATTGAATACTTGTTACTTACGCATAACTGCGTTGTAGTACCACAGTTCGGCGCTTTTGTAGTCCACGAAAGTAATGCTAGTCGAGTAGAGTCCGAAAACTTATTCTTCCCACCCAGCCGTATGGTTCGCTTTAATCCGGAAGTAGTTGAGGATGACGGACTGCTCGTAAGTCTTGTACGTACTGTACACCACTGCCAGACAACCGAAGCTAAACGCATGGTGCAAGGCATGGTGCTGAATCTACGCCAACAATTGTTAGCTGATGGTCAGGTAGATTTCGGAAGTATTGGCGTTTTTACACAGGACGAAGACGGTCACGTCTGTTTCGAGCCCTGTCAGGCAGGCGCCACCACTCCCTCCTATTTTGGTTTGGATGCTTTTGTGATGCCTAAATTGACGGCCATCCAACGCAATGAGAAGATTGCCCAAAAACGTAAGCAGACAAGTCGTGATTCTCAGAACAATACAGAAAGCCACATCATCATTCATATCAACCGACGTGCTTTGCGTTATGCAGTATTTAGTGCTGCAGCAATCTTGATTTGCGTGCTTTTTGCCATCCCTATTGACTTCAACCCCACCAATTCGTCACAACAGGCCTCCGTCTTACCGACTCAGCCCACACAAACTCAGCAAGTTGTCATTCCAGACGAGAACGTTGAAATCGAAATGACTGAATCTGATGCAGTGACAGCCGACAAGGAGATGGTAACAATTGAAAGTCAAGAAGGTGGGCAAGAAGAGAACATCGCAGTCGAAAAGCCAAACGATTTTCTTATTGTACTTGCCAGTGATGTAACTCTGAAAAATGCAGAACGTTACGTCAATGACCTAAAAAAACGTGGTTTTGAGAATGCCATCATTTACAACAACGGAAAGATGACACGTGTTGTACTTGAAGGCTATGCAACAGAAGAGGAAGCATCCAACCACAACATCGAGCTACACCGTTCGAGTAAAGAATTTACCTATTCTTGGGTTATGAGACGATAATATGAAAAGAGTCCGCTGCCCTAAATGTGACCACTACCTCACTTTTGACGAAACCCGCTACACCGAAGGACAGACACTGGTGTTTGAATGCCCTGAATGTCATCGCCAGTTTGGTGTTCGTATTGGCGTTAATAAGCTATTAGCCACTCGCAAAGAAGAGAAACGGCAGTTGGCCCAATCCTCAAAGACAGACATTTACACGGACATCGCCAACAGGAATGACGAAGAACAGATAGATTGTGGAGCACTGATCGTCATTGAAAATGTGTTCCATTACAAGCAGACCATCCCGCTTCAAATGGGCGACAACATCGTCGGACGCTATGTCAAAGGATCAAATATTAACGCTCCCATTGAAACTGTGGATCCCAGTATCGATACAACGCATTGCATCATCACTGTCTCTCGTAACAAAAAAGGGGATTTCATTTACACTTTACGTGATGCGACCCCCGACGGCACAGGTACATTCGTTGGCAACACCATTCTTCGTGACAAAGAACGACTTCGCATTGAAGACGGAACAATTATTACCATTGGTGCCACCACAATGATCCTGCGTGCAGCCGGTTCAACAGAAGAAGAGACTACCGCCGAAAGCAGATAGAAATAACATGAAAGTATTATTGATCAACGGAAGCCCCCGAGAAAAGGGAAATACGTTCTTGGCTCTCAGCGAGGTGGCAAGGACACTGAAAGAAAATGGTATCGAGACAGAAATCGTCAGTATCGGCAAACACGCCGTACAGGGCTGCATCGCCTGCGGCATGTGTGGCAGAACAGGCAAATGCACATTTAACGATGAATTATATTATAAAGTGCTCAGAGTCGTAAAAGATGGCATCGATGGCCTCATCATCGGCTCACCCGTCTATTATGGTGGGCCCAACGGCTCCCTCTGCGCTTTGCTCGACAGAGTTTTTTACTCATTAGGGCCAGATTTACGCTTCAAGCCCGGTGCCAGCGTAGTGGTCTGCCGCCGTGGCGGAGCCTCAGCCGCTTTCGACCGTCTGAATAAGTACTTCACGATGATGAATATGCCGCTCGTCAGCTCACAATACTGGAACATGGCTTATGGACAGACACCAGGACAGGCCGCACAGGACGAGGAAGGCATGCAAACCATGCGTACGCTTGCTCGCAACATGGCTTGGATGATCAAGAAGTTGAATGTCAGAGAGGAGGGGCATCCAGAATTAGAGCCCCGCATCGCTACAAACTTCATCCGTTAAGACCAAACGTTCTGTATGTCAGTGAGCAGCACCGACGAGGTCGCGTACACTGGCAAAGTTGTGGCGTTGGAGATAATCCTCAATGCCATCAATGACCTTCATGGTTACCGAGGGATCTATGAAGTTGGCTGTACCGATCTCCACAGCTGTTGCTCCTGCCAACATAAACTCAACAGCATCTGTAGCATTCATGATACCACCTAAGCCAACAATAGGAATCTTCACCGCATCATAAACCTGCCAAACCATCCGTAACGCAACCGGCTTTACGGCGGGCCCTGATAAGCCACCCGTACCAATACTGAGAACAGGACAACGTTTCTCTGCATCAATAGCCATACCCATCAATGTATTGATCAGCGAGACGGCATCAGCCCCTTCAGCTTCTACCGCACGGGCTATATCTGCAATAGAAGTCACATTAGGGGACAGTTTTACAATCAGTGTCTTGGGATAGACAGCACGAACTGCACGGACCACAGAAGCAGCCCCTTCACAGGTGACACCAAAAGCCATTCCACCCTGCTTGACATTGGGACACGAAATATTCAGTTCTATGGCAGGAATATCATCGAGAGCAGCAATGCGACGAGCACATTCAGCATAGCTTTCTGGACTATTTCCACTGACATTAACCAGTATGGCTGTATCCATTTTGCGGACTTCAGGATAGATGTGCTCACAGAAATAGTCAACACCTTTGTTCTGAAGCCCTACGCAATTCAGCATACCGTGAGCAGTCTCAGCCATACGAGGATAGGCATTGCCTTGGCGAGGTTCAAGGGTCGTCCCCTTTACGATGATACCTCCTAGACGGTTGAGATCAACGAAATCAGCAAACTCAAGGCCGTAGCCAAACGTTCCAGAAGCCGTCATCACGGGATTTTTTAGTCCCAAATTACCTATATTTACACTTAAATCAGCCATTACCATTTCAATTTATCAATGTTAAACACAGGGCCATCCTTGCAGACACAGACATGACCTTCGGTCGTATCTTCAACGCAGCAGAGACAAGCACCAAGGCCACAAGCCATCAGATTCTCAAGTGACGCTTCACAAGATATTTCTTTCTCACGAGCCAAACGCGCAACAGCCACCATCATAGGCTTAGGTCCACAGGTACAAATGCGAGCATACCCCCCCGATTGCTGCCACAAACTATGTTGAGTGACAAAACCACGCTCACCAGCACTTCCATCCTCTGTAGTCAGATAGACATCACCATATTGACGGAAGTCGTCAAGCTGCAGAAGATCACCAGCTGAACGCCCGCCAAGAAGAAATACAGGACGACTGCCTCGCGCTGCAAGTTCCTTCCCCAAATAAAGCAGAGGAGCCGTTCCCACACCTCCTCCAACAAGAAGATATCGTCCACCATCTGAGTTATCATTCTGGAGATTATTTTCTGGCAACGTAAAGCCATTGCCTAAGGGCAGGACGACGTTAACAACTGCACCTTCTTTTAATTGCGCAAGCGCGCGCGTGCCCGCACCTACAGTATGAACAAGGAGCCAAAGCTCATTGGTCGAACGGTCAAGCATATTTATACTTATGGGACGGCGCAGAAATGTCTCTGAAGAGCCATCAACGCGCACCTCTACAAACTGCCCTGGCAACATTTCCGGAAGCGGATTTTTCGGATCTGTAAGTTGCAATAAAACATAACCAGGACGTGGTATCATCGTATGTCGAACCACAAGATCAAGGATATATTTCTTCATCGTTTCAGAGATATCTAATTATTGATGCAGCAAAGATAACGCTTTTTCTTTAACTCGTCAAAACCTTTTACCAAGAACTTTCACTAAAGAACATAAAAAGGGGGCTCTAGCCCTCACGGGTGGAAGCCCCCTTTTTGGCCGCTATAGAAAATAAGGAGTAGAAAAGAGAGGTTTCGCGGCCAGCTTTCTTGGGTAAAAGTGAAATATGAATAAAGGATTCTTGCAAAAAAGAAACAATCAAGTGCATTCAATCTCGACCTCCAGAAAAGGTGTCAAAGGTCCCGTCATCATAGAAAACACGGATTTCAGTAATCTTTCGCTGCGGTTTGTCAATATATTTCACCGTTTCTCTAATAATGACTTGTCCAGGCGTCATACCACCTTCAGATGTGGACTGAATGGAATAACCAGCATCGGATGCAGTCACACTCGGCTCTGTAACACCTGATGGACGAACACCTTCATCCTCTGACTGCGTTGAAGCGACGTCGGCTGTAGTACCTACTTTCATCTCGCCTTCACCAAACATCAACCAAGTAATGCTGATATCAGGGAACCGACGATGAATCGCTTGTACTATATTATTCGTAGGAGAAGTATGCCCATTAATGATACTAGAAAGAGAAGAAGCTGAAATTCCAATCTCTTTTGCAAAGTCGCGTTGGTTCATTTGCAGACTCTGCATGATCTGGAGAATACGCTGTGTCATCGTTCAAATTATCTATGTTAGGCAGCCTCCTTAACAAGGCCATGTCGGTTTTGACGCTGCAAAGTAAAGAAAAAGTATTTTAACTTCCAAATTTTAAATAAAGAATTTAGAAAATTACTTTTTCGAAGAGTTTTTGCTTTTGAATTCCAAATATTTGAATTTATCTTTTAGGATATTAAGATTTTAGAATGCAAATCTATTGATTCCATTTTCTGTACACTTCAAGCGTTTACTTTATCTATTTTCCGCAAATATCTGATTAAAAACACCTTATTGTATGTTATAATGAAAATAACAAAACCCGATGTCAAAATATTCATTTTACACTACATATTCATTGCTTTCAAGTCCAATATATATTTTATTATTATCGGATTTTCAGCCAATTACATTTAAAAATGTCCAAGATTAATTATTCATTCGGATATTCAAACCGCACTATTCACATTTTGAAATTTAATATTCATGGGATTAAATTTCATATTCACGGGTTCGAATTCATCCTTTTCATCTCCCATTGTTTAAGATTGTGAATTTAAATATCTAAACTGATTCGAATCGAAGAATGTCAAAAAACGTCAATCCAAATCGGCAATCACTGAAAATCTTGCGATCATCATCAGCTCATATCTTTTATAATACAACTATTTTTAAGCGATTCTCAGAGGGGTAAAACAAGAGATAAATGCCTTGAATCAAACACAATAAGGCCTAAAAATCCTGTTTCTAGATTGAACAAAAATAGATACAGAATTAGTGAAGAATAGTAAAAACAAGCTCTTTTAGGAGGTCACCATCGGTACTTTTTAGTCCTCCCACCCCTTTAGAAGCACCATCCATTCGACGTATTTCACCGATAATCGCATACACTTTCGATCCAGAATACATTCTCATGGCTGGTAGAATGTTTTTACGGACTTGCCATGCTGATTGCTCCAACCAAGCAGCTATCCCCTCTTCAGTCTTTACAGGAGAGTAATATGCGAGCATCAGATCCGAGAAAAACTTAAAGAGTGTGGAGAGCATTGGTTGCAAAGCGAAGTTCTTAGGATTATTGTCAAAATAATTCACAATCCTATTTGCTTTTAGTACATCCTTTGCAGCCAAAGCCGCAACCAACTCAAAAGAATTGAATTCTTTGCTGATACCAATATGCTCTTCTATCAATTGTGTAGTGATGCGCTTGGTCGTTGAGTCAACCGCCAAAGAAAGCTTATCTAACTCCCCTGCCATGCGGTTGAGATCCGCGCCTACGTGTTCGCAAAGCACCTGCGTCGCATCTGGAGCAATGTCAAGGCCCTTACGACGCACGTAATTCATTACAAATGAGGGTAGTTCCCTATCATAAAGTTTGGGCGATTCGAAGACTATTCCAGCATTCCTGATTTCCTTCGCCATATTCGTTCTACCATCTATTACGCCATTTTTGTGACACATAATCAAGATCGTAGAAGGCATTGGTTTCTGGGCATAAAAAGCAAGAACTTCCTTATGTGGCAATCCTTGCGCTTCGCGCACCACCACCACCTGCCGTTCAGCCATCATAGGATAACGTTTGGCGGCATTGACAACGTCCTCGCCTGTTGTTTGTGGGCCATAGAGCACCGTGAGATTAAAGTCTCTTTCGGTCTCATCGAGTGCTTTCTCCACAATATAATCAGACAAGCGGTCAATATAATAAGCTTCCTCACCCATCAGATAATAGATGGACTTAAAATCGCCTGCTTGCACTTGGCGAACTATATCTTCATAGGATATGCCGGATGCCTTCTTCGCCATGTTTACCAGTCGAACTTCAAGTGTTTGACGGTTTTATCTTCTTTCTTGATTTTTTCCAGCGCCTGAATGCCGATGAGCACATGGTCATGTACATAGTCCGTGGTCA
Organism: uncultured Prevotellaceae bacterium; assembly: GCA_947305005.1. Lineage (GTDB taxonomy): Bacteria > Bacteroidota > Bacteroidia > Bacteroidales > Bacteroidaceae > Physcousia. The sequence goes on along the minus strand of CAMZCM010000014.1, from coordinate 56,456 downwards.
CTTTCTGGTCGCTCTCAGCCGTTTTCACTCCTTCAGGGGTCATTGGATTATCAGAAACCAGCAACAAGGCGCCTGTTGGAATATGATTCGCAAAGCCTGTAGTGAAAAGCGTAGCTGTCTCCATATCCACAGCCATTGCGCGCGTCTTCAGCAGATAATCCTTGAAGTCCTGGTCATGTTCCCAGATGCGACGATTGGTCGTATAAACCGTACCTGTCCAATAGTCATGACCAGCATCACGGATAGCCGAAGAGACGGCTCGCTGGAGCATGAAAGCTGGCAAGGCGGGCACCTCAGGCGGATAGTAGTCATTACTAGTACCTTCGCCGCGAATACCTGCCAAAGGCAAGATCAGGTCACCCATGTGAACTTTTGCTGGAATGCCACCACACTTACCCAAGAACAAGCAGGCTCGTGGATGGATGGCACTCAGGAGATCCATGACAATAGCGGCATTAGGAGATCCCATGCCGAAGTTAATCATCGTAATACCATCAGCCACAGCCACCCGCATATTTGCATCAAAAGAAGGCGGTTCAATGCCAAAGTGCTCACAAAAAAGATCCACATAGTTGTTAAAGTTGGTCAGCAACACCAATTCCGTGAAGTCCTCCAACGGATGCTTGGTGTATCTCGGCAACCAATTCTCTACAATTTCTTGCTTTGTTTTCATGCGTTCTTTCGTTATTTTGGGGCAAAGATAATCATTATTTACGATTTACGATTTACGATTTACGTTTTTTCTCTACCTTTGCAATATGAAAAACGACATAGGACTCTCCTACCCGCCCCTCAACCTCCCCCCTGCCGACTTGCGTACAGAGCAGACCAAAGGGAGTATGACAGTGTTTGACCCTCTCCGGCGACGACATGTGCGTCTGACGCCCGAAGAATGGGTCCGGCAGCATTTCACGTCGTTTCTGATCCATCACAAGGGCTATCCTTCCGGACTGTTGGGCAACGAGGTGTCACTCACACTAAACGGGATGTCGCGTCGTTGTGACAGCGTACTCTATGGTCTCGATCGTCAACCTCGCATGATTATCGAATATAAGGCTCCCACGGTAGCACTGACACAAAAGGTATTTGACCAGATATGGCATTATAACATGGTTATGCGAGTGGAATGGCTCATCGTGTCTAATGGTCTCCAGCACATCGTTTGCCACTTGTACAAAGAAAAAGGAACCTATACGTTTCTCGCAGAGGTTCCTGATTATAATCGTTTATAGTTGAAAGTTTAGAGAGGGAACCAGACAAAGGCAGCCGCGTCCCAGAGGGCATGGCTCAACACGATAGCCGGTAATTGTTTGGGCATCAACCTGTAGAGTCCCCCCCAAGCGAGGCCACAGACGAGGGCAGCCATAATGAGCATAAAGTTCATTGAGGGCAGATGAACGAGCGTGTAAGCCGCTGTCGTAAGAACAAAAGCACAGTTCTTCGCTTTACGGGCAGCCTTTGCCAACGGCATTCCGTGATGACGCCTTTGAAAGAATCTCACCAAAGAACTCTGAATATAACCTCTCCAGAAAAGTTCTTCGGCAGGACCAATAATGAACAGCAATAATAACGCAATCACCCACGGCGTATTGCCATCCTTCATGCCATATATTGTATCGACTTGGGGACGTGCGAAATCAAACATCCACTGCGACATTTTATCCCCTATCCAAAACACTACCCATAATGCCACTGCAATAGCGCTACCCAAACAGATTGTCCGCAGCCATCCGATCATTGTCTGACGCTGCCAATACAAATGACCAAACAACAAAGCCAATGCAATGAGAATCATCGCAGAAGCTGTCATTGCGTACCAAAAATTAAAGTACGAAGCCGTCCACGGAGAGAACATCAGGAACCACAATGTGGTGGCAATGAGAAGAGAGGAAACGAGACGAGACAAAGCAGAAATAGTAAGAGGTAAGTAATTAAATAAAGACACTGATAACCAATCCTATGGCAAGCAGGAGACTAAAGATAAGCTGCAGCTTGGCCGTCTTTTCATCAAGAGCTGCATAAGATTCCTTTCCGCCCTGCTGATAGGCCAAAATCGTGCAAGCATTTGACCACGCTACAGGGAACGCGAGAAGGGCTGTAAGTGCCCACCAAGGTACAATGCCAAAAGCAGCTAACCCTACGAGCCAGACAAAGGGGAACAGCACTTCAAAAGCATAGAGTTTAGCCCCAAAAGCGCGACCTGTGAGCATCGGAAATGTGCTGATACCAGCACGCTGATCCGTCTCAATATCACGGACATTGTTGGCGTGGAGGATGGCCACCGTAATGAGTCCCACAGGCACTGCCAGCCACAGCGCCTCCCAATGAATCTCTCCTGAGACGATGAACGAAGTACCCGTCATGGGCAACAAGGCATAACAAAAAATGATGACCAAATCGCCCAGTGCATTATATTTCAGACGTGGATATAGCAACGACAGCAGAAGGCCCGCAATGCCGATATACAGCAGCGGAAGCCCCGTGAGGCAGACAAGTGCAACGCCACCAGCCACAGCAATGACGTTCAGCGATATAGACAGTTTCTTAAATTCTTTAGGCGTGAACTGTCCATCGACTAATGTCCTCACGCCAAACGTATCAGAAGCATCCACGCCACTACGATAGTCGGCAATATCGCTCCAGACATTACCGGCTGCGTGAACAAAAATAATGTTCACCAATGCCCACAAGCCGAACCATCCGTTGAGTTCTACGCCTGAGGCCCATAAAAAAGCAATTGTGACAATCACCGGCATTGCCGATGCTGGGAACGACCATGGTCTTGTGGCCACTATCCAATCTTTCAAAGAATGCTTCATCGCTATGATTTTAAAGTTCTTCGGCTGCAAAAGTAATGCTTTTCTTTCATTCTTACAAAAAAAAGACCCACATCTTATTCAGAGGCGGGTCTTTATGCAGTTTTGATCCGTTAATTACAACGTAATATTTACGCCAAGACCAAAGACATCGTTGGTACGATAGTAATCGTTATATCCAGCGACTTTCATGCTCGGATTGCCCACCAGCGCTCCGAATCTCGCACCAATATTGTTATAATCGGCATAATCCACACGATAATGCTGATACAAGGTCTTGAAGTAAGCTACATCAATAGCCACATTCTTTGCCACCTTGAAACGGGCACCTAAGCCAAAACTGTTACTATTCGTTACAAAGCTCATATCAGAGATATACTGGCTGTTCTCACCCAAACCGTAATTTGTGGTCTGCCAACCGGCACTGACTGTAGCCCAGTCATTGATATCCCACTCTGCACCAGCCAACAACTCCCAGGTCTGTCCGTCCAGTTTTTCCTGACGATTACCTTCCTGTTTTGCCTGCTTGTCAAAATAGAGGTGACCGCCGACATTGAGACGTACAGCCTTAATAGGACTGTACTGAGCGCCGACCGTCAACAATGCAGGAATATCTGCAGCCTGCTCTTCGCTATCATCATAGCTTGCCAGACCTGTAGTATTCACGCTTGTACTATTCTTCAGACGCAGACGCGTACCGAACTCATATTTAGCGGCAACGTTCCAATTGTTATTAATCTTCCAGTCAACACCGACAATGGGTGTCACGCCGAAACCTGACTGGGTGACGTCCAGCTCACGATCAGCTGCCAAAGAAGCTTTGGCACCTACTAAGAAAACACTTGCAGGTACAAAAACATTAGTAGGAACTCCTACGGCAGCAGCAGCGGCTGTGGTGTGCATTTTGATATTGCCAACATAGCCTTCGTATGCGCAGGAAGCGTAAACGCCTCGCACACCTGCACTGACATTCAGATTGTCAAGCACCTTATAGCCGCCCTGGAACTGGAAACCGAAATAATACTGACGACCCTTCATCCAACTATCCATAGAGTAACCATCGACAATGGTTGCACCAGCACCAGCATTGATAGCCAATGGCATCATAGCCATCAAGCTCTCAAAAGAGCCGAGGCCGTCCTCAAAATCGCATTTACCGCCGCCGCCAGCGAGTGCGAAATGGAACATTGCGCTCCACTTATCCTGCACGTAAGCGACATCCAACGCCGGAATCACGGGAGCCTTTGCCCTACCCTTGAATTCCTTTTCGCCAGCGCCATTAGCCGTTCCGTTTACCGTTCCGAGAGAATAAAGGCCCAGAGGACTGAGCGACGTTCCGAAATTGCTCGTCACATCACGGTTCTGATAAGCACTCTGCACATTGAAGCTCAGATGCCATCCATTGTTCAAGAAACCGATACCTGCGGGGTTGGAATACAAAGCATTGATGTCTATTTTACCATCCTGTGCCGGATTACGTAAAAAAGCTGCATTGTGATTGGTGTTGGTTACATAACCACCTGCCAATGTTCTTCCAGAAAGGAGTAGCATCATTGCTATCCCAAAAACTGTTTTCATTTTCATTTTTCTTCGATTTGTTTGATATTCTGTTCTGTTTGTAGCTCAAATCGGGTGCAAAAGTAGGCCAGACACAACAAACGACCAAAGAAATTGCACAAAAACATACGATTTGTGCAAGATAAATGATTTATATCAAGACTTCGGGGATACTTACTCAAACGTGCGAAGCGCTGCTTCCATCTGTCGCATCAGGTTGCGCTTAGGCGAATGGGGAGAATAGATAAAGCCTTCGGTGACCAGAACTTTACGGGCTGCGCTATCGATTCGTTCCAGCGCTACGAAGGGACCTCCCAGAGCACCATTATGCATTTCCCACAGCCCGTGAATCTCCTGTACCACCTTATTATTAATCGTGCGCATACGCGCAAGGATTAGGGGACGTCCCTGTTCACGAGCCGTCTGCATCCATTGGTTGAGCTGTGCGCCAGGGATATTGGCTTTCAGGGCGCTATCTCTCTTCTGCACGAACTGCTCAGGGGTGAGCGCCTCGCCATCCCAAGGGTAGCTATAATACACAAAGTTCTGGTCCTTATCATTCAGGTTCGTGCCTGTCCACAAGAAATCCGTGCCTGTCTTAGAAGCCCTGAGTCCAGTGGGCACACAAACCGTATGGCCGCTAACAGCCAGCAACGAGTCAGCCGTCATCTTGCTATATTTACGTCGAAGGCTGGCGGCCTCTCTGTCCAGTTCGTGATTAATGAAGAGGTCTGTGAGGCGCTGACGACTCTTGCCGATATATTCAGCCAGTTCATAGGCATTACGCGCTGTGACCTTCACTTCCATCTGCGCACGGGCCACGGGATTCTTGGCGACTCCCATCGTCGGTTCTTTGGCTTTTCTATCTACAGCCACTACCAAACGGTTGCGGAACGTACGCCAAGGCGTCAGGTTTCCATCGGCATAAACGACATCCAAGCGGAACAGCGGTTCATGTTGTGGCAGCACAGGCGTAGAGCCCTTCAGCACAGCCTCCAGCGTGTCCTTCAGCGCACCTTTATAAATAGGTTCTGGGACAATGAGCACCAATTCATATGGCAGCCCTCTCGACAATGGTTTCTGCTGCCCTTTCTCTTCTCTGGCGCCACAAGCAACCAAGAGAAGCAGACTCATTATCAACCAACAACCTTTATTCAATCTCATTTCACCAGATGCACATCACGCTGCGGGAACGGTATTTCTATGTGGTGCTTATTCAGCGTATCGTAAATCGTCTCCTTGACACGAGCCGACAACGCATATTTTTCCTGCACCAGCATCCAAATGCACACAAACAAATCCACGCTACTCTCGCCGAAGTCAGAGAACACGACCGTAATCGGGCGCTCCGGATCTACGATAGGCTCACCGTCAGCACCTGTGCCCTCGCAGATAGGCTTTATGGCTTCGATGAGCATAGTTCGTACTTCGTCCACATTGGTTCCGTAAGCCACCCCGACAGGTATCTTCGCGAGCTCATAGTTGTGGTTGCGCGTCATGTTCTTAAAGTTCTTGCTGAACAGCGCCTTGTTCAGGAACGCAATCACGCAGCCGTCACCCGTCAGGATCTGTGTGCTCTGATAGGTGATATTCTCCACCTTTCCTCGTATGCCGTCACATTCTATATAATCGCCTACGCGCAGACGTCCCGTCATCAGCGACAAGCCGTAGAAGAAATTCTCGATGAGATCCTGCATAGCGAAACCGAGACCAGTTGCAAGGCCTGCCGTCACGATGCTGATGCCGTCCTTCGGCACATTCAGGATGATGAGCGTGATGATGAAATACAAACCCCATAAGAGAATGGCAATCACATTCTTCGCCAGCGTCAGGTTTAGAGATTCGTCGGAACTGGATTGCTGGCGGAAGAAGACATAGAAACTGCGGATTGCGTAGTTAAGATAACGGAACACGAACCACAAGGCAGCCACCAGACAAACCTTGAACAGCGACACCTGAATGAAGTTCTGCACATTGATGAAATTCGTGAAGAAGGCCTTCTCACAGATGCTCGTCATCTCGAAGATCTCTGATGCCCAATAGATGCTCACCAGAATAGAGCCGACCGCCAGAATGGGCACAATCGTGCGATTCACGAGATCGTAGAACCATGTGGTGGTAATATACTTACCCTGCTCCATTGCGTGCAGCACGGGCTCCGCCTCTTCGGAGACATCTTCGTCATTACGAATCTTCTGCTTCAGCTCAGGCATCAGTTTGGAGAGCATATAGCGGTTCTCAAACATCTCCATCAGGTCATAGAAACAAGTGATAGTCATGATGGCGGCCAACTGGAACGTCCACCAAACCAGAATCTGCACCGCCAGCAGCGTATAGCCCACCCACGACGTCACACACGACACCACCATCACAATGGTCGTGATATGCGAATAGGCAGCATCCAGCATCGGTAGTCCCTCGCGATAACGACGCACAGACCGCATTTGCCACCACGTGAAGAGCAGCAACAACGGCGGGAAGAACAGAGCCAACACACTATTGGGAATCAGGATGATGCGCAGCAGAATCACGAGTGATGCCAGAATCATCAGAGGCGTATAGATACGCACAGCATGGAGCATATACACACCTTTCAGACGGATATACAGCGATAGGAAAATCACCTCCAGCAGCCATGCCATACTAATAATCAGCTCCGTGCTCATCTGGATGAAGTTACGGTCAACCGATGCGCGGACAATCATCACCAGAATTGCAAACAGGCCCGTTCCGACGACATTGGTGAGCATCTGGCGTTTGATCTTCAGTTCCTCACCCTGCCAGCGCTTGGGCAGTAGCCAACGTAGCACGATGTAGGCCACGCCCCACGACAGTAGCAGATAGAAGATCACGAAGACGCTGATCAGCAACACAGGCACTCCACGCCACTCCGAGAAGCCACTCTCCTGTTCGCTGAAGGGAGCATATTTCTGCAAGGCGGCGCGCTGGGCCATACCGTAGTAACGCGGGAAGTCGCCGATGATGGAAAAATAGTTGGAGCCGCCCGTCTTGAAGATATTGTCCTGCAACATCTTATAGCGCGTCTGTGCGAAGTCGTTCAGCTGCTTCACCTTCTCCTGCACGCTGTTATAATAAGCGCTCTCGGCCTCCAGGCTCTCCAGAAACGTCTGCATATTGTCGCGCAGTGTCTGGGCATATTCCAGACACTCCTTGCGGTCCTTGCGCTGTTCGCGGGTCAGGTACAGTGGCTCAGGGTGTTCCTCTTCCTCCACGCCCTCGCCCAACAGGCTTGGCATCATCCCTTCAGTCACTTCCTGCGTGGTATCAATCTTCGCCTCCAATGAGTCGATAGCACTCAGCAGGATACTGTCGCTCTCGGTAAGTGCATCCTCGTGACCTTTCTCCACAGGCGGCATACTCTTCAACGAGGCGATAAGCGCATCGTAGCGGTCTATCTCATGACGCATCCGCATCGTCATCTTCTCATACGGCAGCGCGCGTCCGCTCCTATTGTCGAGCAAGCGATACAGATTCACAGCCTGTTGACAGGCATAAGCCATATCAAACGTATTGTCCTGCGACTGCGAGTACAGCATCAAGCCAATCTGCTCACATTGGTTCATGTACCACACCAACTGCTGGTGTTGGGCAGCGCCCTGCTGCTCATAGCGAGCCATAAACATCTGCTGTTTCTCATAATCTGCAGCCAATTCAGCACGCAACACACCCAGTGTTCGTGCCAAATCCCGTTCTTTCAACACAGCCTGCATCGGTTGGATAGCAACCATCAGCGCCACCCAGAAAAAGATGATTTTACGCATTTGAGGAATCATATTTGAGGAAAAATGAGTTTTTTTGCTTTAAATCACGGCAAAGATACCACATTTCCTTTAATCCTGTACACAAAAGGCCCGTTTTTTTAAACCCTTGACCCTGAAACACTAAATCCCTGCTCGCTTACGCTTGCAGGGATTATCCTTTGGGTGCCTAGTCGGACTCGAACCGACGACATTCAGAACCACAATCTGACGCTCTAACCAACTGAACTATAGGCACCATGTTGGAGCTTTGCTCCGGCCTTATCGGCTTTTGCGGATGCAAAGGTAGTGCTTTCTTCTTAAACCGCCAAACTTTGCCCCCACTTTTTCTTTCCTGCACCAAAAATTCTCCCAGAAGCGGCATCGTGCACAAAGGATTGTGTATTTTTGCAACGGTTTTGAAGCACAAATCAGCAAGATGTTCAATCAACAACAAATAGCCGAAAAGAAGCGCTATGCCGGTGAGAAGAAAGAATCCATGAAACGTCGCGATGACCACAACGACTATCATGGACGCAGAATGTATATGATCACCATGGAGGTAGAAGGCCGCCATCCGCTGTTCGGGAGGGTGACGGGCAATCCTTTTGCACCAGCGGGTAGCACAGAACGTCCCCACATGGAGCTCTCTCCTTTAGGAGCTGCCGTGCAAGCCGAGTGGCAGGGCATCCCTCGCTACTATCCACAAATAGAGATCATGGCCATTCAGATGATGCCCGATCATCTGCACGGCATCCTCTTCGTCCACGACACCCTCCCCGTTCATCTTGGGCAAGTGATGGCGGGGTTTAAGAAAGGATGTGAGCGAAAGTGGAAAGCCTTATCTGAAACAGCTGCGGCGCAACCACAAACAGCTGCAGTGCAACCACAGCCTACACCCAACAACCCCGTCCCCTCATCTCTTCCCCCGCAGCCAGCGGCTCCGCCACCCTCCGGCTTCCCACCTTCCGTTTCCTTGCAGCCAGCGGCTCCGCCGCCCTCCGGTTCCTCACCCTCCGTTCTGCCGCAGGCTGCGGTTTTGCCGCAGCGTCCTCCCTCCTCCCGTCTCTTTGCCCTCGGCTACAATGACCTTCTGCTGAAGACCTATGATGAGTTTATGAATTGGAAGCGCTACCTCGCCGACAATCCCTTCCGCCTCGCCATGAAGCGGGCACGACCGGAGCTGCTGCGTGTGAAACTGGGCGTTAATGTCTGCGGTACCATCTGCTCTGCAGTTGGTAACCTCGCCCTCCTCTCAGCCCCGCAGAAACTCCTCGTGCGCATCTCCCGTAGCATAGCCCCGGCCCTTCTGGAGCAGGAAAAAGCTCAGCTACTGGCGGCTGCCCGTGCGGGCGCCGTCCTCGTCTCCCCCGCCATCAGTCCCGGCGAGAAAGCCATCACGCGCGCTGCCTTCGATGAGGGCCTCCCACTCATCGTGCTGCTCGACAACGGTCTTGACCCCATGTCCAAGCCCAGCGGCGAGCGTTTCCGCGCCTGCGCCGAAGGCCGCCTCCTTCTCCTCTCTCCCTTCCCCCACCGCAACAACCGCGTCACCATCACCCGAACTGTGTGCGAAGCACTGAATGGACTGGCATGGGAGATAAGTGGAGGAAAGTGAAAAGAGAAGCCCCGAGATTTTGAGGAATCCCGGGGCTGTCTTTTCTGCTTTGAGTTACTTCAGAAATGATAGAAGACGCCAAACTCTATATCTTTCAATGAAGTTAGTTCAAACATGAATGTATTCATTCTTACAGAGCCTTTTTCATCTGATTTGGATGTTCCGTAACCCGTTGTGCCTAATTTAGTAACAAAGGAAAGATGCTCGTTGAAATTCAGGGATATACCAGGCTGAACACCGATGGCAAAAGTACAAATACATTCTGAGAATGCAATAACTTTTGCAGAAAAAGTTTGTGAGGAGAAAAAAGTTCTGTATTAAGTCAGCTTTGGAAATATAAGTTTCTACTATAGATTCTTTAGTCGTAGTACTCGTGCTTGCCAGCAGCAAGGGTGTTCTGCATAAGCATGCAGATGGTCATGGGACCAACGCCACCAGGAACGGGCGTGATCTTGGAGGCGAGCGGAGCAACGGCATCGAAATCGACATCACCCTGCAAACGGAAACCGCTCTTGCGGATGGCATCAGGCACGCGGGTGGTGCCTACGTCGATGACGGTGACTCCGGGCTTCACCATATCGCCCTTGAGGAAAGCGGGCTGACCAATGGCAGCGATGATGATGTCAGCCTGCAGGCACTCTTCCTTAAGCGTGGTGGAGCGGCTATGGCAGACAGTGACGGTAGCATCGACACCTTTCTGCATCATGAGCTGCGACATGGGCTTACCCACGATGTTCGAGCGGCCCAGGATGACGCACTTCTTACCCTTGGTCTCCACATTATAACGACGCAGGAGCTCAAGGATGCCCTTGGGGGTGGCGCTGATGAAGGCGGGCAGGCCGATGGCCACACGACCGACATTGATGGGATGGAAACCATCCACGTCCTTGCGGTAGTCAATGGCCTCAATGACCTTTTGCTCATCAATATGCTTAGGCAAGGGCAGCTGCACGATGAAGCCGTCCACGTCGGGATCGTTGTTCAGGCGATCTACACAAGCCAACAGCTCGGCCTCGGTGATATCATCCTCGAAGCGCAACAGAGTGCTCTGGAAACCGCATGCCTCGCACGCGAGTACCTTATTCTTTACGTAGGTCTCAGAGCCGCCGTCGTGGCCTACGAGGACAGCTGCGAGATGGGGGCGCTTGCCGCCAGCGGCGACGATACGCTCAACCTCTTCTTTGATTTCTGCCTTGATGGTAGCGGCAGTTGCTTTTCCGTCGATTAAAGAGAAAGTACCAGACTCTCCCCCCGCCCTCCCTATCAGGGAGGGAGCAATTACCTTTGAGGATTGTTTTTCACTCATTTCTATATTGTTTATGATATTTATTTGTTTGGTGACCACTCCCTCCCTGATAGGGAGGGCGGGGGGAGAGTCTTCTATCTCCTTGGCATTTTAGCCATCATCTGGGCCATCTTGGGGTCGGTGACCATCTTCATCATTTTACGCGTCTGGTCGAACTGCTTCAGAAGACGGTTGACGGCGGTAATGTCGGTGCCAGAGCCTTTAGCAATGCGCTGACGGCGGCTGGTGTTGAGACATTCAGGGTGAGTGCGTTCTTTGGGCGTCATGGAAAGGATGATGGCCTCGATACTCTTGAAGGCATCGTCGTCGATGTCGATGTCCTTCATGGCCTTCCCCACCCCAGGAATCATACTGGCCAGATCCTTGATGTTACCCATCTTCTTGATCTGCTGAATCTGTGAGTAGAAGTCGTTGAAGTCGAACTGGTTCTTGCGGATCTTCTTCTCCAAACGCTTGGCCTCTTCCTCATCAAACTGCTCCTGTGCACGCTCTACGAGGCTGACGATGTCACCCATACCGAGGATGCGATCGGCCATACGAGCAGGATGGAAGGGATCGATGGCCTCCATCTTCTCGCCCGTACCCACGAACTTGATGGGCTTATCGACCACGGTGCGGATAGAAAGGGCAGCACCACCACGGGTATCACCATCTAACTTGGTGAGTACCACACCCGTGTAGTCCAGACGGTCATTGAATTCCTTAGCGGTATTGACAGCGTCCTGACCCGTCATAGCATCCACCACGAAGAGAGTCTCATCGGGGTTGATGGCAGCCTTGATAGCTGCAATCTCCTGCATAAGCTTCTCATCGATAGCCAGACGACCGGCGGTATCCACGATGACGGTATCATAACCCTTGGACTTCGCCTCGATGATGGCATTGCAGGCTATTTGCACAGGGTCTTGGCTGTCCAGTTCCATATACACGGGCACGCCTATCTGTTCACCCAGCACACGCAGCTGCTCCACAGCAGCCGGACGATAGACGTCGCAGGCGGCCAGCAGGGGCTTGCGGTTGCGCTTGTTCTTGAGCATATTGGCAAGCTTGCCAGCGAAAGTGGTCTTACCGGCACCATTGAGACCCGCCATGAGGATGACAGCTGGATGGCTCTTGAGATTGATCTCAGCCGTCTCGCCGCCCATAAGCAGCGCCAGCTCGTCATGCACAATCTTGACCATCATCTGTTGCGGCTTCACGGCTGTGAGCACATTCTGGCCCAAGGCCTTCTGCTTCACGGTGTCGGTGAACTGCTTGGCAACCTTATAGTTAACGTCGGCATCGAGGAGTGCACGACGCACATCCTTCAAAGTCTCAGCGACGTTGATTTCTGTGATTCTGCCTTCGCCCTTCAGAATCTTAAAAGAGCGTTCAAGGCGTTCGGATAAATTTTCAAACACGGTTGTTGATTTGACTATTTGACAATTTATGATTATGGACGAATAATGATTTCGTCAATGACGACGCCGTCATCGAGGGCTGTCACCACAAGCGTGTGCTCACCCATCGGTTGGTTAACCGTCAGACGGCAGACGACACTGGCATATCCGCGCAGGACATTCTGTTTCCACTCGTCGCTACCCACCTCTGTGTCATAGGAATAGGTGAGCGGAGCGGTGCCATCCAGAGAAACGGTGAAACGCTGGAACTCCGTGATGGGATGCGTCGGTAGCAAGTGAATCTCTATCGTTGCCACACGCTGACGGATATAACTGTGCTTATATTTGTAGGTGAGGCTGTGCTCACGCGGAAGCGGCATCGCACGGATGCTGGCGCCCAAGCCCAACACGGGAGCCAGAATGGAACTGCCGGAGAAGGTAGATGCATCATAGCTAGCGCCATAGAAGGTCGCTGCAGAGGCCACATCAGCAGGCAACGGCTCTGAGAGCTGCACATGTGGAACGGCCTGGAAAACAGGTAGCTCACGCGGATTGGAGCTCATCATGCCACGCCACTTGCCGTTGCGAAGTTCATTGTAGCGGGTAGTGAGTTCCTGCACCTTGTTATGCGCCATATCACTGCGCATCCATGTGGAATCGACATTGTCACGGGAGAGATAGCTCACGCCATGACGGGCGAATTGAGCACAGAGGTATTTCTCGTTCTGGGCCACAGCGGCGAGGGCTGGATATTCTACGAGTTCGAAGAAGGCATCGTAGCGATGGGGATGGGTGCGACGCACGGAGTCGGCGACCCAAAGGACATTGCGACGCATCAGGTCGTAGCGTCCCAGGCGATGACGGATCTTCTGCTCGCCCCAGGGCAGGTCGTGCACCTTTGTCCAATCCACGAGGTCATCATGCTCATCCACACGCGTACCGGCCATGTGCTCGGGCTTACGCTGGAAGGCCAGATGATAAAACTCCTTCATATAAATGGAAGACAGACGAGCCACGTCACGTCCCACGGTCTGGGCAAAGAACTCTTCCAAGTGAGTGCCGACAGTCAGTTGGCGCACACTCTCCAAGTCCCACGCCATATCCGAGAACAGAGAAATCTGATATTCCAGAGGTTTGATATCACCCACATCGAGTACCCACAGACGATCTGCGCCATGTTGGGAAGCTTCGTAGAGCTGCTGGAACATCAGGAACGGGCTGGCTGTTCCCAACCAGAGGTAGTCATGTGGAGCGCCCAGGTAGGAAGCATGGTAGTAAACGCCACAGCCCTGTTCCATCCCAGCCTCTTCAGGAGTGGGGAAATGGGTGAGATAACCGAAGCCATCATCCACGCACATCAGGGGCGAGGGATAGCCGGCAATGGAGATGGGTTCCTGCGCGTTCTTGCCTAGCGTGATACCATACTGAGCCAAGAGCTCACGACAACCCTTGGTCTGCTCAAAGGGTAGCGTGCAGGGACGCGAGGGGGGCCAATAGAGATTAGCGCGCAGACGGAGCATCAGTTCGAAGATGCGCTGGGTCGTCTTAGGGCCGACCTGCCCTTTATTGCTGGGCTCATAATTAGTGGCAGACCAGGGCATCAGGCCCCAGTCCTCATCGCTGATACAGATACCACGAAAGGCCACATCGGGAGCCTGACGGCTGACAAAATCCTCAGCCAGCTGCAACTCTTTCTTAGGCTCGACATCGACATCAGCCCACCACTCCCAAGGCGAAACACCCAGCAGACGAGTGAGCTCAATGACGCCATAGGCCGTTCCATAGGCATCGCTACCGGCTATCACGAGGTTGCCCTTTGGCGTCACCTGTAGGATAAAAGCCTGCGCTGCCTGATCGAGCCACGAGAGATCTACACCCGTCTGGGACAGACGCTCACGGCCTTCGCCATTCCAGGTGCCAACGATAATCTGCGCCTTGGCGTCGCTGCGCTTCAAATCAGCTGAAAGCACGCGCTGCAGGTCAGACTGCAACAAGCTAACAGCGGTACGCACGACAGCCGCCTCCTTGTCGCTCATCGACAACGTCACCGACTGCTGCGCCGGCAAAACGAAAGCGCTGGCCTGCGAGGTCAGCGCTATCATAGCCATGACAGCTGTCAAAGCAAATTTCTGAATACCGTTTCTGAGCATGATGCGCTTGATTACTGAGCAGGAGCTTCAACGGGTGCATCTGCAGCAGGAGCCTCCTGCAGGTCAGCAGCAGGGATACCGGGCAGATTGGTGGGAGCGGTTGCCTTCTGTTCCGTAGCGATACCTTCCATCACAGAGCTGTCAGTGCTGACAGAGGGAATGAAATAAACGGAAGCGACACTGAAGAGCACCATTGCGGCAGCCAAGCCCCATGTGAGTTTTTCAATGACATCGGTGGTCTTGCGAACACCCATTACCTGATTGCCACTGGCAAAGCCACTGGCAAGGCCACCGCCCTTCGACTCCTGAATGAGTACGATAAGGCACATGAAAATGGATGCGATGACCACAAGAATTACTAAAAGTGTGTACATGTTTTTAAGCTATTTATTTTAATTATTTTCGTTGTTTTGATACCGTTCATTGATGATTAATTTCTCCAAGAATCGGATTTGGTCTGCAAAGTAACGGTTTTTTTTCGGATAATTCAAACTTAAGCGCCGAATAATTTCAATTGCCTTGGTATATTTGCCCTGTTTAATGTAAATATGAGCCAAAGTTTCGGTAAAATAGGGGTCATTGACCATTTCTTTTGCATTTTCTGATGACACAGGAACGGCAACTGGAACCTCCTGAAAGTCCTCCTCACTATCCACCTCATTTTCGGGTTCTGCATCAGGCAAATCTTCCGCATTGGGTTGTTGCATCAGATAGGACATATAATCCACGCTGGGACTCACGGAATGCGATTTGCGCGTCTTAGAAGTTTCAGGCAACTGCTCCAGGAAATTCTCAATGAGCGACTGGGTACGGTCAGATGCAGAAGAAGAAGAATGCTGACGAGAGGCCTGAACCGGCACAAAAGCGGTCGGTTGCAGCTTGTCATCTTCCAAAAGATGAAAGAGCGCATTGCGATCAGGAATCAACAGTGCGGCCTTACGCAACTCAGCGCCAAAGCGCTCGTCCTGCAGCTGATAGAGTCCTCGCACCAGCAAAAGGCGTGCTGTCTGGAAGGACGGATTGCGCTCCACCAATTCATAGAGTTCATCGACAACCTCAACAGAGAGTTGCTCAGGATGTTGGATATACGTTGATAAAGATTGCATCATATCGGTTACCAATTAGCTACGGTAGCGTTAAATATCTGGTCTGTAATATCTTTGGTCATCTGTGTAACCAATTCCTCTTGGACATTGATCAGCTGCTGTGTGGCATCATATTCGGTCGTCGCAGAGAACTGACGTTCAAAGTCCTGAGAGTGATTCTTGTTGTTGACAAAGCGGACGTTCACCGTCATCTTCAGCTGGACCTGTTGGCTGTAGCCATCGCTGCCTACACCTTTGTTATATTGGTCGAAGCCCGTAATCTCACCCGAGACAACCAGGTCGCCACCTTTCTTCACCTGACGCAACTTCGTCTGCTGGGCATAGATATCGGTCAAACGGTTATTGAAGATGGCCTGCATAGGTGCCCAGACGTAAGATGAACGAATGGGAAACGGGTCTATCTGAATGGTCTTCGTCTGAGTATAGTCAATGCTGGCGCCATTGAACTTATAGCTAATGGCACAGGATATCAGCATCATTGTACACGCAAGGATGCTAAAGAACTTCTTACACCTCATCCAGTCCATATTCCTTAATCTTTCTGTAAAGTGTACGTTCACTGATATGGAGCTCATCGGCAGCACGCTTGCGACGTCCGCGATTCTTTTCCAATGCCTTCATGATGAGCCGTTTCTCCTGTTCTTCGAGGGACAGCGTCTCCTCCACATACTCTTCTGCATACGGGGTCACATCAGGATGGGAGGTAGGAATAGAGACAGAAGGGGGCTCAACGGGAACCACATGTGAAGGCTGGGCAACAGGAACTACAGCAGCATGACCAACAGGGGCTGGCGACATGGTCGTGAACTGTTGCTTGAGGTCGTTGACCTCACGATGCAAGGCGTTAATCATCTGGAACAGCATCTCGCGTTCACTCTGATAACTATGAGAATCCGAGCCGTTGTGCCCCACACGTACCAATCCGCCCTGCTCCTCAATCGTGGGCCATATCTCATAATCCGACAGGATTTCTGGAGTCACCACACGGGTGTCGCGTAACAGGATGGACATCTGCTCAGTGATGTTCTTTAGCTGACGGATATTTCCCGGCCATTTGTAACGCTTCATGACTTCCTCTGCATCTGGAGAGAGGGTGATGCGCTCTGGCATTTGGTACTTAGCAGCCACCTCCATAGCAAACAACTTGAACAGCAGGAGGATATCCTCACCACGTTCACGCAAAGGCGGCATCTTGATAGGTATCGTACTCAAACGGTAGAACAAGTCCTCACGGAACTTGCCATCACGAATGGCGTGTTGAATATTCACATTCGTAGCAGCCACGATGCGGACATTGGTCTTGCGCACCTCACTGCTGCCTACACGGATATACTCGCCATTCTCCAACACACGCAAGAGACGAGCTTGTGTGCTCAGCGGTAACTCGCCGACCTCATCAAGGAACAGAGTGCCGCCATCGGCAGCTCCGAAGTAACCTTCGTGCTCACCGATAGCACCCGTAAAAGCGCCTTTCTCATGACCGAAGAGTTCACTGTCTATCGTCCCTTCAGGAATGCTTCCGCAGTTGATAGCGAAATACTTACGGGTCCGACGCAGGCTATTGTCGTGGATGAGCCGAGGGATGATTTCCTTACCCACACCGCTCTCGCCCATAATAAGAACTGAGAGATCGGTCTTGGCTACCTGCAGTGCTGTATCCAATGCATGGTTCAAGGCTTCGCAGTTTCCTACGATCTTATAGCGCTCTTTGATGAGTTGTAATTCTTTTGCATCCATATCAACCTCGTTCTGCACGATCACGCTTATCTACATAAAGTTTCTCGAGAGGGTTCTGACGAGCCTCATCCCACGCCTGACGATGACGATAGATATCAATGGCAGCATAGATAGCCTGACGGAAAGAGTTCTCATCGGCCACGCCCTTGCCGGCAATGTCAAAAGCTGTTCCGTGGTCGGGGCTGGTGCGGACGATGTCCAAACCTGCTGTGAAATTCACGCCATCATTCATCGCAAGAAGTTTGAAGGGAGCGAGACCTTGATCGTGGTACATCGCCAAGACAGCATCAAAGTTCTCGTAAGCACGCGTGCCAAAGAAGCCGTCAGCAGCGAAAGGACCATAGACGGTCATACCTTCCTCGGCCGCTTTCTCCATCGCGGGCTTCAACACTTCCTGCTCTTCCTTGCCCAAAAGGCCATCGTCGCCAGCATGAGGGTTCAAAGCCAGCAAAGCAATACGGGGGTTGGAAATGCTGAAATCACGTTTGAGAGACAAGTGGAGGATTCTGAGTTTCTGTAAGATAGAGTCTTCGGAGATGTGCGCTGCCACATCTTGTATCGGCAGGTGGGTCGTTGCCAAAGCGATACGGATATTCTCATTCATCAGGATCATCAGCGCCTGCTGGTTCTCCTTGCCCACCTTGGCCTGGATGTACTCGGTATGGCCTGGGAAATGGAACTTATCGCTCTGAATAGAATGCTTGTTGATGGGGGCTGTCACGAGCACGTCAATGAGCCCATCCTTCCAGTCCTTGATGGCCCGTTCCAACGCCGCATAAGCAGCCTCGCCAGCTTCCTGAGTGGCCTGACCGAAGTCTATCTTCACCTCCTCAGCAGTACAATGCAGGACATTCAACGTGTCATCATGCATCTCAGAAATCTGACTGATGGCCGTGAAGTTCGTCTGCAATTCCATGCCCTTGCGGTGATAGCTGGCAATCTTCGGAGAGCCATACACGACAGGGGTGCAGAGCTCCAACATCGTGGGATCTGCGAAAGTCTTCAGGATAACCTCATAGCCGATGCCATTGGGGTCTCCGTGGGTAATACCTACTTTTATCTTGCTCATAAATGAAAGACCCACCCCTAACCCCTCCCGTCAGGGAGGGAAGCGGCTAGTGCATTGTGGGATTTATAGGGTCATTATTTGATTGTTAATTGTTAATGATAACTATTATTTGTATTCCGGCCACCCTCCCCTCTCTGACGGGAGGGGGCGGGAGTGGGTCTCTATCTCTCCCTCGCCTTCTTTCGGTCCTCCGCTGTCACTGCCACCTCTTCCAGCGTGGTGACGATGGACGAAGTCTGTTCATCGGGCAGGTTGAGCGTATAGAGAGAACCTTCAAGACGTCTCATGAGTCCGCGCTTCATCTTCTCAGGGGCGAAGACAAAGCCCTCTACCACGATGACAATGTTGCGAGTGGTGTCCACGCGGGAATGACTGACGAAGGGGCCTCCCATGCCATCGTTTTCCATATACCAAAGCCCTCGAGCCTCCAAAGCGTATTGATTGTGAACGACAATGGGTTTGACAAAAGTGCAGAGGGTATCTGTGGCCATGTGCATGGAAGGTAGCGTGCCAGGGATATTCACTGCCATCACGCTGTCGCGCTTAGCCAGAACATATTGTTTATTAAAAGTCTGGGGACCTTCGTATGGGTAGCTGTACATACAGATATTCACCATGCCGGATGAGCCGTTAGAGCTGGTCCAGAAGAAATGATCACCTTTCTTGTAGCTCTTGATCTCTTCGGGAGCATGGAACTCGCAATCAAAGATCTCCTTGGCCAACTCAGCCGTCTTCTTGCTGTATTTATCTTTGAGCTCCTTGATCAGTCGGTTCATCTCCATCTTCGTGAGGAAATCGATAATGTCCTGCCCATGATCGAAGCAGAAATCTGCGAACTCCTCTGGTGTAGGGCTTTGGATGGTCAGGACAATCTGCTCCAAGGCGTACTTGTCACGCGTGAACTTCATCGTCGTCTTGGTGTAGAGTTGCTTGTTGATATCGACAAGGATGATGTTGCGGAAGATATTTAATATTTGGTCGAAATTCTTGGGTTCCACCTGAGAGATATGGAACGAGCGCTCGGGCTGCGGCAGTCCAGGGATATCGGTATCAAGGACTGCAAAGAGGGCCCGTCCTTGCTTAGCCTGCCAGTCCTTATCGGACATCACCACCATCACCTCATAGGGGCGTCCGCTGGCACGCGGAATCACCATATCTTTGCGGCAACTTGCTAAAAAGAAAAGGGCCATAAGGAAAAGAGCGGACTCTCCCCCCGCCCTCCCTATCAGGGAGGGAGCAATCACCTTTGAGATGAGCTTATTATATAATGATTTGAAAAATTGCATATGATGTATTATTAATCAATCGTTAACCATTCTTGTACAGTATCTACTCCCCTCCTTTATAGGGAGGGGCTGGGGGTGAGTCCTGTATTCAACAAGCCACACGCTGCGTCTATATCCTGTCCACGCGAAGCACGAATCGTGCAGCGGATGCCATGATGAGTGAGAGAATCACGGAAGGCGGTCAAACGAGCAGGATTGGCCTCATGGAAGCGGTCTTCGTCCGGCAGGGCATGCCACCTAATCAAATTCACCCGACACTCAAGCGGCGAAAGCAGACGTACCAGTTCGCGAGCATGACGTTCAGTATCATTCTGCCCACCAAAAATGATGTACTCGAAAGAGAGTCGGCGCTGCCCTGTCCAATCATACTCACGAAGGAGCTCGAGCATTTCACTCAGCGGATAACTGCGTTCAGCGGGCATCATCGCAGCACGCTCCTCGTGGAAGGGATTGTGAAGGCTGATAGCCAGGTGACAAGGACTCTCATCCAAGAAACGTTTCAAGCCTTTCTTCAAGCCCACCGTGGAGACGGTGATGCGTTTCGGACTCCACGCCCAACCATAGGTCGCCATCAGCAGTTCCGTGGTACAGAGGATGGCATCGAGGTTATCCATCGGTTCGCCCTGTCCCATAAACACAATGTTTGTGAGCCTGTCGCGCTCCGGCAAAGAATAGATCTGATTCAGGATGTCGGTAACTGTCAGGTTACCTTGAAAGCCCTGACGCCCCGTCATACAGAACTGGCAAGCCATCTTACAGCCTACCTGACAACTGACACAGATGGTTCCGCGTTCATCATCAGGGATAAAGACCGTCTCCACTCTCCCACCCTCACGTGTCGGGAAGAGGTATTTAACCGTGCCGTCAGCGCTGTGTTGTTCAGCCAATGGCGGCATCAGACCGATTTCAAAGAGCTCACTCAATTGTTCACGCGCTACCTTGCTCAGGTTGGTCATCTCGTCAATAGAAGCCACCCCTTTGGCATAGATCCATTGGGCAATCTGCTTGGCCGCAAAAGCCGGGAGTCCGACCTCAGCAGCCACGCCTTTCAACTCTTCCAATGTCATACCTAACAAAGGCCTTTTCATTGCTTTATCTTCGCGCGCGTACAATAATTCAATCGTCCTTCTCAACAAAAAGGACGACTTTGCGCCGCGAAGGTACACAAAGCCGTCCACATGAGCAAGCATTTAAGCTTTTTTATGCCAAAATGTCAGTATTCTGATAGCAAGGTTATCGTATTGCCTTGCGTATCATGGCATCAAAGATTATTCAATCGCCACAATCGACCCGAAGTCGCTCCACGGTGCTGTAGTCTTGTATGCATCAATTGCTGATGCTGGCACATGAAGTGTCGCATTCATGTAGATAGGCTCAAAAACTACGTAGTTCGCACTAGTACTTGGCACCGTCTCCGCATAGCAATACACATCGGTCAGCCCCTCGCAACCAGAGAATGCATAGTTTCCGATGCGAGTGACAGATGAAGGGATAGTCACGGAGGTCACGCTCGTGCAGTTTTGAAAGACAAAATCCCCGATGCTAGTTACTCCCTCACCAATAATATAATTTTTTACTTGGTTACCAAAGATGAAACTGATGCTTGAATAATTAAATGAATTATAGGAAGTTGCCATAATGCTATTACTATTGATAGTTACTGATATCAGGCTCGAGAAGACATACTTTCCGATGCTGGTGACGGATAACGGAATGGTCACCGAAGTCAGGCCCGTGCAGCCTTGGAAAGCACTTCCTCCGATGCTGGTGACACCTTCAGGGATGGTCACCGAAGTCAGGCCCGTGCAGCCTTGGAAAGCACTTCCTCCGATGCTGGTGACACCTTCAGGGATGGTCACCGAGCTCAGGCACGTACAATAAGCTAAAGCACCCCCTCCGATGCTGGTGACAGAGGAAGGGATAGTGACGGAGGTCAGACGCGTGCAACGAGAGAAAGCACACTCCCCAATGCTAGTAACAGATGACGGGAGAGTCACAGAGGTCAAGCCCGTGCAGCCAGAGAATGCATCATCCCCGATGCTGGTAACGGATGAAGGAATGGTCGTGTTTTTACATCCCGCTATCAGAATGTTACTTTTCGTTTCTATAATCGCATTGCAATTGTCACGTGAGTCGTATGTCGGATTACCATCTGCTACAGTGATAGAAGACAGGCCCGAGCAGCCGGAAAAAGCGCCACTCTCGATGCTGGCAACACATTCAGGGATAGTCACATAGGTCAGACGCGTGCAGTAGCGGAAAGCACACTTCCCGATGCTGGTAACCCCCTTTGAGATGATTACTGAGGTCAACCCCTCGCAATCAGAAAATGCATACTCCCCGATGCTGGTAACGGATGACGGAATAGTCACTGAAGTCAGAGGTGTACAATAAGAGAAAGCATACTCCACGATTTCTTTAACTTGCATTTCACGTCCCACATAGTTGAGTTGTGAAATAATTATTGCTTCTCCAGAAAAAAGGGTTTCGTTGTATCCAGATACACTGAGATTTCCATCGGACGCAGTATATTTGATATCATCTATATAGAAGTTTGAATCATCTATTTTGGTGAATCGATGTCCACCATCTGCCTTACCGCCTGCATCGACAGTGACAATAATGGGAGCGGGCGAAACATTCTGATTGTCATTCTTTTCAGTCGTTTGTTCTGCCTCTTCTTTTTCGCAAGAGGTAGTGAAGGAAAGAAGCATCATGCTGAGCAGGAAGCTGAATAGAATCTGATGTTTCATATCGTTCATTGATGAGGTTCGCTTATCGTCCGCAAAGATAACAAATTATCCCTTTTGCACAAAGAAAATTAGCCAATATCTTCTAATGTGCCGAGGTTACTTGCTTGTGAAGAGGGTTGAAGGAAGTCCTTCGACAGGCTCAGGAGCCTGTTAGGTGTCTGAAATATACGTACATTTATAATGTCAAAGGAAGAACGGGAAACAGATATCAGGGCAGCGCAAATTTTCTCTCAGGCCTGACAAAATTTACGCCCTGCCCAGCGCGCAAAAATTCTCTCCCCAATGCGACAAAAACAAATCTAAAACCCTAAAAACACTATTAATCAAAAATCATTACAATTAAACAAGCCAACCCTTGTATTAACCTTGAATCCTTTCGTCTCTAAGTTATCGAGATCACCATATAAGGCGCCAGAAAGGCCGAAACAGACCTCTTCTGCGGAGGGCTGCCATCAGTGGGTACGCTGTGAAAAAAGTATATAAGAAAACGAGGGTTGGCAGCGAATGCTCCAGCCCTCGTCCCTTTAAGTCTATGTCTTGGTTAAACGTTAACTGTCTATGTCATTGAAATATGATTTTGGTTGAAAAATAATATGGTTGGGCGGTCTTCTCTATTCACTATTTGTAAAGAGAGACTGTCGCTGCGGAATCAATAAGATGATTGTCGAGGAACATGCCTTCAAAGCTGAGATCCTCGTCTATTTGTGGCCAATGAATACCAGAATAGGAAAGGTAGAAATTGTGGCGCTGGGCATCAGTCGCACGTGCCAGTCGCTCCCATTCAGAAAAGGCATAGCTCGCGCGGAGGCCATCGGTGGTCTCTGCGTAAACATGGGTGTCATCTACCCAGACTTTGGCTATTTTCATTAACTGTTTCATGAGATTAATCTTTATCGAAATGCACTTTCCAACGCTCAATAATAACCTCTACATTCTCTTCTAAGATGGATTCAATGATAGCAAGCTGTTGCTTTTTAAAGCCATGATTGTAAACTTGTTCTATAGGACTAACGTTATATTTCGCTTCACTATCATCCTTAACGATATGAACATGTACTGGTTCGTGGTCGTTAGAATAGAACAGGAATCTGAATCCAAAGAAGATGAATATGGTAGGCATAAATCCAGTTTTAGATTGTTTTACGCCTGCAAATGTAGCGATTTATCACATTCTCGCAAAGAAAAGTAGTGTTTTTTCTTCTGAAAAGGGGTGATGGGAATGCTAAGATTTGTAAGGCTTGGTTTCACGAGGCGAAAAACGGCCAATCGATTCAGACGATCCAGTGAATTAGCTCACTCGATCGTTTGAATTGATTCACTCGATTTAGGCAGTTGAAATTTGCAGGTATTAATAGTTGCAATTGTTAGTATTAAGAGAAAAAATTGCAAATATGAATAGGGTAAAAAAAGCTGCCTTAAGGTTTCGCGACCGAAAAGGTTAAGTAAAGTGGATCAGAAAAGTTAAGTAAAATGAGTGAAAATACTTAAGGAAAGTGACCGCAAATACTTAAGGAAGCTGGAGGCAAAGCATATACAAGCAAACTTTTCACGGAATACGCGAGCACATAAAAGCGTAGATTTATATTCACCGCAAGACGCTTGTATTTAATTAATACGCCGCGTTTTTGCGGTGTATGAAATTGATTAACAGCCTTATAACCTCTAAACCTCTAAACCTTAAAACCTCACAATGATGAAAAAGAATACGATTTGGGAGGTCGTGTATGGGCCGTGGCCCAATCATCTAAACAACGAAGGAGGACCGACAACTATCGGTCCTCCTTTCTTATCCTGCATTCAAGTCTCAATCCCTGTTGCGTCCGAAGAGACGGAGTATGTAGAGGAAGAGATTGATGAAATCGAGATAAAGGGTCAAAGCGCCGAGGATGGCGATACGACGAGGTGCTGCAGCATCTGTATAGCCCATCTGGGAGCCAGCCTCAACAGCAGCTGACATCTGCTTAATCTTCTGTGTGTCATAGGCTGTCAGACCCACGAAGATAAAGACGCCTATGTAGGTGATGATGGCGTCCATCACAGAATTGCCCCAGAAGATATTGATGATAGAGGCAACGACCAGTCCGATCAGCGCCATCAACAGGATTCCTCCGAACCCACTGAAATCTTTCTTTGTCGTGTAACCCACAAGACTCATACCTCCGAAGGTCAATGCCGAAGCTGCAAAAGCCTGATAGATAGTGCCCAATGAGTAGGCAAAGAAGATGACAGAGAGTGTAAGACCGTTCACCACGGAATACAACAGGAACAGGGCTGTCGCTGTCGTGGGCGACAGGCGGTTAATACCCCATGAGACACTCATGACGAGGCCCAGTTCGGCAATCAGGAGGATCCAGATAGAGGCCGAATTGCCGAAGATGAGTTGCAGGAGAGCAGGGGAACTGGCTGTGAAATAAGCAGTGCCTGCTGTCAGCAGCAAAGCCGCTGTCATCCACACATATACACGGGACATAATGCCTGAGAAGGTAGTTACGCCACTGCCAGTTGTCGAACGGGCATAACCGCCACGATCGTAATTGTCTTGAATTTCAATGTAATCTTTGTTCATTGTTCAAATAATAATCATGAATAATCGTCTCTTATGTTGTAGCAAAAATAATGCCAAAGCGTTTTCTAACCGACTATAGTATAGCTGTTGGGCGAGGATTCCCTGACAACCCTCCAGCACAGCCTATGCCATGCTCAGCCAACTTCCGTCGTGCAGGCGGATACACGGGGTTACCAATCTCCTCTGTCGAGGTAGCCACAGACTCGATATAGAACTCTGCTTCACGACCTGCCTTTGCCACCAAGTCTTTCATCACAAACTCCGCCATCGGGCTGCGGCAGATGTTCCCGTGACAAACAAATAATATCTTTTTCATTTCACTTGATAAACCTATATCCTTTTTTTCGAGTACAAAACTATAAAATATCTACCATACGACCAAACAAGAAGCCCTGAAAGGATATAAACTTAACTATATTTACCGCAAAAAGCCCCGCCGCATCATCACGACGCAGCGGGACGAGTGTACCTATAGGTCTTGCTTTTACTAACTAATAATTATCGGTGTAGATAATAAAGTAATCATCGCTTAATCACTTGAACAAATTCTGTTTGATCATCTGCTGAATTTCGGTTGGTGTTTCCTTTGTTTTGCAACACTCGACAATGTATTTCACTACCTTATCGGGCAGAGATTTCTTTTTCCAGATATCGTGACGGTTATTCCACATGCCCTTGGTAGTAGTCTTATCAACCCACTCAATAGCATCCTTAATAGCAGGACGTCCCATCTCCGAGTACATACCATTCTTTAATGAATAGGTCCCGTACTCATGGGGCATTACTACAACTTTTCCGTCCTTGTTCAAAACCAGCTGTGCGCAAGCATACTCCCCATCAGCACCATAGTATTTGAACTGCGTGTAGCCTGTCTCCTTGCCGCACACCACTTTCTTCTCGCCTTCGAACTGCATCGACTCCATGATCCATGTGCCAATGATTTCCTTGTCATCGACTTTCGTCGTCTGGGCGTTCACCTGGAGGGCACTCATGAGCGCCACAGCCATTACTAACATCACTTTTTTCATAGACTTTTCGTTTTTTAATTGGTTAGACATTAAGTGAATTGTCGATGCAAAAGTACAGGCATTCCGTCTGGCCACCAAAGGCTTTTGTTTGCATTCACTTTGCCAAGAGTTTGCAAAAAGTTTGCACGTTGTTCACATACCGATAGAAAGGATGAAATCGTCCCATTCCTTGACACCGCCTTTGCGACCGAAGACCTTATTATAGAGGCGGCTGCGCACCGTGCTGATGGTGCTCATCTCGCGGGCAAGCACGGCGGCTATGTCCTTCGGCGCGATGCGCAGTTTGATGAGCAGGCATGTATGAAATTCCAGATCGGACATCGGATAGAGGCTTCGCAACTGACTGATGAAGCCAGGATAGACGGTCTTCAGGTGCTGCTCAACGGATAGCCACTCTTCTGCCTTCATCAGCTGCCCGCTGGCCATGCGCCGTTGCAGGGCGGCATACTCGTCAGAGGCGAAGAATTTGTTTTCTACCGTCGCCACAACCTGCCGTACTGCTTGCGGACGATTCTCCCTCACCTCTTGTAATTGCTGCAATTGCAGCTGGAGCTGTCTCTTGTCCCTGCGATTGATGATGGCCCAGTGTGCAGCCACCAATGTCAGAAGAATGATGAAAGCGGAGAAATAGCCATACCAATGGATTGTCTTTTCCTGCCTGCGTTCTTTGGCAGAGAGTACGTACCTCTTTTCATTATAGGCGACCTCATCTTCTATGTCACGAGCGATGATCTCGCAGATATCGGAGCCCCATTCCTCATAGATCTCATCTGCCCGAACCCACGAATATAAGATGCCGTTTCGCTGGATAGTGACAATGGAATCATTGACGGTGAGCGGATGCGGATCGTCGTTCTCCAGATATAGCCATTTGCCACCGCCCTTATGAATCAGCATCACGGAATTCTTAGCAACAGGCATGAAGATAAAACCTGAAGGAGTAACGGACATCATGCACTCATAGAGTATGCTGTCACCCTCATAGATGAGGCAGGCTGTTCCATTCTCCATGGAATAGTCCTGCATCTTACCCGTGGGATATTCCGCGTGCTGCAGCATCCACGCCCCTTGCAGGACATACGTCTTTCCGCTGTCTTGCGACTTGCGGCATCCAAACAGCAGACATACGCTCATTAACAATAGAATCGGTTTCATTGCTTTTGTATTGATGCGCAAAAGTAGCAAGATTATCGCAAAGAAACGGCCCAATCACTTTGCATTTTGTTTGCATTGGGCTAATTATCTACATCTGTATCGGCTAGGAACAAGTTCTTGTACGAAGGATTGTAGGCTTAATCAGTGGCCGTTGCATAGTTCCGCAACAGTTATTATTCTTCATCAGGAAGCGGGAGGGTCTCGGCTTCTTGGTTCATTCCCGAGCTTTGCTCGCCTACCCGTAGCCTTTCCATTGGTCTGATGTAGTCAGAGGCCCGCTCTGAAGAGATGACGGTGCGACCCAGTTGATGCTCCTTATCATCGCGGGTGTTCTTGGCTATCTGACCGACTGCCTGTGCTGCCTGTCGGCTTTCCTTCATACCTTGTGTCTTGCGTTGGCGAGCTATTTCCGTGGTGGCGACTTCGACGAGGGGATGGACTAGGTGAGGCGGAAGATACCCTCAAGGTCGGCGGCTTGGGTCTTATAAACCTTACCATCGGCAGCCATCATTCGAGTAGGGGTACAATGTACCCCACCTGGAGTTGAGTTTTGGGTCACGTGCTCGCATCCGTTTGATGTACTGCTTGACATCTGTACTATCAGTTAACACTTGCACTATGTCCGCCACCGCGAAATAGTACTTTTCTTGTTCCGCATCCCATACGATGCGCACTTTCCTTCCTTAAAAGAGTTGTATGGCGAAATATCGTTCATGTTGCTATGTTTTTTTGATTTGTGGGTGCAAAGTTACTCCAATTACCCGACACTTCGGCACTCCTGTCTTGCCTTTTAGGAATTATTATGCATAGGAGGATATTTAAAGGAGCATTCACCCACAGCCATTTCGACAACTCACCACCATGCATCAGTTTCGTGATGATGATTTGCTTGGTCATTGTTCTATTTTATCTTTATGCCAAGGACATAATAGTGCGGAATATATTTCACGATGTCCGACGAGAGGTCAGGTTTGATTTCACTGTCACCGCAAAAACGGCATCCGCCAGCTGCTGAATCGTACCAATAGGAGCCATACAAGACGAGTGGTATAAGCTTTCCTTTTTCGAAAGAGCCGACAAGTTCAAAGGGGCGAGATTCATAGATGAACCACCTGTCTTCAGGATTTTCTGGAGCAAATATCGGCTTCAAATTGAGCCTGCCACCAAAGCCTCTGTTTTCGCTGAAATGAAAAAGGTAGTTGGCTGTCGAATCATTGTCTGATGGCCTGAAACCAATGACAAGCTTTTTGTCGAGGCTCATGATGACATTAAAGTTGAGAACTTCCTTCGGCTCTTCACCTTTTACATATTCCATTACTACTGGTTCGACTTCGACACCTTTGAACTTCTTCGTGTCGAAGCTGTAGGCCATATAGCCTTTGGCATTAAGTAATGGCAGATAGTCGCTGAACGATGGTTCGTTCATCTTGATTTTTTGTGCCTGCCCCGCCATTGCGACAAGTGCGAGCAATGTGGTGATGATAGTTTTCTTATTCATTTGTGTACGATTTTAAAATAGTCGAGTAATGACTTGTACTGGTCTTGGGCGGTAAGGCAGGTGTCCATTAGAAAACCATTGGTGTGCCCCCACTCCCTCAGACCGCGATAATAGAACAGTTTGAGGGCATCGGTGATAATGAAAGGCACGACGTCGTTTGCCAGACATTCCTTGAACATCAGCAGGCGACCGACGCGGCCATTGCCGTCCTGAAAAGGATGAATCTGCTCAAAACGTACATGGAAATCGAGGATGTCCTCCAGCGCCTTGTGTTTATTGCGATGATACTCGCTAAGCAAAGCCTTCATTTGACGATGCACTTCTTTGGGCGGACAAGTCTCTTGGCCACCCACTTCATTGGCTAAGCGTTTGTATTCACCCACAGCGAACCAATCCTTGCGGCTGTCCGAAGTGCCCGTCTTCAGAAGCAGATGAAGCTGCTTGACAAAGGCTTCCGTCAGAGGGTCCTTAGCATGGTCGATGATGTAGTCGATGCAGCGGAAGTGGTTCACCGTTTCAACAATATCATCTACATTCACTGTCTCGTCAGTAATGCCAATAGTATTCGTCTCAAAGATGTAGCGTGTCTGATCATGGGTCAGACGGCTACCCTCGATATGATTGGAGTTATAGGTCAGGTCTATCTGTGTCCGATGATATATGCCGCCCTTCAACCGTGAGGCTTTCTGTTCTCGCAGTGCAATCAGCAGGGGCGACACTTTTTTCTTGGTTGCTCCTCGTTGTGGAAGAACTGCATCCGCAGGGATGTTCCACGTCTTACCCGTGAGGAAGGCTCCCTCAATCTTTCCGCTCGCACAGTAGTTGCGGGCTGTGCGTTCCGAAATGCAGAATCTCTCGGCAAACTGCATGACTGAAATATACTCCATCTTTTTCTATCGGCAAATTTATATTCTATTTTCACCCGCAAAGATACCGCTTTTTGCCGATACCGGCAAATTAAAGGAGCTTTTTTGCTATTTCTGAGTCATCTTTTAGGTACGCTTCTTGGTAATTTTGTCGAATAATGATGTTTCATTCAGCTCCCAAGATTCAGGAAAAAGAAAGTGTTATCACCGTTTTGGCCGTCCCATTGTAGTCCCTCAAAGAAGGTGTGATTGTCGTGCTCGAGAGCATGATAGAGAATATCATTAATAGAGAAAAGCAAATCCAACGGTGTAAAGCCTATAGAATCATTAGGATCAAGAGTAATAACGTAGTTATCAGGAGCATCCTTGGTTTCATCATAACATAGAAATTCTATCCAAACCTTCTTGCCTACACCATTCAGTCGTTCGGTAAGTGGATAAGTAAATGGTTTTTTCTGTACTTCCTCATTGTACATCTTCAAGGCTTGATAGAATAGCTTCTGATCGTCAAATTGGCCTATTCGGAAGTTCCAGCATACCTCTTCCATCAGCGTTTGTCCGAACAAGGCATTGACAGGAACCGTCCCATACTTCTGCTTAAGTTTCAGAGTTGCATCTTTTTGAACGTTCTTTAATGACTTATTTGAATAAACGGCAAATAAGACAAAACATACAGCAAATCCTCCTGCAATATACCACCAATTAAAATAAGAACTAATCACAAGAAGTACCCCCAATATGGTTGCGCCATAAGCGGCAATGTGATTCCTTTTGTCAAATATTTGCCGAGTGACTTCTCGAAGTTCTTTTGCAATATCTTGAATAGATAGGTTCTGTTCCGGGTCGATAGCCCCTTCAAAGTCCTGATTAATTATGCTCATAAAACTATTCAGTTATATATGAAGAACAACTATTCTTTGTTGAATTAAACCGTCGAAAAACGAGAATAGCACAAAGTTCAGCCATACTGTTTATACCTTTTCGAGTGCGATATTACAGCATATATTAGACACTAGCAAACAAAAAATCTCGAAAGGGTCTAAGATTAACAAGACTTAACCTCTTTATAGTATTTCATGTGCATTTTAGTTCTCACTTATTTGAAAATCTCTGCGAGCTTATTCTCTTTTTCCTTACCACGCAACCCACGAGCGAAGATGGCATCGTCGGGAGTGTCTCTACAAGAAAGGACAAAAAGCACTATGAGGAAGCTGAGGGAAGCCTTAGGAGGAACAGAGGAGGAACTACAGACCTTTCACATTCGGGCGCCCGCCCTTATCAATTCGGGCGGGCGCCCGAATATATTGGAGCACCCGCCCGAATATGTGAGAGCGGCCGGCAGAAACCGTTTTTTAACCTATCGCCTCTTTCTTCTCAAGGTCATTATTTCTTGGCTTTGGCTGCGTCCTTGGCCATCTGGGCGCAGGCCTTGTTGTAGGCGGCTGTGGCTTTCTTCACATCTTTTTCTGAAGTAGCCTTGCGCATAGCATCATACTTTGCCCAAAGCTGGAACTTCTCACACAACTGTTTCTGCTGATTTGTGCTTGCCTCAGCAGCAGCCTCAGCAGCAGCTTCAGCCTCAGGAGCAGCCCATGCGAACTGGAAGCCAGGAACTTTCTTCCAAGCACCACGTGTGAAGTCGGGGAAGGCTACGCTGGCGCAATTGTTGTCCATCGAGAGTGCGCCGAGTTCAGCAAGGCAGCACCATTCAGCGAGGTCATAGACATCCATGTCGAGAGGCAGTCCGTTCTGGAGGCAATAGACAAGGCGTGCATCCATGAAGAAGTCCATTCCGCCGTGACCACCCACTTTCTTTCCCATCTCACCATATTTCTTGATGATGGGGTGCTGGTACTTGGCAACGAGCGCCTCCTGCTCAGCCTGGGGAAGGAATCCGTGGCTGGAGAGGTCGTCCACCTTGGGAGCGACACCACTGGCAGCGAGCTGGCTCTTGTCGAGAGCAAAATGCTCCTCAGGATACTTCGTGGCATAACCCTTGGTACCCGTGAGCTTGAACAGGCGATTGTAAGGCTGCGGATTCATGACATTGTGCTGAATCTCAACGACCTTACCTTCAGCGGTACGCATGAGTGTTGTTGTCTGGTCACCGTTACGATAGTTGTTGCAGGGGCGTCCGGTCTTCTTCTCGACATATTCCTTGCCATGAGCGCTCTTAGTGTCCATAGCGACGAGCGTTGTGAAGCGGTCGCCGCGGTGAATATTCATAGTCAGAGCCACAGGGCCGAGACCGTGGGTAGCATAGACGTCACCACGATTCTCCATATTGTATTTCATGCGCCATCCGAGCTTGTCAGGGTCAGAGCCGTCCGGGTTCTTCCAGTAGTAGTCCCAGAAATCATCCAGGTTGTGGATATAAGCACCTTCGCCACGCAGGATCTCGCCAAAGACACCATGCTGAGCCATGTTCATCGCATTGAGCTCATACCAGTCGTAGCAGCAGTTCTCGAGAATCATGCAATGTTTGCGGGTCTTCTCGCTGAGATTAATCAGCTCCCAGCACTGAGCAAGGTTCATCGCTGAAGGCACCTCGATGGCAGTGTGCTTGCCGTTCTCCAAAGCACATTTGGCAACGGGGAAGTGATGATCCCAGTCGGTAGCCACATAGACGATATCGATGTCAGGGCGCTTGCAGAGCTCTTCATAGCCCTTCTCGCCAGAATAGATGGCGGCAGGGGGAAGACCAGCATTGCGGAGGTAGGTCTGACATTTCTCAGCGCGTGCAGCTTCATAGTCGCACAGCGCTACAATCTGAACGCCTGGGATATATGTCCAACGGGCAACAGCACCAGGTCCGCGCATACCTAAACCAACGAACGCCACACGGACAGTTTCAAGCTTCGGAGCCGTCAATAGGAGGACATCGGTCTGTCCGGCCTCTCGTTGGGGAGTGTTAATGACAATGGTTCCCTTCTCCCAATGCCAGTCTTTGTCTGTCACGGAGAGAGATTGAGCGTTGGCAGTCAAAGCTATGCAAATGGCTGCAACAAAAGTGAGTAGTTTCTGCATGTTGAATAACGTTAGTTAAAAGATTGTTTAATTTGGCGCAAAGATAACATAAAAAGATGAAAAAGTATTATCTTTGCCAAAAATTTTTCAGAAAAACAATCAACAGATGCCAAAAATCAGTTGTTTTTTACCTTTTGCAGATGAAAATGAAGGGGCGCAAACGCTCCAAGCCTTGCAAGCTGAGGAACAGGTTGCAGCCATTCATCTCATCGAGAATCCCTTTCAGACCAGTTCGCTGCGACAAATGGCTGCTGAAGCCAACACACCTTATATATTATTATATACCAAGCGCTATGAACTGCAACTAGGTTATCATGCCCTTACACGCCTTTTATCCGTTGCCGAGGATACGGATGCCACGATGGTCTATGCCGATCATCGCATCCTTTTACCTGATGGCTCTGTCGAGGCCCGGCCATTGATTGATTACCAGTTAGGCTCTGTGCGCGATGACTTCGCTTTCGGCTCACTGCTATTGTTGCGCACTTCTGATGTCCAGGACTATTTCTCGCAAGAGCGGATGCGTGAATATGAATTCGCCGGCCTGTATGACCTGCGCCTGTTCCTCTCGCGTCGTCAGCTGCCCGTGCATCTGTCCGAGCCATTATATACGGAGATTGAGGATGATACCCGACTGAGCGGACAAAAGCAATTCGACTACGTGGATCCGCGCAACCGCCGCAGACAAATAGAAATGGAACGGGCGTGCACACGACACCTGAAGATGATCGGTGCTTTGCTGGCACCCGATGAATTTGACGAAATCAAATTCGATGAAGAGGACTTCCCCATTGAAGCCACCGTTGTCATCCCCGTCCGCAACCGCGTACGCACCATCGAAGATGCCATCCGTAGCGTATTGAAACAGGAGACTACGTTTCCGTTCAACCTGATTGTGGTGGACAACCATAGCGATGATGGAACGGGAGAGGCTATTGAAAAGCTGAAGAATGACAAACTGATTCATTTAGTCCCATCAAGAGACGACCTCGGCATCGGCGGTTGTTGGAATCTGGCTGTACACCATCCAGAGTGCGGCCGTTTCGTGGTACAATTAGACAGCGACGATCTCTATAGCGGCTCTGACACGTTGCAACGCATTGTAGATGCTTTCCGCGAACAAAAGGCAGCGATGGTGATCGGCTCCTACCGCATGACGGATTTCCAGTTGAACACCTTACCTCCTGGACTTATTGACCATCGTGAATGGACGCCTCAAAATGGACGCAACAACGCGCTACGCATCAACGGTTTAGGCGCTCCACGTGCTTTCTATACGCCCATTCTGCGCAAGATACAGATTCCCAACACCAGCTATGGAGAAGACTACGCGCTAGGTCTGATGATCGGTCGCCGCTACCGCATCGGCCGTATCTTCGACGAGCTCTATCTGTGCCGCCGTTGGGAAGGCAACAGTGACGCAGCCCTCTCCACAGAAAAGGTAAACAAGAACAACCTCTATAAGGATCAGTTACGCACGACGGAGATTAAGGCGCGTCAGGCACTGAACGCAGAATGGCGCAAAGAAGCCAGCGAAGAGGATGTAACTCGTTTCTTCGAGGATGAGCTGGAACATTGGGAGCTGGCCCAGAAGAATTATGATGCCCTGGAAGCCAACGTGCAGCAACGCGACCTGGTAGTTGGAGATATTCTGTTTGCTGCACAATGGAATCCCGCTCGCATCGTCTCCACAGGTGCCAAGATAGACAAGGATAGCATTGCGGCTCGTCCCTGTTTCCTGTGTGATGAGAATCGTCCGCCAGAGCAACATGCTTTGATGATTTGCCATCATTATCAGGTGCTGGTCAATCCCTACCCTATCCTCTCGCGCCATTTCACGATCCCGACACGTCGGCATAAGCCACAGAGCGTGTGGGAGCATTTTGGCACGTTGCGCCATTTGGCCTGGACACTGCCTCATCATATCGTTTTCTATAACGGTCCTCTCTGTGGAGCCTCCTGCCCAGATCACATGCACCTGCAAGCCGGATCACGCGGTGTCGTCCCCATTGAGCGCGACTGGAAGCTGTATGAGACGCAGTTGGAAAGGCTATACCCCACCACAGCCGACGCTATGCAGCAGATGAAAGATACAGGCAACAACAGCCAGCGTTGTGGTTTGTTTATCCTCAACAGCTATGCCTGTCCCGTCTTCGTGATTCGTTCTCTCCCTGAAGAGAAAGACAGTCTGCTCTGTCAGCGCCTCTACCACGCGCTCCCTATTCACGAAGGTGAAACGGAACCACGAGTCAATCTGATTAGTTGGCGCGAAGCAGGCGATGAGAGTCGCAGCGACGAAATCATCACGCTCATCTTCCCCAGAAAGAAGCACCGTCCGGATTGCTATACGGCATCAGGCGAGGCTCAAATGCTAATCAGCCCAGGTGCATTAGACATGGGCGGCCTCATCATCACCCCTCGCGAAGAGGATTTCCGGAAGCTGACACCCGATTGGGCTGCCAGTATTCTCCAAGAAGTGACGATGACCAAAGAGGAGCTGAAACCTATTATCGATGAGGTGAAAGACTCTCCCTCCGCCCTCCCGGTGTGGGAGGGAACAGAGACCTCAGAGAAAGAGAATCGTGGCACATCTGGAGAAATGACCGCTCCCTCCCTAACAGGGAAGTCAGGGGGAGAACCCGTTGAGATTTCCCCCATTGTCACCGTAGGACTTCTCTCCGCTGAAGCTATCCGTTTCACACTGAAAGGAGCCTACACAGCCAAAGGCAACATGTTATCCGGCCCACAGGAAGTCATCCTCAGTGACGGCGGTTTGCTCTGGAACGACCAAGTATATCGTAAGCTGTCGTTCAAACCGGCAAACGAAGATGCCCGTTTCACGATGGAAGATGTTGTCATCGGCAAAGATTTCCATTGGGAGCGCCGCGAGGCTCAGACGTTCCAAGGGACTTTGCGCCTAGTTGTCGATGAAGAGAAGATTGTCGCCATCAACGAACTCAACATCGAGGATTATCTGGCCAGCGTCATCAGTAGTGAGATGAACGCCACCTGTTCTTCAGAGTTCCTGAAAGCATCTGCTGTCATCAGCCGCAGCTGGCTGATAGCGCAGATACAGAAACGGCAGACGCTCTCAGCCAAGAGCCATAACTTCTTTGCATTCACCAAGACAGAGACCGAACTGATTCGTTGGCACGACCGCGAAGAGCACACCATCTTTGATGTCTGTGCTGACGATCACTGCCAACGTTACCAAGGCGTCACTCGCGCTTCCCGTCCGGAAGTCATTGCTGCCGTTCGTGCTACAGAAGGCGAAGTGCTGACCTCCGACGGACAAGTCTGCGACACTCGTTTTTCCAAGTGCTGTGGCGGACGAACAGAGACCTTTGAGAGTTGCTGGGAAGATGAACATCATTCTTACCTCGAGAGCATCGAAGACCCCTTCTGCAACACCTCCGATCCGAAGATCCTGAAACAGGTATTGAATGACTATGATCTGGAAACCAAGGACATCTATCGGTGGACGGTCACCCTCACACAGGAAGAAGCTCAACATTATATCAGCAATCACCTGAAGATGGACTTCGGTGACATCATAGACCTTATCCCCATTGAGCGCGGCCCTGGCGAACGAATCATCAAGCTGAAGATTGTCGGCACTGAGCGTACCTTCACTATCGGCAAGGAGCTGGAAATCCGCTGTGCACTGAGCGATACGCATCTGAAGAGTGCCGCGTTTACCGTTGAACGTGAAGACGTTAACGCCAATGGCGTACCAGCCCGTTTCATTCTCCACGGAAAAGGTTGGGGCCACGGTGTTGGCATGTGTCAGATTGGTGCTGCTGTCATGGGCGAGCAGGGTTACACCTACGACCAGATCTTAAAACATTACTATCAAGGAACAGTGATTACCAAACTATTATAACACAACTATTTAACTTAAAAACCACATGAAGATCAGTAAAAAAATCTTTTATCTTTTCATCATGACCGTGCTGCCCATGACAGCTACGGCACAGTCACTTACCCAATTTGTTGATCCCCGCATCGGTTCGGGTGATCATGGCCATGTCTTTGTAGGCGCTAACGTGCCTTTCGGTATGGTCAACGCAGGTCCCACACAAATCGAATCCGGTTGGGACTGGTGCTCCGGTTACCACGAGAGCGGCACCAAGATCGTAGGCTTCGCCCAGACTCACCTTAGCGGCACCGGTTGCTCCGACCTCGGCGACATTGCCATCATGCCAAGCATCAAGAGATTGAAGCTTTCACGTGAAGGACTGGCTACACCTTTCAGCCATGAAAAAGAAGAAGTACGCCCTGGCTACTACAGTATTGTGCTGCCCGAGACGGGTATCCGCACAGAAATCACAGCCACACAGCGTACAGCGATGTATCGCATCACCTTCCCCGAGGGCGCTCAGCAACACCTGTATGTTGACCTGGAAAATGGTGTCGATGACGAACTTCTTTCGGGACGCCTGCAACAGATTGACCCCTATACTTACGTGGGCTATCGCGTGAGCCACGGATGGGCATACATGCAACATTGCTACTTCGTGATGCGCCTCAACCAGAAGTCACGTATCCAAAAGCAGTCCACGGAAAACAGCAAGCGCGGTGAAGGTGCTGCTCCTATCTACCATCTGCAACTTACATCATCCAATGAGCCGTTGTTGGTGAATATCGCCCTCAGCCCTGTCTCAGAGGCTAACGCCATCGCCAACCTCAAGGATGAGGTATTCAAAGGTTCTAATGTCAAGGACTTTAACACCGTATGTGCCGATGCTGATGCTGCATGGAACCGCGAGCTTGGCCGCATACAAGCCACCTTCCAGAACGACCGTGACCGCACCATTTTCTACACCGCCATGTACCACTTTATGGTAGCTCCTCAGACGTGGGATGATGCCAATGGCGACTATCGTGGTGCTGACAACCGCGTTTATCGTGCTATGAAGCCTGTTACGGCACCTAAGGGTTCTCCGGTTGGTTCTTCCAACTTCCTCACTACCCTCTCCCTTTGGGACACCTACCGTGCTGCCGCCCCCCTCTCCACTATTATCCTGCCTGAGATGATGCCCGCCATCGCCACCACTTACCTCCGCATCTTCCGCGAGCAGGGCAAGCTCCCCGTGTGGCACTTGATGTCTCAGGAGACCAACTGTATGGTCGGCTGCCCTGCTGTACCCATCCTCGCAGACTTGCTCCTCAAGGGCTTCGTCAAAGATTCTCTGGATGCGATGAAGGCGATGACCTCCAGCTTGCTCATGGACGAGCGCGGTCTGGATGACATGAAGAAATACGGTTACGTAGCCAACGACCACCACGGCGAGAGTGTTTCACGTACCTTAGAATATATGTTAGCCGACTGGGCCGCTGTACAGGCTGGTAAGGCTTACCTCAAGAATCACACTGACGACAAGCTGAGCAAGACCATCAAATTCCTCGACAATCGCTCCCATAGCTATCCTGCACTTTATGACAAGCGCGTTGGATTTATGCGTGCCAAGAACTCTGACGGCACCTTCGAGAGCCTCGAGGGCTTCAACCCCAACCACCAGACACGTCCCTTCACCGAGGGTAATCCATGGCAGTACCTCTGGCTCGTTCCCCACGATGTCGAAGGTCTCATGCAGATGCTCGGCGGTCGCGAAATTGCTGTGAAGCGTTTGGATAGCCTCTTCCTGGCTGATAGTAAGCTCAACGAAAATGCACAGCCCGACATCACTGGTCTTATCGGTCAGTATGCTCACGGAAACGAACCCAGCCACCACATCGCCTACCTTTATGCCCTGATGGGTCAGCCCCGTAAGACAGCCAAGATCGTACACCAGATTCAAAACGAATTATATACCGATCAGCCCGCAGGTCTCTGCGGCAACGAGGACGTAGGTCAGATGTCCGCTTGGTACATTCTTTCTGCTCTCGGCTTCTATCAAGTCGCTCCCTGTGGTGGTGACTATGTCCTCGGCTCTCCACTGATCAAGGAGGCTACCATCCATGTGGGTGACGGCAAGACTTTCACCGTCCGCACCCACGGCCTTAGCGACAAAGCTTTCTACATCAAGAAAGCAGTCCTCAACGGCAAGCCTCTCCAGCGTCAGGCTATCGATAAGCCCAAACGCGGTGAAGAGGGTGCTCTCATCCTCAAGCATGAAGACCTCGTTCGTGGAGGAACACTGGACATCTACATGACCAAGTAATTATTGATCATGGAATACAAGAAAGGGACGCACGGTTGATGCGTCCCTTTCTTATTATACTAAAGATGAATAAGAGGTCAAACTTTTCGAACCGGATCACATGTCAAACCGCAACCCAGCTTTTTGAATATCTTGCGATCCACCTCGCCCAGCATCACTGTAGCGTGAACCTGACAGCCATCCAACTGCGGCAACGTATCCAAAGCACGACGACAGTTCTCATCATGCTGTGAGAGCACAGCTAACGCTATCAGCACTTCGTCCGTATGCAAACGGGGGTTGTTACCATGCAACATCGATGTTTTCATGCGCTGGATGGGCACAATCATATCCTGTGGAATCAATTTCAATTGATGGTCTATACCCGCCAGATGCTTCGTGGCATTTAACAACAAAGCGGCGCAAGGACCTAACAGGTCACTGGTGTCTGCGGTGATAATCGTTCCATCTTCCAGTTCCATCGCTGCTGCCGGTTTGCCAGATTGCAAACGACGCTCGTATGCAGCCACCGTCGTCGGACGGTAAGCTGTAGTTAGCTTCATCTGCTTCATCAACAAGGCAATCTTATTCACCTCCTCATCACCCTTCTTGCCATCCAGCATCTCGCCAAGTGCCGTGTAATACCGACGGATGATCTCTTGTTTTGAAGCCTCACAACATACCGCATCATCGCTGATGCAGAATCCAGCCATGTTCACGCCCATATCTGTCGGCGACTTATAAGGACTCTCACCATAGATGCCCTCGAAAATAGCGTTGAGCACAGGGAATATCTCAATATCGCGGTTATAATTCACTGCAGTCTTGCCATAAGCGTCCAGATGGAAATGGTCAATCATATTGACGTCATTCAAATCAGCCGTAGCTGCCTCATAAGCGACATTGACAGGGTGCTTCAAAGGGATGGACCAGATGGGGAAGGTCTCGAACTTCGCATAGCCGGCTTTCACGCCACGACGGTTCTCGCCCCATAGCTGGCTCAAGCAGACAGCCATCTTACCGCTACCAGGACCAGGTGCCGTCACCACGACCAAGGGACGCGTAGTCTCCACGAAATCATTCTTGCCAAAGCCCTCCTCGGAATCAATCAGCTCCACGTTCGTGGGATAGCCCTCAATGAGATAATGGTAATACACCCGCACGCCACCCAGACGCTCCAACTGTTCGCGAAAAGCGACGGCACTGGCTTGGCCATTGAAGTGCGTGATGACCACAGAACTGACCAACAGACCACGTTCGGTAAACACATCGCGCAGGCGCAGCACATCCTTGTCATACGTGATGCCCAAGTCACTACGGACCTTGTTACGCTCAATGTCTTCAGCGCTGATGACGATGACGATTTCCGCATCGTCCTTCAACTGCATCAACATCCGCAGCTTACTGTCAGGCTGAAAGCCGGGCAGCACACGACTGGCGTGGTAGTCATCAAAAAGTTTACCTCCGAACTCCATATACAATTTATCGCCAAACTGGGCGATACGTTCCTTGATATGGTCGGATTGGATGTGGAGATATTTCTCGTTATCAAAACCTTGCTTCATTGATTCTTTCTTTTTCTCAATAGATACCCATTGGTTGCACCCACAAATTCGCTGCAAAAGTACGTTTTTCCCTTGACTCTTCAAAGAAAAATTCAACAAAATAAAACAGATGATTGCAAAAAATGGATTCCAACTTCATACAACAAAAGGGCCGCTTCTCAGCGACCCTATTGCTTCAGTCTTTAGGTATTAGTCCGTTTAAGGTAAAAAGATTGTTTTCAGGATAACGGCAGCAAAGATAAGAGCATTTGACATTCGTTGTCTCTTCAAAAGCATGTTATACAGCATTAAATTGAACTTTTCAAAAGAATTCTACACACAATTTTGCATTAACGAACGGCTAAAAATACATTTTGCTATTTCAGACTTTACAAAATCCAAAGTACTATGTATTCCTATCCAGCATGAAAGGCCATCATTTTGCTCAGCGGAGAACGTTCGA
Organism: uncultured Prevotellaceae bacterium; assembly: GCA_947305005.1. Lineage (GTDB taxonomy): Bacteria > Bacteroidota > Bacteroidia > Bacteroidales > Bacteroidaceae > Physcousia. The sequence goes on along the minus strand of CAMZCM010000014.1, from coordinate 15,631 downwards.
TCTTTCCAAGCTTAAACCCTTCATAGTCTGCGGCTTCCGATAGTGCTTTCGAGAAATGTGCTGCAACACCGCCAACGAAATGAACGGGTAAGTCTGGACGACCATAGGCTGCAACATTGCGGGTAAAGAAACGACGGAACTCACGAAGGAGCAAGTCATGGATAGCGGGCTCTGAAGCATGGACCGCGATGAAAGGAACCAACGAAGCCAGGAAACGGTTAGGCTGAGGGGAACGATAAACAGCAGCGATGATATCGGACTGCGACAACTGGAACTGATCAAAAAAGGCGGTACAGAGCGAAGGCGGTAACTGTCGCTTCAAAACATCACCCACCAATAATCGGCCCAAGACAGCACCACTGCCTTCATCGCCCAGGATCCACCCCAATGGAGAGACATTGTCCACTATATGTTCACCATCATAATAGCATGAATTAGAACCTGTTCCGAGGATACATGCAATTCCTTCTTCATGGCCACAGAGCGCACGGGCAGCCCCAAAAAGGTCGCTCTCCACATGGATGTCAGCCGCAGGAAAAACATCGCGCAGGGCAGTCGCCACAGCATCAGAATAGGGAGCGATACAACCCGCCCCATAGAAATCCACCTCGGTCACATCAGACTGCAGAAGATGCTGCTTCACCTGATGAAGGATATGAGCAATTGTTGCGCTACTGTCTCGCACCGGATTGATACCGTCGGTTTCAAAAGGTTCCACGGGAGCGTTGGCAGCTATGCACCCCCACGCGGTCTTGGTAGAACCTGCATCTGCAATAAGTTTCATCATAACATCATTTTTGTGTTCAAAGATAGGTGATTTCAAGTTTTTTCCGTTATAAAAATAACAGAAAATGTGGTTTTTCTTAAAAAAAACCTCCTTAATGCCCCAAAGAGGATAGTCTTTCAACCTTTTTTCGTATCTTTGCGGCCTAAAATATATTATATTAAAGATTCGCGCATATGAGATTTTATCTTACACTTGCTGCTTTTCTGTTGTCAGCTTCTGCGTGGAGCCAGACAAATTCGGAATCGCTTGACACGATTCCTACAATTCCCATGGATTTAGACCTCGTGCTACAATCCAATTCGTATTACCTCGCCTATAAGGATTCTCTGTCCAAGCTGGTCAATCAGAACCAGCAAAACGCGACAAAGAAGAAAAAGATGATACCCAATCCTTACCTGTTCCGCATCTTTGCCCCTGGAACCGTGTATAATAGTGCTTTGGCACATAACATGAGTATCGTAAATGGGCTCAATCTTTCAACATCCACACTGCCCTCATTGGGCTCTACTACCGACCAACAGCTGATGCTGGACGAGGTGATGAGTGAACAGCTGGACTTAGCTTATATCCAGATGCCACAACTGTTCTCCTCCACGCAGCCCCAGCTGATGAACACCAGCAAGCTGCGCTCTGATCTGGAGCAACAGGTGAAAGAAGAAGTGAACATAGCCGAAGAGACAGCTCCCCTGGTATTGCCCGATGTAGATATTCAGGACATTGCTCCCGAAGTGAAGCGTCCGAACTTCTGGACACTGAAAGGGAACGGTTCGCTGCAGTTTACGCAGAACTATTTCTCCGACAACTGGTACAAGGGCGGTGAGAAGAACTACACCATGCTCAGTATGCTTACCCTCGAAGCCAATTATAACAACAAACGCCGCCTGCAATGGAACAACAAAATGGAGGCTCAGCTGGGTTTCCAGACCTCGGAAAACACCGAGCCTAAGTTCCGCGCCACGTCCAACTTGCTGCGTTTCACCTCCAACCTCGGCGTCAAAGCCATCGGTAATTGGAACTACTCTGCACAGTTGCAGTTGGAATCACAACCTTACATGAGCTTTGACAATAAAGGCGAGAACGTAACCGCCGACTTCCTGTCTCCTTTGTATATCCGCTCATCAATTGGTATGGATTACGACATCAAGTTAAAGCGCATCTCCGGTAAACTGCATTTGGCACCCCTCTCATGGGTGGTGACCTACGTGGACCGCGAGGCACTGATCAGCCGACATGGCATCCGCGAAGGACATAACAGCAAACATGAGTGGGGTCCCAACGTGGACTTGAACTTCACGTACAAGATCATAGACAACATTTCTTGGCAATCCCGTCTCTATTGGTTCTCCAATCTGGAGCTCACCCGCATTGAATGGGAGAACACGTTTAACTTCACCATCAACAGATACTTGTCATCCAAGTTGTACCTGTACCCGCGTTTCGACGACAGTTCTACGAAATACAAGGCTGGAGAGGATCACACGGGAACATATTGGATGTTTAAGGAATGGGTATCACTGGGCTTAAGCTACGATTTCTAAGAGGATGATCATCAAGTACGCGAACTACGTCAAGAGTAGTGCACTCATCAACCAGTGCCCCGAACATAAAAGTCCAGAGTACGCTTTCATTGGACGTTCCAATGTCGGTAAATCCAGCCTGATCAACATGCTGACAGGCAACAAGAAGTTGGCCAAGACTTCAGCAACACCCGGTAAGACACTACTCATCAACCACTTCATTATCAATAATGAGTGGTATCTGGTGGATCTGCCAGGCTATGGTTTTGCCAAACGTAGCAAGACAGAACGTGCCAAGCTGGAACAGATGATTTCCAGCTACATCCTGCAACGGGAAAGTCTCACAAATCTTTTCGTACTCATCGACTGTCGCCATGAGCCCCAGCAGATTGATATGGAGTTCTTATCATGGCTCGGCGAAAGCAGCATCCCTTTCAGCATCGTCTTTACCAAAGCGGACAAGCTCGGCAAACAGGCGCTTACCAAGAGCATCGATGCCTATCTGACTCGCCTGTCAGAAGACTGGGAACCCCTCCCACCCCACTTCATCACTTCCTCAGAGACGGGTCAGGGACGCGATGAGCTTTTGAATTATATCGAAGAAATTAACAAGACCCTTTATTAATTTATAACACCTTTTATTCATTCATTTTCAGTGTACTCGATGGTTTTGCCATCGAAAAAGGAAAAACAGTAAATAGTCAATTTTAAATACATGGACAAGAACACAATTATCGGATTTATTCTTATGGGCCTCGTGCTCATCGGCTTCTCATGGTACAGCCGTCCCAGCGAAGCACAATTGAAAGCACAACGTGAACGCGACTCCATTGCAGCCGCCCAACAAGCTGCTGCTCAAAAGGCAGAAGCCGCCCTCGCGTCTTCCGGTTCTGTTACGGTCCCCGAGGGTTCTGTTACGGTTCCCGAGGGTTCTCCCGAGGGTCCCGACTCCACCAGCATCCTCTTCGCTGCCTCTCAAGGTACCGAGCAACTCATCACACTCGAGAACAAGCTCGTGAAGATCACCATCAACACACGCGGTGGCATCATCGAGGATGCAGAGCTCAAGAATTATAACGACCAGCAGAAGGAACCCGTTCATCTCATCAGTGCCAAAGACAGCAAGATGATTCTCTCCCTCGCTGGCAAGAATGAGAACATCATCACCTCCAACCTTTATTTCGAACCGGTTTCTGCTCCCGAAGGCTCTGTTACGCTTCCCGAGGGTTCTGTTACGGTTCCCGAAGGCTCAGTTACGGTTCCCGAAGGCTCAGTTACGGTTCCCGAGGGTTCTCCCGAGGGTCCCCAATCCCTCACCCTCCGTCTCCCCCTTGCCACAGGCTCTCTTGACATCGAGTACACACTCCGTCCTGATGCTTACATGGTAGATATGGTGGTCCGTGCAAACGGCATCAGCAACCTTTTTGCGCCTTCCATGAAGACGCTTGACATCACATGGACAGACCGCGCCCGCCAATTGGAGAAAGGTTTCGACTTCGAGCAGCGCTACGCCTGCATCCGTTATCATGAGGCCAATGGCGATACAGACAACCTCTCCGAGACCGCTGATAAAGAAAAGGATATCGAAGAGCCCCTCGACTGGGTTGCTTTCAAGAACCAGTTCTTCAGCGCTGTGCTCATCAGCCAACAGGAATTTACCAATGTCCACCTGAAATCACAACTATATAAGAAAGGACAGGGTTATCTGAAGAACTACGAGGCCACGATGCAGACGGCCTTCGACCCCACAGGCGCTCAGCCTACACAGCTCCAACTCTACTTCGGTCCTAACGACTTCCACACGTTGAAAGCTCACAACGACCTCAGTATCAATGCCGACAAGGACCTTGAGTTAGAAGATCTCGTTTATCTCGGTTGGCCTATTGTCCGTTGGATCAACCGATGGTTCATCATCTATCTCTTCGACTGGCTCAAGGGCTTCGGTCTCCACATGGGACTCGTCTTGTTGCTGTTGACCATCATCGTGAAAGCCCTTGTTTATCCAGCCACCAAGAAGAGTTATCTGGCCAGCGCCCGCATGCGCGTACTCAAGCCAAAAATCGATGCGCTCAATGCCAAATACCCCAACAAGGAAGATGCGATGAAGAAACAGCAGGAGACGATGCAACTCTATTCACAATACGGTGTATCGCCCATGGGCGGCTGTCTGCCAATGCTCATCCAGATGCCTATCTGGATTGCCCTCTTCAACTTCGTGCCTAACGCCATCGAACTTCGCGGACAGAGCTTCCTCTGGGCTGACGACCTCTCAGCTTACGACGATGTCATCAACTGGGGCAAGGACATCTGGCTCATCGGTGACCACCTGAGCATCTTCTGCGTCCTCTTCTGCCTCATGCAGATTGTCAATACATGGATCAGCATGAAACAGCAACAGAGCGCCGCCATGTCTCCTGAACAGGAACAGAGTATGAAGATGATGCGCTGGATGATGTATCTGATGCCGCTCATGTTCTTCTTCATGTTCAACACCTACAGCTCAGGTCTGAACTATTATTACTTCCTCTCCGGCTTCACCAGCATCCTGATTATGTGGTTCCTCCGCAAGACAACGGATGACAAGAAGCTCCTGGCACAACTCGAAGCTTACAAGGCCAAGAACGCCAACAACCCCAAGAAGCAATCGGGCATGGCTGCACGCCTGGAAGCCCTGCAGAAGATGGCAGAGGAACAACAGCGCCAACAAAAGAAATAATAGATATGAAACGATTTGCCCTCCTCCTTTTGGTCATCGCTACCATGAGTGCCTGTACTAAAGATCAGAAAGTTCTCATCACGCGCAGCAATATCCAGCTCGCCAGCGACACCCTCACCCCCGAAGCCCTCTGGGCCATGGGACGTATCGGTTCCTACGCTGTCAGCCCCGATGGCAGCCGTGTGGCCTATCAAGTGACCTACTACAGTGTAGAGGAGAACCGCAGTAACACAGTTATTTATATTCAGGACATCCCCTCCCCTGTTACTGTTCCCGAGGGTTCTCCCGAGGGTTCTGTTACGGTTCCCGAGGGTTCTCCCGAGGGTTCCCCCTATGGCCAACCCACCTTCCTCGGTCCTGGCAGCGACCCTGTGTGGCTGAGTGCCAACAAACTGGCTTTTGCCAACAAGGGCGAGATCTGGACAATGAATGCCAAGGGCAAGTCGCGCAAGCAGCTTACCAAGACAGACGGCACTGTGGAGGGCTTCCTCTTCTCCCCTGATCAAAAGAAGGTGATCATCATCAAGCGTGTTCCCTTCCATGAGATCATCAAAGAGAAGCCCGCAGACCTGCCCAAGACCACCGGTATGGTCATCACAGACCTGATGTACCGCCATTGGGACCACTACGTGGAGAGCATCCCGCATCCCTTTGTCTGCTCCGTGAGCGGAGATGGTACGATTACGGAAGATTTTGACATCCTCGAAGGTGAGCCCTTCGAGTGCCCCATGGAGCCCTTCGGCGGCATTGAGCAGCTGGCGTGGAGTCCCGACAGCAAGTACATTGCTTTCACTTGCCGCACCAAAACCGGCCTCGCCTACAGCATCAGCACCGACTCCGACATCTTTCTCTATGATGTGGAGAGCGGTGACATGAACAAGACCAAGAACCTCTGCAAGCCGTTCCATGAATTCGGTACTCAACCTTGTACAGCAATTGGCGATGGAGAGCAGTTGAACCCCACCAAGACTCTGAAAAACCAGGCCATCAATGTAAACCTAAAGGACCAGAATGTGGGCTACGACCAGAACCCCAAGTTCTCGCCCGATGGCCGTTATGTCGCTTGGCTCTCGATGGAACGTGACGGCTACGAAGCTGATCGCAACCGCCTCTGCGTCTATGACCTCAGCCAGTTGTCCAAGGATCCAGAAAACGATCAAGCCAAGATATACGTCACGGAGTCATTTGACTCGAATGTGGATGACTTCTGCTGGGCACCCGATTCCTACACCTTATATTATATAGGTGTTTGGCATGGTACTGAGAACCTCTATCGTACCAATTTAAAAGGGGAAGTGACACAGCTCACGAACAATCAGGCAGACTGGGGCAGCCTACAGATGATTCCTGGAAAGTCGTCTAATGGTCCATCGGATTGCCTCCTCATGGAGCGCCACGACTATTTCCACCCTGCAGACCTGTATGCCGTTACGGTTCCCGAGGGTTCTGTTACGGTTCCCGAGGGTTCTCCCGAGGGCCCCAAGAACGGCTCTTCCGTTGCAACCATCACCCGTATCACGGCCGAGAACGACCACATCCTCTCTCAACTTGCCCCCGGCAGCTGCGAGCCCCGTTGGTGTGCAACAACAGACAACCAGCAACTCCTCTACTGGATCATCAAGCCCCCTCACTTCGACCCCTCAAAGAAATATCCTACCCTCCTTTTCTGCGAAGGTGGCCCGCAGTCACCAGTCTCGCAGTTCTGGAGCTACCGCTGGAACTTCTACATCATGGCCTCACAGGGCTATGTCATCATCGCCCCCAACCGTCGTGGCCTCCCTGGCTTCGGACAGGAGTGGCTGGAAGAAGTCTCTGGTGACTGGACAGGTCAGTGCATGCAAGACTACCTCAGCGCCATCGATGATGCCTGCGATCACCTCCCCTACGTCGATAGTGACCGCCTCGGTGCTGTCGGCGCTTCCTTTGGTGGCTTCAGCGTTTATTACCTCGCTGGCCATCACGACAAACGTTTCAAGTGCTTCATTGCCCACGACGGTGCCTTTAACCTCGAATCCATGTACACCGAGACCGAAGAGAACTGGTTCTCGAATTGGGAATACGAAGATGCCTACTGGAACAAGGACCGCTCAGCCAATGCAGATAAGACGTACAAAAATTCTCCCCACCAGTTTGTGGATCAATGGGATACCCCCATCCTCTGCATCCATGGCGAGAAAGATTATCGCATCAACGCCACCCAGGGCATGAGTGCTTTTAACGCAGCACGTATGCGCGGCATTGAAGCGGAACTGCTCCTTTTCCCCGATGAGAACCACTGGGTGCTTAAGCCCCAGAACGGTATTCTCTGGCAGCGCACCTTCTTCGATTGGCTCGCCCGCTGGCTGAAATAAACTCCGAAATAACGTCATAACGATATAATGCAATAACGAAAATTATAAATTGTAAATCGTAAAATTGTAAATGGAAAAGACCCTTCGTGACAGCGCCGCGATGCGCTGGACAGCCCTGCTACTACTGGCTATGGCCATGTTCTGCAGCTACATTTTCATGGACATCCTGTCCCCCATCAAAGACCTGATGCTCGAGACCCGTGGCTGGGATTCCACTGCCTTCGGTACGATGCAAGGCTCTGAGGTATTCCTCAATGTCTTCGCTTTCTTCCTTATCTTTGCCGGTATCATCCTTGATAAGATGGGTGTGCGTTTCACGGCTGTGCTCTCTGCCGCTGTGATGGTCGTCGGTGCACTTGTCAAATGGTATGCCGTCAGCGATATCTTCACCAACAGCAGTCTCGCCACATGGTTCACCCATCACCTCAACTACATTCCAGTCTTCGATGAGCTCGGCGTCTCTCCTTTCTATGAAGGAATGCCAGCCTCTGCGAAATTCGCTGCTTGCGGCTTCATGATCTTCGGTTGTGGCTGTGAGATGGCTGGTATCACCGTTTCTCGCGGTATTGTCAAATGGTTCAAAGGACGTGAGATGGCATTGGCTATGGGCTCTGAGATGGCATTGGCTCGCTTGGGCGTAGCTACCTGTATGATTTTCTCACCGTTCTTCGCACGTCTCGGTGGCGTGGTCAGCGTCAGTCGCTCTGTTGCCTTCGGTGTCGTGCTGATGTGCATCGCCCTCATCATGACCATTGTCTATTTCTTCATGGACAAGAAACTCGATGCCCAAACGGGAGAAGCAGAAGAAAAAGACGATCCCTTCCGCATCAGCGACTTAGGTAAGATTCTCACCGACAGCGGTTTCTGGCTCGTAGCATTGCTCTGCGTTCTTTATTACTCCGCTATCTTCCCCTTCCAGAAGTATGCCGTGAACATGCTTCAGTGCAACCTTACCTTGACAGCTCCCGAGGCAGGTTCTTTCTGGGCTGGAAATAGTGTGACCATCGTGCAGTATATCATCATGCTCATTGTGGCTGCTACCGGCTTCGCCAGCAACTTCCAGAAAAAGAGTGTCAGCAAGTATTGCCTACTCGGCATCAGCATCCTCTCTCTCATCGCTTATTGCTACATGGGATTCATGCGTCAGTCTGCTGAAGCCATCTTCGCCGTATTCCCCTTGTTGGCCGTGCTGATTACCCCCATCCTCGGCAGCTATGTCGATCATAAGGGCAAAGCTGCTACGATGCTCATCCTGGGTTCTCTGTTGCTCATCGCCTGCCACCTGACATTTGCTTTTGTCCTGCCCGCTTTTAAGGACAATGCCGTTGGTGGCATCATCATCGCCTACTTGACCATTCTCGTGCTGGGCTCCTCCTTCTCGCTGGTTCCTGCCAGCCTCTGGCCCAGCGTACCTAAGCTTGTGGATGCCAAAGTGATTGGCTCTGCCTATGCGCTCATCTTCTGGATCCAAAATATCGGTCTATGGCTCTTCCCGCTGCTCATCGGCAAGGTGCTTGATAACACCAACCCGGGCATCACTGATCCTACACAGTACAACTACACCGCACCGCTTGTCATGCTGGCCAGTCTCGGTGTCGCTGCCCTCCTCCTCGGCTTGGTATTAAAGGTCGTGGATAGGAAGAGAGGGCTGGGTCTCGAAGAGCCGAATATCAAATAGGCAACCCGCACTATATACAACTAACTGACAATTTATATGAAACATCTATTACCGGCACTGCTGTGCCTGCTCTATACTTCAGTGACATTTGCCCAGGAATGGGTAGATGTCACTGATGAGTATGTCACAAACCCCAACTTTAACGGAAACATCAATGGTTGGACGGACACATACTCAGAGGCTTCGCAGAATCATGGTTACCAAAGTGCAAGCTATCGCAACGGCACGATTCGTATTAGCCAGTTTGCAGAGGCTTGGCGCGAAAAAAGCAATTGGCGTCGCTTGGGAGATGCCGCCATCTCCCAACAACTGACACGGATACCTGCTGGTAAGTATAGACTTGAAGCCGATGCCATCGGTGTTTATCAGGGGAACACCTCAACACCTGTTACTGGCGTACTATTGTTCCTCAATGATGGAAGTAATGAGGCGACATCAACCATATCGACAGGGGATGGCTTACCAGAGCATTTCAGCGTGGAGATGACCACCAATAACTCTCAACTCACCATCGGCGTACAAACCAGAAACACCACCGCCAACTGGATGGCATTCGATAATGTGAAACTCTACTGGTACGGCACGGTAAAAAAGGTCACGGGCATCACCCTTGCTAAGGGCTCTGAAACACTTCAACAAGGTGAACAATTACAGCTCACCCCTACCATTATCCCTGCCGATGCCACTTATAAAGGACTTACCTTCACCAGTAGCAATGAAGCAGCGGCTTCAGTTGATCAGAACGGACTCGTACAAGCACTGAAACCTGGCATCACGACCATCACCGTGACTTCTACCAAGTATGGAAATGTCAGTGCCAGATGCATCGTTACCGTGACCGCCAATGAGGTATCACCTGACGCCATCATCATCAACGAGATCCAGCAGGCCAATGTCGATATGTTCGTGGATCCTTCCTTCAACTACGGCGGTTGGATAGAACTCTTCAATAAAACAGACAAGGCTGCAACCCTAGACGGTTTATATCTTTCTGACGATCCTTCAGACCTTAAGAAATTTGCCCTTACGACTCACTTGCATGGTAACGTGCCTGCTAAGGGCTTCTGCGCCCTGTGGTTCGACCATTATTCCATGTGGACACCCAAGACCATCAACTTCAAGCTGGACTGCGATGGCGGTACCATCTTCATTACCAATGAAGCAGGTACCATTTTGCAACGACTGGATTATCCACCGGCAATCACCCGCACCTCTTACGCCAGAAAGACCGATGGAGGCGATGAATGGGGCTATACGGATAAGCCTACACCTGCGGCCACCAACACAACGGCATCGTTTGCAAACATCCGTTTGGCTGCACCAGCTATCGACACAGACGGTTGTTTCTTCACTGGAAACATATTGGCACAAGTCACCAATATCCCCACGGGTGCCACCCTGCGCTATACCCTCGATGGCAGTACGCCAACCCTCGACAACGGTATGACCAGTACCGATGGCTTCTTCGCTTTCGATCATACAGCAATCCTGCGTCTTCGTTTCTTCCAGAACGGCTATCTTTCCAGCCCTGTCGTCACGCGTTCCTATATCTATAAGGATAAGAGCTACACACTTCCCGTCATCTCACTCGTATCTGACCGCGCCAACCTCTACGGCAATGAGTTGGGTATCTTCGTACAGGGTAACGGCAACGGACGTCCTGGAAACGGACAGAGTAGTGCCTGTAATTGGAACATGGACTGGGAACGACCTGCCAATATTGAGTTTTTCACAGAAGACGGACACTCCGCCTTCAACCAAGAAGTTGGCATAGAAGCTACAGGCGGTTGGAGTCGTGCATGGACACCCCACTCTTTCAATATCAAAGCCAACAAGATTTACGAAGGCAACAACCGCTTGAACTATCAGTTCTTCAAGAACAAGCCCTTCCTCCGCCATAAGGCCCTGAAGGTACGCAATGGAGGTAATGATACCAATGATCGCATCAAAGACCCAGCCATACAGCAGGTTGTCACCACCTCCGACGTATATGCTGAAACACAGAGCTACCGGCCCGTACATATCTTCCATAACGGACAGTACATTGGCGTGGAGAACCTGCGCGAACCCAATAATAAAAATTATGCGTTTGCCAATTACGGCATTGATACGGACAACCAGGATCAATGGAAAATGTCACCCGACAGCGGTTATGTGCAGCAAGAAGGCACCAAGGATATATGGGACGAATGGTACAGCCTTGCCATGAGTGCTGACGATGCGCTCAGCTACGAACGCATTAAACAGATAGTTGATATGGAGGAATACCTCAACTACATGGCTATTGAACTGTATATCGCTGGCACTGACTGGCCTAAGAACAATATCAAGGCATTCCGTGAACGTAGCGAAGACTCAGCCAACAGCCGCTTCCGGTTCGTTCTCTTTGACACTGATGGTGCCTTTGCCACAGACAATGCCTTTAACTGGTTCCGAGATGCTAAATGGTGGACCTTTGACCAACTCTATGGGGTGAGTAACCTCTACCCGGAGGGACGCTTGTACAGGGAGATTGAGTTTGTCACCATCTTCCTGAACATGCTGCAAAATGAAACCTTCAAGAAACAGTTCATTGATCAGTTCTGCCTGATAACCGGCAGTGTTTTCGAGCCTTCCCGGGTTCAAGAGGTTATCAATGAGATGCTGAACCATGTCAATCCTGCCATGAGCCTCGAAGGACGCTCCGCGAGCTCCACGGGTAACAGCGTGAAAAATACGCTCACCAAGACTCGTCAGACCAATGCCATTACTAACATGAGAAACTTCCTGGGACTGGATAAGCCGTTACAGGTCACCCTTTCAACCAATATAGAGGAGGCACGTTTGCTGGTCAATGAACTTCAGGTTCCGACCAACAAATTCTCTGGTCAGCTTTTTGCGCCCATCACGCTGAAAGCTTCTGCACCAGCTGGTTATCACTTTCTCGGATGGCAAAGCAGCAAGGGGAACACCAGCACAACTACCCTTTTCACTAAAGGCAGTAGCTGGTTTTACTACGACCAGGGTTCCCTTGATGGCGATAATTGGAAGGCCCAGAATTACAACGCTACATGGAACACAGGTTACGCACCTTTGGGCTACTTCACCAGTGATGCCAACAACGGACGAGGCTATCAGACCTTCCTCAACTATGGTAACAATGCAAGTAACAAATACCCGACCTACTACTTCCGCAAACAGGTGAACTTATCTTCTGCCCCCAAAAGTACTGAGAGTTTCACCCTTGACTGGGTAGCCGATGACGGCTTCGTCATCTACGTAAACGGCACGGAAGCAGGACGCTTCCTGATGAATAACACACCCAATCCTTCCTTTAACAGCTACGCTGACACTTATGCTGAGGCGAATCCCGAATCTGGACAGATGAACCTTGACCCCACACTTTTCAAGAAGGGTGACAATATCATCGCTGTGGAACTCCACAACAATAATGCTTCTTCCACTGATATCTATTGGGACGCAGCACTCACCTACAACCAGGTTGATGGTGCTGACAGCTTCATCTCTACCAACGATACTTTTACCATTCCCGAGGAGGTTAGCAATGTCACCTACACCGCTTTTTATGAAAAGCTGAATGATCATTCTGATGCATCCTGGGATGCCCATCCTGTGAAGATCAATGAGGTCAGTGCTGGCAATGAAATCTATGTCAACGACACCTTCAAGAAAAACGATTGGCTTGAGCTGTATAACACCACAGATGAACCTTATGATGTCAATGGCATGTACCTCTCTGACAACATCAGCAAACCCGAGAAGTTCCAGATTATCGGCGATGCCAACATCTCCACCGTCATCCCTGCCCACGGACACCTCGTCATCTGGTGCGACAAACTTGAAGGCATTAACCAGCTCCATGCTGACTTCAAGCTCTCTAATGCTGACAGTTGCAGCATCCTGTTGACGGCAGCCGATAAGAGTTGGGCAGACACCCTCACCTACTGCGCCCATACGGGCTACCAGACGGTCGGTCTCTTCCCCGATGGCAGCAGCAGCCTCTATGTCATGGAACGCCCAACGATTGGAAAGAGTAACGTGCTCACCACTTCTGCCATCGCCTATGAGGAACCAAAAATCAAGGTTCCTGAGATTCCTGATGTTGTGAGCAACATAACCGATGAAGAACTGGCATTGCACTATGCAGATCACACCCTCACCCTTTCAGGTGCCCCCTATGCCCGTGTAGATATTTATGATATGACGGGACGGCTGCTACTCACCACCAGACTCCGTTCCGGATATCCGCTCAACCTTTCCACATTACCACTACGCAACTATGTCGCAACAGCAACGGCTAACGACACACAGACGACACTTAAATTCAGCCTTCAATAGCCGTTGGTGAAAAATCATGTGTTAAAAAATTCAAATAATGCTATAATTTGATAGAATTGACGTATCTTTGCGGCGATTAATGGTGACAAGAATCTCTGAAAGAGATGAAACAGGCAACTAAACAATTCATAAGAAGACAAATCGCTAGCATTTGCGCCTGCATAACCCTTTCAATATCAGCTTTTCCACAGCTTCAGAAGCCCATTCTGGCGCTGTTAGAGGATGAAGGATTTGAGGATATCCGGACAATCACAGTGGCAGATACGCTGTATGTAACCATTGAAGATCGTGCACATCGAGGCACCTTTCGTGGAGCGGCCGCTGCCATTAAGACGATCTCTGACAACCACCCGGAACTTTCGCAGTACGAAGTGGTTTTGACAGACTATAAAATGCCACAACTCATTGTGCACGCCTCCAAGCGTGGAGGCATTTGGGCTGTGAGTGTGGATCGGCAAATGGAAAATGCCTTACAACTGCTGAAGGGTGTGACACCTCAGGCAGCGTCAACGGGTAAGATTGATGTGACCGTAGTTCCGATGATGACGCTGGTGAATAACAAACTGGATCATCTGTTCGACTACACCATCCGCATCGCTCCGGCTATTGCCACGACGCTATGGAAAGGAGCTCGGTTCACGGTGCAACCCATCTTCCCTATCCTGTATTACACGGAAGAGAATGACACGAAACGGTTCATCCAGATCGGTCAGGCCAACCTCAGCCAACAAATCCTATCGACCCGTCGTTGGCAACTGTCTTCTGCAGCAGGATTCTTCTATGAAGGAAGATTTGGCATTCAGGCAAAAGTAGGCTTCCATGCCTGTCGGAATCTCGACTTCTATCTCGATGGCGGATTCACAGGCGAGGCAAACTACACCAAGAAAAACGGCTTCGGCGTTGTCCGTAACTCTTCGCAACTCAACTACATGCTGCGTGCTGACTACTACGAGCCTTATTCAAAGCTGCAAATTGAATTGCAGGGTGGCAGGTTCCTCTATGGAGACTATGGCGGACGATTGGATATCACACGCCACTTCGGAGAGTACGCCATCGGTGTCTATGGCATCCTTACAGGAGGCGAGCACAATGCCGGTTTCCATTTCGCCATTCCTCTCGGAGGAAAACGACAAAAACGGAATGCTTTTGTACGCGTCCGTCTCCCCGAATACTATTCTATGGAATATGGTATGCAATCCTACTATAAGTACTGGCAGGAAAGGATGGGAGAACGCTACACCACGCAACCCGATGCCAATCACTCCGCTCATTACTGGGAACCAGCTTTCATTCAGGAATACACCGAACGACTGCTGAACAATACATTCCAATGAGAAGTGTTAAGGCTACCAATAATCAACAAGAAAAATCAATAAACATTCTAATTAAATTTTCAAACAACATGAAAAAATTTCTTCTTTCTCTCTGCGTCCTTGCTATGGCAAGTGTATGCGTTTTCATGACATCCTGCAAGGATGAAGATGGCAATGAAAAAGACTACGTAACCCAGGTCAATTCAAATGTAGCCAAAAAGATTGCAGCTGCTGAGAATACTGCTGTTTACACCTACAAGTATACCATGAATGGCCAGACCTATAATACTGCTGAAGAGCTTCAGGAGGCTATTAAGGAACTGCCTGTTGGTACACAAGCTGAAGTCCAAGTAATTGCAACTCCGAAGGCTGGTGGTACAGTTCTTTATGGTAAAAAGACAACCTTCACCGTTCCTACGCAAGGTAATCAAATTTCTGTCACCTTCAACGTTCCTGTTGCCGAGAATGCTGACGGTAGTGCAAAAGAAGAAGCTGTTAAAGACACCATCGGTACTACCATGACTTATCAGCACTCTGGTGGTCAAGTTAAGTAATTAAGCTTACATCATCAACAAACTACAACGGGCACATTTTCATGTGTCCGTTGCTGTTTTTATACACACTACACTCAAGGTATAGGGCTGTGACTCCAAAGGTATAGACCTATGAAACGACATCTCTCTACCTTTGGACGAAAGAAGCCCCGAACACATCGTTGTGCTCGGGGCTTCCTTTTTAAAAGTGGCGGCTACCTACTCATTTCCCTCCGTCGGCATAGGAGTTATGCCTCCCCTCATCTTATACCCACCTTTGCACTTAACGTCTTCTACTGCGGTGCCTCGCTCTACTCTGCACCTTGTACAAGTCGAGTGCGGCACCCCTCATTTCCCTCCGTCGGCATAGGAGTTATGCCTCCCCTCATCGGGAACGG
>CAMZCM010000013.1 GCA_947305005.1 uncultured Prevotellaceae bacterium | reverse complement strand
GATGCAGATATAAATAAAGATATGAGGAGTTTATTATTATTCAAAGATGAAGAATTTCAAGCAATTCACAACAACTCAAGGAAGTTGACCAGTCTGAAAAGAGGTGTTTATGATGGTTCAAAGATGAAGAATTTCAAGCAATTCACAACTATCTCTGGGTACGGAAACATGAACACCGTGGTGTTTATGATGGTTCAAAGATGAAGAATTTCAAGCAATTCACAACACAATGGCTTTCCCGAAATATACGAAGGGCGGTGTTTATGATGGTTCAAAGATGAAGAATTTCAAGCAATTCACAACATCGGGACATACAAAGATCTTTTTTCTGTTGGTGTTTATGATGGTTCAAAGATGAAGAATTTCAAGCAATTCACAACTTTCACTACCTTTGCAGTACAAAATCAAAAGGTGTTTATGATGGTTCAAAGATGAAGAATTTCAAGCAATTCACAACTCAGCGACGCGGTGCGCAAGAACATCAAGAGGTGTTTATGATGGTTCAAAGATGAAGAATTTCAAGCAATTCACAACAGAGACGCTACGCTATATGTGCAAGCACATGGTGTTTATGATGGTTCAAAGATGAAGAATTTCAAGCAATTCACAACGTATAATGTCCGCACATTTCTCCATGAACCGGTGTTTATGATGGTTCAAAGATGAAGAATTTCAAGCAATTCACAACCTCGTGGTCGCTATACTCTGTGCCGCCGCTGGTGTTTATGATGGTTCAAAGATGAAGAATTTCAAGCAATTCACAACGCAACGCTTCTTTCTTCTTACACTTCTTCAGGTGTTTATGATGGTTCAAAGATGAAGAATTTCAAGCAATTCACAACGCTGAGACCTTGGGCTTTTCCAGTACCCAAGGTGTTTATGATGGTTCAAAGATGATATGATTCCCAAAATGTCAAAGAACTCTTTTCGACCACAAAGATACAACTTATTTCAATACGCCTCACAAAAATCCCCCTATTTCTTCAAAAAGAGGGAAAATAGGGGGATTTTGGGGTGGAGGAATTATTCAGCATTCCAGACAATGTCGGTAGTGAGGTGTCGAATACCACCTTGGTGCAGCTCTGGAGTATTGATACGGATGTCGCAGTCAACGACAAAGATGGCTCCGTGGGCAGAGCGAATCACATTTTCATCATGCATATCGCTGAGATAGATATTGGGGGTAGCATAAGTCCAGTTCCGAGGATTGCGTAGTTCGAAACCCATACCATGCATAAAGTCAGCTATTTCTTCATCACTTACTGGCTCTCCTGCTATAAAAGGCTGCTCTGCTATGATCTTAAAGTCGCCAAAGCTATCGCGCCCAAAACCAAGGACTGTAAGACGCGTTTCAGGGAAATAAGCATTGTGAAGAGCTATGCGATCTAAAGCAAAGATAGGTTGAATAAAATAATCTAAGCCGATGGATTTCACCAACGTAGTTCCATGGTCATAGACTTTGGCCTCACCGCCTTCGGCAATCTCATCACCAAGTTGACGCTGCAAGGTTGTATCTACCACGTCAGTCCAGCATCCCACAGCCTTTGCCCAACCCTCAATCAGAGCTTCTTGCTGCGCTCCGCGTTAGCGCTCGCCTTCGAAGTCGCTGCGTGCCGTCTCAGACGAGCAATCTGTTGAAGCTTCTGCTCCCGCGAGCAGGGATGCAATGACATTTGCCAAACCTCCCGCTGCGCAGCCATACTGTTCGAGCGGTGAAAATCGTTGATATACAATGCGTCCGTTGATAAGTAGTTCTGCATAGCGATCTAATTTGTGCAGACCTTCGGGCGTGAAACCCTCAGCGGCAATAGCGCGGACAGATGCCCAGAAATCTGCAGTGTTCATTTGTTTTTTATTTTTCTGGGGACAAAGATACGATTAAGTGATAGAAAAACAAAATTTATTGTGATTTTTCCGAGAGTAAGTATCTTAGATACGCAGTCTCAGAGTATATACATTATATTTCTATTCACCTCACAAAAATCCCCCTATTTCTTCAAAAAGAGGGAAAATAGGGGGAATGTTGGGGTGGACCTATGATTTCTGTTCAACGATGAAAAAGCATTATTATTTTGCAGAACAGTAGCTCCGCAATTGTGCAACAGTAGCTCCGCAAAAAAACAAAGGGTGTACGGGGATTCCATGAACAGATCTATTTCCACGAGTAAAAGGGCGTTTCGCTCACAGCGATCTGCCGTTTCACTAAGAGCAAAACGCCGAAACTCATCAACTACAGAAGAAATAATGATACCCTAATCCTAGAGATAGTACCTCTTAAGGAAAACTCCAGTACTCTAGTGGGCGTACTCGAGTACTCCTTATGAAGTACTGCAGTACTCTAGTAGGAGTACTGGCACAATCTAATAATGATAGAATTTGACATGTCCAGACAAAAATGAAAAACGTCCAGACGATTTTGCAAATTCGTCCGGACGTATTTTCCGATACCTCTCTACCTTTGGAGAGGTCTTATTTAACTAATGCCTTCTGCGTCTTTCCGTCAGGTGTACGGACGATGTTGAAGCCACGTTGGAGCTTGTCACGCCTCATGCCATCCAGCTGATAGTACTCAACATCACTATTACGCTTGGCAGGTTCCATCAACCTGATGCCGTCTGTCAACTCGTCGAAGATGCTGAAGAAGGCCTTCACACCTGCACTGCCGCTCAGCTGGAAATATGCCTCAAAGGGACGTGTCTGACATTCCAACAGGTTGTTCTTGACAAAGACGCTGCCCTTCGGGTTGCCGTCATAGTTCTTTTCGACATTCAGGAGATAAACCGTTCCAGAGATTTCGTTCTGATAGCAGGGCGTAAAGCTATAGTTTCCGCTCTTCACGGTCTTTGCTCCTAATGTTGGCTTCACTGTGGCATTGGTACCTTTGAAAGTGACTTTACCTGCGAGAATATACTCATTCAAGAACTTGGCTTCATTTGGCATAGAAAGGATATAGGGCACATTGGCCTTGACACTCTCAGCTTCTGCAAAAGTTCCACTTGTCGTATATTCGTAGAGCCAGAAAGGCTTCGTGCCATTATCGAACTCTCGTCCACGCTGTAGTGCACCGAAAGGCGTGATGACACCGTTCGACTCATGAGTAATTTCCGCTACATCAAAGGGAAGTGCCAATGTCTCCCATCCCTGACATTTACCTGTTTCCGTGAATAGTTGATAATCATGAGTGTAGCTGATACTGCTTGCCGTGAACTCCTCTGGGCAATAGAAGTCATTACCATCATTAGCATCTGAAAGGACAATTTGTTCAGCCTGCTTCGTCTGCGAGTTGATGACGTTTGTTACGCCATTTAACGCATTAGCCGTATTAGCTGCATAGAACAGCAGGTTGGGATTATTGGGAATATTCCCTGCCATCTCCTGTGTCATCTTGATAGGAGCATCCCAGATGATAGCTGCCAAATGAGGATTATTCGCGAAGAGGTTCTTGCCTGCGGCCTTAACGGAAGCAGGTATCTTCACACTCTTCATCCGCTGATGATCACAGAAAACACTGTCAGCGAGGGCTGCGACAGAATACGTTTTGTCCTGATATTGTATTGATGCCGGTACAGTGACAATCGTTGTATCCGGAACGGAGAGTAAAGTAACAGATGTGGGATCCGTAGCAATGACTCGGTATGCCATGTTGTTGACATGAATAAGAATAGACTCTGATATAAACGAACCAGTAATCACCACATCATGTGCAGGCATGGTTGCAGGAATCTCGCTCCAACCACTGAAGATATAACCATCCTTCTTCGGTTCTTCACGAGGAACCAGTTGTGTATTGACTTCCACACTGTCACTCTGAACCGTCACGCCATCCACCTGATAAGTCAACAAATACTTTTTAGGAGTTTCGATGGTCTCACCTTGCGCTACGGCAAAACGTTTTACTTCATTTCCCGGCAAGAACAGCCAGCGCTGTGTCGTTGCTTCGTCTTTATGATTAAAGGTTGTACCTGAAGCGCTTGTCGTGGTTGCCTGCATAGCTTTGTGACCACTGGACGCTACGACCCAATAACTCTTATCTGCAAATGTAAAGCCATCCACTGTTGTCTTCGCACGAGCACCTAACATTTGGAACGTGCTATTTGAGGTGTTTGTACTTGCAGTTACCGATCCAGCAGAGCTCATCACTAAATAACGTCCAGTGGCTGCATTCTTGAAAGT
The DNA here is from genome assembly GCA_947305005.1 of uncultured Prevotellaceae bacterium. GTDB lineage: Bacteria > Bacteroidota > Bacteroidia > Bacteroidales > Bacteroidaceae > Physcousia. The sequence goes on along the minus strand of CAMZCM010000013.1, from coordinate 70,770 downwards.
ATAGTAACAAGTAGCTGGATTAAAGGTGATATACCAGGCACATGAGTCGTTAGCAAAGACTTCATCTGCAGTCATCTCCCTGAAACGAACGGCACTGGCACTCGTCTGTCTCAGATAAGAGGTGGTGAGTCCGCGATCGGAAGACTCATTTTTAATATAGTATTTGGTATCGTCATCTTGGACAAAGGAATAGGCGGGATGGGCAAAGTCCTGTCCTGGAGAAATCAGTCCATCTTCCACTAAAGCTTGAATGATCAGGCCATTAGCCCGATAAAGCATAGGATCTCCTGTATCTTCATTGGCGCCATTGATACCGTATGGCCACATGTGCTGATTATCACCATTCAGATGTGCAGTCGTATCATTCTCTAAAAATTGAATCACACGATCCACACGTGGACCTAACCAGTAACCCGTGCTACCATTCTGACGATAAATAGAGTTGTTCCATCCATAATCTCCTGGAATGACACCGGCACCATGAAGCATTTCATGCATCATAGTTCCTGTCCTCTGATAGCTACTGTTTTCCCCTATACGCATCCAACCTCCATAGGAACAGTCTGCTGTCGGTGTCCCTGGGCTATATTTAAGATTTATCGCAAGACCATCCAAGGAGTTGACATTATTCCAAATATCTATGGCATCTTGTAATGCCGTGCGGATGCGTGCATTGGTTGTCTCATCAGGACCACTTTCATCATATGTCCCAATGGTTGTACCTTTGGGAAGCGTAGGCACTTTTACAACATCACCGTATGACACTTTATATCCACTGGAGATGGCATAAGCACGAACATAATACACGGTTGCTGGCTTCAACCCTTGCATGGCATAGATATCACCATTGTTACTATAGCTGAATGACGTTCGGTTATCAAAGATGGTTGGTTCAGGGGTCTCGCTATAGCAGAAGCCTTTTTCCTTGGCTGTGCCACCAGAGAATGAAGCACGACCAAAGATTTCAGTGGCACCTTGAATGACTTTCAGGGTTTTAACGGCCAATGCACTACCTGTTGCATTCTGCACACGGAAATACAGGACTGCATCCTGAAGTGTCGCTTGAGCGGCGTTCATATCTTCGGGTGTTGCATCAGCGCGGTCGCGAACGGCTGTCGCGGTGTTAATTGCATCTGTCAATGTCTCAACACCCACCTTATCATCACTGACAAGTTTTGTTGCTGAGGTTATCTCTGACTTTAAGCTTTTCTTTGCTTCATAACTGGCGACAGCATTATTATATGCAACCTGTAATTGTTCTTTCAGAGGAAGGATTTCCACTTCTTTTTCAAAATTGAGAACCGCAATGGCTTCATTGTAAGCTGTTTGAACTGGTGCTAAATAAATCTCAGCGATATCACGGGATCCATTTGCATAGTAACGAGCCTGATTATTCAACGTACGAAGTTCCACCAATTGATCCATATTCTCAGCGGCTTGACGATGTGCTTCGGCCAGCTCAAAAGAGATATTTGTCAGTTCCGTAGAAGCTGTCGAATCAGCAACCTCAGCTTTGGCTATAGCTGTCTCAAGTGCCGTCTTAATCGTCGGTTGAATACCGGCTTTAGAAGATTTCTCCGACGTCGTGATTGTTGCTTTGGCATCGGTGACGGCCGTCGCTAGAAGTGCAAAATTCGGGCTGAGATAAGTCAAGCGGAAATGATCCACACTGATCCAGTTACCTGTGGCACTGACAGCTTTAAATCCGATAGAGACAGATGAGGCGGTAGAAAAGTCTACCGTATAATCATTGGCTGTTGTCACTGTCGTTGAAACACTGCCTGCAAAAATCGTGGCACCTGTCTGAGCTGTATAAGGACTATTTTCCTGAATATTCTGCGCAGCAACTGTCAGACGATAATTACCTGCTGGTAAATAGGTCAGAGCCTGACTCACAGAAGCTGATCCGACACTATTTCCTGTGCTTGTCCATTTCTCCAAATAGACTGTTCCGCTTTTTTCTGCAAAGGAGCTATTTGTCTGGCTGGACAGATTGGAAACGGTCCAACCCTCAGTTCCATTCGTCTCGAAACTGGGATTCAAGATATAGCTCGTAACATCTTTGTCCGCCCAACATAGTTGAGGGGACAGAGATATTACACATGAAATCAAGAAGGATGTTATGGTTAGTCTTTTCATCATATTTATGGTATAATCGTTAGAAGAAGCGGCTATGGTAACGTTTGCGATTCTTCGAGACCCATTCACGGGTAAAGGAATCATCCTCCTCATAGACACGAACGTGGCCGCAATGCGGACAGGTGGCTTTGTAGGTTGCTGTCCTCTTGGTCGTAGAGGATTTCTTCACTTCCTTATCACCATCGCCCCAGGTTGTGGTAGTGGTCTCAACGGTAGTAGGACCGTGTTTGACATCAATCTTATCTATGTCAATGTACCTACGGTGGCACTTCTGACAACGGGATTTATCCTCCTGATCCACAGCGGCCGGGAAGAGCGCCAAGAGAGCGAAGAGAAAGAATACCCAACCCAAAATGCTGGTCATGCCCCACATCATAATAGGTATGTTGAGCAATAGGTAGATAATCCACGCCAACACAACCACCATATTGTTATCCAAAGCTCGGATAAAGCTGGGAAGAATGGCTATATCTTTGGCTAGCAAGAAAATGAGTGGCCAGAAAATGAAGCCACCAATAATCATCATAAGGAAGGAGAAGATGCCCCCGATGATACCAGTACGCATGAATTCCGGAAGATTGTAGAGGCTCCATCCTGAAAATCGGGGGTAGTTCATGAAACCACCGAAGGTAACAGAAGGACCGTACTTGTACAGAATCTTTACTATACGTTTGCGCCCTTTGCTGAAGTTACGTGATACCTTCTTGAAGAAGCCGTCATCAGCTTTCGCCTTGGAATCAATGACGGAGTCTATCTCGGCAATGGAACGGCTTTCGTAAGTGGGATACATATAGGCCAGCACCTTACCATCGTGGTAGAGCAACGTGTCACACAGCAGCGAGTCAGCGGCGATGAAGGGGAGCTTGGCAAAACCATTCCTACCGTCAGCCAGACGAAGGACGTAGTTGGTTTCAGCGTCAACCTGTGAAGGCGGGGCGATATTAAGGCCGAGGTCATAGACGGCCATGTAAAGTACATCAGAACCAGCAGAGAGAGGGATTTCCTTGCCATCATCATCACCACCCATAATAGTGAGTGTTGCGCCCTGTTGAAGACGGAGCGGGCGTGCGAGTTCCAGAGCTTCATCATCAGAGACATGAGAATAAGATAAGACACGCAGGAAAGCGATATAAGGCAAGAACGTTAGTCCGCAGAGAAGGGCGACAACCGCCATTTTGATGAGATGCGTTTTCATTGAGGAAGAAAGTTAAAGTTAAACATCCCGAAGGGCAACAAACAGGTTGACCCTTCAGGATGATATGAAAGACAGTGGTATTAACCGCCGAAATTATCGAAGCGGATCATGTCGTCTTCAACGCCGAGCGAGTGCAAGAGGTCGAGGACGGTCTTGGCCATCATTGGAGGACCGCAGAGGTAGTACTCGCAATCTTCAGGAGCCTCATGAGCCTTCAAGTAGGTGTCGCCCATCACAGGAGCTACGAAGCCTGGCGTATATTTGATGCCTGCTGCGTCTGCCTTGGGATCGGGACGGTCGAGGGCGAGGTGGAAGTGGAAGTTGGGGAAGTCCTTCTCGAGCTGCAGGAAGTCGTCGAGGAAAGGAATCTCCTCCAGCGCACGAGCACCATAGAAGTAGTGCATGGGGCGCTTGCGATCTTCGTCCTTCACGCCGTTGCCCTTGAGCATGTGCATGATCTGAGCACGCAGAGGAGCCATACCGGCACCACCGCCGACCCAAATCATCTCACGGCCTGTGCCGTACTGAGGACGGAACTCACCGTAAGGGCCGCTCATGATGACCTTGTCACCGGGCTTCAAGCTGAAGATATAGCTGGAAGCGATACCCGGGTTGACGTCTATGAAGCCAGGACCTTGATCCTTCGGCTTGAAAGGAGGCGTAGCGATACGGACGTTAAGGGTGATGATGTCACCCTCGTCGGGGTAGTTGGCCATAGAGTAAGCACGGATGGTAGGTTCGGGGTTCTTACACTTGAGCGGGAAGAGACCGAACTTCTCCCATGCGGGCAGATAGGTGTCGCCAATGAGGGACTTGTCGAAGTCCTTGTCGTAGTCGATGCAGTCGAATGCAGGGATGCGGATCTGAGCGTAGCTACCGGGCTCGAAGTCCATGTGCTCGCCCTCGGGCAGAGCCACCTTGTACTCCTTGATGAAGGTAGCGACGTTCTTGTTTCCGATAACGGTGCACTCCCATTCCTTGACACCGAGGACGCTGTCGGGCACCTGAATGCCGAGGTCGCCCTTAACCTTGCACTGACAGCCAAGACGCCAGTGGTCCTTGACTTCCTTGCGGGTGAAGTGGCCCTTCTCAGAATCGAGAATCTCGCCACCGCCCTCTACGACCTGGCATTTGCACTGGCCGCAAGAACCCTTACCACCGCAGGCAGAGGGAAGATAGACACCTTCAGCAGCAAGCGTGGAAAGCAGGCTGGCACCCTGAGGAACGGACAGTGTGTCCTTGCCATTCATAGTAATCGTGACATTACCACTCGGAGAGAGGTAAGCCTTTGCGACAAGCAGAATGATGACCAACGCGATGATAATCACGAGGAAAACCACAATGCTTGTGAGAATTAGTGATGTATTCATTGTTGTTCTGCTTGTTTAGAGGTTAAGACCAGAGAAGCACATGAAGGCCATAGCCATCAGGCCGACGGTGATAAACGTAATGCCGAGGCCCTGAAGGGGTTTAGGTACATCGGTGTAGGCCATCTTCTCGCGAATAGCAGCCAGGCAGGTGATAGCCAGCAACCAGCCGATACCTGAACCGAGGGCGTAAGCCACAGCATCCCAGATGCCAGTGATGGCCTGAGAGTTGGTGTCGGGCATCGTGATGCGCTGCTGCATGAACAGTGAAGCACCCATGATGGCGCAGTTCACGGCAATCAGCGGGAGGAAGATACCGAGGGCTGCATACAGCGAGGGGCTGAAGCGCTCCACGATCATCTCCACCAGCTGCACCATAGCGGCAATCACAGCGATGAAGAGGATGAACGAGAGGAAGCTCAGGTCAACGCCCTCTACCAAACAGTTGGGACCGAGGACATAGACTTGCAACAGATAGTCAACAGGCACGGTGATGAGCAGCACGAAGGTGACTGCCACGCCGAGGCCGAGAGCGGTCTTCACAGTCTTGGACACTGCCAAGTATGAGCACATACCCAGGAAGAACGCGAAAATCATATTGTCCACAAAAATGGAGCGGACGAACAAACTAATTAAGTGTTCCATAATTCTTTGTTACTTTACTGGGTTACTGAAGATCTTTGTTATACGCTCTGTGTGCCCAGATGACACAGCCGACGAGAATCAGAGACATCGCAGGCATGGTCATCATACCATTATTCACATAACCATGGTCATAGCACCACTGCGGAACGACCTGAAAGCCGAGGAGGGTGCCTGCACCGAGCAGTTCACGGAAGAAGCCCACAATGATCAGGATGATGGCGTAGCCAATGCCGTTGCCAATACCATCGAGGAATGAGGGCCAGGGTTTGTTCATCATCGCAAAAGCCTCAAGGCGACCCATCAGGATACAGTTGGTGATGATCAGACCGACATAGACAGAGAGCTGAACGCTGACGTCGTAGGCGAAGGCCTTAAGCACCTGGCTGACGATGGTTACCAACGCTGCCACCACAACCAACTGCACGATGATACGGATACGGTTGGGGATGGTTTTGCGGATGAGAGAGATAATCAAGTTGGAGAAGGCGGTGATGATGGTCACAGAGAGACCCATCACGATGGCAGGCTCCAGCTGAGCAGTCACTGCCAAGGCGGAACAGATACCGAGCACCTGCACAACCACAGGGTTGTTCAAGTTCAGCGGGCTGGTCAGTGCCTCCTTATTTGCTTTAGAAAACATACTCATAATAGTAACTTACGATTTTACGTTTTTACAATTTACTCTTCGCCACAATTACCTTCCTGGCAGGCACCAGCTTCCTGGCCAGCACAAGCACATTCAGGCTTATCACAGCACTTCTCTGCTTCACATTGAGGCTGAGCGAGCGCATTGTCAATGCCTTTGCAAAATGCATCGACATACTGCTGAATGCCTGTGAGAACCATTTCACCAACACCCTTAGAGGTCAGCGTAGCACCAGTAACACCGTCAATCTGAGTCTCAGCTTCGCTGGAGCCTTTCTTGACAACGGTCAGAGCCACCTTACCGTCAGCCATTACAGGACGATCGATGAACTGGCTCTGGAACTTCTCCTCCTTGATGAGGGCACCGAGACCGGCGGTCTCACTCTCATGATCGAAGTATGCGCCAAGTACCTTCTCAAAGTCAAGCGTAACAGCCACATAGCCCCAAAGACCACCCCAAAGACCGCGACCTTTCAAGGGGAGCACATAAGCGTCCTCGCCTTCAGCAGTCTTGGCCAGATAGATGGGGAACTTTTCACCAATCTCCTTGGTCTCAACATCGAAAGCATCAGCGCCTTCAATCTCTTGACCGTCAGGAGTCAGCACATAAGTCTCTTGAATCAATTCATTGTACTTAGCTTCCACATCGCTCTTGGCAATACCGCGAACATTGAGGGAAGCCAGAATCTGTTTCTTCTTATCAATAGCCACATTAGCATCCTGTGCAGGCTTCAATGCGCTGCTCACGTATGCCAACAGGAAAGCTACTAGCACCACCATGACTGCTGCATAGCAGATGGTGTAAACATTGCCGTTGGTGTTAATGCCCTTTGATTTCACTGGTGAAATATGTGAAGCATCAGCGCCGCAGATAGGACACTTGTCGGGCATAGATGCGGCTTCAAAGGTTTGGCCGCACTGACTGCATATAAATTTCTTTGCCATATCTGTTACTTTTTGATGGCGCGATTTGCGCGTTTTGAAATGTTACGGCTGACGAAGCAGTAGTCAATCAGCGGAGCAAACAGGTTCATGAGCAGGATAGCAAGCATCATACCTTCGGGATAACCGGGGTTGAGGACACGAACAGTCACTGCTACGAAACCAATCATGAAGCCATAGATCCACTTACCACCTTCAGTGCGAGCGGAGGTAACGGGGTCGGTAGCCATGAAAACAGCACCGAAGCAGAAACCGCCGAGCACGATGTGCTGACATGCATCGAGGGGAGAGAGACCAAGAGCGTTATAGAGCCAACCCGTCAGGGCACCGCCTACGAACACGCTGAGCATGGTCTTCCAGCTGGCAACACCTGTCCACAGGAGCAGGATAGCACCGAGGGCGATGGCGATGACGCTAGTCTCACCGATAGAACCGGGGATGAGACCATAGATCTGGTCGCAGAGGCTCGTGGTGGGAGCGGCAAGACCGGCAGCGATCTCACCGAGCGGAGTAGCTGCGGAGAACGTGTCAGGCACATCGAAGCCGAGGCCGCAGATAGCGTTCTGAGCAATCCAAACGGTGTCGTCGCCCGTCATGCTGGAGGGATAAGAGAAAAATAGGAACGCGCGCGTGATAAGAGCGACGTTGAAGATGTTCATACCTGTGCCACCGAAAATCTCTTTGGCGAAGATGACGGAGAAGGCAACAGCGATAGCGAGCATCCACAGCGGCGTGTTCACGGGAACAATCATCGGGATGATGATACCTGATACGAGGAAGCCCTCTTGAATCTCCTCGTTCTTCCACTGCGCAACGGTGAACTCAATGCCAAGACCTACTACATAGCTGACAATCAGCTTGGGCAGCACGGCGAGGAAACCGAAGAAGAACATACCCCAGAAGGTGGCGTTCTCCAATTGTCCGGCAGCGAGCGCGTTCTGATAACCTACGTTGTACATACCGAAAAGCAACGCAGGCACAAGCGCGATGACCACAAGGCTCATGATGCGCTTGCTGTCGATGGCATCGTGGATATGCGTTCCGCCCACACGTGCCGTCGTATTGGGCACGAAGGCAAACGTCTCGAAGCCATCATAAAGCGAACGGAAGGCGTGAAGCTTACCACCCTCCTCGAAGTTCGGCTTTATCTTGTCGAAATATTTTCTTAATGCGTTCATTTGTCTTTACTGTTTAGGCGTTTTCCTTGCGCAGGATATCCAATCCTTCGCGCACGATGCGTTGCAATTCAAGTTTGGAGCTATCCACGAACTCAGCGATAGCGAAGTCTTCGGGAGCCACCTCGTAGATACCGAGGGCTTCCTGACGGTCGATATCACCAGCAATGATAGCTTTCACGAGATAGCCGGCATAGATGTCCATGGGGAAGACGCGGTCATACTCACCAGACATGATCATGTGGCGTTCGCCACCCTTGATGCGTGCATCCAGTTCGTACTCAGTCTTCTTGGGCTTAAGCCAGCTGAAGTAGCTGCGGCTGGTGGAGAATTCCTTGAAACGAGGAGCAATCCATCCGAGCATCTCATAGACGTCATCGCCCTCAGGAATCACAGTGACTTCGGTAGCATGAGCTGCGAGGAAGCCATCCTTCGCGGTCTTCACGCCTACCATGGGGTTACCGTTGATGATACGCAGGCTCTTGCTCTCGTCAATCTGGCCAGCGATGATGTCCTTGATGGGCTGACCAACAAGGGTCTTGGCGTACTTGGGAGCCTTCACTTCGGAGCCAGCAACAGCGATGGTGCGAGTGAAATCCACCTTGCCAGTCAGAACCAGACGGCCAATGAAGATTACCTCTTCAGCGCCCAGTGTCCAGACGACTTCGCCCTTGTTGATGGGGTCAACATGGTTGATCTGCACGCCAACGTTACCTGCAGGAGCGGGACCATCAAAAACACTGATGGTGCAGTCCTTGGCTGCGATCAGCGCAGGAGCCTTCTGCTGCTTGCTGATGCCGAGGTTAACTTTGGCAATCTTGGCCAGCAGTGAGAGACCAGCCTGAAACTCCTTCTCCTGCCCCTGGAGGACATACTCGAAGTCTGCAGCCAGCGGCATAGTGTTGAAAGCGCTCACGAAGATAGCCTTAGGCTTGTCCTCAGGATTTGCCACCACGTCATAAGGACGCATACGGAAGAATCCGAACAAGCCGCTCTCGAGCAGCAACTTCAGCGGGTCTTTCTCTGTGAAAGAGGCTGCTGTCTGCTTGCCATCAGCATCTACGCGTACGCTCATCACCTTACGGCGTTCTCCGCGCTCCACTTGAGCCACGGTACCGCTGACAGGCGAAACGAACTTCACTTCGGGATGGTTCTTGTCCACAAACAAGGCATCCCCGACCTTGACGGTGTCACCTTCCTTGACAACGACCTTGGGCTTCATTCCATAGAAATCATCGGGAATCAGCGCATACTGACCCTCGACTTTCGTCTGGATAGTTTCCAAGCTCGCTTTGCCCTTAAGATTCACGTCGAGGCCTTTGCGTAACTTGATTACATTTGCCATATAAAAATGATTGAATAAATGGTTTTAGCTAAAAACTGCGCAAAATTAACCAAAAAAGGGCAACTTTCACGCATAAACAGGCAACAATTTTGCCTACAACATAAAAAAATTGTACTTTTGCTCTCGCTAAACGATACGAACCCATCAAAAAACTCAGTTATACCATCCGCATCTTGGTAGGATTGGTCCTCGGACTCTACCTCGGATTGCATCTCTTCACTGCCATGCCAACATGTCAACGTTGGATGGCAGGAAAAGCCTCTGCTATCCTGGCTGAGGAACTGAACACAGAGGTGTCGATCGGCAATGTACGTCTGGGATTATTCAATCGTATTGTCATTGATGATGTACTGATTCTTGATCAAGAAGCGGACACACTGCTGTCGGCAGCACGTCTCAGCGCGAAAGCAAGTATCTGGCGGCTGTTGAAAGGGCGCTTTCGTTTTTCCAACATACAGCTTTACGGCTATGACATCCGTTTACGGAAACACACCCCAGAAGAGCCTTACAATTTCCAGTTTGTCATTGATGCTTTTGCCGACGAGGACACGACGAGCACGCCCATTCAGTTTTCCATCAACAGTATGATGATCCGACGCGGTTCCATCTCACATGACCTGGATTACGAACCTTATGCCGCCACTTTTACGCCGGCTCACCTGCACCTCAAAGACGTGAATATCCGAGCCTCGTTAAATCATTTTTTAGAAGATAGTATCTCATTATCAACTAGCCATCTAAGTTTCTTTGATTCAAACAGTAGTTTAACTGTTAAAGATCTTCAAGGAGAGTTCTTCTCTTCATCCAAACAGACCTCACTTCTTGATGTTTGTGTGACGTTACCCGAGTCTAACTTGTGTATTCCTTCTCTGGTCTTGAACGGTCCTATCTCCGAATGGACATCGGCGGAAGCATCAGCTCAGTTGGCAGGAGATTTGGCCCTGTCTGACCTCGCCACATTTGTCCCCCAACTGGCGAATTGCCACCAGCCTTTGCAATTCTATGCCGACATCCTTAAACATGCAGATGAAGTAAGTGTCAAGCAGCTGGACATCGAAGCGGACGGACTCACTGTGAATATGGAAGCTGACGCTTCTCTCAACCTCAAAGATACTACACAATCCTCCCCGCTTGATGCTTTCCGTTTTGACATTAGACGAGTTGAGGTTCAGACTCATTTCTTACAATCCCTGCTCAGCAGCATTAGTCAACCGCTCCCATCAGGCGAAGCTCCCCTACTCCAACCTGCGTTAAGTGAGACCCTTTCAAGATTGGGCGACATACAGCTCACGGGACAGATTAACGAGTTGAGCTCATCAGACCTGCTGATTTCTGACCTTGATTTGCATACGTCCTTGGGAGCAGCTCGTGTCAAAGGACGACTGAGGAATCAGAATCTGTTTGATGTACAACTCAACACCAAGGATTTCCTGCTCGCCCAACTCTTGGACAAAAAAGGTGATTTTCCCCTCAATCATCTTTCACTGGTCGGGGATATCAATGGAAGCATCAAACAGAAACAAGCTCAGGGAACCATCTCACTCGAGGACCTGAAAGCCTTCGACACCAACATCAACCTTTGTTCCGCCGACTTTGTCATCTCTCCACGTATGCTGGTAACAACAGCCTCTGTTGATGACGATGAATATAGCTTCACGCTCTCGGCCAATTTGCAGAGTCCTAAAGACTTACAACTGGATATCAAAGACTTAGACAACCTGCAAGGGACTGTTTCCATCGATCAGTTATTTGTCAATCGCGATGAAAAAGTCTATGATCTGCAACAGTTGAACATTGCTATGAATAACGATGATAACGGCCATCACGTCCTTTTGCGAGGTGATTTTATTGACGCACATGCTGACGGCCGTTTCTCTTATTATCAATTAGTACCCACGGTGCAACAATTCTTGCACAACGCACTCCCCTCCCTCATCCCTGAACCTGACCTACAAATGGCTGACACAGATAATCAGATGAGCTTTACCATTCATCTATGGGAGGCGCCCCAGATGTTGGAACTGGCTGACATAGATTTTCAGTTACCTGAACCTGGGTATATACGAGGGCATATCGACACCAATCGCATATCCTTGTTGGTATTGGCTGATTTACCACATGCCATCTATGAATCTGAAATACTGCATGATGTCAAGCTCGAACTTCGTCAGGAAGCCGATAGCCTTGTTTCATCGATAACCTTACAACGCATCATGGACGATGACCCCGTTGATCTGTCCCTCACAGCCGAAGGATCCAATGACATATTGAATGCCATACTCTCATGGGACAACCATACGGCACCTGTCCAACAAGGAAAGATGTCGGCAAAAGCCTCATTCTATACGGATGAGAACTTGCATCTTGGCGCAGACATTTCCGTGCTCCCCGGAATGATGATTATCTCGGACACTACCTGGGACGTTCACCAGTCACGTGTCCTATTGCATGACAAGATACTTGACGTACATGATTTCCAAGTCTCACAAGCCAACAGACACCTTCGTGTGAACGGACGCATCTCATCACAGCCCGAAGATACACTTTATGCTGACCTGCGCGATATTAACCTGCAATATATTTTTGGTCTGATTGACTTCGATGATGTGTTTTTTGCCGGATTAGCAACGGGAAAAGTAAGGGTTCATAATTTCTCTGATGATTTGGCCGTTGATGCCAAATTGTCTGTCAAAGACTTTACCATCAACAACGGATTATTGGGAGATTTATCCGTCACAGGAGGATTCGGACGAAAAGACGAAGAGGCTATTGACTTGGACGGTTACATCCAAGAACCTATTCGTGGTGAGATTAGTCACGTATCAGCCCTGATAAAGCCGGGACACGAGCCTGGACGCGGTATGGACCTTGACGTGCAAGCACGTAATCTGAATGCTTATTTCATCAACGACTTCACTGAAGGTATCCTCACTGACCTTCAGGGGCGCGCTTCCGGACACGCTCATTTATACGGACCGTTTAAAGAGTTGAATCTGGAGGGAAATATGGTGATTGACACCCTTGCATTCGGGATCAGCTGGCTGAATACACGTTATCATCTGTTAGGTGGCGACAGCATAGAACTCTTCTTGGGCGGTATGCGTTTCAAAGACTGTCATGTCTATGACAATCACCATGGTCGCGACAATCTTTCTCATGAAGCCGTTGTGAACGGTGAATTATTATATACCCATTTTAAGAATCCCCACTACACCTTTGACATCTCAGCCAACGATTTCTTAGGTTATGACTTCCGCAGCTTTGGCGACCAGTTGTTCTATGGGACTGTCTTTGCCAGCGGAAACGTACATCTGTCCGGCCACTCCGATGCCATGAACATCGACATCCAATGCACGCCCTCAACTGGAACCGTCTTTACGTATAATGCTTCAAGTCCTGAGACAAAGACGGATAATGCTTTCATCTCTTTTGTCAAGGAGTCTCCAAACAAATATACAGACGAGACAGATCCAGATCATCCTGTTACACCGACTGCGCTTTTTGAAGAAGACGAATCCTTCGACCTCAGAATGAACTTTGATATCGATGTTACTCCAGAGGCACAAATGCGACTGCTCATGGATCCTCGAACAGAAGATTATATCGTCCTTAACGGCAATGGACATATACGCGCGAACTATTATAATAAAGGTCCCTTCCAGATGTACGGAACCTATCGTGTGGATTACGGAACTTATAAGCTCACGCTTCAAGATGTGATCCACAAAGAGTTCAGGTTCCAACGTGATGGAACCATTACCTTTGGCGGTAACCCCATGCAAGGCGACCTCAACATGCAGGCTATTTACACCGTACCCAGTGTATCGCTCAATGACCTGGCCTCTGGCAGTTTCTCCAGTTCCACCGTGCGTGTGAACTGCCTGATGAATATCGGCGGACGAGCTGAACAGCCACAGATTACCTTCGACTTCGATATTCCCAATGTAAACGAGGACGAGAAACAAATGGTGCGTTCACTCATCTCCACCGACGAGGAACGCAATATGCAAGTTCTCTATCTGTTAGGAATCGGGCGTTTCTACTCTTACGCCATGGATGCAGGACAGAGTCAGACGAATGCAGCCATGCAGAGTCTGCTCTCCTCTACCCTGTCCGGGCAACTGAATGAGATGCTATCCAGTATGATAGGCAATGGGAACTGGAACTTCGGCACGAATCTTTCAACAGGTAACAGGGGGTGGAACGAAATGGACGTGAAGGGAATGCTGAGTGGTCGCCTTTTGAACAATCGATTGCTCATTAACGGCACTTTCGGCTACCGTGACACACCTCTTGCCAACACTAATTTCATCGGCGACTTCGACGTTCAATGGCTACTCACGCCATCAGGTAACACCAGCCTAAAAGCCTATAGCGAGACCAATGACCGTTATTTCACAAAAACGGCATTGACCACTCAGGGCATCGGTATCCAAGTCAAGAGAGACTTTAACAACATCGGAGAATTCTTTCATCGTAACAAGAAATAATCATCTAAACATATCAATATGAAGCATTACATCCTTCTTTTAGCTACCTTGCTGCTTCCTCTTAGAGGCATCGCCTGCACCAACCTCATCGTTGGCAAGAAGGCATCCGCCGACGGTTCCGTCATGATCACTTATTCCGCTGATGACTATGGTTCCTATGGTTATCTCCATTTTTATCCGGCTGGCCATCATGCGCCCGGCACTATGCGCGCCCTCTATCACTATGAGACGAACAACTATCTGGGTGAAATTCCTGAAGTGCCTTATACTTATGGTGTCATTGGACAGATCAATGACCAACAGCTCAGCATCATGGAGACCACTTTTGGTGGACGTGAAGAGTTAGTTGATACCACGGGACTGCTGGATTACGGTTCTTTGATGTACCTGACCCTACAACGGGCCAAAAATGCGCGAGAAGCTATTGACGTATGGACAAATCTTGCCGACACCTATGGATATCAGAGTGAAGGCGAAAGCATCACAATGGCTGACCCCAATGAGGTTTGGGTGTTGGAGATGGTGGGCAAAGGCCCAGGTCAAAAAGGTATTAACTGGGTAGCCCGTCGTCTGCCCGATGACTGCATCACCGGTCACGCCAACCAATCCCGTATCACTACCTTCCCACTCAAGGACAAAGCCAACTGCCTGTATTCTAAAGATATCATTAAGTTCGCTCGTGAAAAAGGGTATTTCAGCGGCAAAGATCAGGACTTCTCTTTCCGCGATGCCTTTGCGCCCAACGACTTTGGAGCGCGCCGTCTCTGTGACGCCCGTGTGTGGAGTTTCTTTAACCGTTGCGCCCCAGGAATGGATCGTTTTCTGCCCTACATTCTGGGTAAAGACGAGAATACGGAAGAAATGCCTTGGTGTATTCGTCCTGCCAAACTCATTTCACTCAATGATATGAAACAGGCGATGCGTGACCACTACGAAGGTACTCCGCTGGACATTACTTGCGATTTGGGTGCTGGTCCTTATGAAGCTCCCTATCGCCCCACTCCACTCTACTTTGAGGTGGATGGTAAGAAATACTTCAACGAACGTCCCATCTCGACCCAACAGACCGCTGTCACCTATTTGGCTCAACTGCGTTCTTGGCTGCCCAACCACGTAGGCGGTGTGCTATGGTGCGGCTTTGACGATGCCAATATGGTACCTTACGTACCAGTCTATTGCTGCTCCACCCTTTGCCCTGAAGCTTACGCCCAACAAACAGCCGACCCATTCACCTTTACGACCAAGAGCGCTTATTGGATGCAGAATGCTCTCTCCAACTTTGTGTATCCACGCTACAGTCAACTCTTCCCTGAGGTGCAGCGAGTTCGCGATGGTCTTGACCAAGAGTTGGAAAAAATGCAGGTTTCCATTGAGAAAGAAGCTTTGGCCATGTCACAAGAACAGGCTGTCAACCATCTCACAGGCTATACCGCGCGTACAGCAGGCTTGATGATGGATCGTTGGCGTCAACTGTTCGAGCGTTTGATAGTCAAGTACAATGATATGACCGAAAAGCCAGAAGAGAACGGAGATTATAAGCGTACCGCTGGAGGTGAGCACGTTCCTGTCATCCGTCCAGGGTATCCCGAGCGTTATCGCAAAGTAGTAGTAGATACAACAGGGGACCGCTATCTCGCGCCGACAAAATAATCCGCAATCAGATAACAAGAACCACCGATAAACAACAGGTCGTCGGGGTGAGCATCAGCACGTGCCGCCTCGACGGCTTCTTTTAATTTAGGTTTGCACGCACGCACACGTAAGCCTTGTCGTTTAGCCTCCTCTGCCAAAACCTCAGCTGCTAAAGCGCGCTGTGATGAAGGCTGTGTTATATAGAAATCTGCACGTTCGCCAAGATTGGCGAACAGTTTAACAGCCTGCTTGTAATCCTTATCATCAACCATCCCGAAAATAATATGAATAGATGGATAAGGCATACTGAACAGTTGCTGCACAACCTTTTCTATGCCTGCTGCATTATGGCCCACATCACAAATCGTCATTGGATTTGTATCAACCACTTGCCAACGGCCGCGCAGCCCTGAAAGATCACAGATATGAAGGAAGCCTTCTCTTACACTTTTTCTTGACAATAACGGTGCATAGAATGAATTCTTTCGCAGTTCATCAACAGCACACTGCACCGTGTTCATATTAGCTCGCTGGTAACACCCCACCAACTGACTCTCCATTGCGGTCCAGGTTTCTTCATCAGCAAAGCGAATCGGGCAACTCTTTTCAGCTGCCTTGTTTACAAAAAGCTCACGAACATCCTGATGTCCATTCGTTTCGCCGATGACCACAGGTACGCCCGCTTTCATAATTCCTGCTTTCTCCGCAGCAATCTTCACCAGCGTGTCACCTAAGAACTGTTGGTGATCAAAACTAATGTTCGTAATAATAGAAAGGTCCGGCGTGATGATGTTCGTACAATCCAGTCTTCCACCCAACCCCACTTCAATTATTGCCACATCAACCTTCTGTTCTGCAAAAAAAAGAAAAGCCAATGCTGTCGTCAACTCAAAAAACGAAGGATAAAGCGGTTCAAAGGAACTCCTCTCCTGTTCCACAAAATCAATGACGCGCTGCTCTGAAATCATCTCACCATTCACACGAATGCGCTCACGGAAATCTTCCAAATGAGGTGAGGTATAAAGGCCTACGCGTAAACCGCTTGACTGAAGAATCGCAGCCAGTGTGGAAGAGACAGAACCTTTTCCGTTCGTACCAGCTACATGAATCGTACGATAAGCGCGATGCGGATGTTTGAAATGTTCATCCAACGCCATCGTGTTACTCAGACCTTCCTTATAGGCACCAGCCCCGATGTTCTGGAACAACGGGGCTGCATGATACAGATAATCAATCGTTTCCTGATAGGTCATCATTCAAACATTTGCTTGAATCGATTGAATATTTTGCTTTTAGCACTTTGATTGGGGCGGAAGTTATCGCTCGTGCGCATCTTCTCAAAGGCTTCCCTCTCCTCGCGAGAGAGCGTTTCAGGAATATAGATGGAGATGTTCACGATTTCGTCGCCAACACCATAGCCATAGCCTTGTACTGCCGGCATACCTTTTCCACGCAGACGTAACACCTTGCCCGGCTGTGTGCCTGGATCAATCTTAATCTTCACCTTACCGTCGAGTGTAGGCACTTCCACACTGCCGCCCAAAACGGCTGTGGGCACATCGATGAGCAGGTTGTAAATAATATCATTGTCCTGACGAATGAAATCCTTATCCTGTTCCACTTCTATGAACACCTGGATATCGCCAGGTACACCGTTTCGGATAGCGGCATCACCCTTACCTGGAACATTCAACACCATTCCGTCCTGAACACCAGCAGGGATCTTCACCTCAATGACCTCATCACCTGATACCACACCTGTTCCGCCACAGAGATGACATTTATTCTTGATAATGGTACCTTCTCCACCACAATCTGGGCAGACGCTCTGTGTCTGCATCATGCCAAACATCGAGCGCTGACTGCGAAGCACATAGCCTGAACCGTGACAAGTCTGACATGTTACCGTGTCGCCGGCTCCGTTCTCGGTGCCGCTTCCCTGACAATGGTTACAGGTTATCTTCTTGCGAACCTTGAACTTCTTCGTTACGCCCGAAGCACACTCTATCAGCGTCAAACTTACTTTCAAACGAAGTTCTCCGCCACGATGCTGTGCCTTACGGGCACCACGACCACCGCCGCCGAAACCTCCAAAGCCGCCACCAAAGCCGCCAAATGAAGCACCGCCGCCAAACAAATCACTAAAAATATCGCCAAACTGAGAGAAGATATCGTCCATTGACATGTTCTGGTAGCTGCCACCACCTGCAGCACCGCCCACACCAGCAAAGCCAAACTGGTCATAGCGCTGACGTTTCTGCGGATCGTGCAGCACATCGTAGGCCTCAGCCGCCTCCTTGAACTTGGCTTCAGCTTCCTTTTTCTCAGCCTCAGACTTGTCGCCTTGACGATCGGGGTGATATTTGATGGCCATTTTCTTGTACGCCGCTTTAATCTCCTGCTCCGTAGCAGTTTTAGCGACGCCAAGGACCTCGTAGTAATCTCTTTTCTGTTCTGCCATATCTTTAATCCCTATTCATTAATCCTTCATCAATCTTACATTCCCACTGCCACTTTGGCATGTCGAATGACATGATCGTTGAGCGTGTAACCTTTTTCGATGCAGTCAATGACACGACCTTTCTGTTCATCGGGCACACCCGGGACCTGAGCAACCGCCTCATGTAGATCCACATCGAAATCCTTACCGTCCGTCTCAATCTGCTTTACGCCCAAACCATTCAAAGCTTTCAAGAACTTCTGATAAATCAGTTCCACACCTTCAGCCACAGCGGCCACATCCTCTGCATTTTTCATCGAGGGCAAAGCTCTTTCCAAGTCATCAACAATCGGAAGAAGTGCTGTCACTGCTGACTTTGAGCCATTCAGAATCAGATCAGCCTTCTCCTTGATGGTGCGTTTGCGATAGTTTTCGAACTCAGCTTGCTTATACAACGCCTGCGTCTTCAACTCTTCGATCTCAGCCAAGGCCAAGGCCAACTTCTCCTCAGGCGTCTTCTCTGCCTCTTGTGCTTCAGCAGCTTCATTCTCAGCCTGAGCTCCCTGTGTTTCCTTTTGCTCCTCGTTCTCGAGGATTTCTTCTTTATCTTTTAATTCTTCTGCCATAATTACAGCTAATTATTGTTTGTTCACTATCTTGCAAAGAACGTGCCAAAGAAGCACCTCTTGCCCAGTCTGGCTTCGACTTGTCTTGTCTTAAAAAAGAGAATCAAAATACGAAACAAAAATGAAGAAGACAGATAAGACACTTCATGTTACAGAGTTCAAATATCTAAATCACTTCAATATAAAAACTGACAGGGCGAAAGCCATCGTTGCAACTAATCAGTGCACTCATAGGGTTCTTCATCCAGCCATCATAGAAATTTCCTTTCCCATTGGCCAAAGACTCAACGAACTCACGCATGGATAACCATGCAGAAGGACACATCCCATGGGGACACTTACCGTCAACAGAAATCCATTGCTGCCCTACTCTGATATCGCAAGTGTGCTCAATAGGATTCTCATATTGGACCATCAAGTCGGAATATACCGTCTGGCGTACTGCTGTTATACGAACCTTATTCATTGGTAATGGCTTTTATGCCTCACCGTACATCTTCTCTTTCAACTCATGGATACGGTCATCGCTGATATAATCATCGTAATCCATGAGTTTGTCGATGATACCAGTTGGCGTGAGTTCAATGATACGGTCTGCTACAGTTTGGATAAACTCATGGTCATGACTTGCAAAGAGGATATTACCTTTGTAGAGCTTCAGGTTGTTGTTAAAAGCCTGAATGCTTTCAAGGTCAAGATGGTTAGTGGGTGTGTCGAGAATAAGGCAGTTGGCATTCTTTAACTGCATACGAGCAATCATACAACGCATACGCTCACCACCACTGAGGACGTTGACTTTCTTCAACACTTCCTCACCCGAGAATAGCATACGACCCAGATAGCCTTTCATAAAGACCTCATTACCATCGCCGTACTGCATCAGCCAATCCACCAAGTTCTTATCGGACTTGAAGAATTCTGTATTGTCCAAAGGCAAATAGGCGGTGGTGATGGTAAGCCCCCATTTGTAAGTGCCTGTATCAGCGGTTCTATTGCCGTTGATGATTTCGAAGAGGGCTGTCATTGCACGCGGATCGTGACTGAGGAAGACGGTTTTCTGACCTTTCTCGATATTGAAGGTGACATTATCGAAGAGCACGGTTCCATCCTCTGCGGTTGCTTTCAGACCTTCCACTTCGAGAATCTGATTACCTGGCTCGCGGTCCATCGTGAAGATGATGCCCGGATACTTACGGGTAGAAGGCTGAATCTCGTCAATGTTCAGTTTCTCAAGCATCTTCTTGCGTGAGGTGGTCTGTTTGGACTTCGCCACATTCGCGGAGAAGCGACGAATAAACTCTTCCAACTCCTTACGTTTTTCCTCTGCCTTAGCTTTCTGGTTCTGAGCCTGACGCAGTGCCAACTGACTGGATTCATACCAGAAGGAGTAGTTACCGGCAAAGAGCGTCACCTTGCCAAAGTCAATATCTACAGTGTGGGTGCAGACAGCATCCAGGAAGTGACGGTCGTGACTAACGACCAACACCGTATGCTCAAACTCAGAAAGGTATTGTTCCAGCCACTGAACGGTGTCGAGGTCGAGGTCGTTGGTGGGCTCGTCGAGCAGCAGGTTGTCAGGCTCACCGAAAAGTGCCTTGGCCAACATCACACGTACCTTCTCCTTACCGGAGAGATCACGCATCAACATCTGATGCTTTTTCTCTTTGATGCCAAGACCGCTGAGCAGTGCACCAGCGTCGCTCTCAGCCGTGTAGCCGCCCATTTCTGCATACTTCTCTTCTAATTCTGCAACGCGGATACCGTCTTCATCGCTGAAGTCCGCCTTAGAATACAAGGCATCACGTTCATGCATGATGTCCCAAAGCACGGTGTGACCCATCAGCACAGTATCCAATACCGTCTGGTCGTCATACTGGAAGTGATCCTGAGAGAGCACGCTCAAGCGCTCACCCGGGCCCATCTCAACCGTTCCCTTGTTAGGTTCTAGTTCACCGCTAATGGCTTTTAAAAGGGTAGATTTACCGGCGCCATTCGCTCCAATGACACCATAGATATTTCCATTGGTGAATTTTAAGTTAACATCCTTATACAGAACGCGTTTGCCGAATTGAATTGCTAAATTTGAGACTGTTATCATACCTGTTTCTTTTAATTTGGCTGCAAAGGTAGTGATTTTTTCTCACATAGCGAAGTAATATCCTGATTAATTGCCGTCTGGCTTCTCAGCCTCGAAGAATGGAGCGTCGATCCAATGGAATTCAGAAAGCGCATCAGGGTGAGCCGGATTGAAGGGTGCAGAAGCCGGATAACGCTCCAGATACTCAGGACGTAAGGCGCTGACGAAAGGTAGATTGAGCTGGCGTGCGCCCTCAATGACACATTTGGCAATCTCATAGGCGCCATAGGGGTTGAAGTGTGTATTATCCTTGAAATCAACCTTCTGACCGGGATAGCTGCCTGCCGGATAGTGCACGAAAGCATGAACACTCTCTGTCTCACCCATTGCCTCGTAGAAGGTGCGAGTCATGCTATGAAGGTCGATGAGGGGTACATTTTCCCTTTTGGCCACCCACGCCATCGCCTCCGGGTAGTCGGCGTGCGTCTCTTGAATGCGTCCATCCTTGAAACTGCGACGTTGCGTGGGAGTCACGAATATCGGGGTTGCGCCTCGCGCACGAGTCTCATCAATAAAGGTCTTCAGCGCAGTGGCGAAGTTATAATAGGCGCCCATTCCCGGTCCCCGTTGTTTCTGGTCGTTGTGGCCGAATTCTGCGATGAGGTAATCGCCCGCTTTCATCATCGAAAGAGCCTTCGCCAGACGGTTGGCAGCAATGAACGTACTGGCTGTCTCGCCGCTCTCAGCAAAATTGGCAAAAGCTACTTCAGGGCCAAACCATCGGGTAATCATTTGTCCCCACGAAGCCCACGGCTCGCTGTCCTGATCCACAACGGTGCTGTTGCCACACAGGAAGACTGTCGGCACGCGGTCATCACGCTCGATAGTTATCGCAGCACAGGCTGGCGCATCACCATTGATCTCTATCGTAAGACGGTCATCGAAATTGAGTTTGGTCAGTTCACGCGGCTTCAGGCGCATAGCGCTCTTCACATCGATCTGGGGAGAGTGCTTGTGCACAATGAAGGATTCAGAACGCAGCTCGCCCTTGCGCGTAGCCAGATTCTCCACAAAGAGGCGACGGCTCTCAGCACGAACGGTGGTCACAGCAGCACGTCGGGCACTTCCCAACCACACAGTGACACGGTAGTTGCCATCGGGCACACGAACGCTGAAATAAAACGGAGAGGGCTGATCCAGACGTTCAGGAGAATCTATGAAATCAAAACCATAGTCATGGTTAGCATCATAACGAACAGAGGGTTGCACACGGATGCCGCCCAGTTTGGCACCACGTTTATCCGTTGAAAAATTAAAGCTCCAAGACTGTGCCGAAGCGGACAACACGATAAGGAGCAGCAATAGGAAACAGGGAATACGTTTCATCAGTTTTGAAGGGGAAAGAGTATCATTTAGTCCGACAAAGATACATGTTTCAGCAGAATTACACATCGTGAAAGCGATAAAAAAGTGGAATAACACGAAAAAAAAGCATGGTTTGTTGGTCAGTTCGCGAAAAAGCACTACCTTTGCGCTCGGTTTTGAAAAACCTGCCGACATGGCTCAGTTGGTAGAGCAACGCATTCGTAATGCGTGGGTCCGGGGTTCGAGTCCCCGTGTCGGCTCCCACGATGAACAAACTCGCAGATGCCAACCGTAAGGATGTATCTGCGTTTTTCTTTTACCGAACGAGCAAAGATGACAAAGAGAATCAAATATGGATTGTTAGCCACAGGCGGTGTATGTGTGGTGGCAGCCATCTTGCTCTATGCCTTGTGGCAGGGGTTCATCGGTTCCCACTTTGAAACAGAAGAAACAGCTTACGTGTATGTCCGTCCCGAGGACGATGCTGCATCCGTTCGCCAACAGCTAGTAGCGCTGGGAGGCAGCAACACGGGGTTCTACTGGCGGGTAGCCAACTGGATCCGTCCCTACGAACCACGAACAGGACGCTATGCCATCGAGCCCGGACAGTCGTTTCTGGTGACCTATCTGAATCTGCAGCGCGGACATCAGACACCCGTGAAGCTGACCATTCCATCGGTGCGTACACTGGAACGTCTGGCAGGCTTCCTGAGCCATAAGCTGATGCTGGATTCTGCAGCGACGGCCACAGCCTTCTATGACAGCACGTTCGCAGCCACATACGGTTACAATACCGCTACCCTACCCGCCCTGTTCATTCCTAATACGTATGAGCTCTATTGGGATGCGAGCATAGATACGTTCATGCGCAGGATGCAACGTGAGAACAAGCGCTTCTGGCAACAGGACAACCGGCAGCAACAAGCCGAGGCCATAGGCATGACTCCTGAAGAGGTGGTTACACTGGCCAGCATCGTGGATGAAGAGACAGCCAACATCGCAGAGAAACCACGTGTGGCAGGACTTTATGTGAACCGAATTCAGAAAGGCATCCCTTTACAGGCTGACCCCACGGTGAAGTTTGCCGTTGGCAACGAGGCGCTGCGCCGCATCGTGGGCGAACACCTGAAAGTCAACAGCCCCTACAACACTTATATTTATAAAGGGCTGCCCCCGGGGCCCATCCGCATCCCCACCGTAGCCGGCATCGATGCCGTGCTCCATTATGAGCATCACAACTACCTCTATATGTGCGCCAAAGAAGATTTCAGCGGGTTCCATAACTTCGCGGCTTCCTTTGCAGAACACAAACAGAATGCACGCAAGTACCAGCGGGCGCTGAACGCAAGAGGCATTAAGTGAATTGTAAAATTGTAAAATCAACATACATGTCATCAACATTGAGATTCCAAGTTGTCGGAGAGGCGTTTAAGAAACACCCCATCGACGTACCCACCCCAAAAGAACGCCCCTCGGAGTTCTTCGCAAAATATGTCTTTACCCGTCAGAAGATGATGCAGTATCTGCCTGCTGATGTCTTCCGCACAATGGTTGATGTGATGGATAATGGTACCACCCTTGACCTGAAAACGGCAGACGCTGTAGCTGCAGGCATGAAACGATGGGCGATGGAACTGGGAGCAACCCACATTACTCACTGGTTCCAGCCGCTGACAGAGGGAACCGCAGAGAAACACGACGGTTTCGTAGAGCATGACGGTAAGGGCGGGATGGTTGAAGAATTTACTGGTAAACAGTTGGTACAACAAGAGCCAGACGCCAGTTCTTTCCCCAGCGGTGGTATTCGTTCGACCTTCGAAGCTCGCGGCTACTCTGCATGGGATCCAGCTTCGCCTGTTTTTGTGATGGGTGACACCCTGATGATTCCTACTGTGTTTATTGCTTTCACGGGTGAAGCGCTTGACTATAAAGCGCCGCTGAAGAAAGCCTTGTTCGCTGTGAACAAAGCTGCCACTGAGGTGGCACACTATTTCTATCCTGATGTAAAGAAAGTCATCTGCAACCTTGGATGGGAACAGGAGTACTTCCTTGTGGACGAAGGGCTATATGCTGCTCGTCCGGATCTATTGATGACTGGTCGCACGCTGATGGGACATGACAGTGCCAAGAATCAGCAGATGGACGATCATTATTTCGGAAGTATCCCAGAGCGCGTGGCTGCTTTCATGAAGGATTTAGAAATTCAGGCATTAGAGCTGGGCATCCCCTGTAAGACACGCCATAATGAAGTTGCACCTAACCAGTTTGAATTGGCTCCTATTTTTGAAGAGACCAACTTAGCTGTAGATCATAACATGCTGCTGATGTCACTGATGAAAAAGGTAGCTCGCAAGCATGGGTTCCGCGTGTTATTGCACGAAAAGCCCTTTGCTGGAGTCAACGGTTCGGGCAAGCACAACAACTGGAGTCTCTCAACGGACACCGGTGTGTTGCTGCACGCCCCTGGCAAGACTCCTATTGACAACCTGCGCTTTATCACCTTTATCGTGGAGACACTGATGGCTGTATGGAAACACAACGGATTGTTGAAAGCCAGTATCGTGAGTGCAACAAATGCTCATCGTTTGGGCGCGAACGAGGCTCCTCCCGCTATCATCTCTTCGTTTTTGGGCAAGCAATTAACAGATGTATTGGAACACCTGGAACAGACTTCAGACAACGAAATTTCATTAAAAGGCAAACAAGAGCTGCATTTAGGTATCCCCCAAATTCCGGAACTGCTTATTGACAATACAGACCGCAACCGCACCAGTCCCTTTGCTTTCACCGGTAACCGCTTCGAGTTCCGTGCCGTAGGTAGCGAAGCAAACTGTGCCAGTGCTATGATTGCACTCAATTCAGCTGTCGCTGAAGCACTGATAGACTTCAAGGAACGCGTGGATGCACGCATTGCTGAAGGCATGGAGACATTAAAAGCCGTGATGACGACAGTGCGCGAAGACATCAAGACATGCAAGCCTATTCATTTCGAAGGTAATGGTTACAGCGAGGAGTGGAAGCAGGAAGCTGCACGTCGTGGTTTGAATGTAGAAGCATCCTGCCCGCTTGTCATCGACCGCTATCTGGACGATGCCAGCGTGAAGATGTTTGCAAAAGTGGGTGTCTTTAACCGTCCGGAACTGGAAGCGCGTAATGAAATCAAGTGGGACACCTACACGAAGAAGATTCAGATTGAAGCTCGTATCTTCGGTGATCTTTGCATGAACCACATCATCCCTGTGGCTACCCGCTATCAAAGTCAGCTGATTGACAATGTTCACAAGTTGAAAGAGATTTTTGATACCACAACAGCGGAGCAACTCTCACATGACAACATTGCCCTCATCAAGCAGATATCTGAGCATACCAGCTACATCACTACCCACGTGGATCAGCTGATTGAGGCTCGCCGTGTAGCCAACCGCATCGACAGTGAACGTGAAAAAGCGATTAGCTATCACGACACCGTGGCTCCACTGCTGGAAGATATCCGCTACCATGTGGACAAGTTGGAACTCATTGTAGATGATGAGTTGTGGCCACTGCCAAAATACCGCGAAATTCTGTTTATCCGATAAGCAAAAATAAATCCTCGCCGAATGACGAGGATTTATTTTATACCTATAGTAAACAGCGTTTACGGGACGAAGACTTTATGCCCATTGACAATATAGACACCAGTCGTAAGGCCATCACGCCAATCACGGAAAGTAGCATTTCGTTTGAGCTGCACACCACGTAGATCATAAACAGTAAAATGCGTCGTAGGTGTACGGCCAGAGATGATGCCATCGAGGGCATCAGTTTCCTTTCTTGCAGGAAATGCTGTCCACTCACCTGTATCGGCGAACTCTTCCAGGATATCATCGTATGGTGTTAGCTTACTATATATATGCTTCACACGTTGAGTGAGCCATTGCTTGGCATTCTCTACAAAGGTAGCATAATCATCATCATTGTACCACCACCATGCATCGTGAATAAAGGATGGTTCAGCAAAACGGAAGTAATCGTCACAGAACTCTATCAGTTCATCAGAGCCACCCTGCTTGATAAACTTTGTCCACAGGCGGAAACAAGCACGATCCAATGATTCAGAGCAGAAGTAACGAAGGTTTCTCCAAAAATAATGTGTATTAGTTCCATCGTTGCTCTCACTAAACGTGTGGCGAGGACTTCTATAAAAATTATCCGTAGCTACAACCGTACAATATTCCTTATTAGTCTGATAACCAAAAGCCCAATCTAAGTCCCAGACAGGACCGAAGATATATTTGCTGTCACCATACAAATTCTCTTTATAGAGATAAGTGCTTTTAGGGTGCATTATTTCATAGTTACAAACCAATTCGTTGACAGAAAGGAAAGCAGCCAAATAATCTACATCCACCCATTCACTGATGTCATTTTTCCTATTGACATCTTTCAAGAATGCTTCAAAATCATCAAGAATATCTTGCCTTTTCAACGGAGTGACTGTAGTTGTATCATTGAAATCTGGCTCTTTTATATTTGTCGGGAAATTATACGTTTTTGTCTTATACTGCCCTTTCTCCTTATAACTATCCAATTCAATGAGGAATGCATTGGTCTCATCATCCAAGTCTATGCTATTATTGGAGAAACCTATTTTCTCGTTGAATATATAGCTCCCACGATATTCATCGTTCATGTATAGTTCCACTGGAATAACATGATTGGCAGCCACTGCACCCATCAAATTAGCGGCTTTCATACCAATGGCATTGGCCATCATAGAACCACTTTGGCTATTGGCTTGCAGCACCCAACTCTTTCCTTTTGTCATCCCAAAAGGCTTCACTTTCTCTGCAAACTTCAGACGATAAGGATTTTTGGGGTTATACACATAATAGTATTCTTCATCATCCCAAACATAATGGTACTCTTTAGGTTCGTGCCAACTACTGTTTCCTCTTCCTTTAATCTGCACTGGGGTTTCCTCCATATCAGGGTAAACGCCAGCGCCGTCGATTCGTATTACTGCATTCAGATATGTCGTTTTGCTGGAGACAATTTTCCCATCCTCTATATCAATGTATATAGTAGGAGTCATTTCAGCGCTGTCTGTCAGCCAATTGACATCTACACGATATGAACGTCCATATGGTTGCCATTCTATTTTGCTTTCATCTCCGCAGATCACTTGCCATCCTGGACGCGAAACTACATAGGTGACAGGCTCTTCAAAACGCAGACGTGAAACCTTACTACGCTGACGTATGCCATTGACAAATGCTGCAGCAAGAGTATCTGACAATTGGAAAGAGGGCGTCAGACGCTTCCCGATACCGCCAACAGTAGCCCTGATAAGACTGTCACCAATAATCTCTCCTTCTGAATCAGTAAACACCTGATCATTATACTTGTTATTAAACTTGAAAGAGGTGATTCGAGGCAAATCATCTGGAGACGTTGTAGAAACAGACTGAATGAGGTCAAGGAGATAAGTATGCACTTCTCCATCAATGGTCTTGATCGTCACACTGTCAGAGGTCTCATGAACACTCTCTACAAATTGAGGAGGATACACATCAAGCCTTTCTTGTGAGATCTGAACATACAAAGTATCTTCCTCACTTTTCGCATTTACTGCAGCTTGCATCGGAGACGTAACGGATGCAAGCAGAAGCATACAAGTCAATTGATGAAACTTATTCATTTTTGATTCTTGAACCTATTGAATTAAAACTTTCTTACCATTCACAATATACAGCCCTGGAGCAAGGCCTTCACGCCAAGTGTTAAAAGAGGCATCGCGTTTTAGCAGAACGCCTCGCAGATCATACACAGTGAACAGAGTCGGAGTACATAGCCGTTTCACTCCAGTCTCCGAATCTTCAAGATCATCATTATCAACAGTCGCTTTAGACGAAGCCCAAATCTCAGGCTCATCCCATTCTCCTGTCAAATCATAAGGCGTCAACTTGCCGTATATGGATTGAACACGCTGCTTGAGCCAATTTTTGGCTCTCATAACTTTAGAAGAATAGTTGGTACCATCACCCCATTTCTCTGCATTATGTATGAATGAAGGATTGGCATACTGGAAATAATCATCACAAAACTCTAACAATTCGTCCATCCCGCCTTGTTTCACAAATTTGGTCCATATCTTGTAACAAGCACGGTCAACCTCTTCTGAACCATATCGCAAATTTTTCCAAAAGATTTCTGTTCCATAACCATCATTATTACCGCGAAACGTATGAGCTGGAGATTTGTAGAAATCATCTGTGGCATTAGATGCACAATAAGAACCTGTTCCCTCATAACCATATCCCCAGTCTAAATCCCATATAGGACCGAAAATATACTTGGATTCCATACTAAAGAGATCCTCTTTATAAAGATACGTACTTTTGGGGTGCATCAGCTCATAATTAACAACAAGCTCGTTCACTGAAAGGAAGGCTGCCAAATAATCTACATCTACCCATGAAGGAATATTATGATTGAAATAGACAGCTTGTTCAAAAGCATTGAAATCATTGATAATATCCACCTTCTCCAGCTCCGTAACAGTCGTATCATCGTAATAATCAGGTTCTTTAATATTGACTGGGAGGTGGTAATAATTCGACCTAAACTGTCCTTTTTCACTATAGCTATCCAGCTCTATACGCACGGCTTTCGTTTCATCTTCAATATCAATGCTATTATTGGCAAAACCCACCTTCTCATTGAAAATGTAGCTACCTCGATAATCGCCATTCATATAAAGTTCTACAGGTATCACATGATTGGTAGCTGCGGCACCCATCAGATGACCAGCCTTCATGCCGATAGCATTGACCATCATGGAACCACTCTGTTTATTGGCTTGCAGCACCCAACTCTTCCCCTTCGTGAGTCCAAATGGTTTCTGCTTGGTCTCGAATTTCAGACGATAAGGATTCTTAGCATATTTTGAACTACTCCAACTGGTATTTCCTCGACCCTTGATCTGAACGGGAGTCTCATCCATATCTGGAAAAACGCCACCACCATCAATGCTAAACGTTGCATCCAAATAATAATCCTTACTGCTAACCATCAGTCCATTGTCAGTGTCTATATAAATAGTCGGAGTCATGACTGCGCGATCTGTCGGCCAGTCAACACTGACACGGTAAGTTCGTCCAAACGGGAGCCACTGTATTATATTGTCAGGATCTTCCGGAACTACTTCGTCCACTTTAAAAATAGCAAGTTCTGCCCATGCTATATAATTCTTATGAGACCCTTTAGTCTGTTCCAGACGTAAATAGGAATAAGCCTTTCCCAAATGAAGGGTCGGAGACTGGTACACGGCCAAAGGTGCTGTGGGCAACCCATCGTCATCAACGGTGAAGTCTTGTATCATCGTCCAATTCTTACCGTCTGTACTAGCATACAAGCAAAGAGACACGGGATAATAATCTTCCTTACCACGATTCGTGTAGCTGAATTGGATAGAAGAAACATCTTCAGGAAGCTCTATATCGATATAAGTATTCTGGTCTAAGGGCAACTTCTCATAAGCACCAGATCCCCATGTGCTATGGAAAAATGTCGAGGGGTTCTCATCCAGAAGTTTGTCTAAGCCTTCACTATCTGGATAGTTTGAAGGCGCATTAGTAGAAAGCATATCCTCTGTGAGTTCAATCTTCGTCAGTTCCTCTTTAGTCATTGGCGTTGACGGAACAATCTCCACTGTATCTTTCTGTTTGTTGGTATTAAGCGCAAGTACCTGCCATCCCGGACGTGCTACCGTATAATAAACAGGGTCTTCAAAGCGGTGACGTGACTTCTTGCTATACTGACAAATTTTATCAACATAGGCACATGCAGAATCATCGGACAACTGGAAAGAAGGTGTCAATCTCTTTCCTATTCCCACTACAGAAACTGTAATAAGGCTATCACCTATAATTTCACCTTCTGCATCAGTAAAAACCTGATCATTGAACTTATTATTAAATTTAAAGGAGGTAAAGCGGGGCAGATGCTCTGGAGGTGTCGTAGAAACAGATTGAATGAGACTAAGACGATAGACATGCTCCCTTCCATCAATGGTCTTAATTGTTATACGTTTGGATGTCTGTGTAATACTCTCGACAAACTGTGGAGGATATACATCAAGTCTTTCCGATGAGATTTGAACAAAAAGGGTATCTTTCGTACTATTCTCTTCTGGGGCAGCTTGCATAGAAAATGCTATAAATGCAAACAAACACACGCATATCAATTGACGGAAGTAATTCATTTTATAATCATTCTGATTGGATTCGGCCTACAAAGTTAGGAAGAATCTGATTATCCACAAGACTTTCAAGTAAAAATATGTAAAACGTTATCTTTTTTTTGCTTTTGACGCGCTTTCATATTACTTTTGCAGTCAAATTTGGCGTTTGACATGGAACAAACAATGTTCGATACCTTGTTGACATTGCCTCTCTTTCAAGGATTGAGCCACGATGATTTGACGCGGATTCTTGAATCCACGCAATTGCGTTTTGAAACATTACCGCCCAACAGTGTCATTGTGAGACAGGATGAAATTTGTACAGGGGTAACCTTCGTTCTTGACGGGCAAGTCGAAAGCATCACATATGCAGCAGACCGCAGTTGGAGTGTTGAAGAAATTCTAGCGGCTCCTGCCGCCATTGGCATTGAAACGCTTTACGGTAGTTCGCGCACGTTCCATAGCTTTTATAGCGCACACACGCAAGTACGACTATTGAAAGTGGATAAACGGACGATTGCAGCCCTGACTGGCTATTTCGAAGTTTTTCGCATCAACATGCTGAACTACTTGTCTGCCACCAGTGCACACCTTCGACAACCACTTTGGCAGCCTGCCAAATCTTCTCTCGAAGGACATATCGTGCAATTCTTGCGTATCCACGTGTTGCGTCCTGCTGGACAGAAAACCTTCCGCATCTCTCTTCGAACATTGGGCAATTACGTTGGCGAAGATTACCGTTATGTTTCCAAAGCGTTGCATCGTATTGCTCAACACAAGCTCATTGAGCTTCATCGCTGCGCCATTTATATCCCCGCATTTGAAAATCTCATTCAGGTAAAATTCTAATTGAATCAATGCGTACTAATCCATTCTATAACAAGAATTACAACACGCCGCACAACACGGCTCCATTCCAGAGAATACTCCTTGAGGACTATGAGCCTGCAATGATGGAAGGCATTCGTCAAGACGAGGCTTTCATCCAAAGCATCATTGATAATCCAGAGCCTCCCACTTTTGACAACACCCTTGCTGTAACCTCGCCTGATGACATGTTGGAGCGTGTTACCAAGGTGTTCTTCAACCTCATCTCAGCCGAGACGAACGACGAGATGGATGCACTGGCACAGAAAATGGCGCCCATCCTCACGGAACATGCCAACAACATCATGTTTAATAAGCGCTACTTCCAGCGCGTGAAAGCTGTGTGGGAGCGCTATCAAGCAGGTCAAGAACGTGCATTGACACCAGAGGAACAGATGCTACTAGATAAAGCCTATGAGGGTTTTATCCGTTCAGGTGCTGCTCTCGATGAGGAACACCAAACACGCTTGCGTGAGATAAACAATGAGATGAGTCTGCTCTCTCTCCAGTTCTCACAGAACAATCTCAAGGAGACCAATGGCTACGAACTTCATATCACCGATGAGGCCGACCTAAGCGGACTCCCTGATAGTGCTCGTGATGCTGCAGCACTCACTGCCAAAGAGCGTGACAAAGAAGGTTGGGTGTTCACACTTCATGCCCCATCCTATGGACCTTTCATCACCTACGCCGATAATCGCGAACTGCGCCGTCAGATGTATATGGCCAAAAACACGATATGTATCAAGGACAACGAGTACAATAATGAAAGTATCGTCAGCCGTATCATCAACCTGCGTCGCGAACGTGCACAGCTATTGGGCTACAAGACCTTTGCGGACTTTGTATTAAAAGAGCGCATGGCAGAGAATGCTGACAACGTCTATCGTCTTTTCGACCAGCTTCTCGATGCTTATATGGAACCAGCCCGCAAGGAAGTGCAGGAAATCGAGGAGATAGCCCGCAAAATGGCAGGCGCTGATTTCCAATTACGTCCCTGGGATTTTTCCTACTACGGCCACAAACTGAAGATGGAGCGTTACAACATCGATGCAGAAATGCTACGTCCTTACTTGGAACTCTCTCGTGTCAAGGAAGGTGTCTTTGGTCTAGCTACACGTCTCTACGGCATCACCTTCGTGGAGAACAAGGAAATCCCCGTTTATCACCCTGACGTGCAAGCGTTTGATGTTTTGGACAAAGATGGCAGTTTCCTTGCTGTACTCTATACCGACTTCCACCCTCGCAAAGGCAAACAAAGCGGCGCATGGATGACTTCCTTTAAGGAACAATGGATAGGTCCTGATGATAATTGTACCGATCCAAGAGACCCATCGCTATGGAAGAACAGCCGTCCGCACGTGTCATTGGTGATGAACTTCACCAAGCCCACAGAAACCAAGCCTGCCCTACTCACACTCGGCGAGGTTGAGACATTTCTCCACGAATTCGGTCACGCTCTGCACGGCATCTTCTCCAACTCGCGTTTCTCCTCACTCTCTGGGACCAATGTCTATTGGGATTTCGTGGAATTACCCTCGCAACTGATGGAGAATTTTGCCATTGAGCCAGACTTTCTCAATACTTTTGCCCGTCACTATGAGAGCGGTGAGCCCATTCCTCAGGAACTCATAGACCGCATCATTGCCAGCCGCAACTTCCAAGTGGCATACGCCTGCATCCGTCAGGTAAGTTTCGGACTTCTGGATATGGCCTATTACACTCTTTCTACACCTTTCGAGTCAGATATCCGCTCCTTTGAGCATGATGCATGGCACAGAGCCCAGCTATTCAAAGAAGTGCCAGGCACCTGCATGACTGTTCAATTTGGACATATCATGTCGGGAGGATATGCTGCTGGTTACTATAGCTATAAATGGGCTGAGGTGCTCGATGCTGATGCCTTCTCAGTATTCAAGGCTCACGGCATCTTCAATCGTGAGACAGCTCAGCGTTTCCGCGATGAAATACTATCGCGCGGTGGCACTGAACACCCAATGACTCTTTACAAACGGTTCCGTGGTCAGGAACCCACTATAGACGCTTTACTCATACGAAATGGAATCAAAAAGTAAACTCGATCTTCGCTACTTGCGCATGGCTCGTATCTGGAGCGAGAACAGCTACTGCCTACGCAGACAAGTCGGCGCACTTGTTGTTAAAGACAAAATGATTATCAGCGATGGCTACAACGGCACACCCTCTGGTTTTGAGAACATCTGCGAAGAGGATGGTGTGACTAAGCCTTACGTACTTCACGCCGAGGCCAACGCAATCACTAAAATAGCACGTTCTGGCAACAATTCCGAGGGTGCCACACTCTATGTGACCGACTCACCCTGCATCGAATGTGCCAAGCTCATCATCCAAGCAGGCATTCGCCGTGTGGTCTTCGCACGTTCCTATCGTCTCACCGACGGCATTGACCTTCTGCGTCGTGCCGGCATCGAAGTTGAGCAACTCCCTATTGAGGGCTATGAGTAGTTCTCATTGAACGTTTAAGTAGAAAATTGTCAAAAGTACATTGTAGTATTAGATGAATACAAAATCCCGTCTCATACCACTACTTTTAGCCTTTGCTGTCATTCTCGGCATCGGCATCGGCTTATTTTATGCCAATCACTTCTCAGGCAACCGTCTGAGCATCATTAACACGGGTAGCAACAAGATCAATTATCTTCTACAGATTATTGACAACAATTATGTTGATACCGTCAATGTCAATGACCTCGTAGAGAATGCCATGCCCCAGATTCTCTCAGAGCTAGACCCCCACTCTAGCTACATTAGTGCCAGCGATGCCGAGGAAACCACTGAGGAACTGAAGGGTAGTTTCTCAGGCATCGGTGTTCGCTTCACCGTTCAAAAAGACACCGTCAATGTGATGAACGTCATCAAGGGCGGTCCTTCTGAGAAGGTGGGTGTGATGGCAGGCGACCGCATCATCGCAGCTGACGATAGTTCCCTTGTGGGAATGGAAAGCCGCAACATCATGAAAATTCTACGCGGTCCTAAGAACTCCAAGGTGAAACTCACCATCAGGCGCATAGGTCACAAAAATCCGCTGGACATCACCGTTGTTCGTGGCGATGTCCCCGTAGAGAGTGTGGACAGCTATTTCATGTTGGGTAAAAATACAGGCTATATTTCCATCGAGAGTTTTGGCGAGAACACCTATCCTGAGATGCTTACAGCTCTTGCGCAACTGAACATGCAAGGCATGGAGAGTCTCATCATCGACCTGCGTGGCAATCGTGGGGGATATATGCAAACAGCCATCATGATGGTCAATGAGTTCCTGCCCGCAGGACAGCTCGTTGTCTATACCGAGGGCCGCAAGTCACAACGCGAGGAGTACCATACCGATGGTCGCGGCACTTTCCAACGTCTCCCCCTTATCGTCCTCG
This sequence comes from uncultured Prevotellaceae bacterium, assembly GCA_947305005.1. Lineage (GTDB taxonomy): Bacteria > Bacteroidota > Bacteroidia > Bacteroidales > Bacteroidaceae > Physcousia. Next base: position 36,189 of record CAMZCM010000013.1, on the reverse strand, counting down.
TTGACGAGATGTCGGCTTCCGCTTCAGAGATTTTTGCAGGCGCCATTCAGGACAACGATCGAGGCACCATCATCGGGCGTCGTTCTTTCGGTAAAGGTCTTGTACAGCAGCCTATTGAATTCAAAGATGGTAGCGTTGTCCGCCTTACCATTGCACGCTACTACACACCATCCGGACGCTGTATTCAGAAACCTTACGAAAAAGGACACGGAGAGGAGTATGAGAACGACCTTATGGTTCGCTATGAGCGTGGCGAGTTCTTCTCTGCTGACAGTATTCATCAAGATGGTCCCGAATACAAGACCCGCATAGGTCGCACCGTCTATGGCGGTGGCGGTATTATGCCTGATATCTTCATCCCAGAGGATACCGCCCTATACACCAGCTACTACAAGGAAGCCCAGTTCTCTGGTCTCACCGTACAGTTTGCATTCCTCTTCAACGACCAGAATCGTTCGCAACTCATGCGCTTCAAGAATGTTCATGATATGGTCACTTGGCTCAAGCGCCAGAACCTGCTCGAACAGTTTGCCCGCTTTGGCGAGGAACATGGGCTCAAACGTCGTAATCTGATGCTGCAACGTAGCGCTTCCCTGTTTGAGCGCAGCCTCATTTCCAATATCATCTACAATGCACAGGATCAAGGCTGGCGTCTGCAATACCTAAGCAAAAGCGACCCCGCAGTCTTGCGCGCTCTCCAGCTTTTTGAAGATGGCGAATCTGTCCCCACCCTTCCTTCGGACAACAATGATGACAAAGACTGAACTGCGACAAGAAATCAAACGCCGCAAGGCTGCCTGCCCCCTTGAAGAGCGGGCCTCTCTGTCACGTGCAGTTGTCAGTCATTTAACAGAAACAACTCAGTGGCAGCAAGCGCACATCGTCCTGCTCTACCATGCTCTGCCAGACGAAGTAGAAACCCGTGACCTCATCCAGCAAGCAATTGATGCAGGCAAACAGGTGCTGTTACCGGTTGTCGTTGGTGATAATTTAGAGTTGCGCTGCCTGCCTACGCCCGATGCCCTCCATGAAGGTGCCTTTCATATCTTGGAGCCTAATGGCAAAGCCTTCACAGACTATTCTGAAATCAACCTTGCCGTCATCCCTGGTGTTGCCTTCACGGCTGACGGTTGTCGTTTAGGACGTGGACGAGGCTACTACGACCGTCTCCTACCACATCTCCATCATGTCTATAAGATAGGCATCTGCTGGCCCTTCCAACTTGTCGAAGCACTACCAACAGAGTCGCATGACATCAAGATTGACACCGTTATCACATAGTTAGAACAATCCCCTACTTTCTCCATGTTTGAAGAAAATAGGGGATCATTTATCTGTCGTTGGAAGAATGATTATTCTTCAGGTTTCATATTAGTATAGACTGTCTGCACATCGTCGAACTCTTCGAGGCGCTCAACCATCTTATCAATACTCTCACGCTGTTCAGCGGTAACATCCTTCAGGTCGTTGGGGATGTAGGTGAACTCACCGCCGACATCCTCGAAGCCTTGTTCCTCCAGATGCTTCTGGATGGCACCGTAGCTCTTAGGATCACCGTAGATGGTGAGTGTTCCCTCTTCTTCATCTTCGTCATATTCATCTTCTACTCCGTAGTCAATGAGATCCAGAATCAGTTCGTCCATGTCGATATCATCCTTCTTCTTGAAGGTAAACACACACTTGTGATCGAAGAGGAAAGCGAGACTGCCCATCGTGCCGAGGTTTCCACCAAACTTATTAAAGACACTGCGGACATCGGCCACTGTGCGAGTGGGGTTATCGGTCAGTGTATCTACAAAGACTGCGACACCATGAGGACCATAGCCCTCGTAGGTCATGCCCTTGTAATCACTCTGGTCCTTACCCATCGCGTTCTTGATGGCGCGGTCAATGTTGTCCTTCGGCATGTTCTCGCGCTTGCAAGTGGCGATAATACCACGAAGCGTAGGGTTCATGTCGGGATCAGGACCGCCAGCCTTTACAGCAATAGCGATTTGTTTGCCTAACTTTGTGAAGGTCTTCGCCATGTGGCCCCAGCGCTTCAGCTTGGCGGCCTTACGGTATTCAAATGCTCTACCCATTGTTATAGTTGATAGTTGATATTTTAGAGTTTAGAATCATTTATGAAATCAACGCAGTTCAGCACCCAGTTGTTTGGTCAAGTTCTGGATTAGTTTCTGCATAATGGCATCAATAGCCTTATCGTTGAGCGTCTTGGTTTCATCCTGAAGGATAAAATTGACGGCGTAAGATTTCTTTCCTGCCGACAGGTTTTTGCCCTCATAGACATCAAACAGGCGCACTTCCTTCAGTAGCTTGCGCTCAGTCTGATAAGCCAGACTCTCAATGGTACCGAACTCTACGTTCTTGTCCACGAGCAAAGCCAGGTCTCGGCTCACAGCCGGGAACTTGGGCAGGTCTGTAAAGCTAACCTTTTCCTTACGAATCAGACGCATTACCTGCTGCCAACAGATGTCAGCATAATAGACCTCAGTGGGGATATCGAAAGCAGCTTGCAGACGCTTTGCCACGATGCCAAGCTGTGCAAGCACCTTGCCTCCACGATTCTCAATGAGAATGCTCTTTGAGAAGATATCATTGGAGCCTTCCTTGAATACGATAGCACCAAAGGGAACGCCTAAACGTTTGAAAATATTCAGGACTTGGGCTTTCAAACCGTAGAAGGTCTGGTCTTCATCAGGGTGTGCCCACGAGCCGCAGACACGCTTACCTGTTACCCAAAGGCCGAGGTGATAGTCTTCATTGTAAGCATCAAGCACATGTTTGATCACTTCTGGATCACGGCTGGAGCTGACACCAGGGATGATGTCGGCGCATTTCTTTTCAGCATGGAAATAGTAACAGTTACCAAACTCGAAGAACTGAAGGTCACCACGACGACGATTGACATTGCGACTAATGCTCTCAAGACCACCAAAGAGAAGGGTCTGACGCAACACATTCAAGTCCTGGCTGAGCGGGTTCAGCAGACGTACACAGTTCTCAGCAGGATAGTTTGCAACATTGTCATAATAGGCACCCTTGGTCAGAGAGTTATTTAAGATCTCATTAAAGCCAGCCCCTACAAGTTGCTCAGAAACAATATTCTGTAGTTTGAAACTCTTATCAGCATCGCCCTTCACAGCGATCGTAGAATTCAGCGAGAGAGGTATCTCAATATTGTTATAACCATAGATACGAAGGATATCCTCAACGACATCGCAGGGACGCTGTACATCCACGCGGTAGGCAGGTACCTGAAGAAGCAGACCTTCAGCCGTCTCTTTCTCAATCTTCATCTCCAAAGAGGTAACAATGCTCTTGACAGTCTCAACAGGGATAGGTTGACCAATGAGATTATTGACATAGTCATATTTCAGATCCACGGTGAAGTCGCTCATGGGATTGGGATAAATATCCGTAATCTCCATGCTGACCTTGCCACCAGCGAGTTCTTGACACATTTTAGCAGCAAGCTTCAGAGCGTAGATCTGTCCATTGGGATCAATACCACGCTCAAAGCGGAAGCTGGCATCGGTCTGTAGGCCATGGCGACGGGCGCTCTTGCGAATCCAAGTAGGATTGAAGTAAGCGCTCTCCAAGAGGACATTTTTCGTAGTCTCATAGGTTCCGCTACCCTTACCACCATAGACGCCACCAATACACATGGGTTCCTTTGCATTGCAGATCATCAGGTCATGGTCACTCAGTTTGTGATCAACGCCATCAAGCGTCTGAAACACAGTACCTTCAGGCATCGTCTTCACAATCACTTCCTTGCCTGTAATCATGTCCGCATCAAAGCAGTGCAGCGGCTGGCCAAATGCCATCATGATGTAGTTGGTGATATCCACGATGTTATTGATAGGACGAAGACCGATAGTGGTCAGGTGGTCCTTCAACCACTGCGGACTCTCCTTCACATCGCAGTCTGTAATCGTCACGGCTGCATAGCGGGGACAAGCTTCTGCGTTCTCCACGCGGATGGGAATTTCCAAAGAGTGGTCATCCACCTTGAAGTCATCCACACTCGGGCGATGAAGGGCGGTCTTGTACCCGTGCTGCACCAGCCAGGCATAGAGGTCACGAGCCACGCCATAGTGTGAGCAAGCATCTGCGCGGTTAGCTGTGATGTCCACTTCAATCACATAGTCACTTTCCAAGCCATAGTATTCAGCTGCAGGTGTTCCCACGACTGCATCAGCGGGTAACACAATGATGCCGCTATGGTCTGTGCCGATACCAATCTCGTCCTCTGCACAGATCATACCATTGCTCTCCACGCCACGCAGCTTGGATTTCTTGATGACGAACTCCTGATCACCGTCGTAAAGCTTGGTGCCAAGAGTTGCCACAATGACTTTCTGTCCGGCAGCTACATTCGGCGCACCGCAAACGATCTGAGTTAAAGCTCCCGACGCTTCTCCGTCAAGCCTTTCTCCAAAGTTTACTGTGCAAACATGCATGTGGTCGCTATTGGGATGCGGTTCGCAGGTGACGACCTCACCCACAACAAGTCCCTGTAGGCCTCCTTTGATTGTCTGAACCTCTTCGACCCCATCTACCTCAAGACCGGCAGACGTAAGGGCAGCAGCCACTTCTTGAGCCGTTAGGTCAGTATCGACATACTCACGAAGCCATTTGTAGGAAATATTCATTGATTTGACAATTTGACAATTGAACGATTTTGTTTTTTCGGGCGCAAAAGTACAAAAAATCTTTGAACCTCACGTGCTTTTTCATCAGGAATTTAGCACGATAGCATCAGAAAGGCATATCACTGGACGATGGAGGCGGCCCAAATGGGGTGTCCATGTCGTTGATAGGAGGCAGTGGAACGGGAGTGTTGTCTGTCACCAATGCGTTATCCTGCCCATTGATACTTGAGCCATAGGTCATTTCCTCACCTGGAGCAGGGATATAGGCATCCTCGTCAGGGTCTTGGAAACGGGCGTATTCATTACGGAAGCGCAGAAGCACCGTGTCAACGGCACCATTACGGTGCTTGGCAATAATAAACTCGGCCATGCCACGCAGGTTACGACCTTTCTCATCCTGATAAATCTTATAATATTCCGGACGATGAATGAAACACACCATATCTGCATCCTGCTCAATAGCACCCGATTCACGAAGGTCGGAGAGTTGTGGACGCTTACCCTCATCGCCTTCACGCTTTTCAACACTACGGTTGAGCTGCGAAAGGGCAATGATAGGAATATTCAGCTCTTTAGCCAAACCCTTCAGCGAACGGCTGATATTGGAGACTTCTTCTTGACGAGAACCAAAGCTCATGCCCGAGGCGTTCATCAACTGCAGGTAGTCTATGAGAATAATCTTAACGCCATGCTCACGTACGAGACGACGTGCTTTTGTTCGAAGCTCAAAGACGGAAAGAGACGGGGTGTCATCAATGTAGAACGGTGCATCATAAAGCTGGCGGATGCGGTTGTCTAATTGTCCCCATTCATAAGGCAAGAGCTGTCCACTCTTGATTTTCTCACCAGGCAGTTCACAGACATTGACAATCAATCGGTTCACTAACTGCACGTTGCTCATTTCCAGCGAGAACATAGCAACAGGAACTCGTGCATCAACAGCGATTTTCCTGGCCATGGAGAGAACAAATGCCGTTTTACCCATAGCCGGACGAGCAGCAATAATGATGAGGTCAGAATTTTGCCAGCCGCTGGTAATCTTATCGATTTTCTCAAAACCACTGGACAAGCCGGAAAGACCATCCTGACGAGCTGCAGCTTTCTGCAACATCTGATAAGCCTCATGGATGACGGGGTTGATCTGCGTGTAGTCTTTCTTCAAGTTCTGCTGCGAGATGGCAAACAGTTTTCCTTCAGCCTCTTGCATAAGATCATCGACATCCGTGGTGGAATCAAATGCTGACTGCTGTACCTGACTGGAGAAAGTGATCAGCTCACGAGCCAGAAACTTCTGGGCTATGATGCGGGCATGGTATTCAATATGTGCAGATGAAGTGACATTTGCCGAGAGTTGCATAAGATAGCTCGGACCACCGGACTCTTCCAGGTTTCCCTGCGAATCAAGATACTCACGTACCGTCAATATATCCACAGGACGTTGCTGAGCACTGAGCGAACGAACGGCATCAAAGATGAGCTGATGACGATGGTCATAGAAACTCTCTGGACGCAACATTTCACTTACCTGAGAATAAGCATCCTGTTCAATCATCAATGCACCCAAAACGGCACGTTCCATCTCAAGGTTCTGCGGCTGCTGGTGCCCAAAGGCATCTTCTGTAGGAACGGCAACGTTCTTGGTCCGAGTGCGCGGACGGCGATTAGTATCTGCCATGATATTCGTTTAACGATTAACGTTTAAGGACTGAAGAAATTCTTCGGCACGAGCCAAATCCTCGGGAGTGTCTATACCGATGGTTTCCACTTGCGAAACACCGACACGAATGCAGAAGCCGGCTTGCAACCAACGCAACTGTTCCAAACTCTCAGCCATTTCCAGCGGAGATTGGGGTAACGAAGTAATCTCACGCAAAACCTCTGGACGATATGCATATAGACCTATATGCTTGTAGAACACGTGAGTGGAAAGCCATTCAGAAGGTTCTACACCACGGATATATGGGATGACGCTACGGCTGAAATAGAGTGCTCTATTGTTGTCATCAACAACGACCTTTGGGCTGTTCGGGTTACGTAAAGCTTCGAGACCATCCTGAGGTGTAAAGGGTTTCACAAGGGTGGCAATCTGCGTATCTGTATCGTCAAAACACTTCTGAATAGCTTGCAATTGCTGGGGCTGAATGAAAGGTTCATCACCCTGAATATTGACAATCACATCGTACTCCTTGCCCATCTGCTTATAAGCCTCATGGACACGGTCTGTACCACTCTTATGGTAGACGCTTGTCATGACAGCCTTTCCGCCAAAACTCATCACGGTGTCATAGATTCGCTGGTCATCAGTAGCCACTACTGCATCATCTAGTTGTCCCTGCACCTGACGGTAAACACGTTCAATCACGGTCTTTCCACCTAGCATCGCCAAAGGCTTTGCGGGGAAGCGTGTAGAAGCATATCGTGCAGGTATAATGCCAATAAATGTCATATTTCGTCAATTTTTAAGCCGTTCTGTTGGCCAATTGTTATATTTAAAGTACTTTCGCAGAAGAATGGAAAAACATATTATATATATAGGTATAGGAACAAACCTGGAAGATGGTGATATTGTCCTACAGTGGGCCAAGCGCCAACTCATCAACTCATTCGGTGGGAAACAGCGTTACAGCACACCCCAACGGACAGAACCTGTTGATTTTCCTTACTCACAAATGTTCACCAATCAGGTAGCCTTGATTGAGACCACTGTCTCTCCTACCCTGATTCGTTCTCTATTGAAGGACCTTGAACGCCTATTCGGTCGTACGCCCGAAGACAAGGCTAAGGGATTCGTAAAAATAGACCTCGACCTGCTGTGTTTGGACGGACAGGTACTGAAAGAAAAAGACTGGAAGCGTGCTGATGTCGTAGCAGCTCGAGCTGAGCTGGTTTAGAACGACGATGGGTCGTCAATAACCATGTTATCAGCTTCAGTAATCTCCTCGCCCTCTTCACCAAGGTCCATTGATGAATGACAAGGATCAAAACCTGCAGGCATATCAAAGTCCTCAGTTTCAGAATAACCAAGAGAGGGATCAGCCAACACTTGTTTGAGGAAAGTAGCACAGATGGGCAACGATGCGGATGCGCCCTGACCATAAACCATGCTATTGAAATGGACATCGCGTTCATCGCCGCCAACCCATGCGCCAAAGGCTAAAGAAGGCGTGTAACCTACGAACCATCCATCGGAATTGTCATTAGTCGTACCTGTCTTGCCACCCATAGGAGCATGGATGTTATAGCGGAATCTCATACGCGAACCAGTACCGCCATCAATGACACCTCGCATGAGAACAATCATCTTCGCAGCACTTTCTTCACTGATGACCTCATTCATTCGTGGAACAAATTCACCCACAATGTTGCCATCGCTATCCTCGATACGCGTCACAAACAACGGCGCTGATCGGATGCCGTGATTGGCAAAAGCAGTATATGCAGAGACCATCTCGATAACAGAGATATCGCAAGGACCTAAACATAATGACATGGAGGGAACAATATCCTGATTAAGGATGCCGAATTCGTGAAGCAATCGCACGAAAGCTTTAGGATTCAACTGGCTCATAAGGTAAGCCGATATCCAGTTGTTGGACTGGGCCAGTCCCCATTTTAACGTTACCATCTCGCCATAGCGCGCGCGACTACCGTTGCGGGGAGTCCATGATTGGTTTCCCACTTGATAGGTCTGCTGTACATTGGGAGCTACATCACACGGGCTCCAGCCATTCTCCATCGCCAATGCATAGAGATAGGGTTTGATCGTAGAACCGACCTGACGACGCCCCATGCCCGCCATGTCATACTGGAAATGACGATAGTCCAAGCCGCCCACATAGGCCTTGACATGTCCGGTACGGGTATCCATGCAGACAAAGCCAGAACGCAGAAAACTCTTGTAATATTTGATGCTATCCATGGGCGACATGGTAGTATCAATCTCACCATGAGGACTATAGACAGTCATCTCTACCTTTGTCTTAAAGGCTTTTTCTATCTCGCCTTCAGACGCACCAGCTTGTTTCATCATCAAATAACGCTCACTTTGATGCATGGCACGCTTAAGGTTCTGCTGGGCTTTCTCCATACTCACAGAGGCGCTATAGGGTGCATTCAGCTTCCCTTGGCGTTCAGCATCGAAAAGAGGTTGCAAGTTGAGAGAGACATGATTAATCATAGCCTGCTCTGCATAGCGTTGCATATGGCTGTTAATCGTAGTATGAATCTTAAGGCCATCACTATAAATGTTATAATAAGTGCCGTCTTTTTTCTTATTCTTATTACACCATCCATAAAGGGGGTCAGTAGCCCAAGATAGACTATCCTCAAAGAACTTCTGATTCTGCCATGAAGCATATTGACTACGTTCAGGCTTCTTAGCCATAAGCACAGTACGAAGATACTCACGTATATATGTGCCTTCACCTTCCTTATGATCCACACGATGGAAATCAAGGTTCAAAGGCTCTTTTGACAATGACTCCATTTCATTTTCCGTGAGATAACCAGCTTTCACCATCTGGCCAAGAACAATGTTACGACGCTCCAAGGCCCGATCAGGGAAACGGAGTGGATTGAAATAGGACGGGTTCTTACACAGCCCAATCAATAACGCGCTCTCTGTCGTAGTCAGGTCTTTGGGATCTTTCCCAAAATAAGTTTTGGCTGCTGTTTTCAGACCTACAGCATTATGGAGAAAATCAAAGTAATTTAGATACATGGAGAGGATTTCCTCTTTGGTATAGAAACGCTCCAACTGAACTGCTATCACCCACTCAATGGGCTTTTGAAACAGACGTTCCATTGTGGAGGTTGCAGTCTCTGAATATAGCTGTTTAGCCAACTGCTGCGTAATGGTAGAACCACCGCCTGCATTCTTCTGACGCATGATACCACGTTTTATGAAGGCACGCAGAAGCGCACGGTAGTCGATACCCGAGTGTTCATAGAAGCGGACATCCTCAGTGGCTACCAGAGCCTGTACAGTGGAAGGAGCGATATCATCATAGCTGATAAAAATGCGGTTAGCACGCTGATAACTCCACGTGCCCAACAGCTGTCCGTCAGAGGTGATTACTTGTGAGGCGAACTTATTGACAGGGTTCTCCAATTGACTCAGGTCAGGCATATACCCGATATAGCCTTTCGCTATCGCCCAGAAGGCGATGACAACGAAAGCGATACCGGCGAAGAACAATGTCCAAATCGTTATGAAGAATTTCTTTCGCATATTCTTGATGGGGAAATGGGTTGCAAATATAAGTGATTTCTCTCGAATTCAGATGCAGAAATAAGGAAAAGTTGAATTTTTACCCTTTCTTCACAACTATTAAACATGAAGACATTGACAAAATCAATCTTTTGACTTACATTTGCGCAGTGTTTTGAAATCTTATCATTAACAGCCACATCAGCAGAACCATTCAGACAATGAACAGAAGCCTTGTCACCATTGCAGACCATTCGCGTGAGAAGATTGAATATCTCATACGAATGGCACAGGAATTTGAGCGTCATCCGAACCGTTTGTTACTGCAGGGACGCATCGTTGCTACCCTGTTCTTTGAACCCAGCACCCGTACACGTCTGAGTTTTGAGACTGCCGCCAACCGTTTGGGGGCTCGCGTCATCGGTTTCGCAGACCCGAAGGTTACCAGCGGCACCAAAGGAGAGACGCTGAAGGACACCATCATGATGGTATCGAATTATGCAGATGTCATTGTGATGCGCCACTATCTTGAAGGAGCAGCTCGCTATGCCAGCGAAATCGCCCCGGTTCCCATCATCAATGCGGGCGACGGTGCCAACCAGCATCCCAGTCAGACGATGTTGGATCTGTACACCATCAACCAGACGCAAGGCACACTGGACAACCTAAACATCTATCTCGTAGGTGATCTGAAATACGGGCGAACGGTTCATTCATTGCTGATGGCTATGCGTCACTTCAATCCGACGTTCCATTTTATCGCACCTGACGAGTTGGCCATGCCTGAAGAATACAAGCAATACTGCCGCCAGCATGATATCCGCTATGTGGAACACAAGGATTTCGATGAGGATGTTATTTCGCAGGCTGACATCTTATATATGACACGCGTTCAACGTGAGCGTTTCACAGATCTGATGGAATATGAACGTGTCAAGGACCGTTATCTCCTGAAATTGGACATGCTCTCCAAGGCCAAGCCCAACATGCGTATTCTTCATCCCCTCCCCCGTGTCAATGAGATTGAATACAGTATCGATGATGATCCCCATGCCTACTACTTCCAGCAGGCACGTAACGGCCTATATGCCCGTCAGGCCATCATCTGCGACACCTTAGGAATCACTCTGGAACAAGTTCAAAACGATAATACAATCATTCTATGAAGCGACAGGAACTGATCGTTTCCGCGTTGGATCACGGAACGGTGATTGACCATATACCTTGCGATAGACTCTTTGAAGTCATCAACCTCCTACATCTGGAGCAGATGACCAACAAGGTTACCATTGGCTACAATCTTAAGTCCAACAAAATGGGCACGAAGAGCATCATCAAGATAGCCGATAAATTCTTCACGAACGAGGAGTTGAACCAGCTCTCTGTAGTGGCTCCCAATGTCACGCTGGCCATTATCCGCGACTATGAAGTCGTTGAGAAGCGCCCCGTGGCATTACCTGATGAGCTCAAGAGCATCGTCCATTGCAACAACCCGAAATGTATCACAAACAATGAGCCGATGCCTACCCTCTTCCATGTCGTTGACAAGGAGAAAGGAAAGATCCGTTGCCATTATTGTAATCACGAACAAGATATCAAACAAGTAAAACTAGTATAATTAAAATGAAAAGAGACAACATCATTTTCGAGCTCATCCAGAAAGAACGTGCCCGTCAGGAACGCGGCATTGAGCTTATTGCATCAGAGAACTTTGTCAGCCCTCAGGTCATGGAAGCCATGGGCTCACCCCTCACGAACAAGTATGCTGAAGGCTATCCTGGCCATCGCTATTATGGCGGTTGCCAAGTAGTAGATGAGGTGGAGCAGCTGGCCATTGACCGCATCTGCAAGCTCTTCGATGCAGAATATGCCAATGTGCAGCCTCACTCTGGCGCACAGGCTAACGCCGCTGTTTTCCTCGCATGCCTGAATCCCGGTGACACCTTCATGGGCTTGAACCTCGACCACGGAGGCCATCTCTCACACGGCTCATTAGTCAACACATCCGGTATCATCTACAAACCCGTAGGCTATAACCTGAACAAGGAAACAGGTCGCGTGGACTATGATGAGATGGAGAAACTGGCATTGGAGCACAAGCCCAAGCTCCTCATCGGTGGCGGTTCTGCATACAGCCGCGAATGGGATTACAAGCGTATGCGCGAGATTGCCGATAAGGTTGGCGCAATCTTCATGGTTGACATGGCTCACCCTGCAGGATTGATTGCAGCAGGTCTTCTTGACAACCCGCTCAAGTATGCCCACATTGTCACCTCCACCACCCACAAGACACTCCGTGGTCCGCGTGGCGGTATCATCCTGATGGGTAAGGACTTCGAGAATCCATGGGGCAAGAAGACACCGAAGGGCGTAACCAAGATGATGTCAGCACTCCTGAACAGCGCTGTCTTCCCTGGCATTCAGGGCGGTCCGCTCGAGCATGTCATTGCAGCCAAAGCCGTTGCCTTTGGCGAAGCTCTTCAGCCAGAATTCAAGGAGTGGGCAGCACAAGTGAAGAAGAACGCTGCTGTGCTGGCAGAAGAGCTCATCAAGCGTGGTTTCAGCATTGTCAGCGGTGGTACAGACAACCACTCTATGCTCGTTGACCTCCGTTCCAAGTATCCTGACCTCACCGGTAAGGTCGCAGAAAATGCACTTGTTGCGGCTGATATCACAGTGAATAAGAACATGGTGCCCTTCGATAGCCGCAGCGCTTTCCAGACCAGTGGTATCCGTCTTGGAACACCTGCCATCACCACACGTGGTGCCAAGGAAGACCTGATGGTGAAGATTGCAGAACTCATCGAGCGCGTGCTCAACGATCCTGAGAATGAGCAGGTCATCGCTGCCGTCCGTTCTGAAGTCAATGACATCATGAAGAATTATCCCCTGTTTGCATATTAATATAATGTAAACAGTTGATCAACGTAAGCATTCGTTGAGATATATTTGTAGCAGTTGTAGTTTCGTTGTCGCAATTATGCACCGAACTACAACTGCTATTATTGTATCATGACGTGTTCGTAAAACTAACCATTCCCATCATCTGTTGTAGAAGAAAAAAGCTACTTTTCTTTGCCACCTCCCACATTATCCCTATTTTTGTAGCCAGAAAACCTTCATTGTGCCATGTTTATTTTTAAACTAGCTCATGAACCGGGAATTATTGACGAATTCATATAGAATATTATGAAAGCAGCCATCAAACAGATAGTCAAGCGTTTCTTATTATTGTGTATCCCTCTTCTATTGGGAGGAAATATGGTATATGCATATCCGAACGGTGTTACATTCGAGCCCGCAGAATCCGATGCTGAAACACTTCAAGGACAGTCAGATTTGAAGAACGTTTATGAAGAAGCATTAAAGGTAAAGAAAGTTGGTGCCGAGCTTACGTTCTCCAATAATAAGGCTTACTATATCAAAAATAGTCGTGGTGACCTTGCAACAAAAGATGGTTCCCTTGTTAGTACAGTCAAAACGGATTTGGGAGTTACGGCAAGTCAGTTCGCTATTATTAGATATAGTGGACAATATTATCTATACAGTATTGCTGACAAGAAATTTATCTGTTTCCATAATTCCTGGATTAGTGCAGGAACTTATAACATTGTTCTTAACAATGAGGATTTTGACCCTGTAACAATTACGAAGACCGATCGTTTTACAGATTATCCCTTCTGTATCAACAGCTATATGAGTAGCAATACGTATTATCTTACTACATCAAGTTCTACAGGCAATGGCGCAGTATTCAGCAGACAAACGGCTGATGATGAAGAGGGGTATCATTATGCGATAGAAGAGGCTGGCAGCTTTGACCCCACAGAGGCATTAACAATACTGAATGCAAAGATACCTCTGACACCTTACGCCGTATTAAGTGATAGTAATACAGTATTGACCTTCTATTACGATGACCAGAAGGAAAATAGAGGCGGCATGAGCATAGGACCGTTTAATTATTCTTCCAGCCGGAGCTGGCATAATCAGAAGAGTACAATCACGACCGTTGTCTTTGATACTTCTTTTGTCACCTGTACCTCGCTAACCAGTACAGCTTACTGGTTCTATAACTTATCAAAATTAGCCACTATCTTGGGCATCGAAAATCTCAAGACCGACAACGTGACAAATATGCTTGCAATGTTCTATGGCTGTTCTAACCTTGCAGGTCTTGATGTAAGTGGCTTCAATACCAACAACGTGACGGACATGAGATACATGTTCTATGGTTGTTCCAATTTGGGAAGCATCTATGTTGGTGATGGATGGACCACAACGAAAGTAACAGAGGGAGGTGAAATGTTCTCAAATTGTACCCAACTTATTGGTAGCCAAGGAACAACCTACAGTAGCAATCATACAGACCACACTTATGCCCACAGAGATGGAGGATTGTACAATCCTGGCTATTTCTCTGCAGAGCCATCGCCTTATGCTGTATTGAGTGATGAAAACACTGTATTGACCTTCTATTACGATGACCAGAAGGAAAATAGAGGTGGCATGAGTTTAGGACCGTTTTATCTTGTTTCTAGCCGAGACTGGAATGATCAGAGTAACGCCATCACTACCGTTGTATTTGATGCTTCCTTTGCCAACTGTACCTCGTTGACCAGTACTGCTTACTGGTTCTATCAGTTATCAAAGATAACCGCCATTACAGGCATCGAAAACCTCAAGACTGACAATGTGACGGACATGAGTGGAATGTTCACTAACTGTTCTAACCTAACGAGTATAGATGTGAGTGGGTTCAAGACTGACAATGTGACGAACATGAGTGGAATGTTCACTAGCTGTTTTAACCTAACGAGTATAGATGTGAGTGGGTTCAAGACTGACAATGTGACGGACATGCATTCAATGTTCGCTGGCTGTACGAACCTTAGAAGTCTTGATCTAAGTGGTTTCAAGACGGACAAAGTAACAGACATGAGATACATGTTCAATGGCTGTTCTAGCCTTACGAATCTTGATGTGAGTAGCTTCAAGACTGACAACGTAACGGACATGGGATACATGTTCTATGGCTGTTCCAGTCTGACGGGCCTTGATCTGAGTGGTTTCATGACAGACAACGTGAAAGACATGGCATACATGTTCTATGGCTGTTCCAGCCTTACGAGTCTTGATTTGAGTAGCTTCAAGACAAAGAACGTGACAAGTATGAATGGAATGTTCCGTGACTGTACGAACCTTACAAGCCTTGATCTGAGTGGCTTCAATACCAACAACGTGACGGACATGGGTCACATGTTCAGAGATTGTACCAGCCTGACGATTCTTGATCTGAGTGGTTTTAAGACGGACAACGTGACGGACATGAGTCGCATGTTCTATGGCTGCTCTAATTTGGGAACAATCTATGTCGGTAATGGATGGACTACGAAAAATGTAACAAATGGTAGTTATATGTTTTCAAAATGTACTCAACTTGTTGGTGGGCAAGGAACAGCCTACAGCAGCAGTCATACGAACCACACTTATGCCCACATTGATGGAGGATCTTCCAATCCTGGCTATTTTTCAGAAGTGGACATTGATGCATCACCTTACGCTGTATTGAGTGATAATAATACCGTGTTGACCTTCTATTACGATGATCAGAAGGAAAACAGAGGTGGCATGAGCGTAAAACCGTTTACTTTTGAATCTTACCGAGGCTGGCATGATCAGAGGGAAACAATTACTACCGTTATTTTTGATAATTCCTTTGCCAATTGTACCTCGCTGACTAGTACTGCTTACTGGTTCTATGAGTTATCACAATTAACCGAAATCATAGATATCGAAAACCTTGAGACTGACAACGTGACAAATATGCATGCAATGTTCTATGGCTGTTCCAGTCTAACGAATCTTGATGTAAGTGGATTCGAAACCGACAACGTGACGGACATGAGATTCATGTTCAATGGCTGCCGCAATCTAACGAGCCTTGATGTGAGCGGATTCAAGACGGACAACGTGACGGACATGTATTCGATGTTTTGGGAGTGTTATAGTCTGATAAGTCTTGATGTGAGTGGCTTCAAGACAAACAACGTGACAGACATGGGTGCGATGTTCAGCAACTGTTCTAAACTTACAAACCTTGATATAAGTGGCTTCAAAACTGATAATGTGACGGACATGCATTCAATGTTCGATGGCTGTACTAACCTTACAAGTCTTGATGTAAGTGGATTCAAGACGGACAATGTGACGGACATGTGTCGCATGTTCTCTGGCTGTAACCTTACGACCCTTGATGTGAGAGGCTTCAAGACGGACAATGTGACGGACATGCATTCAATGTTCGCTGGCTGTACGAACCTTAGAAGTCTTGATCTGAGTGGTTTCAAGACGGACTATGTAACGAGCATGAGTTCGATGTTCTATGGATGTTCCGGTCTGACGAGTCTTGATCTGAGTGGTTTCAAAACTGACAATGTAATGAATATGAATGGTATGTTCTATAGCTGTTCTAATCTAACGAGTCTTGATCTGAGTAGCATTAAGACAGACAACGTGACGAACATGGGTGAAATGTTCAGTGGCTGTTCTAAATTGGAAACCATCTATGTTGGTGATGGATGGACCACGGCAAAGGTAACAGAAGGTAGTGAGATGTTCTCTAATTGTACCCAACTTGTAGGTTGCCAAGAGACGGCCTACAATAACAGTCATACAGACTACACTTATGCCCACATTGATGGCGGAGCGACTAATCCTGGCTATTTGTCTATCGGTACCTTCGTAACGAATGACATGAAGTTCAATGTCACCAATCAAAATGCTGAGAAGACTGTCACCTACGTTCAAGGTCCTTCGTTGGAACAGATAACCGTTCCGAGTGAAGTCCTTTTCGCTGGACAAACTTTTCCTGTCACAGCTATCGCAGACAGTGCCTTTGCTGGTCTGTCGCAACTCAAGAGCGTGAAGATACCGTCGTCTGTCAAGGCCGCTGGCAAGGACCTCTTTGCGGGCAGTCCTCACGTGGCAGCCATTATCTGGGAAGCACCCATCAAGATGACACAGGAGATGGCTGGGACTGTAGGGAATAATCCGAATTTGCTGTTCTATACGTCAGATGTCTCTAACGCACCAGACGGCATAACAAACATCATTAACTCGCAGACGAAACAGGCAGAACGGATTGTGCTTTCAGATGGAGACAGTAATGACTTCTTCTGCCCAGAGGAGTTTACTGCCGATGAGATTACCTATATCCATCATTACCAACAAACAACAGTTACGGGCCGATGTCAGGGTTGGGAATCACTGGCACTGCCTTTCGATGTGACGGAGATCACGCATGAGACGAATGGAGTCATCACACCTTTCGGTGCTATACAGATGGGGCATGAGTTCGACAATGGCACGAAACCGTTCTGGCTCTATGAATATACGAAGAGAGGTATTTTCAACGAAGCCGAAGGTATTGAAGCGAATGTGCCCTATATCCTCTCCATGCCGAACGAAGCCAGATTGTTGGATGAATATAATCTCGCTGGTAACATCACCTTCAAAGGCACCAATGCTACCGTGAAAAAGACTTCTAACGCAAAGATAATAAAGAGCGGAGACTATAGTTTTACGCCGAGCTATCAGAACGGGACATCAGCATCAGCCTATCTGCTGAATGTGGATCAGAAATATGATGGGAATCCGAGGGGCAGTGTCTTTGTCAGGAACGACCTGTTAGAGCGTCAGGCCCGTCCTTTCGAGGCATACTTCCGTTTGAACGGCAGCGCAGGTGTGAAGTCCTTCATCGGCATCTTCGATGAGTTGACGGACGGCATCCGATCAATGGATCCTGCGAAGCATAATGGTAATGCTGAGTACTATCAATTGGATGGTACCAAGCGCTCTAATCTCCAGCGCGGCTTCAACATCATCCGCACGAAGGATAACAAGACGCAAAAAGTGTTCAAGAAGTAAGATATGGGTGTCGTTTCACAGGTATAGACCTTTCGGCCTACACGTCTATACCTTTTGCGCTACAAGTCTATACCTTTTGGCTTATAGGTCTATACCTTTGAAATTATAGGTATATAGGCGTGACACAGATAGGTACAACACTATAACAACAGCAGCTACAAACCGAAAATGGTGTAGCTGCTGTTGTTTTGTAATAGGTATTAAAACCTGTTGTTGATTGAATGCTTACAATTATTGTTGAATACCAATTGTTGCACCGGTCAAAGCATCCTTCCAGCCGAAGAACCATTTATTGCGATCCATCAGTCGGCCCTGTAAGCCACCGTCGCGTTTACCTACGCGCTCTGCCAGATATTGTCCGGGAGCATAGAGACGGCCGCCGCCCATCTTACGGCCAGTTCCACCGCAACGATAGTCTGCACGCATGAGGAAGCCAAAGCGGAAGCCTTCAAAACAAGTCTCCAATGCAGATTCGATATCCAGCAAACTATCCACGACTTCCTGTTGACGATCCTTGACGAGGTGAGCATTCTCACGCTGCCAATTGATGGCCTTTTGTAAAAATTCAGCCTGATGTTTATCACTCAAGGCGCGCAGTTGGTCACGATATGTGGCTACGGCATCAGCCCACTGCGTAACGGGTAGAACACTGGTATCTAACACAGGTTCTACAATACCTTCTTCATCCACTAACTGTTGAATCAATTCAGCATTGTTTGCCTTCAAATCACTCAAGAATGCACGAGCAGCATCTGGCGTAGATGTAGGAGCCACAAAGAGGACGGGTTGTACGGGTCTTAAGTCATGATTCCTGGTTTTTGTGACATCATTCGGAATCTCATCAACCTCTGCAGGATAATAATAGGGATTCTCATAAGCATTACCACTACCACGTTGATGAATACCAATCTGATTCACATCCGAAAGGTCATCGAAGCCTGCAACAACTTTCTGACCACTAGCGTTATAGGTAGAAGGACCTAAGAAGTAATAGCTGTTGACCGGAGAGTTCACCGTTGTCGAAGTCGGTGACAACTGCGTACGGAAGCCATAGCCTCCATTCACCTCGCGCGGGAACTTAAACTGCTGCACGAATATGCTGTCGCTCTTATCATAGCATTGTGAGAGTACCAAGTTATCCATCACAGTCTGATCCAAGCCCAGTGTAAGAATGTACTTGGCAAAATAGGGATAACCTGCGGTATTCAATGCTTCGGCAAGACGAAGATAGATATCAGCCGTGCGATAGATGGTGACATCCCTAGTCGTCATAGATTTCAGGATCACCTGTTGTCCGCTTCCTTCTGCATCTGTGAAATTCCAGACATTGGTGCCCAGACGCAAATCACCTGAGAAGTGATGTTGCTTAAATGACTCTGGAAGGCTCTCCGGTTGACGTACGATGAAGCTTGCAGTCAAGGAGTTGGAAGCTTTGTAATAATCGCCATAGACCTGACTGTCACTATAATCAATACAAGGCTGTGAAGGTCCTAAGCTTGCAGGCGTACGATCATCCTCAGAATTCAGATTATACATGAAACGCAAATCATTAAAATGAGCTGCAGCAGCAACAGAGTCCATCGCAATCGCAGTGATCACATCCGAGCTAGAGCTACCGAAAGAGCCCGATCCGGTAGAATACATGTAAGGCGTCATGAAACCCATACCAGACCATCCAACAGAATAGCCTCCTCCACCTCTATATGAAAAGCTGATACTCGGTGTAGAGTATATGCCATTAGACATACTCCAATAGTCACGATTGTAACCTGTCACATTGATTTTCTTATACCCAGAATTGTTGATGATACCGTCGCCCGATGCAGAGGGTACCCAGACAATGTACTTGTAATAATACTCTGCTGCTTTCTTGGCCAGACTCTGATCGCCGCCGCGGATAGAAGACAGCCATAAACACAGGTCACCCAGCACCAATTGGATAGGGAATACACTCATGCGAGAAGGGGTACTACCGCTATAGCCACCACGTCCTGGATTACCATGATAAGGATAGTCAAACCAATCGACATATCCTTCAAGATCTGCAATAAAATGATCGCAGATCCATGCCAAGTCATGACGGTTACTGGTATCTTTGAATGCGTCCTGTGAATCATCAATGGAGAGCAGGGGTTCTTCTATGACGGGAATATTATCGCCGTAGATCTGTCCCAACTGCAAATACAGCCAGGCACGCATCGCACGCACTGCCACCCATTCTGCACGAAGGACATGATAATCAGTGGGTGTATTGTTCATGTAGCGTTTTTCCGTCAATTCCGTATCTGCGTTCTTGAGGAAGTAGTTACAGTTATTGATGACTGCATAGTAATCACGAGGATTGTTGTAAGGATTGTTACTATCCATCGTGAAATCGGCAATCGCCTTGAGATTAGCATTCGCCGTAGTATAGACCTGAGTGAGGTCTCCACGTAATTCGCCAAACAGATTCGTGCGCACGGCAATCTTCTGCAACTGATAAAGGATACCCGTAAAGGAGTTCACCGTATCATTCGCGGACTTCAGCGTATTCTCATCTGTATAAAGCACGTCATCGTTGCCCATGTCAAGCATATCGTCGCAGGAAACGAAGGCTGTCGCCCCTATGATTACCATGACGGCCGGGAGGATATATTTCATCTTTTTCATATCTACAGAAGATTAGAGGTTGATTTTCACACCAAGATTAATCGTGCGGCCCGTCGTAAGATAGCCACGGTCTATGCCCTGATAAAGGACACTATTACCCATGGATACTTCCGGATCAATACCGAGATATTTGGTGATGGTCAATAGATTCGTGGCACGAGCCCATACGGTGATACCTTGAATATAGGTATTATTGATAGGCAACTTATAACTGAGGGTCACATTCTTCAGACGGAGGTAGCTGCCATCTTCAATCCAACGATCGCTGAAAACATTGTTTCCCATCGGGTCGCCATAGGTGGCACGGGGAATGTCGGTCCGCTGGCCTTCATAAGACCATCTGTTGAGGACGGCAGTTGTCTGATTCATGAAACGGCTACCCGACTCCAATTGCTGACGCATATAATTATAGATGTCATTACCCAAAGAATAATTGAAGCCGACATCAAGGGTCAAACGTTTATAGCTCAGAGAGGTCCATATATTACCATAGACATCAGGATTCGCATCACCGATGACAGTACGGTCGTCCTCGTTGATCTCTCCATCTGTACCACTTAGATTTGCGTATTTGACATCACCAGCTCCGAAATAGGTTTTCGTAACGCCATCAGCAGCCAGACGATAAAGGCCATCTGCCTGTGCCTCCTCGGCTGTTGCATACACCACACTACCGGTCGAGGTCTTCTCTGTCTTATAACCATAGAACTGATTGATTGAGGAGCCTACACTACTACGGATAGTAGCGCCAAGAACCTGATGGTCGTCATAAGTTGCGCCATCCGGCAATTCTGTCAAAGTGTTGACATAATGCCCAACAGAAAGTCCTGCGCTCCAGTTCCATTTGTTGCCTGATATGAGATGAGCCGAGACATTGACATCAAAGCCTTTATTTTCCAGCTTGCCGCCATTGCTCCAATTCTGGTCAATACCGGTAAGATAGTTCAGGGAACGAAGGGTCAGCAGGTCGCTGGTCCAGCTCTTAAAGCCATTGAGGGCAACAGAGACGCGGTTGTTGAAGAAGTGTCCTTCAAGACCTACATTCAAGCGACGGGTTGTCTCCCATTGCAGCTCTGTATTACCGATATTCTCCAATACCAAGCTGGGAATCTGGCCTAAGAACATATTGTTCCTGAAATAGGTTCTCGAAGCATCGTAGGGCAAAGCATCATTACCGCTGATTCCATAGCCCGCTGTCAACTTCAAGTAATCTACACCTGCGACATCGAACCATTTCTCATTGCTGAGTACCCATCCAGCCTGCAAGCTTGGGAAGATACCCCAGACGACACCGAACATTTTGAGTCCGCTTTGTGCATCACGGCCAAACTGTGAATTGGTCTCTACTGCCAAGTCACCTCGCAGATAATACCTATTAGCCCAGTTGTATTTGGCTTGTCCATACCATGTCAACGTAGCCCAGTTCTCCTGAGAACCGGAGATGCGACGCGTTGCGGCGTTCGTATTGGAAATCTGAGGAGTCTTATCGTTACCCGTATTGTAACCGCTTTGGCGTGTTAGGGTATAACTCTCATTGAGGAAACGGAAGCCACCCTGAAGGTCAATACTATGTCCATCATAACGATGTTTCCATTCCACCTTTGTGTCACTGAAGATGCTATTCTGCTTGCTGTAAAGCGAGGCAATCAGATTCTCCATGGAGGCATGGAAGTCAGTAACATAGAAGCGAGGAACTCCATTCATAGGAATATAGTACTTCTCGTTGGTATTGGCCAAGGAATAATTAAACACTGAAGAAATCTTCAGATTCTTATTCGGATGCCACGAGGGGGTGATGGATAGCGTCAGGAAAGAGCTGTCAAAGTAATTCTTATTCTGTGCCGTTCCATATTCCAGAATAGCTAACGGGTTTGCCAACTCATAGTTGCTATTATTCAGCTGCGTGACTTCTTTCAAGTAGTCCTCATCATCAATATCCAAGTGATTGGGATTGATTACACCCGGTCCGTCATCGCTGGCGACAAAGCTGTATGGGCTGAGCATTGGAGATTTTGTATAGCTCAAAAAGTTCAACGATGTAACAGTTCCGTTATCATAGTCCTCAGGAGCGCCTGTATCATATAATTGACGAGTAGTATTAGCAAAAGAAGCATCAAAGCGAACATCGATCCAGTCTGTAATCTTGATATCCGTATTAAAGCGGATACTCAAACGGTTGAAGTTGGCTTCCTCCAATTGCTCATCAGCATGATTATAGCCAATGGACAACATGTAACCGGCAATCTCGCCACCACCTTGCACATTCAGACCATAATTCTGACTAAACGCGGTATGAAGAATACCATCCTTCCAATCGGTGTCGTTGTTATACTTATTGATCCAATAGAAATTCGGATTATCCGAGCGCATGAACTTGAAACTCTGCAACCTCGTACCTGTGGTGGATAGCAAATCACTGGCGTATGACTTGAACTGTGAGCCGGACATCATATTGTACTGACGTGGCAGGAATTCAACACCGACATTTGCTGTAGCGGCAATGCGCGTAGCCATTGACGTGTTACGTTTGGTACGAATCAAGATGACGCCGTTGGCACCTTTCGCGCCATATAAAGCAGTTCCGTTCTTGAGAATTTCCACGCTGGCAATGTCATTTACATTGATGTAACCCAGGACATCGTTGTAGAAGCCTGAGTGAATCATCTCACGGTCATACTGCATCTCTGTGATGATACCGTCTATCACCACTAACGGCTGTGCATTCGTCATATAACTGCCGACACCGTTGACCTGCATGTAATTACCAACGGCTTTCAGGTCGCTTCGCTGAGCTGAGCGTACATCTGCGCCCAACTGACTTTGGATTTCTGTAGCAATATCTGTAGCACTTGAGAAATCGAAGTCAGTAGCACGTGAGACATTCATGATGTTATCATCCTCCTGGTAGAGAGGACGTGCGACTTCATTATGCAGAATAATCTCACGTAACAAGCCACTCTCATTCAAGCCGACACGCACCGTGTTATAACCTGGAAGGGTCACCGTAATTGCCGAGTTATAGAGAGGAACCCTCAAGGTGAAAAGGCCCTCTTCATCGGTAAGGGCTGAATAACCTTCTCCGGCGACAGCCTGAACCAGCACACCTGCTAATGGCGCATGGTCCTGCTGACTAACCACCTTACCCGAAATCTCACGAGTGGGCTCACGTTTCTTAACAGTTTTGCGTACATGCTGCACCACAACGTTGTCTTCTTCATCCATGTCCAGTTCGTCCTGAGCATACATGCCCATCGGGAGCATCAGACAGAGGGAAAGACAATATAAGCCTACGTATTTCATTATTCACTATATTCTTTTAGGTTCGACAAATCATCAGCCAACTCAAAGTCTTTTGCCTCATCTTCAGTCTCAAAAGGTATATATATGAGCCTATTGATACGCATTACATTCGTCTGTGTTCCCTTGTTGATGTTATTCTGTTGGGCATAGGAACTGATGCGATAGCGCTGAGCATAGGAATAGGTATTGGAGCCTGTTCCATCAAATGATGCATAAGTAAATTTACGCGCAATATCTATAGGTATCACCCTCACATCCTTACCATCATAGTTGAAATTCTTCGCACTGCCATACCCTGCTGCTTGAGCCTTTGTACTGACTCTAAGTTCTTCTTCCGTACTATTGGGGAAATAGGCATTATCTGAAGGATTGGTAGATGTCGTAGGTTCTCCATTTTTGCGTTCCGTGAAACCAACTCTGAAACGCAGTTCCGGAATCTGAGCGCCTGGTGTATAGCCATCACGATCTGCGAACTCCGGCACCATCACGACATATACATTATAATACATATTGGAGAAGGTGTTAGGCAGGAAGAAATAGATGGTGTCATGCAATGCATTATAACCAGTGATTTCTGACGAGAAAGAGTTCGGCTTGATCTCCAGATAATTCTTCTCCTTCAGCTTCTCGAACTTAAACATCGTTGTTTCAGCACCCATTCCCACTTCTATGGAGTCTGCGACGGACTTCATAGCTACGCTCGACTGATTCATCCATGTATCACCATCTTTGCCAATGGGTAGCGCTCTGATATCATAATGGCCTCTCGTTATATCGATATAACGTGCCTGTTGAAAAGTCTTACGAGGATCAATGCGGCCCTCACTATCAATATACATGAGACCATTCGAACATTGAACGGGAGTAAGGCCTCCAAAAATGCCCTCGCCTGTGGTAGCATCATAAGCTGCTTTAGGTTTGAAGAAGACGTTCAGACCATAATACTTGGGAGAATTATAATACTGGGTATTCTTGATGGAATCCTCATATTCATTTTTCTGCTGCTTCAGATTGAAGACGCGTCCGGCAATGATTCCCATCCGAGCATTCAATTGTTTCAAGGAATCCTTTAACGCCTGATCCTCACTATTCACTGCAGTATAATTGAACTGAGGCAAGAATTTATCATACTCTGCCTTCCAAACCTCCTTGGTCGGAGCAAAGAACAGATAAGAACTATCCTCACGATGAATGTATCCGAAAGTATTGTAGAGTCTATTCGTCAGATTAATCACGGAGTCCGCATACACGACTTCTCCATCAACGATATCACGTCTGATAGATTCTTCTGTGTCTATTTCATACCGATCAAAAGACCCATAGAAAGATGCAACGCTATCAAGGCCTTCACTCAGCAAGAACGATTCACGGACATTGGGCAAGAACGACTGCTTGCCATCCAGCTTGAACATGATACCATTAGAGGCTACAATGTTCTTCTGCAAATAAGGAATCCCATTCAAGCTCTCATCAGTCATCGTCATATACTTACCATTCCACATACGTACCGTGTCATTGGTCGTGGAGTTCGTGGAACGGCCATATAAAGCGATATGGTTCTGGAGGAACTGTGTTACAGCGGCATTATCCTTATCTTGTTTGCGATAGCCTCTGTCATCAACAATCTGTTTCTGTGCATCATAGACTGCGATGACGCTGTCAGCTTGTGCTTTCGTAATCACCGGTGCCCAAAGGGTCAGTTTCTGGGGCGCAGCAAGAACCGCATCATATCCGATATGTTGAGCAACCCGCAGGAACTCCGACAGATCCGGATCTGCCTGAACGTGTTCCAGCAATCTGGGCGCATCATCAGTTGAAGCCCCTGCAAAATCTACATAATGCTCATCCCATGCGTCATTACAGGCCGTCAAGAGCGACATACTTAACAGCCAGCTGGCTCCAAGGATGATATATTGATTCGTCTTCATATTTATAATACTATATTTGACTTAATGAAATCACATGAATTAAAGATCATCCTCACCCGTTTCAGCTTCGTCAATGCCGTAAACGCTCTTGGGTACCAACTCAATATAGTCAAGCATCAACTCGGCACCACCATCAGCCCAAACACTGCGAATACGGATGGTATGTTTCGTGTTTCCATCCAGATACCCGGTGTATATGACACGCCGCGTGGTTCGATCAATATCGCTGAAAGATGTCGTATTGGAAGTGGTAATGACTTCTGAATCTTTAATACTGCCACAGCGAACACTCTTGGGACCATGATACCAACCTTGGTTATGAAGGTCTTTCTTGTTTTGCTCAGCGTCCTCTGTACCCATTGTTGACAAGGCCTTCCAACCTGTTCTGGATTGCCATTCAATACCACCCGGGTTGCTGCGCATATCCAAAGGTATGCCTTGAGGCTGACCGTCAACATAGAATTGAGCGATACCACGTGTCGGTATCAAGCAGAAACCTAAACGAATCTGATACTGACCTGATGGCACAGAAGGTAATTGGAATGTGACATCATAGGAATTGTTATCAGAGCGTAGATTGAATTCATCACCTTCATAACTCCAATAATAATTACGACAACCTTGATAAATGAAGTCACCATCTTCATCAGATGTGAAATTCTCAAAATAACCTTGAGGGAAGATAAAGTTCTTAGGGGTTGAATCCTTACCCTTCGTATCATCATGAGAATCTGTTACCGATGAACGGATATCGTTATTCATCAACTCAGGCCAGAAGGTATAGAGATCCATACGCATACGGGTATTAAAGACATGCGAACGAGTGTTCTGACCATAATCAATCAAGCGATCAATATAATAATAAATACCGTTCTCGCACTCTTGATCTTGTTGCATATCCGAGCGAACATTGTGATAGACAATCGCTCCGCGTTCCGTCAGGTTCTTACGCTTGGGATCATACATACGATTAATATACAAACTGTCTTTCTCAGATGTACCAAAGAACGAATTATTACTATATACCTTTTCAATCTTCAGGGTTGAATACGGATTCATCGTAGAGTACCACTCAGTCGGATTAATTCCACCAGGTCCATGGTATATCGTACAATCCGTATAAAGTTTACTATAGACTGCCTTACGGTTAAGTAAATGATAAGCAATCAACTTATGTAGCGGGTTACGCTCATCCTGCAAAGCAGTGCGATCCTTCCCATAATATGCGGCACCAGCTCCTTCAGGATATATGGTACAGGCATAATCATAAAGATCTTCCCAGGTATTGATATTATATTCCGTCTTCAGGGTTTCATCCGTCACACAGAATGCCGTAAAACCATATCTTCTTGTACGGGGAACATGACAGTAATTCTGATGATCATTAGACCAATAAAGTCCTTCCTTATATTCCCATTGACGATAGTCATACGTCTCATCCTTGACGAGCATCAGTTGCTTATCCAACCCCGTTAACTCGAGACAAAGAGCGAAAATAGTTAGAGACTGGTCTTTCTTGATGACATCGGGAAGCAATGCGCTGGAAGACTTAATGACAGCATCGACAGGATGAATGATACCATTCTCAACAGAGTCGTTGGCTAATGCATAAACCACCTCACCAGAGCCATTCACACGGAAGGTACTGACTGGCGTCTCTCCCAATTCAGGATCATTGACCATAACCTGAACCTCCTCCAACTTCAATGTTCGACCAAGCAAGTTGGGTTCTGTGCGGCCGTCGAACTGAAGCAAGTCTGTCAGAGTGTAGAGTTCGTTGAGAATCATCGTACAAGTCAACGTATCACAGTCAGCCTGTGACAACTCCTCAACAGAAGTCAACACTGGATCATGCTTAGCCAAATATTGCTTAATTGCTGAATTGGTAGGAGCAAAGCATGTATAGCGACCATAGGAGGACAGAAGATCCATCTTGCCAGCTTTCTCTACGATACGGGCAAACAGAGAGAAATCCTCATGATTCCGAAGATAATCACTCATCATCTCGGCTTGATAGGTATAAAGGCTTTCCTCAGGGATATCATCATTACATGATGTTACGCCCAAAGCCAGCATGGCTACCGTAGCCAGCATGGAATGTTTGATGTATTGTTGTATTCTTTTCATAGTGACTATCTACTATTTATTCATTTCAAAACTGCTATCTTCCTTATCATAGATTGTTTTCTGCTTCAGATCTGGATTCTTCTTGACCTCATTCTTGAAATATGGCCAGAAAAGATAATCCATGCTGGGGAAGGGATTGGTAGATTTGATACTTCCGCTCTTAGCCGGAACCTCCTTTGCCAAATTCAGGCTGCCATCCTGACGGCAATAACGGATAATATCGAACCAGCGTTTTCCTTCAAACATCAATTCAGCGCGACGCTCACGACGGAGCTCATTTTTCAGGTTCGCACGTGTCATAAACGCAGCCGTAGCTGTGTTATGCAACTGAAGAGCCTGCTGTGTCACTGCACGTTGATTCACAATCTCAATGAGATCAAAAGCTTTCTTCAGATTCTCCTGGTCTTCAGTGGTGTTGTCATCTGATGATTTCATAATATAAGCTTCTGCACCCATCAGCATAACATCAGTCAAACGATAGAAAATCCAGTTACGATCCATCACGGTTTTCAATGAGAAATTATTTGCATTGTAATTCACATATTTAGTTCCTGATGTTGAAACAGAGAAGGTAGAAGCAACTCCTTTTCTGACAATACCGTCACTGTAATCTTCATCAACAGAACGAATGCCGCAATAGAAACGAATATCAGAGGGATTCCTATATACCTTCCAATCACTAGGAGAAGACTTACTCCCTTCGCTGACAATGTTCTCCATAGGTTTCAAGATTCCTGTACCATTATTGACATCCAATCCATCAATTTTCTTAGTAATACCTGAACCATACAGACGACCTAATGCCGTGTTCATGATATAGGCACTACCCTCACCTTCATAATTGAATGACAATTCGAAAATACTTTCAAAACTATTACCATATCCTCCATAAATGTTGTTGAAAGTATTGTTGATAGACATTTCGTTGGAATACAGGTATGCTTTAGTTCCGTTTTTTCCCGTGAAGGTCTTGATCATCGTAGAACCCTCCAAGTCCTTATAATCTTTTTCCTTCACAGCCATGATCTCATTCATACTTGATATGACTTTGTCATAGTCACCGCGCCATAAATACATGTCACAGAGCAACGCACGAATAGCATTTCGGGTAATGCGATTGCAATTACTATTATATTTATAAGAAATGTCATCACTATTGCTCGTAGGATAATGATCCAATGCATCCCCCTTCACAGCTTCCAGGTCGGCGATGAGTTCATTAAGAATTTGGTTGAAGCTGGAAGGAGCAGGATAAGTCACTTCATCTTCCTGTTGCACTGCGTCGCGATAGAAGGGTACTGCATCAAAAGCACGAATGAGATACCAATAACAAAGTGAACGTAATGCCGTCACCTCTGCAATCGTTGCATTGACATCACTCTGTCGATAAGCAGGATCTTTCTCACTCACCTCTGGAGCCATACGAATAATCGTATTGCATTTATTGATGACGTTATAGAACGATGACCAATCTGTATAATAATTGGTGGGAAGGAGGTTATTCAGTAAAGCCTGATATAAATCGTTATGTCCACTGATACCTGTAGCACCATCTATATCATCACTGCGCAAATCGCCCCAAACTACACAACGCGAAATGAAATCCTGAGACTGCATAGCTGTATAGCAACCAGCAACCATCTGCTCCACATCGGCTTTTTCATCCCAGAAATTATCCTCTGTAACGATATCACGAGGAGTAATCTCCAGGAAATCGGCACAACTGACCAACAAGACTAAAGCAAGAAGTCCTGCTGTACTGTATTTAATGGAATAATATATCTGTTTCATATTCATTACATTTGAGAGTTTAGAAACCAATGGTAAGACCCAATGTGTAAGACTTTGAGCGTGGAGTTGGGTTATCATCAGTGGTGACACCATAGCCACCATATCCCATTTCCGGATCAACGCCCGAATATTTGGTCAAACAGAATAAATTGTTCGCACTGGCATACAGACTCAGCTGCCTCATGTGCCATTTCTTCAGAACCTTCGGATTGACGCTGTAGCTCAACTGCAGATAATTCAATCTCAGGAATGTACCATCTTCTACGAATCGGTCACTGATCAGCGTATTATAATTCACAGCCATATCACCGTTCATCGCACGGGGGATAGTCGTCACATCACCCTCCTTGCGCCAACGATAATTCACGGCCTGACTCTGGTTGTTATTGCTAATCATGGATTCCATATCCAAACGAGCTCGGTTGACAATATCGTAATCTATACGATAGTTGAACTGAGCATTCAATGTCAGACGGTCATAATGGAACTTAAAGCCGAAACCACCCGTTAATCTGGGAAGTGAGTTACCCAAATAGACGATATCCAACTGATTGATGTTACCATCATTATTCACATCTTCATAGATGGCATCACCACCTTTGAAACGATAGCCTGAACCCGTCTCTGTCTTATAGCAGAAACGCTGTTGGATAGGATCGCCCTCACTATCTGCTACCCACTGGCCATCGGCATTCATGACAATGGGGAATGTGTAGCCAGCATCAATACATTCTTGCAGATTGTTGTATTGACGCAAAGCGGAAGGCATTGTTCCACGAGCGATATTACGAGCCGTCTCATAACTGTATTGATAAACCCCTTTATAACGGAAGCCGTAAATGGAACCGAATGGGTTATTCACCTGTACACGTTGAATGATACTGCGGTTCTTCTCATCCCAATCTATGTTCAAACCTTCTAAGATAAGAGGATCCATGCTCGATATCACATTCTTGTTATTCGCAAAGTTGACATTGACATCCATGAAGAACTTCCCTACCTTCAGAAGGTTATTGCCTAAGATTTGGAACTCCCAACCTTTATTGACCATGTCACCTACATTACGATAACGCAGGGAAGACCAACCGTTAGAACTGGGGATACCAGCATTGGCCATCAACATATCCTTTGTTGTCTGATGATAGAGATCTACAACGAATTGTAGGTTGTCATCAAAGAAACCTGTACGAAATCCGACATTCCACGTGAATTTGTTCTCCCATTTGAGATCGGTCAGTTTCAGACCACTGGGATTCATAGATACAGATCCGAGATAGGGATTACCGGATGCAAAACTGTTCATATAAAGATAATCCGCAGTTGGTGGATTACCGACCCAACCCCAACCTGGACTGATACTCAACATTGACATCTTGAGTTTTTCGCGTGCCCATTTCATCCACGGCTCATCAATGACGTTCCAACGTCCAGAAAGAGCGGGGAAGTAACCCCAACGATTGTTGGGACCGAATTTAGTCGTACCATCCAATCGGAAGGAGAAATCAAGCACATAGCGACTTTTGAAGGAGTAGTGCGCAGAAAGCGTGTAATAGAGGCTGCGCCATTCGTTATAGCCACTGCCCATACCTGTGATATAACCTCCAGAGGTGACAGACTCCAATGACGCTGGTAAACGATAGACATCCGAACTCTGACTGCTGGAACTACCGCTAACCAACTGGAATCGGCCTAATGCCATGAAATAATGGTCTTCATTACTGAAATGCGGTTGGAAGGTCAACGTATGTGTTGTCGTAAATGCAAGATTCTTGCGGCTGAAGCTATAGGCGGAACCATTATCATAATAAGGTGTACTTACCAACGAACGTGGTAAACTCTTATCAGTATAGTCATTATAAACATTCATCACCACACGACCATTATATTTCAATTGTGTAGAACTGTCATCCAGACCTAATAACTTATATTCCAATTCCAATTCTGGCGTAATGTCATAAGTCGTTTGGTCGTTAACCGCATATTCAGCACTTGCCAATGGGTTCGGCAGATCACGCTGATCATTGAAATACTTGCTGAACGGGCCCGTTGATTCGGCAGTCAACGCACCATGATTGGTGAATGCATATTGAGGTACGATGTAGTATTCTCCCGTGTTGTACTCATTGCCGTTGGCATCAAGCTCATAACGATACGGTGAGAGATTCGGCATCTTCTTGCGAGCAATATCTAACAAGCCATGATAGTTACGATTGTTCTTCGTATATGTCAACGCGAAATTGGATATGATCTTGATACGATCGTTGACATAATAGTCAAGAGCCATACGAGTAGAGAAACGGTTTAACTTCTGCTTAATGATCGTACCCGTCTCATGGTCGTAACCGCCTGAGATGCGGAACAGCGTCTTCTCATCACCACCAGAGACACTGACATAATGATTCTGACGCAAACCGTTCTGCTGCACCAGATCCACCCAGTCGGTGTTCTTGTTAAACATCAGGAACTCTGAATCATTCTCATTGTAGTTTAATTCTTGCACTTGACCGATGAGAGTCTCCTGACGAGGATTGAAATATGCTTCCTTCAAGAGCATCGTGTATTGGTCACCCGTAAGCATATCTACGCCCTTGGGCTGATGCGTCATCGTCATCTTCAATGAATAGCTGACCTGCGGAGCACCCTTGCTACCACGCTTGGTCGTAATTTCAATCACACCGTTTGCACCTTGTGAACCCCAAATAGCCGTAGCGGCTGCATCTTTCAATACTTTAATGTCTTCAATATCTTCGGTATTGACATTCAGCAGTTGTGCAAATTTTTCCTCGTTGGCGGTTGAAGTGTCGAAGTCGCTCATATCCACATTCCACACATTGCCGTTCACAACAATCAGTGGTTCGTTGGATGTTAACGTGGAAACGGTGGAGGCACCACGCAGACGCATACTCGTACCAGAACCTAAGTCTCCGGAATTCGCCACAATATCCAGACCTGCGATACGTCCTTGCAACGCTTCATCAACAGAAGTGATACCGAGGCCCTCAAACTCCTTCGCTGAAATACCTTGTGCTGAGAAACTGACCTCACGTTCAGGAATAGCCAGACCTGAAGTCTTCATCTTTTTCTTCGCCTTTACTTCCACCGTTTGCATTTGCTTGGCGTTCTCCACCATTACAATCTTATAGACAGTTTTATTAATCGGCAGGATCTGCTGTTGGAAGCCCATATAGGAGAAACGGACCTTGTTCTTCTGACTCTTAATGGGGAGTACAAAATTACCATTCATATCGGTCACCGTGGCGTTGACCATACGATTGGAAGCATCAATTTCAACGACATTGACGCCTGGCAGTACGTCGAAATCATCATTGACCGTACCACTGATACGGGTGATTTGTGCCATTGCCAAAGATGTCATCAGCATCAGGCACAGGGTGATATAATATCTCAATGCTTTCATCTTCTTCTATTTCTATACTTTTTTATGAATGGTGAACTATCAGGATCTGATGGCTTGGGCATCCATGAAGGCCATTCGGGAGTGGGGAAATCTGCAGTCAGATATTGGTTAGCATCATAGGACAATGCATTATCAATCAGGTGGAAGACCACAAACGATGATGAGAAAATATTGCCACTGCTATCAAATAGATACTGACGAGTCATTTGATTGCTATCACTACCACTAATCACATTTGCATGACCATTGGTGTTGCTCGTCAAGCTAATCGCATTACCATTATTGACAACGTTAATGGTATGGAAACGATTAGAGATGGTATCTACTGCAGCCGTTTCATACAAGGTTCCTGTCGTCTGCTCGCCACCAATAAACACAGAGCCGTCTTGGATATGATAACGAACAAAATTATTGATGACAGTACGCATCTCTGCAATTTTCTTCGTAGCATCATCTTTAAGGGTTTTGATATCAGCCTGACGGGTTTCATTTTCTGCTTCTTGTTCAGGAGTGAGATTTTTACCTGTATGGGGTAATTCTGCATTGTCAAGACTATTGCTAAACAACTCCCACTCATCCCACAATTCAGGTGATGGTAATTTCTTATCTGCGACCAAAGCGTCAATTGCTGAGCTCTGAGGTACATAAACAGAATAATGATAGTTACCAAACAAACTGATAGGATGGTCAATGGATATATGTCCATCCAATTTGTCGCTGGTCGAACGGTATGATGAATTATTCATCAACCATGCAAAGGACTTATATTCTGGATGATTGGTACTGTCATTAATTAAAGAATCCGGGCTGATAATCGTAGGCTGTGGCAGCGCATTCAAAATATAGGTGACACCATTTCCCTTTTCAGTCATATCAAAGACCTGAAGCGAGGGATCGATCTCTGTATATGTTCCATTACCTATTTGCATAGAACCCGCGATTCTCTTCACCTTTGTTCCTTCAAAGGTCACTTGTACCGGGCTACCAGCCTTTGTCAGATAAATTGTTTGCTCAGGATGGAAGGCTTGCGAACCACGCTGACCATGCACGATGATCGAATTGTCCATAATATCATACAGGCGGTTGGCAATCGTGGCAATATCGGGTTGATCTGGCGCTTTAGTTGACGTCAAGTTGCCATTCTCATCCAAAAGATATGCCGTGGCATTGACAGGTTGGGAAGAAGATGGATCTGTATAGAACACAAAACCTGCATGTTTCTTTTTGTCTGTAAAGGAATAAGGATCGACATAATAGCGATAAGCCTGATCAGAAGGCAGGAGGAAACTATAAGTACTACTCATGGAATTCAAATAGGCTTTGAACTCATTCAGTTTCCATGCATTCTTCACCTCTGTTGAGGTTCCTGACACCGTAGGGTCAAACTTGGTAATCATATCACTCATACTCATATCCTCGTCAGCACGCAAAAGAGCAGGGAACAAAACGGATTCGTGTTCAGGAGCAGCAAAAACATTATTCACTTCATACACTACGCCGTTACAAGCCATATAACAATTGGTAATATCATCGGCTGTAATATTCATAGGTTCTGCAGCTGTATTCTTCATCGCAGCGAATTTGCTGGGTGTAGTAGCAACAAAACTCTTTTGGATACAGTTGTTAATGAATGGAGCAACCAGATTGTCAGGCACCTTATCCCATGAACCATATTTCACGCCAATAGCATGACCTTCTCCTTGTAAATAGGCATTCATCTGGTCATCATTTGGCACGAACATTGCGGCTTCATTTTCTGCGATAGAATTACGTCCTCCTGAGGTGTACAAAACATATTGGTTCCATCCCGGATCGATACTCAGGACATCACTGTATGTTACAGTCTGTCCATTTTTATCCACATAACTATTCAAACCATGATTCAGAGATGAATTCAGATAACGTTTCGTATAATACGTCTCCTTCGTTCCATTTACTTCCTGTTCGGAGACCCACTGAGGATAACTAAAGCGATCTAATAAAGAATTGAAAATACTAAACTTAGGCTTGGAAGCAATGATTTCAGCCATACTTCCCAATTGTTCCGGTACCTCTTCTAATATATGTATATAACCATTCTGACAGGTAATATCCTGAAGATATTCCTTCGAGACACCAGTCTGTTCTATATCTCGATCAGCCCAACGACCATCATTCTTGGCAATAGCATATCCATTGATATAACTGCGATTAATGGTATTGGATACACCGTTTGTGAGAATCGAGAGGTCATTGTCTGTAATGGAGTTCTGTGACATGAAACGCGGCAGGAAATGCACCATGGGTTTACTATCATCATAAAGAGCTCCTTCTTGACGATATCTGTTAATCAATTTTATACTTGACAGATTACGTACATTTTGCCAATGGTCAATCACATTTCCATCATCATCTACACGATTGATGTTATATGCTGGAAAATCTGCCGAAGACAAGACCCTAATAGAATCCTCTACATCCACACGCGTATCACGACGCATGCATGATCCTTCTGCAGGAGGATCACCTGGAAGATTACTTAACAGGTCAATCAGATAGGCATTGTTAATCATCGCCGATTTCAAGAGGTTCTTTTTCTCTGCTTTTGACAGTTGATTAACAGAAGATAAGCCACGTTTGGAAAGATAACGTCCCCATGCGGCATCATCGGCCACAAAGAGCGTCATACTACCTGTCTTCCGTAACAATGGTGGATACTCTGAAAGATCGGGGTCATTAATCAACGCCAATGTTTGGGTGAAGGAGCCACGCTCTTCCAGTTCTTCATAAATACTGCTACCCAACCATACAGGCATACCTGTCAGCAACTCGTCCTTACACGACGTCACCAACAGTGAATTGCCGAATAGTAGAATTGCAGCACACGAAAAACTCACATGAAAAGAGAGCTTTCGTTTGAGAATACTGTAGTTCATGCAAAAACTATTATTATAAATTGATTTCCTTTTGGTTAAAGAGACTTCTCAACGAAGTAGCTAGTTAGTTTTTGGGCTCAAAGCCCATTATTGGTGTCAAAGATACAATAATTTCATCATTCTTGAACACTTTTTGAGAATACTTTTTAAAAAATATGTTCAAGAAGGAAAAGCAGATGTGTTGTTGAAATATTGGGCACCATGGTGTAAATATTGTATTGATTTTGAACCTGTGTATGAACAAGTGGGAAAGCTGTTGAAAAAT
>CAMZCM010000012.1 GCA_947305005.1 uncultured Prevotellaceae bacterium | reverse complement strand
TTCACCTCGTCGTACATGTTCAGCGGAGCGTTCTGCGAGTAGCGCAGGTTGTCCTGTGTGAAGGTGTTGAAGACACCGCGAGAGAGCGCTTCCTCGTCCTCGAAGCCTGTCCACACTTGCTGGCCTTTCTCGCCATGAATGATAGCAGTACCGGTGTCCTGACAGAAAGGAAGAATGCCCTTTGCTGCCACTTCGGCATTGCGCAGGAACTGCAGCGCCACATATTTATCATTCTCGCTGGCCTCAGGGTCATCGAGGATGGCAGCTACTTGCAGGTTGTGTTCACGACGCAGCATGAACTCCACATCGTGGAAGGCCTGCTGAGCCAACAGTGTCAGCGCCTCAGGCGAGACCTTAACAATCTCTTTGCCTTCGAACTCAGAAAGCGTTACGCCCTCCTTCGTGAGGAGGCGATATTCGGTCTTGTCTTCGCCCAACTGAAACATCGGGGCGTACTTGAAATTGGGGGTATTAGCCATGATGAAGTATGTTTTTAGTTGTTATTCGCCACAAAGGTAGGGCTTTTCTGCAACAACGCAAAAGAAAAGAGTACAATTTATTAACGGCGTTGTCTTCAAAATCTTGTTTCTTCGTTATTAAATCAGTTTGAGAATCTGCTGGTTGGTTGCCTCAGGTAGAATCTGTTGGAAGTGGGCAATGAGGCGTTGGTAAGATTCTTGAGGTGTGCGAGGACAGCGACAGGCTTCGTGACCCAAGAGCTGTTCCGGCGTTGTGAGCAGCGACCAGCCCCAACCGTATTGACGTCCGTGTTTGTCGTGCGGATAGACAAAGTCTTCAGTCACAATGCGACAAGCCATCTGCAGACGAGTGACATAGCTGTCGAAACGGCTCCGCATCTTAGGACCGGTAAAGCCGCAAGCGGCACGCAACTCTCTCGTAATCAAACTTCCATGTCCCTGTAATGTTACCAGGATCGTATCCTCGACGCTGCCCTCTTCAGGCGAAGGATACTTCCAACGACGATAGTTGAAGAAATCGGGCCACCATTCGCGACTGATGAAGCCCGCTTTGCCTGCGAAGAACTTGCCATAAACGCAATTTCCTTCAGTGGCGATCGGACCTTTCCATTTCCATAGCGGCCAATCCCAGCCGCCATCAGGAAACACCACGTAGCGACACTCTTCCTCTACGACCTCCTCAGCCGAGAAGCCAGCGATGCCGCTGTCAAGCAAAGGCAGGAAGCCGATCTCCTGAATCAGCTCCATCAGCTGTGCTTGTTGATAGATCTCTGGATGCTTCATAATCTTACACCAAGGGCGATTTTCACGTACCAGTCGTACATTTGGACATTCGTATATGAGTGTTTATATCCAAAGGAATTAAATTGTCCAAAGGCACTTAAGAAGTAACGATCCCAGTTATAGGTAACGGAAAGGCGAGTATCGCCATTCAAAAAAAAGCGACCCCGTTTGGTCTCTTTATTCGTCTCAACAACCTGAAGATCGTCTATCCACCCTTCTTCGGAACCTGTATTATTGACATAGGTATAAAGGTCTATAATATTTTTGTTGTATTTGTAATAAGTGGTTGTTGATTTGCTATAGAGGCTGACAGATGGCATCAACATGGCATTGATCAGCCAACCGCGACCAGGAACCCAGTTGTATCCATAGCCCAAGCCGAGATTCATCTGCGTAAAAACCATTCTGCCAGCATTGCCTGTGTGCATAATGAGGGCAGCGTTCCTTATATCCTCATTCTCGGCTAAGTCTATGTATGAACCATAAATCATACCACCCAACATGAATGAGCCGCAGGATCGCCTTTGAATGACAGATTGGTTGTAGGCAGCAGCCTGAGAGTACCTACGGCCATTGAAGAGATAGTAACCATCCAAGAATATAGTTGTTACTGCGATGGGGGCGTCTGAACTACCATTGTCTTCTACTTTTTGATCATCGACATTCGCTTCAATTCTGATATCATTAGTGCTAAAAGTGCGTATCCTACAATTCAGCCCAAAACGACCACCTGTTGTGCCAAAAGACCAATAAGTACCTGTTTTCTTGCGCAGTTTAATGGGAGAATAACTAACACCTAAACCCCGATAACCGACAAAAAAACCTAAAGACTGAGCCACAGGAGGATTGATGCGAGTACTAAAGTTGAAGTCGACTTTTGAGGAGATGTTTAAATATTCATCCATCTCTGATTCCATAGACAGGCTGAATTCTTGTGAACTTGAACGCAGGACAACGCGCCAAGGATTGTTTGGCACCTCGATGTAATCAGGATCGTACTTGCTATGGGTCTTAGAGTCTTGATGGGTGCGGAAAAGATTCCACAGCTTCACCCACTTGTTCTCTTCCTGTGCGGGGAGCGAATCTTCCTGAGCCGAAGTAGAAAGTGGCTCTTCCTGTGCTGAGGCTGTTAGCGAACAAGCTATCAACAATGTCAATAGAAATAATCTCATAGGTTTCATTATGGCTGCAAATGTACGCATTATTCTTGAAAAGAATAGTAGGTTGGCGGAAAAAGTTGGAATAATGAAGGGAAGATTTGGTCTAATGATGAAGAAATCCTATATTTGTAGCGGAATCATCCGAATCATCATTTACACTTATTCTCTATAGGTCATTATTTCTCACTTATGAAGCAGATTATCATGTTGTTGGCCCTCATGGGCGCTACAATGACGGCGATGGCGCAGCGAGCCATTTCGCCCAACGGAAAACTGGTGTTGGAAGCTGGCGAGGGCAGCTGCATCGTCAAATATCAGCGCAAACAGGTGCTGGAAGTGAAGCTCCCAGTCACCAAGACATCGCTGAAAGGCGTGAAAGCCCAACGAATAAAGGCTGATTACAACATGATTTCGGGCAAACGTCTGCATTGCACCAACGAGGCCAACGAGTACCGTCTGGGCTCTCTCGTGTTGCGTCTTTACAACGATGGCCTCGCTTTCCGTTATGAATATACCGGCCTGAAGGACAGCGAAGTACCTGCAGAGCAAACGGCTTACATTATTCCCGAAGGCATCAAGCGCTGGATGCTTCAATGGAGCGACGGCTACGAGGGGTTCTACCCCATGACGACCACAGCCAACGTGAAGACGCTGGGCGGTTTTGGCGGTGCTGTTGAACAACAAGACTTAAACACCCATTGGGGTTATCCGTTGCTGATGGAGCCTGTTGATGGTGTGTTTGCCCTCATCACGGAGGCCAATATCGAAAAGCAGCAGAGCGCCTCGAGCTTATTTAATAAAGGTGAGGTCTTCAGCGTCAAACAAGACCAGAACGACTTGAAGCTGACAGGCGACTGGCACACCCCTTGGCGCGTAGTTATCATTGGCTCGCTGGGCGATGTAGTGGAATCGACGCTGGTGACCGATGTCAGCGAGCCATCGAAGCTTTCCGATACCGATTGGATTAAGCCAGGTGTGGTTTCGTGGGTGTACTGGGCTTATAATCATGGTTCTAACGACTTCAATATCATTAAGAAGTATGTGGATATGGCGGCTGCGCTGAAGTTGCCCTATGTGCTGATTGATGCAGAATGGGACGAGATGGACAAGGTGGCTTCCAACGAGGGA
Organism: uncultured Prevotellaceae bacterium; assembly: GCA_947305005.1. GTDB lineage: Bacteria > Bacteroidota > Bacteroidia > Bacteroidales > Bacteroidaceae > Physcousia. The sequence continues at coordinate 74,984 of CAMZCM010000012.1, read as the reverse complement.
AAGACCATTGAGGATGCTGTCAGCTATGCCGTCTCCAAGGGTGTGAAGCCACTGATTTGGTATAACTCCTCTGTGGGATGGATCAACGGTGCCCCAGGCCCGAAGTTCCGTCTGAACAAGCCAGAAGACCGCGAAATGGAGTTCGCCTGGTGCGAGAAGATTGGCGTGGCAGGTGTGAAGATTGACTTCTTCAGCGGTGATAACCAGATGAATATGAGCTACTGCCAAGATTTGTTGGAGAGTGCAGCCCGTCATCATCTGATGATAAATTTTCATGGAGCTACGATTCCTCGCGGTTGGCAGCGGACTTATCCGAATCTGCTCTCCACAGAGGGCGTTTATGGTGCTGAGTGGTACAACAACGTGCCAACATTCACCAAGCGGGCAGCTTGCCACAACGCCACGTTGCCTTTCACACGCAATGTCGTAGGTCCGATGGATTATACGCCTTGTGCATTCAGCGATTCTCAGCACCCCCATATCACTAGCCACGCTCACGAGCTGGCACTGACTGCGCTCTTCGAGAGTGGTTTACAACATCTGGCAGACCGTCCTGAGAGCTTTCTGGCGCAGCCTCAACAGGTGCAAGATTATCTCTCGCAACTGCCAGCTGCTTGGGATGAGACACGCTTCGTCAGCGGTTATCCGGGCGAGAGCGTGGTGCTGGCCCGCAGAAGCGGAAAGACCTGGTATATCGCTGGCATCAATGGCACAGATGAGCAGAAAGAGTTGAATGTTCCTTTGGCGTTTCTCAAAGTAAAGATTTCAGCTACCCTTTTTGCAGATAGTAGCCAGAAAGACGCTCCCTGGGACATTCAAACGGCTACCACCCTTCCCAAGACCGTTACTTGTCAGCCTCGCGGCGGCTTCGTATGGGTGGTGAAGGATATTAATAAACAATAAATAAGTGTAGTCTATGAAATCTCTGCTCCATTATGCTCCTACAGGACTGTTGCCCCTGGTGGCACTTCCAGTACTGGCGCAACAGCGACCGAACATCTTGTATATTATGTGCGATGATATGGGCTACGGCGACCTTTCGTGTTATGGACAACAACACTTCCGCACGCCGAACATCGACCGCTTGGCGCAACAGGGAATGCGGATGACGTCGGCTTATGCGGGTAGTCCTGTCTCTGCTCCTTCGCGAGCTTGTTTCATGACGGGCCAGCATTCGGGTCACACGCATGTTCGTGGAAATAAAGAGTATTGGAGCGGACAGGTGCAGTATGGACAAAACACGGATTATGCCGTAGTAGGGCAGGAACCTTATGATACGGCCCAGGTGATTCTGCCAGAGATCTTTAAGGCGGCAGGCTATCAAACAGGAATGTTTGGCAAGTGGGCTGGTGGCTATGAGGGCAGTCATTCAACGCCTGACAAACGAGGTGTGGATGAGTTTTACGGCTATATTTGTCAGTTCCAGGCACATCTTTATTTCCCGAATTTTCTGAATCGTTTTAGCCGCTCATTGGGGGACATTTGCGTGGTGCGTGAAGTGCTGGAGCAGAACATTCAACATGCGATGTATGGCGAGGATTACAATCATCGCACCCAGTATAGCGCTGATTTGATACACCGACGTGCATTAGACTGGCTGAGGAAGCAGGAAAAAGGGAAGCCGTTTTTCGGCATCTTTACCTACACGTTGCCTCACGCAGAACTGCGTCAGCCTGATGACTCGTTGCTGCAGGCTTATCGTGGCAAGCTGCTGCCAGAGAGAACATACAAGGGTGACAACCCCTCGCGTTACAACCCCACACCTGAAGCTCACGCCCAGTTCGCGGCGATGATTACACGTCTGGATGCTCAGGTGGGTGAAATCATGAAACTGCTGGAAGAAAAAGGTTTGGCAGACAATACCGTACTCATCTTTACCAGCGACAACGGCCCTCATGAGGAGGGCGGCGCTGACCCAGAATACTTCAATCACGACGGCAAGTTCCGTGGACTGAAGCGCAGCACCCACGAGGGCGGCATCCGCATTCCCTTCATCGTCCGTTGGCCCAAGCACGTGAAAGCTGGCAGCGAAAGCGATCTGCCTTTCGCCTTCTATGACCTGATGCCCACTTTCTGCGACATCGCTGGCATCAAAGATTGGGAACGGCGCCCATTTGATTGCGACGGTATCAGCATAGCTCCGACATTAGAGGGTCGTCCCAAGACACAACGCCAACACGACCACCTCTATTGGGAGTTTCACGAGACGGATATGTTAGGCGTTCGACGCGGCAATTGGAAGTTGGTGGTGAAGCACGGGATTTGTGCTCTTTATGACCTCGCGACAGATCCACACGAAGATCACGACCTCTCGGCTCAGCATCCTGACGTTGTCCGCCTACTGGTTCAGAAAATTTACGAAGACCACACCGACAGCCCCCTCTTCCCCATTACGTTGCCTAAAATGTCACGTTAACACCGCCCATGAACGTAGCTCGCGGCATGGGATAACCGAGATTGATCTCATACTTTTGTGCCAACAGGTTCTCGCCACGTGCCCATAAGGCAATGTTCTTTGTTGCCTGATAGTTGACATTGGCGCTTAGGAGCCAGAATCTCTCTTTCGTCTCGTTGGCACCTACAAAAGTGTAGAGGTCTTTGATATGCTGCAGTCCCAGATTCGCGAACCATTTGCCACAATGGTAGTCTATGCCCCAATAATCCATCACTTTTGGTGCTGCAACAATCTTATTCTTCATGTGGAGATAGGACGAGTTCCATGTAAGATTGAAATGGTTTCCAATAGGATATTTCAAGTGAACTTCAACGCCCCAGTTCTCAATCTCACCCGTATTCACGTTCTTTTTATTCACGGTTTGGATCATGTTGTCACCTTTGATATAATAGATGTTCGCGCCATAAGTCAAATCACTCGTGCGTTGGCACCATGACAGCTCATAATTCCAAAGGCGCTCAGGTTTCAGTTCTGTGTTTGAAGGCGGATAAAGATACATTTCGCGCATCGTAGGATTGCGGAAGCCCTTGCTCACCATTGCCTTCACTTCACTTGTTGAGTTGGGACGTGCCACTAGTCCTGCCTGCGGAATCCACTCTGTGCCGGTGATGCTATGGTAATCCACGCGCAATCCGGCATCTACTGTGAGCCAATTGACAATATCCTGACGGACTTCCACATAACCGGCCACTTCGTCACGATGGCTCTCACCGCTCTGCTTGTTTGGCGTGTCCATCACGTCACCTGTTGCCTTTGAAGTGTAATAAGCGTGACCGTAAATATGTTGGTAATCGACGCCTGCGGTCACACGGTTTCCAGGAAATAGTTGCACGCTCTCATAGACTGACACACCTGTCAGGGCATCTTTGGAACGGAAATACCGTTTGGTGGGATTGGTCGGATTATCCGTACCATCATCAATCTTGTGTTTACCAAAATTGGTATATACGCTTAGCGCACCGCTCGCCTTGCCATAATGGTTCTCTAAACCGACAGAGGCCATACCACGGGTAATCCATTGGTCGGCGTCATAAAGGGGCGACACCTTGCCGTCATCCGACACCTTCGTGGGATTGCTGGCGTTGAAGTGATTCACGTTCACATCGGCATACGCCTTCCAGTTTCTGTTAAGGTCATAACCGATCTTCGCATAACCGCCATACTGCTCAAAGCCCATACGCGGACGATGGTTGTCGGTACGGTTGTACTGTACAGCTACCGTGCTGCTGAAGCGACCTTGTCGTATTTGGTTCGAGGCTTCTGTCTGGATGGTTCCCCAGCTACCAGCGCCAAGATTGATATGGGTGTATATACCATCTTGATTTGACTGGCGTGTTACAATATTCACTACACCGCCCATCGCATTAGAGCCGTAAAGGACAGAAGCAGGACCACGCAATACTTCCACGCGCTCTGCCATCAGCGTTTGATAACTGTCGGCGATGGGATGCCCATAGATGCCTTGATATTGCGGATGACCGTCTATGAGGACCATCAGCTGCCCTGTGCCGCCGCTGATACCACGCAAGTTGATACCGCCTGCAGCTCCTCCGCTGACGCCATAGCCCATCATGCCACGCGAGGTGACAAAGAAGCCAGGCACCTGTTGCATCACGGTCGGCAGGATGCTCGTCTGGTGTTGTTCGGTCAGCGTCTTACGTCCGATGACTGTTACCGTCATCGGCAAGTGACGCACATCAACAGCGCTGCGTGTTCCGGTTACGACGACCTCTGGCATAGATAGAGAATCCATGAGCTCGTCTGCCTGTATAGCTGTTGCTGTCAATCCCAACAATACGAAGAACAATGTCTTTTTCATAATATGGATAGGATGATTGTATGATTTGGAACGATTTGAATTCTATTTCCCGACTTCCCATTCGTCACGCCAGCGGACTATGGGCTTGCCATCTTCAAATTCAATAGGCAACCAGATATAGCGTGCATCGCTGGGATGACGGGGACGCCAAATATCTGCCATGAAGATATATTGATCCCCGATGGGAAGAATGTAAGTGCTCTGTCCACCAAAGGTGATTTCGGCTTTGGGACCACGACAGGGATTGGGATGTTGCGTCCAAGGTCCCCAGATACTGGGAGCCGAGAACATACGAGCCTCATTGGGTGCCCAGCCCGTGCAGCCAGAAGTAATCATCCAGTAAGTGCCCTCGTGCTTGAAGATGGCAGGCGCCTCGTTATGGCCCGCAGGAGCCACGCGGGTATATCTACCTGTATGATGCAGATAATCGCCAGTCAGTTCGGCAATATGTAAGGTGAGGTTCTCCTCCGACGAGAAGATATGGTAAGCCTTTCCGTCATCATCAATGAAAAGTGTCATGTCACGTGACATCTGGCCTGTTCCGAAGTCACGTCTCACGAGGAGACCTTCATCAATGGCTTTACGCCAAGCGGGTGTCCACTCCTGAAAATGAGAAGCGTCAAGCGTGTCAAGGACTGCCAGCTCCTGTTGTCCGAAGCCTATTGGCCATGTGCCGGCGTTGGCACGTTGCGAATAGAGGAACTTGTAGGGGCCTTCAGGACGATTGGCGACAGCTACTCCATAACGGGCGGCATCGTAGCCGCGTCCTTTCAGTTCCAGGTGGAACCACATGCAGAACTTCTTCGTCACCTTGTTATAGATCACCTTGGGGCGTTCCAGAATGCAGCCGCGTTCTATATCAGAGCCACGTTCATCACTGACACTCAAGGCAACGCCGCAATTACGCCAGTTCACCAAATCTGTCGAGGCGTAACAAGTTACACCAACGAGCGCGTCAGAGGTATGGTCGGACTTATGCTCGCCAAACCAATAGTAAGTGTCATTGTATTTTAGGATTCCACCTCCATGAGCATTGATATGTATCCCTTGATCATCGGGCCATATTTCACCTGAACGAATTGTGTGTGTTGCCTGTTGACTGAAACTGCTCACTACCATCAGGCAGCTACAGACAAAGAATAATAACTTTTTCATATTTTGGAAGTACTTTCTCTAACATTCAGTCGGGTATTGACCACGACATGTTTTACACTTAAATCGCCACGAATCTGATCCATTAACAACTTAAACGTATTTTGTCCCATCTCCTTCAGATTCTGTTTGATAAACGTCATTCGTGGATAAGTCATCCCAGAAACCCAATCGCTCATAAATCCTATGATAGCGATATCCTCAGGAATACGAAGCCCTCTACTCCTGATTGCCTGAAAAGCGGCAATGGACAGGAGCCCGTTATCTGCCAAGATGGCACCGGGTATCTCTGGCTGATCAAGTAGAGTTAAGGTATCTGACAATCCAGAATTGAAACTAATCTGGCCACACTTCACCAGTCTCTTCCGAATCGTAATGCCCCGCTCACGTAAAGCCTCCAAGTAGCCATGCTTGCGGTCTATGGTCTGCTTCATTTGATTGGGACCTCCCAAGAAAGCAATACGCTTGGCGCCACTATCAATCAGATGCAACGTTGCCTGTCGAGCCGATTCTACATCATTAAAGCTCACCGTGGAGCAACGGATATCCGCCACTCTGTCAAAGAGCACAATTGGAATATTGTCCGTTTGCAAGCGTTCCAGATAGGTGAAGTCAACTGTTTCCTGAGAGAGACAGATGGCAATGCCTTCAACATGCATGTTAATCAGTTGTTTTACACAACCAACCTCATTCTTGTATTTGTCGCTGGAATCAGTTACGATACACATGTATCCGTTCTTTTTGGCCTCTTCCTCAATCCATTTAACGATGTGGGCATAATGATTGTATGCGATATCGGGCACCACAATGCCTATCATTCGAGTGGCACCATAACGTAAACTCATCGCAAAAGGATTGGGACGATAACCGTTTTCGTCAGCCAGTTCCAAGACCTTTTGCCGAAGGTCTTGGCTGACGCCAGGTAATCCCTTCAACGCTCTGGATATCGTGGAGACATTCACCCCCAATACCTTAGCTATATCGCGTTGTGAAACACTCTTTTTCATACAGATTCATTGAAAATCCGAACAAAAATACACCTTTCCTCTATTTGAAATAGCGCAACAACTTCAAAAGTGTTGCGCAACGCGTTGCTAGGTCGCTTTTTCATTCGGAAGCAAATGCAATACAAGATACTCTGAACGGGTACCGATGCGGATCTTTGGCCCCCAGATACCGAGGCCGGAACTGATGTAATAACGGGTATTACCACGCTGATGATGTCCCCATGATTTTTCATAGAGTGCATCCGTAATCCATGAGATGGGCCAAACCTGACCGCGATGTGTATGGCCGCTGAACTGGAAATCAATGCCAGCATTCTCTGCATCCTCTAAGTGATAGGGCTGATGATCCAACAGGATGGTGAAACCGTTCAAGCCTGACGAGAGGTCTTTGACACATGCACGGCGACGAGCCATCCTGTCGTTACGGCCTATCACATCTATGCCTTTCAACTGTGCTACTGAATCTTTCAATAGCACAATACCGGCATCTTTGAAGAAGCACTCCGCTTGCTCCAATTGGCTGAAGAACTCATGGTTGCCGAGGACGGTATAGACCGGAGCCTTTATGCGGCGGAACTCCTCAGCATAGTTGCCTTCAAGAACAGGTCGGATACTCCTGTCGATAATATCTCCTCCGAAGAGCACGAGGTCAGGACTTTCAGCATTGATGAGATTCACCCAACGCGCCAGTTCTGCCTTACGATTGTGGTAGCCGATATGCAGGTCACTGGCCAGCACGATGGTCAGCGGTTTCTCTATCGGCTTCGTTGTGGTGATGGTCAACTCCTCACGGTACTTATGATGATACTGGAAACCTCCCAATATCAGAAGAAAAGCCACGATGCCAAAAGCAGAAAGCAATCCTGCCCAACTGTCATTTAGGAAACTTTTCGGTAGTAGATGGCACAGAGAGGCGATATCGGCCACAAAGAAAACAAGCAACAGATAGAGAAAAGCTATCAGCCATGTGTTTCCGACCTCGTACCCAACTGTTGCCACCTTGATGGGAAAACGTTCCAATGCGAAAAAACAAACAAAAAAGCTCGTCATCCACAACAGGAACACCCCCACGACAGTCAGCTTCAAAGGCCATCCCATCGGCGTAATCTTCCATAAATGCCAACTGACGTAACCCATGAGGGCAGCGATAAGCGCCAAGATGATTGCAATGACTTTCATCATATCGTACGAAGTTGATGAATAATACGAAATCCATTCGGAATATGGCACAAATCTACGGATATTTCTTCATTTTTCATTCGAAATGATTACTTTTGCAACAAAAATTAAGTTATTTGTTGGCAAATAGTCCTTAACCTTATTATAAAAAGCGTATCTCATGGCAAACTTTTTGGAATTGGTAAAGAATAGGTATAGTTGCAGAAACTATCTGCCTAAGCGTGTAGAACAGGAAAAGGTGGATTACATTCTGGAGTGTGTACGTTTTGCTCCTTCCGCCGTCAATAAACAGCCCTGGTGCTTCCACATTATTCGTGTTGAGGCAGATAAAGCCAAGCTGCAACAATGTTACAATCGCGACTGGTTCAAGACAGCACCTATGTACGTCATCGCTTCTATCTTGCACGACGAGGAATGGGTGAGAGCTGACGGCAAGCATCATGGTGACATCGATATCGCTATCGCCGTGGAGCATCTCTGTCTGGCTGCCACCGAACAAGGCTTAGGAACCTGCTGGGTCTGCAACTTTGATGCCATCCTGTGTAAGGACCTCTTCCAACTGCCAAATCAAGAAGAACCGGCTGTCCTTATCCCATTAGGCTATCCCGCCGATGAGCCGAAGGTCAAGCAACGCAAAGCAATAGAAGATATAACGAGATAAAATGAAATCGGGTGCTCCGAAGAGCCCCCGATTTCATTTTGTGCTGCATAGCCGTGAAAGCTATGCACTATGTCTATGTATTAGAACTTCCAACCCAGACGCAGAGCGGGCTCAATGTAGAAGTCAAACGTAGTTGACTTTCTCTCACGATCTGTTGCAGGGCTAGCAACTTCTATTTTTGTCTCGGTCTGTGTGGAACCAGCTACGGTAACGGTCTTACCTGTTCTTTGTCCACTTTCACTACTTGCACTCCAATTAGTTGTGGCGGTAGTTACAGTACTTGTTCCACCTGTCGTATTTGTGGTGATTACTGTTTGATCGAAATCAGTCGTAAGTGTTGGGTTGGCTTGACTAACACCATTGGCGAAACGAATACCTAATTCAGTACCCACATAAAGACCCTTATAAACATAAAAATCAACACCTGTAAATAATCCTACAAAGAGGTTATGCGAGTTGATGGAGCTACCTGTTGTGTTCTGCTTTTCATACACTTCTTTACGGGTTGAAGTTGTCTGAGTACGAAAGGTATTGCCTGTAGTACCAGTCATCACATCATTGTTAATAGTTGTGGTAATGTCGCCAGAATAAGAAGTTGATTTATAACCAACCTCTGCACCAGCATACACGTCCAAACGACCTTCTTGCATGAAGTGACGTTCATAACCTAAGGCAAATTGGAATTGGGTCGTCTTATTGTTGGTTTCCACTTCTTGATTGTTCAATGTATAAACAGGCTTATTTGAATCGAAATCGTCTGATAGCGTTGTTTTAGTTATGTCATTCGTGCTGTTCGAACTAAAACCTAACTTTAAGCGAAGAGCATCCTGATTTGTCAGGAAATAGCGACCCTTGAATTGGATACCGTCTAAGCGGAACGTGTTGAAGTTTGTAGTGAACGGGTTGAACTGTACTTCGGTGGAGATGTCACCTGCTTCAGGTTCATACTGTGCCATAGCACTTGATGATACTGTCAAAAGAGCTGCAACTGCTGCAAATTTTGCTAACTTTTTCATGATTGGTAGTTTTAAATTTAACAATGTTTTAATAAAAGATGGAGCAAAAGTATGAGACTTTATCGTATTAAACAAATTTTTAGACGAAAAAGTTTAAAAAAGTCCAATATTTAGGTACTTTTTACCCTTAAGTACAGGAAAACACCTGTCTTTGTGCATCTTTAAACTGTTAAAGATATGAGCCGAAGGTCAAGCAACGCAAATCTGTCGAAGAAATCACCAAATAAAAAGGGAACCCCTCTGTGAAGGGATTCCCTAGAGTCCTCTGAGGAGAGGCATATGATAGAGGTGGTGGAATCATCTATTTGCCGCGACGACTGGACTGACTGCTCTTATTGCTATTTTTTGCCAATAGTTGTTTGTCCTTCTTGGAAGGGTGATGGCTATTCTGATGAATAGCAGGATTGCCTCGTGTAGAACCGTTCGTCTTTGGACGATAGAGATAGCTCCGTCCTACAAACTTGTTGTACTGATAGGCTGTCAGCACATGCTGTAAATCTGAGTTGCGGCGATTCCAGGAAGCGTCATAGGCATCGTTGTGTCCACCGATACTCTTCATGTAGTTCAGATTGATCTTATAAACAGCATCATATTGCCTGTTGGTGAGATTTAGTTCGTGAGCCATTTTGTCACTCAGAATTTGAGCTTCGTTTTTAGCTGCACTATGACTCATTGCATTGGTCGTGATGGTCATCGCCATCATCATTACCATGAACATGATCTTTTTCATAATCGTTTATTCTTTAATGGTTAAACTTCAGTTGTCTTTGTTGCTTGTTAGCGATGGCAAAGTACGGCATTATTCATGAGCTACGAAAAGGATTGTTCCTAAACACAGAGACGAAAATCCCTAATCTTTATCGGGAAAATCCGAAAAGGAAAGTGTAGGCGTGTAGGCAAATCTTCTTAAAAAATGAAGAATTTGGCCGTTGGAGCGTGGTGAAATGGTAAATGTTCTATATCTTTGCCACATCAAATCAACACCTTATTATAATTATATTTATCGGTTATGGTTACAGACGATAAGCGATTGTATGTGGCACATGGGACAAACGGACCAATATATCTTTGTGGTAAGATGGCGAACCGGCATGGTTTGGTTGCTGGAGCCACTGGTACAGGTAAGACCGTGACGCTGCAGGTACTGGCCGAAACCTTCTCTCAGGCAGGGGTGCCTTGTTTTATGGCTGATATGAAGGGCGACCTCTCGGGAATCAGCCAGATGGGACAGATGTCTGGCTTCATTGAGAAACGTTGCGCCGAGTTCGGCATAGAGGACCCTCAGTTCAAAGGCTGCCCCGTCTGCTTCTATGATGTGTTTGGGGAGCAGGGACATCCTATGCGCACCACCATCTCAAACATGGGCCCCGAGTTGATGTCGCGTCTCATGGATCTGAATGAGACGCAGGCAGGTGTGATGACCATTCTGTTCAAAGTGGCCGACGAACGCGGTCTTTTGTTATTGGATCTGAAGGATCTGCGCTCCATGCTCAGCTATATCGCCGACCACGCCTCCGAACTCACCAAGACATACGGTAATGTATCGACGGCCAGTGTGGGAGCCATCCAGCGCGCCCTCCTCGCCTTAGAGAATCAGGGCGCTGACAAGTTCTTCGGCGAACCCGCTTTTGACATCATGGACCTGTTGCAGTGTCGTGCCGACGGCAAGGGTATCATGAACGTGTTGGCAGCCGACAAGCTGATGCTCAATCCCAAACTCTATTCCACGTTCCTGCTGTGGCTGCTTTCCGACCTTTATGTCCGTCTGCCGGAAGTGGGCGATCAGGAACTGCCGCGTTTGGTGTTCTTCTTTGACGAGGCACACACCCTCTTTACCGATACCCCCAAGAGCTTGGTAGATAAGATTGAACAGGTGGTACGTCTGATTCGCAGTAAGGGCGTAGGCGTTTACTTCGTGACACAGAATCCTACCGATATTCCCGATTCTGTGCTGGCTCAGTTGGGCAACCGTGTTCAGCACGCCCTACGTGCTTTCACACCTAAGGAGCAGAAGAACGTGAAGGCTGCAGCAGAGACTTTCCGCGCCAATCCCGCCTTCAAGACTGAGGACGCTATCATGGAACTCGGAACAGGTGAAGCCCTTGTGTCATTCTTGGACGAGAAGGGTACGCCCATTGTTGTGGAGCGCGCCAAGATCCTCTTCCCTCTCAGTCAGATTGGAGCCATCGCACCTGCCCAGCGTGACCAGATCATCAAGAGTTCACGTCTTTATGGGCGCTATGACACCATGATAGACCGCGAGAGTGCTTTTGAGGTGTTGTTGGCTGAAAGTGAGGCTGAGGCTCGCGAACTTGCCAAACAGGAAAAACAAGAAGCGCAAGTCACAAAGGCACAAGAGAAAGAGACAAAATCAAAAAGCAAAAAGAAAGGTATTCTAGGAAAGATATTCAGCGCCATTCTCACCAGCGTCACAGCTGCCCTTGGAACCTATGTGGCCAATACAGTGACAGGAAGCAAGAGCCGTTCAAAAGAATCCATCGGTAAGAAGGTAACAAAGACTGCCGTCAGTTCAGCTACCCGTACTGCCACACGTGAACTCACCCGCAGCATCTTAGGGAATCTGGTGAAATGATGGAAAAGGTTAAGAATAATTGATATGGAATATATGTCACAAGAAGGCTACGATAAGCTCGTGGCCGAACTCCATCAGTTAGAGACCGTGGAGCTGCCTCGTGTGAAGGATGCGATTGCTGAAGCTCGCGACAAGGGTGACCTCAGCGAGAACTTCGAATATCATGCAGCCAAGCGTGAGCAGGGACGATTGTTAGGACGCATTCGTTTCAAACAACGGGTGTTGGAACATGCACGAGTGATTGATATGTCCCGACTGGGCGACGATACCGTGATGCTCCTTACCAAGGTAGAGATCACCAATCTGGCCAACAACAGCCGTATGACCTACACCGTTGTTAGTCCCCACGAGGCAGATCTGCGTGAACGTAAGATTTCCATTAAATCCCCCATCGCGCAAGCCCTCTTAGGCAAGAAGGTGGGCGATGTCGTTGAGGTGCAGGTGCCTGCCGGTGTTCAGAGACTACGTATTGAAAGCATCAGCCTATAGACGAATCTGGATATGAATAGGATCAATAGCACATTCCCTCGTAGGCTTTTGGTATTGCTGACATTGCTTTGCTGTCTTGGCGTGTCAGCTCAGGAAACCTATCGTTTTGCGGAGAGAGACACCTGTGCGCTCTATCTGGACATCTTTCGTCCGGACTCCAGCGCTCAGACGACCTTCAAAGGCATCCCCAAACCCGCCATCATGTTTGTCTTTGGCGGTGGCTTTGTCTCTGGCACCCGTAGCGATGCCAATATACGCGGCTGGTTTAACAGATTGACAGCGAATGGTTATACCGTTGTGGCGATTGACTATCGCTTAGGCATGAAAGGTTATAAGATGGGGAAGGGACTCGCAGGTGCCTTGAAAGCGCTTGACCGTTTCGTGCTGTCTCAGCAGATGGGAGTCGAAGATGTCTTCTCCGCTGTTTCCTTCCTGGCTGCACATCCCGAACTGAATGTTCCAGCCGACAACATCGTCATTTCAGGTAGCTCCGCAGGCGCCATTATCTCCCTCGCCAGTGCCTACGCTATCGCTAATGGAAAAACGGAAGGCTTGCCCGAAGGGTTTCAATTCAAAGGCGTGATGAGTTTCGCCGGAGCCATCATCAGTAAGAACGGAGCCCCAAAGTTCAAGAAGGCTCCCTGTCCGCTCCTCCTCTTTCATGGAACCGCTGACAAGATTGTGGCCTATGAGCATTTCAGGGCCGTGGGCCGTGGCCTTTGGGGGAGCAGTTACATTGCATCCAAATTGAAGAAAAAAGGATGGAACTATAGCATCTGGCGTTTCAAGGAGAGCACCCACGAAGTGGCTTCTTATATGCCCTTCATGTGGTCTGTCGAGAAAACGTTCTTGGAAAAGAATGTCATGCAGGGAGTTCCCTGTTGTGTAGATGCACTGGTAGATGACCCATCGCTCCCCACTTGGGGCTCTCGAGGCCGCAACAAGCTCGAGAACCTGTATCAATAGCCCTTCAAAAAGAAAGAACGAGAAATGGAAACATACACAGACAGACTCAAGATTGTTGTGGCAGACATCACCACGCTGAAGGTGGATGTAATTGTCAATGCGGCCAATCGGTCGTTGTTAGGAGGTGGTGGCGTAGATGGTGCCATACACCGAGCTGCCGGACCAGAACTGGTCAAGGAATGTGCCACGCTCGGTGGCTGCGAGACGGGGAACTGCAAGATGACAGATGCATACAGATTACCCTGTAAGAAAGTGATTCACGCAGTTGGTCCCGTGTGGTATGGCGGCAATCAGAACGAACCTCAGTTGCTGGCAAGCTGTTATGACAATGCACTGAAGATTGCTGAGAAGTATCAACTTGCGAGTATTGCCTTTTCATGTATCAGCACTGGTGTCTATGGCTATCCAAAAGCCGAAGCGGCTCACATCGCACTCCGCACCATTTTTTCACATCTTCGTAGTGGTTATCAGGGCCAAGTGATCGTCTGCTGTTTCAGCGAGGCAGATACCCATTATTATATCCAAGCGCTGGAGGAGGTGCGATGAGTACGACAATCGTACCCATATCCATATTAGAAATAGATAGTAGATGAAAACTCTTGTCTTTATCTTGGCTCTTTTGATAGCCCTCACAAGTTATGTCGGGTGGCACCTGTGGAGAATAACCCCAATGGGGTGGGCTCTGAAGCTGACGGTTGTGGGCCTGTTCCTCTTATGGATGACCAGCTTCTTTGTAGGATTCTTTACGATGGAGCGTTTCCCCGTTAAGGTGGCGACAGTGCTATACGAAGTAGGAACTACGTGGTTGATTGCTTTCCTTTATCTACTGATTGCTTTTATGGTGATTGACATTGCCACACTATGTCATCTGCTGCCAAAAGACATCTTCAAAGACAGTGCGGTAGGATTACTTTCAATGGTAGGACTCATAGCCATATTGCTCGTAGGGGGAGCCTTCCAGTATCATCATAAGTATCGTGAGGAGTTGACTCTTGAAACAGACAAGAAGATAGAAAAGCCATTGACGATCTTCATGGCTAGCGACCTACATATCGGTTATCACAATCGCAAGGTAGAACTGGTACGATGGGTGGACATCATTAATGCCGAGCAACCAGACCTCGTGCTTATTGGTGGTGACATCATAGACAGAAGTTTACGACCTGTCATTGAGGGGAACTATGCCGAAGAGCAAGGATATCAACATAACTGCTAAAAGTATTACTTTTGCGCCCGAAATCAAAAAATAGATTATGAAGAAAGGTATTATTGGACTGCTGACGATTTTGATGATCTGCAGTTGCGGAGAGAAGAAAGAAAAAGGAGCGAAGGCTCCGACAAGAGTAAAGACTGAAGTGCTGGGGAAAACAATCGTCAATCCCCAACAACAATATGTTGGCATTGTGGAAGAGCACGAAGCTACAGCTGTCAGCTTTACGGGTATGGGCGTAGTGAAGCGCGTGCTGGTTAGTGAAGGACAGGCTGTCAGTAGCGGGCAGCTCATTGCGGAGATGGATGATACGCAGGCTCGTAATCTGCTACATGGTGCTGAGGCACAGATGAATCAAGCCAACGATGCCCTGGAGCGCTATAAGCTGCTGCATGAAAACGGTTCGCTACCCGAAGTTCAGTGGGTGGAGATTCAGAGCAAGGTGGCGCAAGCTCAATCGCAATACGAGGTAGCCAAGAAGAATCTGGCAGATTGTCGGCTGATGTCTCCTGTGAGTGGCATCATCGGTAAGAAGTTGATAGGAGCCGGGGAGACTGCATTACCCTCACAAGCGGTAGTGACGATACTCGATATCAGTAGCGTGAAGGTGAAGGTGGCCGTTCCTGAAGCGGAAATCAGTAGCATTACAGCATCAATGCCCACAACTATCATCGTGGAGGCGGCCCAGAAGCAAGTCTGTGGAGGCCGTATAGAAAAAGGTATTCAGGCGGATGCCCTCACGCATACATATGATGTGAGAATCAATGTGCAAAACAATGATGGGAAGCTATTACCTGGTATGGTAGCAAACGTTCAGTTTACAGCAGTAACACAGCCGCAGACAGAACCGATGCTATCCGTGACAGCAGTTCAGAAGAAGGCTGACGGAAGCCTCTTTGTGTGGACGGTGGCCAAGGATAGCACAGCGCATCGCACGACGGTGAATACAGGCGAGATTCTGGGCAATCGTATTGCCATTACCAATGGCATAGAGAACGGTCAATGTGTAGTGATAGAAGGTTACCAGAAACTGAGTGAAGGAACAAAGGTCATTTTCTGATTTACAATTTACGGATTGACCATTTACTATTGATATACAATTTTATCATTTGGCGATTGAAGAAGGAGAAATTGAAATAAATCCCATCGTAAAAATGGTACAGGGTTAAATTGTAAATACGAATGTTGAGCTATTTATAAAATGTCAGATTGAAAATGAAACAGATGTCTTGGCTCCGCTGGCCACTGGAGCATTATCCTATAACGTTGCTGATTGTTATCATCCTGTTCGCATTGGGTATCTACGGCATGTATGTAATGCCGAAGGACGAGTTCCCAGCCTTTACTATCCGTCAGGGGGTGGTTGTGGCTGCCTATCCTGGTGCGACGAGTGAGGAAGTGGAAGAGCAGGTGGCACGTCCATTGGAACGCTATCTGTTCACCTATGGTGAAGTGAATCGTACAAAGACCACCACCACATCGCAGAATGGAATGTGTATTGTCATGGTTCGTCTGAACGATGATGTGAACAATAAGGATGAGGTGTGGTCGAAAATCAAACACGGTCTCAACCTTTTTAAACAGTCGCTACCTCGTGGCGTTCTTGCTCTTGTGGCCAACGATGATTTCGGTAACACTTCTGCATTGCTCATCGCAATAGAGAGTCCGGAACGTAGTTATCGGGAGTTGCAGGAATATACAGATCACCTCTCAGATTGTCTGCGCCGAATTCCCTCGGTGGCTAATGTCCGTATCTATGGGGAGCAGAAAGAGCAAATCTCGCTCTATGTGGATCGTCAGAGGTTACAGGCTTATGGAATCGGACAACAGATGTTGTTTTCTCGCCTGCAGGCTCAAGGTATCACTACCCTGAGTGGTAGTTTGAGCGATGATGACCAACAGATACCCATCCACGTAGAAGCAACGGAACGCAGCGAAGAGGAGATCGCCAATCAGATTATCTTCAGCGATCCTGTCAGCGGTAAGGTGGCAAGGGTAAGAGATGTGGCTAATGTCGTACGCGAATACGATCATTCAGAGGGCTACATCGAGCAGGACGGACATCCCTGTGTACTTCTCTCCTTGGAGATGACACCTGGAAACAATATTGTTGCCTATGGTCAGGATGTGGAAAGTGTACTCAGCCGTTTTGCGGCTGAGGAACTTCCGGACGATGTGACCATCACCCGTATTGCCGACCAACCGAAGGTCGTGGGTAAGAGTGTCAGCGACTTTCTACGCGACCTGCTGATCTCAATGGTGATTATCATATTGGTCATGATGGTTCTGTTCCCGCTACGCTCTGCGATTGTAGCCGCCATTACCATTCCACTAAGCACGTTTATTTCGGTGGCTATCATGTATATGATGGGCATTGAATTGAATATCGTGACACTGGCGGCCATGATTGTGGTGTTGGGAATGATCGTCGATAATAGTATCGTAGTCATCGATGGCTATTTAGAGTATTTGGACAAAGGCTATGAACCCAAGGCGGCTGCTTTAGAGTCTTCGCGCCAATATTTCATGCCGATGATGCTGGCCACATTGTGTATCTGTATCATCTTCTATCCTCTGCTATGGACTGTCACGGGAGGTTTCCACGATGCAATGAGAGACTTCCCCGTGACCGTTACGATTAATCTTATGGTATCGCTCATCCTTGCCGTGACCGTCATACCGTTTTTGGAAGTACTCATTATCAAGCCGGGTAGGGTAACAACGAATGGGAATGCGATTACCCGCGGTGTGCAGAATGCCTATAATAAGCTGCTCAAGGCTACCTTCCGTCATCCTTGGCTCACGATTGCCGGAGGCATCGGTGTCATCCTTCTATCATGTCTTATTGTACCGACCTTGAAGATACGACAGTTCCCCTTTGCCGACCGCGACCAGTTTGCCGTAGAGTTTTTCCAACCAGAGGGTAAAGGCCTGGCTGAGACTCGCGTGCTTGCAGATTCTCTTCGTGCGGTTCTTCAGCAAGACGAGGACGTCAAGTGCATCACCTCATTCATCGGATGTTCATCGCCACGGTTCATGGCGTGCTATGCTCCTCAGATGGCTAGCCGGAATTATGCCCAGTTCATCGTGAACACCACATCACAGGATGCCACTTTGAAGCTCTTAGCGAAATATCAGCCTCAATGGAGCGAAGCGTTCCCTGAAGCCTATATACGCTTCAAGAGACTTGATTACTTGGAGGTCCCAGAATTAGAATACCGCTTCTATGGTGAAAACCTCGACTCGCTGCACGTTGTGGCGGAGCGGCTGATGGATCGGATGCGAGAAATGCCCGAATTGGAATGGGTTCATACGGACTACTTACAGCCATATCCCATTATCAATGTGGAACTAGACCCTGTAGCCTCGGCACAACTAGGTATCACCCGTACGACAGCAGCTCTTGCTTTGGGGGCTACTACCAATGACCTGCGTGTCGGACAGATTTGGGAAGGGGATTATGAGTTGCCGATTATTGTGAAGGATGATGCCGACATGACTTTCTCTGATATAGAAAATCTCGGCATTGCAACTCCGATGGCGGTGCTCTCAGCAGGTATGAATGGAAGTAATACGACCATTCCGCTCAGACAAATTGCCAAGGTGAGTCCCAAATGGAGTGAGAGCCGTATCATGCATCGTGGTGGTGAACGTTGTATAACGGTGACAGCCCAATTTGCCAATGGCGTCTATGCGGCTCCAGTGGAGAATCGTATCGCTGGCATCATGGAGAAGGAGATTGTGATTCCAAAAGGAGTGCGTGCAGAGGTGGGTGGCGAGAAAGAATACAATGCCGAGGCCTTGCCGCAGATTTTCAGCGGTGTCGCCATTTCAATTGTAATGATTTTCTTCTTCCTGCTTTTCAACTTCAAGAAGTATGGCATCACTACGGTCTGTATCGTAGCCCTCGCCCTCATGACGCCTGGTGCACTCATTGGTTTAGGGCTGATGAACCGCACGCTGGGATTAACCTCAATGATGGGAGTTATCACGCTGATGGGAATGATTATGCGTAACGAGATTCTTATTTTTGAACATGCCATTGACTTGATTAAGAAACATGTGGCAGAGCACGGTAACTGGACAGTGGATCGCCGTCTATATAACGAGGCTGTACGAAAGGCGGCCTACGATGCAGGCAAGCGTCGTATGGTGCCTATCTTCCTGACAACGGCTACAACTGCAGTTGGTGTGATACCCATGATTATCGCCCAGTCTTCGTTTTGGATGCCTGTGGGTGTCACTATCTTCGCGGGTGGTATCGGCTCCCTCATCATGGTGGTCACCATGCTACCAGTTATTTATTGGAAAGTCTCAACGAAGTGAGAAGCCTCAAAAAAGTTATAGTAAAATTGAAAGCATCATGAATAAGATATTATCCGTCATCCTTTGTTGCGCCTGCTGTCACTTTGCTGCAGCGCAGACATATACCTTAGAACAGTTGAAAGATTCTGCTCTGCATAACAATATTGCTATGCGCAAGGGACGCCTTGACATTGAAGCTGCTAAAGAACAACGTAAGGAAGCTTTCACCAAGTATTTCCCTAACATCAGTGCTGTAGGCATGACCTTCAAAGCCAATAAGGAGATGGTCGAGATGGAGATGAACCCTTCAGAGTACATCACGCCGGAACTGGGTGCAGCTCTCGCGCAGGCATTGCCTGTTGAAGCTCTCATGTCCCTGTCATCTCCCATGACGATGGCCATGATGAAAGATGGAACCATTGCAGGCATCACAGCCTTACAGCCGATTTTCACAGGAGGACAGATTGTACTGGGAAACAAACTAGCTCGTCTCGGTGAAGAAGCCAGCCAACTCCAACTACAGCTCTCAGAAAAAGATGTCGAAAAACAGGTGGAACAATATTATTGGCAAATTGTTTCTATGCAGGAGAAAACACGCACGCTTGATGCTGTAGAGAAAATGCTGGGTAATATCCAGCACGATGTTGAAACGGCCGTTCAAGCAGGAGTAACGTTGGGCAACGATCTCTTGCAGGTGCAACTGAGACAAAATGAGATAGAGAGCCAGCGACTGAAACTCAACAATGGCCTCGCGCTCGTGAAGATGCTCCTTACACAATTCTGCGGACTTCAAGGAGAATGGGATATAAAAGATGCAGGACTGCAGGATGATACGCTATTGCAACCGATTACGTCGGAAGATGCCCACTTGAGTGTCCTTCCCGAATACCAATTGTTAGAAAAGAATGCCGAGGCGGCAAAATTGCAGCGTAAGATGGAGGTGGCTAAGAATCTCCCGTCTGTGGCAGTCGGTGCAGGCTATAATTATCACAATCTCATGGACAATGATCGTCATTTCGGGATGGTTTTCGCTACCGTCAATGTACCTATTTCAGACTGGTGGGGTGGCAACCATGCTATCCGTCGCAAGCGAATAGCCGAACAGCAAGCACATGATCAACTGCTCGACAATGTACAACTCCTTGAAATACGTGTTCAGAAAGCTGCCAATGATGTTGTTGAAGCACAAAGCCAACTCGTACTTGCAGCACGTGGTGTAGAACAAACCGAAGAGAATCTACGCATCCAACGCAACACCTATCGTGCCGGTACTTCCACGATGAGTGATCTCTTGCAAGCACAACTTCTTCATCAGCAGGCTCGAGACAAACACACAGATGCTTTCATCGCTCTTCAAAATGCCCGTTTAGCATACCGACATGCCAGTGGACAAACTTTTTGACATGATGTCCATAAGATGTCGTTAGGACTTTTCGGCGAAGCTCCGGAAGTAGTCGAGGCAGACTTTTTGCCACTCGCGAGCATTCTCTAACTGGTGAAGCAGACGCTCTTGGGTTTCTTGCCAACGTTGTTCGTCAAAATCGGTCTTTACTTCCTGCCAGATACGAAGAAAATCCTCTACTTCGCTCACCCCGTGATGGTAGTGCTCTTGTATGTTCTCCCAAAGCGTATGTCCGTTCTTGAGACGATAGGTCCAGGGCACGTGGTGGAACCATAACAGATACTCTTCGGGACAGGTCTTGACATCATCATAAAGCGAACGATAAGGCTCGGCATATTGTGCTGTAGCGTTCGTTCCAGTATGGCTGCGGTTAAAGCCCACGCCAAGGCTGTCTGCCTGATGATAATAGACAGGACACCATTCGATAGGGTATTCAGCCTTGAAGCCATCTGGTTCTGGGCCGTAGTGGTGATCGAATTTGAAGATGTGGTGCAGGCCGAGGGGCATCATGTAATCTACGCAGGCTTCGCGGCTCCGGAGCATCATAGAGAGAACAGCGTCACGCTTGGTCGTGGGGAGATGAAACGTCTGAGTCAGCCATTCTTTTGCAATCTCTTCGCTCGTAAGATCGGGATTCCAGGCGAGGCGGCCAAAGGCATACCAGTTAGCCTGAGAGAAGTGATGCCCACACCAGTTCTTGTCGAGTCCGATGTTTGCCACACCGGCGATGCCTTTAAGACGGTTCGGTTTGACAAAACGGAAGAATTCCTGCCACATCGGTGCCAGATAGACCAAATGACGTGACTGTCCGAGGTATTCCTGCGTAATCTGTAGCTCTGCCATCTGCGGTGTCCGCTTCATATTGTCGAAGATGGGTGCATAGGGCTCACGAGGTTGGAAATCCAACGGCCCGTTCTTGGACTGCAGGATGACGTTGTCGCGGAATTTGCCATCATCGTTTACAAACTCTGAAACCGCCTGTTTTACTCGGTCCTCACCCTTATGGTTGGCTCCATAAACGAAACTGCGCCACATGATGATGCCGCCATATGGTTTTACGGCATCAGCCAGCATATTCGCCCCTTCTGCATGTGTACGATGGTAGTCGCCAGGACCGGGTTGCCCCTCGGAATTGGCTTTCACCAGAAAGCCCCCGAAGTCAGGAATTTGTTTGTAGATCTCCTTTGCTTTCGCATTCCACCATGCTGCTACTTGTGCATCTAACGGGTCCGCAGTCTTAAGGCCTCCCAATGCCATTGGCGAAGCAAAATTCACGGAGAGGAACACCTTGATGCCATAGGGCCGCAAGATAGCAGCAATCTTCTTCACTTGTTTGATATAGGCGGCCGAAAGCATTTTCGGTGAAGCATTCACGTTATTCAAGACCGTAGCATTAATGCCGATGCTGGCATTCGCTCGTGCATACTCTTTTATTCGTTCTGTATGGTCTCCTTTTTCCCAAAAAATACTCTGTCCCGCGTAGCCGCGTTCGATGCTGCCATCAAGATTGTCCCAATGGTTGAGAATGCGCAGTTGCCATTGTGGTGCCGAATAACCTTCTTCGCCTCGCATCAAGGCATAGGCCCCGTACAGAAGTCCTATTTCGTCCTTGGCGGAAATAGTGGTACCTTCGATGTGATAAGCATCCTGTGCCATCGTCGTGTCAATCACCAGATTCGCACGCTCGCCGTCATAATAATTCCGCAGTTCTTGAGCAGCGATACATTCTACGCCTGTCACACAAGCTTTCTGTACTTTTTCATATCTCAGCCACAGGCGACTGCCGTCTTCTGCCATCGTTGTCATAGCAGAGAAGACTACCATAACCAACCACGTTATTTTCTTCATCATATTTAATTAGGTTTTACTTTCACCGTCAGCTCTTGCCCTTGCAGGAAGGGAGATGAGGCTCTGATGGTCAACTCTTGTTCATGGCTATTGGGTTGGATATAAGCCACCAGTCGTCCGCCAAAGGTGCGCAGTTTGTTGCGTTGTTGGCGGCTGGTGATGGTGGCGTCGGCGATGTTGCCGTGCTCCATCCCTAACAACTTGGCTCCTCGCACCATGAGTGTCACTTCGTTGTCAGCTGTAGGTACCAAGTGTCCCTGTTCATCCACCACTTCCACAAACACATGGGCAGTGGAGTCGGTAGTTACCCGTAATGCGTAAGGTTGCCCAGCTGTCGTAATCTCATAGGACGCCCCATTATCGGCCTCGCAGCGCAATGTCCCCGGTTCATAGTCGATGTCCCAATATAGGATATTGGTCTCTGGGTCGCGTTGAGGCTGACCGCCCACCTCTTTGCCGTTGAGTAGCAGGCGGGCTGACTGGCCATTGGTATAGCAAACTACATGTACACGATCACCCCTTTCCCAGTTCCATAAGGCATTAGCGTAGGGGTGGGGACGTTGGTTCATTCGTCCTCTGTTACCGTTACGCCCCATTCGTCCGAACTGACGATAGCTGCCGATATAACAGACTGGTTTCTCACTCCATAAGGCGGCGCGATACCAACCTAAAGGCTTACGTTGTCCCGCTAAATCCAACAGTCCGGCAGACGAGCCGCGAGCTGGCCACTGGCCGCTTTCACCCAGATAGTCGATGCCTGTCCACAGGAACTGGCCAAAGATATGTTTGTTGTCCGTTACCGCCTTCCATGCAGCCAGGTCATGACGGTTCTCTGAGCCGTAAATGATGCGCTGGGGATAGGTCTTATGATCCTCGCCATAGCGGCTCTCGGTATAGTTGTACCCCACTACATCGACCGCCGAGGGATAGGCTGTAGCATTGGACATCACGACACCGGCCAGCGCTCCCGTCGTGGGTCGCGAGAGGTCTATGTCTTTCACAATCCTAGCCAGTCGTTGTGCAATGATGCCGATGCGTTCGGCGTTTGGCTGTTCAGGCTTGTAGCCACCGTACATGGGTTGTGTGAAGCCCGTTCCGTCACCGTCCAGCACTGGGTGCGAATAAGGGTCATTGGGATAATCCACCTCATTACCGATGCTCCATAGGAAGATACTGGGATGGCAGCGGTCACGTCGCACCATATCGGCCACATCTCGGTCTATCCAATCATCAAAGTAAGTATAGGTGCCCTGATACTCAGGCGCTCCGGCGTTCCATCCCTTCATCCATTTGCGCTTGGGAAACTCCCATTCGTCGCTGGCTTCGTCCATCACCAGCAGGCCCACCTCATCGCATAGATCATATAATTCAGGTGCATGGGGATTGTGGCTCAGGCGGATAGCGTTCACGCCAATGGCTTTCAGTTCCAACAGCCGGCGTCGCCACACCTCGGCGGGAACTGCGGTTCCCAGCACGCCGGCATCGTCGTGAACACATACACCCTTCACCTTCATCCATTCGCCATTAAGGGCGAAACCCTTATCGGGGGAGAAGTCGAGTGTGCGCAAGCCCACACGTACCATAGAGGTATCGTTATCTTCCGCCTTTGGGGCGTTGAGGATGGTCTTCAGTGTATAGAGGTAAGGCTGTTCCAGTGTCCATCGCTGTGGATTCGGCACCGTCAGCTTCACTGTCTTCTTCTCCTGCGCTCCGATGGCTGTTTTTGTTGTGGTCACCACATGACCATCTGCATCCATCAGTTCTATGACTGCCTTCCATTTTTCGCTTTTCACTTTTAATTTTTCACTTCCTTCAGTCTCCACATCCACTTCCAGTTCAGCCTTCTTTGCGTTGATGCTGGTCAGCCTGTAAGCCGTTCCCCATTGTGCCAGATGCACCTGTGGCGCACTGATGAGCCACACGTTGCGGTAAATACCAGAACCCGTGTACCAACGTGAGTCAAACTCCTGTGTGTGATCCACACGCACGGCCACCACATTATCTCCCTGCTCTAAATAGGGTGTCATATCGTAAAGGAACGAAGCGAAGCCGCTGGGACGCTTCCCCAGCAGATGACCGTTCAAATAGACCTCCGAGTGGCTATAAACGCCCTCAAAATAGATATAAAGTGAAGAGTAAAGAGTGAAGAGTGAAGAATGGCTTCGCACGGCCCCATTGTCAATTGTCAAATTTCCATTATCCATTTTAAGATGTAGCCTGTACCATGCCAAGCCGCCAGGCAGATAACCTTGGCACGACCCCTTGTCGGGCGACATCGGCAGTTCCACACCCCAGTCGTGGGGCAGATCTACCTTGCGCCATTTCAAATCGTCGAAATCTTTGTCCTTCATGGTTGGTTGTTCGGCGATGTTCCAGGCAGCGTCCATGCGCAGGAAACTCCAGCCTGTGTTGATTTTCTCAGCGTGTCCGAATGATACCTGAGCTGGAGCTTGTCCAGCCATCAAGAGCAAGGCGAATAGCGAAGTCAGCAGTCTTTTCATATACATTTGAATGATTTTGCGTTGCAAAAATACGCATCTCTCCCTTTCGTTCCAAATTTTTGCAGTAGATATATGAAATGTTGCTCAAATCACTTCTATTTTGCGTATAGTATCGTATCCTCTGTTCTAAAGCAAGCAATGATCAAAAATCAGAGTGTTAGAAAAGTAGGTGTAGGAGCATAGGTAAAAAAGGACAAAAAAGTACGATGGCAACGGCGAGGAGTTCGGCGGCGAAGCATATGCAGAGGCTGCTGTGTAGGTCGGCTGTGGTGAGCGCACGCGGATTGTCGCCGATATGGGGCTTCACGACGGCCTCACCGAAGTAGTTGTGCGTACCGCCAAAACGACAGTTGAGAATGCCGGCGAGGGCAGCCTCTGCATATGCTTCACCGCAGAGGACGCAGCGGCTTGTGCTATGAATGGAACAAGAGGAACTTTTGTTTTCATCAGAATACCATTTACCAAAGAAAAACGCTCATTTTCTTGGCGTGAATGGGATAAATCGCTACTTTTGCGGTGTGAAACCTATCTCCGGACGATTATGAGTACGCAATCCATGACCCAAACTATTGCTGAATACTTCAAGACGCAACCCGTTTTGAAGGCATGGCTCTTTGGCTCCTACTCACGCGGCGAGGAAACACCCCTAAGCGACGTGGATATCCTCGTTAATCTTGACCACTCACAACCCATAGGTCTCAAATTCTTTAGAATGTGGAATGATTTGGAGCGATTGCTAGATCGTAGGGTTGATCTTGTAGAAGATGGTGAATTGCTTCCTTTTGCTGAAGAAAGTGCAAACCGAGACAAATATCTGATATATGAGAGAACCGCTTAAGGACCGTTTAAGATTGGAGCATATAGCGGCAGCTACTGACAATATTGCTCGTTACACTCATGGTAAAACTTATGATGATTTGCAAGCAGACGATATGATGTGCTATGCAGTCGTTTATAACATTCTTGCCATTGGCGAAGCCGTTTACCATCTTACTAAAGCGTTCCGTGCAGAACATCCCGACACCCCTTGGGATGTCATTATGAAAATGCGCAACATCCTTGCTCATGACTACTACAAGTTGAAACTGCAAACTGTTTGGGAGGTAGTCCAACACGATTTGCCACCGCTTCGTGAGCAAGTTGCACGCTACCTGACAGATACTGATTGGAATGAATGGGAGAAGAACGTGGATGTCATTTCAGAGACAGCCACACATAAGAGTCTCATACAAACCGCTTCTCGCATGAAAGATGATGGCCTTTCGACCAAGCAAATTGTCCGATATACGGGCTTGTCTGTGGAAGAGATAGAGAAGTTATAATAATAAAGTAGTTCTTACTTTGCCATCTTTGCAGAATTGCAGGCTTCAAGGTCGCAAGTTGCGACCTTAAAACCACGCAGACCTATAGGCTTTATACAACCCAAGGAGGATGCAGAGGGTGTAATCTCATGATGGTTGAACCTCATAAAACAAGGCTTATATTGTAATACGAATTATTGCAAAGAGGTATTAATAGTTTTAATATCCCCTAGGAAGTATTTACCGCCAATGTTGCAAACTACTTCTGAGAATTCTCGTCAAACTAACGTTATTTGGTACCCTTCCTTCTGTTACATTCCCTGCATAACATCTGGCAGTTCTCAACCACCGTGCGGCCACCGTCGCGCCATGGGGTGATGTGGTCTCCTTCCATAAATTCGAAGTCGAACTCCTTGCCGCAGATGGGGCAGATATGGTTCTGTCGTTCCCAAACCGCCACCTTGATGTCATCGGGGAAGGCACGTAGGTCAAGATAGTGCTCGTCACCTGTCAGCACATAAGGAATGATGCCCGACTGCTTCTGAATCTCGCTATCGCGCATCAGCGCAGAGATTCGTTGTCCAAGGATTGCGGTGTCAAGCGTCTCAGAGCCGTATTTGTCATACAGCCACGCCCAATCCAAGCCCTTCATGATCTTCTTGAACTTCTTCATGTCGAAGTTCGTGATGGCCCAATTCAGCACCGTCTGGAAGTATGACCACAGATTGTTAGCGTTCGGGTCGTGCTGGTGGGCTGCCATATAACCCACGATCGTCTGGCGATGACCACCGCGTGTCTCATGGTCGGCCATCCACTCCAAGGCCTTGTGCAGAAAGTCCTGACGAATCGGAGTGCCGTTTACTAAGTCCTTGCCTAGGCGATAGGCACCACAGCTCGACTTCGAGAAATGCCTCTTGGCATCGCTCACGAACGGCCCTGCATAAATGGCATTATTGATTTCCTGCTCGTTCAGCGGCTTTCCAGCGATGTTGATAGTCTTGAACCACTCCAGTTTCTCGCTGGCCTCGCCCTCGCAGACATAGATGGTCAGTGGGTAATCGAGGATTCGCTTCTGAATATCTTCAGGCTGATTGAAGAAGTTCTTGAAGTCGTAAGCAAACTTGCCTACCACGTATTCGCACAGCGATAGCGTGCGTTGCTGGCCGTCCATCACCTCGTAGGGACACTCGGCATCAGCACTCCGCTTTACCCAGTACATCACATTCAGTGGATATCCGTTCAGCACCGTCGTGATGACCGCCTGCTGTTCCTTTTCATTATAGATAAACTCGCGTTGATAGGGCGGACGAATATCCAACTGCCCATTATAACCACGTACTCCTTGTTCGTCGTTGTTCACATAACCCTTGACAATCTCGCCAACAGTTATTGTCTTTAATGTTATTGTCATCATATCGTTTGCGGGTGTTTGTTGCGAATTAAGATACGAGCATAGACTTCTTTTCCTTTCAACAAAAATCTATGCCCATAATTGGGATTATCTTCAACATATCTATCAATTCCAATTATTTCGAATTGCTCAGGGTTGTATTTATCAAGGAATGTTATAGGAACCCCCATTATTTCATTATAATCACAAGGAATATCATCAACCCTATTCACATTGATTGCGTTGTAATTGTCATATCTTGGATATTCATCAGAAGAGTATCGGCAAACTAAATCTATTTCTTCATGACGTTTGTTGTGATCTAGGTTAGTGTACCAACAAATATTACCTAAACTTCTCCATTTCTGACCACTTTCATCTTGCCAAAAACGTGTTTCTTTCGGCTCGTAATCATCTGGGACTTTAAAAGCCATGTCTCCAGATTTATAACCAAGCCATATCTGATTCTTCATTAATAATGGAAAGACTTCTTTGTATGTGATATTGTTTTGATTTCCAATAATCAAGAACTTCTTCTTATATTCTATTAATTGTGCTACATATTCTCTAAACAAAGAGAAAGGAGGATTAGTCACGACGATATCTGCCTGCTTTAGCAGTTCAATGCATTCTGGATCACGGAAATCACCAGTTTTTAGAATAGAACAAACATTTTTGTCATTCTTCAGCAGGTACTGAACATCTGAAAGGTCAACGGCACCATCGCCATTGAGGTCTTTAACCTCTGTGATTTCTACCTTATACGCAATCTTCTTGGGATCATTTGTAAAGTCTCCAAAGTCAATCATTAGCTCATTGCCCTGCACGGGTGAACCATTATAACAGGTACAAATCAGCTTCTTCAATCCAAGTTGGTTGAAACGCAAAGCAAAGTACTTGAAGAAATTACTCTCGTAAGGGTCGTCACAATTGCACAATACTACCTTGTCACGGAAATGAGGCCAGTAGTGTTGTAATTCCCTTTCAATGTCAGTCAATTGAGTATAGAACTCATCCTTCTTGGCTGTTTTAGCTGCGTTTAGGTTTTTGTTAGCCATACGTTATGCATTAGTGCATATTGCTTATCTTCGGAGGCAGGCAATTAGGGCATAATGAAAGCATGGACGGTATTCCAATCCATGCTTCAACGGCCCTAGGAAGCCTAAATACACCAGATAAGTCACGCCCATGCTTAACGCATCGGCGTTTGCGACCTATTCTTTCGGCATATTAGTTCTTGAATTTCCTAGGTTCTTGAAGCAATTCCGAATAACAGCAAACGCTTGTTATAATTTTCCAATAAGATTCTGATCAGGCCCCTTCGCTAAGGTTGAAAGCGCTTCGGAAGAAACGTTTCGTGCCTAATCACGCCACAAAGATACGATTAAGCGAGTGAAGCGCCAAAGAAAAGCTTGTTTTTCTTTGCATTTCCGAGCACTAGTATCTTCGACGAAGTCAAATGTAGCGATTAAGCGAGTGAAGCGCCAAAGAAATGGCGGAAAAAGTTCACTTAAGGTTTCTAGATATAAAAGGTTAAGGTTTCTAGGTATAAAAAGTATACTTTTTTATATCAGATTACTTAAGGAAAATGGGTCAGATTACTTAAGGATGGGAAAGAATGGCATTGTTACAAGAGTATCTGTCCTCTGGTATTTCAAGAAACACATTTGCTCTGGTATTGTCTACTACCAGCTACGTGGATTGAGTGTCAACCGCATTAGGAATAGCACAGAAGACCAACTGTCAACCAAAATCAGTACACAATAAATAATGGTTTTGATTAGCCCCCGATGAATATTCCCATTATGGGAACAAAGTATTCCCACAATGGGAACAAATTATTCCCACGGTGGGAATTTTTGTGAACCTCTTAGCTCTGCGATAAATGAAACGATAGGTTTGTCTAATTTTTACAAGACCTAACATTGATTTTATATAAGTGTTTGAATATGAGAGAATTTAGTCGTTATTCATAGCCTTTAAGACCTAACAAAGAGGTAACTAAGACCTAACTGAGAGGTAACAGAGACCTAACTGTGTCTTTTCTCCGTAAAAATTTGGATTTTTCAATTTTATTTTGTATCTTTGTAGCCGAAAAACATGCATGAAAAGCATCTGTCCGACTAAGGACAAGATAATAAATATCTTAGTTTAATTTCTTAAATCTATTATCAATGGAAGAACAACAATTGATCCATGGGGGCGATATGACTTCTGCCCTCGAGACAACGCTCGCAGTAGAGCTTTTTCTCAATGAAAACTACAGCTTTCGTCGCAATGTGCTGAACGGAAAGGTTGAGTTCTTGGCCAAGTCAAGCGGCAAAGCCGAGCGTATAACGAAACCTGATGAGGATTGGCGCGCGCTGACCCAGGAGGCGCTCAACAGCATCATCCGCAGGGCCAAGAAGGAGCAGGTGTGTGAAAAAGGGACTCCCAAGACGGAGATTCAGGAATTCATACATTCTGAAGATGTACCCGTACATAATCCTATAGGCGACTATCTGAAACAATTGCCTAAGTGGGACGGTCAGAACCACATCGCACAGCTCTTCAGCCGCCTGCCCGGCATCACCTCCGAGCAGCAAGGTTTCCTTTCTACATGGCTGCTGTCGGCTGTGGCTCACTGGCTGCAGATGGACACCCTGCATGGCAACGAATGCGTGCCCACGCTGATAGGTGCTCAGGGTTGTGGCAAGACCACCTTCTTCCATCGTCTGTTGCCCACGGATCTGCGTCCCTATTATCTCGATCACTTGAACCTGTCGAACAAATTCGACAAGGAGATGGCTTTGACAAACAATCTGCTGGTGAACCTTGACGAACTGGATGCCATCCGACCCAGCCAACATGCAGCCCTGAAGCAGACACTCTCGAAGAGCAAGGTGAACGGACGCCCTATCTACGGTTGTGCACAGGAGGACCGGTTGCGTTTTGCCTCGTTTGTAGCAACGACCAACAATCCCCATCCCCTGACTGACCCTACGGGCAGTCGCCGCTACATCTGTCTGCAGATTCCTGACGGGCAATATATTGACAATGCGGGTGAGATTGACTATGGACAGCTTTATGCGCAAGTGGTTTATGAACTGACGGTGGCCAAGACACCTTATTGGTTTTCGAACGATGAGGTGACCCGTATTCAGCAGCTAAACCAGAACTATCTCGTGCAGAAGGACATCGTCGAAATGGTTGAGGTTTGCTTCCGGAAACCCAAGGCGGGTGAAGCTGCAGAACTGATGAATTCGAAGATGTTGCTGAACCATATTCAAAAAGAGTATCCTTCCGTTGATATCAATCACGGCAACAAGGTTCGTGTGGGACATGCGATGACAACGCTCGGCTATGAGTCAGTTGACCGCAGCAATGTACCTTTCTATAAAGTCATTCCGGTAATGGCAGCGTAGTCGTTCCGTGTTAGGTCTTAGTTAGGTCTCAGTTACCTCTTAGTTAGGTCTTTGTTAGGTCTTTCAAGCAGGCTTAAAGAGTCTAACTCACTTATAATCACAAAAATATAGTTTATCAATGTTAGGTCTTATGAAAAATCAATTAGAATATAAAAATATTCCCTGGGGATATCAGGTTTGTTTCAATGAAAAATGCCAACTGCGTGACAAGTGCCTGCGCTATCAGGCCTATCTGCTGCAGCCTGAAAAGAAGCTTGGCGGTGCCGCTGTCTTTCCTTCTGCGTGGAAGGATGGACAGTGCTCGCGTTTCAATGAAGCGAAACAGGTGAAGATGGCATGGGGTTTCAGTCATATCTATAAGAACGTGCCCCACTATCAGAGGGCCGAGGCGCGCCGGCGCGTGCAGTGTTACTTCAGCAGTGGCAATGGTCCTTATTACCGATACCATCATGGTGAAAACAAGCTCTCACCTAGTCAGCAAGAAGACATCTTGAAAATCCTGGCCAAATACGGTAGCACCGAGGGTCTGACCTTCGACCATTATGTCACCGACTTCGACTTTGACTGACGAAAAGAACTAGGGTTCTTAGGGCTGTTGAGACAGATATGCGTTGATGCCGCTCATTGATCCCAGTCCACGTAGTTTCTGGCCTTCTTTACTTCATGACTATCTTCGTCATCACCGACGGTGGTTCTTCCACCGTTTTGGTAGCTATTCACCTTATAGCCACTGGTTGTCAAGAGATGCGTGCCCGAGTTGAGGAGCACGATGGTTATGGCGGGTTTGTTATATGTCTTTTTCATCATTGAATCAGTGTTGTGCCAAGTTTGATATCGATGGTGTATTCAGAGCCAGCCTCCCAGTTCACAGCGAGGGGAATGGTGGCGGAAGTCTTTGTTTGTCCCGAGAAGGTGTAGTTGATTTCCAGATAGGTGCCCGTTGTGCCATTAGCTTCACGACTCTGTGGTATCACGAAGAGATAATTGCTACTGAGTGCCTGAGGCTCGGTATCAACGGTAATGTTTCCGCTAGTCAGCGTGTAGTAGGCTGAGCCGCTTACATCACCCCAGGTTGATGTTCCGAAATAATATTTGCCCGAATTACTAACATTGCGCAGTACGATGCTATTGACAGTTAGCGTTCCGTTGCTAAGTTTTTTAGTCTTCAGCGTGTTCGTTATCTGAACATTAAACGCCAAAGCTGCACAGGCATGGTCGAACGTGAGGGGAACTTTTCCCTGATGGTCGTTGTAAGATACTGTATTTTTAGCCACCAACAGGTCGTGCTGGGTAGAAGCATCCTCGGTGATAGTGAAGCTGATGTAAGGTGTAGCTTCTTTAACGAATGTGCCGTCGGTGAAGGCATAGAATGGTACGGAGGTACTGTTCAGAGCGCCACTCGGCCAGGTGTTTGGCTCCACCGTCCATTTATCATCCGACTGTGATACCGTATAGCTCGATGTTGAGCCATCATATACTCCGCGCATATTGAAAATGCGTAACGTCTCGGTGGTAGTAATGGCGCTACGTGTGGTCATCGGCTGTTGGTTCACCTCCACGCTGATGTGACGTATAGGGGTTTCCGGCACCTGCTCATCTTCTGAAGAGCAGGCCGTCAACAGACCTGCCGTCAAGGCTACTGTGTAAAAAATGAGTTTCTCTTTCATCTGTTGATATGTCTAAAAATTAAAGTCAATTGTTTGGTAACCAGCATCCAGCGTCAGCGGCTCTGTACGGGTGAAGATGCCTTCCTTGCTGCTACTATAGTAGCGCAACCGTGCCTGCTCGCCCTCCTTCTGATGAAATGCGGTGAAAGTTTCTCCTGGACGACCCTTACCGCGACATTCGTCGCCCACGAACACTCCCACAAGGTCGGCTTCCTCGTCAATCGTAACCCCCTCTTTGGGCTTGGGGTTCACGATGAACTCCGTCTGTCGGGCATACTTCGTTGTGCCAGACATAAAGTCTAAAACGAAGTCGGACTCTGTACCCAAATTCATCTCGTTGAGGAACATGTTCTCCCCTCTGAGCCAGAACTCCTGATGCAGTCCGCCACTGTAATAGCAGATGGCAAACTGCTCGGGGTTGCTGGCTGAATTGCCGAAGGTATTGAGTACGAAGTATATCGTCTCGTCGCTGCCGGCACGCTGTGAAAGTGCACGGCACTCATCGTCGATGAAGACAGCCATCAGGTCATCATCGGTGGAGTAGGGCGCCAGCTCCTCTTGCAGGCGTATCATCAGGATCATCTTGTCTTTATAGAGCCTCGACGTAGGTGCTGTCCACTGCGGCTTCGTCTGGTCGCTGTGCATATCCACTTCCCATTGTGGGGCTTTTGCAGACTCGAAACTCGAACGATTCTCGCTGGTGCCCTCATCATCACTACTGCAAGCTGCAAGACCGATGAAGATGCAACATAAAAGTCCTTTTATTATAATCTTTGCTTTCATATGCTACTGTTTTTACTTGTTCACGACTTTAATACCATTATGGATAAACACCCCCCTGTGGCGGGGTTTGCCACTGAGTTTGAAACCTTCCAGCGTGTACCATGCGCCATCGCTGACCTCGTTCTTGACGAAGTGGATAGCGGTAGGAGCATCGAGGGTGCCATTCAAGACATTGCTCTCGTAGGTCATCACCTCAGCCGCAGTGGCTATCAGTTCACCGTCGCGCTCAATGGCAAACGACAGCGGTGCCTTCTTCTCACCAGAGATCGTAAGGAAGAAGAGCGAGTCATTAGCCAGAGCAGCTTCGCCACGCTGTTCACCATTACTGAATACCACTAAACGGTCGCCTTCCTGAAGGTCAATGCCATTGGCTGTAGCCACTATCGTCATGTTGCGACCATAGTTGGCACGCCATGCAGGACTTCTTGCTACGGTACGCTCGAAGAAGTTGCTTCCCGGCTCGTAGTAGGGATAGCAGAACTTCACCTTACTCTCGCCGTTGCGGTAGAGCATATAACCCTCGCCAGGCTTCATGTACTGCAGCGAGCCCGACCAGTAACCACTGCCTACCGACTCCTCGGTATAGATAGCAAACTCCTCGCGGCTCTTCACCACGTCGCCATCGCTAGCAGCGTAGTCAGCCAAGGCTGTAGCAACCGGCAGGTTCACCATCGGCGTATAGCCAATATTGTTCCAACCTTGCTCCACAGTAATCTTTCGCTGGCTCTCGTCTCTGAGCGGATAGCCCTTGATCTCCACGTTAACGTAGTTCTTCACATAGACGCGGTAGCTGCGCTGTGGCGAAATGCCATAGCCTTCCTTAGGTGTGTTATTGGCCAGCCATGTGCCCAGATTCGATTTGTACACCAGCGTGAAGTCCTCGGTATCATCGGTCACGATGTCGCCGTCCTGCCACTCGTACTGGTTGAGCATGTTCAGCACGTTGCGATAACCATTGTTATCCACGTTTAGTGAGATCCAGTTCCAGCCAGGCTCCAGTTCCAGTTCCTGATAATACTGCGAACCGGCAGTCATCACCACGGGATCATCCACAGAACCTATCACCGAACTATGGTTGAACTTCACCTTGCGGTCGGTCTCCAACAACAGTATCTGTCCCGTCTGACGGTGCCACAGTTTGAAGGTCAGTTCGATATCACCGATGTTGGCCTGGTTGTTGAAGAGCGTCATGAAAAGCTGACTCTTGGACGTCGTAGCATTGTAGCTGACGTTAGCCACACCCATGCAGCGACCCATTGGGTCGAAGGCGGCCACTTTGTCATTCGGGTCAGTCACCACGGCATTGCCAATCTTCACTTGCCCTACCAGATTCATGGAGAAATGCTTGATACTGTCAGCGACCTCCCATGCTGGATCGTTACCATTCTTTCGGATGGTCAGTGCCAAAGGTTCCGACAAGTTATCTTCATCTGTCAGATAGATGATCTCATCGTAGGTACCTACGTTCAGGTCCTTGCTGACATAGAATTGCAAGATATACTCCTCCTTGGGTCCGATGACATCGGTCTGCCGGTCCACTGTCATCCAGCGGGGCAGGTTATCGATGGTGTAGGTGTGGTAAGCGCCGCTGGTGTTGGTGATCTTCACCTCAAACTGGTCATCGTAATCATTCTTGAACATATCGAGCTCCAGCTTCATGCTCTTCTTCTCCCAGCGTAGCGGGTTGCGGTCAACGAAGAACTCCATCGTGGCAGGCGATGCCATATAGTTACCGTTCAGGTCGGGTATGTCGGTGACGGTAACGAAGAGGTTGCGCTTGTTGATACGGCTGTCCTGTTCATCGATGTTCACCAGCAGCTCATTGTCTCGTCCCACGAAGCTGAAATTCAGGTTGCGCAGCTCCTGACTGAACTGTACGGGTGCCCCTACGTTCTGGTCGATGTGTGCGAGGATATCGGCTACAGGCTCCACGAAGATACTGTCGTGCTCATCGGTGGGATTGCCGTCCATATCGAACTTGAAGGCTTGGTTCAGGGCGAATGGGCGCAACTCAAGGTTGTTGTTTGCCAGACGCTCGTATTGACCGAAGCCCATACGTATCAGCAGTCCTTTCTCGCGCCCTGTGGGGCTCTTGGTGCTGTAACGCTTCAGCAGCGTAGCCGGCAGCGCCTGTGAGAAGAGACACAGCTCATCAATGTGTCCTGTGAGGGCGTTCTTCTGGTGCAGTGTCTGCACGTTAGCTCCAGCTTCGTGCCACACCATGTTGCCCACGTAGAAGTCGCGCCCCATCATGCCGCCCAGTGTATCGGTGGAAATCGACTGTGTAAGCACGCGATCGACATACAGGTTAGCTACCTGGTGGGAGCGATCGACGGTGATGGCAAAGTGATGCCACTCGTCGTCGGCCAGTCCCTTACCCAGAGACAGTGTGCGCCCGTTGGTGCGGTAGATGAGCTGCTTGCTTTCAAATCCGATGAAGAACTTATTGCGGGCATCTTCATCGGTACGGGCACCCTGACCATTGCTCACAAGAGCACCCTGCCCCCTTTCGTCGGTCTTGAACCAGAACATCAGCGTGTAGTCCTGTTCGGCACTGCGCAGCATCTTGGTATAGTCAAGTTGCAGACCCTTCACCGGTTTCTGCTCATCGAAGTCCAGCTTGAGCGACATACCTCGTGGCAGTGCCCAAGCTGCTCCGTGCAGTTCGGCATGAGCTCCCTGCGTCTTATCGGCTGCATAGTTGCCCTCTCCGTCGTTCATCGGGTAGTAGTCCTTCAGACCCATCTCGTAGCCCGTCAGCTGTTTCTTGCCATAGGTGGTCAGCAGGGCATCGTCCATGGTGCGGTTCCAGAGGCGTGCCTCCAACATTCGTCCCTGATAGTGCTTGCGATCATCGGTGTTCACCTCGTTGGTAGCACCGAAGATAAGAGGACCATAACCACTGTAGGTCACGTTAGCACATGTACCGATAATAGAGTCGTTCCAGAGCAGTGCCTGCCGGTGGTCGTTGTCCAGGATGAGGGCCACCTGCTTCAGTGCACCTTCTTTGATAGCTACGGTGCTCTCGAACTGTACGCTGTCGATGACGGCACGCAGTTTCCAGTCCTCAGTAAGCCACAGCTGCAACGTACTACCATCGGTACCATGCGAGAAGAGCGGCATACTCTTACCCGTCTGATCCGGTCGCACCATTAGGTCGATAGTCATATTTTTGTCGGCGAAATTACGACGGGCATCCGTCTCGGCATAGCCCGTGCCTCCGAAGAGCAACGAAGGCTCTTCGCTGAGTGCCGTCTCGTTGGTTTCACCCACAACTTCAAAGTTGGTAGCCTGCTGCAGGTAGTTATGTTCGATGGCCTCAGAGAAGTGGAACACGATATTGTCGCCAGCGCCGATGATACCGTCCTTCGGATCGGGTTGTCCAAAGAGTTGTGGACGGCGGGTGTCCTTGATACCCGTGAGCACCTTCGAGTCACTGGTGATGAACGAGTTGCCATTACGGCGGAAGAGGCGTGCACGCAGGTCATAGGCTTTCTCCATCACGGTGCCCTCACCATAGAATTTAGCCACGATGTTGCCATTCTCTGGAATCATCTCGTGGGTACCGGTGGCCTGTTTGTAGAGCGTAGAGTCGGCATAGTAGCCACAGAGGTTCGTCCAGTAGTCATCCCCACGCGTAGCTTCCTTATACTGGAACTCTATGTGGTCGAAGTTCTTCTGGTTCTTATTAAAGCCACTGATGATGACGGGCAGATACCAGCCTTGCTTGGCATCAGAGGGCGCGTCGCAGTTCATGATCCACTTATCGCCGGGCGATGCGATCTCAATGTTGCCAGCCGTGGGCAGGAAGTGAACGGAGAATTTCACCGCATCAACACACTGCACATCACCCGGTGAGATAACACCAATCTCCAAGTCGTCGTAGTCGAAATCATCTCCGGCCCATACCTCCAAGGTCTTCTCCGTCACTTCTCCAGGTACCAGCTTCACGGTTGTACCGTCGGCAGAAAGCGGAATACCATCCACCGTCATCTTAGCACCCTTCGGGTTGCTCTTGCTGTCTAAGTAGAGCGTGTAATAATACAGTGCACCGCCAATGGCCTCGGGCTGTTCGCTCTCGTTGGTCATATAGAGCTTGAAGCGGGCAGGCTCGTCGTGGGGCACGCCGCTGATGCTCTGCTTGTCCATCTTGACGATGGGGTTCTCAATCTTTTTCGTACGTACATCAAGGATGCTTCCCTCACGGTAGAACGCAGTCTTGCGCTCAGGTTCCCATGGACGCACGGTAGCACCGCCAACGGTACGGTAGATGAAACCGCGCGGCTCCTGGAACGACTTAGACACGTCGCGAGCCCCCACGCCCTTGTCAATGAAGTATTTCACATACTCCTTGCTGTTGAGGAAGTTTTCCTCGACAAACACATCGGTCTTGCCATCTACCTCAGTATCCTTTCGGGAGTCGGACACTGCGATGTGATAAAGGTCGAAACTCAGATGCGATTTCTTGTCCATCTTGATGGTGAAACTCTCCTTGCGACTGTATTTCTCGTCTTCCGTTAGCTTAGGCGTGGTCTTATAGGAAATGACTGGGGTAAGCGAGAAGGCCCACTTCATGCCTACGAACTTAATCTCAAACTTCTGGAAAGGATCGGGCACACTCCCCTTACCGGCCGGCTGCGTGTAGGCCTCTGACTTACCAGCAGTAGTCTTCAGCACAGCTCCCAGCAACTTAGCCACCGTAGGACCTAAGACACTCGCCATCGTAGTAAAGGTAGTAGCAGCGTCTTGACCTGCCGTTGTCGTAGGATCATCAAAGTAACTATGAGTGACGTCTGTGCCAATCCAGTTATAGGTCGAAGTATTAGAATAGTCGGTAGAGAATTCCTCGCTGTAGCTGATTGAGCCACCACCGTCCATCTCAAAGTTCTTCACCTTGTCGGTGGCTTCCAGTTTCTCCTTCTCATTGCGGGCTATCATAGCGCCCCAGGCATACATGGCATCACAGATATCCTGCACCCTATCTTCCTGCTTGGAGCCGTCATCACCCTCGGGCAGCACGATGACGTAGTTCATCTGTGAGGGGTCGGTAGCCTTGTATTTGTCGTTGGTAGTGTGATAAACGTAATGACCGTCCTTGTCGGTGTTCATCACACCGAAGCGTTCGCTCTCGGTATCAGTGATAAGCGATAGATAGACGCGTTCTTTGTTAGCGTTAGCCAGTGCCTGAGCGTCTGTCATTGTACCGGTAAACATCAGGCTCTCACACTCCTTAGCCAGTTTGGGCAAAAGCTGTTTCACCAGATATTGCTGCGAGTGAACGAAGGTGGAGTTGATGGTCTGACCATAGCTGACCACTTCACTGCGCACCAGGTGATAGATACTGTCGTTCTGGTCGCGACCACTGGCAATCTCTACCATGCGGCCTGCCTTCTGTGCACCCTCATAGCTATGGAATACAGAGTCGCTGAGAGCTTGTATGGCCACGGCCGGACGTGCGAACATATTGGTCTCCATACCCATGTAGAGGTCGGCATCGGCACCTACCATCGTACTGCCGGCATCGGTAGAGATATCCTCGTTGGCTGTCATGGTGTATGAGAAAGCACGCTGTCCGGTTCCTGAGAAAATAATGTCGAACGAGGTGCTGAAGGCTGTCGATGATGAATAGTTCATACCAAACGTGGCACCGCCGCCCATCGGGGCAGCCACCACGCCGCTAAAGCCGTCCATGCCGCCACCGGCCGAGACGCCTATGCTGACTCCGGCACTCCAGGCCATATCCACCTGATAGGCCAGTTTCAGTGAGGAGCCCTTACTTAGTTTAGCCGACGAGCCACCGCCTGGCGGGTCTCGCAGGATATCCACAAGCACGGGTCGATTGATGCTGATGATGTCCTGTGCGCCGGTGGGTGACTCTGCACTGAACACGTAGCCTCGGAGCGGTGTGCCCTCGAAGGTGGTGCCGTCGCGCTCCATCGTAAAGGTGACGGTGCAGAGGGCATCCGTGCCGGTCAGCAGGTAAGGTGTACGATTGGCACGCAGCGTGTAGTTGGCCTCACCGATGCTGTCCAGTGAGAGCGTGTCGCGCTGAGTACCGCTCAT
Organism: uncultured Prevotellaceae bacterium; assembly: GCA_947305005.1. Taxonomy (GTDB): domain Bacteria; phylum Bacteroidota; class Bacteroidia; order Bacteroidales; family Bacteroidaceae; genus Physcousia. Next base: position 35,773 of record CAMZCM010000012.1, on the reverse strand, counting down.
GAGTCCGTTGCGGATGGTCACGAAGCCACCATCCAGTTTCACCACATCAATGGTATCGCTCTTCGTATTATTATTATAGTAGTAGCGCTCTAGGGCTGAGAGCTTTAGGCCATAGCCTCTATCTGTGCTGAACACGGGGTAGCCGAAGGTGTAGCGGGTCTCCAGCGAGTCCTTCCTTTCCTCGGGCCAGTTCGGCTTCTTCACGCTGTAAGCTATAGGAATCTGCTTTTTCACTCCCTTGACGGGCTGGTAGCTGAAGTTCTTCTCGCCGAAGTAACTGAAGGCATCGTAGCCCTGCTGCTGGTACTCCAGTAGCACGGGGGAGTGGTAGATGCGACTGTACTTGGCGTGATATTCCTCCACAGCCTCCGAGAAAGCCACGCCGCCACGGCTCTTCCATTTTCCCTTGATGGTGTCGCTGTGCAAAGTGAGCGAGTCGGTCAGGTCGATGACGTCGCTGGTCTGTCCGTCCTGGAACAGGGTGGCGTAGCCTTCGGCGGTAATCTGCTGTATCTTCCACTTGACAGGCGGCAGTAGCACCTCGTATTCACCGGTATGCTTGTCGGGATAGACCACCACGCGATGACGCTCGGTATGCACGCGGGTAGCGTATTCATTGCTATCCATCTGGTCGTGCTTCTTATGCGGATAGACGGCATCACGGGTAGTCAGCGAGCGGTTGGTATTGTCGAACACCAGCCACGAGGCGTTGTCGCCCTCCAGGGTGAGCACCACCTTCAGCGAGTCGCCCAGGTTGTTGGTCGAGAGTGAGTTCCCTAACGGCAACTGGCCCTGTACATGTCCACCAGCCACACGACCGATGAGTTTCACCTGCTTGGTGTCGTAGAAGTAGGTGTTGGCCACGTCGGTTTGGAAATCTACTGTAGAGTCATTGTTCTCTATATAGTAGCCTTTGTCGGCAAAGGTGTGACCTTTCATGACTGCCTTTACCGTGTGTTGTCCGCGCAACATACGGAAGGCGAACTTACCCTCGAAGTCCGTCTCTACGGCTCCGCCGGCAGTACGCACCTCGCGGCCGTCAACCTGGAAGTGGGCACCCTTCACGGGAATGCTGGTGCCTTGATACATCACCAGACCTGAGAACTTGACACCGCTGATGACGGTGAAGTTACGCCCCTTGGAGTAGTTCGACTGTCCGTCGAAGGTGACATAGAGGCCTTTCTGGCAGTCTTCCGATAGGTCATCGGATGCGATGCTCGACAATGTTATTGCGTAGGCACCCTGCTGATTGCCCCAGTAGGCCAGCTTATCTACACTATAGAAGCCTGACTCGTCGGTCAAACAGCTGCCGCCCTTGGTGGGGTCGGCGCCAGTGCCGTAAGGTGATACACTGACGCGGATGCCAGGAATACCCGAACCGTCGGCGAAGCGCACGTAGCCCTCTACCTTACCGGTTTTGATGCAGTTGCCGGGCTTGATGTCGGAAGTCGTCACGTGCAGGCCTTCACAGTCGTTCACGGAACTGACGCGATACTCGTAGTCGTACACGGGCGATACGGTCTTATCCTCATATTCCTGATAGCTTACCTGCGGGGCTATAACTTCCCATTTGTCGTTCGTGGTGACGTTGCGACGCTCCACACGGAAGTAGTCCACGGTGTCATCGGTCTTCTTCCACGTCAGCACCACGCTGCTCTGCTGTGTTTTGGTATTCAGCGAGTTCACGACAATCTGACCCAGACTCTCGTAGTAGAACGAGCCATCAGGCGCTGGCGGGGCAACAGTCGTGGTGACAGGCACGGGCTTGCCGCTGGAGTCTTTCGTCCAACTAGAGCCGAGAAAAGCTAACTTCTCGTCATCGGAATATTTATCTTCTATCAATGTGGTGAGACTATATGATTGGGTAGCCAGACTGTTGTTATAGATTACTTTGCCCGACCCTCCCGTGCGCGCCCATGTCTCGCATCCAGTATTACTGGTGCTTAGCTCTTCTGGTGCGAAAAGGCAGTTGTTGATGTTCACCTGTCCAACGCTATAGCCCACCATACCGCCGTTGGCATAGCAGTTGGCACCGCGCAGTTTGCCGTCGAACTTACAGTTGCGCAGGGTGATGTTAGTGCCTCCATTGCCAAGCGCCGCGATGCCGCCGTTGGTGGCATCGCCGTTGACAGAACTGTTGATGTCAACCGAGATATGACATCCCTCAACGGTCAGGGTGCAGTTGTCCAGCACGCGTGACACCAGTCCGGCAGCAAATTTCTGACTGGATGTGACGCTGCCCGCCGTGTGCAGATTGCGGATGATGGCGTTGGTCACATAGCGGAAGGGCGCATTACATTGCTGATTGCCCGTGATGTTGATAGTCAGCGTGTGGCCGTTACCATTGAAAGTGCCACGGTATGGGGAATCGCTCTCACCTATCATGGTATTGATGGTAATGTCGTTCATCAGCGTGGCGTTGATGTCATATTGCCCCTTTGCCTGCCTGACCTGTTCGACAAACTTATTCCATTCGGCTGCTGAGCGAATGGTAATTTCTTTTGCCCCTGTGGACTGATCTGAAGTCATGTACTCCTTAGCGGTATTGTCAAGCTCTGTCACGAAATCTATATTATAGTACACGCACGAGCGCGTAAGTTGCACCACCTTGCGGCGTGCGGTTATCTCCTCGGCGGTGAGCACATAGGTGATGGTATCTACTGCGAAACCGTCGCGGTTAACCATCTTGACGCGCAACTTCATTTGTGCGCGGTCGTCCCACACGGCTCCCGTCTCGATGCCATATTCCCAGGTAACGTGGATGGTACGGGCGGCAGCATCCTCCCAGTCGGACTTATAGTCGAGACTCACTACCAGAAGATGTAGATTGCTGCGCGTGACAGTAGTTGACGCCATCGTGGGATTATTGATCTTCGTGCCTGCACTATTATTGTAGGAAAGTCCCCACAGCTGATAGGCCGTGGCACGCACCACACGGTATTCCACAGATATGCTTCCGCCGTTGATTTGCTCCTCTGTAAGGGCGCTGACGAGTGTCGAGTCCTTGTAAGTGTAGTTAGTAGTTCCCTCTTCAAAGGTCACTGAACCGATAGGCACGAAGTCTTCTTCCTTGCCCGTCAGCGAGCGCAGCACCATGAACTCGTCGCTGCTGAATGCGTCTTTGCACTCAACATTGCTCACACTCCACTTCAGCTCTACAGCACCGGCATCGGTCAACACCTTGTGGGTGGCAAAACTCAGCATCGATGCCGTGAGGCTCTCCGGCTTGTGCATCATCACGTCGTTCTTGTCCTCACGAGTCACTGTCACAGTTCCCACCACCAGTTTGGCCTTGATGGTCAGGTTCTTATGCTGCTCAGTGGCAGGCACGGGGATGAACCCGGCATAGGTATCTTTGTCGAAGGTGATGCGGCTGAGAGTTCTGCCAGAATAGCTGACGTCGATGTACTTGACGGGTTTGTCGCACGAGAAGGGTATCTTCAACATACCTTTCTCCGTGTCCTCCGTACCGGGCACCATGTCGTAAGTCTCGAAGTTCACGTCGCCGGCTGCCGGCCAGGTGTCCATAACAGGGAAGCCATTATACCAGGAGCCGGGTTGTTCCTGATTGAAGAGTTCTGTCGCATCGTCGTTTCCCTTAGTGCGACATTCTGCCTTCATTTCGCCCCAATTATGAAAAGAGAGACAATTGCTGCTTTTTTCGTTATAACCCCATGCATTTGCTCCACTGCTATAATAATAGCAGAAGCCACAGTGTACGGTACTGTTAAAAGTGACGCCTTCCCAGACGCGATGAAAAGTCCAATCGTCCACATTGTTGGCCCAACCAATAATGGAGCCTCCATAAGTATCGGAGCCTGAGGTCCAGACTTTGCCAATCGACGCAACGTCTATTACCGTGAGCTTGGCTTTGTCAGCGTGTCCGACAATGCCGCCGACATGGGTGCTCTGCGATGACACAGAGGCATTAAAAATGATATTCTCCAGAGTGATGGACTGCGAGGAACCCCATGCGTGGCCCACCAGTCCGCCGGTGTGTTTGCCGCCAATGACTTTACCTTTTAGGGTCAGGTTCTTGAACGTGGCGTTGCCAACGGTGGGGAATGTTCCGGCGAAATCGTCCGCCCCCCAGATGTCTACTGTCAGTGTGTGGCCATTACCGTTGAATGTACCATTATAGGGGTAGGCGTCCATGCCCACGCACGAGTTTTGGTTGATGCTGAAGTTTGCGTCCATGATGGCATTCACATCCGAGTTGCCGTTGGCATCTATCACCAATTTCCGGAACTTTTCCCAGTCATCGGCTGAACGCAGCACGTTGTAGATTTTGTCATTGATAAACACGGTCTCCAGCTTGTCGTCAGCCCATGCGCCTTGCGGCATCAGCCAAGCGAAGATCACCAGCAACATGGTGATGATTTGTGCCCATCGGGGTTGTAACCATCTTTTCAATTTCATTGTATTCATATCGTTAGTTTTTTTTCCATCAAGGTTTATAAGGTATTAAAATAATAGATTTCGGGGACAAATATACAAAAACTATTAATAACTCCTCTTCTTTTCTGTTAAAAATGAAAGAAGGACGCAACACTTTTGCAAAAAACATCGTACCTTTGCGGCCGTGAAAACGACGATGAAGAGAAATATGGCTTCTTGGGTGCTGTTGGCAGTGTTTGTGCCAATGGTGATTCTGTCGTCGGTTCACAGCCACGAAACTGCTGATCTTTTTGGAGATAATTGCAAGGAATGTGTGCAGCACCAGTGTCACGGACATCTGGGCGAACTGACCACGACAATGCACGCTTGTGTGCTCTGTCAGTTCCTGACGATGTCGTTTGTGGCTGCTGCCGTCTTTGCCGTTGTCTTATATAACAAGGTATGCAGAATCCGGATGGCAAGGCTTCAAGGTGAGATTCAGCTTGAGGGCTTCGGCATCCCGACCTTACGCGCTCCTCCGTTTGTTTGAATCAAATCTATATTTTTACGGGACATAGAGGTACTGTGTCCTGATGATTAGGTAATTCAAACAGACAAGCAGTATGATTCATTTGTTACTGGCTGCTGTGCTCTATGCATCAGCACCAGCCGACACAACAGTCACACTTCATGATGTCACCGTTACCGGCCAGCAGCGTCGCGACTACCAGATGCGTTCGTCGCAGTCGGCCGTGCAGGTGAACCACGAGTATCTTCAGCAGCACTTCGCAGGCAGTCTGATGCAGACGCTGGAAGGTATCCCTGGCGTGAAGGCGATGGCCATTGGCAGCGGACAGTCGAAACCGACCATTCGCGGCTTGGGCTTCAACCGTCTGGCCGTTTCGGAAGACGGCATCAAGCACGAGGGCCAGCAGTGGGGCGACGACCACGGGCTGGAGATAGACCAATTCTCGATAGACCGTGCGGAGGTCATCAAAGGCCCTGCGGCATTGCTCTATGGCAGCGATGCCATCGGCGGTGTGCTCAGTCTCTACACGAACCACGTGCCTACGAAGCCGTTCAGCGGCAGTGTGCAGTTGTTCGGTCGCACGAACAACGAGCAGCTGGGCGTTTCGACCAAGATGGGCGGCAGACAGGGGAACTGGTTCTATCGTGTCCACGCCACGCTGATAGACTATGCCGATTATAAGGTGCCGACGGACAGCATTCAGTATTATTCATATTGGATCAAGCTGAAGGACGGACGCCTGCGCAACACGGCTGGCTGCGAGCGCGACGGTAGTATGATGCTGGGTTATGCCGGCTATAACTTCCACACCGATATCCGTGTATCGGACAGCTACTCGAAGAGCGGGTTCTTTGCCAACGCCCACGGTCTGGAGGTGCGTCTCTCGAAAATCGACTACGACCGTTCGCGGCGCGACATAGACCTGCCCTATCAGTGGGTGAACCACCTGAAGGTGCTGAGCCATACCAACTGGCGCAACGATGCAACGTCCGTGGAGCTGAACCTGGCCTACCAGAACAATCTGCGCGAAGAGCGTTCGGAGCCCATCAGCCACGGCTATATGCCGCAGCCTGACGGCTCGATGGAACGACGTTTCGACAAGAGTACCTACACGGCTGGCGTGCAGCTGCTTCACATACTGGGCAACCATGAGTTACGCGGTGGCGTGAGCAGCGAGTATCAGCATAACCGGCGCGGTGGCTGGGGCTTTATCATCCCGGATTTCGAGACGCTGAGTCTGGGTGGCTTCGTAATGGATCGCTACACGGTGAACGAGAACCTGATCCTGAATGCAGGAGTGCGTTACGACTATGCCGAGACGCATATCCACAGCTATCAGGACTGGTTCAAGACACCCGTGGGTGCAGACTCTGTCTATCAAGAGCGCTCAGCCGATACGCATCGCCATTTCAACAGTATCACATGGTCAACGGGTGTGAACTACAACGTAGGCCAATGGGTGATGAAGGCGAATGTGGGTAAGAGTTTCCGTATGCCAATCCCCAAGGAACTGGGTGCCGACGGTGTGAACTACCACATCTTCCGCTACGAACGCGGCAACGCACAGCTGGACCCTGAGGAGTCATATCAGTTGGACGCCAGCATCAGTTGGGGCAACGAAGCGTGGGAGATGCAGGTGGAACCTTATTTGAATTACTTTCCCAACTATATCTACCTGAACCCCACGGCGCAATATGTGGAAGGCTTGCAGCTGTATCACTACACGCAGGCTAAGGTGTTGCGCTACGGAGTGGAGGCACAGGTGAAATGGAAATTCGCGGAGCATTGGCAGGCCCACGCCCAAGGCGAGTATCTCTTTGCTCGTCAGCAATCGGGCGAAAAGAAGGGCTATACGTTGCCCTTCAGTACCCCTTGGTCTGTGGATACTGGCCTGAGATATACCTTTGACCATCGCGGAAAGGGTTTTGTAGGCCTCAGTGCCCACATCGTCGGTGCTCAGAACGAAATCGTGCCCCCGGAAAAGCCCACTGACGGGCATTGGACATTGAACCTTGCAGCCGGAAAGGATTTCCAGACGCGAGGAGCAACCTTTCATGTGACGCTTCATGCAGACAATCTGCTGAACCGCCGCTACTACGATCACACCAGTTACTACCGCCTCATCGACGTGCCCGAACCTGGGCGCAATCTCTCCATGATGGTGGGAGTGGACTTGTGATAGGATTAAAGATTAAGGATTAAAGATTATAAAACAATGAAAAATTTGAAATATATGAGCCTCATGTTGGCTCTCGCGTGTGTTCTAACCATTAGTTTCACCTCTTGCAGCAGTGATGATGACAAGGATATGACCTATCCTGTCATCAATACGACTGACGTTCAGGCTTCTCCCACCAATGGGCAGACTTTTAAGCAGGGTGACGTGATCCACTTCACTTGTCTGTTCACCGATGACAAGGAATTGGGGTCATATAATATCGAGATTCACAACAACTTCGACCACCACACCCACAGCACTGCCTCTGGAGAGGAAGAAGGGGAGGACGATGATGATCACGACCACGACCACGAACACGGTCATGAAGCAGAGAACGCATGGGTATATAATGAAAGCTACGCGATCCCTGCAGGAACGCGCAGCTATACTGCTCAGCACGATATCACGATTCCCACCGGTATTGCTACGGGTGACTACCACTTTATGTTGCGCCTTACCGACCGTGCCGGTTGGCAACAGCTACACGCTGTAGCCATTAAGATTACCGAGTGATATCTTTCGCGTTACGGGCGAACTCGAATAGCGAGAAGGGCAGGTGGCAATAGCCATCGGGGTTCTTGTCAAGGTAGTCCTGATGGTACTCCTCAGCGGCATAGAAACAATCCAATGGCTGCTTCTCAACCGCCAGCGGCTGGTCGAAAAGCGCTTGCTCCTCGTCGAACACCTTATTAATAATAGGCAGGTCTGCGGCATCGGTGTAATAGATGCCCGTGCGATAACGGGTACCGATGTCGTGGCCCTGTTGGTTGATGCTGGTCGGGTCGATGGCCTTGAAGAACATGCATAGCAGGAACTCCAGGCGCACGACATCGGGGTTGTACCTTACGTGAACCGTCTCGGCATAACCCGTTTCATCGGTATAGACCTCTTTGTAGGTAGGATTCTCGGTGTGCCCGTTCGCAAAGCCAACCTCGGTCTCCACGACACCCGCGATCTGTTTGAAAAAATGCTCTGTACCCCAGAAGCATCCTCCGGCAAGATAGATATCCTTCATCGGTTACATCGTGGGAATCACTTCTGCCACTACCTCTATCTCTACCAATGCTCCTTTGGGCAAGGTCTTTACGGCAACAGCCGAGCGGGCGGGGTAAGGCTCAGAGAAGAATTCGGCATAGACAGCGTTCATGTCAGCAAAATCATTCATGTCAGCCATGAACACGGTGGTCTTCACCACGTTGCTCATGGTCAGCCCCGTCTCTTTCAGGATAGCTTTCACATTGGTCAACGACTGACGGGTCTGCTCCTTGATGCCGCCTTCAGGGAATGCGCCGGTGGCGGGGTCAATGGGAAGCTGACCAGAGGTATAGACGAGATTCCCGACTTTGATGGCCTGACTGTAAGGGCCGATGGCAGCGGGTGCCTGTGTGGTGCTGATTACTTTCATAGTGTGAGGATTGATAGGTTGTTACTTGCTTTCCACCTTCAGGTTCGTCACCCGGCTGCGGAGTGTAGCATCTGTGCGCTGCAGGGGGAAACGGAGGGTGCGGACGATCTTATATTTCTGATCTTTGGGGAAGGTGCGTAGCTGAGGAGATAGCGTTTCAACGAGTTTTCCGTTGACATAGAGCTTGGTGTCAACGTTCGTGCCCTCAATGGCAATGTTCTCACGAGCACCGGGACGCAAAGAATGTTTGAAACTGAAAAGATAGCCGTCGCGGATGAAGCCGAGGCGTCCTGTGGCGGGATCAGCAAGATAGAATTCTGCTTCGTCATCGCGGAAGAGGGCTGTTCCACGCACTTCTTCTTTTGCTTCGATGTCAAAGCTGACACGATAGGGCCAGCCGATGAACGGGATATCGCGTGAGGAGCCGGGATTCACCTTTTCGTTCTCAAGGACAATACCTTTCGGATAGCGTCCCAAATCGTTAATGCCAGGTGCCTCACAGATATTGGTAGCTAGGCGCTGCCATTCATCGCAAGTGCGGATCGTATCAACAGCCCATGTCTTTTCGGCAATGACCTGCAGAGCAGGCATAATGCGATGGTGAATATCGGGTATCGCTATACCGTTTCCAATGACGTCGTTCCAAACGGCAAACATGCCACCCTTGATCTGCGGATCGCGTTCAGGGAAGCGCACACCGGCAATGTTGGCAGGTGTAAACTCCTTGTAAAGGCGTGGAATATTCAGATAGTCAAAGTAGTAACCAGCGGCAGGGACGATATAGGTCGAGCGGTCTGGAATACAAACGAGCTGATAGCCAAGCTTATACATAGAGTCTGGCTGAGCATAGCGGTTGTACCAATCAAACATCAGCACATTATCCACTTTCACGGGCGTTTCCCCACGGGCATGGGTGAGTGCGCCCCAAAGAACCGCTTGCTTTCCGTAGCTTTCTACAGTGTGGATGAGGTGGTCGGTGAAGGAACGGAACAATTCTACAATCTCTTGCTTTTTGTTGCTGTATTCATCGGTACCAATGTGAACGCGAGGGCAGACAAAGACAGGATTAGGACCACCGAGATATTCAGCATAGATACTGTCAATAAAGGGAATCACTTCGGGGTTGGTGAGTTCCAGGTGATCCATGCCGAACTCCTTACTTCCGAGGCTAGGACGGTAGTGAGAGAAGCAGAGGCTGTGGGCCGGTGCATCAATCTCAGGAATAATTTCCACGCCCTGAGCAGCAGATTCAAGGATGAACTGGCGGAACTCGTCTTTCGTATAGCTGCCATCCTCGGCGGTGAGACCTGGGAAAAACTCACTTTCCAGACGGAAAGCTGAATAGACCTGATTCCAGTCGTTGTAGAAGAAGGGTGCGTGTCCTTTGTCATTGAGGTGCACCTCAAGCGTGTTCATCTTATAGTACGCCATGGTGCGTACCAGACGACGCATGTAATCCATCGGGATATATTTGCGGCCGCAATCCAGCATGAGACCACGCAAAGGATAGTCCGGACGGTCTGCGATGTGTCCTTGAGGGAGGTTCAGACCTATCTGCAGCAACGTTTGTGCGGCATGATAGGCACCACGTTCGGTTCCTTCGATGCGGACGCTCTTGTCGATGTCGATGGTATAACCCTCATCGCCCAACTTCTTGAGGGGTTTGTAGATAAAGAGGATGTCGGCAGCAGATGCTTTCTTTCCCTCAGCGACAGACGGGGTGATGCCCATCGTCTTCAGGTCGCGAGCCAATGCTTCAGCAGCGGTGCGCAAGCGAGCGTCGGCATAGAGGATGCGACTCTGTGAGGTAAGTTGCAGTTGGCCTGTACCACCTTTCCACTCGTGAATGGCAGGGATGGTGAACGGACGTGAGTTGACTTCCGCCTTTGCCATGATGACAACAGACGAAACCAGAGCGATAATGAATAATGTGGTTCTTTTCATAGCTGTAAAAATAAATGGTTTATTTGATATTCCAGTAATCGAAGTTCAGGAGTTTCTGACCTTTGGCGCCTTTGAAAACGAGGTAGAGGTCATGAACACCTTTGGGGTTGGTGATACGTCCGGTGAACTCACGGAAAGTCTCGGCGCTGCCAGTCGATTTCACATTGACAGAGCCAATCATCTTGCCATCAACACGGTCGATGTGCAACTCTATCTTTCCACCTACAGTAGCAGCACAGGAAGCCGTGAAGGTGCTCAGTTTACTGTCACCGAAATCTACGCCACGCAGCAGGATATACTCGCCGTTATCCACGTCTGTTACGTAGATATCCTCAATACCGCGCTTCACGGTCTTCAGACCGTAACCCCATGCCATCGTTTCTGCTTCAATGCGCGGACGGTAGGGATTGAAAGCCTCAATCTGTTCAATCTTTACGTCTTTGAAGTAAGGTGATTCTTCAATGGTGCCGTCAGGACGATAGGTCATGGGGAAGGCACTAACACTACGACGTTCCTTATGCTCTTTGATAGTGATGTTCTTCAGGTCGTAGTTCAGCCCGAAGCCGTACCACTTTCCTTTGTAGTTGATGACGCCCGGATGGTTGCCACGTGTTCGTTCGGTGGGAGCCATCAGGTAGCCTTTGAAAGTATAGGGCCCCAGCGGATTCTCGCTCATCGCATAACCCAAGCCCTCAGGGCAGCAGGTAGAAGCGAAGCCCATATAGTATTTGCCGTCCTTCTTCCAAGCCCAGGGCCCTTCCTGATAGTGTTCGGGTGTTCCGTGCATACGCATCGCATCGCTCTTCAGCGAGATCATGTCCTCGTTCAGCAAGGCGACATAGAGATGCGGATTGCCCCAGAACATATAAGCCTGTCCGTCATCATCGATGAGGATGGTGGGGTCGATGTCCTCCCAGTGCTCCTTCTGCCACACCAGCGGCTTGCCGATGGGATCGCGGAAAGGACCGTAAGGATTGTCGGCCACCAACACACCGATTCCGTGTCCGTGAATGGGGCAGTACATATACCATTTCCCATTACGCTCAATGACTTCTTCAGCCCATGCACCGTTCTTGCCTTCGTACCATTTGAAATCGTCCAATGAGGCAACAGCTCCGTGGTCGGTCCAGTTCACCATATCTGTTGAGGTATAGAGTAACCAGTCGAACATCTTGAATCCCTCTGCATCGTCCTCGTCGTGAGTCGTGTAGAGATAGATGGTGTCACCATGCACGTAAGGTGCCGGATCAGCTGTGTACTTTGTCGAGACGACTGGATCCTGGGCCATTACTGTGGTTGTGCTCATTGCCAAGAGGAGCAGCAGGCTGAAAGTAGATTTCATGAGTGTAGTTAATTAATTTGTAGATGAATGAATATGATTTGTGGGAAATCAGCGAATGAGCTATTCTTCGTAATGCTGGAAGAGGAAATCGTTGTAGGGATACTTCTGGACGTGCAGTTCACGAACCCTTGCGTAGAGCACCTGCTTCAGTTCATCGATATTGGTGCGCTGGGCAGCGCTGATGAAGAGGCAGTCGTTGCCGAGCTTCGCCATCCACGTCCGCATCAGGTCGGGGAGGGGAGTGTTCTCCCTTGTGGCGGGTGTGAGGTCATCTTCTTCCTTGGGTGTGAAGGTGTAAGCGTCGATTTTGTTGAAAAGAATCATGGAGGGCTTGTCAGCACAACCGAGGTCGCTGAGCGTTTTCTCCACCACCTTGATCTGTTCCTCGAAGTCGGGATGTGAAATATCGACGACATGAACAAGGAGATCGGCTTCGCGCACCTCGTCGAGGGTGCTCTTGAATGACTCGATGAGGTCTGTGGGAAGTTTACGGATGAACCCTACGGTGTCAGAGAGCAAGAAGGGCAGGTTGTCGATGATTACCTTGCGCACCGTCGTGTCAAGGGTGGCGAAGAGTTTGTTCTCAGCGAAGACCTCGCTCTTGGAGAGCAGGTTCATGAGGGTGCTCTTGCCCACGTTGGTGTATCCTACAAGGGCTACACGAATCATGCGACCTCTGTTGCTACGCTGGGTGGATTTCTGACGGTCGATATCTGCCAAACGTTGCTTTAGTAAACTCATACGGTTGAGGATGATACGACGGTCCATCTCCAACTGCGTCTCACCAGGTCCGCGCAATCCCACGCTACCCTTGCCGCCACCAGAACCGGAACCACCACCTTGACGTTCGAGGTGCGTCCACAGGCGTTGCAGACGAGGCAGCATATAACGGTACTGAGCCAGTTCCACCTGTGTCTTGGCGTTGGCCGTTTGTGCACGCATCGCGAAGATATCAAGGATGAGGGACGTCCTGTCGAGAATCTTCACCTTCAGCACCTGCTCGATATTGCGGAGTTGCTTGGCGCTGAGTTCATCGTCGAAGATGACCATACCGACCTCGCGCTCTGCATCCTCTTCAGCTACAATATAGGCACGGATTTCATCTAGCTTACCCGTACCCACATAAGTGACACTCGAAGGCCCGTTTACACGCTGCGTGAAACGCTTCACGGTTACGGCTCCTGCCGTCGTGGCTAAGAACTCCAACTCGTCCAGATATTCGGTGGTCTTCCGCTCATCTTGCTGTGGGGTAATCAACCCCACCAACACGGCGGTTTCAGCTTGCGCCTCAGTGATGACAAATTCTTTCAATGCTCTACTACTTCACTTGAATAACCAGATACTTACTTGTGCTCCAGAACTTCTCGGGAGCTGTAATCTTCAGCACATATTGTCCCTTGGTATCTTTAACTAAAGAGTAACTGCCATTGGGATGGGTCGTCAGCAGTTCTGCGCTCTTGCTATACAGCTTAATCTCCTTGTCGATGCGGATGTCAATCTTGGTGAAATAGTCCTTGTTGAAGTTATTGGCCTTGAGGACATCGCCTTTCTGCAGGATCTTCTGCTCTTTCAGCTCTGCCTTTGTGCCAAAGACGAACCAAGCTGTATTCAAGTCTTTATCCTGTGACTGGATGGTCTCCTGTTTCTGCTTGTTGTCAGCTGTAAGGTTGCTGACGTTCTCGTTGAGCGAGTTAATCTGTTCACCTTGTTCTGCAATCAGAATATCCTTCTCTGCCAGTTGGGCTTCCAACTCCTGTACACGCTTTGTCTGCGCATCCAACTGTGCCGACAGGTTCTCAATCGTCTTACTCAGCTTCTCCACATTGACGGTGGTTGACTTCAGACGTTCACGCAGCTGTTGAATGGCTGTGCGGTTCTGCTGCATCGTCTCTTGGATGAAGGCGATGTTCTCACGGATCACATCGCGTGAGGAGGATGCTTCAGGATTGCTATTGGCCACAGTGATGCGACCTTCGGCTTCGTTAATCAGACGGAATCCTTCCTGGACTTCGTTGATAGAGCCCATGATTTCATTCAACTCAGTTTCTTTTTCATCAATCACTTGCATGAGTGAATCGCGCTCTCTTTGTGCACGTTCCTCTGCCTTCTTCCCATCGTTGCAGGCGACCAGAGCCATCAAGCAGAGCGGTAGAATAAACAATTTTTTCATAACGTTGATGATTAAAGTATTTTTGATAATTATTTTAATGCTTAGATGTCTTTTCCTCCAACGATAATCACAAACTCACCACGTGGTTCGTGCTCGTTGAAGTGGGCCAGTGCCTCTGCCAATGTGCCTCGCACGATTTCCTCGTGAACCTTGGAAATCTCGCGGCAGACGGCTACCGGACGTTCAGCGCCGAAAATCTCAATGAACTGCGTGAGCGCTTTCACTACTCTGTGCGGCGACTCATAGAACACCATTGTGCGAGGTTCCTCGGCCAATTGTTGGAGGCGTGTCTGTCGTCCTTTCTTCTGTGGAAGGAAGCCCTCGAAGCAGAATTTGTCACAGGGCAGCCCTGAAGCTACTAGCGCCGGAACGAAAGCTGTTGCTCCTGGCAGGCAACTGACTTCAACACCTGCACGTGTGGCCTCGCGCGCGACAAGAAAACCAGGATCGCTGATGCCTGGAGTGCCGGCATCGCTGATGACAGCCACCGTTTCGCCAGCCTGTAAGCGCTCAACGATGCGCTCTACCGTCTGGTGCTCATTGAACTTATGATAGGACAGCATGGGACGGTGGATATCAAAATGTTTGAGCAGAAGACCACTCGTACGAGTGTCCTCTGCCAAGATCAAATCAGCTTCCTTCAGCACGCGCAGTGCCCGTAAGGTGATGTCTTCCAGATTGCCCACAGGGGTGGGGACGAGATACAACATACGGGGCAAAGGTAGGAATAAATTACGATTCACAATTTACAAATTACGATTTATTTGCTTTTAGGCCTGATTTTAACCTATTTTCTTTGGTCATAAAGCAAGAATGTATTACTTTTGGCCGCAAAAGAGCTTCATTATCATTATGCCAACCCAAAAAGATTACAATGGTGAAATGGTTCGTCAAGGGCGAATCGAAGTCATCTGTGGCTCCATGTTCTCCGGTAAGACAGAGGAACTGATTCGCCGCTTGAAACGGGCTAAGTTCGCCAAACAGAAGGTGGAAATCTTTAAACCCGCTATCGATGTTCGTTATAGCGAGGAGGATGTCGTCAGTCATGAGGGGAACTCGATTCAATCTACGCCTGTGGAGAGTGCTGCCAGTATTCTGCTGATGGGATCGGATTGTGATGTGTTGGGAATCGATGAGGCTCAGTTTTTTGATTCGCAGATTGTGGATGTATGCAACGAATTGGCCAACAGGGGCATTCGTGTCATCGTGGCCGGTTTGGACCTCGACTTTAAGGGGCAGCCCTTCGGACCTATGCCGCAGCTCTGTTGCGTTGCTGATGATGTGACGAAAGTACATGCTATCTGCGTCCGCTGTGGCGCTTTGGCGTATGTCAGTCATCGCATTGTGGCAGGTGAAAAACAAGTGATGTTGGGCGAAACCCAAGAATATGAACCCTTATGCAGAGAGTGTTATGCTAAAGCAACCCATCACCTTTGATCGCTTCATTCGAAGCTCTTTACTGGTCCTCCTTTTTGTGGGAATCGGTCTGCTCCTCAGCCGTCTAAGCGGCGTCCTGCTTCCTTTCTTCATCGCTTGGCTACTTTCTTATCTGATGTATCCTTTGGTGAAGTTCCTGCAGTACAAGTGTCGTATTCGTTATCGAGCTTTAAGCATTCTTTTGGCGGCCATTATCGTGTTGGCTGCTTTGACAGGTTTCTTTGTCTTGGTGATTCCGCCAACTGTCGAGGAGTTTTCCAAGTTGAGCGTACTCTTGAAGGATTTCTCTGATCGCTATCTTGACGGCACTAAGATAGCACCTTATATTAAAGAACTCATTGACCAGTATCTGCCTCTATATCAGGACAAGCTTATCGACTTGGTGCAGAACAAAAGTTTCTTGGATGCAGTTCAAGGCTTGATTACTTCACTTTGGGATCTTATTCATCAGACATTTGATTTTGTTATTGGCCTGATCGGTTCCCTCATCGTACTCCTGTACATGTTCTTCATTCTCCAGGACTACGAGGCAATTGCTGAAGGCTGGGTGAAATTCGTGCCCAAGGAACAACGTCCGTTTGTTACCCAGTTGGTGGAAGATGTGAAGAGCGGAATGAATGCTTATTTTCGCGGACAAGGCACAGTGGCGTTTATTGTTGGCGTGCTCTTCTCCATTGGCTTTCTGATTGTCGGAATGCCGATGGCCATTGGATTGGGAATGTTTATGGGTCTTCTGAATCTTGTTCCCTATCTGCAGACGCTTGGGTTTCTGCCGATGGCGTTGTTAGCACTCCTCAAATCTGCTGATACAGGCGAGAACTTCTGGTGGATTTTCCTCTTGGGCGCTCTTGTTGTGGGCATCGTGCAAGTGATTCAGGATTCATTTCTGGTGCCGAAGATCATGGGCTCCGCAATGGGTTTGAATCCAGCCGTCATCCTCCTCTCCCTTTCGGTGTGGGGCTCTCTGCTTGGCTTCATCGGACTGATTATCGCTCTTCCGCTGACGACTTTACTCATTTCCTACTATCGTCGTTTTGTGCTGGACGAGCAAAAAGAAGCCCTTTTAGCATCCTCTGAAGCCCTTCCAACGACCTCAGAAGTAGGATAAATTGCAAAAAGTTGCCCAAAAGTTTGTTTACTCCCCAAAAAGGCATTACCTTTGCAGCCGCAAAATGAGATTCACCTCTCATTGATGCGCGGTCAGATCCGTTAGCTCAGCAGGTAGAGCACAACACTTTTAATGTTGGGGTCTTGGGTTCGAGCCCCAAACGGATCACAAAAACAAAATTTAAGTCACTGAATTTCAGTGGCTTATATTTTTTACCCTTTCGCTTTGTCCCCCTTTTTGTCCCCCTCACTTTTAATAATCTTTAATAGTCAGGAGTCTTTAAATGCCCCGGAAAAAAGAAAAAACTACAGTTTTGACGGTTTTGAATCAGTATTGTTCTCTTCTTTACCTACAAACTGTAAAATAACATGGTTTTTGAAGAATACCATTTCAATTATCTCCTTTAATATCTCATGAAACTCTGATTTTTTTGTATTTATGTTGTTATAGCCAAAAGGACTATAGGAATTATCATCAGAGCATATAAAACAATATAGTCCAGAAGATTGAAGGGATTTTGGTTCATCAAATATCTCAGCGATAATTCTTTGATACTTTTCTTCTTGTTTTATCTTTGCTCTATTAATTAAGCTATGAATGCGGATTAATGCATCATATTGTTTTTGAGGATTTGTTTCATCCTCATATCTATAGTATACTTCTCATAATTTATCTTTGATATCATCAGGGATATCAAGAAACTCAATTAATAAAGGTAATCCGTTTAAAAAGTTCTTATTACTCATATCGAATAAATATTTCACAGATTTTACTTTAACATTATTATTCCCATTATGTAGGTACTCTGTTTATTGCAGGGAATAGTGTCGGTTACTTACTAATTACAAATCTAAACTATTGGGATTTAGTAAGAAATCTAATAGCCCGATGATCAGGAATCCATTATCGTTATGATACGGCATGATGTCGTCTCGAAGAATGATTACACGTTTAAAAGCATCCCTGATGGCTTTAAGGGAGGCTTCTTCCTGTTCCTTCTTCTCTTCATCAGAGATGACGAAGGCAGACTGTATGTAATAACGCTGGCTTCCTTTGTTAGCTACGAAGTCTATTTCCAGGTTACGACGTACTCTCTGATTGTCCTTATCCTTCTTCCAAGCCTCTATCATTCCGACATCCACAAGGAAGCCTCTCATACGTAGCTCATTGTAGATGACATTTTCCATGATGTGCGTCTCTTCTTGCTGGCGAAAGTCAAGGATAGCACCACGAAGACCCATATCCGTGAAGTAATACTTTGATTCGGTGCCTATGTATTTACGTCCCTTTACATCGTATCGTAGTGCTTCCTCCACAAGAAAGGCATCTTGAAGATTTGCTATATATTCCTTAATCGTATTGTGGGAGATAGCTATATTCTCAACCGTCTTGAATGTATTGCTGATGCGCCTGGGATTCGTGGAAGATCCAATGCCGGAAGACAAAATCTGTACCAACTGCCGCATTCCCTCAGCATTTCGTAGATGGTTACGCTCAATAATGTCTCGAAGATACGTCAGTTCATACAGATTTCGCAGGTACTCTATTTTCTTTTCATGGTCATGGAATAGTGCAACTTGTGGAAGTCCGCCATAAGTATAGTATTCTCGCCATGAGAGGGCACGATCGCCGCCAAGCTCCTCATAGTACTCGGCAAATGATAGAGGCCAAACTCGTATCTCATCACCGCGCCCACGGAATTCAGTCACCACATCTTTGGATAGGAACCTGGAATTGGAGCCAGAGACATAGACTTCTAACTGAGGATTATGCATCAGACTAAGCAGCACCTCCACAAAATCCTCCACCAACTGCACTTCATCCAAGATGACATAGTACGTCCCAGCGTCTTTCCTGATTCTTTCATCTATGTATGCTAACAGAGCATCGGGATTACGCAAGGGCTTGCTTTTCCTGTCGTCAAGTGAAAGCTCGATGATATGATCTTCGCTTATACCGTGAGTGGTAAGGTAACTATGAAATAGATTGAAGAGCAAGAAAGACTTGCCACAGCGACGGCCACCAGTCACAATCTTCACAAGACCATTGCCTAGGCCTGCGCCAAGCTTCTCAACGTACTTTTGTCTCTTAAATATCATTTTACAGACTCTTTTTGTGAACAATCACAGATTTTGTCTGCAAAGATATAGCCTTTGGTAATAGTTTCCAAAGAAATTCATGAAAAAGTGGGCTTTTATTGATAAAATGCTGTTATTTGGTAAGAAATGGCCTCATCCCCCTCTTGACGACACAAGATTATTGGTACAATTGACACTCAGATGATAGGCGCAACGCTTACATGAGGTGTACCATACTCAGTATCGATGACGAACACCAGAGCAGTGGCCTCTACGCCATAAGAGAACGTGAAACGGCAAGCTCGGTACAAGTCACATCCAACAGGCCACATCAATTGAGGCCATCGAGGAGTAGCCCGCTGCCAAGCTCGCCAGCGGCAAACGAAGCCTGAGCACAGAAGCAAAGGAGGTGACTACAACAGGTCACCCCAAACAAAAAGCCCACTCACACGAGGCGAATGGGTAAATGAAGAATGACGTTTCCTGTCAAAGGTTGGCTGTTAGGAAGGTAGCATTGCCAAAGATATAAAGGATGTTCTCGCTTGCTGGCACGAGGATTGTCTCGCCCTGACGGATCTGAACACCGTTGATATTGGCTTCGCCCCAAAGACAAACGACGACGATAAATGAGTCACAGTGGAAATCCACTTGCTGAGCCACCTGCACTACGACGCGGTGAACCGTGAAGTGAGGACAGTTGATGAGCTGAGAGACGGGTTTAGTGCTGTCATAGCTGCTTCGATATTCTGGCCACACCTGATAGTCAATGGCATCCTTGGCCTCTTCGATGTGCAGCTCACGCGGCTGACCGTGAGCGTCCTTGCGCCCGTAGTCATATACGCGATAGGTGATGTCGCTCGTTTCCTGAATCTCGGCAAGGAAGTTGCCTGCACCGATGGCGTGAAGACGACCAGCAGGGAGAAAAAAGAGGTCGCCCTCATGGGCCTCGTGCGCAGCTATTACATCCTGCATGGGCGAATGGCCATTCACGACCTCAGCTGTGGCAAGCTGTTTGTAGTCCTCAGGCGTGATGCTCTTATTAAGACCTGCATAGATTTTACTGCCCACATCGTTCTTGATGACATACCACATCTCTGTCTTGCCAGCACATCCGTGACGCTGCATTGCCAGCTTGTCATCGGGATGGACCTGTACGCTGAGGTCCTGACGCGAGTCGATGAACTTCACGAGCAGGGGAAACTTGTTGCCATACTTCTTATAGACTTTGCGGCCAACCAATAATTCCTTGTATTTGTCAATCAGCTGTGTGAGTGTCAGTCCCAAATCTACATCATCCACGAGACCTCGCTCCACGGCCACGCTCTCATGTTCGGGCACACCGCTCACCTCCCAACTCTCACCGATATTGGGCTGGGCGGTGAAGATGCCCTTGAACGGGGCTATCTGATAGCCCCCCCAAATGGTGGTCTTCAAATATGGAGAGAATTTATACGGTTTCATTGCAATCTCAATAATCTTAATAGAGCTTCCATATAATAGTAGTCGGCATAGATAATGCTGGCATCGATTTCTGACCCGGCAGGGTGGTGACCTGTAGAGTGCATAAGGAAGGCCACGTTGTTGTCGCGGCTTTGGTAGCGGTCGGTGCTGAGGTCGGCGAGCATGGAGATGGCAGCCTCGCGATAGGTGTTGCCCTTCTCATTTTCTACGAATTGACAGAGTTCCAACAGGGCGGAGGCCACGACGCACGCGGCAGAAGCATCCTTTGGTGCTTCCGTTCCTCTTGGGTCGTCCATATCCCAGATGGGAACCCAGTCGTCGCTTGTCTCGCGGAGTCGTTTCAGATAGATGTCCGTTACCTTTTGGGCGAAATCGAGGAAACGTTTGTCCTTGGTGAACCGATAGACCATGGTGTAGCCATAGATGGCCCACGACTGCCCGCGGCTCCACATGGAGGAATCACTGTAGCCCTGATGCGTCACGCCCTTGATGAATTTGCCCGTAAGCGTATTATAGACAGCCACGTGGTAGCAACTGCCATCCTTGCGGAAGTGGTTCTCCATCGTGGTCTCTGCATGACGGACTGCGATCTCTCGCCATTTTTCACTTCTCACTCTATCACTTTTCATTTCTTCTGCAGCCCACAGCAGCAGTTCCAAATTCATCATATTGTCCATGATGGTGTTATGCCCGCCGTAGTCTTTCACATGGCGCGGCCAGCTAAGGATGGTTCCCACCTTATCATTAAATAATGTGGCCAGTGAGTCGGCTGCTTGCAGGGCTAACCGCTTATAGTGCTCGTTCTCTGTCACTTCATATCCCTTCAGCATGGAATTGATGGTGATGAAGCCGAGGTCGTGATCATAGACGGCCGTATCGATGATGGGCGCGATGGCATCGGTATATCCCGTAGCTGCCTTCTGTACGGCTTCGCTACGGTTGTAGTCGAATGCCATCCACAGGATGCCTGGCCAGAAGCCCGAACACCATTCTTCGGCTTTGGCCTTGCGGCAATTCCATGTTTGTTCGCCAGTGAGGATATTGCGTGGCATCATCGTAAAGTCGTATGGGCGCAAAGCCTCTAATGCCCTATCTACCTGTGAAGAGCAATAAGACAGTTGCTGGTTCACATTAAATTGTCCTATCTCTTTAGTAAACACCACGTCGCTGACGTGATTACCCACATACATCGGTACATAGTCGGCGGTGGCGTACCAACGCGGTTTGTCAGGCATATCATCATAAATAGTTTGTCCGTTGATCTTCAAACCTTCAAAGGTGACGTTTTGTACGCGATGGTCAGCGTCATAGCCGTTGATGATGGAAAGGTTGTGCGTTTCGCCATAATACCTCACATTCCTGAATGTCACATCCTCTACACCTCGTCCCGGTGCCGTACACCACTTCTGGTTGTAACTCACCTTCACCTGTGCGATGCATCCGTCTTCTATCTGCTCAATCCGAATATTGTCGAAGAGTACGTCGCGGACGAGATTGCCGTCGCCACAGTTGATGGCGAGACAGCCCTGATAATCCACCTGCGGCTCGGCCTGTCCCAGGATGTCAATGTTCTCATAGACAAGGTGTTCGATGGTGTCGCCCACCTCGGGGTTACCGTGAATACCGATAAAGATGGGATGCGCCACATCAGCCCAGAGCGTTGAGTTTTTCATGTGGACGTTCCGGCAATTGCCGCTGAAACCCTTACGGGTGGCGTAGGCCGTGGTGCAGTCATCTGAGTTGCGACAGAACACGCGGTCAAATAGCACGTTCTGAGAAGCAAATACATTCAACCCGTCGCCCCAGCCAGGATGTGAGATACTCCTCACATCATGCAGCGTCACACCGTCTGAACCGCCTGTAGGGCAGGTGTTCACAATCAAACCATCAATCAAAACATTCTTCGAGCGATAGACATGAGCGCCTTCATAACCGCGAGGTGGACGAGCCACACCGCGACCTAAAATACTCACGTTCTCAGCATCATTGATGGCAAAGGTGCCAGTAAAGTAGCTGCCGCCAGCGAGATAGATAGTTGTGTTTGATGGTACGTAGATAGTATCCTGTTGATTGTAGAATCCAGGAGCATAGTACTTGAACTCTCGCCCCTGTGCCTTCGCCTCATGCTCTGCCTCTTCTTTGCTCACAGGCG
The DNA here is from genome assembly GCA_947305005.1 of uncultured Prevotellaceae bacterium. Taxonomy (GTDB): domain Bacteria; phylum Bacteroidota; class Bacteroidia; order Bacteroidales; family Bacteroidaceae; genus Physcousia. The sequence goes on along the minus strand of CAMZCM010000012.1, from coordinate 13,552 downwards.
GTTTGGACGTAAACACCAACAGATTATTGGTGATGTCTCCGTCAAGCTCCACACTCACGTTCTCAGGTTGGAACAGCAGGAATTGGACAGTGGAGTCATTCTGCACATTAGCTATCGTGCCGCGATAGTCGGGACGAATCCTTACTGTCTTGAATTTCTTGTTCTTGCTGATGACCTTTACAAAAACATCACCAGTGAAGTCAAAGAAACAGTAACTCATCTCAGATACCCTATGCTTCAAACCGGAGGGCTCCCATCCATTACGGGAGGGGGCGGGGGTGAGTCTCGCATTCACCTTTGCCATATACGTATCAATCCTTGTCCACTCCCTGCTGCCATGCGGCTGGATATACACATCATAATCGTGCTTCAACGGTGCACCCTCGGGAGCAGGATATGTAAAGACTTGGTGTAGTTTCTGTCCTTCTGTCACACCCGTGGCAAAGAACGTCTCCGACTCAATATCGGATTTCACTTCGCCTCGTTTCACAGCCTTCTTGTAGATGTCAAGCACCTTCTTCGTATAGGGCATCTTCAAACCCTTGCGCTTCACATAATGGTTGTAGGGCATCTGGTAGATCTGCCACAGCTTGCCGCGCCCCATCGCACCCGGTTCCGTCCATTCGTTGTAGAGTCCCGTGCAATCGGTCCACGTTTCGAAGGACACATCATAGCCGAGGTTATACTTAGCGGTATATTCGATGCCCTTCATCAGCCTATTATCGAGCGCCCCCCACAGGTCGTCGCCCTGCTGCCACGCCATCTCACAGATTTCGCACAGCGCGCCCAATCCCAACTGGGCATGTCCCTGGTCGCGCCCTGTTTCCTGGCACTGCCCCGTCTCACTGACGTAGTTGGGTAGCGCTCCGTTGTCGTTGGCGTGCAGGTAATAGTCAATGGCAGCCTGATACATCACCGAGTCTCCGATGGCGATAGCACAGGCCATACGGAAGCGGTTGACAATCGCGCCCCAGTTGCCGTTGGCATACGGGCTGTCCGACTCGAACTTGTTCATCGTCGGCACCATCGCCCGTCGAAGCATCGCCTCCCACTCTCCCCTCTCTTTGGGAGAGGGGTTGGGGGTGAGGCTCATCGCCCTGCACAGCCAATACCCTTGAATCAGGCACAGCGGCGCATCATGACCATCGAGCCGCTGTAGTGTCTCGGCATAGGCATTGATAATCTTGCAGGCCTCTTCGTGCTTGCCAGCCTTTGCGAAGTCCCACGCGGCTTTCATGTCGCGTTCGCTGCCGCCCTTCGATTTACGGAACTCGCCGTCACGCGCCACCACTTCGTAAGGTCCAGCCATCTTATAATCCTGCGCGAACACTGGGGCTAATGAATGACTTGCGCAGAGAAACGCGAGTGTGAGAAAAAACTTTTTCATTTGAAAAGCACTTTCTTGGCATTCATGATGTATATGCCCTTTTGTAACGAAGAGTGCTGAATGATTCGTCCTGATAAATCATATATTCGTCCTGTTCTGTCTTCATCCTCCAGTAATTCATACCTCTTTACTAAGGTACCATTGCTGTAATAGATGAGATTGAAATTATCCACACACGCCCAATCATAAACTGTAGGAGTAAAGTGTCTGAGACCTATGCGTACATCACTTATAACAGGTAGATCAAAATCAAGATACTGTGTATAATATCCGTCAGTAAAGGCCTTATCTGCAGTACTGACATTGTCAGGGTAATTGAATGGTTCATAGGTATATGGTACAGTGGGGGCATAAAGTGACTGCATGGCTGTATGTGTTAGGTCGTACCATTTACCATTTTCCTCTTGTTGGATGTTGGCCGCAACATAAACCTCTGCCGTGTCCTCCAATCCCGCTGTGTGGCGCAGCCATGCGTTCTGGATGTTGCCGTTACGATAGAATCCCTGCCAGCTAAGACGATAGCTACCGGCAGGCATTTTCGACAGCACCTGATAGGTGTCGAATAGTTGATTGTAGTGTTCGGCTACGGTTCCAGGAGTTGCACTGAAAGTCGTTCCTTCCCACCCGTCGTTACCATCGGCGAAGTCGGGGTTACGGAGCAGGGGAGTGAGATCGGCCTCGGTGTTTTCGCCTATGAGATTGATAGCTTCATCATTAGGAGCTGTGTCGGGTACAGGGTTCAGCGCCTCGCACTCGGTAGTCTTCGTGGCAGCGCCTTCGTAAAGCGCCAATACCTGTGCCGATGTGAGGGCACAGTCATAGACGTTGAGGTCGTCGAAGAAAGTGCTGGTCATATAGGCGTCTGCCTTGAAAGGACTGCGCCCAAGCCATGCCATGGTGTTGCTGTTCAGGGTGAGGGCTGTGGTATTGGGGGCTTTCGTATTACGCAGTTGTCCATCAACGTAGATGCATGTAGCTTCTGTGTCGGAAGTGACTGTGATGTTATGCCACATGTTTTGGCTCAGCCCCGCATGTGAGCTGACCTTGCATGTGCCGGAGCGTACTTTCTCGAAGTACCAGTTCTGGTTGTTGGCCTGACTGATGAGCCCAAGATAGCTGCTCGTACCATTGTTGATGTTCCATGCCCAACAGTAGTTGTCGAGATTGCCGCCTTCTGGCAGCAGGAGGTTGATACTAATGCTCCACACCTCGCCATTGAGGATGGAGGCGATAGCTTGTGCGGCATCACCTCCGAGATCCAGGTGTCCGTTCTTCTCATTGCCCCCGGTATAGAGGGCACGATTTCCGTCGGCAAGTTCCAACACGGTGGCATCACCTTGCAGTGTGCCGTTGAGGGAGGCGGCATCATCTCTGGCTTCGCCGTCCTCGAAACCGTAACGGATGGCGGGTGCGGGTGGTGTTGCAGGTTGCAGCATAGCCTCCGAGCTGACGGCAGAGAGTGGTACCGTGATTATGGAGAGGGAGTAGGCGGGAACATTGTAGGAGAACTGTGAATTGACAGCGGAGAGTTGAGCGTTTCTGGGGCAGACGTTCATGGGGTTCTCCATGGAGTTCTCAGCGTAGTTGTCAGGATTGCTCATGACGCACACTTGTGCTGCGCCGCTGATGGTAGCATCGCTGAAACGGAAGGTGGCAGGGATGTTATCGCCGCCATAGTTGATAATCTTCAAAATGGCGACATCCTCAGCCTCACTCAAGGATGCACAGAGGTAAAGTCGCTGCCCTGCGGCCTCGGAGAGTGTGATGGTGTGTACAAGTTCTCCATCGAGATAGCAATGTGCCGTGAGTCCACTGCGTACAACTTTTAGGTGATAGGTTCTTCCTGTCTCGATGGTTCCTTCAGCGGTGGCGAGGGTTGTCTTCGATCCGTTCACCGCCTGTTCCACGCCGTGACGCTCGTTGCCCCATCCACCGAGGTTCCACCATGCATAGTTGTTTCCGTCGGCGTAGGCAAAGCAGAGGAGGAAGCCTTCGTCACCCGCGTTTTTGACGGCATCCACTTCAATAGTGCAGTCATCCGTCACCACGCCAAAGACATGTGCAGTACCCTGTGTTGATGCAGGCGATTGGAAAGGCTTGGTTTGGTCGAATACGATAGTCCCTGTTCCATTGGTCACTTTTAGGTTGCTGTATGTCACATCAGTATTCCATGATCCCAAACCCAAGCGTGTGCCAGCGGCAAGACTAATGCCGTTGCCTGTCTCCGTCCATGTGATGTTTTGGTGTCCAACGTTGGATGCCATCATCTGCTGTGCCCAATAAGAAGGTGTACCGAAGGAGGCGTAGGCATTGTAGTGAATCATATCGGGTCGCCACTGCGCCTCGTTCTCATTCATGAAGATGGGTGCGTAACTGGCCATGACGCAGACGTCTGAGTTTCGTTCCATGCCTGCCATATAAATGGCCTCGCCGAGCGCAGCCTTCAGTGTTCCGTTGGTTCCAAAATCACTGGTGACCGCATACTCACCGTTGTAGATTTTGTGGCTGCTACGGCTACTGTTGTCATACTTGTGGTAGTTGGCAGCAAACCAGTCGGGTGAGCGGTAGTAGTGTTCATCAACCACATCCACGGCATATCGGTTGCGCCAGGTGGGATTGTCAGTGCCCCAACTCTCAACATTGCCGATACACGTGACCTCCGGCCAGCGTGCCTTGATGGCATCGTAGAACTGCTTGAAGCGCTCGGCATAGTGGTCACTCTGGTCGGTGTTGTCGTCGGCATGGAAATTGTAGTTCTCGTTACCGATTTCTATGAGATGCAGGTTGAAAGGCTCGGGATGTCCTGCCGCTGCACGCTTGGCGCCCCAATAAGTGGTGACATCGCCGTTGGCATACTCCAGCGCATCCAGTGCCTCCTGGATGAAGCCCTCGATATGCTGATAGTCTTGCAACCATCCGTGACCCAAACCCACGTTGACCACGAACAAGGGCTCCGCGCCAAGATCTTCAGCCAATTGCAGGAACTCATGGTAGCCCATGCCATTGGATACGGGATAGCCCCAATGGCTGTTGTAGATGCCCAGTCGTTCCTCTACGGGGCCGACGGTGTGGCGCCACTGATAGCGGTTGCCGCCCTCGATGTAGCAGCCACCGGGGAAACGCATGAAACGTGGGTGCAGTGCTTCCAGTTTTTCTGCCAAGTCGCGGCGCATCCCGTTCGGGCGATCCTTGTAGGTTGGCGGGAAGAGGCTGACGCAATCCAAGTAGATGGTACCAGCCTTGCTCCCTCGGATAGCAAACCATCCAAGCTGATAGGAGCCCGTGGCTGTGATTTCAGCGGTGTATTTCTTCCATTGTCCCGCATCGGTGACGTGAACAATAGAGTGTCCAAGGTCTTCGCCCTCATAACTTTCAAGGGTGAGGGTAAGGTCACCCGTCCAGTTGTCGGCTGTACGCACCCAGAGGCTGGCACGGTACGTCTGACCTTGGACAACATTGATGCCCCAGTAGCCGATATTACGCGTGCCATCGCCCGCCTTCTTCAGGTTGAGGTGCATGGCCCGCTTCTGAGCGCCATTAATGAGGTTCTGCGACGAGATACTGAACGTGGCATCGCCGATTGTCCACCAGTAGTCGGGATTCGAGCGATTTTCCTCCATGGAACCGTTGCGGATGAGCTCGGCATAGAGTCCTCCGTCGCCCGCGTGGTTGATCTCTTCGTAGAAGATACCGTAGTGTAGCGGCCCGATGACAGGTCCGCGTTGCGCCGTGGAGAAGTTGAAGCTTACCTGCGACATAGCGGGAAGCCCGAAGGCGAAAACTGAAAGGATAAGAGGGAGAATTTTCCTACGCATAATTGTTCTTTTTTATTTGCTCCAATCATCGTCCCATACCGAGAATCTGTGTGCTTTGACATCTGCCGATATGATATTGTTCTCACTGGCCTTGCCACCATCCTGGATGACGGTTTCGCCATTTTGGGACATCGTGATGAGCAGGGCTTCGTTTGACGTGAGAACGTAAGTGCTCATTTGGGGAACTGTATATTGATTCTTTTTCATCGTTGTAGGATATAGAGGGTGAATACGTACGTTATAGTTATTTGACGACGACCTTTTTGCCGTTCACGATATACATGCCGCGGTTTAATTTACGATTAACGATTTGTCGTCCGCTGAGATCAAAGACTGTTTCCCGTTTCGCGTCTTCCTTCTTCTGCTCATCTAAGCCCGTTGCGTCGAAACCAACAAGCGTGAGATAGTCACCTCCAGCCTTGACTTCGTTTGCCGTCGGCACAGCCGTGAGGTCGATGTAGGCACGGTTGGCGCCCACGGTGACGTTGGCCTCAGCATCGACATTATAAAGCTTGTTGCCCGAGAGGACGAAGTAGCTGTCGCCCTTCGGAGCGGTGATTTCAGTGAAGGTACCCACGAGGCCGAGGGCTGCAACAGGTGCTGAGACAGCCTCGCCGCTCATCGTGAAGGTGGGGTTATCCTGCGTGGCCTTATATATATAAGGTGTACCGGCGGACATATAGCTGTTAGCAGGCAATGTGGTCAGTGTGAGGTTATTCGCACTGATAGCTTCGACGCTGTAGATGGTGGCACCGGAGGGCAGGGCCTGCTTGGGCAGACAGATAGTGCCGAAGCTGCCGTTAGCCGTCGTGCGGGTGACAATATTGGCATCGTCCACCATCGTCAATTGAATATCTGTGATGGTGACATCGCCAGTCACGGCAGGTGTCAGACCGAAAAGCGTAGAGTGTTTCCAATTCTCGGTCAAATAGGCGGGCTTGGTCAACATTTCCCATTCGCCAATGATGGTGGGACGCATACTGGCCCCGATAGTTGTGAGGTCCCAAGTGATGCTTTGTTTGCCATCGGCTTCGCTGACATCAGTTGCATTGATGCTACCTGCGTTGTTGGCTCCGTTCAGCCACCAGAAAGCGTGCTGACCTGCTGTAGTGCTGAGGTTGGTGCCTGTAATCGTGATAGTGGCGAGGCTGCGGGGGAAGAGGTATTCGTTCACGCCGTCAAATTCCAGCGCGGCATTGTTGGCACCCGAGACGTTGGCCAGCGTAATGACGTTGCCTGATACTGATATCTTATCCTGCGTGATGCGGGCCACATCGCCCGTATGGGCCCAGTCCTCAGCACGGAAGGTATAGGCCTCGCTGACGCATTCCCATTGGATGTCTGTGATAGTCACATCGTTGCCCATCGTGGCTGGCGTGAGGCCAAAGATGGTGCTCGTGCCTGCGCTGCTGAGTGTCCAGTTGTGGAGCGTGTTCTTACGCATGGCGTAGGGGAACTGTGCCAGGTTCCACGTCAGCGTCACCGTGCCGCCGGCCTCGGTGGCTGAGGCAGGACTCTGTGAGGAATTGTTATTGCCGTTGTTCAGCCACCAAATAGCGTGCTTCGAAACATCGGTGCTGAGGTTCGTACCTTTGATGACGAGGCGTGTGGCCGTGTGGGCAAAGGTGTAGGTTGTCGCGCTGCCATACTTCAGGGCTGCATTGTTGTTTGCGTTGACGCCTTTCAGTGTGATGACGTTGCCGTCCACGGAGATATTCTCTTGGGCAATGCGCCAGCCGTCGCCCGTGTGGGCCCAGTCAGAGGCTTTGAAAGAGTAATCATCGGCGAAAGCCCAGCTCCCGCCCAGCAGCACGAAGGCTGCCATCAATAGAAGTCTTTTTGTTTTCATAAGCTTAATTTTAATGTATTTATTATTAATCTCTTTCAGTTTCGTTGTATTTCAGTGTGCGACACCCGCTCGAGGGTGTAGCGTCCCACGGGATGATCTTTCATACCCTCGACGCGGCTGGGGAGGACACACGAGTCGGGGACGTCGGGGGCGATGGTGAAGTCCACGAAGGCGATGCTGTCGATGCAGCAGCCGGGGGCACGGTTGTACTTCTCGGACTGGAAGATGCGGAGGTCGAAGGGTCGGCAGCGGCGCAACCCCTCGGCACGGATGCGCTCGAAGCGTATGTCGCGGATGTGGTTGTTGTCGCCGCAGTTGATGGCGAGAAGTCCGAGGCTGTCGGCATCGTCGCCCAATATGTCGCAGTCGTGAATGCGGACGTGGCGGAGCGTCTCGCCCTCGGGGTTACGGTCGTCGCCATGGGAGCCGATATTGACGGGGTGCGCCACGTCGGGCCATAGGATGCAGCGGCAGACTTCAATATCTTCGCTTCCGCCCCAGTACCACCAGCGGTGGTTGTAGAGGGCTATGCAGTCGTCGCTGGTGCGGAGGAAACAGTTCTCTATGTGCACACGGCGGCAGCACATGAGGTCAATGCCGTCGCTCCATGAGCGTGCGGAGAAACTCTTGATATTGCGTATGGTGATGTCGCTGCTCTCGCCGCCGTAGATGGTGTAATGAGCGGGATTGAGCACGGTGATGCCATCGACGAGGACATTCTTGGAGAAGGTAATCTCAACGCCACGCAACGGATGATCAATGATGCCACGCCCGATGATCTTCACATTTTCTGCGTGATCCACGATGAGTCGTGCCTTGACGATGGCTCCGGGTGCGAGATAGACGGTGCAGTTCGAGGGTATCTTGATCTCTTCGCCGGGCAGGTCCTTAGGGCGGTGCACGCCGGGGCCGAAGTAGATGAGGGAAGGGTTGCGGACGAAGACGTCCTGCGAGGCTACGCCCTGCCAGGTGATAGCGTCGGGGGCATCGGGCGAAGGTTCGTCTGCCACTACAGGCAGAGGTGTATTGCCAAAGATGTGAATATTGTGGAATCGGTCGCCGTCGAATTCCATGCTGAGGTATTCTGGTTGTTGGAGGATTAGCTCGATGGTGCTGTCGTTGATGATGATGGGTGAGATGCCCCGCTGCGAGGGACGTACACGTACATCGTGGAAAGGAGCGTTGCGACGGACAACCTGCACCTGTACGGGCTCGCCCATATCGAACTCTGCAAAGGCAGACTGCTGACGGCGGCGTGTGTTGACGTCGCATCGCAGGACAGGCACCGCCAGCCAGTCGCCGCCGGAGTACGGACGCACGCGTACGATGTAGAGGTCAGACAAGTGTGGCCCGTCTTTCTCGGGCAAGGGAGAAATAAGAACTTGCGCCCGCACGGCCTGCAGGCAGGTCAGCGCAAGCATAAGTATGATGTAACGAAGGACGTGACGGTTCATTGCACAACGACTTTCTTTCCACCTATGATATATATCCCCTTACGGAGGGTGTTGTTGATGATAGACGATTGCGGGATGCGTCGTCCGCTGAGATCAAACCATTCATTATTTGGCGATTTACAATTTCCCATTTGCTGGCTGATGCCGTCGGTGTTGCTGTTGTAATTGGCGAGCAGTGCCTTGACATTGCCGCCATCGATGTGGAAATAAGCACGAAAAGCTTTTATGGCGTTCGTGTTGTCGGCAGCCAGTTGGAAGGCGTTGTTGCTGATGAAGTAGTCTCCAGCGGGTACGCTGCCGGGGGAGAAGCAGGCTATCATAGAGACGTCATCGACGTTCGTTGCTGCGGCTTCCGCGAGGACTTCCACTTCCTCGGCGGTGATGGAGGTGACAGGCTGTGAGGTCTTGACCATGTAGGGTTTGCCGGGCTCGAGGGCGTCGGCTTCGGTGAAGTTGAGGGTATAGACTCCGTCGTTGGTGTCAACTGAGTTCAGTTCTCTCACTTCCCATCCATCAGGTTTGGTGAGGGCGAAGGGGAGGCTGAGTGTGGCCCACTTGTCGGCCTGGATGGTGCGGAAGACAGTTGCTGATGTGGCCTGCAGATTCTTGTAAGAAGTACTGAATTCATATCCCTCGAAGAGCGTGAGCCGGCGTATGCTGCCGTCCACGAGGTTATTGTTCAGTGGTGATCCTGCGGCGGTGGTGACGGATGACGATGAGGTGACGATGGTGTTGGGGTTTTGCAGGACGATGTTGCATGTAAGCACCTTTGAGGCATCGACGTCGCGGGCAGCGTCACTGATGGTGTAGAACCCATCGGGTGTCTCAGAATAATAAAGGTGTACGTCATCGATACATTTCCATCCATTGCCGATGAGATTGAACTGGATTGTGAGCTCTCCGTCGGAGGCAAGGTGCGTGGTAGCGGTGCCCCACTGCCATCCGCGGGTGTTCTCAGGTCCGAAGCCGTTGCAGGCGGCGTCGGCGGGCATCTGCACTCCCTGCCGGTTGATCATCGATGCTCCCGGTGCGCCATAACCCATGCCGACAAAGGTAGAGCCAGCATTGGTATTGAGCACAGGCGTGATGGTGGCTGCGCTGCTTTGTGTGCGCAGGGCTGCAACGAGAGTGTAGTAGCCGGCAGGCATGTGCGTGAGGGTCTGCTTCACATAGCTCAGTCCACCTACATCGAGATACTTGTCGGAGTTATTGCCCGTGCCACGCCAGTTTTGTGCGTGCCAGAGTCCCACGGCTCCACTGCCCGTCCAGCCATCAACAGCATTGCAATCGGGATTCATCAGCAGCGATGTGGCTTCTCCGCCATGTTCTGTGATGGCTCGTATGTTCTGCTCGAGGAGTTCCTCTGCGGTGGCATCAATGGCAAGCCATACGTGATAGGAACCAGGGGTGTAGCTGTTGTTGAGGCTGGTGAAAGCCACATGGATGCGTTCCTTGCCCTCGAGAAGGCTGGCCTCGATGGGATATTCGAGCATAACGAATGCGGCGGGTGTGCCACTGAATGTCTGCGTGGCAATCTCCGTCCCGTCGATGGTGATGGAAGCTTCGCGCCCGGCATCGCCTGCCCAGTATTCCACGATGAGGCTCACACCTTCAGTACGGCCTTTGGTGGCAAGGTCATAAGCGTAGTACTCCCCGCCGAGTCCGTTGCGCCAGTATTTATTCTGATAGGTGCCGTGATTGCCATTGCCGTTTGCTCCGTTGAAGTCAAAGCCATGGCTCATCTCGTCCTGACCGTTCTCGCCTGTAGCTACGCCGTCGATGACGTTGCGTGTAGCTCCCGCTGTGGTGGTGACGGTGGCAGGCAAAACCGCATCGTAGTTTTTCATCAGACGCAAATAGTAGAGGCCTGGGGCATTGGTGCCCTTGTCGGCAGCGAGACGTATGACGAAGCTTTGTTTGGTGTTGCCCTGGGCATCGTGCATCAGGCTGGCGGGTATGGGGAACTCAACGTTGTAGAAGCCATTGGTGACCATGCCGTTGAAAGCTGCTAAGGCAGTGATATTGGCAATCGGTGTACCGTCAACATACAGTGTGGCCTTGCGGCCTGCGTCGGCTTGCGTGAACCGGCAGAGGACAGAAAGACCGGCGTCGATGGCCTCGCCGTCATAGGAGAGGGTGTACTGGATGTAGCCGTCGGCGGGGCGGGCATCGCGGTAGTATTCGTTGTTGTAGTTGCCTGTGGTAGAGTTGGCGTAGGTGGTGAAATGTCCGGCCTCGCTCTGCTGTTCGCCCGTGGCGACAAAGTCCAGCGTTCGATCGGCAATGGCAGCGGCGGCCGCTTCCTCGATGCCCATGTTGCTTGCAGCATAGTTCTCGGCTGTCTGCTGATACCAGTAGCATGAGTAGCGTGCGTGGTGAATCTGGTAGAAAGGCTGGAGCGTGAGTTGTTGCCAATTGTAGCCTTCCACATCCCCGCGGCTGGCGTCGAGGGTGAAGTGCAGAAGAGCGGGATCGGCGGCTGTTATTTTGCTTAGTACACCGTTCTCGCCATCGCGCGGTCCGATGAGCAATGGAGCTGATGTGAGCGACAACGACTTGGCACGGCTGCCAGGAGCATGATCCATGCGTCCTTCGTGACCATACTCATTCTGGAGGGTGGGTTCGAAAGTAAGGTGCTTTTCGGAGGCCTCACTCTCTGAAGACGCTGACGTCTGTGCGGCAAGCAGGATGGGGCCATACTGGAAGGCAATATAGTCTGTGTAGTTGGGGCAGGTGATGTAGCGCAGGGTCATTGGCAGGGTGACGTTGACGACGTCACCTTCGGCCCATGTGCGGTTGATCTCCACGTAGGAGGCGGTGCCTGTCTCGACGGAAAAACTGTCGAGCACACTGCCGTTGACGGCTATCTGATAGCCGTTGGCAGCCCACGCCGGATGGCGGATGGCGAGGGTAAAGGTGCCTGCCTTCTGAATGGTGAGGGTCGTGGTGTTGCTGAAGGGGAACTGGGTGTCTTGGGTGACGATAAAATCGTCGCTTTCAAGACGGGACGCGGTGAAGAGGTTGACATAGAGCTTGCTGCTGCCCTCATGGGTGTAGATGAAATGGCCGTACTTGGAATGGTTCTCCATACCCGTGCCCACACAGCACCACATACTCTCGTTGGTGGTGGAGTAGATGCGGTAGCCCTGTGGACGCAGTGTGGTGAAATAGACATAGCCTCCCGTGTTCGGGTCCTGCGTGGAAAGGATGTGGTTCCACATGCCGTATTCGTAGAAATCTGTGTACTTGGCGTCGTGAGTGCGGTCGAAGGCCATCTCGGACAACTTCAGCATGTTGTTGGTGTTGCAGGACTCGGGGCCGTCGAGGTGGTTGATATACTGTGCCGCGTTGGAGGCTGCGAGGAAGTGCTCATACATGGAGTTGCCGCCGATGCAGACGGTGCGGTTCTGTGCCACGTCAGTCCAGAAGTTTGTGGCTGCTGTCAGGTAACTGGCGGCTGCAGGATCCTGCTCCCCAATACGCTCCATACCTATATATTTAGGTACCTGCGTGTTGGCATGTTTGTTATCGAGGAACGCTGTTGAGAGCGTTTGCAGGCCATTGAGCATGGTTTTGTGAGTGAAGCGTTTGGCTGCGTTGAGGTACTTCTGCTCACCGGTCAGCTGATAGGCATCGAGTAAGCTCTCGTTGACGCCACCATGCTCTGTGTTGAGCATGGCTTCCATCTGATTATCATCGAGTCTGGAGGTCACAAGGATGCACCAATCGCAGAGTTTCAGGAAGGCCTTGCGGGCATCGTCGTTGCCGGCATAGAGGTATGCATCTCGCAGCCCTGCCATGATTTTGTGCTGGCAGTACCAAGGTACGGCGCAGTTGCCATTCCCACGGAGGGCTATGTCAGCGTTGGAGTAGAGCGCCTGCCACGCGGCATTCATCGGTTGCCCGCCGATGAAGCCTTTCAGACCAGACTCATTGCTGTCAAACACATTCTGACAGTCAGTCATCACACGAACCATATAGTCAATGCGCTGTTTGAGGGCCGTTTTGGTTGCTGTTTCGCGGCAGGCAGCATAGGCCAGGGAGAGTGCCGAGAGGTAGTGTCCTCCGACATGACCATCGAGATTGAAGTCTGCCGACCCCCAGTTGGGGAAACTCGGATGCAGGGACTCCCACTGGGCGTAGTCGCCGGTGGAGAGTCCAGCCTGGCGGATGTAGGGTGTCAGCAGACGATGGTGGTCATAACTCAGCAGGGTCTGGAAGTTACGTTCCATGGCCGTCTTGAAAGGGCTGTCGAGAAGCGTGACTTCCGAAAGCGCAAAATGCTGGGGATAGAGCACCCCCTGTGCCTGCAATAGCTCTGCCATAAACGGAAATAGCAGAAGAAGTATGATTTGTAGTCTGGTCTTCATCTTAACAATAGATTAATAATGATAGGTATATTCTTTCATCTTCACTGCCAGCCTTCCCATTCGACGGTGTTGGCCTTGACATCAGCGCTCAGTCCGGAAGCTGCTTGTTCCTCATATTGGATGCCATCCAATCCTGTGGTTGTGAGGCTACCAGTTGCGGATGCAGCGATGATGTTCTGTGGTTGCAAAGCGATGATGTGCATTTGCGGAATCAAATAGGTCTTTTTCATATCTACTAAGCGATAGAAGATATCATTATGTAACTATGGTTTCTGTGAATAACTATTTTACAAGCACCTTTCGATTACCTATGATATATATCCCCTTACGGAGGGTGTTGTTGATGATAGACGATTGCGGGATGCGGCGTCCGCTGAGATCAAACCATTCATTATTTGGTGATTTACAATTTACCATTTGCTGGCTGATGCCGTCGGTCGTGATGCTGTTGCAGATGAGGGTGAAGTTGTCCCACACGAGCCAAGTGGTGCCGGCGGAAGGTTCCTTGATGCCAAAGGTGAGTTTTCCGTCCTCGCCCACCTTGGCCTCCACGGAGAGCAGACCGTAGTTGGCGTTGGCGGCCATGCGGTTGCGCTGGGAATCGAAGTCGGAACCTGCGCAGCTCTGCTTGACAACGGCTTTGGTGGTTTCGCCGCCAGCCGTGGCAAAGAGATAGC
>CAMZCM010000011.1 GCA_947305005.1 uncultured Prevotellaceae bacterium | reverse complement strand
TCTGAGCAGCACCAGTTACCATGTTCTTCACATAGTCGGCGTGACCCGGGCAGTCCACGTGAGCATAGTGACGCTTTTTGGTCTCATACTCAACGTGAGCGGTGTTAATGGTGATACCACGCTCCTTCTCTTCGGGAGCATTGTCAATCTGGTCGAAGCTCTTCACCTCGGAGAGGCCAGCCTTAGCCAGAACAGTTGTGATAGCAGCGGTCAGGGTAGTCTTACCATGATCGACGTGACCAATAGTACCGATGTTAACATGCGGTTTGGTTCTTTCGAATTTCTCTTTAGCCATAGCTATTGTTACAAATTATAAAAATGATAGAATAATCTTACTTAAGTGAGTGAGCTGTTGACGAGGATTGAACTCGTGACCTCTTCCTTACCAAGGAAGTGCTCTACCACTGAGCTACAACAGCAATATTTGTTTCATGTGAGCGGAAGACGGGGCTCAAACCCGCGACCCCCAGCTTGGAAGGCTAGTGCTCTATCAACTGAGCTACTTCCGCATATCAGTGGGCAAAGATGGATTCGAACCACCGAAGGCGTGCGCCAGCAGATTTACAGTCTGCCCCATTTGGCCACTCTGGTATTTGCCCATTTTTAACCTTTGCAGCCGTTCGTTTGCGGGCAGACCGCTCCGAAACGGCTGCAAAGGTAGGTATTATTTTTGAACCGCAAAAACTTTTTAATTATTTTTTAGCGATTCTGATGTTTTTCCTTGTTTTTCTGGAGCTGTTTTAGCAACGCATCCAAGCAATTATCTATAGCTTCTTCAAAAGTGTCGCAAACTTTTTCGGCGTAAAGCTCCGTTCCTAAATTGATGCGGATGGATGCTTCTTTATTCATGGCCGTCTCGGGTTTGACGACTTTCAGTGACACCTCTACCTTTCTTATTTCGTCGCTGAATTTCTCTAATTTTCCTACTTTCTTCTGGACAAAGTCCTGTAACTTCTCAGTAGGTTCGAATCGGATTGCCTGAAGTTTGATTTCCATAATTACCTCCTTTGTTTAAGGTGTTAATAATGATTTAAGCCCTAGGGTGGGCGTTCTTATACTCTTTCTTGAGTTCCTCGAAAGTGGTGTGGGTATAAATCTCCGTCGTTGACAGGCGGGAATGTCCCAGTAGTTCTTTCACGGACTGCAAGTCTGCCTGATGATTGAGCATGGTAGTGGCGAAGGTATGTCGAAGCACGTGTGGGCTCCGCTTCTGCTGCATCGTCACTAGGCCGAGCTTGTCCTTGACCATCTTCCTGACATTCGGAATTGTCATGCGCTTGCCTTTTCCTGAAACAAAGAATGCCTGTTCATCAGCGACCTCCAACATACCACGTTCCCCTATATATATATTAATAAGGTGTAGTAGTTCATCGCCAAAAGGCACGATTCTCTGTTTATTTCCCTTTCCCGTCACCTTTAAGACTTTCGCGGAGAGGCTGACATTATCCATGTTTAATCCTACTAATTCACCGACTCGCAAACCAGTTTCATAGAACATAGCAATAATCAGGTGATCCCGACGTCCGTCAAAAGAATCCTCAAACATCCCGGGGCCGTCCAAGAGGCGGTTCATATCTCCTTCGCGAACGAAAGCAGGCAGAACCCGTTCCTTTTTGGGCGATGTGAGATGGTGCACTGGGTCTCGCTCCACATATCCTCTTTTCAGAAGAAAACGATACATGGAACGCAGAGCAGACAGACGACGTTTGACAGAACTGGCTTTATTGCCATTTTCCATCATGGAAACGATCCATTCGCGGGCAATATCTGTGTCCATGGTTTCCCAGGAAAGGTTGCTCTCTAGGCCTTCAAAAAAAGACTTAAACGCTTTCAAGTCATCTCGATAAGCCTCCACGGTTCTCACCGAGGCATTGCGTTCAAAACGCAGGTAATCGAGAAAGGCCTCTAGTAGCATGAATGCTCAATTTTAATGTTTCACCGAGGCGAAAATAGAGCTTTTTCTTCAGACTACCAAATGAATTCAGCAAAATTAACTACATTTGGTTACTCTTCTACGCGACGGAGTTGCTGAACATACACAGCGTGCTCCTTTGCCAAACGCTTCAGCACGGAAGGTTTGTCGAACTGCTGACGACGACGAAGTTCCTTCACGACGCCAGTTTTCTCGAACTTACGCTTGAACTTCTTGAGAGCTCTTTCGATGTTCTCACCTTCCTTAACAGGTACTACAATCATGTTGTTTTTTGTTTTAATAAAAGGGTTAATAATACAGTAAAAGCCTCGTCGGAGACGATAAGCGGGCGCAAAAGTACAACTAAATTCTTGAATGGCAAAGAAATCCATTGATTTTTTGATATTTCCGCATACAAAAATCCGCCATCGGTGAGGATGACGGATTCTTAAACTTTGTTTTTCTACGCGTATCAGAGGTTAGGATTGTCTTTTCCCCAATCCTCTACAGCGGGAATAATTCCGAGGCCGATAATCTCGTCGCGCATCTTTTGCAGATGCTCGTAAGAAGCTTGCAATGCAGCCATCTCCTCAGCTGTACCTTCAGGAGCAGTGAAGTGAACGCCGTTCTTGTCGATGACACTGGGCATAGCCATCATCACATTCTTGAAACCGCACTTGTCACAATTGACATAGCAACCAGCGGGCCAAGTGAAGGGTTCGCCACCCATAGCACCCTCAATCATCTTCACAGCTTGATAAGCAGGGCTCTGGAAGGAGGAACGGCCACGCAGCTTGATGATATTGCTTCCGCCCTGGGTCGTCATGTGCTTGATCTCGGCCCAACGTTCTGCGGACAGGGGGAGTTCTGCAAGAGGCTTTCCATCGATGAGTGCCTTGCTAGCGAAAACCGCCATCTGCTCACCATGACCGCCATAGGTGTAAGCATTGGTCACCTTGTCCTGCTGCACGCCGAACTCCTGAGCCAGCTGCTGCTGCAGACGAGTGCTGTCCAGAGCAGCCAGTGATGTCAGCTGATTGGGCTTTAGGCCAGAGTGAATCAGAGCCGTGAGAGCGGTCACGTCTGCGGGGTTGAAGATGACCACCACGTGATTCACATCGGGGCAGTACTTCTTGATATTCTCACCGAAGTCCGCAGCGATTTGGCAGTTACCTTTCAGCAGATCCTCGCGCGTCATGCCTTCCTTACGGGGAGCACCGCCGCTGGAAATGATATACTTAGCGCCCGTGAAAGCTTCCTTGGCATCTACTGTATAAGAAAGGTTTGCACCAGGAAAGGCACAATGGCACATCTCGTCATATACGCCATGAACGCCCGGCTCATAAATGTCATACAAGCAGATATTGGGTGTCAAGCCCAGCATCAACACACTCTGTACCATGTTAGAGCCAATCATACCGCCGGCACCGACAATCACAAGCTTGTCATTTGTTAGGAATTTCATAAGTTTCTTAAGTTATTAAGTGAGTAAGATTTTATATAATTCAGGGCAAAAGTACATATAATTTACGATTTCCTATTTACAAAATACGATTTATTTTCACTGAACCGCTCATTTTTCCCTTTTCACTCTTTCGCTTTTCACTTTTCTTCGTATCTTTGTCATCCCGATAAAGCAATTTGTTCATCCTTATGTATGTCTCTATGCCCATTTCTCAACATGTTGCAGCTCTGCGCGCCTGGATGCGCAAGAACGGCCTCTCCGCTTACATCTTTCCCTCTACTGACCCGCATTCCGGAGAATACATTCCTGACCATTGGAAGGGGCGCGAATGGATTTCCGGCTTCAATGGCTCTGCAGGCACAGCTGTCGTCACATTGTCGGCAGCTGCCTTATGGACTGATAGTCGCTACTGGCTAGCGGCTGAGGAGCAACTGAAAGACACGCCCTTCGAGGTCATTCGCTGTGGCCGCAACGTGGCAACTGCTGAGGAGTTGGTGAAGTGGATTGAAAAGGAAGTGAAAAAAGAAAACGCGAATAGTGGCAAAAGCCTTTCTGTAGGCATGGATGCTTGGACAAATACAGAAGAGAGCGTAAAAGCAATGGAAATAGCGGCTGCAAGCGCAGGCCTTATACTTCGTACAAATATTGAACCGTGTGAGGAGTTATGGAGCGATCGGCCCACTTTACCCTCTGAGCCGATAGAGATACAGCCTCTTGATTTGGCCGGGCGCAACGTTGCCGATAAGCTCTCCGATATCCGCTCTGTGCTACACAAGAACGGAACAGATGCTTTACTCGTCACCCAACTTGACGAGATTGCATGGGTACTGAACCTGCGTGGAAAAGATGTCCACTGTACCCCTGTCTTCGTCAGCTATCTACTCCTTCTGCCCGAGAAAGCCATTTTATATATTGAACCCAAGAAAGTACCTCCTCATGTGGCTCACTATCTTCATGAGAACCACATCGAACTACGTCCTTACAGTGACGTCTGCCACTACAACGATGAACTGCAAGATGCTTGGAAACTTCAACTCGACCCAAACAGCGTTAACCACGCCCTTTTCCGCAGGGGCGCCGTCGAAGCTCCTTCTCTCATCACGTCCCTGCGTGCCATCAAGAACGATGCTGAAATTGCAGGCTTCCGCCAGGCTATGTTGCGCGATGGCGTTGCAATGGTGAAATTCTTGAGACAGATTAACGAATTAACGGTTAACGGAATAACGGAAGTTGGAGTGGATAAGGTTCTTACTCGCTTGCGTGCGGAACAGCCGGGCTTCCGCGATATCAGCTTTGATACCATTGCAGGCTATGGCCCCCATGCCGCCATTGTTCACTATGAGGCTACGCCTGAGACGGACATTCCTTTGGAACCGCATGGCCTGTTGCTCCTCGACAGTGGCGCGCAGTACGACTGCGGCACTACTGATATTACCCGCACCATCGCCCTCGGTCCCCTCACCGATGAAGAACGACGCGACTATACCCTTGTACTCAAAGGGCATATCCGCCTCGCCACTGCCGTATTCCCGGAAGGAACCACAGGTACACAACTCGATGTACTTGCCCGCTATGCGATGTGGCAGGAGCACAAGAACTACGGTCACGGCACAGGTCACGGCGTCGGTTCCTACCTCAGTGTCCATGAAGGTCCCCATCAGTTCCGTATGAATTGGATGCCGGCGCCTCTGCAAGCCGGCATGACAGTCACCATCGAACCTGGCATCTACATCACCGACAGTCACGGTTGCCGCACAGAGAACACGATGGTTATCGTGCAGGACGGTGATGGCTGGCTCCGCCTTGAACCTCTCACCCTCTGCCCCATTGATACTACTCCTATTATTCGCGAGCTGATGTCACCCGATGAGCTGCAATACCTTAATGATTATCACGCCCACGTGCGTGAAGCACTTTTACCATTGCTCAACGATGTGCAGGATCGTGAATGGTTGATAGCTCATACAACAAGTATTTGACCTATCTGATTCGCTCTATAAGTTCTAAGCACATCCGACCATTGTGGTAGGGACACTTCCAGAAACCAGCGTGGTCTTCGTCAAGATTGACACTGCCATCTGTGCGTATGCTCCAATACCATTCACCGAGATAGACATCGATAAAATGGGCTTTTATGTACTCCCATAGCTTTTGCGCCTTGTCTAAAGCGGACTCATCTCCAAAATGTTTGTAGAGGTTGAAAAAACCTACTACGGCTTCTGCTTGCACCCACCAATGACGGTCTTCATCTTCTGTCTCGTGAATCATAGAGCCATCCTTCATCAGTCCTTTTTCACTTGCCTGGGCCACCTTTTGCACAACGGGTTCAACCTCCTCCAACACCCTTTTATCACCCAACACCAATGCCGCTTCGTGCAATAACCACGAGCACTCTATATCGTGACCATAACTTTCTGCTGTACTCATGCGCGTCCAGTCCATATCAAAGAACAGGTCAAGGTGATGAGTCTCAGGGTTGAGGATGTGGTTTATGAAAATGCTGATGAGATTATACAACGAATGCTCCAATTCCTTTGAAGGCCAGATACGGTAAAGATTGGTATAGGGCTCAATGATGTGTAGATGTGTGTTTTGCGACTTCGGATAGTTAGCGTCCTTGTCGGACAAGCGCATATCGCTGATGGGCTGCCAGTCGCGGGTCATAGCCTCGATATATCCGTTATATTCATGGTCAAAAGCATGGCTCTCAATGCAATGATAGAGGTCTATGGCTGCCTGCACGGCCTCTTTGTCACCTGTGGCGCGTGAATATTCAGAAAAACCATAAATCATAAACCCAATGGCGTAGAACTGTTTCTTCGTGTCCAAGGGCTTTCCATCTGCAGAAACGCTCCAATAGGTTCCGCCATATACTTCATCGATGAAATGGGATAAAATATAGTCTTTTGTCCTTTTGGCTGCTTCGAAGTATTCATAGCTCCCAAGCACTCTATACGCAGCTGAAAACGTCCATAGCAAACGAGCATAGAGCACAGCACTACGTGGCGCGTCCTTCACCAACTCACCACGTCCCGTCATCTGTCCATACCAGCCACCCCGCTCCCTATCTTGCATATTGTTCAGCCAAAACGGGAGGATATTGTCCGTGAGACATGCTGCGACTTCTGCGCGTAAAGTGTCAAGCGTTGTCATTCCTTTCAATTTTAAGTTGTTCGTTGATATCTCGAACACGTGAAGTGGTGAGGGGATAGAAGTAACAGACGAGGATAGCCAGGAGGGAAACAGCGGCAGGGATAAATGACATCAAATAGCGAAGACATTGCATGGCAGCCTCGGGTTGTGTGATCAATGATTGTGCAGCCAACTGCTCATCAGTGCGAGGCGTATAGCCGCAGGCCGAAAGGAGCCAAAGGACGGCGGCACCGCCTATGGCTCCACCAAATTTCTGTGCCATAGAGCTGGAGGAGAAAATGAGACCAGTGGAGGCGGTATGATAGCGCAACTCAGCATAGTCACTGACATCAGCGTACATAGACCAGATGAGCGGCGACATGATGCCTGTGAGCATGGAAATCAATACTTGGAATAGCAGCATCATCCAAAAGCCCGTGGTTGAAACGGGGATGAAGAAGAAGGCGATGCTGAGGAAGAACAATGCGGCATTCACTCCGATGAAAAGGGACTTTTTTCCGAGTCTGCGGGCCAATGGAACGGTACATGCCACGCCCACCATGTTCGCAATCTCACCCACGCTGAGGAACAAACCGGCGTAAAATAAAAGTGAAGAATGAAAAGTGAAAAATGAAAAATGAAGCACCGCGTCGAAGCCGATGATATCGGCAAAAAAATAGGCAACGGTTGCACCCCGGACAGTGCAGAAAAGGTTAAAACAGAGGGCAGCTCCGATGAGCAGCCACCAAGGTTTGTTCGAGAGCAAGGCCTTGAAGTCCTTCCCCACTGAAACAGTACTAACCGTTTTTAAGCGCTCCCGCGTCAAAGCGAAGGTGAGGAGAAATAAAACGAGACAGACGGCAGCGATGACCATCATCGCATGTTGCCACGCTGAAGGTCCTCCCCCAGCCCCTCCCATGAGGGCGTGGTGATTCTTGAAGAAGTTGACGAGTGGTTCCCAAGCAGCAAGGGCGATGAAAGATCCGCCGTAGGCAAAGAACATGCGGAAAGAAGAGAATACGGTTTTCTCTTGCGGGTCATCTGTCATCACTCCCAACATCGCACCATACGGCACATTAATACCCGTATAGACGGTCATCATGAAGATATAAGTGATGTAAGCATAGACTAGTTTTGCACTATACGTCCAGTCGGGCGTCGTGAAAAGAAGGATGCCAGCAATGGAAAAAAGGGGTGCCACAAAGAGCAGATAAGGCCGATACTTTCCCCATCGTGTATGTGTGCGATCGGCGATGATGCCCATCACAGGGTCACTGACAGCATCCCAGATGCGGGTGACAAGCACGAGCACACCAGCATCAACGAGTGACAGGCCGAAGACGTTCGAATAGAAGAACGGAAGGTAATACGAAAAGACCTTCCAGAACATCGATGATGACATATCACCGAAGCCATAGCCTATTTTTTCTCTTAAGCTTGCCATTGCTTATTCTTTTGTATCATTTTTTTGATGGTCTCTACGCTGGCAGCTGTCGTTAGTCCGTCCTCGGGTGTCTTCATACAGTAATCTATGAGGCGGTCGATGGAGCTGATAGCTACGTGTAGGCGGGTGTCAGCAGTGGCATAATAGATGAGCACACGACCGTCCTCATCAGCTATCCAGCCATTGGAAAACGCTACGTTCATCACGTCGCCCACGTATTCCTGACCTTCGGGCACAAGAAACCAACCGCCAGGCTGTGCGATGACACGCGTAGGGTCATCGAGAGCGGTCATATACATATAAAGGACGTAGCGCAAACCATCAGCCGTTCCTCGCACGCCGTGTGCTAGATGAAGCCAGCCTTTTGCTGTTTTGATGGGCGCAGGACCTTCGCCGTTTTTCACCTCTTGGATGGTGTGATAGTGACGTGGATTGATGATGATTTCCTTTTCCACAACAGCCCTTGTAATATCATCCACTAATCCCCAACCGATTCCGCCGCCGCTACCTGTGTCGATGAAACCGTCTTGCGGACGGGTATAGAAAGCATATTTTCCATCTACGAACTCTGGATGGAGCACGACATTGCGCTGCTGACTCTTGGATTGTAGGTCGGGCAGACGTTCCCACGTCTTCAGGTCTTTGGTACGAGCGATGGCGGCAGTAGCGGTAGCAGCACTTAAATTGCCGGGTTGTGCATCGTCGTGACGCTCGGCACAAAAGACACCGTAGATCCAGCCATCTTCATGCTGTGTGAGACGCATATCATAGATATTGGTGGCAAGAACGGCAGCCTCGGGCATTGTGATAGGTTCGTCCCAGAAACGCCAGTTATCTATACCGTTAGGCGACTCGGCCACGGCAAAGAAACTCTTGCGATCAGCACCTTCCACACGGCAGACGAGCAGATAACGCCCATCCAGCTTGATGGCACCAGCATTCAGTACTGCGTTCATCATGATACGTTGCATCAGGTAAGGATTGTCCTGTTCGGAGAAGTCATAGCGCCACTCCAGCGGTGTGTGCTCGGCTGTAAGAATGGGGAACTGATATTTCTCATAAATCCCATTTCCCCACGGCTGCGGCTCGTTCTTGCGACTCAGCAATTCTTCGTGATGCTGTCTCAATGCCCTCACCTTCAAATTATACTGTTCTTTATTCATTGTCTATGATGATTTGTCAATCGTAAATAGTTAAATCGTCAATCACTTGATATCTTTTAGCATCAATATTCTCTTGTTTTTCACCATCTTGCGAAAATCGGGTGCGTCTTTCGTCTTGGGCGATGGAGCAAAGTACTCGTGATCACCTGCGTTGCGCCAGACGAGGAAATAACTGAGTGCATATTTCTCTATCTGCGGCTGCAACACTCGTGTCCACCAAGTGGAATCGGGCAGGGTTTGATAACCGCACTCCGTAAGAGCCAGTAACTTTTTCGAGTCCTTTACCTTTTGCGTGAGAAGCGTTAAATCTTCGTTCAGCTGCCGCACGAAATCCTGTTCCGTTCCCCACTGATAGGCATCCAATCCAATGATATCTACCCTGTTGTTGCCTGGAAAAGTATCCATTTCATCGGCATTTAAACCAAGATTGGGACTCCAACTCCAGACAAGATTTGTTAAGCCGTCGGCCAACAAGTGATCTTGCAACATACACCAAAGCGCTTTGTATTCAGCTACCGTACACAGCTTCTTTCCCCACCAGAACCACGAGCCATTGTTCTCGTGCCACGGGCGGAAAATGATGGCTACGGGGTGACCTTCATCATCACATAGTGACTGTAGGAAGGCAGAAACACGCTTCATCCATCCGACGAACTTCAGATGCTGGCTTCCACCAGGCAGGATATTTCTCACAACCGTACTGTCCTTGACATCCCATGCGTTGCCACCAGTCAGTGGGTTTCTGGGATGCCAAGAAATAGCCGCTATGCCTCCTCTTTTCAGCTGCGCTAATAATTCTTCGCGAATGCGGGCGAAGGGTACGCTGTCAAGGTTCTTCTCATCGCCCTTCTCAATGCCGCCTATGTCGAACCCCATCACAGCCGGATAGTCACCACAGGTTGCCAGTACGTCGGAATGTCCTCCAGAAGCAGAGCGGTCGTTCCATCCAAGCCCATAAAAAGGATCGTCCTGATGGCCGAACATGACGCCGTGCGTCTGTAACTTCTTCAGCCGTTCCAGCAGTTGCTCACGAGGCTGTGCGAATAGGGCGGCAGTCACGAGCAGAAGTATGGAAAAGAGACATGTTTTCTTCATTTCACCATCATGATTTTACCGTTGCTAATCACCAAGCCGCGTCTAGGAAGATTCAGACGTCGTCCATCGAGCGTGTACCACCCGCTTCTCGCCTCTTCCTGCTCCCCTTTGGCTTCATTTATGCCCGTTTCATCGTTCAAAAGCTGCTTCATCTCGTCGCGATCCACCACAATGCCACTATCCCATGCGTCCTGCCACCATTCGGCATCTGTATGTTGGTGAGTGGTGGAACCGCCAGTGTTGTAGTTATAATCGTACCAGGTCATGAACCACCCCCATTGAGCACCAGCATTCCACATTTTGCTGACTGTCGCCATCTTTTTGCTACTGCTGTGCCCGCACTCTGCCAACACTATCATCTTCGACGGGAAGGCGTTGCGGAGAGTCCTGAACTGTTGGCGGGCGTTGCTACTCGTGGCGCCATACGTATCACGTCCGATGATATCCACGTACTCATCACCCGGATACCATGTCTCATCGCCAACCTGACTGGTCCAAATCCAGATAAGGTTGTTCAGCTGATGGTGGTTCACGAACCGGTCATACATCAGTTGCCACAACTTCTTATACAGCTCCGCCCCTTTGCTGCCCCACCAGAACCATGCCTTACCACCAGTATATTCATAGGTATTTCCGGCAGCCTCGTGCAAGGGTCTCCACAGAACTGGTATTCCTGCATTTTGCATTGATTTCAGGTAACCTGCTATCTGGTCGAGATCCTTGATTACCTGCTTATATTCCTCAGATTCGCTGTCCTCAATCTTTGATACGTCGAAACTCGTCTCATCGTCCTTTGTGCCAGGCGTGCAAGTCCACCCCGTTCCATCATTGGTTTTTAAGTTCCAGTGCCACATAGCACCTACGAGGCCTCCGGCCCTCCACCATTTCCGAGGAACGGTCATCTCCTTGTAATTGATCCATCCGCTGGGGTTCACGTCCTTGGCGGCATAAGCATGAATATAATCGAAAACATTCAGTGCCGGCCATTTGCCTGTCCATTCATACACGTTCTCCGCCTCCTTCGTGTTCCAGTTCACGTTAGCCACCACGCCGCTTACCGTTTTCTGGCCATATAGTTTATTCAGAATCCTGAACACCCGTTGAGCGGGCTCTGTGGCATTGGGATTGCACAGGGCAGGAGCGGCCTCGTCTGCCATCACGGACGTGGCTATCGGCAAAAGACACCAAATGAAGACAAATCTTTTCAGAAACATATCACAATTCATGGACGGTTTGCGCTGCAAAGATACGCAGTCTCTTGCCATAAATGATAACACTTTTTTAACCATCCCTGACACCATCCTATATAATCACCCTCTTCTTTTGGAAATTCTCGCGAAACTCAGTCGGCGAACAGCCTTTGTATTTACGGAACAGGCGGTTGAAGTTGGAGAGCGTATTGAAACCGCAGTCGTAACAGATCTCGGCCACTGTCTGTTCGGAGTCTATCAGCAAGCGAGAGGCGTAGCCCAGACGAATGTCTATCAGATACTCAGAGAACGTGCGACCAGTTCGCTGGCGGAAGAACCTACTGAACGACACGGGCGTCATCCCTACCAGATCGGCCAGCGTCTCGGTGCGGATATCTTCCTGATAATGATGGGCGATATACTCCTGCACCTTAGCCACGCGCCGACTCTCATTGCGTGTCTCGATGCGGGCGAAGGCGGAACTCGACAGCGTCCGGGCATCCTCGCTCATCGACAGCTCGTACAGGATTTCATAGAACTCCAGCACCGCATGAAAACCCGCCTTGTTCTCGATCAAATGGTTCAGTTTACCATAGATTCGCATGATGGTAGGCAGCGAGAACGCCAAGCCGCAGCGGGCACGTTCCAGCATCCTTCGAATGCTGTCAAACTGATTACGTTGCAGGAGCGTGTCAGGCACAATATCAGACGTGAACTGAATCGTGATCTCGCGAATATCCGAACTCTTGCAGTCGGCTTGCTCCCATACGTGCTCGAGGTCGGAGCTTGCTATCAGCACCAAATCATAGTCACCGATAATCTCGCTATGGTCACCCACCGTTCGACGCACCCCGGCAGCGTTCTCGATGAAGTTCAGTTCATATTCGGGGTGACAATGGATGGGGTAGTCAAAAGCCGATTTGTGACGGTCGGCAATATAGAAGCAATCGCGCTCAGACAGCGGCGTAATCTCCCTCATCACAGACGGGTTCGTGGTGTTTCCGTGGGTCATCGTTGTAAAGCTTTTCGTTAGTGAATAATTTGAAAATGATGCGCCAAAGGTAGCGTTTTATTTTCTCCTCTGCAAAAATTAGCGAAAGAATATCCCCCGTTGGTATTATTTTAACAAGAAATGCCAGCCTCTCGGCCAGCATTCCTTTAATACTAACTAAAATAGCTAATGATGTATATGGATTTAATTCACCGTTAGTTTCTATTATTGTTGACCCCAATCATCGTCCCAGACAGAGAAAACAGAGCGGCGGTCAGATTTGACGAGGTCTGTCATGTTTCCATCGTCATAGTTTGACGAAGAGACATTCAGCGTGCTCAATGCCATGATTCCTTGCGGACGTATTGCGATGATATGACAAATAGGGCTGATATATGTACGTTTCATAGTTCTATTCTTTTATCTTTTAACTTTGTATTCTCATTCATTTGATGAAGACGGTGCGCCCGCCAATGATGTTAAGCCCCTTCTTAGGCTGCTTCGCGCGAACGCCGTTCAAGGTGTAAACGGCATCGTCTGTCATGCATTTGCTATCCGTTGCAACCACGCCATCCACATCATCGGAAAAGATAAAGCGAACGCCCTTGACACCCGCCTCAGGTGTGATGTCCGTTTCAGTCTCCAGATAAGCTTTGTGAGCTCCCAGAGTGTGGTCAGAGACTAGTTTGTAGAAGGCTATTTCGCCGCTGCCATTCTTGGCAAAGATATAGTGGAAAATACGGCCTGTTGAAGCGGTAACCGTTCCAGGCCCCGCCTGTTGCTTCAAGTAGTTGACAGAAGGATAATCAGCACTTTCCGTTACAGGAATATCATAAGTTCCTTCAGCCCCCGTCAGTATGTAACCCTGCCAATCATGTGTCGTTTCAGTCTCTGTCAGCATGACATATCCTTCTTTGACAGCAGAGGCATAATAAGCCTGAATCCCTGACCCCGCGAAATTGAGTTTCTTGTCACAACTCCATGTACAAATGCCGTCGGCACCAATACACACCTCGACAATATTGGGATTATCCACAATCTTAGACACCTTATTAATAGTGCTATTATCGCCTTTGTAAATATAAATATTCATGCCTGCAAGCGCAGAGATGTCTTCAGCCGTCAGGGTAAGATCGTAATAAGTCTCCCCTCCATTCACCCAAGGCCACTGATTATCGATAGAAGGTATTGTCGTCTCGTTCCAAGAAGGTGCACATTTGTACACAATCTTGAAGTTGGCACCACCTTCGGGAACGGTCACATAGATGCGTAGCACATCTCCTGCAGCCAAAGTGGCCACAGCCTCTGCGTTTATTGGGACTTCGTTAACATAAGTATCTTCCCATAGGGTTGTTTCAATCAGCTTGGCATCGATATTCATAACCACTAAGAGCAAGATGTAAAGTGTAATTTTT
Source organism: uncultured Prevotellaceae bacterium (assembly GCA_947305005.1). GTDB lineage: Bacteria > Bacteroidota > Bacteroidia > Bacteroidales > Bacteroidaceae > Physcousia. Next base: position 69,419 of record CAMZCM010000011.1, on the reverse strand, counting down.
CTCATTGTTAATATGATGTTAGTAAATGACTTTTAGTCGTTTAAAGTACCCCCCCTCGGAGTTCGGGCGCAAAAATCAGGAGAAAAGGGAAAAGAGACTAACACTATCTTAACCTTCTCCGACACTGTGATAAGATTGTGTCAGGTTTGGTTAAGATAGTACAACAGAGAGCGGATTTGTTCTTGCTTTGTCTTACATCTTACTTCTTACATCAGACACTTTAAATCTGCAATCAACTTCACATCCGCTGGCAACCACTTCACGCTATCCAGCTTATCTTTCGCCAGCCATCTGGCCGCTTCGTGTTCATTCAGATGCAACGCCTCACCAATGAGAGAGCAGAAGAAACAATGCATGGTCAAGTGAAAGGCTGGATAATCATACTCAACCGTATAAAAGAACTCATCCACGCTGATTTCCGCAGACAGCTCTTCGCGAATCTCCCTCACGAGTGCCTCCTCTTGTGTTTCCCCTGCCTCCATCTTTCCGCCAGGAAACTCCCACCAGTCCTTCCACTCGCCATATCCTCGTTGGGTAGCGAAGATCTTATCACCCTTACGGATTATCGCTGCTACGACTTCTATCTGTTTCATTATCCTACTGCCATCTTCTGGGCCTTATCCATGATCAAGCCAGATCAATTCTAATCGTTTTCTTTAAGCCAGTCAATGAGCACTTTGCAGTATTCTTCGTGGGCATCGACAAAACAGGTATGACGTGCCTTGCGGAAGAGGTGCCAACGGCTGCCGGGGATATGCTCATAGAGCGAGGCAGCAACAACAGGGGTGCAAATGTCTCGCGTACCACTGCAAATGAGTGTCGGCTGGGTGATGAGATGCAGGCGGTCAGTGTATTCAAAATCCTTCAGGCTGCCGAGCGGCTGGTATTCGTTGGGGCCCCATCCGTAGAGATAGGCCTCTGTTCCAGCGCGTTTCGGACGGCGCAGACACTCTGGCGAATGCTCATCGACGCTGATGACAAACTGCTCGAAGTAATGATCGTTGGCACGCAGGTAGCTAGGCGAATCCCATTGGCCAGTGGCCTCCGCCTGCCGTATGGCCTCCTGATCTTCCTCCGAAAGCTGTTTGATGAGTCGGTGTTGTTCGCTGGCCCACAGGCTGCTGGAAGCATGGCCGGATGAAAGGATAAGCGACTTGATGCCCGCAGGCTTCTCGTCGATGGCGTATGCGATGATCTGCATAGCGCCCCACGACTGTCCAAGAAGGTGAACCGTGTCAAGATGGAGATACTCACGGATGGCGATAAGCTCGTCTATCCATGTCTTCTGTGTCCATAACTCAGGGTGACCATCGAGGTATGAGTTTCCACAACCTATCTGGTCGTAGGAGATAACCTGCCTTCCTGTGTCGGCGATGCAGTCGAGTACCTCAAAATAGTTGTGGGTACTTCCCGGGCCACCATGAAGTAGCAACAGAGAAGCTTTTTCGGATGGCTCACCCACTATGCGATAGTAAGTCTGATAGCCCATAAAAGGCATGTAGCCTTCGATGATCTTATTGTTTGTCATATTATTATTCTTCTAACGTTTTCTATTTCTGTTCTATTTCATAATCATGAACCATGAATCGTGAACCTATTCACTTATCCCTGCATCCTTCGTTGGAACCTTTACGTTTTTTCGGTACCCCATGCCTGTCACGTGACAGATGAGCTGTCCTTCCTGATTGGTCACGCGCACCTCTACGGCAGGAATCTTGTGGTGGTCGCAAATGCCGACAGCCTCTGCCTGCAGCACATCGCCCTCACGCGCACTCGATACATACATGATGCTGTTGTTGATGCCGAACGTCAACTGTCCGTTGTAGTTCATCCAGGCAGCAATGGCTAGGTCGGCCAACGTAAACAGCGCACCACCCTGACACACATTGCCGCCATTCAGGTGCATTGTCGTTACCGTCATCTCTGCTACGGCATGACGTTCGTCCACTTCCGTAATCCTGCAACCCGCATTGGCCGCAAACCTATCCGTCCTATTCAATAGTTCCTTTATATCCATTGTTGTCAGTTTATTTTTTTCTTATAAACATTCATCTTCTGCTGCCATCGGCATCTGCATATCCTCTTCGTCTAATTGCGGATATGGAATTCCACTATCCATCTTACCTCTTCCGTCAGCCATCAGACATCTTGTGTGATTCTGCAACCAGATATGATTCAGGGTGAACGCTATCGAATCCAGCGTCTCCTCACGCTTCGACGGCTTCAGCTCACACTCCCAAACGGTAATGCAATGCCACCCCATCTCAGCTAATCTTCGCTGTTCCTCCTTATCCCGTTCCTTATTCCTGCGAATCTTCGCCACCCAGAACTCCCTGTTCGTCTTCGGAATCTTGCAGCACTCCGAACTCTCAATTATGCATTGTGAATTATGAATTGTGCATTGAGTGTGGTGTCCATGCCAAAAACACCCATTCACAAAGATGCACGTCCTATATTTCCTCAGCACCAAGTCAGGATGTCCAGGCAGCCGCTTATGGTTCAGCCTATAACGGAACCCTCTCTTCCACAGCCCTTTGCGCACAATCAATTCCGGCTTCGTGTTTTTACCACGAATCGCCGCCATATTCGCGTGCCGCTGTTGGGGAGAGAGCTTATCCATGGTGCAAAGGTACAAAATTAAACCTAAATTCTTAACAAAGCCGGTAAAATCTTAAAGAATGCCGGAATATTATGATAATTCACCATGCCAAAGAACCTTTGCGAAAAAAATCCCCTTGAATCAGGGTAAGACATAAATGAACAGATATAAGATCCCTGAAAAATACTTACCTCATTTATGGACGGAAAAAGATAGTTTGGCAGCGCGAATTTTCTCTAAGGCCTAAGAAAATTTGCGCGATGCCCAAGGAAAAAATTTTCTTAGGCCTACCAGCAAAATCTCTTCAGGCAGCGCAAAATCAAACGAAAACCAGATCGAAAACCAAAATCATCAAAAATTATTACAACCTTAACCATGAACCCTGAACCATAACCCTAACATGAAACCTGAATCCTGAAACTTGAAACTTGAAACTTGAAACTTGAAACCATGAACCATGAACCATAACCATTAACCATGAACTCGGGCTGTAGAAAAAACATCAAAAATTTGGTGCGAAAGGGTTTAGGGTGTACTTTTGTAGCCAATTTCACATAACATCACCCCTCATAATTCATTACGATGAGAAAAGTATTAGTAGATGCACACACGCACACAGTGGCGTCAGGACACGCCTTCAGCACCCTGCAGGAAATGGCACAGGCGGCTGCAGAGAAAGGATTGGAGGTGCTGGGAATCACGGAGCATGGCCCCAGTGTGCCAGGCACATGCCCTGTGTTGTATTTCAGAAATATGTTTGTGGTGCCCAGGCAGCTGTTTGGTGTCCGCATCCTGATGGGCTGCGAAGTGAATATTCTAGATACGAAAGGGACACTTGACTTGAACGAGGATTATTTGAATCGACTGGATATTGCCATCGCCGGCATTCACGGTGAATGGTGGAAAGGAGGCACGAAGGAAGAGAACACGGAGGGCGTCATCCAAGTCATCCGAAATCCGAAGATTGATATCATCAGCCACCCGGGTGACGGCACTGCAGAGCTGGATTTTGAGCGACTGGTGCTGGCCGCCAAAGAATCGCATACACTGCTGGAAATCAACAACCATTCGCTGGCTCCCCAACGCAAGAAAACGGTGGCTCGCGAGAACAACTTAGAGCTGCTGCGGCTATGCAAACGCTACGGGGTTCCCACCATCCTAGGCAGCGATGCCCATATCTCCTATCAGATTGCTGACTACGAGTATCTGTTGCCTTTGTTGGCAGAAACCGAATTTCCAGACGAGCTCATCATGAACTTCTGGCCCGACCGTTTCTTCAGCTATTTGCAAAAATATACGTGAAAAATGATGGAAGTTTGGAAAAATATTCATATCTTTGCAGCCGCAAAAAGGAATAAAGGATATGAAGCAAGCCAAAAACACTCGGTTAGAGGTCATCAAAATGATTATCTCGAGCCAGGAACTAAGCACGCAAGAGGAACTACTCCGCGAGTTGAAAACGGCCGGTTTCCCTTCCACACAAGCTACGCTCTCACGTGACTTGCGGCAATTGCGCATTGTCAAAGGTCATGGCGAGCACGGCAACTATATCTATATGCTGCCTGAGCAGCGTAAGTATCAGCGAGTCAGCGACACACATGTCACTGTTCAGCAGATCAACCGCCTTGGGGCGCTGTCCGTGAAATTCAGCGGCAATCTTGCTGTTCTGCGCACCCCGCCTGGACATGCTTCTCATGTGGCCTATGATATTGACAACGCCCAGCTATCAGAGGTGTTAGGCACCATCGCCGGCGACGACACCGTGCTGATTATCCTCGACGAAAACGCAGACCGTCAACAGGTCGTCAATGCAATCTCAGACATCCAACAGAGTTGAATATACAGTTCCCAGAATATCGTTTAGAATATGAATAATCATCCAAATATACCTATTGATGTGATTGTGGCTGACGAGTCACATGAAAAATATGTTGATACGATTCTCAAGACCATTGAGGATGCTGCAAAGGTTCGAGGCACAGGTATTGCCAAGCGCACCCACGAATACGTGGCCAACAAGATGCGTGAAGCTAAGGCCGTCATTGCACTGGCTCCACAAGCTGATGGCAGCGAACCGCGCTTTGCAGGCTTCAGCTACATTGAGACATGGGGTAACAAGCAGTATGTGACCACCTCTGGTCTCATCGTGCATCCGGATTTCCGTGGGCTCGGATTGGCTAAGAGAATCAAAGACATGACCTTCTCTTTGGCTCGTACACGCTGGCCACACGCCAAGATATTCTCTCTCACCAGCGGAGCTGCTGTGATGACCATGAACACCCAACTGGGCTACAAGCCTGTGACATTTGCCGACCTTACAGACGACGAGGCATTCTGGAAGGGATGCGAAGGCTGCATCAACGTGGATGTACTGCATCGCACAGGCCGCAAATACTGCATCTGCACAGCTATGCTCTATGATCCCGAGGAACACCTACCCGCCAAGATCTCGCAAGATGTGCTGGACAGAATCAGCCGTTTGGAGGGCCGTGCACCACACAGTGCAGAGATGAGAGATTAACGAAGATACAAATAACAAAAACAACAATAAAATGGAAAAGAAAAAAGTAGTGGTGGCCTTCAGCGGAGGCTTAGACACAAGTTACACAGTGATGAAACTGGCACAGGATGGCTATGAAGTACATGCCGCATGTGCCAACACGGGCGGCTTCAGCGCTGAGCAGCTGAAGACCAATGAGGAGAACGCCTACAAGTTGGGGGCTACGAAATATGTGACTTTGGACGTCACTCAAGAGTACTATGAGAAATCATTGAAATACATGATCTTCGGTAATGTACTGCGTAACAACTGCTACCCCATTAGTGTAAGTTCCGAGCGTATTTTCCAGGCTATCGCCATCGCGCGCTACGCAAAAGAAATCGGTGCTGACGCTATCGCTCACGGTTCCACAGGTGCCGGCAACGACCAAATCCGTTTCGACATGACCTTCCTGGTGATGGCACCTGGTGTGGAGATCATCACCCTCACCCGTGACAAGAAGCTGACACGTAAGGAAGAGGTGGATTACCTGAACGATCACGGCTTCAGCGCTGACTTCGCCAAACTAAAATATTCCTATAATGTGGGTATCTGGGGCACCAGCATCTGCGGCGGCGAGCTGTTGGATGCTACTCAGGGGCTGCCCGAAGAGGCATATCTGAAACACGTCACAGCCAAAGAGCCTGAAAGCCTGCTGAAGATCCAATTCGAGAAGGGCGAGATTGTAGGCGTGAACGGCGAGAAGTTCACCGACCGCATCAAGGCTATCCAGAAGATCGAGGAGATTGGCGCAAGCTATGCCATCGGTCGTGATGCTAACGTGGGCGACACCATCATCGGCATTAAGGGCCGCGTAGGCTTCGAAGCCGCAGCTCCCAAGCTCATCATTGAGGCACACCGTCTGCTGGAAAAATCCACCCTCTCCAAATGGCAGCAGTACTGGAAAGATCAGGTGGGCAACTGGTACGGCATGTTCCTGCACGAGAGTCAGTACCTAGAGCCCGTAATGCCCGATATTGAAGCCATGCTGACCAGCTCACAGCGCAATGTGACTGGTACAGCCATCCTGAAACTCCGTCCCTTCGGTTTCGAGACCGTGGGCATTGACAGCGCCAACGACCTCACGAAGAGCAAGCTTGGAGAATATGGTGAGACACAGACAGGTTGGACAGCCGACGAGGCCAAGGGCTTCATTAAGGTGCTCTCCACACCGCTACGTGTATATTACGGAATCCACAAAGACGAACAGAGATAATTTTTGAAACAATGGACAAAAGACTTCTTCGCTCAACGAGCAACAAATGGATCGCAGGTATCTGCGGCGGTATTGCCGACTATTTCGGCTGGAATGCAGACATGCTGAGACTGGTGTGGGTGGTACTGACTGTTAGCACAGCTTTTTGTGGCGGTATCATCTATTTGATTCTTTGGCTCATTATGCCGAAAGACAACACCTATTTATATAAATAAGGGCATGATTAAAGTAGGTATTATCGGTGGCGCAGGCTACACTGCGGGTGAACTCATCCGTCTGCTCCTGCATCACCCCGAGGCAGAGATAGCTTTCGTGCACAGCACCAGCAACGCCAAGAACCTGATCACAGATGTGCATGAGGGATTGTTGGGCGAGACAGACCTGAAGTTCACCAGCCGACTGGCGCTCAAGAGCATCGATGTACTGTTCCTGTGCATGGGTCACGGCAAGAGCGCTGAGTTCCTGGCAGAGCACCCCGTTCCGCAGAACGTACGAATCATTGACTTAGCTCAGGATTTCCGCTTGGCATCGCCAGAGCACGACTATATCTATGGTCTTCCTGAGTTGAATCGCGAAGAGATTAAGGCTGCTCGCCATATCGCCAACCCTGGCTGTTTTGCGACGGCCATCCAATTAGGTCTGCTGCCCTTGGCTGCCAATTGGTTGTTGCACAGCGACATCAGCGTGAATGCCATCACCGGTTCTACGGGTGCTGGTGTGAAGCCCGGTTCCACCACACATTTCTCCTGGCGCTCAGGAAATATGAGCATCTACAAGGCTTTCCGCCACCAGCACGTACCTGAAATCAAACAGTCGCTGGCACAGTTGCAACCTGGCTTTGAGGCTGCAGTAGATTTCATCCCCTACCGAGGAGATTTTGCTCGCGGCATCTTCTGCACGGAAGTGGTGCATATCGACGAAGCGCTGCCAGAGGAAGATATCGTGAAGCTGTACAAGAATTTCTATGAGACAGCAGCTTTCACACACTATGTCGATTGCGACCTTGACCTCAAGCAGGTCGTCAATACCAACAAGGCACTGATTCACGTAGAAAAGTTCGGAAACAAGCTATTAATCACCAGCGTCATTGATAATCTGCTGAAGGGCGCCAGCGGCCAAGCCGTGCAAAATATGAATCTGCTCTTCGGCATCAATGAACATTCAGGCTTAGATTTGAAACCCAGCGCTTTCTAACTGACGAACGCCTGTTAAGAACTTTATGATCTGCACTAACAAACTATTTAACATCTGTCTCTGTACCTGTCTCTTACTGCTCAGTTGCAAGGAAACACCTACGAATGTGGAATCTACGTTCGAGACGTTGCCTTTCAACGAAGACCTGGCCACCATCACAGCCTACAATGACAGCACGTATATTGTAGGCTCGCAACATGGTGACATATTCTTTCTGTGCAACGGACAGACGAAGAACCATCTACAAAGCCACGAATCACGTATCTATCAGGCTTTTGTAGATAACGAAGATGGCATTTGGGCAGGTGTACGCAGCTCTGGAGTTCTGAAGATGTCTGGTCATCAATCATCAGAAGACAACCTCCCAACAGGACACTGGCAGGCAAGCAGAAGAATGCGCATTCCGCAACAAGGTGTTCACTACAGTCCTTATGGGTTGATTCCCTATCAGGGTGACACCATCATAGTTGCTACAAGTCATGGCCTTTACTACTTCTCTACCCATCAGGCAACAGATGATCTGAAACCAATAGCGTACAAGAAAGAAGTTGGACGACCCTTTGTCTTCTGCAGCCCCATAGAACACGGAAAGACCATCTATCTGGCATCTGATGACGGCATCGTGTGCATCAACCGCTCCAACACAGCACCCAAGATTCAATATTCATTGCTGAATGGCCATCAGATCCGTAAAATTGAAAAAGATTACTATTCTAACAGGTTGTATGCACTCACAGATAACAGCCTCTTTGTCATCAACCTCTCAGATCACGTTGTTCTCAAAACCCTTCAACTGCCGTTCTCCGCATTCTCCATGACGGTCGCATTGGGTAAATATTATTTCCTTACTCAAGACTGGCTTTATGTCACAACAGATCTGGATGATTTGGAAAACGCAACAGCTGTGAAGCTGCCTTATTCCGCTCCTGATGATACTCGTAATATCCTGTTCTATGACGAATACCACCAGATGATCCGTCTGGTCACGGAACATGCCATCCTAAGTCTCTCTGCCCTCAACGGCATAGGACAAAATGCCAGCATGATTCACCTGTCCACCTACGATGCCCAGTCCAAAACAACTTATCTGCTGGATCCTAAGAATGACTTGTATTCTTTGAGCGCAAAAGATACATTAGCCCAAAAGCTGTTGCACCTACCTTCAACGGACAATATCTCTGCCATTTGCACCCAGAATGGCAAGCTCATCTATGTGGCGAATCACAAACAGATTAAGACAGTGAAACTGAAAAGCCGTTGGCACAATGCCTTCTCCGACCTGTCATCTGCTGTGCTCACCACAGAAAAGGACATTACTGCTCTTTTTTGCATGGATGATATCATGTTCGTGGGTGTTCGTGATAGCCTGATGGCTTTCAAGGATGGAAAGCCTCTGCGTCTGGTTCCACCTCGTATAGAGCCATACATCACTCATTTCCTATCTCATTCAGCAGATACTCTTTACGCCACGACGCTCAATGATGGACTCTGGTGTATCCTTCGGAAAAAAGACAGCCTGTTCGCCGAGATTATTCCGAATACGTTAGGAATTCGTTTCCAAACCAATGTTCTCCCGTTAGATTCGGAAAAGACGCTCTTGCTCAACCATCACCATTTGTACCTGTTACAAAAAGGAGAGCCACAAGCAACGGATTCTATCGAAGTTTCTGGTTTCCAGCGTTTGATGCTCGTTTCTCACAAGGAGAACAGATACTGTGTAGCAGCGCTATCTTCTCATGACGCTCGGGTGTTCAATGTCTCCGATGACGGTTTAACGCCTTTCCCGTTCCACACTCTTCATGGTCAAAGTATTATTCCAGAAGGATGTATTCAAGCCAATGGCCATTACTATCTCTCTACAGAATGGGGCGTAATGGTGGCAGACTCTATCAAAAGCCCCACGATGTATCGCCCTTTGTTCCTATCCTTTGACCGCTCATCATACGATATCAATCTAACCATTGTTGTCATTTTAGCGGCATTGGCTATCCTTATCATCGCATTCTTGGGCTATCGTCTATACATCATTAACTTGCGCAAATTGCATGAGCACAAAGAACATCTACGCAGACTCCAGGAAGAGGAAAAGCAGAATGTGTTGCAGCGGAAACAGGCTTATATGGATCGCGTACAGGTACTGACAACGGTGGTGCCTTATGTCAACGACCCAAAACTCAGCGAGACATTAGAGGAGCTACGTCAGGAAATCAAATATAGCAATATTCCCGATGAAGACCTGAACCGCAGGATTCAAGAGATGACAATGAACAGCACATTGGCCTTGACAGAAACCTTGCACAAACAGATTCAACAGATCAAGGCTACCAACTGGAAAGAGAGTTTATTTGTCGCAATGGAATCTGAGGAATTGTTAAAGAACCCACGGGATGTCAAAGATTTATTGAAGTGTGTCAAACACAATCAACAATGGCTGTCTCAGGTGAAGAACACCGAGCGTATTCTGGATAGTTACGAAGCTTTTAGCACACAGGTGATAGATATTCCTGGAGTAACAGAGGGACTCAACAACGAGGTTACCACGATTCGTAATGCCTTCACGATAGAACGGCTGGAGACTGCCATTAAACTATTCCAGGCTTTACAGCTGAGAATGGAAACCATTGCAGCTGCTGCCAAACGAGAACTGGTAAGCGAGCACATTGCAAGTCTTATCCAGCATTTGCCCAATCTCCCTGAAATACAAAACCTGCATTCAGCATTGACTAGTTTCTTGGATCCTTTAGGAGAGTTACAAGATACGGACACGGAAGCCTTCCAAAAGATGCTGCTTGATCTGACGGTACTTTGTCATCAGAGCCAGATGCAAATCTCTTTGGAAGAGATTCGACAACACATGACCGAACTCTCATCTTTGACCAACAAATTAAAGAACTCCGAAAAAGCGTTGCAGGCGATGGATGAGACGGACTTGGCCAAGCGTCGTCAGTTGCTGGCAAGCCACGAACGATTACAGGCAGATATCCGCAACCGACAACATCAAATCCGCGACAACATCAAGTCATTCTATTCCAGCGCTCGTGCCGGCCATGCTGATGAAGCACTCTTTGCTTCCTTGCAAATCAACCTGAAAGCAGGCGAGCCCTCCAAACGAGCAAGTTTGCTGGCTATGCTCATTGCACTTCCTTCAGAAAAATCATCAAAGATTTATGAGTCACTGGGAGGCAATAGCTACACCTATCGCTCAGATATGTCTCATTTGATTGCGGATATCCGACAACTGCGTCCACAACTCTATACCCTCTCCACCACAGATCATTCAAGTATCGCAAAAGCCTTATTACAAGTCCCCTAAGAGGATTGTGACACGTTGTAAAAGGCGTATATCAAATTTTTTTCTCTTTTTACAACACCATTCCGAACATTGATTGGAATGATTCTATACCTTTGCATCACGAAAACTTACCCTTTGATGTAAAAAGGCCTATCAATGAAGAAAATCATTACCATCTTTTTCGTATGCTTGTGCAGCTTATCAGTAGCAGCACAAGAACTGATGGTACCTTGTTTTAACATCGACAATAACTACACTTACCTAAAGAGGCTTCAAGCGTTGTTGATCCTTACTAACCTAAAAAGCATCGAAGCAAAAGCAGAAAATGCAACAACCAACAACGCTCAAGCCACCTTCCGAGAGATTTGGGAAGCTACGTCTTCCCTCTCTCGCGAACTCGAAGTCTATTACGTAGAAAAGTATTCATCTGATAAATAATTTTTCTTCTCAACAATAATCAATGATTCATATGAAAAAAGTAATTCTTTCCCTTATGGGCTGTCTCTTCTGCCTTGCTGTTTCAGCACAGGAATTGACTGTTGGCAGCTATAACATCCGTTATAAGAATAAGAATGATAGTATCAATGGTAATGCTTGGAATATTCGCTGTAAAGTGATGGCACGCCAAATCAACTGGGAACGTCCAGATGTTTTCGGAACACAGGAAGGTTTACATCAGCAACTTGTCGATTTAGATGCCCTTTTGGATGGTTATAAATGGATTGGAGTAGGCCGCGATGACGGCAAGCAAGCTGGAGAATATTCCGCTATCTTCTATAAACCCGATCGTGTAGAACTTCTGGAACAAGGTAACTTCTGGCTGAATGAAACACCCGACAAACCCGCTTTGGGTTGGGATGCTGCTTGCATCCGTATCTGCACATGGGGACATTTCCGTGATCGCCAAACCAAGAAGGAGTTCTATTTCCTGAACTTGCATATGGATCATGTTGGTGTTACCGCCCGCAGCGAATCCGCCAAATTAGTGATGAACCGTATCACAAAGATGACCGATAACGGCAAGAAACTTGCGGTATTGAGTGGCGACTTCAATGTTTCCCAGACCAATGAGCTTTATTCCCTATTCACTGAATCTGGTGTTCTCAAAGATTGTTATGCCTGTGCCAAAGAAAGATTTGCAGAAAATGGCACTTACAATGGTTATGACTACCATTTCTGGACAGATCAACGCATAGACCACATCTTCGTAACACCCGCCACCACTGTAGAAGCATATGCTACCCTCACTGATGGCTACTGGGCCAAAGACATGAATGGTAAGATGTCTCGTCGCACCCTCTCCGACCACTATCCCATTTTCGCAAGAATCAAATTCTAAAGCCTCATGAAAAGAATTGGATTTCTCATATTAGCTTGTATCGCCGTCCTTCCTGTATCGGCTCAGCGAGCAAATTATAACATTATTCCTCTGCCCAAGGAGGTAAAGGCGGACACGACTCAGTTGTTCACGCTTACTGGAGGCATGGGTATTGTCTATGATAACAACAATGCTGAAGTTACTCGCATTGCACAATTCATGCAGCAGTGGGTGAAAGAGACAACAGGTATCAGCTTGCTGCTGACTCCTGCAGACAAAAATGCGCCTATCAAATTGAGCATCATCGCCCCTGCGAAGAAGAGCAAGAAAGCAAAACAGGCTGCTCCCCTGACCGACCAGCAAAAGGAAGGTTACACATTGGAAGTAAACAAAGGCGGCATACAACTAAGCGCCTATGAGCCTGTGGGGTTATTCCACGCTGCTCAGACCTTACGCAAGAGTCTGCCCGTGAAACAGCTCACGACCGTAGAGCTCCCTTATGTTCAGATTACCGATCAGCCTCGCTTTAGTTATCGTGGTGTACTGCTTGACTGCGGACGTCATTTCTTTACCGTAGAGTTCATTAAGCAGTTCTTGGACGCAATGGCGTTGCACGGCTGCAATCAGTTCCACTGGCATCTGACAGAGGATCAGGGTTGGCGCTTTGAGGTAAAAGCATTCCCCGACTTGGCACTGAAGGGCAGTGTACGCGAAAAGACGGTTATCGGTCCCGGCAATATGCGTATCTATGACAACATTCCTTATGGAGGCTACTATACGCAGGATGAATGTCGCGAGGTGGTCCGCTATGCAGCAGAGCGTTATATTAATGTGGTACCCGAGATAGATATGCCCGGCCACATGCAAAGCGCCCTGCACGTCTTCCCCAACCTAGGTTGTACAGGTGGTCCCTACCCCGTTGCACCTCATTGGGGTGTAATGCGCGAAGTGCTTTGCGGCGGCAATCCTGAGACACTCTACTTCTTGAAGACCGTCTTTGGTGAGCTTTGTGACGTGTTCCCCTCTCCCTTCATTCATATTGGTGGTGACGAGTGTCCGAAGGAACGTTGGCAGAAGTGTGCCAAGTGTCAGGCGAAGATTAAGGAATTGGGCTTGGCAAGCGAGAATATAAAGGTTGACGGCGACGGTGGAAGAGGAAGCCAGGATGGTCGCAGCGCTGAGAATAAACTGCAGACCTACATCAACCACGAGATAGAGCAGTTCCTGGCTTCTCGCGGGCGCAGTCTCATCGGTTGGGACGAGATTTTAGCCGGCGGACTCACAGAGAACGCGATTGTGATGTCCTGGCGAGGAACGAAGGGTGGCATTGCGGCTGCCAAGCAGAAACATCGTGTCATCATGAGTCCTAACGTGTTTGCTTACATCGACCACCCTCAGCTGAAGGACTACAGCAAACAGCCCCAAACAACTGACAGCTATCAGGTTTCCTGCAGCAAGATACATTCATTCGAGCCCGTAATCCCTGAGGAACTGACAGAAGAAGAGCAAAATTGCATCTTGGGCGTTCAGGCTAACCTATGGACTGAACATATCGCTTATCCCGAACATGCTTTCTATCAGTTACTGCCACGTTTGGCTTCCATGAGCGAGGTGCAATGGTGCAGTACTAACCAAAAGGATTTCGAGAGTTTCAAGGCTCGTCTGCCGCAGCTGGAGAAGTTCTACGATAAGTTGGGATACATATATTGTCACCAAGTTGAATAATCTTCTACCGTATTAATCATGAATATGCATCGACTTTTGCTTACTCTTGCAATGGCTGTCTCTCTGACTGCCGTTGGACAAAATCTCTATAAAAGGAGTGCTGCCGAAGACATCAAAGGAAACGCCTTTCTTTGTGCGAGTGAGTATTTAGCCTATGATAACCATCCGGCTACACAAGCTCTTACGCCAACTCCTGCAGGCTACGAGCCCTTCTATTTCACTCACTATGGTCGTCATGGCTCTCGCTGGCTCATCGACAAAGAGCAATATACAAAACCGCTCTACGCGTTGCAACGTGCTCATGCACAAGGAAAACTCACAGCAACAGGCGAGGCTACTTGGCAAGCAGTAGAAGCCATCTATGCAACGACACATCAGCGTCGTGGAGACCTCACGACAGTGGGTGAGCGCCAGCATCACGGTATCGCCAAGCGCATCATTCGCAATTTCCCGGAGATTTTTCTCACAAAGGACCTACCTATTGATGCACGCAGTACCGTCATCAACCGATGCATCCTTAGTATGATTGCGGAATGCGAAGAGTTTGCAGCCGCCAATCCGTCCATCCGTTTCCATAACGATGTCAGCGAGTCGCTCCAATATTATCTAAACCAGCCCCACGACGGAATCGTTAAGACAACAAATGCCGATGCCACTGCTCGTGAATATGCAGAGAAACTGACTCATCCGGAACGCCTGATGCCCATCCTTTTCAACGACCAACAATGGGTGAAGGATAGTCTGAATGCAGGCTCTTTCATGCGTGCTCTCTTCAATTTGGCTACAAATATGCAGAGCCACGATGAAGGCACAGATCTGCTTCATCTGTTCACTCCCGAGGAACAATATGACCAGTGGCGCATCAACAATATCCGCTGGTACATGAGTCACGGGCCAGCCCCGCAGACTAATGGCGTAAAGCCTTACGCCCAGCGTAACTTGTTGCGTAATTTCATCACTACAGCCGATACCACTACGCAAGTGCAGGCAACGATGCGCTTTGGTCATGAATCTTGTCTGATGCCTTTTGCCAGTCTCTTGGAATTAGGTCCTACCCGTTATTCCGTAGAGAATTTGGACACACTGGATCGCGTATGGCGCAATTACAACATATTCCCGATGGCCAGCAATATCCAACTCATCTTCTACCGTCCGACAGGCAGCAAGGTTGGGACTACAGATAAAAGTGTCCTTGTAAAATGCCTATTGAACGAACGTGAAGTTTCTATGCCGGCCCAGCCCGTAAGTGGGCCCTACTATCGTTGGGCAGATTTACGCCAATACTATCTTGAAAAACTTCGTTCTTTCGAAGAAAAATATTAGAGCCACGAACCACCGAAAAAACATGCAGTGAATAGTATATTAGTTAGTTAGGTTTTGTTAGTTAGTTTTATTAGTGCAGAAAATGTATTCAAACATTTGGGAGCGTCTTGCGCTGTGAAGCGCGAGACGCTCTTTTTTCAGGTCTTTACAAAATGTTGTAAAGAGACAAAAAATACCTCCTTTTTAAAAAAACGACAAAAGACCCTACGCATCTCAATAGAAAAAATGCTATTTTTGCAGAAGATATTGAACAAAAAACATTCATTCAACTTCAAAAATCATCATTTATGAAACGTTTTCTCACTTTTCTTTTTGCTATTAGTGCATTCGTAAGTGTTCATGCACAACAAGATTGGGCCAACTATGGTCGTTACGAAAAAGATAATATTGAAATTAAGAAACTCCCTCAGGATCAGCGTAAAGTTGTGTTTATGGGTAACAGCATCACCGATAACTGGTATAGCCGTCGTAAGCAGTTCTTCAAGGACAATGGTTATATAGGTCGCGGCATCAGTGGTCAGACCACTTATCAGATGGTGCTCCGTTTCTATGAGGATGTCATCAATCTGAAGCCACAGGCTGTGGTTATCAATGGTGGTACAAACGACATCGCCCTCAATAATCATCCCTATGTAGAGGACCGCACTTTCCAAAATATCTGCACGATGGCTCAGTTGGCAAAGCAGAACAAAATCAAAGTAATCCTAACCTCTATTACGCCTTGTGAGAAATACGTATGGCGTCCAGAAGTAACCGATGCCATTGAGAAGATTCAAAGCCTCAATGCACGCATCAAGGAGTATGCCAAAAAAAATAAATTCCAGTATGTCGATTACTACTCAACAATGGTTGAAGTCGATGAAAATGGAAAAGTAACAGGCCGTATGCGCCCTGGCATCTCCGACAAGAAAAACGATGGAACTGACGAGGGCTGTCATCCCAATCATGCTGGTTATGAAATTATGGAGCCGCTGGTACAGGCTGCCATCAAGAAAGTAGGAGTCAAATAAAAGATCAACTTTTGATTGCTAACACACCTATGAAACCTTTACGTTATTTGCTCATTGCATTGGCCATTCTCCTCGGCAACGTATTGTTTCCAACAAACGCGCAAAATCTTGTTTGGAAGGCTGGCGAAGCATTGCTGAAGAACAGCTCACAGATTACGTCCAACAACGCACAAAACGGGTTTCCTGCCAGCAACCTGCTACTCCCTGAGAGTCAGGGCTACGGAACCAACGAAAAGATATGGCATTCCGCATGGAGCGATCCTGCGCCACCTCCTGCTGGTACTGATACTTATCTTCAGGTACACTTCAACGAGGCAGAACAGCACATCATATTCTCCATGATTGGTTCAATGTGGAGTTCCACTTACGACACGCCTACCGAAGTGATTATCAAGGCTGCCAACCTGCCTGACGGTGAGTGGAAAGAGATTACCCACCTCACTGATATGCAGAACAGCTTCACGTCGTTTCGTCCCGACAAGTACACTTCACCACATATTGACCTTGGTACGACTTATACCGACGTGCGTTTTGTTGTAAAGAAGACAACCAATGCAGGCAGCTCCAATCGTTATGATAGCAATGGAAATCCCTACGTCTCCCTTGGCCGTTTTCAAGTATATCAGGCCGTGGAAGGAGAACCTGATCCCATTGATCCGAAAGAAAACATTAACCTGTTATTCATTGGTAACAGCATCACCGCAGGTGCTACGCTTAGCAGTTCCGCAACACAGGCGCCACCCATTGTTTGTGGCAAATTAGTAGAACAAGCCACTGGCGTCACCACCAACGTTTATAATGGTGGTCACTCTGGCATCACGACATGGGGGTTCCTCCCCGGCCGTACTGACTTTACTAACGTAGTAAATGCTGCCAAAGCATACAAGAACAGTAACGGCGGAAAAATTTTCTTCTCCATCATGCTTGGGACCAATGATAGCGCTTGCACTACCACAGAAGGTGCACCTGTTTCAACAAGCACCTATCGCAATAATATCAAGAAGATTATTGATGAGCTCATTGCTCAGGTTCCGGACTGTAAGATTCTACTGAACTATCCCATCTGGTATAGCCCCAATACCCATAATGGGGCTATGTACCTGCAAGAAGGTTTAGACCGTTTGCACAGCTACTATCCCATCCTAGATGCTATCATTGAGGAATACGATCAAGTCTTTGCAGGCAACCGTGGTGTTTGGGAGTACTTCGAGGATAATAAGGTTCTCTTTACGAAGGAAGCTGGAAACAGCGGCGATTTCTTCCTCCATCCCAATGTCAATGGTGCTAAACGTCTGGCTGAAATTTGGGCCAACAGTCTGTTGGAAATCATCAAAGCCGATGGCATCGAGATCAAGAATCCGCTCCCCGAATGGAATGTGTTTAAGCCCAGCAACAATAAGAAGTACACCATTTCCACTCTTCGTGGACAATATGGAACCCAGAATGACAAGATAACCAATACGGTAAAAACTGGCATTGGAGCCACAGAAGGTGAGTTTGCCATCCTTACTTACAAAGATCAAACCTATCTTTACAGTGTGAGTGACAAAAAATTTGCCTATCGCGACCCTGTCCCATACCGCGATGACTGGAGTAATATCCTCCTTTCGAATGACTATATGGAGCCAGTGAAAATACATTACGTTGGTGTCAAAGCAGAGTACCCCTACTGCCTAACGATGGGGGGCTACATTGCAAACTCAGCCAGCGGTACTACCTATGGTGTTGTTGTAAATACTTATAACAGCGCAACAGACGGTGGCAATCAAACAGCTTTCATGGAGGTCGGTGACTTCGACCCTACAGATGCGTTAGCTACCCTCGATGACTATTTCAGCAAACAGGTGAATGTCACCTATCGTATCGTTGACTCCGAAGGCACCTTTCTTGATAAAATCACTTCCATCGGTCAAGAAGGTGATGTGCTCAACGTGGTGCCAGACAGAGTGCCCCGAAAAGCCTACACCACCTACACAGTAAAGGAACCTGTCACCTTGGCCAAGGACGCAGACAATATCGTTAACGTCATTGCTACCTGGTCGCTCCCTTTTGAGCTTTCACCCGATATCAACAACGCCCATTGGTACAACCTCGCCCTGCGTGATAGTGCCAATTACGTGAATGCTGATGAAGGGTACAAATGCAATCCATTTCCCACGAAGCAAGATGTCAACAGCGCGGCCTATCAGTGGGCCTTCCAAGGTAACCCTTACGACGGCATCATCGTATATAATCGCTCCGACATCACCAAGACCCTCTCTAAAGTTTATAGCGAAGAGAAACAGAACGACGTTGCCGTCTTGAGCGATGATGTTTTCAAGTGGCGTATTGTAGAAAGTCAGAAGGGATTCCTCCTCGCAGCCGACGGTTCCTATCCATATATCAATGAATATGGCGGATCAGGTGGACACCTTGGCTTCTGGGGCAGCCTCACCGATGTCGGCAGCATTTTCAGTGTTTGCGAGGTAGGTGTCTTGGCTATTGAGAATGTGAAACTACCTTCTGGCGCTGTCATCAGGCTCTTTACATCTGATGAAGAGAAATCCAATGGCCGAGGTATTCTTATTATCCCTGGTGGAGGCTACGGCTATGTGGCAGGTAGCAGCGAGGGCGCAGATTGGGCTCCTTTCTTTAATGACTTTGGCTACACAGCCGCTGTTCTCACCTATACCACCCCACCGACAGCCCCTGACGGCCCGCTGACACAGGCTCGTGATGCGATGCGTTATCTGCGCGAAAATTCCGAGGAACTCCACACCACGACTGGACAGATTGGTGTGATTGGCTTCAGCGCCGGCGGACACTTGGCATCTACTGTTGCGACACACTTAACAGGTGACGAACTACCTGTTTTCCAAATCCTTTTCTACCCGGTTATTACGATGGGAACAGGCACTCATGCTGGTTCACGTGATAATCTTCTTGGCAAGAACCCTTCAAAAGAACTCATTGAGCTCTATAGCAACGAGAAACAGGTGACTGCCGAGACACCACGCGCCTACCTCTGCTGGGCCACCAACGACGGAACCGTCCCTCCAGCATCGAATGTTTCAAAATATCAAACGGCTTTGCGCAAGGCAAAAGTTCCCTACAAGGCAAAATCTTTCAGCACTGGTGGTCACGGATTTGGCTTCAAAACAGATTTTGCATACCACAATGCTATGGTCAAAGACCTCACCAAATGGATGCAGGACGTAGAAGAAATCCTCGACAACGTTAGTGCGCCCAAGGAAGCTTCTGCCTCAACGGACCTTCCCAAAGCCTGCTACAACCTGGCAGGAACACCCGTCTCCAAGCCCCATCACGGTCTTTTCATTACCTCCGATAAAACAAAGGTCGTCATTCCATAACCTTACCTATATCATTATTACCGAGGGCGTATCAAATTTTTGGTACGCTCTCATCGTTTTTTTTGATGAGCTACTGTTCCACTATCGCGGACCGCAAAAAAGAAATTATTGAACATCTATCAAGACAGTCTTACCACTACGTTTTCGCACTATTAATGGTTATACTTTTTTCTATTAAGGGTAGCATTTGTTACTATTAATATTAACAATTTTTACGATGAATAGCCATTTTCGCGTTACACAGGAGACGGAAGAAAATTGTTTACAAATTATCCCTGATTCTGACCGTTATCATGAACCCCTAACCCTTCCCCCTTCATTGATAGCCAAAATCACCTGAATCGATTCAAGCGATCCAGTGAATTAGCTCACTCGATCGTTTGAATCGATTGGGCGTTTTTCTCCTCCAGATACAAAGCCTCACAAATCTAAGCATTCTCATCATCTGTTTTCAGAAGGAAAAAAACGAATCGTATCATAAGGGAAGAAGGATAGTGTTGCTTTTTTCAGCGATTTACTGACAAAAAGCATCGCTATTTCAGATATTTGACGTACCTTTGCCACCGTTTTCATGATTATCAGAGACATAAAGATGGAATTATTTGATGTTTACCCCCTCTTTCCCATCAATATTGTGCGTGGTAAAGGTTGCCATGTATGGGATGATAAAGGTATAGAATATTTGGATTTGTATGGCGGACACGCAGTCATCTCCATTGGCCATGCTCATCCGCATTATGTAGAGGCTGTCAGCCGACAAGTTGCTCAGCTTGGTTTCTACAGCAATTCCGTAGTGAACAAACTGCAACAACAATTGGCAGAACGGTTAGGGAAGGCGTGTGGTTATGAAGACTATCGTTTATTCCTGATTAATAGCGGTGCTGAGGCCAACGAGAACGCCTTGAAATTGGCTTCTTTCCACACAGGACGTAAGCGTGTTCTGTCTGCTGTAAAAGCGTTTCATGGCCGTACTTCCTTGGCTGTAGAAGTGACCAATAACCCAAAGATTGTAGCTCCCATTAACAACAACGGACATGTCACCTTCCTCCCACTCAATGATCTCGAAGCATGGAAGACGGAGCTAGCTAAAGGTGACGTTGCAGCCTGTATCATCGAATGCATTCAGGGTGTAGGTGGTATCCAATTGGCAACAAGTGAATTCATGCAGAGCTTGCGTGCTGCGTGCGATGAGGCAGGAACTGTCCTCATTTGCGACGAGATTCAATGTGGCTATGGACGTAGTGGTAAGTTCTTTGCTCATCAATGGTTAGGTGTCCAACCCGATATCATCACAGTAGCAAAAGGTATCGCCAACGGCTTCCCAATGGGAGCAGTTCTTATTTCACCTAAATTCGAGGCTGTTTATAGCCAGTTGGGAACGACCTTTGGCGGTAACCACTTAGCCTGCGCAGCTGCATTGGCAGTATTAGACGTGATCGAAGGTGAAGGACTGATAGATAACGCCCGCAAAGTCGGAGAACATCTCCTCAATGCATGTTCAAGTCTTGTTGGTACAAACGTGAAAGAAGTGCGCGGTCGCGGCCTGATGATCGGCATCGAACTCAACGAGCCCTACAAGGAAATCCGCCAGCATCTGCTCTTTGATGAGCATGTGTTCACAGGTTGTGCAGGAACCCATGTGTTGCGTTTGTTGCCACCGCTGTGCTTAAGTATGGCTGAAGCAGATGAATTCCTCGAGAAGTTCAAAAGAAGTCTCAACTACATCCAGAAATAATCAACATCAATACAATCATCAATGAACGAACAACTTCACCAAATCGGCGAGCGTCTGCGCGGTCTGCGCGATGCGCTTGACATTCCTGCACAGGAAGTAGCCGATCTTTGCGGTCTCTCTCTGGAGACTTATGAGCGTGTAGAAAATGGAGAGGCCGACATCACCATCTCCAAGTTGATGACCATCGCCAACCATTATGGTATCAGCACAGAGGCTCTCATCTTCGACGAAGAGCCGCACATGCACGGGTATTTAGTTGTCCGCAAAGGACAGGGCATGAGCATTGAACGTACGAAGGCCTATAAATACCAGAGTCTGACAGGTGGCTTTGCGGATAATAAGGCCGAGGTGTTTATCGTTACAGTGGAACCGAAGCCCGATGCCCATACTATCTATAAGAATACTCATCCCGGTCAGGAGTTCAACATGGTTCTGGAAGGTGCTATGGAACTATTCCTCGGCGGCAAAACCATCGTTCTCGAAGAGGGTGACAGCATCTATTTCGACAGCACAAAACCCCATGGCATGCGCGCCATCGGTGAACGTCCCGTTCGTTTCCTCGCATTCACAGTAGAATAAAGACAACTATGGTAGAAAGATTTCTAAAGCAAACACAATTCACATCTTGTGAAGATTATAACGAGCATCTGGAGTTTATTATCCCAGAACACTTCAACTTTGCTTACGATGTCATGGACGCGTGGGCAGAGGAAGAGCCTGAAAAGTTGGCTTTGCTGTGGACGAACGACGAAGGTGCCGAACGTCGCACGACTTTTGGACAATTGAAAAAAGAGACAGACCAAGCCGCCGGATATCTCCAAAGCATCGGCATCGGCAAAGGCGACCCTGTGATGTTGATTTTGAAACGTCGTTATGAATGGTGGGTCACGATGTTGGCGCTACACAAGCTTGGTGCTGTAGTCATTCCTGCTACCCATATGCTCACTAAGCACGACATTGTCTATCGCAATACACGTGCAAGTGTCAAGGCCATCATCTGCGTCGATGACCCTTATGTGATGAGCCAAGTGGAAGAAGCTATGCCCGAGAGCCCCTCGGTGGAAGTTCTAGTGGCTGTACGTCCGAGTTCATCAACGAGTAATGATATCCCTGACAGTTGGCATGACTGGCACGCTGAGATTTCCTCCGCCCCTGCCTTCCAACGTCCTGCTTTCGTCAATAACAATGAGGATACGATGTTGATGTACTTCACCAGTGGTACTTCAGGTGAGCCCAAGATGGTTGCCCACGATTTTCTCTATGCGATGGGACATCTGAGCACAGGTGTCTTCTGGCACAACCTTCATGAGGGATCGTTGCACCTCACCGTAGCTGATACGGGTTGGGGCAAGGCCGTTTGGGGAAAGTTCTATGGACAATGGTTCGCAGGCGCAACAGTCTTTGTCTTCGATCACGAAAAATTTAACGCTGATACACTGCTACGCCAGATAGAGAAATATAAGGTGACGAGTTTCTGCGCACCTCCGACCATCTACCGCTTCATGATTCGCGAAGACCTGTCGAAGTATGACCTTTCATCACTTGAATATTGCACCACCGCAGGCGAGGCGCTGAACCCCGCTGTGTTCGACAAGTTCTATGAGAAAACGGGCATTAAGATGATGGAAGGTTTCGGACAGACGGAAACCACTATGACCCTTGGCACAATGCCGTGGATGGAACCCAAACCCGGTTCCATGGGCAAACCCAATGGACAATATCAAATTGACCTGTTGAAACCCGACGGAACACCCTGCGAAGATGGTGAAAAAGGCGAAATCGTGGTGAAGGTCGGCGACCGCAAGCCTATCGGTTTGTTCAAGGAGTACTATCGGGATCCAGAGCTGACCCGTCAGGCTTGGCACGACGGCTATTACTTCACTGGCGACGTTGCCTGGCGCGATGAGGATGGTTACTATTGGTTCGAGGGTCGCATTGACGATGTCATCAAATCTAGTGGCTACCGCATTGGCCCGTTCGAGGTGGAGAGTGCACTGATGACGCATCCCGCTGTTGTTGAATGTGCCATCACAGGTGTTCCTGATGAAATTCGTGGTATGGTCGTAAAAGCAACTGTGGTACTCGGTAAAGAATGGAAGGACAAAGCTGGCGATGCCCTCATCAAGGAGTTACAAGAACACGTGAAACGCGAGACAGCTCCTTACAAATATCCTCGTATTATCGAGTTCGTGAACGAACTGCCAAAAACCATTAGTGGAAAGATTCGTAGAGTTGAGATCCGTAATAAAGATAATCAGAAATGAAAATAGCCATCATCGGAGCCGGAAATATGGGCGGCGCTATTGCCGAGGCCCTTTTGAGCGTTGGCGGATATACCATTACCGTCAGCAATCGCTCAGCTGGTAAATTAGAACGGTTTGCTGCAGCAGGCGCCAGTGTGACCACCGATAATTGTGTGGCAGCCACTGATGCCGCCCTCGTTATTATTGCCGTAAAACCGTGGCTTGTAGAAGAAGTTCTCAAGGAGCTGACCAGCAATATTGATTTCAGTCAGAAAACGATTGTCTCCGTTGCAGCAGCCACGAAAGGTGAACAACTCTGTCAATGGGCAGGTAAGGGGCCACAGATCCTCACAGCCATCCCCAATACGGCGATTGTCAACCTCGCTTCGATGACGTTTCTTGTTCCCGTACGAGCTGAGGCAGAAACAATCCAGCAAGTCAAGGTTTTGTTTGATGCTATGGGACAAACACTCGTTACTGACGAGGCGCATCTGTCTGCCGGCACAGCCCTTGCTTCCTGCGGCATCGCCTACGCTCTGCGCTATGTTCGTGCAGCTACCGAAGGCGGCGTTCAATTGGGCTTCCGTGCCTCTGAGGCACAAGCCATCGTGGCACAAACCATTCGTGGTGCTGCCAGCTTGTTGGAAGCCGAAGGGGCTCACGCAGAAGCTGAAATCGATAAGGTAACCACTCCTGGTGGCCTCACCATCCGTGGCCTCAACGCAATGGAAGAGGCAGGTTTCACAAACGCTGTCATCCAGGGATTGTTAGCATCTGTCAAATGAAAAAGCAACGCATCATCGTCAAAGTCGGTTCTAATGTTCTCACGCGTAGTGACGGCACATTGGATGTGACACGTATGTCTGCTCTCGTGGATCAGTTGGCTGAACTTCGGCAGCAAGGTTTTGAAGTGATTCTTGTCTCCAGCGGTGCTGTTGCCAGCGGACGTAGTGAGCTACAACTACCTGCTACGGAGGCGGCACAACTTGACAGTGTAGAGCAGCGTCAGGTTTTCTCTGCCGTAGGACAGGCCAAACTGATGGGACGTTACGTGGAACTATTCCGTGATCACGGGATTCACGTGGGACAAGTGCTCACCATGAAAGAGAACTTCGCCCCTGGCGAGCAATACGACAACCAACGTCAATGCATGACAGCGATGCTTGCCCATGGCGTTGTGCCTATCGTTAATGAAAATGACACTGTCTGTGTCACCGAGTTGATGTTCACGGATAATGATGAGCTTAGTGGCCTCGTGGCACAGATGATGGAGTGTGAGACTCTTGTCATCCTTTCCAACATCGACGGTATCTACACAGGGAACCCTGATGATCCGCAATCCAAACTGATTCAAGAAGTGCCCCACGGCACTGATCTTAGCCAATATCTCCAAACAAAACGCTCCTCTGCTGGACGTGGAGGGATGCAAAGCAAATACCACACAGCACAACTCGTAGCTGATGCTGGCGTTCATGTCTATATCGCCAACGGTAAGCGTGAGCACATCCTCTGTGATGTGCTTCTGAACCCCGAGAGCGTGCCTTTCACCCATTTCTGTCCACAATGAATACAGATTTTTATAATGTCCGAACAGCCAGCAAGCGTATCGCGCAACTGACAGACCATGACCGTAGTGCCATCCTATGCGAATTAGCCGATATGACAGAGGCGCGCATAGATGACCTTCTGCTAGCCAATGCCCTCGACCTCAAGCGCATGGATTCTTCTGATCCGCGCTACGATCGTCTGCAACTGACAGAAAGTCGTTTAAACAGTATTGCTGCAGATCTGCGCAACGTAGCATCTCTTCCTTCCCCATTGGGACGAACGCTGAAACATTCTATCTTGCCCAACGGTCTTGAGTTGACCCGTGTCAGTGTTCCTTTCGGAGTCATTGGTATCATCTTCGAAGCACGTCCCAATGTGTGCTTCGACTGCTTTGCGCTCTGTCTGAAGGCTGGTAGCGCCTGCGTCCTTAAAGGCGGAAGCGATGCAAAGGATAGTTGTACCGCCATCGTGAGTCTCATCCATGAGGTGTTGCGTCGTCACGATGTTCCTACTGATGCCGCCCTGTTACTCACCAGTCATGAGGATACTGATATCCTGCTTCAAGCACGTGGACAGGTGGATCTCATCATCCCTCGTGGTAGCAGCCGACTCATCAACTATGTCCGCGAGAACGCTCGCGTGCCTGTCATCGAGACAGGTGCTGGTGTTGTTCATTGTTATATCGATCGTGCTGCTGACTTGGAGAAAGCCATCCCCATTGTTGTCAATGCCAAGACGCGTCGTGTCAGCGTTTGTAACGCTCTCGACTGTCTCATCATCCATCGCGATCGCCTCAATGATTTACCCAAGATTTTGGCACCACTTAAAGAAAAAGGAGTGGAGATTGTTGATGAGTTTGGCACCGAGTTCCTTTCCTTGCGAATGGCAGTAAAAGTTGTAGATAGTTTAGACGAAGCCCTTGCTCACATTGAGCGCTATGGTTCCGGTCACAGCGAGAGCATCGTCACGGAAGATTCCGAGGCTGCTCGCCGCTTCCTTGCCGAAGTCGATGCCGCTTGCGTCTATCATAATGCTCCCACCAGCTTCACCGATGGTGGACAATTTGGCCTCGGAGCAGAAATCGGCATCAGCACTCAGAAACTGCATGCTCGTGGCCCCATGGCTCTTGAAGAAATAACGACATACAAATGGCTTATCAAAGGTAATGGACAGACACGCCCATAGCCAATAATTACTTTAATCTATATGATCCACAAATCCCATTTATCCTTATGAAACAACTCTTTAAAACCTTGCTCGTTCTGCTGTTTACCTATCCTGCTTTTGCAGCACCTACAGCGGACACAGACACACTCCTCAACGTACTTCGTGAGGAACTTACAGCCGACTTCACAGAACTGCAGCAACAGGACGTGAAACCCTATTTCATGAGTTTCCGCGTTTTGGATTTTCATACGGCTAATATCGTTGCTACTTTTGGTTTCCTTGGGAACTCCAGACAAGAGCATGGTCGCCAATTCTCACCACAGATACGCGTCGGGTCACCCGAATTGGACAACTTCAAGTTCAATCCCCAGAGCTCTGTGGGCTCAATTCTGTTACCCCTTACCGATGCCTCGCCCGATGCTTTCCGCACGACCATTTGGCAGCACATGCTGAACGCCTACGATCGCGTAGCCAATGAATACCGCAATGTCCAAAATCGTATGCGCACCCAAGCCGACAACGAGGATAAGGCACCTTGTTTCAGTTTACACGGAAATAATACCGGCGAGACCTATTATGAGGCTCCGCTCTCTCATCCCTCTCTCACTCCTGAGGAGCAGCGTACTTGGGAAGAGCGCCTCTGCCGCATCTCTGCTGCTTTCCGCAAGCATCCGCAATTCAATTCTGGTACTGCCAGCTTGCAAATGGAGAACACCCGCACACACCTCGTCAATACCGAAGGTGCTGCCATCGTACAGAACTATCGAAGTTATCGCGTTTTCCTGAATGTAGAGGCAACGACTGACGATGGAATGACACTGCCATTGTATCAAAGCTATTTTGCGACCAGTCTTGACTCCCTGCCCACAGAAGACGTGATGCTTCGCGATGCCGAAGACCTCGGACGCCGCCTCGAAGCGCTGATCAAAGCGCCCGTGGCCGACCCCTTCACTGGTCCAGCTCTGATGAGCGGTCCTGCCAGTGGCGTCTTCTTCCATGAGATCTTTGGACATCGTATGGAAGGACATCGCATGAAATCCGGCGGCCAGACCTTCCGTAAGATGATAGGTGAACGTGTACTGCCCACAGATTTCCAAGTCTATAATGACCCCACATTAACCCATTATGGCACACAACCCCTCAATGGCGGCTACGTCTATGACGATGAAGGTACTCGTGCGCGTAGAGTAAATAATGTAGTCGATGGCGTCTTGAACGAGTTCCTCATGAGCCGTGTCCCCCTCGACAGTTTCCCTGAGAGCAACGGACATGGTAGAACTGCCGGAGGCGGTACTCCCGTCAGCCGTCAATCCAACCTTGTAGTGGAAACCCACAAGCCACATACAGAGGCCCAGTTACGTCAACTCTTGCGTGACGAAGCTCGCCGACAGGGAAAAGAATATGGTTATCTTTTCGAGAGCGTTAACGGCGGCTACACCCAGACAGGCGAAGGCAATAGTATCAATTCGTTCAATGTTACTCCCTTGGAGGTCTATCGCGTATATGTCGATGGACGTCCTGATGAACTTGTCCGTGGCGTAGATTTGATCGGTACACCTCTCTCCATGTTCTCTAACATCACAGCCGGTGGCGACACACCCTCCACTTTCATTGGCTCCTGTGGTGCTGAGAGTGGTTGGGTTCCCGTCTCAGCCACCTCTCCCATGATTTATTGCTCGAAGATTGAGACACAACGTCGCCAACAGAAAGGTTACTTAAGTCCAAAACTGGCTGCACCATCCTTCAGACCTACTTCCGACGCCTCTCGTGATGAAGGGGAAAACACCGTCTTCTCAGCCCTCTCCGATGAACTTCGTCGCAGTATGGATAGCCTCCAGATTGAGGGTCAGCCCTCTCCTTTCATCATTGACTATCGCTTGCAACGTTCACGTTCGCTGAACCTCACAGCCACCCTTGGCGAAATCAGCATTAAGAATATCTCACCTTGGTACCAAAATTTCGATGCAGAAGTGGTTCTCGGCAACTACCATCGCACCAGCCAACTCCAGGCAGAGCCTCCTTTGCGTGGCGTTAGTATTCCTATGGCATTGGACTATGATAACCTGCGTCGTCAGGCTTGGATGGCTACCGACGCTCGTTACAAGCAGTCCCTTGCAACCCTTGCAAGAAAGCAACAGGCACAGCAGAAAGCCATCTTACCCGCTGATGAGGAAGTATTGGATGATCTCATTCCTTCACAGCCAGCCACCAGCATCCAACAGCGTAGTGCAGATATGGAAGATCTCCACGCCGATGAGTTGGAAGCTTATGTCCGCCGCCTCTCCCTCGTAGCCCGCGAATTCCCTGAGCTAACGCATAGCGAAGCGCGATGCAATATCAACCAGGCAGACATCTACCGCATCACCAGTGAAGGTATCCGTGTGGCACAACCGCAGGATAACAGTTGCACCATCGCCTTCACGTTCCACCGCTATCACTCTACCAACGGCTACAACGCCTCTTCTACTTTTAATGAAAACTATACCTCGGCAGCCGAAGCATTGGCCGATAGTATCAAATACACCAAGGAGTTACGCGAATTCATCTACCGACAGCTGTCCCTCCTTCAAGCGAAGATTGATGAAGACTATTACGTCGGACCCGTGCTCTTCGAAGGCAATGCCTGCATGCATATTTACGATAATACCAGCGGCGGTCGTCATCACTTCCGCGCTTGGCACCCTTACGCCCAGAGCGATCGCGAAATCTACGTGAAAATGAACCGTAAGATTGTCGATGATAAAATAAGTATGCGGCAAGACCCGACTCTAAATAGTTGGAACGGCAAGCCACTTGCAGGGTTCTACACAGCTGATGCGAATGGCCAAAAGCCCCAACCTGTAACCCTCATCGAACATGGCATCTTCCGTAATCAGCTCTGCGGTGTAACGCCATCACTAAGTACTGCTACACCTACGGGCAACCTGCGCTTTAACGAAGCTACAAGCAGGAATGCCTCAATGGGTGCAGCTACAGCCCCGGGCGTACTACGCATCGAAAGCCGCAAGACTGTTCCCCTTAAGAAAATGCGTCAACAATTACTGCGTGAGGCCCAACGTGAGGGTTATGATCATGCTTACATCGTCAAGTCTTCTAATGGCACATACCGTGTCAACATCAAGGATGGTAGCGAGACATTGGTAAAGAAATCAAGTATTCAGGTCAACCTCAATAACTTGCGTCACATCACGGCACTCTCCACCGAGCAAGAAGCCGTGACAAACATAGAGGACGGCGGTGCTCCCTTCTCCCTTGTTGGCCCCAAGGCGATGCTTCTGAGCGATATTGAAGTACCCACAGCCACACCAGAGCAAATAGCCAAGCCTACTCTCACTTTCCCATTGCATAGGGGGAGTGAAAGTGAAAAGTGAAAAATAAAAAGTGAAAAATAAGATTTACGAATGAAAGTTTTTCAACATGTTACAGATCTCGGCGACCTGCGTGCAGCCCTCGCCGAAGCACAAGAAGTGAAGCGTGACCGCTTCCAGTGGCAGCATCTTGGCAAGAACAAGACCGCCCTGCTCATCTTCTTCAATAACTCCCTTCGCACGCGCCTCTCAACCCAGAAGGCAGCCATGAATCTTGGCATGAATGTCATCGTGCTCGACGTGAACCAAGGCGCTTGGAAGCTGGAGACCGAGCGTGGCGTCATCATGGACGGCGACAAGAGTGAACACCTCTTGGAGGCTATCCCCGTGATGGGCTCCTACTGCGATGTCATCGGTGTCCGCAGCTTCGCCCGTTTTGAGAATCGCGCCGATGATTACGAAGAGAAGATTCTCAACCAGTTCATCAAATACAGTGGCCGCCCCGTCTTTTTCATGGAGAGTGCTACCGTACACCCCCTTCAAGCTTTTGCTGACCTCATCACTATTAAAGAGGATTGGAAAGGCAAGAACCGTCCGAAGGTCGTCATGACCTGGGCTCCTCACCCCAAATCCCTTCCGCAGGCCGTTCCCAATAGCTTTGCTGAGTGGATGCTGGCAGCTGATGTAGATTTCGTCATCACTCACCCTGAGGGCTATGAGCTCGATCCGCAATTCGTAAAAGGTGCTCATGTGGAGTACGATCAGATGAAAGCCTTCGAGGGTGCAGACTACGTCTATGCCAAGAACTGGAGTTGCCCGGGTGTTACCCGTCCGGAGGACTACGGCAAGATACTTCACGACTATCACACAATGATGGACTGGTGCGTTAGCGCACGCCAGATGGCCGTCACCAACAATGCCGGTTTCCTCCACTGTCTGCCCGTGCGTCGCAACATGATTGTCACAGACGATGTCATCGAATCACCTCGTAGCCTCGTCATTCCCGAAGCTGCCAACCGCGAAATCTCCGCTCAAGTCGTCCTCAAGCGAATGCTGGAAACGCTATAAAGCATAGAAGCATCTGAGAAAATTGTCCAAATCCCCAGTGACAAAGACGGAGGCATCAAATGATGTCCCCGTCTTTTCTTTCATTTGGCATTATGCTCGCATACTCTCTGCCCTTAATCTGGAAAACGACATCACACTGTTGGCTACTGACGACGCCCTCGGCAGACAACTTCAGGATGCAGAATTACTGAGGAAATGAAAAAGATTAGCTAGCGAGCACTATATGCTTGCAAGACAAGAAGCAGCAGAGATTATTGAGGAGGTTCGCGCCGTCATCAAAGACTGGCGAAAGATAGCCACAGAACTGCAAATTCCCCTCAAACTACTAGGTTCGTATTCCATGCGTTGGGATGAACTATAACACATCTAAGATGACGTGAGTTAGGTATAAGAATCTCTTCATCATTCATTCAATAAAATAACTTTAGCAGACTTATTATCCATATCCGACATCGTCCTTCCAACAGCCGCTCCAATATATGTGGGGTCGCAGATTACAAATCTCTGTCCGTCCAATATAAGATAATCACCAGGGACATCTTCCTTGAACTGCACTGCTGTGGCCAAATGACCCGGATAATATACCAACACCACTTTTATGCCAATCAAATCGCGAACCAACCGTGAGAACAGGATGGCATGGTCTTCGCAGTCGGACTTCTTGTAATAAAGTGTCTCCTCTGCAAAGAAAGCTCGATCAAAACCCCATTCCTTATCGTCGTAACCATAGGGAAAGGCTGTCTGAACGAAATCTAATATCACACTCACGCTCTCCAAATCCGACTTCCCTTCAATATGCTTGCGTAAATCTGGATAGAGCTGTTCCTTCACCTCTTCCAACAAGGGCGTATTAGCATACATGGCCCACTTTGTCATAAAGTTTCCACCTATCTCTGAGGCAGGATAAGTATTATAGAAATCTATCAGATTCTTGTTTACTCGCACCTCACTATTCACCTCAGGACGATTGGCCGATTGCAAATGTCTAATGGGAGAATAGTCCATCGTGAAATGCTGCTCTGTTGTTACCGCTAAAGACAAATCCTTTTCTTTTGGATATGTTGCCTGACAAATATGCAAAGAACTAGGAAGAGGCTCTACTCCATAGTATAATATACCATCTACTGTATAGCATGTCTGATCATATATCTGATAGGGACTGGCATATAACATATATAGTTGGCTGTTATGTACAGCCATACGTGCTTTGTAACCAGATTGTAAATACAGATACATCAACAGAAGTACGGCGTCATTCGTTTTTTCTCCTGCGAGCGTATATGATAGAGTTTTCAGCATTTGCAAATAGGCCCAGTCGCTAAGCTGCAAGCTATCTCTCAAGGCAAGGCAATCCAAGATCATATTGTCATGTGCCTTACCAGACATTGCCTGTAAAGCATCTGCCACACTATTCTCGTCTGTGCCTTTTAGAGTTACACAGTTTTCCTTATCAAAACGTACCTTTGCAGGTGTTCCAAAGAACGTGAAATCCACATATTTTACGACTTCCACAGGCACCTCTTCTATTGGTTGCACTGGCTGCGGTCGTGGTGCAATGACAACAGGATCGATCACTTCATCAATGACAATAGGCGTATCCTTGAAAGGCTTATCTTTATCCTCTTTTGGAAAAATAACAGGTGGTAGCGTTTTCTCTTTCGGAAAGGGAACAGGCTTCACCTCTTCAAATTCCTTCCAAGGATTGCGGGCGAATTCAATGTATTCCTTCATACATTGAACACGAAACGACTCGAATTCCTCGTGCACCTCTTTGCGAAACTCATCAAAAGCTTCGTGCAACCGTTTGTTACGCACATTTTGGGCATGGCCCTGAACCATGCAGAAAGCCATGCCCAATAAGATGATTAAACGTTTCATTAGAACTTTGATTTGATAAATTCATCAACAAACTCGTTCAGCCCATCTCCTTCCTCCTCCAAATCTTTCTCCATGTTTCTCTTCAGGCGAGCTGACAGTTCTTTCTTATCAAAAGCCACACGAACCTGTACTTCAAAGTTACCATTCTTGAGAATACGATAAATTGATAAAACAGGTATAGCGTTGGTGATGGATTGATCCACAATACCGCTGATTCGCTGATTGAACTTATCCACTGTAATGGTGGAGACTGAAGAACCTTGTGCATTATCCGCTTTACTCTTCCAGGCACCGACCAATTCGGTTTTCATCATAGAGGCCAGTTCTGTCATGGCAGCCGAACGGGCTGAAGCATAAGCTACATTATAAGAGCCAGCCGTTTGGATAGCGGTCTGCATAATGTAGCGTTTGGTGACGCCCCCATCTTCATCGGTCATAAGTTCCTCACCATAAAGTAGGCTTTTAGTAATCTGCATTTCTATAGACGACTCACCAGCAGGTACCATCCACTTTGCTTTTTTTAACACCTTAGCTTGCCTCTTGGCCTCTCTGGTAGGCTTCATATCCAAGAGTTTTCTGTTTATGTCATTAAGCTCTTTTTGTTGTCTAGCCAATTCTAAGGCACTCTGTGCGTTAACGTTCATGCTCATCGTGAAGATGGCCGCTGCGATAAAAAATAACTTTTTCATAGGTGTAATGTTTTTGAGGTTTTGATAATATTTTTATTCGTTGATTTGCCTATTAAAGCATCTTTTTCCAAAAAGTAACCACCAATCTGGTATTTTTTTGCATAATGCTTATTTTAATTTCTTCAGCAATGCTTTGGCTTCATTACGATGAGGACAGTCACGCCATTTCAAGTACTTCTTCAATTCCATGCGTGCCAGGGCATATTCTTCGCTTTGTACCAATAAATAAATATAGGTCCATCGCAACTGGCTATTGTTGAGTTGCTCCAACTCTTCCTCATAGAGAAGCATCTCATCATCATTACCCACCAAAGCATCCGTGAGAATGCTCAGCTCGCGATCTGACAACTGGAGCGCCTGTTCTGTCTTGAGAATCGCCACATCATAGTTTTGCGCTGCAATCAGTTGTTGTATCTCTGCCAAATCAGGAGCTGCCGTTCGGAGATATTCTACTGAAGGTTTCTCCAAGCCTAATTCATCCCATGGCGAGACGGTCTTTTTCCAAGGTGCCACGACAACGAAAGTAATGGCTAAACAGGCAGCAACCGCCAAAGCGGCTAATAGGGGACGTAATGCTATCGAGCGTGCTGGACGTTCCCATGCAGCCATGGCGTCAAGCTTACGTTGTCGTTCTCCGAGGCGCTCTATGATGCGCATCGTCAGTGCATCGCCTTCTGTTCTTACAAATACTTCTTCTGACATAACTCCTTTTCGTTAAAGATGAAACCTTTCGAACTGAACAGTAATCCGTTCGCGCAACGTATTCATGCACTTGTTCTTGGCAGTCTTCAGTCCGTTT
Source organism: uncultured Prevotellaceae bacterium (assembly GCA_947305005.1). Taxonomy (GTDB): domain Bacteria; phylum Bacteroidota; class Bacteroidia; order Bacteroidales; family Bacteroidaceae; genus Physcousia. The sequence continues at coordinate 35,418 of CAMZCM010000011.1, read as the reverse complement.
TTGCTTGCGTTCTTGTCTTTCCGGAGTTCCAATATCTCGTCCAGTTTTTTCCCCTGATAGTAAAACAAGGTCAGGATTTCCACGCAAGTGGGCGACATCCCTTGGATGCACTCATCCACAATACGAGTCTTTTGTTCATTGATATCCTCTTCCTTGTCAAAAGAGGTCACCATCGAATCTGCAAATGTCGCATCCTCAAACAGTTCACCATAGCTCTCTTCCTTCGTGTTGCGCACCAGTTCACGAAACTCCGTACGGGCAAAAGCCATCAGAAAGGTAGTCAGAGCGCAAGTCATAGGGCGGTACTGACCATTTGACTGTTGGCGACATATCACATGATCCATAACACGTATTCGTCGGTTCTCTATCTCTGTCCATAATTTCAGGAATGCCGTTTGGAATATCTCCTGTTTACGATCCTTGTCAAAGAACACCTGATTGAAATTCTCATCGTAGTACCGTTTGGCTGCATGGTAGAACCATTCCTCCATCGTGTGGTCACGATGTCCGAGTGCCGTTACGACCTCCACGTCTGTGTATTGTCGCTGCTTCTTGGCGAAGAATCCTGTTGCTCCTATCATGAGAAAGAACGCTTGCTTTGATTGTTAAAGAAGTATTTTTCTATTTGTAACCATTGACAACAGGATTTTGTGTAATCCGTCCCTTATGCTTTTCCATGAAATCCGTCAAAGCCGCCTGCAGTTCCTCATTGTTCATTTCAAGGGCCGAAAATCCCAAGGTATAGAGGGCATAAGTGAGCTTGCCTACCTGCGGTTGTTTGATCTCACTACAAAGCTGATGCGGTTTGCAGGCACTAATGGTGCGCCAACGCTCCTTCGTCAACGACTCCACCTGTGGCGTTTCTGTATCTCGCGGAATGACGAACTTGGTGTCTATGCCTCGAATGCACTCTTGCTCCTCCGCTCCGGCAGCAGTAGCATCGCCGCTGTGACAAGCATCTACCACCACCGTCAGCTGTCCGCGTTTGCCGATTTTCTTACGGATAGCTTGCAGGTAGAGCGCCACTTCGTCATCGCAGAAATGCTTCTCGCCCCTGTCTTCTGGACTGTAGGTCATATAAGCATCGTAAGGAATCCAAGCCTCATCCCATGCAGCATGACTGTTATCCCACTTCAGCGCCTCGTCACCGTCCAGGTCTGTCATCAGTTGCCCATGCCCAGAATAGTGAATATACACGATATCCCCTTTCTGAGAGCGCAAAGCCAAATTGAAGAAGGCCACCACCATTCCGGCTTTTGTCGCTTCCTCATTTTTGAGCGTTGTGATGTCCGTGTAGCCCTGCTGATACAGCATCTGCTTGACGTAATAGACATCCCTATCCCCATGTATCTTTCCCCACCGTGTGTCTTGCTGTTGGCCGAGGCCAAAGACCAAGGCACGGCGAGTCCTCGAACTGGCGGGAAACGAACCCAACAGCAGAAAGAATAGAGCTATGATGACCTTTTCTCTATTGCTCATCATGTCGTAGGATTGGGTGATTTATATTGTATTGTTAAAATGAATCCAATCAATTCTATCATTTGATTATTCTGTGACAGGACGAACACTGTAGCCGTAGTAGCGTTCGCTTCTGTATGTCGGTTCTATACTATAAGAAGAGAAGAAGAGGTATATCGCGTAAGGTCCCCAGCTAAGCGACGAAGACCAATAGTAACCGCCGGAACCCGTAGAATAGGCGCTCTCTACATTGTGATTCCCAGAAGCAGGGAGAAAGATACTGTTTCCGTTAGAAGCTCTAACTTTGTAACCTTTGATACTCCTGATGGCCGTCCAATTCCAGGAACAATTAGATTTCAACTTGCTCCACTCTTCTTGCTTCGGCATACGCCATGTTCCTCCCCAGTTGGCACGAGCTGCATCATCAGAGATTTCCAGTTGAGTCTTACTGTCAAACGTGCCATAAGAACTGTCGTCACAGTACTTGGTCATTGTTGAAGATGAGCCATTACACCACTTATAAGTGCTCCAAGCATAATTGCTCTTCGTTGAGGTCTCTCCCCAAGCATAGTAATCACCATAACCAATGGGGGAGGATGCCCCTACATTGCAGCAGGCGAACTTCACTCCCGTACCCATATCTATTTGGTGAGGATGCTTTCCATCGGGACAAAGCCCTAAAGGATCCATGCTATCATCAAAAGACCATCCTTTGTTCGTGTCCTCGGTAGGTAATGTCATGTATCCGCTCTCTCCCACTTTGAATACAGAAGAGGCAAAGCTCTTAGAAAAAGCGACAACATCAATACTGTTTGTCACTGTCAGTTGCCGTTTTGTCTGGTCAGTGAATATTCCATAAATATAGGATGTGGCACCGTCTGTTCCTACCGTTCTGCTGATATCAGACGTAGATGTGACTAAGGTATTGGTCTCAGCATTGTAGCTAGTATAATGCGTGATGCCTCTTACAGACATATTAACATTTTTTGTTCCGTTAAAATAAATGCGGCTGGTGATGGGTGCAAGTGCAGCCTCCAATGTGATTTGACCATTAGCAACCGTATAAGTGGCGAATTTATCTGCATAAATAGCTTTTGAATCTGACAGCGTCACACTTCTTTTATCACTTGTAGAGGCACCCTCAAAGAAATAGACTTCACATTTGTCTGACGCAGCTAAAGAGCCACTATAAGACGCTTCCCATGAATCTGTGGCTTTGATATAGACTGCATGACCGCGGACAATGGAGCTCCCCACATAATACTGAATATAAATCGTTGCTCCGTCGTCCCATGTCCATTCGTCCTCTCCTGCACGCGTCGCAGCCTGCGCATCGAAAGGAATCACAGATCCCTTAAAACTCATAGCCAGGGACTGAGTCTCTTCTGATTTCGTAGTCGTTACATCAATGGGCTCATTGGTACATGCTGTCCAAACACCGAAACCTAAAAGTAAGGCGATTGATCGTTGCCAATTAATAATTGTTGTTTTCATTTTATGCATTATTTTAGAGTTTTACAATCTTATTCTTATCATCAATCCCATGACTGATCATCGGAAAACGTTTTAAGAGTGACGGACACATTTTCATCCTTGATACCATTCCAATTCTGGTCGGAAGAAAAGCCTGTTACGTAAACAGAGAAACTTCCATTAGCATCCAGTTCCCATTGTTGATCATCCCCGAATGGCTCAACGTCAATCACACCAGGTTTGCGTTGTATGACAGGAATCTCAAGGATGTATTCTTCTCCATTTTTCAGGCCCGTCATGTTGATGATCACCTTTCCGTTCCGTCTTTCTCCCGTTTCATTCACGGGAGTTGTAACGGTGAAAGTGTTTCCGTTTTGTTGTACCGTGAACCACGAATCAGAGCAGGTAATCGTATAGGTCGCATCTGTGTTAATCGTCACGACATCCGACGTTCCACCCTTTGCAAAAAGGTGAATAGAAGTGGCACTCACGGTCAAATAACGACCCAACTGACGAGTGACGACACTCACAGGCTCAGCATAGACCCCTGTAAAGGTGGTCGTGTTATCACGTGGCGTCAACGAAGGATAATCAGGAGCCGTCAACTTCACATCGACATTTCCCGTTCCACTTTCTTTGGAAATCGTCATCCATGAGGCTGTTTTTGTTGCTGTCCAGCTATCGTCAGAGGCAATGTGTATGGTATGGGAGCCTCCCTTGGAAGGTATTTCTGCCACAATCGTGGGAGAAAGAGTGATGTACTTTCCTTTTTGTGTCAGATTTGCTGTTGCTGTCAGTAAAGTTCCTGCTTTTCCTATCTTCAATATTCCTTTTCGTGACATTCCGGACTTCCATTCCTCTGAACGTAAGGTCAAGCTACCATTACCTGTTCCTTTCGTAGCAGATAAAGTGATCCAATCTGGTTTCTCAAGGACACTCCATTCTACATTGCTACTAACGTTAATGGTCTTACTCTCTGATAGCGATGAAAACACCACATCCGTTGGTTCTAATGTTAAATATAGCCCTTTTTGCTTAACGGTAATGGCCGCCGTTTTAACATCACTTAAATTAATGCCTATTTCTCCTATTCGTTCATCAATATTTGTATTCGGCGTAGCGCTGATTTTCACCTTTGTTTTGCCTGATTTACCACTTTTAGGCGTGATATCCAACCAAGCATCTTTGGTTGATGCCGTCCAAGACACATCCGATTGAATACTTACTTCATAAGTACCTCCCTTTTCATCAAATGACAGTGTTGACATGGAAGGGGTGGGCGGCGTGCCAGGTGCTACCTGAGAGATCTCTAATTTGTTTAATTGATTATTTGAGTCCCAAAAAGTAACAGACGTGTTGCGTGTAGAAAGAGCCTGGTTTTCTGTTACAGAAAAAGTGACAGACTTCTTATCTGGAGCAACCTTTGCTGTCAACCAAGTAGCAGAACAGGAAAGCGTCCAATCTACATTAGCTTCTACCTGTATCGTTTGGGAAGAAGCACTATAAGAAAATTGACAATTCGATGATGACAACTTGACAAAAGGTTTGGATGCATCTTGTGTGACACTAACAAGAAACGATTTATGATAAGCCTCATCTGTCGAATTGAGATTGAATATACTTGTACGGGCTTCATCCCCTGACGGATTCCGATTGGCAGAAATAGTTACCTGAGCGTCTTGATTCCCTGTTGAAGGAACGACCTTCACCCAGGAATCCATGCCTTGAAATGCCCATGGGGTGGATTCTGCTAGTACCTGAATCTGCTGAGAGGACGCTTGGCCTTCAAATGAAATAATCGGTTGCCCTTCATAAATAATAATGTTTGATGACGTAGCACTTACATTCAGATAATGACCCTTAGCCATCGGGACAAGATCCTCTGAGTCGTAACCGGAAGGGTAGTTGTCCGTACAACCCACTAGCATCAACAAGGAAAGGAAATATAATAATACTTTCGGTTTCATAGACATTGATAGTTGCTTGTAAGTTAGAATGAATAGCTAAGTCCAAGTCTGAGACCTAAGCCCGTTGACCAGCCCTTAATGTCCGAATGAATATCAGCGATTCGGCTATACACATCGGATTTCCACAAAGGAAAGTTATATTCTGGCGTAACAAAGAGACCGAAGGAAGAATAGAGTGCAAAGTCTGCCCTCAGTCCAATAGAACCTTGCATGAATGATGCATTAGAAGAAGACTCACTGTCTGAGATAGAAAAGACTGTCATGCCCACTTGCGGCGTTAGGCGTGTCATCGTGCCGAATGTGATACCATAGCCGACTTTTCCACCTAATCCCCAATTAGGTTTGTAGATACTATGCTTCGGACGCTCCTCTGAGTTGATTCGGCTCCAATAGATATCTTGTCCTTTGGTTAAGACACCATAATAGGCTGAGCACTCAACGTTAAAGTTACTCATATACAAGCCGAATGTACCGAAAGCACTACTTACGCTACCCAAGAGCATTCCCAACTGCACATAACTGCAGGACGGACGTTGGTATAACTTCCGCAACGCGATATCCAGATTAGGAGCAGAACTGTTAAGACGCACCTGCTGATGATAGTCAAGATAACCTTTTTTACTTATTCGGATATCATACAGACCTGAAGTGCCATCGAATTGACAAGGTGTCAAGCCCTGTGATTTGCCATCAATCACCAGTTGCGCGCCATCGGGATTAGACGTAATGTTGAACAAGGCAAAGTCATGTAGTTCGAAACGCGCTTCCGTTGTACTGTTCTCCTTCACTTCCACCTGCTGTGTCTCCGTCTTGTAGTTATCCAACACCACCTTGATTTGATGCTGTCCAATAATGACATCGGTCAGATCAACGGGCGAAATACCCTTTTCCACATTATCTAAATACACGCGCGCACCCGTAGGTTTCGTTGTCACATAAACAGTTCCCGTGATAGGTATCGGGGCTGCCAGCATGAAAGTCTCTTCCTTATCAGGTTTAACCACTATTTGAGTCGTAGTACTACGATGCCGTTCACGCCTACATTCCACGGTATAGGTTCCTGCTTTCAGTGGGCCGTTCCATGATCCAGTTCCCCTACGTTCATCATTGATATATATGTCTGCTTTTTCATCTCCATCAACAGTGAGGGTCGTTTTTGCGAAGTCAGATTCTAAGCGCGGGTCTAGCTTTGTTACTTCTCCCTTTGTAATGGAAAAAGTAGCATGGTAAGTTTTGTACATTTCACCTGCCGTAATCATCAAATGATAGTTATCACGAGCTTCCCAGCGGTCATTGGATTTGTACGGGATGGTGCCTATCTTCTTGTTGTTGACATATATCTGAGCACCTGCGGTACCATAGGTGTCATTGATTTCCAACCACCCGAAATTCGGCTTCAACGTTACGTTCTCCACATAGTTGGTCTTGTCATAGGCCAGCACGATACTTCCTACAGTCGTCTCATAGTTTTCCGCTGCCACCTCATACACATATTTTCCGACCTCCAAACGACGATCAGCGCTACCAGACGCATCCGTTTCCCATACTTCATATTCTCCATCCGATTCTTCACGTTTCACCTTCACAATAGCACCTTCATTGGCTGGCGAAACTTTGAACTGTAGGATGCGGTGCTGTACAACAGGAGTATGGACAATCAACTTCATTACATACGTGTTTCCTGCCGCAATGGTCGTGCCTAAACTATGCTTGTCAATCGTTCGATACCCTTCACGCTTGATTGTGATTCGCTTGGCATTCTTTTGCACATAGACCCAGATTTCTTGTAAATCATCATGTACCTCTACTAAACTGCTCATCAAACCGAAGTCAAAGATATAACGGCTCAAGTCATCGTTTTCCACATCCGTCTTCACTTTGATAATGGCATAAAGAGAACCACTGGAATCCTCTTTCTTATGATGATCACTTCGGGCAGATAAATCATAAGGATCTTGTTTGAATTCTGCCACCTCGAACTTCAATAACTGTTGAGCATGGAGTGGAACGGCCAGCCAACAGAAGATGATCATCAGGGATGAAAGAAATGTTTTTCTCATATTCTGAATATTTCCTTAAAAATCATAGAAATCACCTGCATGGTAGAGAGAATCCATATTCACCTCATGAGGCTGCCATGTGCGAACCTTTATTTGCGGAAGTTTATGGTCGGTCAAGTCTGTCAACAAGAACAAATAACCGACATCACTATAAGTAGATGAAGTATATTCCTGACCTATCTGGATACCGAAGAGTTCCTTGTCCTGGAATTTTTCCAAAGGTTGTATCTCATTATTCGTAAAATGCAAGTTGATAAACTCATTGCGGTCAAAACACTTGCGCAAGTTGGTCAAATACTGTTCCTTCGTATAACGGTTGTAGCGAATCACCTCTTGCCCTTTCAACGATATAGCATGTTCACGATTGAAACCGTTTGAGCCATTAGAAGGTGCCTTCTGAGCAACATTACCAATAATGATGACGGCATCGTCTGCAAAGATCTGACGGATATAAACAGAATCTTTCATACAATAGGCCGTCTTGTAATTCTCTAAGAACTCCATGAGCAGTTCCTTTGTCTCATTATTCCATTTCGGATGTTTACAAAGGATATCATTCGTTGCTACTTGGCCGAGACCAAAAGTAACATTTTCAATCTTCTTGTCAGCGTTAAAGGTAAAGACAACATCCTCAACGAAGGACTTCTTGCGACCACGGCTGTTGTAAGTGAGAGACATCTGTAGTCCCCGTACGACAACACGGTTTTCCATGCCTTTAAAGAATTCCAACTTTGGTGTACCCACTACACGAGCACCACCCATCTTCAGCAGGGTACGGTAGCGGGGCAAGCCTCCGTCAAGGGTAAAATAACGGTCCACACTCGAAAGACTACGTGTACGAGCCGCTTCCACAACCTTCTGCATGATATCATCATAGTCATCAAAATCCTTAATCACCTGACTTTTTTGAGGTTTTAGATTGATTCCCAAGTCTGTGCCTTTCTTCTCTTTGACTGTCGGTGAGGTTCCTTTATTTTCCACAATATGGTTTGCATGTTCAAACGTCTTCTTGGTGATAACTTTTAGTACACTCTCCACGTCTGCATCACCACATGCTTCATTGATTTGCTCGTAGTCAATCTGAATATGAAAGGCTTGCTTATCTTCATAGCCCGAAGCCATATCCAAGATACCACGGCCATCTTTCACGGAACTATCTACATTGTCGCGGTTGCCATCATTGTAGGTAAAACGGAGAGATGTCACAGGCTTATCATCATAGCGGAAGCTTAGGTTCACACGCTCTCCTTCTCTATTGATGATGTCAATACGGATATTACGAAGGGCTTCTTCAATCTTATGTATCAATAAAGTCGTAAGGATCTTGCCATCATCATCTTTCACTTCATCAGGATATTGTACAGAACGAAGAAGCGAATAAGCCCAATAATAATCTTGCAGTGCCATATCTATCATCAGCTTCTCCAGACACTCATCTCCCGTTTTCACCATATTCTTCGCCTTTTCAATGCGAGCATCGTAGATGCGGGCTAACTCTGAACGCTTCATATAACGAAGGACTTCCACATTGGGCTCCTTGCCACGAAGCAATCGCCCACAATTGGCAAGAGAACCTGTTACATATGTCTTCACGCAGTTTTCTATACGTGTCCTATGCTCTATTGACCCGTTGATATGCGTCTCTTCATCTAATTGTGTGAAGCCTGATGTCACATTCATAATAGAAATAGTACTGATTAACGCAGACAAAGCCGATTTGTCAGCCTCTTCTATAGTAGAACCCCTACCTATACCATGATAATAATCATCTGAAGATTCAATATAATCCCAGTTATCTGCTACCATCAATAGAGGATAACAGGCAAAAAGAAAGAAAAGAAAATATTTACGCATTGTTTATGATTTGTTATTCTTGTAAATTCAGAACCTATACCCTATTGAAGCATAAAAAGCCGAATGATAGGGGGCATTATCATTATCATATAGTTGTACAAAACCACGCTGATATTCCAACCCAAATGCCCAATGACGCAGGGCCAAATAATCAAGACCTATTACCAGCCCTGCGTCAAATCTTTTATATGTTGAACCATCCTCAAATACATCCCAAGATTGTGAATCAGAATCAGAATACTGGGCTTCGGGACATTCAGCAGAATAATCCTCCATTAATTTACCATCTAAAGCATAGGAAATATAAGGTCCTGCTTTTATTCTCCATGACGGATGAATATAGTATGCTCCTAGCATGGAGATTTGTGTGTTCACAAAGTATATTTTATATTCTGCATTATAATTAAACGTTAAACCATAACTTGTATTTGAGTCCGTATATTTTTGGCGTCCACCTTTAATAATCACATCTAATGAAGGTATAAGACAAAAATTCTGGAATAAGAAATCTGTAGAATACTCCACCCCCCATTTTCCAACTAATAAATTACTATTATCAAATCCATCTGGAACTTCGCCACCTACTAATGCTGAAAGCCCGACTCCGAATCTGATAGTCCATGGGGTAAGCTTTTTACGTCGAATCGCTGGTATGATCGTTGGATCTTCCTTTATCGCCGTGTTCGTTTCTTTTTCTTGATCAACATTAATAGCAGTTAGGTTGTCTGGTTTTGTTAAATCAACTTGCAAGTTTGTCGTTTGATTTTCAAAGATCTCCACAACCTGTGCCTTAGACTTGTTGTTCTTTCTGATGAGTTGTACCGAATGTTGGCCAATAAGCAAATTTGTGACATTTTTAGGAGTCTGTCCGTAGTTTTTTCCATCAATTTCTAAGGAAGCTCCAAGCGGATTGGAAGTAATCGCAAGGATACCTGTTATCGGAGTGGGAGGTGTGAGAGAAATCGTTGGGGATTCATTTTCTGACACGATGATATTGTGCGTGGTGCTGCGATGCTTGTCTTGACGGCATTCCACCTGATGGCTGCCAGCCTTAAGCGCGCCCGTCCAAGATCGTGTACCACGACGTTCTCCATCAACATAGATGTCTGCATCAGCATCTACATTCAGCGTAACAGTTGCAAAGTTGGCACGAAGGACAACGTCCTCCACATGATTCTCCGTTTGGTTATTCAACGTAAAGCTACCCTCTGAAGAATAATAGTTCTCAGCCGCTACTCGGTAACTATAAGTACCAAAGGGGAGACCCTTCGCTACGGCTCCCGTCTCGTCAATCTGACCAAATACCTCCTCTTGTACATTTTGTTCTCCCTTCACCATGATAAAGGCCTTCGAAGTAATCGGCTGGACGCGAAACATCACCATCTGATTATAAACAACAGGAGTTGAGACAGATAGCATCATTCTATATGTTCCACCAGCTTCTATCGTTGTCTTCAAGTCATAGTTACTGACTGTGACATACCCTTCACGTTTGATGGTAACTCGTTTGGCATTCTTCTGCACATAAATCCATATCTCTTGTAAATCGTCATGCTCTTCCACCATGCTACGCATCAAGCCGAAATCAAAAATGTAACTATTAAGGGCATCATTCTCCGAATCAGATTTCACTTTGACAATAGCATAAAGAGAACCACTGGAATCCAGCTTTTTATGTTCTTCACTACGAGCAGATAAATCAAGAGGATCTTGTTTGAATGATGCTACTTGGAACTTCAATTTCTGTTGTGCAAACAAAGGTAACGTGTTCAATGTGAACAGACAGGTAAGAAAAATGAGCAATTGATGTCTCATACGGTTTTTTGTACGTCAATATCCGTCCTTGCGACTCTCTTTGCAAGGCTAAAGGTAAATGATTCTCTATCTTAACTACATACAAAAAGCGTGAGAGTCAGACTTGTTGCCCGTCTCACGCTCGTTGGCTCTGGCATTGCCTCATTCGTCGAAACGAGCAACGCCGAAGCCCACGCCGATATGCAACACCTATAATACATAGGAATATATTACATACCCATGGACGTCATTGTTGCCTTGTTGTTTGACGAATGGTTCGGGAACTGCCAGATTCACGAGCGTCAAGCACAAAGCGTCAAGTAACGCCTTTAAATATATAGTATCCCACCCTGCACAGTTCCTAAAAAGTCACTATTTCAGCGTGAAGACGTTGCAAATATATGGATTAGTTTGATAAGTCCGTAAAGATTTCGGAGTTTTTTGTTCAAAAGGGACTTATTTTTCTACTTTTTGTGGTTAAAGAGCCATTCATCAATTGTTATTTCTCGAACAACCCGTGCTCGAGTCAGAAGACATACTCCGATTCATCTTCAACAGACACATTAGATTCCATAAACATCACAAGATAAACGGGCATATAAGTGACCTTGCCGTCCTGATAGATTTCACGTTCATTGGAGACAACGGTGGCCGACGGGATGTGGTAGTCGGTGTTTTCCAGCAAGTTGTTGAGGGCGCTGTGAACGGTATAGTCTTTGCCTGACTTGACCTCGATCGGATGGGCACTCATGGCCATGTAGTTATCTATTAAGTAGTCAACTTCGCCCTGTTTACGCTGGTCGTAGTAGAAGAGCTTGTGCCCGTGGGCACGCAGTTCCTGAGCCACCATGCTCTCATAGACACTTCCGAGGTTGATGCTGCAAATGTCGTCGAGTACGGGACGGATGTTGTTGTGAAAGAGTTGATCGGTGAGCAACCCTACATCGTTCAGGTAGAGTTTGAGCAGGTTCTTCTTCGGCGACTCACTCAGCGGAAAACGTGGATTGGCAATGGCGTGGACGGCCAGCGTGATGCCCGACGAGATGAGGTATTCAAACTCCTCCTGATACTGCTCAAAGCGGTCGCCTTTCTTGCCGCGAATCTCCTGCGCCACGATGCGCTTCTTCTTGTTTTCCATCTGCGAAGGAATCATCTCATAGATGCGGCGGATGAGTAGCTTCTTGTTCTGCTCCTTTTCGTACTTGGAGGCATCGGTGGCGTAGAGATTACGGATGCCTTCCTGCACCTCACGAACGCGGACAATATTATGGGTGCTAATGTAGGTGTTGACGGCATCGGGCATTCCTCCTACCAGCAGGTAGCGACGGAAGAGGTCCATCACGCGGTTGTGATGCTCTTCGGAGAGACTTTGATGATTTTCGTAAGCACTACGAAGCATATTGATAGCCTCTGTGCCAAAACCATTGGCGATGAGAAACTCCTCGAAATCGAGCTGGAACATCTCCTTGCGAATGACACTGCCGATGGGGATGGAGGTAGTATCCTGCAGCGTGATGCCCAACAGGCTACCGCTGGCGATGTAACGGTAACGGTTATCCTCACGCAGGAACTTCAGCATGGTGAGGTACTGGGGGTAGTGCTGGATTTCGTCGAGGAACACCAATGTGTCATTGCGGTCTCCCAACCGGTCGCCAGCCACCATGCTAAGGGTCAAGTAGAAATCCTCCTTCTTGTGGATGTTCTTGAAGAGCTGGTCGCCCTCATCATCTTCCACGAAGTTGATTTCCACGAAGTTCTTGTAGAGTCGTGTACCCGTCTCACGGATGCTGAACGACTTGCCAATCTGGCGGGCACCTTCCAATATCAGAATCTTGTCGGTACCCGACTTCAGGTGGTTTTCGATATACGATGTCATCTTCCTGTACAGCATGGTATTTTACACTTTTCAAATATTTTTCGCGGTTAAAAACTACATTTTTCAACAAGAAATTGCACTGCAAAAATACACTTTTCAAATGAATCTGCAAAATAAATGGAAGAAAAATGTCTGTGAATATGACTTCACTTTTCAAACCATCGGTAGTAAGTGAAGTATTTTTACAAATCAAAAAATACACGGGAACCCTCTTTTTGCTACTATAGGGTGTAACAATTGTTGCGATACTGAGGAAAAATTGCGCAACAGTATCGGAACAAATTTTCCTCAGTAGAGGAGATTTTGGGCTGCTTTTTATCCTTTATGAAATATCCGAACAAAGCTATGTCATCAGTAGGCAACAGAGCAGGGCAGGTTGAGGGCACGGACTTGGGTGGCGATGGCATCAAGAGTGTCAGGGCTTGCCTTGCGGAGGGAGCTGACGGGTGTCTCACGGTCGATGGTGTAGATCATCACCTGCTGTGGACGGATACGTTGAAGCGCCTGTAACCAAGGTGCTACAAAGGTGTCAGAAGTGTTATCGACATCGCGACCATCAGCATCGGTACCGGAAAGGAACATGGTCTGGATGATGACATGGCCGTTGAAACGGCAAAGACCGTCAATGATGGCCTCTACATCGTAATGACCAGTAGGACGATCCACGGCAGTGATGAACTCCGTATTGACGGTATCTAATTTAAGGATGTTGTTATCTACCTGCATCAGGGCGTCGTGTACGGCGGGACGCAGGATCTGGGTAGCGTTGGAAAGCACACTGATGCGAGCCTCGGGACAATAGCGGTCGCGCAGAGCGCGAGTGTCCTCGATGATCTCAGGGAAATGAGGATGGAGGGTGGGCTCACCATTGCCAGCAAAGGTGAGCACATCGGGCTTCGGTCCTTCTTCTGCCATCTGCTTCAGACGTGCTTCAAGCGCTGTGCGCACTTCCTCGCGGGTCGGCATCTTTTCCTTCGGACGACGTTCGGCATTCAGACCACATTCACAATAGATGCAGTCAAAGGAACAGAGCTTGCCATCGGCAGGCAAGAGGTTGATACCAAGAGATACGCCCAGACGGCGGCTATGAACAGGACCAAAGATGGGAGAGGGGTAGATAACGGTTGACATAAGCTTTATTTCTTACGAATAAGGGTGAGGCCATCGCGCAGCGGCAGAATGACTTTCTCCACACGAGAGTCGGCAGCAACGATGTCGTTGAAAGCCATGATACCATGAAGTTGTGAGGATTTGGCATTATCTCTCCCCTCCATCACGGGAGGGGACGTGGATGGGTCTGTCACCTGACCGCTCCAGAGGGTATTGTCGGCGAGGATTACGCCGCCAGGACGTAAGCGGGGCAACACAGCCTCATAATAATCAACATAATGCCGCTTGTCGGCATCAATGAAAACAAAGTCGAAAAGACCCTCTCCCAACCTACTAAACTGCGCGTTGGGCTTTAAAATCTCCAGCGCATCGCCAATATGAAGTTGGATGCGGTCTGCCCAAGGGGATTTCTCTATCCACGGACGAGTGAAATCCTCCTGCTCATCGTTGACCTCAATGGTGTGAAGCACAGCTCCTGGTTCCAGACCGCTGGCCATAGAGAGAGCACTGTAACCGGTGAAAGTGCCTAACTCAAGCACTCTTTGTGGTCTCATCATCTGCACTAACATACGCAACAACTGACCCTGCAGGTGACCACTGGCCATACGGGGATAGTTCAAGTGGAGATGGGTGGCGCGCCAAAGAGCGTGCAAGTAGGGATGCTCCGGCTCGATATGGGATTCTATGTAATCGTCAACTGACAAATTAACAAATTGACAAATTAACAGATTAACAAATTAACAGATAACGGGATTGACAGATTGACGGGCTAAGAGGGCTTCGAGCGCCAAACGATAGCTGTCGAGGCCAAAGCCACAGATCACGCCCATACATGCGGAGCTGATCATACTCTTGTGGCGGAACTCCTCGCGCTGGTGTACATTAGAAATATGTACCTCTATGACGGGTGTCGAGATGGCGCGGATGGCATCGCCAAGGGCTATGCTGGTGTGGGTATAGGCGCCGGCATTGAGGATGATGCCATCGAGGATGAAACCGTCCTCGTGCAACTTGTCAATAAGTTCCCCCTCGCAGTTACTCTGAAAGTAGGAAATCTCCACATCGGGATACTGCTTACGCAGTTCCTCTAAATAGTCTCCGAAAGGACGAGCACCATAGATGCCGGGCTCACGACGGCCAAGCAGGTTGAGGTTGGGACCGTTGATGATGAGAATCTTCATTATTTACATTTTGACAATTTACGATTGACAATATAATCAGACTGTGCGTTGCACAACATAGTCGAGATAGAGCGCCAGGGCTTCGGCAACAGTGCCATCGTGCAAGCCATCAAGCTGAAGAAGGGCCTCACTGCGCAGGCGTTGCATCTCTGCCTCGGCATAGGCGATGCCACCACTTTGAATGGTGAAGTCCACCAGTTCCTGAATCTCCAGCTTCGAAGCCTCGCCTGAACGAACACGCATTGCCAGATGATGGTAGCGGGCATTGGTGCTGTTGTTGAGTGCAGAGATGACGGGGAGCGTCAGCTTGCCTTCCTGCATATCGTTACCCTTGGGCTTACCCACGTTGAGGCTTTCGTCGAAGTCGAAGATATCATCGCGCATCTGAAAACAGAGTCCCACCAGGTGGCCAAAGCGTTCCAGACGACTCACACGTTCGCTGTCAGCACCGCCGAGAGTGGCACCTACAAAGGCACAGGTGGAGAAGAGGGCGGCTGTCTTCTTGGAGATGACCTCGTAGTAGGCATCCTCGCTGAATAGGGTACTGTGGGTGTTGTCCAACTGTTGCAGCTCACCATCAGCCAGCGTCTGTCCGAGCCACGCCATACGTTCTACCACCTCCAGATGTTGTGTCAGCGCCACTTCCGTAAGGGCTTTGGAGGTGATGAAATCACCCACCAGCACAGCAGCCTTATTGTCCCAGAGCGCGTTCACCGAACGTTGGCCACGCCGCATATTACTTTCATCAACGACATCATCGTGCACGAGGCTGGCCGTGTGGAGCATCTCCAAACCAGCGGCAGCATGCATCACCTGCTCCGACACCACACCGCCCTCGCGAGCACAGAGCAGTGTCAGCGTGGGTCGCATCATCTTGCCCAACTTACGTGTGAGATGGTTCAGGGCAGCGGTGAGCAGCTCGTTGTCGGATTGTAACGCTGCCTGAAACAACGCTTTATAACGTTCCAGTTCAGCGGCTATGGGTCGTTGTATCTCTGTTAACATGGCGCAAAGGTAGGGCATTATTATGAAAAATGAAAAATGAAAAATGAAAAATTGCTCTGAGCACAAGAAAAACTTGCAACTTTCAACCCTAAACTTTCAACTTTCTTCGTATCTTTGCCGCATGAAACTGTTTTTACTCGACGCTTACGCGCTCATCTATCGAGCCTACTACGGCTTTATCAAGAACCCTCGCATCAACAGCAAGGGCGAGAATGTCTCTGCCGTCTTCGGTTTCTTCAACACCTTGGAAGAGGTGCTCGCTAAGGAGCAACCAACGCATATCGGCGTAGCCTTTGATCCTCACGGCGGGACCTTCCGCCACGAGGCTTATCCGCCTTACAAGGCACAGCGTGAGGAGACGCCCGAGGGCATCCGTTTTGGTGTACCTATTATAAAAGAGCTTCTGGAGGCTTATCGGATTCCGGTATTAGAGGTGGCAGGCTTTGAGGCTGACGATGTCATCGGAACCCTGTCTGCACAAGCTGAGGCGCAAGGCATCGAGACATATATGATGACACCCGATAAGGACTACGGACAACTGGTGTCCGCACATGTGTCGATGTTCAAACCGCGCTCTATGGGCCCTGGCTTCGATGTTCTTGGGCCTGAGGAGGTGTGCAAGAAATGGGGCATTGAAAGCCCTGCACAGGTGGTGGATATCTTAGGACTCATGGGCGACGCCTCGGATAATATACCAGGCTGTCCAGGCGTGGGTGAGAAGACAGCGGTGCAGCTTATTCAGCAGTTTGGCGGCATCGAAGGACTGCTGGCCAACAGCGACCAACTCAAGGGTAAGTTGCGCGAGAAAGTGGAGACAAACCGCGAGCAGATAGAGCTTTCACGTTGGCTGGCTAAAATCGTCACCGATGTGCCCATTACCTTAGATATGGAGACGCTGGCAGTACAGGAGCCTGACCGCGACAAGCTGATACAAAGGTTCACGGATTTAGAGATGCGGAGCTTCGTGGAGAAGATGAAAGCTCAGCAACAACAGCAGCAGACTCTCCCCCCGCCCTCCCTATCAGGGAGGGAGCAGTCACCAAAGACTGCTGAGGGACAACTGGACCTTTTTGCTGATGGACAAGGTGATTTATTCAGTAGCATTCCCACAGCCCCTCAAGTCCCTGCCTCCGCTCAAGTTGATATTGCTCCCTCCCTGATAGGGAGGACGGGGGGAGAGTCTGCTGAGAGTGGTTCTGCTTCCTATTCCCTCTGCGATACACCCCCTGCGCGCGCAGACCTCATTCAGTATCTGCGCACATGCGACGAGATATCGCTGGACACAGAGACCACGAGCACGGAAGCCATTAATGCGGAACTGGTGGGACTGAGCTTCGCTGTCAAGGAGGGCGAGGCGTTCTATGTGCCTATCCCCGCTGAACGGGATGCAGCTCAGGCGATTGTCGAGGAGTTCCGACCCGTGTATGAAGACGAGCGTTCCTTGAAGGTAGGGCAGAACCTGAAATATGATCTGATGGTCTTGGCTAACTATGGCATTGAGCTACGCGGACCGATGTTCGACACGATGATTGCGCATTATGTCCTGCAGCCGGAGATGCACCATGGGATGGATTATCTGGCGGAGGCATACCTACATTATAAAACCATTCACATCGACACGCTGATTGGCGAGAAGAAAGGCGGCAAACCTCAGAAATCGATGCGCGAAGTGGCGCCTGAGCTTGTTTGTCCCTACGCTGCCGAAGATGCCGATATCACACTGCGTCTGAAAAATGTGTTCCGTCCGATGCTCGAAGCGGAAGGCTCGTGGGAGTTGTTCCGCGATATAGAGATGCCACTGATGCCAGTACTGGCAGAAATGGAGCGGGCTGGTGTATGCCTGAACACAGAAGCCCTAAAGCAGGTAGGCGAACAGCATACTCGTGAGATGCAGGAAATAGAGAAAGAGATCTATGCATTGGCCGGTGAGGAGTTCAACATCCAGTCGCCCAGACAGGTCGGCGTATTGCTCTTTGAGAAACTGCATCTCAATGACAAAGCCAAGAAGACCAAGACGGGCCAATATGTGACGAATGAAGAGGTGCTGGAGCGTCTTCGTACCAAGCATCCTATCGTGGAAAAAATTCTTGACTATCGTGGCAAACGTAAGCTTCTGAGCACCTATATTGAGGCGCTGCCCAAACTAATCAACCCACGTACAGGACGCATCCATACATCTTTTAATCAGACCATTACAGCTACCGGACGCTTATCCAGTTCGAACCCCAACCTCCAAAATATCCCCGTGCGGTCAGCTGACGGTAAGGAGATTCGCAAGGCCTTTGTGCCGGCTCCTGGCGAGGAGTTCTTCTCTGCTGACTATTCGCAGATTGAGCTGCGTATCATGGCACACCTAAGCGGTGACGAAGGGCTGATTGAGGACTTCCGACTCGGACACGACATCCATGCTGCCACGGCAGCTAAGATCTTCCATAAAAACCTCGACGAGGTGACACGGGATGAGCGCAGTCGTGCCAAGACGGCTAACTTCGGTATTATCTACGGCATCACAGCCTTTGGTCTGACCGAGCGGTTGGGCATCAGCCGAACAGAAGCCAAAGAGCTCATTGATAATTATTTCGCCACTTATCCAAGAGTACAAGCCTATATGCAGGAAAGCATTGACCAAGCACGCTCCAAAGGTTACACGGAAACCGTCTGTCATCGTCGCTGCTACCTGCGAGACATTAACTCCGCCAACGCCACCGTGCGTGGTTTTGCCGAACGCAATGCCATCAACTCACCCATTCAGGGATCGGCAGCAGATATCATCAAGATTGCCATGATCCGCATCTTCCACCGTTTCCGCGAAGAGGGAATCCGCTCGAAGATGATCCTGCAGGTACACGACGAACTGAACTTCAGTGTGTTGCCCGAAGAACATAATCGGGTGGAGCAGATTGTGTTGTCAGAAATGCAGGCTGCCTTTGAGATGAAAGTGCCATTGATAGCAGATGCCGGATGGGGCGAGAACTGGCTCGAAGCACATTAAGGGTTAAAATTGAAAGATGCCAAAAAGATAAGAAAAACGGCTACTTTATAAATATTTGTCAATTGTAAATCGTCAAATAGTAAATTATTTATACCTTTGCGCCCAAAATCTGATAACTTTATTCAAAAAACGGATACAATGAAAAAGATTCGTGCAGCCGTCGTTGGTTACGGCAATATCGGTAAGTACACCATGGAGGCTCTTGTGGAGGCTCCAGATTTTGAGATTGCAGGCGTTGTTCGTCGTCGTGGCGCAGAGGATCTGCCCAAAGAGTTGGAAGGCTACAAAGTGGTAAAGGACATCCGCGAGCTGGAGGCTGTAGATGTCGCCATTCTGGCTACCCCGACTCGTAGCGTGGAGGCTTATGCCAAGGATATCTTGGCGCTGGGCATCAATACCGTCGATTCCTTTGACATCCACACGAAGATTGTAGAGCTGCGTCGCACTTTGGACGCTGCCGCTAAGGCCGGCAATGCCGTCAGTATCATCAGCGCCGGCTGGGATCCGGGATCGGACAGCGTGGTTCGTACTTTGATGGAGAGCTTGGCCCCCAAGGGCATCAGCTATACCAACTTCGGTCCGGGTCGCTCAATGGGTCACAGCGTTTGTGTCCGTTCTAAGGCTGGTGTCAAGGACGCTTTGTCCATGACCATTCCTGTAGGTCAGGGCATACACCGCCGTATGGTTTATGTAGAGTTGGAGGATGGCGCCAACCTGGATGAGGTCACCGCAGCCATCAAGGCAGACCCCTACTTCGCTTCCGACGAGACTCACGTGTTCCAAGTGGACAGCGTAGATGCGTTGAACGACGTAGGTCATGGCGTGAACCTTGTGCGTAAGGGTGTCAGCGGCCAGACGCACAACCAGCTCTTCGAGTTTAACATGAAAATCAATAACCCCGCTCTCACGGCTCAGGTGCTGGTGAACGTGGCTCGTGCTTCGATGCGTCAGCAGCCCGGCTGCTACACAATGATCGAGATTCCCGTCATCGACCTCCTGCCCGGCAATCGTGAGGAGATTGTGGGACACCTCGTATAATGTACGTAGCTTCCATCGGTTTTTTTGATGGCGTGCACTGCGGTCATCAGTGCCTGATCCGACAAGTTCAGGATGAGGCACTGCGTCGTGGTGCACAATCTTTGTTGATTACCTTTGACCGCCATCCGCGTTCGGTGTTTGCACCCGACAGTGCTCCTGCCCTACTGACGACGGCAGAGGAGAAGATGGCACTGCTGGAAACCACGGGTATCGACGAGATTTATGTGCTGCCCTTTGACCGTGAGATGGCGGCGCTGTCGGCCAGGGACTTCATGCTGCAGGTGCTGAAGGAGAAGCTGAACGTAGGTGTGCTGGTGATAGGCTATGACCACCATTTCGGTCGGCCCAGACAAGACAACCCCGAGACGTTCGAGGACTATCAGGCTTATGGTCGTGAAGTGGGCATCGAGGTGGTGCAGGCACATGAGCTAGAAGGTGGACACGTCAGTAGCTCAGCCATTCGTCACGCGTTGGAAACGGGTGATATAGAGACGGCTACCCAGTTGCTAGGACGGCCTTATACTTGGACTGGACGCGTCGTTCACGGTCATGAGGTCGGGCGTCAACTTGGCTTCCCCACCGCCAATCTCGAAGCACTGGAACCTTCGAAGATGCTGCCAGCAAACGGAGCCTACGCCGTTAGAGTGAAAAGTGAAAGAGTGAAAAGTGAAAAATGGACTGGGATGCTGAACATCGGTACACGTCCGACCATCGGTAACGGTTCCGACGTTTCCGTTGAGGCACATCTCTTCGATGTCCATGAGGATCTCTATGACCAAACGCTCACCTTATCTTTTATCACGCGCCTACGCGAAGAGCGACGCTTCAATAGCGAAGCAGAGCTGACCAAGCAGCTGCAATGCGATCAGAAAGCAGCCCTCAAGGTCTTGAGCCCCAAGCGCCGTCGTTGGTGGGGATATCTCCTGCTCTTCTTCCTAAGCCAACTCACCGCCATCTGTATTTCCTATGCTATGCAAGCATTGGGGAAATCCACGTTTTCCACTGGCGATGTTTTGGTGGGAACCTTGCTGACAGCAAACCTGTTAGGCATCCTTTTCTTCTTCCTATACCGACCACCACGCATCACGTGGGCCAACACGTTGGCGGGCATCTCCAGGAACAATCGCAAACGCTCTGGACTCGTGTTTCTTTTGGCTATCCCACTGATCTTCCTCGTCAACCTGCTTCAGGAAATTCTTATCCCCGATATGCCGGATCTGGTTGACGGAGATACGATGAATGATTTGATTTTTCACCCGCTTGGATTGTTGACCATTACGCTTTTAGGTCCTCTTTCTGAAGAGTTGTTGTTCAGGGGTGGCGTTCAGACGGACTTGGAAGTCCTGAAGAATGGCAATGCCAGAATCCCTATCCTTGTCAGCGCTTTTATCTTTTCCATGATCCATCTGAACCCGGCTCAGATGCCCGTCGCCTTCCTGCTCGGTCTCGTCCTGGGGTTCGCTTATTGGTGGACAGGTTCTTTGATTGCTCCTGTCTGCATCCATGTTTTCAATAACTCCACAGCATGTCTATTGTTTTTCCTCTCGCCCGATGATGACAGCATCATGCATTTTCTAGGTGGTCCAAGAGTAGCAGGCATCATTGCCATCGTATGTCTCTTTTTCCTCTATTTTACTTTCCGTGCGATGCAAAAAGAGGGGTTCAATAGGCCATAATTGGGTGAAATAATCATTTTTTCTTTATATAATAAGGTGTAGTTGGCATTTTTTATGTAGTTTTGCGGCCAAATTTGGAAACAAGTAAAAAATATGGCCAATAATCTTGTTATTGTAGAGTCCCCTGCCAAGGCAAAAACCATAGAGAAATTTTTGGGCAAGGACTATAAAGTAATGTCATCATACGGGCATATCCGTGACCTGAAGAAAAAAAGCATGAGTGTGGATGCCTCATCATTCATTCCTCAATATGAAGTGCCAACGGATAAACAGCATCTCGTCAATCAACTAAAACAGAATGCGAAGAAAGCAGACCTTGTATGGTTGGCATCCGATGAAGACCGCGAAGGAGAAGCTATTTCATGGCACTTGCAAGAAGTGCTGAAACTGGATCCAGCGACGACACGTCGTATTGTGTTCCATGAAATCACGAAGCCCGCCATCTTGGAAGCTATTGAACATCCGCGTCAGATAGATATGGCGCTGGTGAATGCCCAACAGGCTCGTCGTGTCCTTGACCGCATCGTAGGCTTCAAACTCTCGCCCGTGTTGTGGCGTAAGGTGAAGCCAGGTTTGAGCGCAGGACGTGTTCAGAGTGTGGCCGTTCGTCTGATCGTGGAGCGTGAACGTGAGATACAGGCCTTTCAAAGCGAGGCCGCCTATCGCGTTTCAGCTGTGTTGAGTCTGTCTGATGGCAGCCAGGTGAAAGCTGAGCTGAACCGTCGATTCTCCACACATGCAGAGGCCGAGGCGTTCCTCACCTCCGTAAAAAACGCCACCTTCACCATTGAAGACATCCAAACGCGCCCCGTTCGCCGCACCCCGGCACCACCGTTCACCACCAGTACGTTGCAGCAGGAGGCCGCCCACAAGCTGGGTCTTCCTGTAGCACAGACCATGTTGATCGCTCAGCATTTGTATGAGAACGGTTTCATCACTTATATGCGTACAGACAGTGTCAACCTCTCCAAGTTGGCATTGGGCACCAGCCGCACGGTCATCACAGAACTGATGGGTAAAGAGTATGTGAAGATACGTCAATACCACACCTCCAGCAAGGGCGCTCAAGAAGCCCATGAGGCCATCCGTCCCACCTACATGGATCGTGCGGAACTGACAGATGCCAATCCTCAGGAGCGTCGTCTCTATGACCTCATCTGGAAACGCACCATTGCCAGCCAGATGGCAGATGCCGAAATGGAAAGAACTACGGCTGTTATCAGCATCAGCGGTCGCGAAGAGCAGTTTGTAGCCACTGGTGAAGTCGTGAAGTTCGACGGCTTCCTAAAGGTTTATCGCGAGACAGATGCCGATGAAAACGACGATCGCCTAAACGAAGGTACAGGTATTCTACCACCGTTGACGGTTGGCGAGAAGCTACAACGCATAGAGGTACAGGCCACAGAGCGTTTCTCACAACACCCCGCCCGTTATAACGAAGCCAGTCTGGTTCGTAAGCTGGAGGAATTGGGTATCGGACGTCCATCTACCTATGCTCCTACGATTTCCACCATCCAGCAACGTGAATATGTGATCAAGAGCGATAAAGCGGGAGAGGAACGTCCTTACACCGTGTTGACGCTGAACAATAAAGGTCTTCAGGAAGAACAACGTTCAACACTCGTCGGCGCCGAACGAGGTCGCCTGTGTCCTACGGATACTGGCGTGATTGTCAATGATTACCTGATGGACTATTTCCCGAGCATCATGGATTACAACTTCACGGCCGATGTGGAAAAGGAATTTGATGCTATCGCCGAAGGTCAGGAAGAATGGACGAAAATGATTCATCATTTCTGGGACGAATTTGAGCCACTGGTAGAACAGTCCGTGAATACCAAGACTGAGTTGCGTGTAGGCGAAAGAGTCTTAGGTACCGATCCCGCCAGTGGACGCACGGTGAGCGTGAAGATTGGTCGTTTCGGTCCTGTCGTACAGATAGGTACCGCCGACGAGAAAGAAAAGCCACGTTTTGCTCAGCTCAAGAAAGAACAGAGCATAGAGACTATGACGTTGGAAGAAGCTCTGGAGCTCTTCCGTCTGCCCCGTACGCTGGGCAAATATGATGGTGACGACGTGGTCATCGGTTCCGGTCGTTATGGCTACTATGTCTTGAATAACAAGAAGTTCGTCAGTCTGCCTGCTGATACAGACCCACTAGCTATTACGCTGGAGGAGGCTGTACAGCTCATCGTGGAAAAGAAACAGAGTGAAGCGGCCCGTCATCTGAGAACCTTCAGGGAAGATCCAGATCTCGAAGTGATGAACGGCCGCTTTGGCGTTTATCTGGCATACAAGGGCAGCAACTATCGCCTTACCAAGGCACAACAAGAGCGTGCCACAGAGATGAGTTATGAAGAATGTATGACCATCATTCAGGAACAGGACGAGAAGCCCAAAGCCACTGGCGCTGAAAAACGTCGTTTCACTCGCAAAAAATAACATGATCAGAATCATTCTCATAGGCTACATGGGTGCTGGCAAGACCACCGTCGGCAAAGAATTGGCAGCTGCGTTGGGTGTCACGTTTTATGACCTCGACTGGTATATCACTATGCGCTACCATCGCAGTGTCCCCGAGATCTTCGCCGAACGTGGTGAGGAAGGCTTCCGCGAACTGGAACGTCGGATGCTCCATGAAGTCGCTGAGTTCGAGAATGTCGTAGTCAGCTGTGGCGGTGGAACGCCCTGCTTCTTCGACAATATCGATTATATGAATTCGCTCGCTGACACCATCTATCTGCAGGCGACGCCGGAAGTACTGGCCATGCACTTGAAGATGGGTAAGGGTAAACGTCCCCTCCTCGAAGGAAAAACTCCCGAGGAGTTGGAGTCGTACATTCAGGAGATGCTGCAGACGCGTGAACCTTTCTATCAGAAAGCCAAATATACCCTCGACGTGTCGTTGCTGGATAGTGCCAGTAAGATTCAGGAGAGTGTGAAACTCATTCGTGATATGCTGAATGTATAATTTATAAATTGTAAATTGTCAAATTGTAAATGAAAAAGTGGCGTATTGAAGATTCCGAGGAGCTCTACAACATTAAAGGATGGGGCGTCAACTATTTCGGCATTAATGAAAAGGGACATGTCTATGTGACGCCCAAGAAGAATGCTGTTCAGATCGACCTGAAAGAGGTCGTCGATGAGCTGGCTACACGTCATGTGACGGCTCCTGTGCTCCTGCGCTTTCCCGATATCCTTGACAACCGCATCGAGAAGACCGATGAGTGTTTCCGTAAAGCCTCTAAGGAATATGATTATCAAGCAGAGCACTTCATCATCTTCCCTGTGAAGGTCAATCAAATGCGTCCTGTCGTAGAGGAAATCATCAGCCACGGCAAGCGCTATAACCTCGGACTGGAAGCTGGCTCCAAGCCTGAGCTCCATGCGGTGCTGGCTACGAACATGGACTCGGACAGCCTCATCATCTGCAACGGCCACAAGGACCAGAATTTCATTGAGTTGGCATTGCTGGCGCAGAAGATGGGCAAGCGCGTGTTCCTCGTCATTGAAAAATTGCCAGAACTGAAGATTATTGCAGAGACGGCTAAGCGTCTGGGTGTTCGTCCTAATTTGGGCATCCGCATCAAGTTGGCTGCAAATGGAAGTGGCAAATGGAGTGAGAGCGGTGGCGACGCCTCCAAGTTCGGTTTGAACTCCTCCGAGCTGCTGATGGCCTTGCAATTACTCGATGAAATGGGCTTGCGCGACTGCCTGAAGCTCCTGCACTTCCATATCGGTAGCCAGATCACCAAGATTCGTCGCATCTCCACCGCTTTGCGTGAAGCGGCTCAGTTCTATGTACAACTGCACGCCATGGGCTTCAACATCGAGTTCATCGACTGCGGTGGCGGTCTGGGCGTTGACTATGACGGCACCCGTTCCAGTAACAGCGAATCCAGCGTCAACTATTCCATTCAGGAGTATGTCAATGACTGCGTCTATACGCTTGTAGAGGCAGCCAATGCCAATCATATCCCCCACCCCAATATCATCACTGAGGGCGGCCGTTCACTGACAGCTCACCATAGCGTGCTCATCGTGGATGTGTTGGAGAGCGTCTGTGCGCCCCAGATGCCCGAGGATTTCACGCCTACGGAAACTGACCATAAGCTCGTCCACGACCTCACAGAGATTTGGGACAAGCTGTCGAACCGTTCGCTGCTCGAGGACTGGCACGATGCCGAAGATATCCGCGAAGAGGCCCTCGATCTCTTCCGCCACGGCATTATCGACCTGAAGACCCGCGCTCAGATAGAATCCATCTATTGGGCCATCAGTCATGAGGTGGCCGAGCTGGCTCACCATCAGAAGCATGTGCCCGATGAGTTGCGCGCCTTGGACAAACAGATGGCTGACAAGTACTTCTGCAACTTCTCGCTCTTCCAGTCGATGCCCGACTCATGGGCGCTGGATCAGCTTTTCCCCATCATGCCTATCGCTCGTCTGAACGAACAGCCTACACGCAGTGCTACCCTTCAGGACATCACCTGCGACAGCGATGGTAAGATCACTACTTATGTCAACGGCGGTCATCAGACCAATTATATCCCCTTGCACCCCGTAAAAAACGAGGAGCACTATTATATCGGCGTTTTCCTCGTCGGCGCCTATCAGGAAATCCTCGGCAATATGCACAACCTCTTCGGCGACACCAATGCCGTACATATTACTGTGAACCGTGAAGATTATGAGATCGAACAGATTATCGATGGCGAGACGGTGGCCGATGTGCTGGAGTACGTACAGTACGACCCCAAGAAACTCGTGCGTCGTCTGGAAATCTGGGTCAGCCGCGCCATCAAGGACGGCAAGATCACCGAGAACGAGGGAAAAGAGTTTATCAGTAATTACCGTGCAGGATTGTACGGCTATACCTATTTGGAATAGGAAGACTCTCCCCCCGCCCTCCCTGTTAGGGAGGGAGCGCTCACCTTTCAAGACTTATCAACATGGATTATCGTACGGCATCTCCTGACAGATATGTGATTCTTAAAGAATATGCAAGGGAGAATAGACGTAATCCAACACTTGCAGAGTCTGTCTTATGGGAACATTTGCGCACATTAGACGTGGGAACGCGATTCAATAGACAGCATGTAATAGGTGATTATATTGTTGATTTCGTTTCTCAGAGAGAAGGGCTAATCATAGAAGTTGATGGCGCATATCATGCAGAACGTCAACAACAGGAAGACGATGCAGTTCGTGAACAAGAATTAGGAAAAATGGGCTTTCATGTATTTCGTTTTACGAATGAAGAAGTTCTATATAATACAGATTATGTCATATCGCAAATAGAATCTTATTTTCTATGAATAGTTTTTTATCCTCTCAAGAACATACTGCTCCCTCCCTAACAGGGAGGGCGGGGGGAGAGTCTATCTCCGTTATCAAGGTTGGCGGTGCGGTCGTTGAAGACCCAGCGCAGCTGTCTATCTTATTAAATCAGTTCTGTTCAGTATCAGGCCCGAAGGTGCTGGTGCATGGCGGAGGACGCTCTGCTACCAAGCTGGCAGCCCAACTTGGCATCGAAAGTAAGATGGTGGGTGGCCGACGCATTACGGATGAAGAGATGCTACGGGTTGTGACAATGGTCTATGGCGGCTTGGTCAATAAGAACATTGTGGCACAGCTACAGGCTCGTGGCGTCAATGCCCTTGGCCTCACCGGTGCCGACCTGAACCTCATCCGTGCCCATCACCGTCCGATTACCCCTGAAGGTATAGACTTCGGCTTTGTTGGCGATGTGGATAGCGCCGATGGAGCCCGACTTCTGGAGCTCCTTCAGACAGGCGTCGTCCCCGTCATCGCTCCCCTCACTCACGATGGGCAGGGCAATATGCTCAACATCAATGCCGACACGATGGCACAGACGGTAGCAACAGCGATAGCAGGCGCTACCGCTTGTACACTCACCTACTGTTTCGAACTCCCTGGTGTTATGGGCAATCCCGATGATTCTGCTACGCTGATACCCCTGATTACAGAACAAGACTTCCAACGATTGGTCGCTGACGGCACCATTTCGGGCGGCATGATTCCCAAACTCGAGAACGCCTTCGCCGCAATCCGTGCGGGTGTCAGTTGCGTGAGAATCACCAATATCTCCAGCCTGCAAGGGGGAACGCTTATTGCAAGTGAAAAATGAAAGAGTGAAAAGTGAAAAATGAAAAAATCCTTACGCTCGACTTCAGTCGCTTGACACTTCAAGGATCCTTGAATTCCTAAAATCAAATCATATTCTTATTTTTCACTTTTCACTCTTTCATTTTTCACTTTTCATTTTTCACTTTTCATTTTTCACTTTTCATTTTTCACTTTTCATTTAAATAACAATGGATTTCCGCACCGACATCCTTCCTCATCGTGACCGTCTCTATCGTTTGGCACTCAGCATTACCATGAACACGGCAGAGGCAGAGGATGTAGTGCAGGATGTAATGTTGCGAGCATGGGAACGGCGCGGAGAATGGGACGCTGTCAGCAACACCCAGGCGTGGCTCATGCAAATCTGCAAGAACCTCTCTTTGGACCGCCAGAAAAGAGCACAGTTTGAAGAACTTCAGGAACAGGACCGGAATCACGTTGATACCGATTATGATGCTCGCGAATCAGTATCCCTGATCCATCGTTTTATATCCGAGCTGCCCCCGCCACTTGACGATCTTATCCGTCTGCGAGATATCGAAGGGCTCAGCTACCGCGAGATTGCACAACAGCTCTCCCTAACCGAAGACCAAGTCCGCGTCTATCTGCATCGCGCCCGCCAGAAATTGCGCGACCAGTACCTCCGTACTCAGAACTACGGCTTATAGAGTTAAGAAGTCAGAAGGTGGTGAGGTAATGAGGGCTGAGGAATATCCATAATGACATCGCAGCCCCGAGAATCAGACGATTCTCGGGGCTGCTTGTCAACGATTATAGGAACTGAGCTTCCTGTTACTTGAACAATCCTATGGGTTCCAAGTCCTCATAGTCGATGAGGGCATCGAAACAGGGACATTGCTTCAGCCATTCGTTGGGCGTAATGTGCCCGTTGCCGTCGGTGTCAGGTGAGAGGTCACGGTGGCCGAGGATGATGGCATCGGGAAACTCTCGGTGGAGGCGAGTGAGCAGGGTGCGCAGGCTCTGACGCTGTGCCTTGGTACGTGTGTCCGCTGCCTCACCGTTGATGTCCAGACCGCCCTCGTAGCAGATGCCGATGGAGTGCTGGTTATGGTGCTTGCAGTGCGCCCCCACCTGACTGAGCCGCCGCCCTTCGTGCACGATACCGTCGCGTGTCACATAGTAATGGTACCCGATGTTCTGAAATCCGCGCCTGATATGGTCCCGGCGGCATTCCCCGAAGTCGTAGCACTGCCCGGCCCTTGTGGCCGAGCAATGCAGGATAATCATCGTTATCGTTCTCATAACTTCATGCAGCTTTGCGTGGTGAGCGCAGTGAGCAGTGCTGTCAGGATGGTGATGATGATGTCGCCGATGCGACGCATGGTCTTACGTGTCATTGTCTTCTTTCGCTTCTAAGGTTCATTATTCTTCTGAGTCTCCTCCTTCGCCGTTGCCACCATTGCCGCCTCCGGTGTTACCACCTTCATTGCCGCCTTGGCTTGTGCCGGAACCGCCGTTCGCATCGCCTTGCGAAGAACCATTCTCGCTATTACTTCCGTTGCCAGTTTCACTGTCGGGCGTCCAGTCGGCGCTGGTCTTTCCTTCTGTCTCGGCCTTGAGGGCTGCCGCCTGTACCTTGCGTGAGCTGGTCTTCTCGAATTCCGCGTCCTGACGAAGGTTCTCGAAACATTTACCCTCGCTGAAGATGACACCCATGTCCTTGATATAGGAGGCGTTGAACTTCTCTTTGGACTCGGCGCCCTCGGACTTGATGGTGGGTGCGAACGTACCGATCTCGCACAGTTCCACCTTGTAGCCCTGGAGGATGAGTTCGCGCATACATACGCTGAGTTCGGTGAGGATGCCTACGATGGTGCCTTTGGAGAACACGGAATTGTGATGTGCGATGTGCTCGGCCATTTCGTTGATGTCCACGACGCCTGTCAGCTGCAGGTTGGCGTAAGCCTTGGGGGGTTCCTCGGGACGCATGTTGTTCTGTAGCATTGCTACGCTGTACTGGATTTTCTTCATTGTTGTGTAAGGATTTAAAGTGAATAAAAGTGGGTCATTTTACAGGTCTATACCTTTCGGCTTACAGGTATATACCTTTTGGGCTACAAGTATATACCTTTTGGCTTACAGGTCTATACCTTTCGGGCTACAGGTCTATACCTTTGACGGTGTAGGCCGGAGGGGCCCGTGTCGGATGTCTTGCTGTCATTTTCATGTCTCTGATAGGTGATGGGATTGCTCCCTGTTGTTTGACGCTGCAAAGGTACGGTGCAGCTCTGCCCGCCTCTGCACGTTCACGTCACGAACCGTGCGATGACTGCACGCTGACGTGCGATAATGCGGGTCATGGCGGGTCTATAGCTTCGAAGATCAGGCGTACCCAGTCCTTGCGGAGCAGTCGTGCGGTGGGTGTCCAGCCCCGTCGCTTCAGCTCTGGTATCAGTCCTGGGTAGCGTCGCAGGTCGTTGTTCAGGAGCCGCCGCGCCCACGATTCCGTGCAGTCAGGGTAATACATGCGTGCAAGTTCCCCCTTGCCGTACGTCTTCACCGGTGCCGGCTCGTCAATGAATCTGTTCTTCATCACTCATCATTTTTCACTTTTCATTCTTCACTTTTCACTCATCAATAAACACCTCCCCTGCCGCTAGCATCCGCTGGTACTCCTCGTAGGTCACGGCACCCTTTGCCCACTCCTCACGCTGGCGCATCCGCTGCTCGCTTTCCTTAAGGTCCACTTCTCGGACCCTCCGCGCCTGCTCCTCCTGCCGTGCGCGCCGCTCCTCCGAAAGACTCTTGCAGAGACCCCGACGGTGGGCGGGGACATCATCGTACTTACCGTTGATGACCTTCAGGAAGTTCTTCTCACGCGTAAGCCATTCGATGTCGGCCTTGAAGCCTCGCTGCCCTCCACCGTTAAGGAAGGTGCTCAGGGCTGCCTTTGTCGCCATCTTCTCTAGTTTAGCCATAGGGTAGCGCTGCAACAGCACTTCAATCTGCCGTCTGTCCTCAGCCGCCAGCGTGTCGATGGCGGGAATAACAGCCTGTGTACGACACATCTCGCCGTTGAAGAACTCTACGAAGCGGTCAATGTCCGTTCTTGTGGCGTCCGCCTTATAAGCAACAACAACAGCCTTCTTTCTGTCTTTGCTTTCTTTACTTTCTTTAGTTTCTTTGCTTCTTTCTTTGTTTTCTGTCATTTCTTTCATGTCTATCTTTCTTTTTTAGGGTTGATTGAATGATTAGCATTAACGTGCCATTGGCCAATAGCGGCAGCAAAGGTACGGTGCTGCGAAATGTGAAAAAAAGGTTTTGGTTTTTCTCCGTTTCTTTTTTCTTATCTGTTCTTCCTCGGCCGCCCGCCTTTCTTTCCGACCGTTCTTCTTGTAGCGCTCAGATGTTCAGATGTTTTTGTCGTCCATGGCTCTCCCGAATAACGGAGAATAAAATTTGATAGACTCTTCACCGTCAAGCCCAATTCATGAGCAATCCACTCATTTGATTTGAGTGGATACCAATGCCTGATGAACCACTTTTCTTCCTCTGAAAAGTGGTGGTAGGTTCTCTGTGTGGTTGTTCCCACAAGGGCACAAAAAAGTGCCACCTCTATTAGTTAGAGATGGCACTTGTGTTATCTGTATGAAGTGCTTTAGTGCATGGTCATGCTTGAGCTTTTGTCGTGCAAAGATACGAATAATATTCGGTTTTCCATGATTTTCCTGCAGGAAAGTAAGTTCTTGTGCTCAGAAATGCATCTTCCCTCACACATTAAATATTTCTACAACGATGGCATGATATTAACCACCCAATAAGCAAGGCCAGATAGAATGAAAATTGAAGACGTTTCATTAATCGCGTGGGTATCGATCGGTGTATTTGATATCAATATGCCCCTTTTCGTCGAATTGCATACACTTCCTATAGTCCCAGGAATATTGATATAAAATATCCTTGACAAACGACTCGTCTCGTTTACGGAAATACACATTGAATATTTTGGAAGAATAATTATCACATGAAGCTCCACCTGTTATCACTTTATCAGGATGGTTCCTTGCATATTGCTGGAATAATGCAATTCTTTCTGTATCTCTTTCCCATTCAACATCAACCTGATTTAGTGTATCAAGATAAATCTGCATATCTTTGTCATTTAATGACGGAAGACTCTCATGGCAGATTTTGACCTCTTGCTCTGGAAAATAACAATTCAATTGAACCATACAATCATAAAATGCATCAAAATTGTATCCAAAAAAGTCAGGAAACAACAAATTATCATTATAGCATTTGAGAAGAGACAATTTCCCGATAATCTTTTTGCTGATTATCACAGTTCTTGTATTTTCTTCTATTTGAGGAAAGTCTTCTACGAAATAAAACATGGCTTATGGCTTAAATTTTAGAAAGAATTTATAATGATTATGTGTATAATACCAGCTACCATCACAGACCGATTTTCAATACTTCTTCACGATA
Source organism: uncultured Prevotellaceae bacterium (assembly GCA_947305005.1). Classification (GTDB taxonomy): domain Bacteria; phylum Bacteroidota; class Bacteroidia; order Bacteroidales; family Bacteroidaceae; genus Physcousia. The sequence continues at coordinate 3,332 of CAMZCM010000011.1, read as the reverse complement.
AATATATACTCCATGCTACGCACACTCTTTAGAGAATGCAAGGTGTTCCTTTCTTATAAGATTCCACGACATATAAAAAGACTGTCGGGTGATATCGGGCACAGTCATTTATAACGGCTCTTACATCTTTCCAGTCAAGCCCTCCAAGTCCAGCTCCAATAGCTGGCATTGCAATAGCTGAAACGTGATCTTTTTCAGCTGCAATGAGCATCTTATTCAGTGCCTCAGTGATATATTCAATTTTGGCATTTGTCCTCCAAGTCTCTTGTGTCCCTAAGTTATAGATATGTCCTTCGCTGTATTTATAATCAAAGATATCACCTGGCTTGAACTTTCCTGCTAAGCATAAATGACGATATTGTTGATACATTTCTGGAAATTTCTGCTTGAACTGCAGGGCAATACCTTTACCCATTGCACCAGCACAGTTACAACCATGAGCAAAGCTTTTTACATTTTCAATAGCAAAGATATCACCTTGAGAGATGAAGGAAACTCCCTTCTTAAGACTATTATCATTCATACTAATTCAAATTCTTGTTCGGATATTTTCCAGACCATAAAAGTCCATTTTTACGGATACGTCACCGTCCAATCGTGCTGTTCCAACCACTCACGGGTTAACTCATAACGCTTATATGGGATGTGATAATCGACTATATTTACATCAAGATCATTTGCTGTATAAAAAGTAATCCAATCTTTAAATTTAAAAGCAAAAATCTGCACGACCGAATTCCTCTTAAATATAGTCTCACGATCATTATCACGTTCAAAATAAATAGTATCTTTCTGAGGTGGCCAAGCATAGTGCCATCGACTTTTAGCCATAGATGTATCTGGATAATTGTAATCGACAACAATCACTAATGAATCTGTGCTATTATTCCTTAATGTGAATATAGGAGCATAGTCATAAGGGAAAAAGAAATCATAAATGTGAGTACATTTCGGAAAGAATAACAGAGCGAAGATAATGATGATAAAAAGAGAAAACTTCTTCATAAAAACATTTTATATGTTAATAAAGAAAAATAAGGATATATTACAGACCGATTTTCAATACTTCTTCACGATAAATATATACTCCATGCTGCGCACACTCGTGGATTAACCACTCTGGAACGTTGATGCTTGGATCAATTTCAATACTCTCCCCATCTAAGACTCTCAGGAACTTTCGATCTGGATGTACAATACCATAATGACAGAAGTAACTGATGAATTCAGGATATTTCAACAGTTCCTTTTCTAGATATTTAATGCATTCAGGTGAGAGGTCAAAGAAATCATAATAATTCTCTTCCTTTAAATAATAATCTTTCATTTTAATGAGCCATCCATCAGCAAAAGCCTTGAGTATATAGTCACCCACCCAAAGAGAGCACCCTTTGGGTAACTGGTTTAGGACACATATTAAAACGTTTATTCTGAGTAATTCATCCTTTTCAAATTCGTAATCTTCCATAAAACAGAAATCAGTATTTAAAATTAAGAAAGAGATGATAATTTTTTGTATTAGTTCCTGGAACGATAGTCTCTTTAAAAAGGCCTTCAATTCCCCTCTTATAGAACTGGATATTCATGTGCCGGATTTCATCTTCTGGAGTCAGGTTGTACTCTGGAAATAATGATATGCGGCTTCATACATTTATGATGTTATGACATACAAGATGAAAGTGTTATTTTATAGAGAGAGCCTATGTACCTAAAAAACGAAAGTCTTCTACGAAGTAATACATGGCTTATGGCTTGATACAGATTCAGCTATCATGTGTAAAATCCTGCAAAAAGATAGCTATTGTTTACCATACATTGAGAATCCCAAGATTATTATCGATTGATAACCCACCTTCGAAACTATTGTCAAATCCCTTACCTTCTTTAGTCAGTAAGTCTGTACCTTTTATGAAAATGTTGTCTCTAACAATCAATGGGGCATCAAAGACACAGTCGAAGACATGAAAGACACCATGAAAAACATTGCCTAAGAAAGATATAGGTGCTGCATTATGTCCTCCTGCTTCAAAAATAGCATCACCCATAATGACATTGTTTTCAAAACGAAGCCCCTTTTCAAAGAAAGTACTCAACATATCAATCTTATGTATCACACATCCTCTGATAACGACCTCCTCAGAAAAACATAACGAACAGAAATCAATATGATCTATGATGCATTTTTCGATTGTTATTGAAGAGCTTTCACAGAGCGATTCACTATTTAAATCTTTAATGTTTTGTAAAGAAATTGTCACCATAATTTGTTTGCCCAAAATAACAAATAAATAATTTTGAATTATGAAATAAAAGACTAACCTTTAATTTGCATAAATATTTTCTGTATTATTATAGAAACGCGTGAAATAATAATATATTGTTTCTGTGATGTCCACATGTCTATTACCATCTTATATTCCCATAATCAATAATAGGGTTCGTTAAATTTGTCCTATGAGAATGACCTGGATATAGATTCATCGAACGAACGTATCCATTATAAATATTAACCCTTATGCTCTTAGGTATGCCATTTATGGTTCCTTGCATAGTATAATCACCATCAATTAATAGATTTTGCTTTTGAAGAATAATGTCTTTCATACGTGCTGTTATTTCATTTGTAGATAATTGTAAATCAGAATGCCTAAAATGTGAGTTATAATGACGTTCAAAGTTTTCAATCGTTTTTGCAGGTATTTGTATTTCTTTTGTGATTGATTTTGGCGTATTGTTGATTGCAAACGAGTTCCCACCTGCCGCTACGGGCTTACCCGTCCAAAAATTATTATTTTGTTTGACAGAGACCCATCCGTTGGCAATTCCACCAGCAACAGCGCCTCCCAAAGCAGCCAAGGCATAATCTGTCCATGCGAAAACCGGGTCTTTGAAATAGTGATGGTTACCTACACTAAGGAAAGCAGAATTGACTACACTACCCACAGCTCCGCTGAAAGCACCGGCCAGAAATCCACCACTTCCTATTGTTGCACCCGCTCCTGCGACAGCAGTAAAAGCCCAAGCTCCGCCAGCAGCGCCCAAAGTCCCGGCTAATGCCCCCACACCGAAAGCAGCAAGGCCATCACCGAAACTATGAATCTGACCATTCAAAGCTTTAGCCGTAAGATTGACTAGCCCTCCAACGCCAGCCGCAACAAGTATCCACCAGAATTCTCCCGACTCATCCGTATATTTCAGCGGATTATTCAGGCAATAGCTGTAGCGGTTGAAGCTCTGTGTGTTGTCAGGTGCCTGTACATAGGGGTCAGGAGAGAGAAAGCGGCAGACCATGGGGTCGTAGAGGCGGGCATTCATATTGATAAGCCCGAACT
>CAMZCM010000010.1 GCA_947305005.1 uncultured Prevotellaceae bacterium | reverse complement strand
CAACATGCTCCGCCATAGGCGAAGACGGGGTGATGGGGTAGATAGCAGCTACCTCCGAGAACATATAGCTCACATGAGCCGCAGCCTCGTTACCATCACAGGTGATAAATTTCTTTGCCATAAACTTGGAAATAATATAAAATTATAAGTATAAATCAGTCATCATTTCTTTTTGGTCATGAATGCCTCCTGAAATCGGGCGCAAAGATACCTAAAAATAGTGATTGTGCAAAGTAAAGATGGCAAAAATATAGGTATTTGACTTCAAATCAATACCTATATCAATACAAGAAGCCGAAAAGCCATAAAGGAATCACCGCATCGTGGCCTCTCTTCAACGCAGCAGAAGCGTAAGAAACACCCGAATAGAAGCGACGTGGTTCATCGATACAGACGCGGAAACGACGGTCATCGACAAGGAACGACGAGAAGCGGTCACCCATGCGGACATCATGGTAGGCCCACAGGGCATTCTGGAAGAATGTCTCATATACATCAATCTCCTCCATGTGGTTGGGATAGATGGCGTACATGAGACTGCTGTTGTGCATCATGATGCGTGCCGGCTTCTTGGGGAAAGAGTCGCCAGGATGGTAGATGATGTTGATGAGACGGGCGTCAGAGAGGTACTTGATATAGTTCATCACCGTGGCACGAGAAGTCTCGATCTCCGTCGCTAACTGACTGATGTTCGGCGAGGAAGGACGCTCAACAGCAATGAGATAGAACAGCTTCTTCAGTTTAGACAGGTATTTGAGTTCTATCTGCTTGATGAGCAAGATATCCACTTCCAACATCATGTTCATGGTCTTCAGCAGATTCTCGGAGAAGTTGCGATGTTCAAGGAAGAAGGGATAGAAGCCATGATGCAGGTAGCTCTGGAAGAAGTCGAGCGGGTTCACTCTGGAGAGGATTTCTTCCACCATCTGTTCATGGTGCTCAACAATATCCTCAAGGGTATAGGCAGGGAAGTTGTTACCGGTCTTGAGGTTCAAGAACTCACGGAACGAGAAGCCGCGCAGGTTATAGCTCTTGACAAGGCCGTTGAGTTCAGGATTCTCCTCCTTCAGACGCATCACACTGGAACCCGTGAAGACGATGCGCAGGCCCGGGTTCTCATCGTGGCAGCGTCGCAGTTCCTTGGACCAATCAGGCTGCTTAAACACCTGGTCAATGAGCAACACCTCACCCCCACCCTGTCGGAACTCACGGGCGAAGTCAGCGAGGCCGCGTCCTTGAAAATAGAAGTTGTTCATGTTGATGTACAAGCACTTATGGCTGCGCACATCAAAGTTCTCTTTGGCATACTGTAGGAGAAACGATGTCTTGCCGACACCACGTGTACCCTTGATGCCGATGAGGGGCTGTTTCCAATCTATCTCATCCATCAAGGCACGACGCACCGGCAAATCAGTATGCTCTACAAGATAGGCATGGGTTCTGAAGAATGCTTCCATCTATTTTGCTTCTCTTTGGTGGTGCAAAGATAAGCATAAACCCCGAAACTGCAAACTCCGAGTTGACAAAATTTGATATTTTATCGTGAAATGTTATCAACGAGAGGTTCGTTGAACGGTGTCATTTCTGCAAAATATCGCCCTTCCTTCTGGAAAATACGAAATAGGAACGACTCATCAGGGCCAATATGACGAGCAAGTTGCAACGCTACCCAGCCCATCGTCATACGGAAATTCAACTCAATCAGTGGATGAAGGGCTGTCGTTATCATCATATCAATTCCGAGAGGACCTGTGTACCAAGTCGGAATATCAGACGTATTCAGGAGATGAAGGAGCTGATCACGCACCTGATACAAGAGCTCCAGCGAGACAGCATGTCCCAAACGCCGCTCTTTCTCCTCTTCCGTCGCCACGAGGTTACCACTATACACACCGCCATCCGTGGTAGTGAAAAGGGAAAGGCCCTCGTAGCGCACCTGCCCCTGCTCGGCCCAGAACTCCAAGGCGAAGTCCTGCACCTTCTGATAATATGGCTCCACTTCTACCCCGCCCTGTCGCTGCAAGATACGATGTGCCCAAGCGAGATCCTTCTCTGTAAGGCCATTAGACACGGGATGTACCCCACGTCCGCTCCCACTCCAGGGAGCTTTGAGCATCGCCTTATCCCCATAGCTTTCGACAGCCTTTCGCACAGCGTTCTCCGACTCGCACCACGAAGATTCACCAACAAGCTGACCATTACGGAAAGCTTCCGGCCATGTGGCGCGCAAACGCTCCAAAAGGCGAACGGCCGTTTGACGGGACGCAAAAGCACGATATGCCGCCAACTGATCAGGGGTAGGCAACAGGTCATCAGGCACTCCAGCCTCCCGCATCAAACGTACTTGCAGCGGGCTCCAACCCCAAGGGATATCCTCACTCCATAGTCGGGAGAGGTCAGATAAATCCGCTGCCATCTGCAGGGCAGAAGCAGGCGGCGTATAGTGTGGATCATTGGCTGCCAGTGCCAAGTCATTCCAAGGATTAAAAAGAAGCTGACGAGGCATTACATCGCAAAAGCATTGAAGCCGCCATCAACAACAGCAACGGTACCAGTGACAAAGCGCGAAGCATCAGAGATGAGGTAATGGATGGTGCCACACAGTTCCTCGGGCTCACCCATACGACCAAAAGGCGTCTGACGAATGACATCCTGTCCACGCTGGGTGAAGGAGCCGTCAGGGTTCGTCAACAAAGACCGGTTCTGCTCAGTAATGAAGAAGCCGGGAGCGATGGCGTTCACACGGATACCCTCCCCAAACTTCTTCGCACACTCGGTAGCCATGTAAGCAGTAAAATTACTGATACCGGCCTTGGCGGCTGCATAACCGCAGACACGGGTCATCGGACGGAAGGCGGCCATTGACGAGAAGTTGACGATAGCGCCCTTGCCCTGAGCAGCCATGGGCTTCAAGAAGACCTGCGTGGGGATGACTGTTCCCGTAAGGTTCAGGTTCAGCACCGTCTGGAACTGCGCTGGGTCGAGGTCGAAGAAGGTTTTGTCAGGCGGAATGGTAGCGCCAGGCATGTTACCGCCGGCGGCATTGAGGAGGGCATCCACGCGACCATATTTCGCAAGGATATCATCACAATTCTGCTGCACGATTTGCTGGTTGAGAACATCTGTCGTTAAGAACATGGCTTCGCCGCCAGCAGCCACGATATCGTCAACGATTGCATTACCAACTTCTGCCTTACGACCTAAAATCACTACTTTCGCGCCTTCAGCGGCAAGGTATTTGGCGATGGCACGACCTAGAATGCCTGTTCCACCAGTAATTACAACAACTTGGTCGGAAATGGTAAAGAGGGACCCACCCCCCTGCCCCTCCCTTGTATGGAGGGGAGTAGAATGCTGTTGATTCATCGTATTCTTTTCCATTATCTTTATAAATAATTTCTGTTCTTGATAGGTAATTACTCCCCGCCCTCACAGGGAGGGGCAGGGGGGAGGGTCCGCTTGATGGTCTCAATAACGCCTTGCATCTGGGCCATGGCGAACATACGACCGAGGAAGGAGTAGCCAGCGTTGTAACCGCGTGTTTCGTCACCCAACATAGTTCGACCGTGATCGACACGGAAGGGAAGCCCTCTATCCTCCGCCTCAAAGATGCGGCAGAGTTCGATGAGGTCGGCACGTCCGCCAAGGTGACTGGCTTCGGTGAAGTCGCCATTGGGGAAGATATGACAGGAACGGAGATGGACAAAGTGTGTGCGGGAGGCAAACTCACGGGCCATCGCCACCACATCATTATAAGCACCTGCAGAGAGGCTACCGGCACAGAAGGTAAGACCATTGTGCGAGTTCGGTACGGAATCGAGGAAGCAACGGATATCCTCAGCTGTACGGACGATGCGCGGTAGCCCGAGAATCTCAATGGGTGGGTCGTCAGGGTGAACACACATATTCATATTGCACTCCTCGCAGACCGGCATAATGGCCTCAAGGAAGTATTTCATGTTCTCGCGTAACTGCGCTTTGTCTATACCCGCATAGAGATCCAGGAACTGCCTGAACTTTTCCAACGGAGCCTCATCGTCCTCACGGAAATTACCACTCACGAAGCCTTGTGTCTTGATGACGATGTTCTCCACCAAAGCATGTTCTCGCTCAGGCGTCATCTCCTTGGCCAAGGCGTCAACCTCAGCCAGGATATCTCTGCCCTCACCCACCCCTTCAGGGAAGGTGAAAGCGGCCCAATCCTCTCGCGCACCTTTCCTCTTTAATATATAAATGTCGAAATAGGCAAACTCTGCATAGGAGAAATAGAGGTTCGATGAACCGTCCTCGTTGGGGTGCAGCAGATCCGTGCGGGCCCAATCCAAAACGGGCATGAAGTTGTAACAGACGGTATGGATACCCTCTGCCGCAAGGTTACGCAAACTCTGTTTGTAGATTTCAATCTGCTGGTCACGGTCTGGGCCGCCATACTTAATGGTCTCCGTCACCGGCAGACTCTCCACGACGCTCCACCGAAGGCCCGCAGCCTCGATATATTCGCGAAGATCACGAATAGCTTCGCGCGTCCATACCTCACCCAGCGGCACATCGTGCAACGCTGTGACGATACCCTCGACACCAATCTGTCGAAGCATCGAGAGCGTAATCTTATCGTTACGCCCAAACCATCTCCATGTTTTTTCCATACTGTTCAGGATTGACGGCGCAAAGGTACTGAGTTTTTTGCGTCTTCCGAAACAAAAGGCCTAAAAACTAACTCCCCACCCTCGTTTTCACGCTATTAATAGCAGCACTTTTTTCTATTAATAGTAGCAATTGTTACCATTAATACCAGCAAATAGTATAATGAATAACAACCATGCGAGTTACTCAGGAAACAGGAGAGGATGAAAGTCTTATCAATACGCTATACGCTTCTTGCCGTTTTGGATAAAGACATCATGGGCGGGTTTCTCCTTGAGGCGGATACCCTGCAGGTTATAGATGGTGTCTTTGGATGTTCGAGCGGCTGACGGATGGCCAGCAATGCCTGTTGTGATATCGTTATAAGGCGCACCAAGCACGTAGGAGTCTGCTCCTGGATTTGCTGAGCTGGAACCGAAGATGCCGTAGGCTGTGCCGCCTGGAATCTTCCACGTGCCATCGGTTTTGTAAAAACCTACACCTCTGTCGCCATCACGGAATTCATATACATATTTATAAGAAGCCTGCACAGCAGGAACGACAACGATGGAATCGCTATAGAAGCCCTTAATGTATGTTATTGATGGAGTGGACGTCGCTGCCAGCGACGTAGGCTCAAAGACAGGATCCTTCACCTTTGAATTGAAAATAACAGGCTTGTTGGCAGGGATAATCTTTCCTGCAAGGATAGGTGTCACCTTGATGGTATCGTAACCTTCCTTATATTCATAGCCAGCCACCGAGAAAGCAGTCACACCTTCCGGAACAATAACAGGATAGGTTGTGTAGAGGGATCCCCAATGCTTTCCGTAGGTTTCGGGCGTTTCTTTCACTTCAAAGGTCTCGGCCTTAATCTTCTTCGATTCCCTGAGGTTATATCCCAGATGAGGAGGCTGATTGTAGCAGCAGTTCTCCTCTATGAGCTGTGCACGGTAGTCGAGGTCGTCCATCAGATGCGGCACGATGTAGTCCGTCTCATAGTTCGTGGCATTCACTACCAGTTGATAGCCCGTAGCACCACCTTCAGACCAGCCGATGACCTCCTCACGCCAGTCACCGAATATATCGCCAATCAGGCAGGCATTGTTCTTGGAGGAATTGTTGGTGTTACCGTACGTATAGTTGTTTCCGTTGATACATCCTGTCAGGCGTGAGAAGCCTTTGTTGACAGGATCCCACGTCTCAAGCACGCCCTTGCCCCAGAAGTCATCGCCCAGCGTGCCCGTCCAGTACAGACGGTCCTGTGCAGAAGCGCCGCCGCCCCAGGTCTTTTCCCCAATCACGCTGTTGCCATACTGGTCAAAGATATTTCCCCAAGCCGATGCCTGCCACAGCGGGCCTTCTCGCTCTGGGTCGAAGTTGGCCATGAAGCCGCGGCCTGTATCGCCAGACGCTGTCTTGTGCAGGAGCAGTTCACCTGTAGTGCCGTCGCGATAGTCCATTCCGTAAGGACTCTTTTCGTGTACCATGAAGGCTTCCTGGCCTGGACGTGAAGGGTCAAAGTCGCTCACATGCAGGGCATCGCCGTGTCCAAGGCCCGTACGATACAAAGTGGTACCGTCAGACTTCAGGGCGCCTGATCCGAATGTGATCTCCTGCTTGCCATCGAAATTGACGTCGGAAGTGGAGAACCAGTGGCAGCCCTCGCCATATACCGTTGTTGAGAGTTTTTTTGTCGTACCGTTGGCATACTTGACCTCACCATTACTGGCGCTGAATGCTCGGTGCAGCCAACGAAGGGTCAGGTTGGCACCGTCCCAGTCATAGGCGCCGATGAAAGCACCACTATAGTAGCCGCGTGAGAAGATGGCACTCGGATTGCTATCTTCGCCGTCGAGCCATGCAATACCTGCCAGGTAACGCTCAGAGCGGTTCTGATTGTTGTCACCCCAGTATGAAGAACCTGCAGCATAATCAGTATGATAAGGAATGGTCTGAAGTTCAGCACCTGTGATGCCATCGAAGACTGTTATCCACTCTTCGCCCTCAACCTGCTTGCCACGTGAGTTGAGATAGTTGCCTGTAGGATTGTTATCTACGCTGAGGTAGTTACCCTCGCCGTCGATAGCTCCGTGACCTGTCTTGATCATCAATTCGCCGAATCCATCGCCGTCAAGGTCCCAAGCAACGAAAGGAGAAGTATGGGCGGAAGAGAACATGTTCGGACCTCCAGTGAGTATCCAGAGACGCTTGCCATTCATCTTATAACAGCCGTAGTATTCAGGAGATGTGGTACCTGTTGACGCAGCATCCTTCTCGTTGGAAGGACTCCACTTCAGGATAATCTCATATTCACCGTCACCATCCATATCGCAAATGGAAGCATCATTGGGCGTGTAGGTAGCACCGCGATTCCAGATATCGGTGGGAGCGCCTCCCTCCAGGTCAATGTAATTCACTTGTGAAGACCAAGCCTTACAGGTATCTCTCTCCACAATCTCGCCATCACCGTTATAGACCTCGAGACGGTAATAGGAAGAAGTGGTTCCGCTTCCATCGAGGAAGTTCGTGCGACTGTCGATGAAATTACCACTATTCAGCTTGGTATTGATTTTTTCCAAAGTCGTTCCTTTGAATATCTTGAACTTATATCCTCTGTCATCGGCTTTTCGCGAGCGCCATGAAACAAGATTACCAGAGGTGCCAGACTGAGACAAATTGACAGCCACAAGGCCACGCTTCAGGGGAACAGCCAAGCCGTGAGGCTGCACATTCGACACGCTGAAACCAATGTTGAAAGTAAATTCAACCTCTCCACCATTCAACATATCCACCTTCAATAGATGCTTGTCGGCATTGTAATCCATGGAAACGCTGTATCCATCGGCAAGCCTAGACTGCATGGTTGCTACGAAGTCAGAAGGTTCGCCATATACCTTCTTGGCATAACGTGCCGTTTCATCATTCTTCAGCAACTTTGAGAGTGTGTAGAGATCCAGCTCAGTTTTCCCTTCGCCGATGTTTGCCTGACAGGTCAGCGCCGAGAGATAATGGCTGACATCATAGATTTCAGCGTCCAGCTCACCCTCTATCACCACATTGCGGAAAGCCATTGCTTTGGTATTGGCTACGTTTTCTATATACAGCAACATCAGGAAGCCCGTCTCGCTATTGTAATCGTTTACTGCGTAAGAATGGTGGCTGAATGCCTCGGGGTTCGATGCACCGACCTTGTTGCGCAGAGGCGTAATCACATCCACATCCTTTTCCGTACCCCCACTAAGCTTGGTGCAAACAATCGCATTACCATTATCTGTACCCACCTTGGCAGCGTCAAACGAAATCCTTGTCGGTTTGAATTTGTGTCCAGTAGTCGGCGTTACCATAAATGCCACTGAATGCCCTGCCGTCTTGGCACTTACTTGCGCCGTAGGCTTATACATCGTGAACACAGGGTCGTAGGTCACAGCCGTAAAGCCGTCATCGGCATTACTGCCATTCATGACGCCATCATTCGTCAGTTGGCCGCCCATCGCATATTTCGGGGTCACCAAACCGGTATATTCTGCATCACCTGTGACAACGACTGAGTTGTCGGCATTTGTCCATGTCACCTTCACCTTCTGTGCAAAGACCAGAGCGGGCACCAAGGCGATAAGAAATAAGAGGATTTTCTTCATTTTGACTGTTGTTAGTAAGTATTTGGCGGCAAAAGTACTGATTATGTCTGACATCAGCAAACAAAAGGCCCAATAATGCCGCGTGAGGTGGAAACTGCGCTTAGATTTCAATTTTCTTGTAGCGTGGTACAAGGGTCTTCATCATCACCCATGCAAGCAGGTAGGCAACGGCACAATAGCAGAAGACCATCATATAACCTGCGGGTTTGCCAGTAGCACCAAAGAAGGTGAAAGCCTCACCCTGTCCCTCTGCATAGGTAAAGAGTACGCCAGAGGCTTTGTTGATGGCAAAGCAACAGAGGCCGCCAAACATAGTGCCAATGCCAGTGATAGTGGCAATGGCAGACTTCGGAAACATATCGCCGATGGTGGAATAAAGATTTGCAGACCATGCCTGATGGCCGGCTCCAGCCAGACCGATGATGATGCAAGGCCACCAAGGAGAGATGCTGGCCAAAGGTTGGGCAAACATCGCGAAGATAGGCAGGAAGGCGAAGATCAACATAGCACGCATTCGTCCGGCATAAGGATTCATACCCCGACGTTCCACAAACAGTTTCGGCAGATAGCCGCCACAGATGGAGAGCAACGTGACGATAAGATAGAGCACGAAGATCAGGGCTTGGCCCATGCCCGATGAAGAGGGATAACCAAGTTCTGAGAAATAAGCGGGTGCCCAAAAAAGGAAGAACCACCATACGCCATCGGTCATCAGTTTTCCCACAATGAATGCCCACGTCTGACGATAACGGAAACATTGGAGGAGGGTGAGAGAAGACTCCTTCTCCTCCAAAGGCTCTGAGGAAAGGGTATTCTCTTCTTGATGGATATAAGCCAACTCGGCGGCATTGACAAAACGGCTTTTGTCAGGTGAAGTATAGAATATCTGCCACAGTCCGGCCCAGATAAAGCCGATGCCACCGATAATGATAAAAGCCATCTCCCACCCTAAATGTTTGGCAAGGAGAGGGATGGTAAGCGGTGCTACAAGAGCACCGACCGAAGCGCCTGCATTGAAGATGGAGGTGGCATAAGCACGATCCTTCTTGGGGAAGTACTCTGCCGTCACCTTGATAGCAGCAGGAAAGTTACCCGATTCACCCGTAGCCAAGATAATTCGACAGGCCAAGAAGAGCCACACACTCGTGGTAGAAACCAGCAAAGCCAATTCTGAACCTTTCTCCACCGCATAAAGGGCCTCAGTGTCTGCAATACCCGTCAAACGCATCGTGGCCCAGCCGCAAACAGCATGGAGACAGGCACCAAAGGACCAAATCACAATGGCCCAGATATAGCCTTTCTTGGTTCCCAGCCAGTCGATGAAACGTCCGGCGAACAAAGAGATGAAAGCATAAAAGATAGAAAAAGTGGCAGTGATGTTGCCATAGTCGTTATCATTCCAATGGAACTCAGGAGCGATAAAATCCTTCCATGTCAGCGACAGCACCTGCCGGTCCAAGTAATTCACAGTGGTCGCTATGAACAACAGGCTGCAAATCCACCAGCGCCAAGAAGATTTACGATTTGACAATTGACGATTGACCATTTATCCGAAGTTAAAATAGTTTTTTGCATTGTAATAACTGATATCCTCCACCATCTGACGAACACGCTGTTCCTCATAACCTGTGAAAGGTATCAAGCCCTGCTCTATGTCGTTACCGATGAGGTTACAGAGTGTACGGCGAAAATATTCGTGACGAGCATAGGAAACAAAGGAACGGGAGTCGGTGAGCATCCCCACAAAACGACTGAGCAGACCCTGTAACGAAAGTGTATTCATCTGACGTTCCATGCCATCCTTCTGGTCCAAAAACCACCAACCCGAGCCCCATTGGATCTTGCCTGCGATACTGCCATCCTGAAAATTACCAATCATAGTGGCGACCATCTCATTATCTGCGGGATTGAGGTTATAGAGAATCGTCTTGGTCAAGTGCTCTTCATTGTCCAGCAAATCCAAGAAACGAGCCATCGACTGCGCTGTACGCCAGTCACCAATGCTGTCAAAGCCCGTATCTGGCCCGGCCTGACGCATCATGCGGCTATTGTTATTGCGCATGACGCCATAGTGATACTGTTGTGTCCAACCAGAGGCGTGATCCTGAACAGCGAAATAATAAAGCATCGCACTTTTGAATTGACGAATCTCCAAATCCGATAATTCCGTGCCGTCATACACCTTATTAAATATAACGGATATTTCCGTATCCGTGTAGGGCTCGGCATAGAATTCAGACAGACCATGATCACTGAGCCGACAGCCTTGCTGGTGGAAGAAATCGTGACGGCGTTGCAACGCATCCAAAAAATCATTCAATGAACGAATGTTCGTATCGGCTGCTTCACTCAATTTGTCAACGTAAGCGCGGAAGGCAGCCGGTTGCTCAACTGCCATCGCCTTGTCCGGTCGCCAAGCAGGTAACATCTTGGTTAATTTACCATTTGACAATTTACAATTTGCGATTTCTGCAGCATAGATGCGGTGGTGGCGAAGGTCATCAATTGGATCATCTGTGGTACACACCACTTCCACATGGTAACGACGCATCAGACCACGAGCCGTGAAGTCGGGATCGTTCTGCAAACGGTCATTGCAGACATCGTATATCTCACGCGCTGTCTCAGGGTTCAACAACTTATCTATACCAAAGGCTGTCTTCAGCTCCAGATGTGTCCAATGGTACAGCGGATTACGCAACGTATAAGGCACTGTGGCCGCCCACGCCTGAAACTTCTCCCAATCAGAGGCATCACCTGTGATGTAACGCTCATGGATGCCATTGGCACGCATGGCACGCCATTTGTAATGATCACAGCCCAACCACAGTTCTGTGACGGATCGGAAGCGATGGTCCTCATCCACCTGGGCAGGATCCAAATGGCAGTGATAATCAATAATCGGCTGCGAGGCAGCATGATGGTGATATAAATCCTGCGCCGTCTCGGTCTGCAACAGGAAATGAGAATCCATGAATTGCTTCATCATTAGTTAGGATTGCTGTTATTTTCGTGCAAAGATATTGAAAAGTTTCATGTTAGCTGTTGAAAATTGAAGGTTTTTGTACCAACCTTCAATTTTTTCATTACTTTTGCAACGAAAACGAAAAAAATCATGAAAAGAGATTCACTGATACTGCGCGATACATCCTTTGTCGATCTCATGGCAAAGCGCATCTTTAACGTCCTGCTAATTGCGAATCCTTACGATGCTTTTATGCTGGAGGATGACGGACGCGTGGATGAAAAGATTTTTGATGAGTATGCCAAGTTAGGACTGCGCTACCCTCCCCGCTTTATCCAAGTCGCATCGGAAGAAGAGGCACTACGACAAATGGAGAACTTCTCGTTTGACTTGGTCATCGTGATGCCTGGCACCGATAACAACGACATCTTTGACATCGCACGCGGCATCAAGAGTTCCCATCCACACATCCCCTGTGTCGTGCTGACCCCCTTCAGTCATGGTATCAGCAAACGCATGGCCGATGAAGACCTCTCGGCCTTCGAATATGTGTTCTGCTGGCTGGGCAATACCGAGCTGCTGCTCTCCATTATCAAGCTCATTGAGGACAAGATGAACCTGGAGCACGACCTGAAGTCTGGCGTACAGATGATCCTTCTTGTGGAAGACAATGTGCGCTTCTATTCCAGCATTCTGCCGAACCTATATCAGTTTGTGCTGCAGCAAAGCCTTGCCTTCGCTACAGAAGCGCTGAACTCACAGCTGGAAACACTGCGTATGCGAGGCCGCCCGAAGATTGTTCTTGCACGTAGCTACGAAGAAGCCTGGTATCTCTATGACCGTTATTCCGACAATACGTTAGGCGTCATCTCCGACTGCCGTTTTCCACGCCAAGGAGAATTGGATGAGTTAGCAGGTATTCATCTGCTGAAAGCCATCCGCGAACGCGACGAATTCATCCCGCTCATCATGGAGTCTTCTGAGCCAGAGAAAGCAAAACTTGTGGAGGGACAAAAGGTACGTTTCGTGGATAAGAACTCCAAGAAAATGGCCGTAGATCTGCGAGAGCTTATCCTACGCTACTTCGGCTTCGGTGACTTCATATTCCGCGATCCTCAGACCATGCAAGAAGTAGCGCGCCTGCGCAACCTTAAGGACCTACAGGACAATATCTTCAAGCTCCCGCGCGAATCACTGCTCTACCACGTTCAGCATAATAACGTATCCCGCTGGCTGGTCTCACGCGCCCTGTTTCCTATTGCCGAGTTCCTAAAACGTATCACATGGGATTCCCTACAGGACGTGGATCAGCATCGCCAAATTATCTTCGATGCGATTGTCAGCTACCGCCGCATGAAAAACCAAGGTGTCGTGGCTGTCTTCCACAGAGAACGTTTCGACCGCTACTCCAACTTCGCCCGCATTGGTGAAGGTTCACTGGGCGGAAAAGGTCGTGGTCTGGCTTTCATTGACCATATCATCAAACGTCATACAGACTTGAATGATTACGATCAAGCGGAAGTGATGATACCGAAGACGGTGGTGCTCTGTACAGACATCTTCGATGAGTTCATGTACACCAATGAACTCTACCAAATTGCGCTTTCCGACATCCCCGATGAAGAGATTCTCAAGAACTTCCTGCACGCACGTCTGCCGGCACGTCTCATCGGAGACCTGATGGCCTTCCTCGACGTGGTCGATACGCCCATTGCCATCCGCTCCAGCTCACTATTAGAAGACAGTCACTATCAGCCTTTTGCCGGCATTTACTCCACGTACATGATTCCTCATGTGGCCGATAAATATGAACGTCTGCACATGTTGTCAGATGCCATCAAAGCGGTTTATGCCAGTGTCTATTACCAAGACTCAAAAGCTTATATGACAGCAACCTCCAACGTCATTGACCAAGAGAAGATGGCAGTCATCCTGCAGGAAGTGGTTGGCGAGCCACATGGAAATCGTTTCTACCCCACCCTCTCCGGCGTAGCCCGTTCTGTCAATTATTATCCCATTGGCGATGAAAAAGCCGAGGAAGGAACGGTCAACTTAGCCCTTGGTCTGGGTAAGTATATCGTAGATGGAGGACAGTGCCTGCGCGTCTGCCCTGCCCACCCGAATCAGGTCCTACAGACCTCCGAGATGGAAATCGCATTGAAGGAGACACAAACCCGCTTCTATGCACTCGATTTAGAGAATCCCCCCACGGATTTCCAAAAAGACGATGCCTTCAACCTCTTCAAACTTCGCGTGAATGCGGCAGAGCCGGATGGGACACTCCAGTATATTGCTTCCACTTATGATCCCTATGACCAGGTGATTCGCGACGGAATATATGAGGGTGGACGAAAAGTCATCACCTTCTGCGGTGTACTCCAGCAAGGGGTCTTCCCATTGCCCGAGTTGCTTCAGAAAGTCATGCGTTACGGACATGAAGAGATGCGACGACCTGTAGAGATTGAATTAGCCGCAAACATCCATGCTGACCGCACTGGCGAACTCTATCTGCTGCAGATACGACCGATGGTCGATAACAAGATGAATCTGGAAGAAGATCTTTGCGAGATACCTGATTCTGACTGCCTGTTACGTTCGCACAACGCGATTGGCCACGGCATTCTCACAGACATTCAGGATATCGTCTATGTCAAGACCGAAAAATGGAGTGCTTCCATGAATCCTGCCATTGCAGAGGAGATCAACATCATCAACCGTCGTTTCCTTGATGAAGGACAAGGATATGTATTGGTAGGACCTGGACGCTGGGGCTCTTCCGACCCATGGTTAGGCATCCCTGTGAAATGGCCTGCTATCTCAGCTGCCAAGGTCATCGTGGAAGCCGGTTTAGAGAGCTATCGTGTAGATCCCAGCCAAGGCACCCATTTCTTCCAAAACCTGACATCTTTCGGCGTCGGATATTTTACCATTAATGACTATATGAATGATGGTATCTACCGACAAAACGAATTCAATGAGATGGCAGCAGTGGAAGAGACTGAGCATGTCCGTGTTGTTCATTTTCCTACACCTTTGACAATAAAAATCGACGGGATGAAGAAGGAAGGGCTAATAATGAAGCAAAAATAACAAATAAAAGCTGGTTTTTCATCATTTTTCTGTCTGTTTTTTTGGGCGAAAACAAATAAATAGCTACCTTTGCCGCGAAAAATGTAAAGATGAAACATATTTAATTCATTTAAAACAATATTTTTAAACTAGATCATGAAGATTGCAAAATTTCTTCTTGCAGTTGCCTTGATGGTTTCAGGCATGGCTGCAAATGCTCAGGAAACAGAGCGCATTGAGTTCAATCCCCATTGGTTCCTTGGTCTGCAAGGTGGTGCTCAGTACACCCTCGGCGAGGCTGACTTCTCTAAGCTCATCTCTCCGAATGCTCAGATCTCTCTCGGCTACCAGTTCTCTCCCGTATGGGCTCTCCGTCTGGCTGTTAACGGCTGGCAGAGCAAAGGCGGTTTCGCATCTGACGCTAAGTTCAATGCAAACAAGACTTACAAGTGGAACTATGTAGCTCCCGGTGTGGACGTTAAGTTCAATATCATCAACGCTATCGGCGGTTACAACCCCAACCGTTGGTTTGGCATGAACATCATTGCCGGTGTTGCAGCTAACATCGCATGGGGCAATGACGAAGCTAAGGACTACGCTGCTACCAACGAAATGCGTAAGCTTTGGGACGGCACATCCGTTCTGCCCGTTGGCCGTGCAGGTTTGGATCTCGACTTCCGTCTCAGCAAGCGCGTTAGCCTGAACCTTGAGTGCATGGCTAATGGTACTTTCGATAAGTACAACAGCAAGGCTAAATCTGAAGATCACAACGCTGACTGGTACTTCAACGCCCTCCTCGGTCTGAAGATTGCCCTTGGCAAGACTGAGAACGTAATTCCCGTTGCTGTTCCCGTTGTTGAGCCCACTCCTGCTCCTCCCGCCCCGAAACCCACTCCCAAACCCACTCCTGCTCCTGTCACCAAGAAGGCTGAGATGCAGACTGAGGTATTCTACTCCATCCGTGAGACAGTTATCCCCGAGGGCGAACAGGGTAAGGTTACTAACCTCATCAACTTCCTCAAGGCTAACCCCGAGACCAAGGTTGCTATCACTGGTTATGCTGACGTAGAAACTGGTAATCCTCGCATCAACCTCTTCTACTCTAAGGGTCGTGCTGAGGGCGTTGCTAAGGCTCTCTCCGATGCAGGCATCGACGCAGCTCGTATCACAGTTGACTACAAGGGTGACACCGTTCAGCCCTTCGCTGAGAACGACAAGAACCGTGTATCTATCTGTATCGCTAAGTAAGCAACAGACTAAGATATCTCAACACAACGCCTCTCCTTTTGGAGGGGCGTTGTTCTTTTTTACCTGTTACCTCCCACTTTCCAGACTACCTTTGAAGAATGCGTAGTGTCTCAGGAAGAGATGATAACAAGTGTGCACAACATCAGTAAACATAGGTAACAATTTGTGCACCTATAACAGGTAAAGTCACACCTAAGACAGGCAAAAGGAAAGGTAGAGAGGTATCAGTCAAAAGGTATATACCTATGGAAGCAAAGGTATATAGGTATTAGAAAACACGTCCGGACATCATAAAAAACAGGGGAGCGGTTGAAACCGCTCCCCTATCCTATTGAAATAAATGATATGGCTTAAACGAGGCCCTGAGCCATCATTGCTTTTGCCACCTTCATGAAGCCTGCCACGTTGGCACCCTTCACGTAGTTCACATAGCCGTCGGGCTCTGTACCGTACTTCACGCAATTCTCGTGGATATTCTCCATAATCCAGAGCAGCTTAGCATCAACCTCTTCAGAGGACCAGCTCAGACGCTCGGAGTTCTGAGACATTTCCAGACCGCTGACGCTCACGCCACCAGCGTTGCTAGCCTTACCCGGAGAATAGAGAATCTTAGCATCCTGGAAGACCTTGATGGCACCGGGAGTAGAAGGCATGTTAGCACCTTCAGCCACAGCGATGACACCATTAGCAACCAGAGCCTTTGCTGCCTCTTCGTTCAACTCATTCTGCGTAGCGCAGGGGCAAGCGATATCAGCTTTCTCGAACCAGGGCTTTGCACCGTCGCCAACATACTTGGCTGTCGGATACTGCTCCACATATTCGCGGATACGTCCACGATAGACGTTCTTCAGCTCCATGATATAGTCGAGCTTAGCGCGATCGATACCATCGGGATCGTAGATGTAACCATCGCTATCACTCATGGTCATCACCTTACCACCCAACTGCAGGATCTTCTCAGCGCAGTACTGAGCCACGTTACCGGCACCAGATACGAGCACCTTCTTACCCTCGATGCTCTCACCCTTTGTGCGGAGCATAGCGCGGAGGAAATATACATTACCGTAACCGGTAGCCTCAGGACGGATCAGAGAACCGCCGAACTCAAGGCCCTTACCAGTCAGCACACCGCTGAACTCGCGAGTGAGCTTCTTGTACATACCGAACATGTAACCAACTTCGCGGCCACCAACACCGATGTCACCTGCGGGAACATCTACATCAGGACCAATATGACGGGTCAGCTCCAACATGAAAGCCTGGCAGAAACGCATCACTTCAGCGTTGCTCTTACCGCGTGGACTGAAATCGGAACCGCCCTTACCACCACCCATGGGGAGAGTTGTCAGAGAGTTCTTGAATGTCTGCTCGAAAGCCAGGAACTTCAGGATACCGAGGTTCACACTCTTGTGGAAACGGATACCACCTTTGTACGGACCAATGGCATTGTTGTGCTGTACACGATAGCCCATGTTGGTCTGAACATTACCCTTATCATCTGTCCACGTTACGCGGAACTGGTAGATGCGATCAGGGATGCACAGGCGCTCGATCAGGTTCACCTTCTCGAACTCGGGGTGTTTGTTGTACTCTTCTTCAATCGTACCGAGCACTTCTTCCACAGCCTGATGGTACTCAGGCTCTCCGGGGAAGCGGCGCTTCAGGTCTTCTAAGACTTTTTTTGCGTCCATAAATGTTGTTTGTTTGGTTATTGATAAAATGAGTTATCTTTGAATTCGAGCGCAAAGATAATCATTTTATCACAAACCAATGCATAACATTTACAAAAAGTTTGCTAAAACAATAAAAATACTTGCGATTTGTCAATACAAAAGATATTTCAACGCTATTTTTTGTGCTCCTGCCCAAAATCTTGTAACTTTGCAGACGAAAAACGAATCCACACAATGGCCCGTACACATTATTATATATACGCGCGCGTGAAATATTTTCTCATGCTATCCATCGTGCTGCTGACAGGCTTCTCAGCCCATACGTCAGCTGCCACTCCCCTATCCACCTTTCAAGAAGCTTCCCCCAAGCGTGAGGTACGCGCCGTGTGGGTGACCACACTGAATGGACTTGACTGGCCTAAGACCAAGGCTGTCAGCCCTGCTACGTGTGAGCAACAGAAAGCAGAGCTGTGTGCATTGTTAGATCAACTGAAAGCGCTGAATATCAATACAATCCTTCTGCAGACGCGCGTACGAGGCAGCGTCATCTACCCCTCTGCCATCGAGCCATGGGACGTAGCCCTCACAGGGTCTTATGGCCGTGATCCAGGTTATGATCCGTTAGCTTTCGCCATTGAGGAAACGCATCGTCGCGGAATGGAACTGCACGCATGGGTTGTGACGATTCCCTGTTTCAAACAGGCCGTTGCCAAGCAGATGGGACCAAAAAGCGTCCTCAAGACCCATTCGACTCTTTGCCGCCGTCACGCCGACATGTACTATTTGGACCCAGGGCTTCCCGGTACAGCCGACTATCTCAGCAAAATCTGCCATGAGATAGTCAGCCGCTATGACATCGACGGCATCCATTTCGACTATATCCGCTATCCAGAAAACGCCAAATCCTTCAATGATGCGGCAACCTTCAGGAAATATGCCCCCAAGAGAGCCAATAAAGCGACATGGCGAAGAGACAACATCACCCGCATCGTTCGTCGTATCTATGAAGAGACCAAGTTGCTGAAACCATGGGTGCGCGTCAGTAGTTCGCCCGTAGGGAAATATGCGGATGTCAGTCGTTTCTCATCAATGGGCTGGAACGCCCGTGATGCCGTTCACCAAGATGCCGAGGGATGGCTGAAGGCCGGTATTCACGATCTTCTGTTCCCCATGATGTACTTTGACAAGAACCATTTCTATCCTTTCGCAGCTGACTGGCAGGAGCAGAGCGCTGGACGGATGATTGCCCCCGGACTCGGCATCTATTTCCTGCATCCGAAGGAGAAGGACTGGCCACTCAGCGTCATCACCCGACAACTGCATTACCTTCGTTCGGAAGGTCTAGTTGGACAGGCCTATTTCCGTTGTAAGTTCCTTACAGACAACGTTAAAGACCTTTACAATTATCTCCAACATGATTTCTACGCGTTTCCCGCGCTGACACCAGCTTGCACATGGCTCGACAGCATCCAGCCGTCTGCGCCCGAAGGTATCTGTATTACCACCCTCAACGACCAAACAGAAGAGCTCTCATGGCAGCCCGCCACCGATAATCTCGCAGGCGGTGTCCGTTACAATGTCTATGCTTCCCACCAATGGCCAGTTGATGTTTCGCGTGCAGAAAATCTCATTGCGACCGCCTTGCCTGAGTCGCGTTTCTGCTACAATCGCCTGGCAGCCCTCGGCTATTACCTGGCAGTCACTACTATTGACCGTGTAGGCAATGAAAGTGTCGCTACTCAAGTTACTCCTCAGGCTACATTTCCCTCTCATCAAAGATTACAACTTGACAGTAATGGCCACATCAAGGACCTCATCAAGATTCCACAGAAAACAGCCAAGAAAAAAAGCAAGAAAGGGAAAACAAACAAAAGATAATACCTAAAAACAGAAGCGACGGCCGAGATAGGTCGCCGCTTCTGTTTTTAGGTATCTCCCGTTCACCAATTGATGACATTAAGATACTTGTCAAGGATCAGACCATCCTGCGGTACAAGGTTGACACGCATCTTTTGCTTCGCACGGAAGCGGAGGGTCATAAGGGTACCGTCACCTTCAAGATAGGGATGTTCGCCGCAATTGACGAAGGTCGGATAAAGGGCCTTCTGACCATTGGTGTGCAGACGGTCATAGGTAAGGTTCCTCATCTCCTTCATACCTAAAGGTTCCACGCCAACATACTCCCACTGAGTGGCATCGTACGGAAGAGCAAAGCTGAGAGCATTGACGCTGACAAGGCCCTGACCGCAGACGGTGAGGGTGAGGATATCGCCAGCATTAACCTGTTTCTTGTCGGCAGTGACGGTGATTGCGCCAGCCACGGGTGCAACCTTGCGACGGCTAACACCACTCTCCAGTTCTATGCCGACGGTGCTGATGTCGTAGGCATCAATGAGACCGTTGCGGTTGAGGTCGCCACGTGAGATATAACCTTCGAAGTCGCCATCGCCCTGACGCAGACCTGTATAGTTCATATAGGACGTGAAGTCGTTCTCGTCGATGCGGTTATCATGATTGATGTCACCCGGTATCATGGTCTCTGCATCAGGATTACGGAAGACATAGATTTGCTGGCCGCTACCAAAACCACCACGTGCTTCTTCAACATGAATACGGAGGTAACGAACGGCTGCGGGCGCTGTTTCACTCCACGTCTGTTTGTCAAGGCTGTAAGCAACAGAATACTTCTTGAACGTGCCGTTGCCACCATCGGGACGCGGGACATAGCGGACACTATCAATCTGCGTAACCACGTGCAGGTCAAGAATCAAGTCGAATGGTGCTGAGTTGGGCTGGTCCCAAGCTGTATGCCACGTGGTGCCTTCGTCGAAGTCGAAAAGGTGCCAAATATACTGTCCGCGTTGCTCGGGAACGGTACATTCTGCAGTGATGCCCCGGATGGCAAAACGCAACGGGTCTGGACTGGTGCGCAACTTCTTACTGGTCCATGCGCCCTTACCGTCCTTGTTCACTGCACGAACACGTACGTCGTAGTCCATTTCGGGCTGCAGGTCTTCGAGGGTGAAGGCAGTACCCTTGATGGTTGAGAATATCTGTCCAAGGTGTTCTATTTCATAGTAGTCAGCATTCTCAACGGCTGTCCACTTTAACGGCAGTGTATAAGCTGAAGGAGAGACATTGCCATTTACGAAACCATCAGTAAGAAGAGTGGGCTGCACGAGAGAGCCACTGTGAGCAAGCAAGCGATCAGCATTATCGAAGGAGTAACCATCAATGGTCAATTGCAAGGTGGTCTTCATGATATCATACGCCTCGTTGGTGGTGATATGCAATTTACGGAAACCTTCCTGTTTGTTATCAACGAACTCTGTCGTTGATGTAAAGGCTATTTTCTTACCGTTCGCCTTGAGAACAATCTTCTTCGGATCGTTGGACAGAGCAATGGTGAAAGTCGTCTTCTGCTCATTGACCATACCTGCAAAGCTGCCCTTCGCGGGTTCTACGGTCACAGTAAGACGTCCCTTCTCATTAAGGTCACTGATGATGCGTGTCGTAACACTCTCCCCTCGCAGATAAGCTTGGGTGCGACCATCATCATCGTAGGTAGTAAACTCGGTGCGTCCGAATGGATATATTAAATAAGTACGTGTGCGTGTATCCATCTGGTTCGGATTGTTGTGAGGAGTAGTGAGGGGGATGATGGCACCACGACGCACAAAGACAGGCAGTTTCCATAGCGGAGCGTCAAAGCCATTGATGATGCGGCCACCTTCGTAGCAATCACCATTGAAACCATCCACCCACTGACCTTTGGGTAGATAGATGTTATTACGGATATCATTACCCTGCTCATCAGCAGCTGTGTTCTGATAAATAGGAGCCACAAGGATGCTGGGACCATAGAGGAATTGATACTTATAGCAAGATTCTGATTCACTACCTATGATAGGAGCATCCAAAAACATAGCTCTGATCATGGGCAGACCATCAATGGCTTCCTTCGCAATGGTATAGGTATAAGGCATCAAGATGGATTTCATCTTCAGATACCGGCGATTGATAGAAGTAGCCGGTTCGCCAAGCGCCTGCGGATATTTAGGATTGCTTCCCCAACCGTCCATGTTCAACTGCATGGGCGTGAAAGTCTTCCACTGGAAGTCGCGAACATTCACAGGAATGTTCCTACCACCGAAGATACCGTCCATATCAGAGCAGATATTTGGCTGTCCGGAAAGTCCAGAACCAATATAGGTCGGAATATGGAAACGGATATACTCCCACTCACCACCTGTCTGGTCACCAGTCCAGATGCCAGCATAACGTTGTGTGCCAGCCCAGCCGTCAAGGGAGATGATGAAAGGACGGGCATCATCGCCGTAATAAGGCATGATCTCGCCAACATCGGCAACACCGTTCAAACCGAAGCTATAACCGGCACCGACCCATGCAACGTCCGTCTTTAAGACACGCACGCCTGCATCACGGACCTCACGGACGATGTCACGCTGCAACAAAGCCTCCACACCGTCTTTCGGGTGCAGGTCGCTCTGTGTCCATAAACCAATCTCCACACCTTTCGAATGGGCATAGTCTCCAAATCGTTTCAGGTTCTCGACATTTCCCTCGAGCGTCTCTGTCTGTCCGTAACCAGCCCCATAACCATCATTGGGCAACACCCAACCGAGAGGCATATCTGCTTTTTCATAACGGTCGATGACGGCACGAGCGGAGAATTGATAATTATTGTCCAGTTCACCATTGAGGCTCTCGCGGATGCCGCCATCAACAGGTTTCTGGCTTTCTTTATAGAACTTACCATCCTCAAAGAGGACAGAGCCTGAAGGACCAGAGATAGAGCTTTCGGGAGAACCCTCAGGAACAGAAACGGTTGTCCAATAGTCGCGGTTGTAGGCATTGAGGTGACCTTCGTAGAAACCGAACTTGGGAAGCAAAACAGGATGGCCTGTCAACTGATAGAAGTCATTCAGGAGGGCTACGGGGCCATCATCGACCATCAGAAAGAGGTCGAGATAATCCTCTTCGTGCATCAGTCGAACCTTGCCCGGTTCTGTTGCGCCAAAATCGTATTTACCAGGACGGAAGGTGTGCCACATAATGCCGTAGCCCGCCGTGCTCCAATAGAACGGCGTAGGAGAAGCCACACCGCCATCTATCCAATTGTTAGTATTCTCGATAGCAATGATGTTGCCTTTATGAGCAAAACGTCCGTTCTGCACACCGCCTCCATAGAAGTTTTCCTGTTCGTCGGCTATGAGCTCCATCGAGCAACAGCCTTTCTCATTGAAAGAGATAGAAGCATCTGTCACCAACTTTCCCGTTTTATGATTCGCTACGCTTATGCGACCGGTATTGCTATCTACGAGAAGCGCTAAACTGGCAGTCTCTATACGATAGAAGAGACTATTAGATGGTGGCGTTACCGTAAGCGTTCCAACTGCACGACGTGGCTGATCAACAAGTATCTTGGCAGGAGGAGTGGCTTCTGGATTACGCACAATACCGCCTTTAGGATCTAAGAAAAGGCGCACAATATTCGGGCCATAGAAATCAAGGGTCAAGAGTTGTCCATCCTGATAGATTTCCACCGTGGTAGGGTTCAACTTTTTCATCGTAACCGTTGCACGAAGGGATAAAGACCCAACCAAGAGGAAAAAACAAAGAAGGAAAGGCAGACGTTTCAGCATATTTATATTAGTTTTTTAGGTTTATGTGCGCAAAGATAAGGCTTTTTGTTTATCTTTGCCGCGAAAATCAAATAAAAATGAATAAAAAGACTCTTTATTTCCTTATTGCCGTTGTCATTGTCCTGTTCATCGGCCTTGTATTCTTAGTTATTTCCCTGGGTAAGTCCAACCAAGAGAACAAACAGATGTTGGAACTTGTTGAAATGGATAAGCGCGAAATGGAAAATGAATATGAGAATTTCGCACGCCAATACAACGAGATGAAAACCCAGATTAACAACGACTCACTGATGGCCCAATTGGAGCGTGAACAACAGCGAACACAGGAGTTATTGGAGGAGCTGCAACGCACCAAGGCAAACGATGCAGCCGAGATCACACGTTTGAAGAAAGAATTGTCCACTATGCGTGAAGTGCTCAAGAGCTTCGTCTCAGAGATAGACTCTTTGAATCGCTTGAATATGCAGTTATCCAATGAGAACGAGAATCTCCGTATCAGACAGGCACAGCAACAGCAGCAAATCTCGAGTCTGAGCGAAGAAAAAGAGACACTGACAGACAAGGTGGCCATTGCGAGTCAGTTGGATGCTACGTCTGTACACATTTCCGCACTGAACAAACGCGGAAAAGCAGTCAAGAAGACGAAGGACGTGAAGAAATTCCAAATTTCCTTCAACATCTCACGCAATGTGACAGCTGCTGCAGGTAGTCGCACCATTTATGTCCGCATCTTGAAACCAACAAATGAGGTTGTAAACGGTGGCGGCACTTTTGCGTTTGAGAACCGCAATCTGGAGTACAGCATTCGCAAGGACATAGAATATGACGGAGAAGAGACCCCTGTCACTGTATATTGGGATGTCAATGAAATGTTACTTGCCGGTCAGTATAAAATACAGATCTTTGCCGATGGGAAAAACATCGGTGGCGGAAGTGTGAACTTTGAACAATAACTCAACAATACTCACAAGAATGGAAGCAGTTTTTTCGTACATTATCTCACTTGGCGCATCGGTGATGATGCCCATCTTGTTTACCATCATTGGCCTTTGTATTGGCCTGAAGTTTGGGAAATCGCTCCAAAGCGGCCTGTATGTAGGTGTCGGTTTTGTTGGATTGGGAATCGTCACAGCATTGCTGACCTCCAACTTCAACGGCCCTCTGACGAATATTTCAGAGATCTATCAGCTCCAACTCAATATCTTCGATATGGGATGGCCAGCTGCTGCAGCCGTGGCCTACAATACAGCTGTCGGTGCTCTCATTATCCCCATCTGTTTAGGCGTCAACTTCCTGATGGTGCTCACGAAGACAACCCGTACCGTGAACATTGATCTATGGAACTATTGGCACTTTGCGTTCATCGGCGCTGTGGTATATTTTGTTAAAGACCAAAGTCTTGCATGGGGTTACTTCGCTGCCATTGTCTGCTATATGTTTACCCTCGTAATGGCAGACCTTACGGCGGACAAGTTCCAAAAGCACTATGATTTGGACGGTATCTCCATTCCCCAGCCCTTCTGTCAGAGTTTTGTTCCTTTTGCCATAGCTATCAACTGGATTCTGGACAGGATCCCAGGCTTTTCTAAACTGGACATTGACGCAGAAGGATTGAAAAAGAAGTTCGGCGTACTGGGCGAACCGCTCATCCTCGGTGTCATCGTGGGAGCACTCATAGGCGCTCTCAGTGTGAAGGAATGGAACGGCGATGCCGCCAAGACGATCCTTTCTTTAGGCGTTATTATGGGTGCCGTCATGGAACTGATTCCACGCATCACAAAACTCTTCATTGATGGTTTGATGCCCATTAGCCAGAAGACGAAGGAAGTGGTGGAAAAGAAATTCAATGGAAAAAAGGTACATATTGGTATGTCACCCGCATTGGTCATTGGTCATCCCACGACGCTGGTGGTATCATTGTTGCTGATTCCTACCGTTTTGTTCCTCTCTGTTGTTCTTCCTGGCAACCAGTTCTTGCCATTGGCATCATTGGCCGGCATGTTCTATCTCTTCCCCATGGTATTGCCCATCACGAAAAACAACGTTGTGAAAACATTCATCATCGGCCTTGTAGCCCTCATCGTCGGTCTCTATTTCGTTACCGACATGAGTGCCGACTTCACCTCCGCAGCAGCTTCCGTTTATGCCGCTACGCAAGATGCAGCAGCCCACGTGCCTGAAGGTTTCCTAGCTGGCGCTCTGGACTTTTGTTCCTCTCTCATCGGTTGGGTTATCTTCCGCGCCTGCAAGAGCCTTGATTATATTGGGATGGGAATCCTTGCGCTAGTTACCATTCTCATGATGCTCATCAATCGCAAAAGAATTATTACAGACGAGAAACTTTCAAAGAAATAATATCTTAACACAACTAATAATGAAAAAAGTCTTTCTATCTCTCGCACTCAGCGTTTACGCGCTCGCAGCAAGTGCCCAGCAAAACATTTATTTCCAAACAGCCTGCCATCCTCAGGACGTCAAGCACTACGACACGCAAACACTTCGCGACCGTTTCGTGATGGAGAAGGTGATGGTAGCTGACGAGATTAATCTGACCTACTCGCAGTACGACCGTTTCATCTTTGGCGGAGCCATGCCTGTTACAAAGGATTTGAAGTTGGAGACCTTTGATGCCTTAAAAGAGCCATACTTCATGCATAGTCGTGAATTAGGTATCATCAACACAGGAGGCGACGGCATCGTCATCGTTGATGGTCAGGAATATCCCTTAGGTTACAGCGAAGCACTCTACGTAGGTCGCGGTTACTTGGGCAAGGACAAGAAAGGCAACGCCATTGATTCAAACAAGGAAGTCATCTTCCGCTCTAAGGACGCTTCCAAGCCCGCTAAATTCTATCTCAATAGCGCTACTGCCCACCAGCATTATAAGACACAGTGGGTAACACTTGACGGCCGCAAGAACGGCAAAGTGCAATCGCTCAAGGCAACTATTGTCGGCACCAAGGAGAAGCCCCTCGGCACCCTTGCTGAGTCCAACCAGCGTACTATCAACCAGCTTATCGTGAACACCTCCCTTGAAGAAGGACCCTGCCAGCTGCAGATGGGCTTGACACAGCTTCAGGAAGGTAGTGTATGGAATACCATGCCGCCTCACACCCACGGCCGTCGTATTGAAGCATATTACTACTTCAACGTCCCCGAGGGACAAACCGTCAGCCATATCATGGGCGAACCTCAGGAGAGCCGTGTCGTATGGTTGCACAATGAGCAGGCTATTATGTCACCAGAATGGAGTATCCATTGCGCCAGCGCTACATATTATTATACATTCATCTGGGGCATGGCTGGAGAGAATCTCAACTATAACGACAAAGATAATATTCCAGTTAAGGATCTTCGCTGATTTTTTAGCTCTTGTTTATAAAAAAGTTGAGCCGCGGTGTCTTCACAGATGCCGCGGCTCTCTCAACTAACTGATGAACTTACTTTCTAACTCAACAAATAATACTCTGAGATGTGGCCTAAAACTCTTTTTTTAGAAATCTTGTGAACTATCAGTATTTCTAATTCCTCTGCAAAGATAATCTTTTATTTGAAAAGACCTATATATTTTTTCTATTTATTTTTGTAAAAAGGCACAAATACAGAAACGATTTGCAGAAAATCGTACAAAAATCCTCATTTATTCCTCTGAATTTTCTTCTGAGGGTCGTACTACTGTCTGCATCATTTGGTCATGGTATTGTTTAGGAGTGCATCCAAACTTCATGGCAAACTGTTTATAGAAGGTACCACGATTGTTATAACCGGCCCGATAACAGACCTCTTCCATTGAAAGTTCCGTCTTTGTCAGTAACTGCCGGACATATTCCAGACGAATCTCTCGAATCATCGACGTTGGTGTCTCCGTAGTAATTTCTTGCATCCGACGATAAAGGTTACGCAACCCCACTCCCATCTGCTTGGCAATAAACGGCGCAGACAATTCAACGTTGGATATATTTTCCCTAATAATCGTAACGATTTTCTCCATAAACAAGCGGTCATCATCATGCAAGAAACGACCATCATGGAGGTCAAAAGCACTTAAAGAAGAGTTAAAATAGGCTTTCAGCTGAGAACGTTGCTGAACAAGACTACGCACGATAGAGAAAAAATAATCCAGATCAAACGGTTTCGTAAGGAAAACATCGGCACCTGCCGTTGCACTATCAGTACGTGTTTGCGGATCGAGGTCTGTAGAAAGGAGGATGACAGGAATATGAGCCGTGGCTACATCTGCTTTCAACTGACGGCAGAGCTCCAAACCGCCGATGGGACTCATAATGGTCTCGGCAACGATAAGATTGGGATGAAGTGCCGAGAACGTTTTCGTTAAAGAATCTGCGGTGTCAAAACAGAACACGTTGTAATCAGACTGCAGCACTTCCACCAGAAGAGACAATACTTCATGATTCTCATCAGCCACAAAGACGATAGGCTTCGTTGAATCTATAGGTTCAGGGGGAGCCGGTAATGGTATGGCATTCTCTTCTGATTTCTGTTCCAAGGGGAGAAGGCGTCCTGATTCTGAATTTCTAAATTCGATGATACGCTGAATCAGGCTATCCATCTGCTTACTATTCTCTTGTATCAGGCGCACATAGTCCTGCTCATGTGGTTGAAGAGGGCGAGCCGCTAAGAGGCGTTGCACGGAACCTTCTATCAACATCAGCGGTGTGCTGAACTTATTTGCGATATTGAAAATGAAATGAAGACGTGAATGGTAGATCTCTTCGCGATGCCGTTTCTCAATATTTTCTGACTCCTGCTGATGGACAAGACGGAGGTGACGGAAATATGAATGAATCATATACCAGATAAGCAACAAGAAAAGAATCGCATAAATGATACATGCAGGGAGTGATGTCCACCAAGGATACTGGATACGCAAATACAGCGTATATACAGGACTGACGAAATCCCCTTTCTTATATCGGACTTGCAATTTGTAATCCCCTGGTGACATATCGACAAACGAAATGGTCCTATGAGGCCCATTATCTATCCATTTCTGTTCGTTCAAACGGTATTCAAAGACATAATTATTTGCCTCGGCATAATCCACAGCCGTGAATCCTACCGTAAAATAATTCTGATTATACCTCAGTGTCAACGGCTTGTCTTCGTCGGTCAAAGACATAATGTCATAATATTTGTTACCGACTCGTACGGTATAAAAGAGAATGGGAGGCGTGAAAGACTGAGCTACAAACATTCGCGGAGAAATGGCGACGAAACCATTGGTAGCACCAAAATAGGTAACACCCGAACGATGGTCATAATAACAAGCACCTTCGCCAAACTCCATCATGTCAAGACCATTGTTGGAATTATACTCATAATAAGAATGAGTGCGCGTATCCATACAAAATATGGAATGAGAAGTAGCAGCCCATAGTGTATCTGCGGGCGTGACAGCTAATGCACGTATGACCTCACCCTGCAAATCCAGTCGTTCAGAAAGATTGATTTTACACTTTTTTTCTCCATCTACAGATACGGATAGCTGATATGCACTGGAAGAGGTGCCACAAAAAACATTCTTGTCTTGTGATACATCAACACAGATTGCATCATTCGTCGCCGTTAACGGAGTGGGAGAAAAACGGAAAAGGGACGCTTGTCCATTTGTCATATCGTAACGGATAAATCCATTGTTACGGCAAGCGAACCATAAAAACTGGTCTTCCCTGCTAACAGAAATAAAATACCTTAGGTCCTTTGGTGTATTATAGAGAAATCTTTTTACGTTGACAGCTATAGGCGTCCGTCCTTGCCAGTCAACATGAATCTGGTAAATTCCATGACTGGTACATAGATATAAGTCATGACCATCGATCTCTATCAAATCATGGATCTTGTTTACTTGTGGGACATTGACAAACAACGTTTTCAGTTCACGCGTTTGAGGATCATAGTAATTGACACCATTCCCATCAGTACCTATCCAGAATCCACCGTGAGCGCTTGGTTCTAAACAATAAACAGAGTTATGCAACAAGTTACTGTTTTGATGAGTATATTGTTTGAAAGCCGAAGCACCTCCTGCAAAAGGACGGTAGTTGGAATAGCAAAGCAATCCGTCACCCTTTGTTCCGACCCAAAGGTCTCCGTTATTGTCAATAATGATAGCACGTACTGGTTTTGAAATCGTGAAAGGTAAGTCACTGTATAATTCATTATGAATCTTATGCGGACTACGGACGCTATAACAAACGCCCTCACCATCCGTTGCCACCCAGATAATATCCTGACGACGATCCTTTAACATCTCAAAGACACCACAACTAAAGAATTGTGGTTCTTCTATATAGCTATCATCATTTTGATGTCGCATCCTGATAATACCGCCCGTATAAAATGACATCAACAGGTCCTGACCATCGAGGATGATAGATGAGACGTTTCCACGATCATGCTGCGAAGCACACATCGT
Source organism: uncultured Prevotellaceae bacterium (assembly GCA_947305005.1). Classification (GTDB taxonomy): domain Bacteria; phylum Bacteroidota; class Bacteroidia; order Bacteroidales; family Bacteroidaceae; genus Physcousia. The sequence continues at coordinate 55,321 of CAMZCM010000010.1, read as the reverse complement.
AAAACAATAGCGCACATTTCGCCCATTGGCATCGCCCATCAAGACACGACCCTTCTCGTCAATGTAAAACAAGTGATCATCACACCTTTTTGCATAAGACACACGCCCCACAGCATGGCCTTCCCGCTGCCATAGTTCAGCGGTAACGACGCCATCTTCTTTCTCAATCAATTGGTAGGTGATACGCTCATCATGCGTAAAGAGGGTTAAACGGGAAACGCTGTCTATCGACATGTATATGCAGTCGTAATAAGAGAAACGATCCAGCGCCAATGGATAAAAATAATGTTTCACCTTATTATAATATAAGAAACCGCCACGAGATGTAAATGCGACCACATCTCCTTTCGGCGATACTGCGCAATGGTTGCCACCCTGAGCTTCAAAGTGATGTTCCAGTACGCCTGTATGACGATTCCACAAGTGAAGGCCAAAATTATTTTGTATCCATAATTGTCCATCGTCTGTTGACATGATATTCTCGACACAGCTCCCTGCTAGTTCTCGAATCTCTGACCGATCTGGGAAAAGGACCTCAGAGTTATTACCACCTAACAGACTGACCCCATTATATGTTCCTGCCCAAATCAACCCGTCTGCATCCTGATGCAAAGTCAGTACAAACATAGAGGCTAATCCATTTCGCAAATCAATAGTTCTGTAATTTTGAGAATTTGCAATGGCAGACTGGCAGAAGTATAATGCAAGAATTTGTACAACAAGAAAGCTGCACAAATTTTGACAAGAAGCATAAAAAAGGAATCGCTTTACAACCATTATTCTAATAAAAATATTTAAGTTGACGGCACAAAAATAAAGAGTTTTATTGGGACCACAAAGGAAATAAAGAGTCAAACGGTACTCATTTCGTTCCATTTTTGCAATTTTTCGTAAAATCGTACATATATGTCTTACCTTTTTACATATCATCTTTTGCCTTTTTATTATATTTGCAGCGAAAAGTAGAAAAATCATTTAAATTGATGTCTAATATTAATAGAACCTATCACATGAAAAAGATTGGCAAAATTCTTCTTTCATTTATTGTGTGTGTCACAATGAATGTAAATGCTTTTGCAGCCAAGGCTGTACAAATTAAGTCCCCAGACGGACAGATTACCGTAGAATTAAACACCCTAAAAGGACAACTTGGGTGGACGGTTACACGTAGTGGTCAGAAGCTGTTCACAATGGAGAACGTTGGGATGGTACTTGCGAATAAGCCCGTTGGGACTACCGCCGGTAGTGTAAAACAACGTGCCGTGTCTGAAATCATCAAGCCCGTTGTTCCACTGAAGAGCTCTAACATTGAAAATGCTTACACAGAAGCACGCATTGCCGTAGAGAATGGAACGCTCGTGCTACGAGTATTGAACAACGCCGTTGCCTATCGCTTTGAAACCAAGTTCAAGGGTGACGTAGAAGTAACGGAAGATCGTTTTACATTACGTCCTGCCATGGATGTACAAACACATGTGCAGCAACCAGGCAACTGGCACACTTCATGTGAGGAAGCTTATACCAACCAAAGCATTGCTGATTGGAAAACTGGCGGTCGCTTCGGCCTTACTCCCGCCCTATTGTCTGGAGCTAACGATCTTCAACTACTCATCGGCGAAACAGACTTGAGAGATTATCCTCACCTCTGCTTGCGTCCCACAAATGATGGTGCCATCGAAAGTGCATTCCCGCCCGCCCCAAAACAATGGGAGCCTCGTGGTGACCGTTCTTATCATGTCGTAGAGGAAGCCCCTTATCTTGCCAAGACTGCCGGAACACGTAACTTTGCATGGCGTTATGTTATCATCACCGACTCCAAAGGCTTGCTCACCCAAACCGTTCCCGCACAACTTGCAGCCAAAAGCGAGCTCAGCGACGTCAGCTGGATCCGTCCAGGCAAGGTCAGCTGGGAATGGTGGAACGGAGCTGCTCCTTTTGGTCCCGATGTGACCTTTAAGAGCGGCTGCAACTATGAGACTTATGCATATTTCGCAGACTTTGCGGCAAAATATGGCATTGAGTATATCATTCTTGATGAAGGTTGGGCAAAGGATACCCGTGATCCCTATACCCCCAATGACCTGATGCGTCTTCCTGACCTGATCAAGCACTGCAATGAAATCGGTGTCGGTGTCATTCTCTGGCTCCCCTGGCTCACCGTAGAAAACCATATGGAACTCTTCAAGACTTACGCCGAATGGGGTGTTGTTGGTGTGAAGATCGACTTCATGGATATGTTTGACCAGTGGATGGTGAACTTCTACGAGCGTGTCATCAAGGAGGCTGCTAAATACAAACTTCTCGTTGACTTCCACGGTGCATACACTCCTGCAGGCTTGGAATACCGCTATCCCAACCTCATCTCCTATGAAGGTGTAAAGGGTCTGGAACAGATGGGAGGGTGTCCGCCGAACAACACCATCTACATTCCTTTCATCCGCAATGCCGTAGGTGCTGCTGACTTCACTCCCGGTGGCATGAATAACATGCAGCCCGAGCAGTACTCTGCACGCCGTCCGAATTCCGGCGCAATGGGAACCCGTGTATTCCAGATGGCCCTCTATGTTATTCTCGAGAGCGGCGTACAGATGTTGGCAGACAACCCCACGCGCTATTATCAAAACGATGACTGCACACGCTATATCGCCAGCGTTCCCGTTACATGGGACGAGACTGTATGCCTCGATGCAAAAGTCGGTGACTATGCTGTGTTGGCACGCCGCAACGGTAATAAATGGTTCATGGGTGCCATTCAGGGAACTGGCGATGAGAAAACAATACGTGTGAAACTCGACTTCCTGCCCTCAGGTCGATCTTTCAAGATGAAGGCTTTTGTTGATGGTGTTAATGCCGACTATCAAGCTATGCACTATAATGTCGTAGAAAAAACTGTCACCGCAGAGACAGAAATCGACATCAAGATGGCTCGCAACGGTGGTTTTGCCGCTTCATTCGAATAAACACAATTCATTATAATAATAGAAAGCCCTTCGCATGCGAGGGGCTTTCTATTTTTTCCCTATTCTTATCATATGTCACGAGACCATTCTACAACGTGTCCAAGACGAAGAGAACTTGGAACATCTATGAGGCGCTGGTTGCTTGAACCGCAAAAGAGCAAGTCTGTATCACGCAGAGCCTCAACAAAGGGACCGTCAACAAGAACATCTATGTAATGAAGCAGTTCACGCTGGGCAGGCATTTGTAAAAGCGCGTCAAAAGTATATCCAGTGTAGCACCAGATTGTCTTCGTGGTACGCTCCTTGATTGCTTTTGCCAATGCCGTAAAACCTTCGGCCTGCGCCATGGGATCACCTCCTGAAAAGGTGACATCGGCAAAGGGATCAGCTTCAATGATTGCCATCAGCTCTTCTACACTCATATCCTGTCCTCCATCTGCAGCCCAAGATTGCGGATTATGGCAGCCAGGACAGTGATGGGGGCAACCAGCACAATAGATGGATGTCCGAAAGCCGGGTCCATCTACTGTGGTATCTTCAAGAACACGAAGTATGCGAAGCATTATTCCTGAAAGGGAAGATAATCGGTATCGTGAAGCACGCGATCGTTGAGCTCTGCCAATTTAGCTTTGTTCCATCGTTCTGTAGTACCTACCAGATACCCAGTGATGCGTTGTAAACGATCGAGGTTCATACTATGGCAATGCGGACATTCACTAATACTATTTGCCGTCTCATAACCACAGTCCATACAACGGATGCGAGTATGATTGACGCTACCATATCCGATATTAAGCGCATCCATCATATCCACAATATTCATGACAGCTTCTGGATTATGTGTCGCATCGCCATCAATCTCCACATAGAAGATATGTCCTCCACGTGTCATCTCATGATAAGGAGCCTCGATTTCTGCTTTGTGACGAGCAGAGCACTTGTAATAAACGGGAACATGGTTGGAATTGGTATAATATTCTCGATCTGTCACACCAGGTATTTTCCCAAATTCCTTCTGGTCACCACGTGTAAAGCGACCACTTAGGCCTTCCGCTGGTGTGGCCAGTACACTATAGTTATGCTGATATTGCTCAGAAAAATCATTGATACGCTGACGCATATAGCTTACGATTTTAAAACCGAGCTCTTGAGCTTCAGAACTTTCGCCATGATGTTTACCAATGAGAGCCACTAGACATTCGGCGAGACCGATAAAGCCAATGCCCAAAGTTCCCTGATTAATCACGCTCTCTATGGTGTCGTTGGGATCCAGCTTCTCACAACCGATCCACAAACTGTGCATGAGCAGAGGAAATTGTTTAGCGTAGGCTGTACGCTGAAACTCAAAGCGGTCATGAAGCTGACGAGCCGTCAGCTCAAGCATGGCATCAAGTTTTGCAAAAAAAGCCGCGATACGCTGTTCTTTGCCAGCGATACCCATACATTCAATGGCGAGTTTCACGATATTGATGGTTGAGAAGCTAATATTTCCACGACCGATACTAGTCTTAGGTCCAAAACGATTCTCAAAGACACGTGTGCGACACCCCATCGTAGCTACTTCATGAAGATAACGTTTAGGATCATCAGCACGCCAATCCGGATCCTGATTATAGGTCGCATCAAGGTTTAGGAAGTTCGGGAAGAAACGTTTGGCTGACACCCTACACGCCATACGATAGAGATCATAGTTGGGATCGGTGGGAAGATAGCTCACGCCACGTTTCTTCTTCCATATCTGGATGGGGAAAATGGCTGTGACACCACTTCCTACGCCTTCGTAGGTGGAATGTAAGATTTCACGGATAACACAACGTCCCTCTGCACTGGTGTCTGTACCATAATTAATAGAAGAGAATACCACTTGATTGCCACCTCGGCTGTGGATAGTGTTCATGTTATGGATAAAAGCTTCCATAGCCTGATGGACACGTCCAACAGTCTTATTGATAGCGTGCTGAATCATACGAGCTTCACCTTCGAGACCTGTAAGTTCTTTTGTCAAATAGTCATCCAAAGGAATTTCATAAAGATGGCTATAGTCTGCGCCATTGAGTTCCTCCAGTGTCTTCACTTCTTCTATGAAGGTCATTCTCACATAAGGAGCAAGATAGAAGTCAAACGCAGGTATCGCCTGTCCACCATGCATTTCATTCTGCGCTGTTTCCATACTGATACAGGCCATCACGCTGGCTGTTTCGATGCGCTTGGCGGGGCGACTCTCACCATGCCCGGCCATGTAACCACTCTCTAATACATGATCAAGAGGGTGCTGTACACAAGTGAGCGACTTTGTGGGATAGTAGTCTTTGTCGTGAATATGAAGATAGTTCTTTTTCACAGCATCACGCACCTCATCGCTGAGAAGATAGTCATCCACAAAGGGTTTGGTCGTTTCAGATGCGAACTTCATCATCATTCCCGCAGGCGTATCTGCATTCATGTTTGCATTTTCACGCGTCACATCATTACTCTTGATATTGATAATCTCAAGAAACATATCGCGCGTTTTGGCTTTACGGGCAATGCTGCGTTGGTTGCGGTATTGAATATATATCTTGGCCACATCCTTACGAGCACTCTTCATAAGCTCCAGTTCTACGAGATCCTGAATGTCCTCAACGGTCATTTGAGACTTACCGCGCATGGCTATGCGGTCAGCAATCTGAAGAATCAATTGTGTGTCTTCGCCCTCCTCGGTACGAAGCATAGCTTTACGGATTGCGGCAATTATTTTTTCCTCATTGAAGCCTACAATACGTCCGTCACGTTTGACTACTGTCTGAATCATAAAGGGATAGGAATTTTGAGTTTTTTCTTAAATGAGATTGATAAGCCAGAAGGCGTGACAAAGATAATATGTTTACCCGAAATGCACAAGTTATTTTTGTTATTATTTCCAAAAAGTTTTCCGTTTCGCAATTAAACAATACTGATAATAAACAGATTACAAGTATCGCTTTTATAAAAAGTTTTCCAAAATGGAAAACAAATAAAACAAATCAGCTCAACAGCATGTATTACAAGAAGATAGGAATCTTTCTGAATGTCTTTGTTATTTTTCACATTTTGAACGCATTTTTTGGAGTTAACCGCAACTTGGATTATCTTTGCCGCGCAAAACAATTCATACAACAACAATTAGAAGATGAAAAAGAATATTTGGTTATCACTGACAGCCGTCATTCTGTGTACGGCTTGCAGCACAGTTGGACTTACTGGGCGCAAGCAACTCAACATGATTTCTGAGGCAGAAATCCTTTCTGCAAGTCAAACCGAGTATCAGAGCTACATGAAAAGCGCTAAGCTCTCAACAGACGCACAAGCTACGGCTGTTGTCAAGAATGTAGCACAGCGTATTGCCTCAGCCGCCATGAATTATCTGAGAGCATCCGGCCAGGAAGCTGACATCGCCAACTATGCATGGGAGTTCAGTCTTGTAGAGGATAATGAACGTAACGCCTTCTGTATGCCAGGCGGAAAAGTTGTGGTTTATACGGGTATGCTGAACCTGATTGGGAATGGCACAGGGCGTGATGATGAATTGGCTGCTGTAATAGGCCATGAGGTTGGTCACGCTATCGCCAAACACGGTAACGAACGCGCCAGCCAACAACTGCTTGCTAACATGGGTAGTACAGTATTAGGAGCCGTTGTTGCGAATAAAAGTGAAGCCACACAACAGGCTGTAGCTATAGCCTATGGTTTGGGCGCCCAGTATGGTGCTTTGCTTCCCTTCTCGCGCAAGCAAGAATTAGAGGCCGATTATATAGGTATCGTCCTTGCCACGTTGGCTGGCTACGATGCATCTGCCGCTGTCACACTGTGGCAGAAGATGGAAGCTGCCAGCACAAGTACGACAGCGGAATTCATGAGTACACACCCCAGTAGCACCACACGTATTTCTCAACTACAAAAAGATATTCCGAAGGTGAAGGCCACCTATAAGGGCACCTATGGAAAACTATAATTGTTTGAAACCGGTGAAGAACTATAAATTCATTGTCTTTGATCTCGACGGCACACTCCTTGATACGTTGGAGGATTTGGCCGACGCTACCAACTGGGCGCTCCGTCTGAACGGAATGCCAGAGCGTTCGTTAGACGAGGTCCGTTGTTTCGTGGGAAACGGCGTAGGTCGGCTGATGAAACAGGCAGTACCAGAGGATACAGACGATGTACTTTTTGAGAAGGTTTTCTCAGACTTCAAACAATATTACGTTAACCATTGCCAGGATAAGACTCATCTCTACCCAGGCATTCCCGAGCTGCTTCAATCACTGAAAGATCACGGATTCCGGATGGCAATTGTCAGCAACAAACTCCAGACAGGTGTCGATGAACTATACAAACGTTATTTCCGCGATACAGTAGAAGTTGCTATTGGTGAACGTCCTGATGTACAACGTAAGCCTTCACCCGATATGGTGCTTTTGGCTTTAAAGGAGCTTGGAGCCACCCCTGAAGAAGCTATTTACATTGGTGATTCTGATGTTGATTTGACTACGGCTCAGAACAGCAACCTCCCATGTATCTCTGTCTTGTGGGGGTTCCGCGACCGCAAGTTTCTTCTGGAGCACGGTGCCACCTGTTTGGCAGAGACGCCTGATAAGGTCTTCAAAATATTAACTCATATATAGTTATGGCTGATAAAGAACCGAAGGATTTATGATGAGAAAAAACATTATAAGTCTCATATCATTCCTTAGCCTGTATGTCGGCACTATCACAGCAGCGACATACGGCGATCCTTCTCAACTGAAGATTAATGAGATTCAGGTTGCAAATATCGACCGTTTCATCGACCCTTCTTTTAATTATGGCGGTTGGATAGAATTATATAACCCCACAGATACTCTCATCCGTTTGAGCGGACTTTACATAAGTGATGATATCTCCAATCTAAAGCGCTGCCGTTTATCCTCCAGTCTCGGTTCTGTACAAGCACATAGTTATAAGAACATCTGGTTCGATCACTATGACAATGGAAACAAATACAGTACAAATGCTTTCAAACAAGTAGATTTCAAACTGGATTACGACGGCGGAACGATTTATATCAGCGACACCAAAGGCAACATTCTGTTATCTAAGACATATCCTCCAGCCATTCAGCGCTGCAGCTATGCTCGTACAGAAGATGGAAGTGATGAGTGGAGGTATTGCTCGACGCCGACACCTGAGGCAAGCAACAATAGTAGCAGCTTTGCAGACGTTCAGTTGGAAGCTCCTATTGTAGATATAGATTCCAGATTGTTCACTTCCAGTTTTTATATACATGTAACCGTCCCACAAGGAGCCACCTTGTACTATACGACAGATGGCAGTACGCCAACTCTTGAGAACGGTATAAAAAAGAGCTCTAACAGTTTTTTAATCAGTCGTCCTACAAAGGTTCTCAGATTCCGTGCATTCAAAGATGGCTTCCTGCCAAGTGCAGTTGTTACCCGCACTTATATATATCAAGACAGAAACTATTATCTGCCCATTGTTTCGGTGGTTACTGACAGTCTGAATCTTTTTGATAAGAAGATTGGTGCCTATACCGTGGGCACCAATGGTATTACGGGCAATGGCATCAGTTCATCCAGCAATAAGAATCGTAGTTGGGAGCGGCCTGTTAACTTTGAATACCTGACACCTGAAGATGACGGAGGTTCTTTCCTGATGGCACTCAACCAAGAATGTGATTTTGAGGTGTGTGGCGGATGGAGCCGTAATCAGTACGCGCCCAATGCCTCTTTCCGTCTTAAAGGCGGCAAATACTATTTGGGAAAAAACTACTTGCCTTACGCATTTTTCAAGCGAAAGCCATATGTAAAGAACAAAGCCATCGTGATCCGCAACGGTGGCAACGATGGATATGCACGCCTAAAGGATGCCGCGACCCATCAAATTATGCTACGTAATGGATTTTATGTGGATTGTCAAGACTGTCAACCTGTCCATGTGTTCATCAACGGTGTTTTCCAGTTTACATACAACCTCCGCGAGCCAAATAACAAGAATCATGGTTACAGCAATTATGGCATTGACACCGATGAAATGGACCAATTTGAGATTAACGTAAGCGTGGGCTATGAGCAGAAAACGGGTGATGACAAAGTCTTTCGTCAGTGGATGAATTTGGCACAGCGTTTAGCGCGTGCCCCTACCAACACCTCCTTATACGACAATATCTGTGAGTTGGTTGACATTGATGAATATACGAACTTCATGGCTGCTGGATGTTACATTGGCAACACCGACTGGTTGACCAATAGCAACAACGCGAAAGGCTATCGTTCACGCAACGACGGAAAATTCCACTTAGTCATTATGGACATGGACGGTTGCTTTAGTTCGACATCACTATTGAGTTCACTGCCTAGCCGTCTCAGTGATTCACGTTATGATACAGGAAAGAATTTCCTCATCGACATCTTCCTGAACATGCTAAAATACGAGCCTTTCAAGAAACGTTTCATCGATGCCTATTGTCTGGTCAATGGTAGCGTCTTCGAGACAGAACGAAGCCGACAGATTATCATGGATATGAAGGAAGAAAAGTTCGAGGCCATACAATTTGAGGGGCAAGGGAGCACATTGAGTTCCACGGCAGACTGGATCATTAGTGCTATCAATAATGGCCATAGCGCTCGCATGAGCACACTTCAGAGTTACTTCAACCTATCGAAACCCATCACCGTAGAGTTGAGTAGCAATATAGAAAGTTCCACGATCTTAGCCAATGGGCAGGAAGTGCCAACAGGACACTTCAGCGGCAGTTTCTATGCGCCTATGCTCTTCAAGGCACAAGCTCCTGCCGGGTTCCGTTTTGCCGGTTGGAAGCAACCCGGCAACAACATCATCATACAAAGCGATCAGGTATTTGATGTAAATAGTACTTGGTATTACTACGATCAAGGCTCACTTGACGGAAAGAACTGGAAGGCGAGGTTGTACAGCACGTCCGCGTGGAAAAATGCGCAAGCGCCCTTCGGTTACGGCAATGTGGGCATTGACGGAACAGATGATTATCAGACAACATTAGACTATGGCAGTGATGCTGACAACAAACGTCCCACTTACTATTTCCGAAAAAGCTTCCAATTAAGTAATGCTCCTACGGCAGAGGATATTTATGTGTTGAAAGGCTATGTTGATGATGGATGTGTGGTCTATATCAATGGTCACGAAGCGGGCCGCTACTTGATGCCTGAAGGCGACATCACCTACGAAACATTCTCCACCACCTATGCAGGTTCGGTGGCTGGACAATTTGAATTCAAATTGGACAACCAATGGTTGCAAAAAGGGACCAATACGATTGCCGTTGAGGTTCATAATACCCACGAACACTCATCAGATATCTACTGGACAGCAGAACTGAGACACGACGTCTTGCAAAACGACCTGCTGTTATCAGCAGAACCGGAGCTGGACCTGAGTCCATACGAAGGGACGAACTTAAGGAAGGTTGTCGCTACTTTTGAGCCTTTGCTCGAAACTGAACGGCAAGACAGCTTGGCCATGCCTCTGCGATTGAATGAGCTGAGTGCAGCCAACAGTATCTTCATTAACGATTGGTTCAAGAAAAACGATTGGTTAGAATTGTACAATCCCACTGACACCGACTTGAATGCTGCAGGGTTGTATATCTCAGATCGTCTGGACAAACCTGAAAAGTACCAGATCCCCGTATCTGCAACTGCCAATACAATCGTTCCCGCTCACGGTTATTTAGTGATATGGGCGGACAATTTGGAGCCTCTCACCCAGCTGCACATTCCTTTCAAACTCGGGAACAAGGACGGCGAGGCCCTCTATATTACCTCTTCTGAGGAGTTCGTACAGAATAATGCGGCTTTCTTTGATGCCCATCCTTCCCTCAAGGAATTCAGTGATGGCCTTGTCTATAACACTCATGGCGGTGACCAGTCTGTGGGTCGTTACCCTGATGGCAGTAATGATTTCTATTGCTTTGCATTACCCACCATTGGACGACAAAACACTTTGCTCACCATGGACCACTACCTCGGAAAAGACACAGGTATCGGAAACATTGATCCGATACCTGATGACATTGAAGAGTTGGATAATACGATGATGGCATCAAACTCCGTTGGCTATTATAACCTCAATGGTGTCTTCCTGGGTCACGAGGCCAGTCACCTCCATGCCGGCATATATATTGTCCACAAGGCCGATGGAACTACTCGCAAGGTGTTAATCCGCAAATAATCCCAAAAATCTTAGCTCTCAATATTCTTACGGATACGGGTGAGGTAAGCAGTCATAGCTTCCTCGTCGCGATCGTCGATGATCTGAATGAGCTGTTTCAATTCCGTGCGGATACGTTCCACTTTCGGTTTAGTATGTGGGTTAAAGAGGATTTCGCGCAGGAGCGTGTCATCTTCAGAGAGCACGCCACGGGCTATTTTCATGTGACGCTTAAAGGTTGTACCCGGAGTATCCTGATGCTTCATGACAGCAGAGAACACAAAGGTGGAAACGAAAGGAACAGAGAGGGAGTATGCCATTGTCTCATCGTGTTCAGCAAAGGAGATTTCCTTCATGTTGAGACCCAAGCGTGAATAGAGATCACGGAAGAAGATACGACCCATATAGTCTCCTTCGCTGATGATAATGGCATTCTCATTACTGAGCTGCCCGAGGTTCGCAAAGGTAGGACCGAACATAGGGTGAGAGCTGACATAGCGGTGTCCCGTCTTCTCGTAGTATTCACGGAAACCCGTCTTGACACTGCTGATATCGCTGAGGATGCAGTCTTTACCGATATGCGGCAGCAATTCATCAAAGACCGGCAGCGTGTATTTCAGGGACACAGCGTTAATGACCAACTCGGGATCAAAAGCGTCCACTTCATTCAGGGAAGTGAAGCGCTGGGTATTGTAGAGGAAACGCAGGCGCTGAGGGTCGTTGTCATAAACCGCCACTTCATGGTCGAAGCTGAGGAGGTCTGTAAAGAACGAGCCCATCTTGCCCGCACCTAAAATCAATATTCTCATTGTCTTACTTATTAATAATCTCTATCTGCTGACGCACACTCTCGCTGTGGATGGCTTCGTAAACGGTTTTTATGAAGTCGGCATTCATGCCACAAAGGACACCTTGTGCTCCACGCTTGTCAAGAATCTCGCTATAACGAGCCGTCTGAACGACTGTCATATTGTGCAACTTCTTATAAGCGGCTATCTCACGGCTGACACGCATACGTTTGGAGAGCAGTTCCATGAGGTTGTTGTCGAGTTCGTCAATCTGCTTACGCAACTGGCTGATGCTTTCGGTAGCCTCAACACTGTCGCGAATGACTAAGCGATCGAGGATAAAGTCGAGCACCTCAGGCAGCACCTGCTGCTTGGCATCGCTCCATGCGCAATCGGGATTGCAATGGCTCTCAATCATCAAACCTTCGAAACCGAGGTCCATCGCCTGTTGTGAGAGCGGTGCAATCAGGTCACGACGGCCACCCATGTGACTGGGGTCAGTAATGATGGGGAGTGAGGGAAAGCGGCGCTTCAGCTCGATGGGGAGATGCCACATCGGCGCATTGCGATAGAGCTTGGAGTCAACGCTCGAGAAGCCACGATGGATAGCGCCAAGACGTTGTATGCCAGCGCTGTTCAAGCGTAGCAGTGCACCTGTCCACAGCTCAATATCGGGGTTCACGGGGTTCTTGATGAACACAGGAACATCAACACCCTTCAGCGCATCGGCAATGGCCTGCACAGAGAAGGGGTTAGCACTCGTACGCGCACCAATCCACAGGATATCAATGCCTGCAGCCAGGGCAGCTTCCACGTGTTCCGGAGTTGCCACTTCGGTGGCTGTCAGCATCCCCGTCTCAGCTTTCACACGCTGCATCCATGGGAGTGCCTCTGCGCCTTTACCTTCAAAGCCTCCGGGTTTCGTGCGCGGCTTCCAAACGCCTGCACGGAAGATCTTGATTCCGTTATTAGCCAGTTGTTTAGCTGTATCCATTACCTGCTCCTCGGTCTCTGCCGAACATGGGCCAGCGATGACCATCGGGCGTTTCTTTTCAATGCCTGGGAGGGCAAGCTCTTTCAATTCTAAATCGAGTTCCATATCATTGATTATTTATTAGTTATCATTGCGTGAATGCGTTCCAGCGCCGCCTGCATCTTCTCATCCTTTGCACAAAGCGAGATGCGGATATAGCGGTCACCATTGGAGCCGAAAATGAAACCTGGGGTAATAAACACGCGGGCTTCATGGAGCACACGTTCTGTGAGATCCTCCACATTGGCAATCTCCTCCGGAATACGTCCCCAAAGAAACATACCGGTCTGTGTGGGGTCGAAGCGGCAGCCGAGAGTCGTCATAATCTCTTCAGCAATGGCGCGACGGTTGGCATACGTCTTGATGTTCATCTCACGATGCCATTCATCGGTGCTGTTCGTCAGTGCTTCAGCAGCAGCGAGTTGCAGCGCACGGAAGGTACCGCTGTCAATATTCGTTTTCACCTTCAGAATCCACTGGATAAACTGTGCATTCGTGGCCAACATACCGACACGCCAACCCGGCATATTGTGACTCTTGGACATCGAATTGAACTCAATGCAGCAGTCCTTAGCGCCAGGCACCTGCAGAATGGAGAGGCGTTCGCCCTCGTTCAAGATGAAGCTATAGGGGTTGTCGTTCACGATGATGATGCCGTGCTTCTGAGCGAAAGCGACGAGACGTTCGTAGGTCTCGCGACGAGCACGGGCACCAGTCGGCATGTGAGGATAGTTGGTCCACATCAACTTCACACGGCTGAGGTCCATACTCTCCAACTGCTCAAAATCCGGCTGCCAACCATTGGCTTCAGTCAGGTCATAGTTCACCACGTCTGCGCCCAGCAAGCGTGAGAGCGCCGTGTAAGTGGGGTAACCGGGATTGGGCACCAGCACCTGATCACCAGGATTCACAAAGGCCAGCGTGACGTGCAAAATACCTTCCTTAGAACCGATGAGCGGCTGCAGTTCGGTGGCAGCGTCAAGCTCCACGTGATACCAGCGACGATAGAAGGCTGCCATAGCCTGACGCAGTTCAGGTGTACCGATGGTGGGCTGGTAACCGTGTCCGTCAGCTTTGCGCGCCTCGCGGCAGAGCACATCGATGGTGCGCTCCGAGGGCGGCATATCGGGACTTCCGATGGCTAAAGAAATGATATCTTTTCCTTCGGCATTCAGTTTCGCCACTTCCTTCAGTTTGCGGCTGAAGTAGTATTCCTGTATGTTGGCCAGACGGTCGGCCGGTTTAAATGTATTCTTTTCCATGAATGTATTCTCCAAGAATTTTGAGGTCAGACGTTAGGGGACGGATGGCATCGATGCCTTGCGAATAGCGGGTGTAATCGTTGAACTGAATATCAACGTAGAACAGATACTCCCATTCGTGCCCAATGATTGGCAGGGACTGGATCTTCGTGAGGTTCAGCTTGTAGAACGACAGGATGCTCAGTACCTGCGACAGCGAGCCCTCTTCGTGAGGCAGGGCAAAGACGATGCTGGCCTTGTCTGTCTGCATGATATTGCGGAGCAGGTTGGCACGGGCTGGGTTTGAGAAGACCAGGAAGCGGGTGAAGTTGTGTTTGTTCGTCTCAATACCTTCTTCCAGCACCTTCAAGCCGTACATGTCAGCCAATGCCTTCGAACCGATGGCTGCGTGACCGTGCATCTGTCCTTGGGCAATCGTGCGGGCAGCACCTGCAGTGTCCGTAGCCTCCACCACCTTCAGACCGTCGTGACGGTCCAGGAAGTCGCGGCATTGCATCAGCGCCACCGGATGAGAGTGCACTTCGCGGATATCGTCCCAATCATCCTCCGGCAAGCAGAGGAAGGAGTGTTTGATTCGCAATTTGTGCTCACCCACGATGGCAGCGCCCGATTCACGCAGTAGCTCGTAGTTATGGAGCAGCGACCCTGCGATTGTATTCTCGATGGCAGCCATTCCGATGGTGGTCATATCCTCCTTCAAAGTGCGGAACACCTGTTCGAAGGAGCTACAGCAGATCAGCTCTATCTCTTCGTTCTCGAAGAACTGATGGGCGGCGATGTCGTGGAAGCTGCCTTCGATACCTTGTATTGCTATTCGTTTCATATATTATTATAGGTGTAAAAAAGATCCCGCCTCTTTGTGAAGCGGGACCTTATTTATTTGTTGTTCAATCATTCAGTATTTACTTCTTCATTGACGCATGGCCTACCGCTTCACCTTGTCTGGGTAAAGTAAAAGTAAAACCAATAATATGCGTTCAAGTACTGCATTGATGCTATTCTTTCGTTTTGCGCTGCAAAAGTATGTACTTTCCGCGAAACTACCAACTTTTTTGCCTCTTTTTTTACTTTTCTCTTACATTTTGATGAATCAAGCACCGAGCGCGCTGAGGTTGATTCTTCGTCATATAGGCGTTATCGTGCCCTTTTGAGGGCAAAGATACGAAATGATTCGGTTAGTCATGCAGAAAAGTAGAAAATATTTTTATAGCGATTGAGAATATGCGAAAGAAGTTGTTGCCTTCTCTTCAAAGTTGAAAGAGCAAATAGAAGGGAGGACAGAGAAAAGACGAAAAAAACTGATGTATATACCTACGATTCCAAAGGTATAGTCTTGTAGCTCCAAAGATATTGACCTTTCTTCAGTACTCCTACTAGAGTACTCGAGTACTCCCTGGGAAGTACTGTAGTACTCTAGTAGGAGTACTGGCCTTTAGTAGGAGTGCTGGTAACCGATTCCAGAAGCACAATAAGTATTGAAGTGGGAAGGAACATTTTTTTCTGCAATTATGAGTCGAGCGACCGATATTATTATTATATTTGCAAGCGAAATAACGAGAAGGAAATACTTTGAGATGTAATTCATAATAACCTAAGAAAGTATGAACATTGGAGACAAAGCGCCTGAGGTTTTAGGCAAGGACGAACAGGGACGGGAGATCCGTCTGAGTGACTATAAGGGCCGCAAGTTAGTGTTGTACTTCTATCCGAAGGATAACACGAGCGGTTGTACGGCAGAGGCTTGCAGTTTGCGTGACCGCTACGGCGAACTGCAAGGTGCAGGCTATGAGGTGGTAGGCGTGAGCAAGGATTCTGCCGCCTCGCACGTGAAGTTCAAGGAGAAACATGAACTGCCGTTCCCGCTCATTGCCGATGTGCATCACACGCTCTTAGAGGCGATGGGTGCTTGGGGCGAGAAGTCGATGTACGGCAAGAAAACGATGGGGACCATCCGCACAACCTTTGTTATCAATGAAGAGGGCATCATCGAGCAGATCTTTGCGGGCAAGCAGGTGAAGACCAAGGAGCACGCAGAGCAGATATTAGGAACACTATGACGGAATAGCCCATGCTGACGGAATAGACGATGGAGAAGCTGCAAAGTCTCGCAAAGTCGAAGAAGTACGATGTCTCGTGCTCGTCGGAGACATTACATACACTATTTCTACAACGTCTGGACATATTTACGAATTTGTCCAGACGTGTTTTCTGATACCTACATACCTCTGGAGTGATAGGTCTCTACGTTGTTTTTAGAAGAAATGTTTTTTTGTTCAAGCTATTTCGTGTATCTTTGTCAGCAGAATAGAAGAAAAATGTATGGCAAAGGATAAGATCATGTATGTCTGCGAGAACTGCGGGCAGGAAAGCGCAAAGTGGATTGGCAAATGCCCGAGCTGCGGACAGTGGAACACATTTAAGGAGTTCCGCGTCAGACCCACCTCTAGCCCCTCCCGTCAGGGAGGGGGAGCACTGTCAGCTGCCACTTGTCAATTGTCATCTTCCCCCTCCTCCCCCATTCCCCTTTCTGAGATCCGTGCGGACGAGGAGCCACGAATGGATTTGCACGACGAGGAGCTGAACCGCGTGCTGGGCGGCGGTCTTGTACCTGGCAGTTTGGTGCTACTGGGCGGTGAGCCTGGTATTGGAAAGAGCACGCTGGTATTGCAAACCGTCCTGCGTCTGAAAGACAAGAAGGTGCTATACGTGAGTGGCGAAGAAAGCGCGAGACAGCTGAAGCTGAGAGCGGATCGTTTGTCGCCTGCCAATCAGCCAGCGGCAGACCTGCAAGTCGTCTGCGACACCTCTCTCGAAAACATCTTTGCCCATATAGAGACGGAACAACCAGACTTGGTCATCATCGATTCCATCCAAACAGTAGCCACAGAGACGGTGGAGTCATCGCCCGGCAGCCTCTCGCAGATTCGCGAGTGTGCAGCGGCGCTGCTGAAATATGCCAAAGGTGGTGGCCCGAGCATTATCCTCATCGGACATATCAATAAAGAAGGTACATTGGCTGGGCCTAAGGTACTGGAGCATATTGTGGATACTGTGTTGCAGTTCGAGGGCGACCAACACTACCTCTATCGTATCTTACGTTCACAGAAGAACCGTTTCGGCAGCACTTCCGAATTGGGCATCTACGAGATGCGGCAGGACGGCTTACGTCCAGTGGCTAACCCCAGCGAGCTGTTGCTGACAGATAATCAGGACGGTCTCAGCGGCATCGCTATTGCTGCTGCTATCGAAGGTGTCCGTCCTTTCCTCATCGAAACACAGGCGTTGGTCAGTACAGCCGCCTACGGCACAGCACAACGCTCTGCCAACGGCTTCGACTACCGTCGCTTGAATATGCTTTTAGCGGTTCTGGAGAAGCGCGTGGGCTTCAAGTTGGCACAGAAAGATGTGTTCCTGAATATCGCAGGCGGTCTGCGCGTCACCGACCCCGCCATCGACCTTGGTGTCATCGCCGCCATCCTCTCTTCCAACGTCGATACAGCCATCGAGGCTGGTATTTGCCTTTGCGGAGAGGTGGGTCTTTCAGGCGAGATTCGTCCCGTCAGCCGCATCGAACAACGCATTGCCGAAGCTCAGAAGCTCGGTTTCCAACGCATTCTTATCCCTGCTGCCAGCCTCAAAGCCGTCAATCCACACCATTATCAAATCGAAATCACCCCCTGTCGCCGCGTCGAAGATGCCTTCCGGGCCCTATTCGGATAAGTGGATGACAGACATCGAGAAACAAGAAAGCCCGCCGATTGGCGGGCTTTCTGCTTATTGAGTCGAAAAAGATTACTCAGCACGGAGCGTGAAACGCTTGAAGTCGGTCACGGTGAGGGCCTTGTCAACGCTCTGGAGGTACTGGGCAACAGTCATGTTCTTATCCCAGATGAACTCCTGATCGAGGAGGCAGCTCTCCTTGAAGAACTTCTTCAGACGACCCTGAGCGATGTTCTGGATCATCTGTTCGGGCAGGTTAGCAGCCTTCTCGGCAGCAACCTTCTCCTTGATCTCGCGGACCATAGCGGCCTGCTCGGGAGTGATCCAGCCCTTAGCCATGTTGCTCTCGATGTGATCCTCGCTGTCAACGTGTGCGGGGTTCACACCAGCCTTGCGGATAGCAGCCTCAACAGCCTTGGCAACCTGCTCTTCCTTGGTCTTCTCGATAGCTACGCGAAGCTCGCTGTCGATGGTCTCCTGAGGAACGCTCTTCTCGTCAACAGCGACGGGAGAAGCGCTGGCAACCTGCATAGCAACGTTCTTGCCTACGGTAGTATCCTCAACGCACTTGTTCAGAGCGACCATGGTGCAGAGAGTGTTCTTGTTCTGGTGGTTGTAAGCAGCGATGCACTCACCTTCTACGGTGCAGTAGCCGTCGAGCTCCATCTTCTCACCAGTGATACCGCTGCGGTCAACGACAGCCTCGGCCACGGTAGTACCGTTCAAGGGCAGAGCCTTCACTTCGTCGAGAGTCTTGCAACGAGCAGCCACAGCAGCATCGATGATGTCCTGCGTGAGCTTCACGAAGTCTGCGTTGTTAGCAACGAAGTCGGTCTCACACTTCAGGGCGATGATGGCACCGAAGTTACCGTCAACCTTCACGAGGACGCAGCCCTCAGAAGCCTCACGGTCGCTACGCTTAGCAGCTACAGCCTGACCCTTCTTGCGGATGATCTCGATAGCGGGCTCGATTTCGCCATTGCTCTCTTCGAGCGCTTTCTTACAGTCAGCCAGACCTGCGCCAGTCATCTCGCGCAGCTTCTGGATATCTTTGATTGATACAGCCATTTTCTTTAAATGAAAAATGATAAAATGAAAAGTGAAAATAAATATTACCTGTCATGTGCAGGCTTTGGGAGCCGTGAATAACGTGAAGAATGCAAAGTGACTTTTATTTTTCAGTTTTCATTCTTTCACTTTTCACTCTGATTCGCAGTCGAATCAGTTACTCTTCTGCGGGAGCTTCTGCCTCAGATTCAACCTCTTCTTCCTCCTCTACGCGGGCGCTCTGCTTAGCTGCCTTCTCGCCTTTCTCGCCAGCAGCCTCAGCGTCAACACGCTCAGCCTTACGCTCCTCGAGACCTTCAGCGATAGCAGCAACACAAGCGTCGAGAATCACCTCAACACTCTTGCTGGCGTCGTCGTTAGCAGGAATTACGAAATCAACGTTATCGGGGTTGGAGTTGGTGTCCACCATAGCGAACACGGGGATGCCCAGACGGTTAGCCTCGCGAACAGCGATCTGCTCCTTGAGGACGTCAACCACGAAGAGGGCAGCGGGCAGACGGGTGAGGTCAGCCACAGAACCGAGGTTCTTCTCCAGCTTAGCGCGCTGGCGGCTGATTTGCAGAGCCTCACGCTTGCTGAGATTGGCATAGGTGCCATCAGCGGTGAGCTTGTCGATGTTAGCCATCTTCTTCACAGCCTTGCGGATAGTGGTGAAGTTGGTGAGCATGCCACCGGGCCAGCGCTCGATGACGTAAGGCATATTAATGGAAGTAGCTTTCTCAGCCACAACCGACTTGGCCTGTTTTTTAGTAGCAACGAAGAGAATCTTGCGGCCGCTCTTGGCGATGTTCTTCAGAGCCTCAGCAGCCTCGTCAACCTTAACAACAGTCTTGTGGAGGTCGATGATATGAATGCCATTCTTCTCCATGAAGATATAAGGAGCCATGGCGGGGTTCCACTTGCGCTTGAGGTGACCGAAGTGGCAACCAGCTTCAAGCAGAGTTTCAAAATTTGTTCTTGACATAGTCTAAAATAAAATAATGTTTGGTTTACTTTCTTTTGGGTTATTTCTTAACCAATCTTGCGGTAGTCCAAGGGGAATCCGCACGATTTAGATACTAAACGCAATCTATGCAGCCCAGCAAACTGGAGCCGATATATTAACGTTTGCTGAACTGGAAGCGACGACGTGCTTTGGGACGACCCGGCTTCTTACGCTCAACCTCACGGGGATCGCGTGTCATGAAGCCTTCAGCGCGAAGGGCTTTCTTATCTTCTGCATTGATCTTGACGAGTGCACGAGCGATAGCGAGGCGGAGAGCCTGGCTCTGTCCTGTGAAACCACCACCAAACACATTGACCTTGATGTCATATTTCTCAGCTGCATCGAGGAGAGCCAGAGGCTGCTTCACGACGAACTGCAGAATTGTGCTGGGGAAGTATTCTGTCAGATCTTTCTTGTTGATGGTAATCTTACCAGTGCCCTCTGTTACATAAACACGGGCAACGGCGCTCTTGCGGCGGCCTAATGCATTTACTACTGCCATTTCTGTTTACTTATAGAGGTTAATATCAATGGCCTTGGGGCTCTGTGCCTCATGCTTGTGCTCTGCACCCTCGTAGATGTAGAGATTATTGAGCAGCTGAGCGGCCAGTTTGTTTTTGGGGAGCATGCCCTTTACAACGCGGCGAACGAGTTTCTCGTAACCGTTGGGCTTTGCGATGATGTCAGCCGGAGTGCTGGCCTTCTGACCACCGGGATACATGCTGTAACGCAGATAAACGCGGTCGGTCATCTTCTTACCAGTGAGCTGAATCTTGTCGGCGTTGATGATGATGACATTGTCACCACAGTCAACGTGAGGTGTGAAAGTGGGTTTGTACTTGCCACGAAGCAACTTGGCAACCTTCGTAGCGAGGCGACCGAGAACCTGGTCCGTTGCATCCACAACGACCCATTCTTTCTGTGCTGTCACCTTGTTGACAGAAATGGTCTTGTAACTTAAAGTGTCCATTCTTCGTTTAAATAATAATTTTTACTACTAAAATTGTTCTTTCAGCCGCTTGATACGGCCATTTCGTTTCTTCTGTGATTCACTAACCACCCTCCCAGGCCAATGAGAAGAGCTATTAACACACAGATATAGAGCCCTTTAAGGGACTCCTTGATAATAATCGGCTTGCAAAGATACTGCTTTTCTGTGAATTAGCAAGGGTTTTTCATACTTTTTTTATTTAATAAAAATCGTGAATTGTCCGTCGTAAGTCGCAAATTATCCTTATCTTTGCCGCCGAATTGAAGCAATAAACACTACGATGCTAAGTAGATTATATTATAAAATAGGTGTCATCGCACTCTCAGGAGTCGCCTTCCTGGCCTCCTGCAGCAGCGACGAGACGTACGCCGAGCAGAAGGAGAAAGAGGCCAACGCCATCAACAACTTCCTCAATCGCGACGTCAAGATTACGGACGGTTACGGCGATGTGCTCATTGACGTAGGCCGCATCAACCCCATCAGCGAAGAAACCTTCAAGGATCAGGGTTACAAGACATATACCGAGAGCAACCAATATGTACAGTTCGGCTCCGGCGTCTATATGCAGATTGTGCGCGAAGGCGTAGGCGAGAAACTGGAATCAGGGAAAAGCATGAGAATCATGGCTCGCTACACGGAATTCAACATCATGGGCGATTCCATCCAAACCTCCAATGATAATTATTACGAGGATTCGCCTTGGATGGACGTGATGGAGGTTTCCAATTCTTATGGCACTTTTACCGCCTCGTTCCTCACGACGGGCTATCGCAGTAAAATGTATACGACCTATGGCTCTGCCAGCGTTCCTGCCGGCTGGCTTACCCCCCTCACCTATATCCGTGTAGGGCGTCAGACCTCTAACGAACAGATTGCCAAGGTGCGTTTGATTATCCCGCACTCACAAGGACAGAGTGATGCATCCAACAACGTCTATCCCTGTTTTTACGAAATCAAATACCAGAAGATGAGAGATTAACAGAAGAGCCCCGCCAATGGCAGGGCTCTTTTGATTATCTGATGACACGAATTTTTCCGCTTTGAATACAAACCCCTCTGCCTGGCAGTTTTCTGAGACGACGCCCATACAGGTCGTAAATGTTTACATTACCTGACTGTGGGTCAATATCAGCTCTCTCGGCAATATCTTGGATGGCTGTAGGATTATCAGCCTGAGGCAAGCGAAGGAGTTGCCAATTGCGATGGCCTGCACTCACGGAAGTTCCATAAGCATATTGCCCTACGTCCGTTCCTATTGTATAGTTTTCCCCATTCAGGTCAAATCCTTTTGTATCATCTGTCATGATTCTCCAAAAGAAATCCTCCACAGGCAGGATGCTGACAGGGCTGGCTTTAGTGGTCGAGGTTGTCAGCTTATAAGAAGTGCCTGCGTTGAGTTTCTTGCCCATAGCGTTGGACATCGTCATTTTGTTCCCGTCTGCTGAAAAGGTCCAAGTCTGGGCTTCATCCATGCTGATCTCACCTAATTTCAGGGCTCCTCCAGCATCAACAGTCAGAGCGGCTTCCTGATTGTATTGGGGAAGAAGCAGATAGGGAACCCCTGCTTGAACGGTTGAAGGCACAACGACCACATCACTGACAGGAATAACAAAAGTGACGATACTTTGTGGAGCCAACTCGAAGGATAGCTGACTGTCATGGAGCTGGTAATCCATGAAAGTCCCCACATTGACCTTTGACGTTGTGATATACGCCTGAACACCTTCCTTCTCAGGGGTTGCGAAGAAGATGTTGGCACAATGGCGACTGGGAACGGAAGCATTATTCAAGGCAACCAATACAAGCTCATCACGATCAGGGCTGAGGGCTGCCAAAGTCTGTTCATTCAAAGATGTAACAAAGGTATAGCCAACTCGGATAAACTTAGTGATATGTTGGTGTACATAGTAGCTCTTGACGCGCTCATAGGTTTGGGAGGAGAAATTGCCACGGACAGTACACCATTGGTCACCGCCTTCCTCGACATACTGCCAGTCAAACCAGGCTGTAGGCATAATGTAACGTACGTCGTCCATCAGTTTCTGCATCAGGCTGAGATTACCCGATATACCGCTACCGCCGCTTCCCACCTCACTCATCCACAGTTGTTTCCCTGCTTCGCGCGCCAGAGATCCTATTTGAGCGCGATTGGGAATTGAAGCCGAATAAGTGTGGGTATTCCACTGTCCTACGAGATCCAGTACACCCGCTTTCTCATATTCTTTGAAACCTGAAACGGAAGTAGCAACATTGGTTTCATCAGAGGCTGCTATTATCGTGTTCAAACCAGATTCTGCGAGAATGGGAGCCAGCACCTTGAGGAAAACGATCTGCGACGAAAAGCCAAAATGACATCCTTCTTGACTGCCATTGGCCGACCAATAGCTCGTATTAGGTTCATTGAATGGCTCCAACGTCTTGAACTCGATACCATATTCATCCTTATAATGTTTACAGACATCCACCAGATAATGGGCAAACTCCTCATAATATTCTGGTCGCAAATTGTCATCGCCACCGTTGACAGCACCTGCTACACAACCGCTATAAGTCATATAATAAGGGGCTGAGTTGGAGAAAGCTTCAAAGATGGCATCTGGACGTTTTTCCTTAATCTTCAGCATGATCTTTCGTTGGGCGGCATCACGGTCCCAGTGATAGCTGTCTGTCGAAGAATCCTTGAAGCCTTCCATCTCGGCACGTAACCCTTTGCCCTTGCCCATATGATGCAACGTGCAGTTGCGGTTTTCAGGATCATCACCCCCACCAATGTTATAGCGGAACAGGTTATTATTCAATCCCTCCGGACTGACCAGCCATTCCACTATCTCGTCAATCTTCTCATCATCCCATTTGCCACACATATTTGCCCACCAGCATAGCGAGACACCCCATCCTTCATTGACCTGGCGTCGGTCAGCAACGCTGACTATATAATTATACGTTACAGCTGTCGGCAACCGGTCGGGTGTATCGGCCAAATACCATCTGTGTTTCTCGTTTTTCCCATCCTTATCCGAGTACACAGACGAGCCGTCTGACGTATTGTCTGTACCCAGATACTTCCCGTTCTTCTTACAGCGCAGGAGAATCATCTGGCCACCACTAAGGGTTTCTATGGAATAGCGTGCTTCATCAATATCCTCCTGCTCCTGAAATATGGTATTCCACTGGCCATTGAGTGCCAGAAAGAGCGATTTGCCCTCATCAGTAGTATAGACAATTGCATAGGTCCCGTCATCGTGCGGCTTCAGCTGCAGCTGTCGGGCGAGCGAATTATCCGGTTCAACAATC
The DNA here is from genome assembly GCA_947305005.1 of uncultured Prevotellaceae bacterium. GTDB lineage: Bacteria > Bacteroidota > Bacteroidia > Bacteroidales > Bacteroidaceae > Physcousia. The sequence goes on along the minus strand of CAMZCM010000010.1, from coordinate 31,018 downwards.
ACCCCCTTACCTGAGCTCTGGTTGTAGGTAAGCAGCAAACCACTTGAGTGCTTGATATAGACATTCATATTTTGTGCCGATATCAAGGCGGGCAACAGCATAAGGAGAAGCGGAAAAAACTTTTTGAAGCACATCATTGTCCGTGTTTACTATGAGAGAGAAAAAGGGCTTCTCCGAAGCTGTTCGGAGAAGCCCCCTACTATGAAAATGAAAGGGTGCTGAATAATCAGTCTTGATCCTTCTGGCTCTCTTCGAACTCTTTCTGGAGCTTCTGCTGTACATCAACAGGCACGAGTTCGTAGCTGGCGAACTTCATGACGAAGGAAGCGCGGCCACCGGTGATGGAGCTCAAAGCGGTGGAATAGGAAGACATTTCCTTCAAAGGCACTTTGGCGGTCAGCTTCTCGTAACCATTCTCTGAAGTCATACCCATAATCATGCCACGACGGCCCTGCAGGTCAGACATCACGTCACCCATCTTGTCGCTGGGCACGAAGACATCCACGTCGTAGATCGGCTCCAGCAACTTCGGACCAGCCTCTTTGAAGGCCATGCTGAAGGCGTTGCGGCCTGCGAGCATGAAGGACAATTCGTTGCTATCTACCGGATGCATCTTACCATCATAGACGATGACACGGACGTCGCGAGCATAAGAACCAGTGAGCGGGCCTTGCTCCATCTTACTCATAATACCCTTCAGGATAGCAGGCATAAAGCGAGCGTCGATGGCACCACCGACCACAGAGTTGATGAACACGAGCTTGCCGCCCCATTCGAGGTCGATGACTTCCTCACTCTTGGTATTGATGCGGAACTCCTGACCACCGAAACGATAGACTTCGCTCACGGGCTGACCGTCTGCGTAAGGCTCGATGATGAGGTGAACCTCACCAAACTGACCGGCACCGCCGGATTGTTTCTTATGACGATAGTCGGCACGTGCAGCCTTCGTGATGGTCTCGCGATAAGGAATGCGCGGCTCGTCATAAACGATATTGATCTTATCGTTGTTCTCAATGCGCCATTTCAGTGTGCGGAGGTGGAACTCACCCTGACCCTTCACGAGGATCTGACGCAGTTCCTTGGACTGCTCAACAACCCATGTAGGATCTTCCTGGCTCATGCGTTGCAGCACATTCATCATCTTCTCCGTCTCAGCCTCGTTGGCTGCGCGGATAGCGCGGATATACTTGGGCTCAGGATACTTGATAAAAGCGAAGCGGTTGTCGCAATCCTTGCCGTTCAGGGTGTTGCCAGTCTTCACGTCCTTCAGCTTTACGCTGCAGCCGATATCACCAGCTACCAATTCAGTCACCTTCGTGCGGTTGGCACCTGCGCAGACGAACAGCTGAGCAATGCGCTCCTTGCTGCCACGGTCAGCATTGGTCAGGTCATCACCCTCGCGGACAATACCGCTCATAACCTTGAAGTACTGCACCTCACCGATATGGGGTTCTACAGCGGTCTTGAAGAAATACAAGCTGGTGGGACCGTTGGCGTCGCACTTCACTTCCTCGCCGCGTGTGTTGTGGACAGTGGGCATCTGATCAACGAAGGGAACCACATTGCCCAAGAACTCCATCAGACGGCGGACACCCATGTCCTTACCAGCGCAAACGCAGAAGACAGGATACATGCCGCGAGCGGCCAAGCCTGCACGGATACCTTCGCGCATCTCGTCCTCGCTGAGCTCTTCCGTCTCGAAGAACTTCTCCATGAGGGTCTCGTCGTGCTCAGCAGCAGCCTCCACGAGAGCCTTATGCATCTCGGTAGCCTTGTCGAGCTGGTCAGCGGGGATATCCTCGATGATGGGAGCGCCGCCTTCGGGCTTCCATGAATATTTCTTCATCAACAACACGTCGATGAGTGCGTTGAAATCGGGACCGGTCTTGATGGGATACTGAACAGGCACTATCTTAGAGCCATAGATGCCTTTCAGCTGCTCCAGCAGGTGGTCATAGTCAAACTCTTCATCAAGGCGGTTGACAAGGAAGATAACAGGCTTGTTCATCTTCTCTGTCAGGCGGAAGTGGTTCTGTGTAGCCACCTCAGGGCCGGCAGCACCGTTGATGAGAATTACGGTGGTATCTGTTACACCCATTGCAGTCAGGGCAGCACCGGCGAAGTCGTCGGAACCCGGACAGTCAATGATGTTCAGTTTCTTGTTGTTGTACTCCACGTGGAAGGGCGTAGCGAAGACGCTATAGCCATATTCCTGCTCTACGGGCAGGTAGTCACTGACCGTATTCTTCTGGGTAATGCGTCCGCGACGCGAGATAATGCCGCTCTCGAAGAGCAGCGCTTCTGTGAGGGTGGTCTTACCAGCCCCGTCACTGCCAAGCAAAGCAATGTTCTTGATTTCTTTCGTCTGATACGTTTTCATAGACGGCAAGTTTTTTGTATTTAGTTAATGTTTAGTTTATAAATAGGTGTCAAAAACGCTTTCGGAGGCCCTTCGGGCACACTTTTTACGTCAAAACGTGCGCAAGTTAGCAATAAATCTTGAAACAGCTTTCATGTTTTGACCTTTTTTTGCTAAAAAACTACTAACTTTGGCGCCAGAATCATGGCAGGCCTTTATATTCATATCCCTTTCTGTCGGTCGCGGTGCGCTTATTGCGACTTTTACTCCACCACTCGCGAGGCGGAAATGGCTACGTATGTCGAGGCACTCTGTCAGGAGATAGCAGCCCGCCGCCAGGAAATACCTCACACGCGTGTACGCACTATATATATAGGTGGCGGCACACCCTCGCTGCTCCCCACCCCACTCCTACGCCGCATCCTCGACTGCGTGTGGCAACATTATGAGGTCGAAGCGGAGGCGGAGGTGACGATGGAAATGAATCCCGATGACTCTGTTGAGATTGCGCAATTGCGCGAGGTCAACAGAGTTTCCCTCGGCATCCAAACCTTCAACGATGACCTCCTGCGACTCATCCATCGCCGCCACGATAGCGCCACAGCCATCCGCGCCGTCCACACCTTGCAGGAAGCGGGCATCAGCAATATCAGCATCGACCTGATCTACGGTCTGCCAGGACAGACGATGGCGCTGTGGGAGAACGACCTTGACATCGCCTTCTCGCTGGGAGTACAGCATCTTTCTGCCTATGCCCTCAGCTACGAGCAGGGAACGGAGCTGACACGCTGGCGCAACGAAGGGCGCGTCCATGAGGTGCCTGAAGAGCTGTCGGTAGCGATGTATGAGCGGCTATGTCAGCGGGCCCGCGAGGCAGGCTTCGAGCACTACGAAATCTCCAACTTCGCCCTCCCCGGCTTCCATTCCCGCCACAACAGCAGCTACTGGACCGGCGCCCCCTATCTCGGCTTCGGCCCCGGAGCGCACAGCTACGATGGCGACCGCACCCGTCGCGCCAACCTGCCCTCGCTGGATTTGTATTTGAAAGAAGGAAAGCCAGAAGTGGAAGTGCTCACGGAGGAAGCCCTTTACGACGAAGCTGTGATGTGCGGCTTGCGCACGGCTCGTGGCGTTGACCTCAACCGCATCGCTGATCGCTTCGGTCAGTCGCGACTCAACTACCTTCTCCGCATGGCGGCTCTCCATCTGCAGAACGGGAATCTCGCCCGCGACGGACAGCACCTCCATCTCACAACAAAATCGCTCATGATCTCCGATGATATCATGAGCGACCTGATGGCTATTGAGTCCTAAAACTTATTTCATCTTATCCTTGAACCAATCACTGATGCTGCGATAGAGATGCTGGCGGGTGTTGCCGCCGTAGATGCTGTGGTTGCGATTGGTATAGACGAGCTGCATGAAAGGTTTGTCGGCCTGCACCAACGCCTCCACGAGTTCTGCCGTGTTGCGGTAGTGGACGTTATCGTCGGCTGAGCCGTGACAGATGAGCAGAGCACCATGCAGCTTCGGGGCGCGTGTCATGGGGTTACGGTCGTAGCCCGTGGGGTTCTCCTTCGGCGTTCTCATATAGCGCTCGGTATAGACGCTGTCATAGAAGCGGTAGCCCGTGACAGGTGCTACGGCCACGCCAGCAGCAAACACGCCGCGCCCTTCGGTCATGGACATCAGCGTGTTGAAGCCGCCATAGCTCCAACCCCAGATGCCGATGCGGGTCTTGTCGATGTAAGGCAGCGAACCGAGATAGAGGGCTGCCTCCACCTGGTCTTTGGACTCCAAGTCGCCGAGATTCAGATAGGTCTGTTTCTCAAACACAGCGCCTCGTCCGCCCGTTCCGCGACCATCCACACACACGCAGATGAAGCCTTCGGAAGCCATGAGATGCTCATAAAGACAGCCTCCCATGTTACCAATATTCCACGAGTCGAGTACCTGTTGCGAGCCCGGGCCGCTGTACTGGTACATGATAACGGGATATTTCTTGGCGGCAGAGAAGTTGGCAGGCTTGACCATGTAGCCGTTCAGCTCCACGCCCTCGCTGGTCTTGAAAGTAAAGAACTCCGGCTTTGACAACTTTAAACTTTCAACTTTCGACTTTAAACTCTCATTATCCTCCAGCGTGGTCAGCACCTTCCCCTTGGCATCGTTGAGCGTGGTCACGGGCGGCGTGTAACTGTTGGAATAGACATTCATGAAGTACTTGAAGTTCTTGCTAAAGACGGCGCTATTGGTGCCTTTCTCCTGACTGAGCTTTGTGATATTACCCTTCGCGTCAGCGCGATAGACCGCCTGATAGATAGCGCCTTCCTGATTGCCGGCAAAGAAGCAGTCACCCGTGGCGGGATTGAAGCCATAGAACGCCTTAACCACGAAGTCGCCCGTGGTAATCTGACGCTTCAACGTGCCGTTAAGGTCATAGAGATAGAGGTGGTTGAAGCCCGAGCGCTCACTCATCAGCACAAAACCGGTGGCGAACAGCTGCAGGTTCTTGTACGGTTCCTCGGTGACATACTTCTCCACCTCGTCGCGCACGATAAGCTTGCACTCCGTGGAGCGCGGATTGGCCGCGTAGATCTCAAGACGATCCTGATGGCGGTTCTGCGTCAGCACCAGCAGTTTCTCGGGGTCGCTGGCAAACTGAATGCGAGGCACGTAGCCGTCAGCATCGAGCGGCAACTTCATCTGCTGAATACGATGACTCTTGATGTCATAGCTGTGCACCGTCACCGTGGCGTTCTGCTCGCCAGCCATCGGGTATTTATAGGTGTAGGCACCCGGGTAGGTGGTGTATTCGTCGCGCGAGGGATGAGTGCCGCGATAGAGCGGAAAGGAGAACTCTGAGACGGCGCTCTCGTCATAGCGAATCCACGCCAGCATGGAGTTGTCGGCATTGAAGTCAAAGGCGCGTGAGAAGCTGAACTCCTCCTCGTTCACCCAGTCGGGCTTGCCGTTGATGACCTTGTTGAACTCGCCGTCCTTCGTCACCTGCAGCTCGCTGTTGCCGAAGAGCAGCTTCACCAGAAACAGGTTATTGTCGCGCACGAAAGCCACCATGTTGCCGTCCTTGGAGAATGCCGGCACCTCCTGCGGCCCGCCGTCAGACAAACGCTCCAGCTTGCGGTTCCGCACATTATAGATATAATACACGGCCGTGAACGAATGGCGATAGATGCGTTTTGTCTCCGTCTGGATCAGTATCGTCTTCTCGTTGGGGCTCATGATGTAACCGTCGATGTGGGTCAGCCGCACATCGCCGCGTGCCGTCTCGACATTGAAGAGTGTGTCGGTCAGTTCGCCAGTCTTGAAAGAGCGGGCTACAATCTGACGGGCATCGGGAGTGAGTTGGCTGTAGCGCTCGCCGTCGGCCAGTGGGCGCACACCCGAGATGGTCTTGGCGGAATACACGCCTTGTGTCAGGTCTTTCAGAGTCAATTGATCAGCCTTCGCAGGCACAGCGACCAGCATAGCGGCCAGCGCTGTCAATCCAAAGAGGGAACGTAATTTCATAGGACAATTTTGTTGATTCTGTCCGCAAAGATACATCATTTTCCGGAAACGCAAGAAAGATTTATCGCTATTTATGCATCACTTATCTTTCTTTTCCTTATCTTTGCCTTCGAAAAGAACATCTAATTACCATTAACTAACTTAACTGATTATGAAGATTGAAACCATTATGGCCAACCTGGAGGCCAAGCATCCGGGTGAGAAAGAATACTTGCAGGCTGTGCGCGAAGTACTCATGTCTATCGAAGAAGTCTATAACCAACACCCCGAGTTCGAGAAGGCCAAGCTCATTGAGCGCCTTGTGGAGCCTGAGCGCATCATCACGTTCCGTGTGCCGTGGGTGGATGACAAGGGCGAGGTGCAGGTGAACCTCGGCTACCGCGTGCAGTTCAACAGCGCCATCGGCCCGTACAAGGGCGGCCTGCGTTTCCATGCCAGCGTGAACCTCTCCATCCTCAAGTTCCTCGGCTTCGAGCAGACTTTCAAGAACGCTTTGACCACGCTACCTATGGGTGGTGGCAAGGGCGGCTCCGACTTTAGCATCCGCGGCAAGAGCGATGCCGAGGTGATGCGTTTCTGCCAGGCATTCATGAGCGAGCTCTATCGCTACATCGGTCCTGAAATCGACGTCCCCGCAGGTGACATCGGTGTCGGTGCCCGCGAAATCGGCTACCTTTTCGGACAGTACAAGAAGCTGACGCGCGACTGGAGCGGCGTGCTCACGGGCAAGGGCCTCGAGTACGGCGGTTCGCTCATCCGTCCCGAGGCTACAGGCTTTGGCGGCCTTTACTTCGTCAACGAGATGATGAACACCCACGGCCTTGACATCAAGGGTAAGACCGTAGCCATCAGCGGCTTCGGCAATGTCGCCTGGGGCGCTGCCACCAAGGCTACGCAGCTCGGCGCCAAGGTCATCACCATCAGTGGCCCGGACGGCTACATCTACGACCCGACCGGCATCAGCGGCGAGAAGATTGACTACCTGCTGGAGCTCCGCAGCAGCGGCAACGACATCTGCGAGCCCTATGCCGAGAAGTTCCCCGAAGCCAAGTTCGTGGAGGGCAAGAAACCTTGGGAGGTCAAGTGCGACATCGCCCTGCCCTGCGCCACGCAGAATGAGCTCAACGGCGACGATGCCCGTCAGCTCATCGCCAACGGCGTGCAGTGCGTAGGCGAAATCTCCAATATGGGTTGCACCCCCGAAGCCATCGATGCCTTCATCGAGGCCAAGATGATCTTCGCTCCCGGCAAGGCCGTCAATGCAGGCGGCGTAGCCACCAGCGGCCTCGAGATGAGTCAGAACGCCATGCACATCAGCTGGAGTGCCGACGAAGTCGATAAGCGCCTCCACCAAATCATGCACGCCATCCACGGCCAATGTGTGAAATACGGCACCGAGCCCGACGGCTACGTCAACTACGTCAAAGGCGCCAACATCGCCGGCTTCATGAAGGTAGCCAAAGCGATGATGGCCCAAGGCATCGTATAAATCCTTTGATATAATAAAAAACGTCTGGACGATTTTGGGAATTCGTCCAGACGTTTTTTCATTTTTGTTTGGACATAATCACTTTCTGTGTCTTGACGTTTTGTTGAAGGCAAAGATTATTCCGTCCTTCGTGTGGATAATGTTCTGGCCTCTTTCTATTTTTTCAGAGAAATAATTTGGAGGTTATAAATCTATTACCTATCTTTGCGCCAGAAAAACAAAGATAATAACAGAGATGCCAACAGTTTTCCATCTATTGGGATATAGATTCTTTTTCTATAGAAACGACCATACCCCTATCCACATCCACGTGAAAAAGGGGAATTCACAAGCAAAATATGAACTGTTTCCTCTCTCGCTAGTTTACAATCATGGATTCAAAGTCTCCGAATTAAAAATGATTGAAGCAATCATAGAAGATAATCAAGAAATCATTGCTGAGCACTGGAATAAGTTTTTCAATAACGCTAAATAAATAGGACGATGGAAAAGGTAGAAAAAATCTGGTTAACAGAAGATGCCGTTTGGATTAAGACTGCCGACGGCAAGGAAGCCTGCGAGAAGTTCAAAGACTATCCTCGTCTGAAATATGCCACCAAGGAACAGCTTTCTAACTACGAAGCTGACGACTATGGCCTGCATTGGGAAGACTTAGACGAAGATCTGAGTTTTGAGGGATTCTTTGATAAGCAAGAGACAACAGACCTCTACAAACTCTTCATCTCTCATCCGGAGTTGAATGTGTCAGCAGTTGCAAGAAGGATGGGGATTTCGCAAAGCCTCATGGCCCAATACATCAGCGGCAAGAAAAAGCCCAGTAATGAAAGACTTGACTTAATTCTTAACACTATTCATCATATAGGATTGGAATTAATTTCTGTCAAGCCACGCCCTGAATACCCCGCTTTTGAAGAAACTGCAATCCCTGCCGTTGCTGAAGGATGATGAAAGTTGCGCAGTAAGAAAAAAGCGGATTATGAAAAAGTTGTGTGTTTGGAGTGTAATGGGGGCTGCGATGCTGTGCGGCATCATGGCCGTAATGACCTCATGCTCAAGCAAAGACAAGGGCGCAGGCGGGACAGAGGTGCTCATTGAAACATCGGAAGGCGACATCGTGGTGCGCCTCTATGATGACACGCCACAACACCGTGACAACTTCATCCGCAACGTGGAGGCTCACGCCTATGACAACCGTCCGTTCAATCGTATCGTGCCCGAAATGGTCATCCAGGCGGGAGCGGACGAAGAACTGGCAGGAGCGGAGAAGACATTGCCTGCTGAAATCCACTATCCGCGCTATTTCCATCGACAAGGTGTGCTCGCTGCTGCACGCGAGCCAGACAGCATCAACCCTGAGCGCCGCTCCAGCGCTTTGCAATGGTATATCGTAACGGGCAAGAAATATACTTCTGCCGAGCTGTCGGAGTTGCAGGCTCTCCTCTATGAAGGGAAGGTAGCAGCCCGGTTTGAGCAACTGCAACACGATAACGCAGAGGAACTGAGTACCTTGAAGGTAACGAACCACGCCGCGCATCAAGACTTGCTAAATCGCCTGCAGGTGGAGGCAGAGGAGGACTTGGCCAAGAACCCACCGCGTCCCTTCAGCGATGTGCAGCGACAGGCTTACGCCCGCCTCGGCGGCGCACCGCATCTGGACGGCGATTATACAATTTTCGGCGAAGTGGTGGAGGGAATGCCAGTGGCGCTGCGCATAGGACGTACACCAGTTGATGCTAAGGAACGACCGCGCCGCAATGTCTTCATCAAGCGCGTCACTATCAAATAACTATTATAAATAGTAGTCTTTGGCCTTGATTTCTGCCCAAACGCGGGGATCAAGGCCAAAGCCGTTATAGGCGGGATCGTGCGCAATGGCCTCACGAATCTCGGAGGAAGAGATGTTGTGGAGGGGAGTGTGGATGAGGGTGACGCCACCAGGGAGCGTGGCCTCATCAATGGGATAGCCAGGACGGGGATAGACAAGGAGGCGGTGGTGACGACGGATCTCGTCGGACTTATACCACTGCGGGAAGCGGTGCCAATTGTCGGCGCCGATGACGAGCACGAAGTCATGGTCTGGATAGGCGACGCGAAGTCCCTCTAACGTGTGGACCATGTAGGAAGGACGAGGCAGATGAAATTCAAAATCAGAGACACGCAGGTGCTGCTTTCGTCCTACGGCCAGCTTGGCCAGACGTAAACGGGCGTTATCCTCCAGCAGGCCCTCAGCGGGTTTCAACGGATTCTGCGGCGAGACAAGAAACCACAGTTCATCAACCAAGTGATGACGAACAAGCCACTGCCCGAGGGCGATGTGACCTGTGTGGATGGGGTTGTAGCTGCCGCCGAAGAGTCCGATGGTCATTTAAGTTGAAAGTTGAGAGTTCTTGAAGGGTCAAGCGACCAACGTCGAGCGGAAAGTTCAAGCTCCAACAAAATCGCGCACAAGGGCATAGGCTTCGGCCTTGGCGGTTTCGAGGTCATCGTTGATGACAACACGGTCGAAACGGGGTGCGAAGGAGAGTTCATACTCGGCGCGGTCGAGACGCTGCTGGATGACCTCAGGACTGTCGGTGCCGCGACCTTCGAGGCGCTGACGGAGGGCTTCAAGGCCAGGGGGCTGGATAAAGAGACTGAGGGCACGGTCGCCGAAGTACTCCTTCAGGCGCATCCCGCCGTGAACATCGACATCGAAGACCACGTTTTGCCCAGCTGCCAACTGCTTCTCTACTTGCGCCTTGAGCGTTCCGTAGAAACGGTCGGCATAGACTTCCTCATACTCGATAAAGTCATTGGCTGCGATGTGAGAGCGAAACTCCTCAGGCGTCATGAACAGGTATTCGACGCCGTTCTGCTCCTGACCGCGAGGCGGGCGTGTAGTGGCAGAGACGGAGAAGAAGAGGTTCAGCTCCTCACGCGGCATCAGGCTGCCGATGATGGTGCTTTTGCCGCTGCCGGAAGGGGCACAGAAAATGATGGCTTTTCCCATTTTTTTCGTTTAACGTTTAACGTTTATCGTTTAATGTTTAAGTGATTTTTGTTTTATGATCCAAATGCCATTTAGCATCACGCGCTTCACTCTATTAAACGTTAAACGCTAAACGCTAAACGAGAGAGTCTCTACATCACGTTGAGAACCTGTTCCTTGATCTGCTCCAGCTCGTCCTTCATCTTCACCACGATGTTCTGCATCTCAGCGATGTTGGACTTGCTGCCGGTGGTGTTGATCTCACGGCCCATCTCCTGAGCGATGAAGCCGAGTTTCTTACCCTGACCGTGACCATTCTCCATGGTCTCAGTGAAGTAACGGAGGTGGTTGGCGAGGCGCTGTTTCTCCTCGTTAATATCTAGTTTCTCAATATAATAAATCATCTCCTGTTCGAGACGGTTCTTGTCATATTGCGCTTCGGGAATCGCTTCGAGGCCCTCGACGATGCGAGCACGGATTTTCTCCACACGTGCTTTCTCAAAAGGCTCAATCTGCTGCAGCAAGGCACCGATATTGGCAATTTTCTCAGCAAACTTCTTTTGGAGAGCAGCGCCTTCCTGCTCGCGGAAATCCATGAGTGCCTTGATGGCCTTGTCACAGACCTCACGAGCCACAACCCATTCCTCTTCGCTCAGCTCCACCACCTCACTCTTAGTGAGCACATCGGGGAGGCGCAAAAGTGTCGGAACCCATTGTTCAGCCGGCTCAGCGAGGTCATAGTCTTTCACGAGGCTACGAATCTGATCCACATAGGATTTCAGGACAGGACGGTTGATGGGCGTGGCGGCATTGGCATCGTCGCGCTCGATATAAAGACTGAAATCCACCTTGCCGCGCTCTAGGGTTGTACTGATGATGGAGCGCAGTTCCATCTCCTTCTCACGATAGATGGGGGCGATGCGCGTTTGCAGATCCATTGCCTTGCTGTTCACAGACTTAATCTCAGCGGTGATTTTCTTGCCACGGAACTCGGCAGAAGCCTTGCCGTAGCCTGTCATGGATAATATCATTTCTATTTACGATTTGACAATTTTCGATTTACAAATTATCTTTCATCAATCATCAATGATTGTTGTTTTCGGCCGCAAAGGTAGTAAAAAAACGTAAAACGTCCGTTTAAATCACAAATAATATGTACCTTTGCACGCTAAATAATACGATTGCAAATCGCAAATCGTCTAATTGTAAATTGCTTTGGCTTGTATATTACATATAGAAACCAGTACGAAAGTGTGTTCTGTGGCTGTCACAGAAGACGCTCACGTCATCTTTGAACAGACGGATATCGAAGGGCCCAATCACGCCACACGATGTGGCGTTTTCGTTGACGAGGCCCTGAGTTTCGCTGAGAGTCACGCGATTCCCCTGAATGCGGTGGCCGTCAGTCAAGGACCGGGCAGCTACACGGGCTTGCGCATCGGTGTGTCGATGGCCAAAGGTGTAGCTTACGGCAGGGGTGTGCCTTTGGTGGCGGTTCCTACGTTGGAGCTGCTGTGCGTCCCTGTCCTGCTCTACCGTGAAGATATTCCGGACGAGGCACTCTTCGTACCGATGATTGATGCGCGTCGCATGGAGGTTTATGCGGCTGTCTATGACCGCGCCTTGAAGCCCTTGCGTGAGGTGCAGGCTGACATCGTAGAGGCTGACACTTACAAGGAGTGGCTCGACTGCGGACCAGTCTATTTCTTTGGCGACGGCGCCGCCAAGTGCAAGGAGGTCATCACCCACCCCAACGCCCATTTCCTGGACAATATCCAACCGTTGGCCAAACACATGTATCCCTTAGCAGCACGGGCGTTGTCGAAGAACGAGACGGTGGATGTGGCCTACTTTGAGCCTTTCTATCTCAAGGACTTCGTGGCCACCAAGCCAAAAGATCGTTTAGCGTTGAACGTTTAACGTTTAATGATAAATGATTCGCAAACAAGAGACTTCAACTAAACGTTAAACGCTAATCGCTAAACGAGAAAATGCAATACAACACCCAACGTGAGAAGCTGATACTGCCCGAGTACGGTCGCGCCATTCAGGAGATGGTGGATATCTGCAAGAGTCTGGAAAACCGCGAAGAGCGCCAGTACTGCGCAGAGAGCATTGTTGCCATTATGGCAACGATGAACCCTGAGGTTCAACAGCAGCCGGATTACGAGCATAAGCTGTGGGATCAACTGGCAATCCTCTCGGACTATCAGCTGGACATCGACTATCCTTTTGAGGTGGTGAAGGCTGAGGATATCTCAGCAAAGCCCAAGCCACTGAAGTACCCGATGCAGCGAATCCGCTATCGTCACTACGGCCACTTCACGGAGGAGTTTATGCGGAAGCTTTCGGAAATGCCCGAAGGCGAAGAGCGCGATGAGCTGACGTCCATGATGGCCAACTATATGAAGAGAAGCCTGTACAACTGGAACCGCGACGCGATGGACGAGCGGAAAGTCCGTGCTGATGTCTATGACTACACGAAAGGCACCGCCGACCTCCCCGAAGATTTCCACTTCGCATCTGTCAGCAACGGCCACTTGCCGGGCAGCAACGCCAGTAAAAAGAAAAAGAAACGCTAAACGCTCATGAGTTCCTTTAAAATCGAAGGCGGTCACCGTCTCAGCGGTGAGATTACTCCGCAAGGTGCTAAAAACGAGGCCTTGCAGGTTCTCTGTGCAGTATTGCTCACAGACGAGCCTGTGCGCATTCAGAATATCCCGGACATCGCTGATGTGAACAACCAGATTCAGCTCCTCCGCGACATCGGTGTCAAGGTGGTGCAGAACGCGAAAGGCGATTATACGTTCCAAGCCGATGCCGTGGATCTCGCTTTCCTGGAGACCGATGCCTTCCTGGAACGCTCATCACGACTGCGCGGCAGCATCATGTTGGTAGGCCCGCTGTTGGCCCGCTACGGTCGTGCGTTGGTATCGAAGCCTGGAGGCGACAAGATCGGGCGCCGTCGCGTAGATACCCACTTCCTCGGTATGGAAAAGCTGGGCGCCCGGTTCCGCTACGATGCCGACCGCTCGCTCTTCGACATCACCGCAGATCGTCTGACTGGTTCTTATATGTTGCTGGACGAGGCCTCTGTGACAGGTACGGCGAACATCATTATGGCCGCTGTGCTGGCGCAAGGCACCACCACTATCTATAACGCTGCTTGCGAGCCTTATATCCAACAGCTCTGCAAGATGCTGAACGCGATGGGAGCCCACATTGAGGGTATCGCCTCAAACCTGCTCACCATCCACGGTGTCAGCAGCCTGCGCGGCACCGAGCATCGCATTCTTCCTGATATGATTGAGGTCGGTTCATTTATAGGCATGGCTGCGATGTGCGGCGATGGCCTCCGCATCAAGGATGTGAGCTACGACGATCTCGGCATTATCCCCTATTCCTTTAGGCGCCTCGGTATTTCTGTGCAGCGGCAGGGCGACGACATCTATGTCCCCTGTCATGATCACTATGAAATAGAGTCCTTCATTGACGGCTCCTTCATGACCTTCAGCGATGCTCCATGGCCAGGCCTCACACCGGACTTGCTCAGCGTACTGCTCGTGGTCTCCACGCAGGCCAAAGGCTCGGTGCTCATCCATCAGAAGATGTTTGAAAGTCGCCTGTTCTTCGTGGACAAGCTCATCGACATGGGCGCACAGATTATCCTCTGCGACCCGCACCGTGCTGTAGTCGTAGGACATGACAACCAAATCCGTCTGCGGGCAGGCAGAATGACATCACCCGATATCCGTGCCGGTATCGCCCTACTTATTGCAGCGATGAGCGCCGAAGGCACCAGTCTGATCAGCAATATCCAACAGATAGACAGAGGTTACGAGGATATCGAGAGCCGTTTCAACGCCCTCGGAGCCAATATCACACGTATCAATGATTAAGGAAGAAGACGTATATCAGATCGGAGCACTCACCAGTACACACGGCGTGCGGGGAGAGCTGGTATTCCAGTTCACCGACGATGTGTGGGACCGTGTAGAGGCCGACTATCTGTTTTGTCGTATGGACGGCTTGCTCGTCCCCTTCTTCCTGGAAGAGTGGCGTTTCCGCTCGGACACCCGAGCACTCGTGAAGTTCGAGGATATTAACGATGCTGACACAGCCAGTCGTATGGTAGGCGCTGATGTCTATTTCCCCAAGGAGCTGACACCCACAGACGTGGATGAGGAAGACCTCACCTGGCAGATGTTCACGGGATTTGAGGTGATACAAGCCCCCGAGAATTGCACGCTCGGCACCGTCACCTCCGTCCTTGACCAGACGGCCAACGTGTTATTGGTCGTGGAAACGCCTGAAGGGAAAGAGTTGCTCGTTCCTGCTCATGAGGACTTCATCCTTCGCGCCGACCATCGTGAACGCCGCCTTTATGTTCAACTCCCCGAAGACCTGTTAACGCTCAATGAATAAAGAAAAGAAACAAATAGCCATCCTCGGCTCCACAGGTAGCATCGGCACACAGGCCCTGCAGGTCATCGCCGAACACGCCGACCTCTTTGAGGCTCGCGTCCTCACGGCCAACAACCGCTGGGAGCTGCTGGTGGAACAGGCACGTCTGTTCAATCCTGCCGCCGTGGTCATCGCCAACAAAGCGTACTACGAAGCGGTCCGCGAATCGTTGGCCGACCTGCCCATTGCCGTCTATGCCGGCGCCGAGGCGTTGTGTCAGGTGGTGGAAGGCACGGAGATTGATATGGTCCTGACGGCGATGGTCGGTTTTGCAGGACTGCCGCCAACAATAGCGGCCATCCGCGCCGGAAAGCCCATAGCTCTGGCCAACAAAGAGACGATGGTGGTAGCCGGCGAACTGATCAACGGCCTCTGCCACCAGTATCAGGTGCCTATTCTGCCGGTTGACAGCGAGCACTCAGCCATCTTCCAGAGTCTGATGGGCGAACAGAGCCCGATCGAGAAGATTATCCTCACGGCGTCGGGAGGTCCTTTCCGTACCTTCACGCGCGAACAACTATATAATGTCACGCCCGCGATGGCGCTGAAGCACCCCAACTGGGACATGGGCGCCAAGATTACCATCGACTCTGCCTCGATGATGAACAAGGGCTTTGAGGTAATCGAAGCCAAATGGTTGTTTGGCGTTGAGCCTAAACGCATTCAAGTAGTGGTTCACCCACAGAGTGTGGTTCACTCGGCCGTCCAGTTCGCCGACGGAGCTGTGAAGGCGCAACTCGGCGTGCCCGATATGCGCGTGCCTATTCAGCTGGCATTCTCTTTTCCGCAACGTCTGCAAAGCACTTTTGATCGTCTCGACTGGTATGCAATGCACGACCTGACGTTTGAGCGTCCCGACACCGAGCGTTTCCGTTGTCTTGCCCTCGCCTACGAGAGTCTGAGACAGGGCGGTAATATGCCATGCATTATCAATGCCGCCAACGAGATCGTGAACCGCGCCTTCCTCGAAGGTCGTTGCCGTTTCCTGGAAATGGCCGACATTATCGAGAAGACCATGCAACGCGCCACCTTCATGGCAAAGCCGACTTATGAAAACTATCTCGAGACAGACAAGGAGGCACGGCGGATTGCGGCAGAGCAGATAACATCGAAATAACTTATTTCGTAATGTCGTAATAACGAATATTGTATATTATGTCACCCTTTTGGATTAAAACATTTCAATTGATTTTGTGTTTCGCTCTCCTCATCCTGTTGCACGAGGGCGGTCATTTCTTCTTCGCCAAGCTGTTCAAGGTGAGGGTGGAGAAGTTCTTTATGTTCTTTGACTGGAAGTTCCACCTTTTCTCCACCAAGGACAAATGGTTTACCCGTCTGTTCCCGAAAATGGCGAACAAGGAGACTGAATACGGTATCGGCTGGATCCCCCTCGGCGGCTACGTCAAGATAGCCGGAATGATTGATGAGAGCATGGATCTGGAACAGATGAAACAGCCCGTGAAGCCCGATGAGTTTCGAGCAAAGCCCGTCTATCAGCGTTTCCTGATCATGGTAGGCGGCGTATTGGTCAACTTCGTGCTGGCATTGTTCATCTATGCGATGATCCTGTTCACATGGGGCCGCGACACGCTGCCGATGCAGAATATCAGCGAAGGATTTGCCTACAACGAGATGGCTAAAGATCTTGGCTTCCGCGACGGAGATATTCCCGTGAAGATTGACGGTGAGGCCATTGAGGCATGGGACGGAAACGTCTATCGCGCTATCTCCGAAGCCAAGGAAGTCACCGTGCTGCGCGAAGGTACAGAGGTCACTATTGCGATGCCTGACGAAGGTGTCAACTTATTGGAGATGATTGAGCAGGAACCGCGTTTCCTAGCAGTCCGAGTGCCGGCAGTCGTGGATAGCGTGTTGCCCGAATCACCTGCAGCAGAGGTTGGTTTGAAAAAAGGAGCCCGTATTATGGCCGTCGATGGCGTGCCTGTTGAGTGGTGGGCAGACTTTGACGCCGTCATGGGCCGCAAGGCAGATATCCTGGCCGCTGATTGCAGCCACGAAGACAGCCTCCGCCTGCGTACCCTGCCCATCGTGTTTGCCAACGAGAGCGAAGTCGCCGATACGGTTGTTCTGGTGCTCACGGAACAATATATGATGGGCATTGTCAAGAAGCCCTATCAGCTGTTGTACAAGGACGCTTATGTGCACCACGACTATGGTTTCTGGGAGAGTATCCCCGCAGGCATCGCCTACGGTTGGGAGACACTGAAAGGCTATGTCAGCGACCTCAAGTATCTGTTCACTAAGAAGGGCGCACAGAATGTCGGTTCCTTCGGTACCATCGGCAACCTCTTCCCCGCCGTGTGGGATTGGGCTTCGTTCTGGAACATCACCGCCTTCATCTCCATCATTCTCGCAGTGATGAATATCTTGCCTATTCCGGGACTCGACGGAGGCCACATCTTCTTCCTGCTGGTGGAAGCCGTAACCCGTCGTCCGCCATCGGATAAATTCATGGAACGTGCCCAATACATCGGCATGGCGTTGCTCTTCGCGCTGATGGCCTTAGCGCTGTTCAACGACGCTGTCAAGTTCCTGTTCTAATAAACAAAGAAGCGAGCCTTGCGGGGCTCGCTTCTTTGTTTATCTTTATTGTTCTGTCTGGTCAATGTCTATCTTCCTAAGATAGAACTTCACCTTCGCACACAACTCGTCATAGTGTTGTTCCATCTGATAGACCAAACGTTGCTGTTCATAATAGGCTTCGTTGGTCTCACCGTTCTCACGAGGCAACATTTGTTTGAACGTCTCGCGCTCAGCTTGTAGCTGTTCCTCGTAGGCAGCCAGACTATCGCGCGTTTCCATCAGCTCTACGCTATCCAAGGTAAGGATGGCTGCCCGACGCGCCTGCAAGGCTGTCGGATGCAAGCTACGCAGGCTGAAAATCGTGTCACGGGCTGCATTATACTCCTTCGAAGCCAATAAGACACGCGCCGTTCCTAACATTCTACCTGCCTCCTGCTCCTCACGGACAACAGAAGAAGAGCAGCCAATCATGGCTGCAGCGAGCAAAATGAGGGATATGGAAGGATAGACTTTCACGATCGGCGTTGTTTCTTTATGCAAATGTAGCCGTTTCTGTAAATTCTTTCAACTTTCAACTTTTAACTTTCAACTTTTTTGTAACTTTGCAGGCGTTTTTAGCATCAATTAAAGAATAATGAGAGTCCTCGACCGTCAACAACTCATACTCCTGCTTCGCGAAAAGCCTGTCTTTGAACTCATAGGACAGGTTGCCGACGAACAGCAGGTGGAGTGTTATGTCGTTGGCGGGTATGTCCGCGACCTTTTCCTCGAACGTCCGTCAAAGGATATCGACGTGGTCTGCGTGGGCAGCGGCATAGAACTAGCTAAAGCAGTAGCCAAGCGTCTCGGACGCGGTGCCCACGTGAGCGTCTTTAAAAATTTCGGAACGGCGCAGGTTAAAGTGAAAAATGAAAGAGTGAAGAGTGAAGAATGCGGGGGAGGGGCTTCTATAGAATTGGAGTTCGTGGGTGCCCGTCGCGAAAGCTACAGCCACGACTCTCGCAAGCCCATCGTTGAGGATGGCACTCTGGAGGATGACCAGCAACGGCGCGACTTCACCATCAACGCGATGGCCATTTGTCTCAACGCAGCCCGCTTCGGCGAGCTCGTTGATCCCTTCGATGGCGTTTGGGATTTACAGGACCGACTCATTGCTACGCCCCTTGACCCCGATATCACATTCTCCGACGACCCGTTGCGGATGATGCGTTGTATTCGTTTTGCCACGCAGTTGAACTTCGAGATTGAACCTGAGACGTTTGAGGCGCTGGAACGGAACCGCGAACGAATCAAGATTATCTCTGGCGAACGAATTATCGATGAGCTCCAGAAGATCATGGCTTCGGACAGCCCTGCCCGTGGCTTCGAGCTCCTATTCCAATGCGGACTTCTCGAACTCATCTTCCCCGAACTCTACGCGCTTCACGGTGTAGAGACCGTCAATGGACGGGCGCACAAGGATAACTTCTGGCACACGCTGGAGGTCTTGAGCAACGTTGTGCGCTTTTCTCGTTTAACGTTTAACGATGAACATTTAAAGGTGAAGGAAGAGCCATCGGATGGACAAGAATTAAACGCTAAACGTTCAACGTTAAACGACAACAGGCTTTGGCTGCGCTGGGCAGCCTTGTTGCACGACATCGGAAAGCCCAAGTCCAAGCGCTGGGACGCCCAGCTGGGTTGGACCTTCCATAACCACAACTACCTCGGTGAGAAAATGGTGCCGCAGATCTTTCGTCGCATGAAATTGCCGATGGACGAACGGATGAAGTATGTGCAGAAACTTGTTTCGCTGCACATGCGCCCTATCGCCATTGCCGACGATGAAGTCACCGACTCTGCCGTGCGGCGTCTCCTTTTTGAGGCAGGCGACGACATTGATGATCTGATGCTCCTCTGCGAAGCCGACATCACCAGCAAAAATGAAGAACGCAAGCAGCGCTTCCTTGACAACTTCAAGCTCGTTCGTCAGAAGCTTGTCGATTTGGAAGAGCGCGACAGGATCCGCAACTTCCAACCGCCCGTCAGCGGTGAGGAAATTATGGAACGTTTTCATCTTTCGCCCTGCCGTGAGGTGGGCACCCTCAAGAGCGCTGTCAAGGACGCCATCCTTGACGGCCTGATTCCCAATGACCACGATGCCGCTTTGGCCTTTGTCATAGAAAAAGCGAAAGCACTCGGTTTGCAACATTAACTATTTTTTGCAAATATTTCTTGCAAAAAAGTATGGGTTATTTTGTATAAATCTGTACCTTTGCAGGCGATTTGAGTTGTCCAAAACGGGAAACTTTTTTCGAAGCAAAAATAAAAAAGTTGTCCAAAACGGAAAACTTTTCCTCTTACATAAACTAAATAACTTACTCAAAAAGATACAATGGAGATAAAGAACTTTACCATTACGAAGCGCGACGGCTCGAAAGATCGCTTCTCGTTAGACAAAATCATGAACGCCATCGTGAAGGCGTTCGAAAGCGTTGACGAACCCACCGACCTGGGAACTCTTTCCAAGATCCTCAGTCACCTTGACATGCACGATGACATCAAGGTGGAAGACATCCAAAACCAAGTAGAAGAGGCACTTATGCGTGAAGGCTTCTTCAAGGTTGCCAAGTCATTCATCCTCTATCGCAAGGAGCACAGCGAGGATCGTGAAACATTGGAAAAGATGATGTTCCTCTCCGAGTACATGGAGTCTGTGAACGCCGCAACGGGTTCAAAATACGATGCCAACGCCAACGTGGAGCACAAGAACATCGCTACGTTAATCGGTGAACTTCCTAAATCAAACTTCATTCGTTTGAATCGTCGTCTGTTGACCGAGCGTATCAAAAAAATGTACGGCAAGCAGTTGGCAGATGAATATATTGACAAACTGACACACCATTTTATCTATAAGAACGACGAGACGAGCCTCGCCAACTATTGCGCCTCTATCACCATGTATCCGTGGCTCATCAACGGCACGACAGAGATTGGCGGAAACTCCACAGCTCCCACCAACCTGAAGTCATTTGCTGGCGGCTTTGTCAACATGGTCTTCATGGTCAGTTCTATGCTGAGCGGTGCCTGCGCTACACCCGAGTTCCTGATGTATATGAACTACTTCATCGGCAAGGAGTATGGCCTCGACTACTGGAAGCACCCCGAGCAGCAGGCAGACTTGAGCCTGAAGAAACGCTCCATTGACAAGGTGATTACCGACTACTTCGAGCAGATTGTCTATACACTGAACCAACCCACGGGTGCCCGTAACTATCAGGCTGTGTTCTGGAATGTGGCTTACTATGACCGTTACTACTTCGAGAGCATCTTCGGCGAGTTCTACTTCCCCGATGGTTCTAAGCCCGATTGGGACGGCTTGAGCTGGCTGCAGAAGCGTTTCATGAAATGGTTTAATAAGGAACGCACGAAGACCCTGCTGACCTTCCCCGTGGAGACAATGGCCCTGCTCGTTGACGAGAACGGCGAGTGCAAGGACAAGGAATGGGGTGAGTTCACAGCAGAGATGTACTCCGAAGGTCACTCATTCTTCACTTACATGAGTGACAACGCAGATTCACTGAGTTCCTGCTGCCGTCTGCGCAACGAAATCACAGACAACGGCTTCTCTTACACACTCGGTGCTGGCGGCGTCTCCACAGGCTCCAAGTCAGTGTTGACTATCAACCTGAACCGTTGCATTCAGTATGCTGTCAACCACAACATGGATTATCTGGAGTACCTGGGCGGCATTATCGACCTCTGCCATAAGGTGCAGACTGCCTACAACGAGAATCTGAAGGAGCTGCAGGCACACGGAATGCTCCCGTTGTTCGACGCTGGTTACATCAACATCAGTCGTCAGTACCTCACCATCGGTATCAACGGTCTTGTGGAGGCTGCCGAGTTCATGGGTCTGAAGATTACGCCCAACGATGACTACAAGAAGTTCGTACAGGGCATTCTCGGCCTCATCGAGAAGTACAACAAAAAGTACCGCACCAAGGAGTTGATGTTCAACTGCGAGATGATTCCCGCAGAGAACGTAGGCGTGAAACACGCTAAATGGGACCGCGAGGATGGCTACTTCGTGCCTCGTGACTGCTACAACAGCTACTTCTATGTCGTGGAGGATGATTCACTGAGCGTCATCGACAAGTTCAAGCTTCATGGCCGTCCTTATATCGAGCACCTGACAGGTGGTTCTGCCCTGCACATGAACCTCGATGAGCACCTGTCGAAAGAGCAGTACCTGCAGCTGTTGAAGGTTGCCGCCAAGGAAGGCTGTAACTACTTTACCTTCAACATTCCCAACACGGTCTGCAACGAGTGCGGTCACATCGACAAGCGCTACCTGAAGGAGTGCCCCCACTGCCATTCCAAGAATGTAGATTACATGACTCGCATCATCGGTTACCTGAAGCGCGTCTCCAACTTCTCACAGCCGCGTCAGGAAGAGGCAGCACGCCGTTTCTACGCTCACGCAGACTGATTATCCGTTTAACGTTTAGGTCTAGTCTTCAGCTACACCATGCTTAAATACGTAAACACAGGAGTTGTTTTTCAGGAAATCCCAGACGAAGTGACACTGGCAATTAATATCTCCAATTGCCCGTGCCGCTGTCCGGGCTGCCATAGCCATTATCTTTGGGAGGACATCGGCCTGCCGCTGAACACCGACGCCATCGATGACTTTGTGGAACAATATGGAAACGACATCACTTGCCTCGCTTTCATGGGCGGCGATGCCGATCCGAAGGGTGTCAATCTGTTGGCACAGTATATCCACGAATATTATCCTCAGTTCCATGTGGCTTGGTACAGTGGACGTATTCGCATTCCGTCGGTGGTTGACAAGCAGGACTTCGACTACATCAAAGTCGGGCCTTACATCAAGCACCTCGGGCCGCTCAAGTCCACCACGACCAACCAACGGCTCTACCGTCAGACCAAGGACGGTTCCTTTGAAGACATCACCTACCGCTTCTGGCGACAAAAAGAAGTCGCAATCTAATCACGGATAAAGTAAAGGGGGCTTGCCGCTTGGCAAGCCCCCTTTACTTTCATCACTACTCGTCGTCCGAGCCCCAGATGTCGCCCCAGTCGCCAGCATCTTTGACCATGCCTCCTGAGACCTCTGTTTCGCTGATTTTCAGTGGAGAAGCGGAGAGCAACGCATCACCGCTCGTAAGCACTATCATTTCGAGATAAGGCTTGATATATTTCTTTTTCATATTAGAAAGTTTTAAATACTTCTTTATATCAATCTTCTCCTCACCCTCACATAGAAGGGTGAGGAGAGATTTACTTTATTTCACAACGTACTTTCTTCCGGGCTGGATAAACACGCCCTTCACGATTGGTTTGCCCTTCACTTTGACACCACTCAACGAGTAGTAAGTCTCATCGTCCTCAGGAGCCTCTGTCTGGCCAACGCCTGTTTCCGTACCATCGGAAAGCAAGAAGGCTTTAATCTGATTCCCAACGACTATCGACGACGGGATGTAAGCACGGTTGGCAGCTAAACTACCAGTGCTGGCAAGTTTATAGAAGCCAATCTGATTATCTACAGCATTCAGCACGTAGCCACTGACATAGCCGACTGAAGTTGTACCTGCCAAGACATTTCCTGATGCATCAGCTGTTGCAGCAGCATTAATGGTCGCTGTAGCTTCTGTTACACCTGTCTCAGAAATCAGCAACGCAGGAGTATTAGCTGGCAATTCCTGTCCCATTGAAGTGGGAATAGCATTTTTCCCATCTACAGCTATCTTATATGCCGTCACTTCATCAGGAAGAGTGATACCGAAGGGCAGATAGATTGTAGCATAGGACTTGCCACCTACGACATTGAGATTAACAGCATAGTCAATTGGACAGATCGTGACCACAAAGTTCGTAAAGCAAAGCCACTTGGTGGCATCTGTCGTGGAGACTGTGATGGATGTAGAGGTTGTAAATAAATCAGAAACGTTAATAGATGTATAGGTACTACCGAGATTAGCGGGTGATACAGGTGTGCCGCCAGAAGGCGTCAATGTGTATGTGGCAGCCTGATATACGCCTGTCTGTACGGAATAGCCTGTGATGACATAGCCATCTGGTGCAGTCAGCGTTATGGTTGAATTGGTGTTGGCAGCGGCGGGATGATAAGCTAAATTGTAACGGCCGTTATAACTTGAGAATCTGTTGTATGAACCGTCACTCAATGTCATTGTCAACCCGGCAACTCCGCTGGCAGCTTTGGAAGTCCACGTGGAATTGTTCCATGAGCCGTATGTAGCCTCACCAGTTGTGCCCTGGACAATATTCACATCCTTGTACAGTGCCGACTTTTCCAAATCAGGTATATACTGAAGCAGTTGTTCACGTGTAATCTCAATGAAGTTCAGAGGATAGTGGTTGTAGTCGGTGTAACCGCCAGCGCTATTGAGGCTCTGGTCCTCGAAAAAGAGGTAGAGGCTGCCGGGGTTCTCATCAGTACCGCTCTTATCCATCGTGACATAGCGTGTGCCTTTGGTCTGCACAGTCAGGAACTCTGTCCAGTTGTTTCCCTGGTCAGTGCTGTAATAGAGCTTGAAGTTGGCATGATTACCTGTGGTAATGGAATGGAAGATGAAGTCCTTCTTGCCTGTTGCCGTCTCGCGCTGGTAATAGAGGATATCCTGGTTGTTCTGACTGCTCTGCGTAAGTTGGTTATTATCCCATTGTGTGCCATATTCGAAGCTGAGCGTACCGTCATTGTTCTTGGTGTAGGTGGCGGTGTTGAAGCGGCGATTGCCTCCCTTGCGGATGGAACCGAAGAGCGAGCCGTCGTTCATCTGGATGATCTTGGCTTCGTCGCCGCCCTGAACCATGGGGGTCTCGCTGAAGTACCACGATTCGCCGCCGTCTCTGGAGTAGAAGACGTAGTCCTGCGAGTCACCTGTGTGCTCGGTTTCACTGGTCATCGTCTGAGCCGGGATGAGGTACATCAGGATGTCGTCCTCGGGGATATACAGACCGCGACCGGAAGTCACGAAGTAGTCATAGAGACCGAAGCCTGCGGCACCTGCGGTGGCGACGTTCTTGATAGCGCCGCTCCAGTAGAGGTCAACGGGCGGGTTGCCCTCGCCGCTGCTCCAGGTCACACCATTGTCGGTGCTGACAGACATACACATACCTTTCTGGCCGTAGAAGTAGCCTTCGTTGCCAGCGGCAAAGAGGCAATAGAGCTTGCCGTCCTTACCCTTCACGAGGCTGGGGTCGCCGAAGCCGCAACGCTTGTCGTCGCCGCCGCTGGCGGTGGAGCCTTCGCCCTTGGCGATGGTCACGGGAGCGCTCCAGGTCTTACCGCCGTCGGTGCTGCGGCGCACCACAATGTCGATGACGTGTCCGCCGTTGCCGATGTCGGTGTGACTTTGATAACGCTTATCGGCGGCCACCACAATGCTGCCGTCTTCGGCCACTACCATTGCGGGAATACGATAGACGCGGCTGCCATTGTCGCGAGGCAGGAAGGGATAAGAGTGTGCATTGAAGACCATCGCGCCACGGTCGGCAGGGTCGCCGACGGCAGTCAGGTCAAGGGTGGTCTCATTGCTGTTGCATGTATAGGTGATGCTTGTCACAGCTGCATCGAGAACTGCACCCAGCGTTGCATTATCCTTCACAGTTGCGCCGAGCCAATAGTAGTGCGTTCCTGCAGAAAGGTTGCCAATACTAAAGGTGGCTGTAGAACCAGAGAT
Organism: uncultured Prevotellaceae bacterium; assembly: GCA_947305005.1. Classification (GTDB taxonomy): domain Bacteria; phylum Bacteroidota; class Bacteroidia; order Bacteroidales; family Bacteroidaceae; genus Physcousia. The sequence goes on along the minus strand of CAMZCM010000010.1, from coordinate 5,957 downwards.
AGTAGCCGTAGCGACCACTGTCTTTGTCGGAGCTCCATCACCTGTAGAATAGATTTCCGGCGAACTGGTCGAAGCTTCATAAAGTTTTAGAGTAGAGATATTAGCCTCGGAACCGTCCTTGAGGCTGGCTGTGAGCGAAACGCCGGTGGCATCCTTGAAAGGAGATGCAGTGACCTTCAACAGCATCACTTCGCTGTCGCGGCCTGCTGTCTGCCATCCTTGTGCCACGATCACGCTACCTTCGACCATTGCCAGATTGGGATCATAAGCAAAGGTGATGGTATGAGCTGTAGCATCTATATCAACATCGTAGGCTCCTTCCAATGTGAAGTCGCTTTTCCCGGGAGTTACCCCTGTCGGGAAGAAGAAGAAACCGTTCTTATAAACTGTGTTCTGGCCGACCACATCAGCACGTGAGCAAATAATCTGTGCCGATTCGGGTGCGGCGTCGCAGACAATCTGCCAAGCCACGAGGCCAGCAGTAGTGAGGTCAATGGGATAGATGCTCCAAGTTGTACGATAAGAAGCTGTTTCGCCAATAAAGAAGTTGCTATTGCTCACATATGGGTCGGCAAATCTTCCATTGGATTTGATATAGCTTCCGTTATCATAACCAGGAACAACAGCCACAGACTCACTGGAAGATGTGGGGAAGACGTTATTACTATTTATGAGATATCTTCCGTTTGTCATTTGCCAATTGTAGTCGGACCCGTTCTTGACAAATCGCGTATAGAACGTTACATCACTGATCGCAGGTTGTACATCGATGCTACCCGTGAAAGTAAGAGGATAATTGGCCTGATTAGTAGTACCTGGATAAATGAAACGACCAGGCGAGGCGGTTGCTGTGCTGTTGCTTGTAGTCTTGATGCGAATCACATACCATCCATCGTCTGCTGTGACAGATCCCGTCAAGGCTGTCTGCCGGCTCACCAACTTGGCCACAGCTGCGTTGGCGGCTGTGCTCTGGTCTTGGCCATCCACTTTCGTAATGGTGAAATTGCCGCCAACATCATTGTAGTTGATGATAGGACCGGTATAGTTGTTAGATACAGCCATATATGCGGCATTGGTTCCGCTGACGGGTGTGGAGGCCATTTTGATTTTCTTCGTGCCATCGCCTTGGGTCTCAAAGATGACAGCTACGGCATTGTCACTGAATATCCATGAATTGCCAGAACCCTGGGCAATGGCTGTTGGAATAGCAAACTTACCAGCACCTACATTATAAAGGTAATACTGATTAGAGGTTCCCGAGGGGATAATGACCCACTGGCTGTTGGCATTGCTGGCATCAAATGTGCCGCTCTTGCCACTGGACCAAACGTATTTGGTACTAGCGTCAGGATTGTATATAAGCGCACCACGATTAGCGTTGGTGTTGTTGATGGTATAGACCTCAGAGGCTGTGGGCACCCATGACTCAACGAATTCTACAGGAAAGAAAGCCCAGTCGCTGTTGCCGCCTGTGGAAGTGGGAATGGATGTACCCCATCCTACGACAGGATAGCCATTTTCTTGGCAATCGAGGACGATGCCGTTGGTCTCAGACGTCAGATAGAAGTGGCCGTTTGTAGAATTAATCTCACCGACAGTGTACTTCTCTGTGCCGACTGCTGTAGCGGGCACAGCAGTATTCTGTGGAACAGCACCCCAATAGTTGCCCAAGCCGTTTTGCAAATAGTATTTGCCGTCGCCTGCATTGAGGAAACGAACAAGAAATTTGGCATTATTTGTGGCCGTGCCAGAAGGAGCAGCAGCTTGGTTCTTCATTGAACCGCTGTTCTCAAAAGCATAGCCGTTGCGTCCCCGATTCTTCATCACATACCATTGGCCCTCGCTGATGCTGGAAGCTTCCGTGCCCGAGACAGAAATGTCTTTGTCAGCAAAAGCAGAATAAGTGGGAGAAGTAGCAAGCGTGGAAGCTGTTACCTCGAAAATCTTCACTTGAGTAACAGAGCCAGAGCCGCTATTCCATCCAACCAAATAGGGTGTACTACGGTTCAATCTATACCCATTGCAGGTTGGAGCCGCAATGCCATCGGAAAAGTTCAGTGTCCAGTTACCCGCATTGGCAGCATCCGTACCTACCAGATTGGCGTTACCTGTTGGCTTGGGCCAATACTTACCTGTATAAGCATTTTCGATTTTCCAGGTGCCGTCTCCGTTATCAATCAGATACCATACGGAGGCCTGATTACAATTGCCGGCAGAATTGGGGCAATTATAGTAATTTCCTGCATCTTCAAGCCAAGGTTTATTGGTACCATTTCCTTGATGTTGTAGAAGATACGCTTTGCCGCTGACGATGTTACTGGCATCTGTCACTTGGCTTCCCATGGTGACCGCCGTTTGAGCAAAAATAGAACTGCTTGCCCCCACAACGAGCAGGAGCAAAATAGTTAGTAGCTTTTTCATTTTCATATTTTAAGTTTTAGTAGTTGACTTGTATATGATTATATCTATTCTTCGCAAAAATTATTTCTGAGGAAGCATACGGTTTTCTGTCTCTCTCAGTTAGTTTATAAACGAGTATTCTATCTATTTCGGGGGCAAAGATAGTGTTTTTCATGAAAAAAAACTTGCATTTCATAAATAATTTGTAACTTTGCCCTCAAATAAAATTTTTATTCACACTTTTACTCTAACAATTCATGAAACCTACTCTCTTTCTCTTAGCGGCCGGTATGGGTAGCCGCTATGGTGGTTTGAAGCAGCTCGATGCCTTAGGCCCCAATGGTGAAACAATCATGGACTACTCCATCTACGATGCTATCCAGGCTGGCTTCGGCAAAATCGTATGGGTGATCCGTCGCGATTTTGAAGATCAGTTCCGCAACCAGATTCTCAAGAAATACGAAGGACAGGTTCCTTGCGAGCTCTGCTTCCAGGCACTTGACGACCTGCCCGCAGGCTTCAGCGTTCCCGAAGGCCGTGTAAAGCCCTGGGGTACCAACCACGCAGTGCTGATGGGTAAGGATGTCATCAAGGAGCCCTTCTGCGTCATCAACTGCGACGACTTCTACAATCGCGACGCTTTCATGACCATCGGTAAGTTCCTCGCTGACCTGCCCGAGGGCAGCAAAGGCAAGTACGCTATGGTCGGCTTCCGCGTAGGCAACACCCTGAGCGAGAACGGCAGCGTGGCTCGCGGCATCTGCAGCAAGGACGCTAACGGCAACCTCAAGGACATCGTGGAGCGCACGGAAATCGACACCATCGATGGCGAGATCTGCTACAAGGATGGCGACAAATGGATTCCCGTTGGCGGCGAGAACGTGCCTGTCAGCATGAACATGTGGGGCTTCACTCCCGACTACTTCCAGTACAGCGAGGAGTACTTCAAGGAGTTCCTGTCCGACCCGAAGAACATGACCAACCTCAAGGCTGAGTTCTTCATCCCGCTCATGATTGACAAGCTCATCAACGAAGGTACTGCTACCTGCAAGGTGCTCGACACGACCTCCAAGTGGTTCGGCGTCACCTACGCTGCAGACCGTCCCGGCACCGTAGAGCGCATCAAGCAGCTCGTTGACGAGGGCGTTTATCCTTCACCCTTGTTCTAAGTTTTCCCTCGCGTATGTGCGCAAGCACACACGCAATCCTTCCAAATGAGATTAAAGCCTCAAGGTTCCGAGTGAGCCTTGGGGCTTTTTACTTCTTATTCCACCTTCCGAACCCAAAGCTTGTGAGAATGGGAGCCACGCGAGGTGATTCCAGAGGTGGGGTCAGCAGTCAGCACCTTCAAGTCTGTTGAGGCTGAAGAACGACAAAGACCTGTAGCAACGGTATAATCCGCAAGCGTCATGTAGCCGTTTTTATCGATGATTGCCAGTGCTTTCGCCAGTCGTTCCTCTCGGCTGAACTTGCCCTTAGAAGGCACCTTCACTTCTGATTCAACACGCTCGAAAGTGGTGATCTGGTTCAATTCAGCCAGCAATGTAGGGTCGGGTCTGAAATTGATACCCTTGATGCAAATATGACGATATTTCGTCTTCTCGTTGTCTCCGCCTTGCTTCTTTCCCTTTGCAATGGCGTGCTCAGAAGGCGTTGTGGTATCAAAGCCCAAGGACAATGAGAACAGACCGATCCCGTCGATCTTGATGTTATGGCCGAGCGGCATCCAGCTCTTCATCGTCTCTGCCAATGCCTCAAAGACGCTACGCATTGTGCCCTCACTCAAATTCCCTGCATAGATGCGCATGTGTTTAAGCACAGTCTCTGTATCATGCGTCGTATAAGTCTGCATTTTCGGGAACACTACATTTTCCCTTTCTTTCATACCTTTCGGCAGTTTCTGAAGTACATAATTTGCCATCTTCTTGTTTCTTTTTTTGTTTCTATACTATATATTTTTCTCTATGCTATTGAGAATTTTCTATTCGCGGTACTGTGAACACATGTTCATGGTACTGTGAATTTGTGTTCATGGTACTACGAACTTATGTTCACGGTACCATAAACATAACTTTTTCAGTGCAAAAGTAACTTTTTTCCTTCAAATACACAAATTTTATTTAAAGGAAAAGGATAAGATGTGTAAGGATAGTATCGCAGCTACTCATTAATGGCTCCGCAATAGGGGCAGACACCTTTGTGCTGCAACTTCCGATGACAGCGTCCACAGAGGTAAAGAGCACGGGCATACTTGAGATAGCGGTAGAGGGCGAAGAGGATGTAAGCGATGCAGAGGGTGGCGGCAAGGAGAATGGGGAACAGGGATATCATCAGATACAAGACCATGCAGACACCCAAGAGGGAGAAAAGATAGAGGAGCGCCTCGACAGGCGACAGCAGCTTCAGCACATCGTCAACCACAGTGAGCATCAGCAGGAACAACGCCCACACGGTGCAGAGGAACAAGCACAGCAGCATGGGCTGCGAGAAGGGATTGAGTGTAGGATGGTAGTAGAATTGAACCCACATCTGAGGGTGGTAGTGCTGGATGAAGGCATAGAGCAGAGCTGAAAGGGCCAGCGTAGAGGTCAGGAGGGTGGGATAAACACTGGGGATATCGTCGAACAAGATGGCGCGGAAGCGCTGACGACGCATCACCCGCAACAGAACGATAGCCGCAACAGCTGACATCACAATCAGGAACCACAGGACATGACTGTTCGAGAAGAAACGGATGAAGAGGCTGATGGGATCGTCGGGGCTCGTGCCTTCCAAGAGGTCTGTCTCATGCAGCCAACCCATCGTGAACTGATCGCGCGCCACCTTGACCCACACGCTGTCGATGGAATCCTCGGGGATGACGGTGAGGGCAGCAATGACAATCCGTTCCTTCTGTCTCACCCATTGGCTGTCGCTGCTCTCAGTCACGCCCTCGCTCCAATGCATAGGGCGGTCCTCCACCAAGAGGAGGCTGTCAGCGTGAACGAGGAGGTTATAGCCCACCCCATAAGGACGACTGAGCTGCATCGCGCTGCTGTCAGTACTTGTGGCTTCAGGGTTCTCAAGGATGATGTGCTGCGGGGAATTGTAGCAGGAAGTAAAGAAGAGGAGGAGGATGAGAAGGAAAGACTCTCCCCCCGCCCTCCCTATAAAGGAGGGAGCGGTCACCTTTGAGAATATGTCTATTATTGAGTGGGCCATCGCGCTTAATCTTTAATCCTTATTCTTTAATCCCTAATCCCCCAGAAAGCACTTGCATTTCACACGCCTTGCAGTCAAAGCGAAGAGGGAAGGTGCGACCATCGGAGAGACGAAGGGAGAGCGGCTCACGGAAGGGCAGCTTGCGACCATCGCGAGTGCAGTAGCCAAGGGCGAAGCGCAAGCAATGGCGACAGGTCATAAGAGGAGCGGACTCTCCCCAAGAAGACTCTCCCCAAGAAGACTCTCCCCCCGCCCTCCCTATCAGGGAGGGAGCAGTCACTTTTCCAGAATTGCAATCACTCTCTTCTGATAAGGTATTAACTCCCTCCCTGATAGGGAGGGCGGGGGGAGAGTCT
>CAMZCM010000009.1 GCA_947305005.1 uncultured Prevotellaceae bacterium | reverse complement strand
TTCACTTTTCACTTTTCACTTTTCACTTTTCACTTTTCACTTTTCACTTTTCACTTTCTATCATTTTTTCTGCTGCAAAGGTACGGCGGTTTCCGCATACCCACAATCCCCCCTACATGGCATTTAGCATACCACATATATGGTATATTCAAGAAAAAGCAGTACTTTTGCACCAAAATCATGCAGTAAATGGGATTAGAACAAGCAATTTTCCGCAGATCGGAACTCCTTTTAGGCAACGAGGTAATGGACACCATTGCCCAAAAGCGTGTAATCCTTTTTGGCGTGGGTGGCGTCGGTTCGTGGTGCGCAGAAGGTCTTATTCGTTCAGGTATCCGCCATTTGACCATTGTTGATTTCGACCGTGTCGATGTGACGAATGTGAATCGTCAGCTGATGGCTACCTCCCAAACGGTGGGACAGGTGAAAGTGGAAGCCTTGAAGGAGCGTTTACTCAGCATCAACCCTGAAGCTGAAATCACAGCCCTCCAACAGATCTTTACGGCAGAGACAGCTGAGAGCTTCAATCTTGGTAGCTATGACTATATCATCGATGCCATTGATTCGCTAAAGGACAAAGCCCTGCTTATCTTGATGGCCTGTCAAACGCAAGCCAAGTTCTTTTCCTCCATGGGTGCAGCCCTGAAGCTTGACCCCACACGTATCAAGACAGCAGAGTTCTGGAAGGTGCAGGGCGACCCGTTGGCTCGTGCACTCCGAAATCGTTTCAAACGTGACAAGCAGTTCCCCCAGCGCAAGTTCCAATGCGTCTATTCCGACGAGCTAGTCGAGCCGCAAGGCGAAGGCAAAGGCTCCCTTGTCCACATCACCGCTATCTTTGGTTTTATGCTCGCAGGCTTGGTACTTCAGGATGCCGTAAAGAAAGCAGAATGATGAGACCATTATACTTATCGGAATCCTAATTACTCTCATATTAATCTCTAATTAGTCTCATGTTGATCTCATGTTTGTCTCATGTTAGTCTCATGTTGAACTCTAATTGATCCTATGTTCTTATACTATAGAATATTTGCGGAAAGGCCTTTCCACAATTGTGGAGCTACTGTTCCGCAAATAATGCTACGCTAATCCTTGAAAGAACTTCGCAAAGAAATGAAGTTCCTAATGGCTTATTCGTAAGATTGTCGCTTTCGTGTTCTTATAGCAAGACATGGCTTCTCCCACGTTTGCCCCGATGTACGTCGGGTCGCACAACTGTACTAACTCACGACAGCAGATCTACATATCCATAAATCCTTCTTTTTATCTCTAAAGCAATAGGCCGAACGATCGGCCTAACATCCACTACGAAATCAACGACCTGAAACACACCATACACAGCAACAGTGCAACTCGCAATGCTGCAAACAGCTACAATATAATCGAGAATCTCTTTTGCTTCTTTCATTATTTAGTCTCCTGTCGTAAAGGTAAATAATTCACCATACACATATCCAAGACTATTTTTTACGTAAGCTCTTACATAATATGTAGTATTGCTTCTCAGTTGTGATAGTGAAGCGGAGAAATTTCCTGCACTTGAGCCAGATACAGAAATAGTCGTGCCATTGCTTTCAGGATCTCCGTTTAGACTATACTTAAACCCTCGTCCTGTGATTGTTGGATTGCCGACTGAATTGACCCTACCATTTAACTGGACCTGCCAATAATTATAGAGACCATAAGGGTTCTGCAAGTTAGAGACTTCTAATGTAGAAACCGAGGGAGGTGTTGCTGTCTTAAAACTTAGTGTTGTACCATATACAGCTTCCCCATCCTGGATTACATATGCCCTATAATAATATGTTGTGTTTTCTTGAAGCCCGGTAACATCCTTCTTCTGCAGATATGTACTAATACTTCCCACGACTTTATCTCCATAGATTGTAGGATTAGAGGACGTTCCGTAACAAATACCAGCCTCAGTACATTTTGGGTCACCGACGTTCTTAATGGTAAAGCCCAACTTGGCACTTTCATATTTTATGTCCGTTGCACTTGAATTTGTCTCCACGACAGCCTTTGTATAACCAGAATTGAAACTTACTTCAGGGCCATAAATAGGTATCCCATTTTGAATCACGTATGCCTTATAATAATATGTGGTGTTATACGAAAGACCACTGATGTTAGCCGTGTAATTACCTTCACCCGTTCCACTTACAACTTTCTTCATGCTGTTTATGGTGGGATTGGGTGAAGTTGAGTAACAGAACCCTCTCTCTGAGTAAACAGGACTTCCAGCGTTGACAATTGATCCGTTCAAAGTGGCTGAAGATGGTGTTACATTTGTTGCTCCAGATGTATAAACAACCGCTTCTGTGTAACTCGTATTGAAACTCACTTCTGATCCGTAAATAGGTGTTCCGTTCTGGATTACATAAGCTCTGTAGTAATATGTGGTGTTATATGAAAGGCTGTTGATATTAGTCGTGAAAACACCTTCATAAGTTCCGTTTACAATTAGTTTAATATTATTAATCGTCGGGCTTGGAGTTGTTGAATAGCAGAAGCCTTTTTCTGTAAAAGCAGGACTTCCCGCTTTAATAATTGCTCCGTTCAATGTTGCGGAGGATGAGGTGACATCCGTCGCTCCAGATGTTGAAACTACCGTCTCAGTAAATTGTGTCTTAAAACTCACTTCTGATCCATAGATTGGCGTTCCATTCTGGATAGCATATGCTCTACAATAATAGGTAACATTATATGAAAGCCCATTGATATCTGCAATGAAATTTCCAACACCGCCACCACTAACTGTAATTTTTGTATTGCTGGTAGTGGGGTTGGGCGATGTGGAATAACAGAATCCTTTTTCTGAATAAGAGGGGCTCCCCTCTTTGGTGATAGCTCCATTTAGTGTTGCAGACGTCGCAGTGACATTAGTTGCTCCCGATGTAGACACTGCTGTAGCCGTCATGTCTGTACTGAATGAAAATGATGTTCCATAATGCACCTGTCCGTTTTGTATGGCATAGGCTCTTACATAATAGGTCGTATGGGGTGATAGCCCAGTGCAGGTATAAGTATAATCTCCACTATTAACACCAGCAACGACAACCTTTGTATCAGAGGCGGTAGGCTCTCCATTTTTGTTATAGCAGAAGCCTTTCTCTGAAAATGCTGGAGTTCCCACCGATTCGATTCGACCATTGAGCGTGGCACTGCTTGATGATACATTTGTAGGCTCCAATGTTGTAACTACGGTTGTACCGCTAAGATTGAACGAACGCATCTCGCCGTACTCTGTACCAAGACGGTTCTTCGCATACGCTTGAACATAATATGTTCCCTTGCCAAAATCATCTACGGTTGTTGAGAAAGACTTGGTCTCATTATCCACCTTACACTTTATGACAGTTCCACCATTCTTTGGATTACCTTGTGTGTCATACACAAACCCCACTTCTGATGGTAAGTAGTCATTACCTGTCTCAGGAGTATATTCGCCAGCCAGTGTCACTTTGCTTCCAGACACAACAGGCTCAATAGTACGTACTATTATATGGGTTTTAAATGCCAGTTTTCTTACCTGCAAATCAATTCTTGCCTGGCGACCAGCCTCAACATTTACAAGTCCTTTTTCCGTCTGTTCGTATTCATCTGACATGACATTTACTTGGTAATCGCCCATTGCCAAGTCTTTAAACTCAAAGTGACCGTCGTCGAATGTTACGGTTTTTAAAAGCATTTTATCGCTTTTATACAGCTCTACACCAATTGCCTTCATAGGTTCTGCCGTGCCCAGTTCGGTAACTATACCATATATGCTGCCTATCTGTTCACTTGCTTCGTCCTCACTTGTGCAAGCACATAGCATAGTGCCCATCAGCACCATTGCCCATATTAATAGCTTTCTCAAATTTTCTAACATTCTTTTATTGGTTATGTGACTATGAAATTACAAGAGGACACCTTTTTAATATCCCCAGGCTTTATAAAGCGGCAAGTCAATTTTTGCTTGACGACCAGATTCAAGAGATACCGAAGTCTTAATGTCACCAGGATAGTATTTATTCGATACTATACCCAGGTAATAAAAACCAGGTTTCAAATTCATGAACTCGTAACTCCCATCTTCAAAAGTCTGCGTTGTCATAAGCACATTCGACCAACCGTCTAACAATTGAATGCCAATGCCCTTCAATGGTTCTGCGGAATCACGCTCGGTGACAATACCGTAGATACTTCCAGACTCTTCTTTTTTTTCTTCCTCATCGTCTGAATTAGAACAAGCACTCAGCAAGATACCCATCAGCACCATTGCCCATATCAATAGCTTTTTCATCGTATTACGTTTTAGTTAGTTGTGACTTACTGTTGAGGCGTCATGGTTATATTTGCCTGCACCTTCTCACCCACAATGGCAGATAATGATTTGCGATTGGTTTGATAGCCAGACTTCTGCACTGTTATTGTGTATTGCTGAGGAGTGAGTTCAGAGAATTCAAACAAACCGTCGCTTCCTGTGAGCTTTGTGTTGCCACCAGGGCTGAGTGTAACAGTGACATTGCCTAAAGGGTCACCCGTCTGAGAATCTGTTACTACACCATAGAGGGAACCAAAACTCTCAGGTTCCTCCTTAGAACAGGAGAATAGTATCGGGAGTGCCATCAAGCACAGGAAAAGAATCTTCTTCATGATTGTTTTTACCTTATCTGTTGAGTTAGAATTGTATATTCATGGCCAAACCTGCAGCATCAGGTGTCGCAAATGGAGCAAAACGCATGGCGACATGTCCCACTTCCACATGTTTCTTACCTTTTGCTACAATGCCATCGACAATGTTCCATGCATAGATGGCAGCAGCGCCAGCAATGAAAGCATTGCGAAGGTTCTGCATGTTATTGGTTTTATCCGTGTAGTCCTGACGTTTCTTGGCATCCTTCGTTGAATTGATTTTAGATTTGTACGACGAGCGCAAACCCTCGAAAGCGACGATACCACCAACGGCAGCCACTTCTGCAGCGATGAAAGCAATACCTTTGACCGTACTACCTTTGTATAGCTGTGCCATACCTGGGACAAAGACACGACCTGAGAAAGGATACTTGTTCGTCACGCTGACGGGTTCATAGGTGTACATTGGATTCTTCTTGGTCTGCACCAACAAATCAACCCTACAAGCACCATTAGACAGCACTTCATGCCACTCGTCAACAACTTGTGCAGCCACAGTCAGCTCGTCGCTGCTGCTCATCGTTACAACACCGTTGTTTTCCTGAATGGAATATCGCCTGCCTGTAGCTCGACTGCGTTCATCGGCAACTTCTTGCAGAGCTTGCCGTCGAGCCTCTTCCGTCGTACTGCCTACAGCAGAGAAGCTCTTCAAATAGGAGTTCTGGTATTCTTCACGGAATCCATCTGCCCATGACGGACGTTCTTTTGAAGAGGTCTGCTGTCCCATGACCGATAGGTATGGGAGCAGCAAAAAAAAGAATGTAGCAATAGAGTTTTTCATACTTTTGGATTTAATTCTGAGACTTTGCAAAACCCTCCTCCATGGACTTGCGTAAATCTTCCTCTTTAAAATTGCTTCTCAAATCCTTATCTTCAGACATAGCCTTGGCAATTTTCTGAGCAGTTTCTTTTTTTGAGATACATATAAGCCTGTAGAAAGTAACGTTACCTTTTTCATCCATATTTGATATTTCATCTATTGGATTGGTATTATTGACTATCACATCTATGGTCTTAGTGCCAATGGCTGTAGCTTTATTCTGATAATCCGTATCAATATTGTCACCGGCCATATTACTTAATTCTTTCACTTTTCCTTGATATGCATGTTGCATCTCTTCACGTACTAATGCTTGTGCGTTTCTCAAAGCTTCAATACGTACCTGCCCCATACGTGCTTTGGGGCCAGAAGCGATACCCACCTCATACCAATAGTTCTCATCACTTGGTCTAAATAAAGGGGTACGCGTTGTTGGTCCAAAAGGATCTGAATAATTTCCACTTTGTGGCAAAGTTTGTTGTGAAACAGTCTTCTTACTGCTACCACAGCCTAGTATAACAAACGCACTAGCAATGAGAGCCATCATTATCAATACATTCTTTTTCATTTTCGTCTTATTTTAAAGGTTAATAAATAGTTTACGATGAATTATTGTAGTTAATTAGGTAAATAATATGCTCTGCGACTCTCCTGACAGAGCGAATCCTTTCTATTAACTGCATATATACAAAAAGCGTGAGAATCAGACCTGTTGCCCGTCTCACTCTTCGAAGCTCTGGCATTGCTTTTGTAGTCGAAACGAGCAACGCCGAAGCCCACGCCGATATGCAATACCTATAATAATATATAGGTGTATATTACATACCCATGGACGCCATTGTTGCTTTGTTGTTTGACTACAAGTTTTGGAACTGCCAGATTCCGAAGAGTCAAGAACAAAGCGTCAAGTAACGCCTTTCAATATATAGCGACTCTCATATACCCACCCTTTCGGCGCAGGCAGTCTTGGAGATAAGGTGATGTGAACGCGTTCACGGTGCCAAATCAGCACAAGACACGAAGAATCGGGGGCAAATTTAAGGATTATTTTGATTCGTCTATCAAAAATCCTCAACTTTTTCACATATAACTATAAAAATGTGTCGAAAAGCGAAAGCCGACGAAAGCCTTAAGGATAATTTTTGCTACCATAAAAGGAAAAAATTGCTGGTATTAATGGTAGCAATTGTTACTATTAATGCTAGCAAAAAAAGGTGAATATACCTATGACGCCAAAGGTCTCTACTTGTAGCGCCAAAGGTAGAGACCTTTTGGCCCAAACGTCTCTACCTTTTGGGCTATAGGTCTCTACCTATTGTAATCCTTCGATAATTGTACGACTGCCAATAGAATCGCTTTAACTTTTCGGAGAGAAAAGAACGATGAATCAGTTTTTGAGCGAGAGGTTGCTCGGCTGCAAAGAAATCAAGTTCACGTTTAATAATACGGGCAGACAGATCGATGCGATGCCCAAATTCTTCGAAATCCTTGCGAGTGATTGTGTGGGTATCTGAAAAATGCATGCCCTCGCGAAACAAGCCTTTGTCAAGTGCAAAGATGCGAGGCTCATGAAGGTGCAGGCTCGTATTGATCAGATCGTAAGCAGGTGTCAGGTGATACTCTCCGTCACCACGATTCATCAAGGAGAAGTTCTTCAAATGGGCATCGTCGTTCAAAATAAGATAGTTAAACACCACGATACGAAAGAACTTCAGCACCTCGATGGGGGCGGCTTTTGTATATTTTCGAATGATTTCTGCGCACTCTTCATAGCTCAGGTTGCTGTATTTATAGTCACTTCCACCATTCACTTTGGTTAATCCTCCCAACGAAGCTAAATCTTCCTGTTGGTATTTGCCGCCATCAGGAGTGACATCGAACCGACGTGTCAGATAAGCCGCCTCACCATCACGAAAGAAACAGAGACCATTGGCAGCCGTCTCAATATGATAGACCTGAGCAGCGAGCTGCATACTCAGATGCTCATTGGCTGGACAGTATTTCCGCTCTAACAACGAATAAGAAGATGGAGCTGGCTTCAGGATATATTGTCCACGTTCCCCTTCTGAGGGTTTGACTAGTTGACCATTAGTACCAAGCAGCAGGCTTGCTTTGGGTTGCACGCCAGATAGGGAGATGCGACCCACGTGGCGAGCATATTCCTCTGTATCTGCACTTTCGTTATTAGGACTGTCGAATGGGAGAATATGTGACACATTTTTACCGTCAAACAACTGTTTGCGGGCAGCAGGTGAATAGGTATTAAAACCTTCTGCAAGCGTTGAGGGGCAAACTTTCAAAGCGTCCATCATTCTATGGGTTTAATCGTGACGGCACCTATTGTATCCTCTTGAGCTGTTGCCAAAAGAATGCCGAAATCATCGTTTTCATCAATATGCAGTAGCATGGATTGGGTCTGACGGTTGGCACCCTCTGAGAGCATATTAAAGAAATAGGGAAAGAGATGAGCACTGCGATAAGGCTCTGTGCGAACGGGCATCGCCAAACAGACAGGATCTCCCACATAACTATTGTTATATGTAAAGATATACTGGCGGTCATCTGTCTCTTGCAGAATGCCGGCTTCCACATCGTGAACAAAAACCTTACACTGTCTCATAATCCAATGTCTTTAAGTTAATATTCATTTGTAACCCGAGAGTGTCAAGAATTGTCTGCAAAGTGCTGAGTTGTGGATTTCCCTCACCTCGCTCTATGGCAACCAGCGTATTGAGTCCCACGCCCGCCAAATCGGAAAGTGTCTGCTGGTTTACGCCTAAATACTTTCGCCGTTCTTTGATGATATTACCTATTTCTTTTGCGTCCATATTCACAATACAGTGTGATTTTTTTGCAAAGGTAGGATAAACAATTGGAACGACAAAGGATTTTCACAATAAATTGTGATTAAATGCAAAAGTAAGGTCTTAGAAGACCAAGCTTAGATATAGAATTCGGAAGAATCGATGAGGCCGATTTAGAGATTGAGGCCATAGGTTTGCTTCACCTCGCTCATCACAAAGGTGCTCTCGATAGCGCCGACGTTATCGATATCTCCGAGTTTGTTCAACACAAATTCCTGGTATTCCTTCATATCTCGCGCGCGCACCTTTAATAGATAATCATAAGCACCTGAGGTGTTGTAGCACTCTGTGACCTCTGGGATGCGAAGGATACGACGGGTGAAGGCATCGGCTATCTCGTGGTTGATTTGCTGGAGTTTCACCTTACAGAACACCAGCAAACCCTTGTCCAGTTTGTCCGGGTCGAGAATGGCTACATACTTCTTGATATAACCTTGCCGTTCGAGACGTTTTTGACGCTCAAACACGGGTGTTGGGGTCAAATGTACGGCATCAGCCAGCTCTTTGGTGGTTAATTTCGCGTTTTTTTGCAGCGTTTTGAGGATCTGCAGGTCGGTTTCGTCTAATGTTTCAGCCATAATGTGGAATATTATTCTTTTAGAGGCCCTTTTGGGACCTCGTCTTGGAAGTATTTTCTGTTAACGGTGCAAAAATAGCGGATTCTTCTGAATATAACAAGATATTTGGAAGATATTTCCAAAACTCTGTACCTTTGCAGCGTCAAACGAAACAAAAAACATCAAAACATAAAAACATTACAACTATGAGTACAAAAAAGAATTATCGCTTCGAGACTTTGCAACTACATGTAGGCCAAGAACAGGCTGACCCCGCTACTGACTCCAGGGCAGTACCCATCTATCAGACCACGAGCTACGTGTTCCATAACTCCCAGCATGCTGCTGACCGTTTCGGTCTGCGCGATGCAGGTAATATCTATGGTCGCTTGACAAATTCCACACAGAGTGTATTCGAAGATCGTGTTGCAGCCCTCGAGGGTGGTGTCGCAGGTCTGGCTGTTGCCTCTGGTGCTGCAGCTATCACTTACGCCTTGCAGAACATCGTGCAGGCGGGTGACCACATCGTAGCTGCCGACAACCTCTATGGCGGTTCCTACAACCTGATTACCCACACGCTGGCTACGCAGGGCATCACAAACACCATTATCAATGTGAATGATCTTGCAGCCCTCGAAGCAGCCATCAAGCCCAACACGAAGGTGGTCTATGCAGAGACCTTTGGTAACCCCAACTCTGATGTGCTCGACATCGAAGGTGTAGCAGCTGTGGCTCATAAGCACAATATCCCCCTTATCGTCGATAACACTTTCGGCACACCTTATCTGATTCGTCCGTTGGAGCACGGCGCAGACGTCGTGGTGCACTCCGCAACCAAGTTCTTGGGTGGTCACGGTACCTCACTCGGTGGTGTCATCGTGGATGGCGGTAAGTTTAACTGGAAAGCCAACGCCGACCTTTTCCCTACGCTGGCCAAGCCGGACCCCTCGTACCACGGTGCAGTCTTTGCAGACGTTGCCGGTCCTGCCGCCTTTGTGACTCGCATCCGTGCGGTGGTGTTGCGCGATACGGGTGCTGCCATTTCGCCCTTCAATGCCTTCATCTTGTTGCAGGGTGTAGAGACGCTGAGCCTGCGCGTAGAGCGTCATGTGGAGAATGCGCTCAAGGTGGTTGACTTCCTTTCCAAGCACCCGAAAGTGGCCAAAGTGAACCATCCGGCTCTGGAGAGTCACCACGACCACAAGCTCTATAAGAAGTACTTCCCCAATGGTGGTGGCTCCATCTTCACGTTCGAGATCAAGGGTGGACAGGAAGAGGCCTGGAAGTTCATCGATGCCCTTCAGATTTTCTCTCTCTTAGCCAATGTTGCAGATGTGAAGAGCCTCGTGATTCACCCCTACACCACCACCCACTCACAGCTCTCACCCGAAGAGTTGGCAGAACAACACATCACACCCTCCACGGTTCGTCTGTCCATCGGTACCGAGCACATTGACGACATCATCGACGACCTGGCACAGGCACTGGATAAGATTTAAGTTATTTGATGAGTAAACATTGTTAGTGCGATCTGCCAAATCCCTCAAAAGATTTGGCAGATTGCGTTAAACTCCGTACCTTTACCGCCGGATTCTCCACACTTACAGTTATGAGAAATTATATCATAGCCGACAATCAGGAACTGACGCGTTTCGCGTTGGAGAGTCTGCTTCGTAACGATGAAGAGAACACGGTCTTTCGTGCATCGGACAAGGCTGGGCTCGTGACCCTGCTCAAGGAGCACGAGATCGCAGTGGTATTGCTTGATTACACGCTCTTCGATTTCTCCGATGAAGATCAGCTCCTGATAGTGGCCGAGCGCTTCAAGCAATCACAATGGATTCTCATCAGCGAAGAGCTGACACCTCAGTTCATCCGTCGCGTAGCCTATTCCTCACACCAGTTCAGCATAGTCTTCAAGGACGGCCCTCTGAGCGAGATACGCGAAGCTTTGCAGGCGACCAGCCGCAACAATCGTTTTATCAGCCAGCGAGCGCTCGAAGTGCTGCTTTCGCAACAACAGGAAGAGGAGAAACCTGCCCTTCTGACACAGACAGAGACCGAGATCGTGAAAGCCATCGCGCAGGGAAAGACCACTAAGGAAATAGCTGCCGAGCGATTCTCCAGCATCCACACAATCACCACCCACCGTAAGAACATCTTCCGCAAGCTTGGCATCAACACCGCTCACGAAGCCACCAAGTACGCCCTCCGTGCCGGCCTCATCGATTCCTCCGAATTCTATATCTAAGCACAAATAGCTGCAATCAATCCTAAATAATGTAAAACCAATCGCCTCTTCAGCGATTAATGTGTACATTTGCGGCATCAAACTCGTAATTTGTCTGTTATGAAACCGCAAATAGCTCTTTTCGTCTTCCTGCTATTGGTATTGTCCTCGGTGCTGACAGGCATTGACAGTTTATATCGTGTTGGACGAAAGGCGCAACAGGATGTAGATCACGCCTTGGCGCTAACGCTGCAGCAATGTGAGCCTGACCGCATCGATGCAGATACGATTCGTGTCTATCGCAGTTTGATAGCGATGGACGCTGTACGTGATACCGCTTATCTGTCTTTCGTCGTACGTGAGGATGGGCAAGAACACCGTGCACAGCTGACAGCCAATGCGGGTCTCACAATTTGGAAGATGTGGGTGCTTTCAGACCAACGCGCTTCAGGTGTGTTGCTCTTGATGTCAGCCTTGTGGCTTCTTCTCTTGCGTTTCGTCCCGTTGAAGAAGACAACCCTTCTTTTGGGTATGCTTTCTTATGATGATCGTTGCCATCGTTTTTATGCTCAAGGAAGCGAACTACGCTTTACCCCCATGCAGCGTCAGCTGATGGAGCTGTTCATGGCTGCACCTGACCATCGTCTCAGTCAACAGGATATTTGCAATCATCTTTGGCCTAGGAAACCCGATGCCTCAGCGACCCTCTACACCCTGATTCGTCGTCTTAAGACCATCCTTGGGGAGACAGCCAACGTTAATATCGAGTGCCAACGTGGCGACTCTTATCAACTGAAAGCCAAGTAGGTAATTCTTGTTAGAGAATTGTTAGAGAATTGTCAGATAAATGTCAGACAGTTCCTTTGTCAGATCAGTTCCTTTTTCAATACCTTTGCCGCTGATTCCATTTTTGGAGTCGGCTTTTTATTCATTTCTAAAAACTGCAAAACATGAAAAAGAAACAAAACTTTATCTTGGCAGCCTTCGCCGTTGTCTTGATTGTCACGGGTTACATGCTGATGTTACCAGAGACAGATGTACGTAATACTGTCGGTGGCCGTTACGCTGCCTCTCCTGGTTCCGGAGCCTTCGAAGCCCGTAGGATTCATTGGGCTCCCATCCCCTGTGTTCTGGGTTTTCTTCTGATGGTTCCTGCCATCCTTTATGTCCCACGAGAAAAATAATTGGCTAATTATTCGGCCGTTCCATCGAATTTGTCTAATTTTGCAGCGCTTTTTGCGCAAATATCATTATTGTTATGAAACATTTTCGTTTAGTAGATAACCTGTTGGGGTGGCTCGCATTTGCCATCGCAGCGTTTACCTATTGCTCTACGGTAGAGCCCACAGCATCGTTCTGGGACTGCCCTGAGTTCATCACTACCGCATACAAGCTCGAAGTGGGTCACCCGCCCGGTGCACCTTTCTTCATGCTCACCGGCAACCTGTTCACACAGCTCACCAGCGACCCCACTAAGGTGGCTTTCATGGTGAACATCATGAATGCGTTGCTGAGTGCTTTGTGCATCATGTTCCTCTTCTGGACCATCTCGCACCTGACACGTAAGCTCATCTGCAAGGATGGTTGGGTCAGCACCACCGCCCAGCTCATCACGGTCGAGGCAGCAGCCATGACAGGCGCTCTGGCCTATTGCTGGAGCGACACCTTTTGGTACTCAGCTGTTGAGGGTGAGGTTTATGCCTATAGTTCCCTCTTCACCGCTTTGGTGTTCTGGCTGATGCTGAAATGGGAGGACAATGCCGACAAGCCTCATTCAGACCGTTGGCTCATCCTCATCGCCTACCTCACGGGCCTCTCCATTGGCGTTCACCTGTTGAACCTCCTCTGTCTGCCCGCGCTCGTACTGATTTATTACTACAAGCGTTCTGACAACGCCACCCTGAAGGGCTCCATCTACGCCCTCATCGGCTCCTTTGTGCTCGTCGCAGCCGTGCTCTATGGCATCGTACCTGGCATCGTGAAGGTGGGCGGTTGGTTCGAGCTCCTGTTCGTGAACAGCCTCAATCTGCCCTTCAACAGCGGACTCATTGTCTATATCATTCTCTTGGTGGCTGTTGTGCTGTGGGCTATCAGGGAGACCATCACCGAGCGCAGTCGTCTGCGCATGAACATCTCCTATCTGGTCAGCGTGGCTCTCTTGGGTATCCCTTTCTACGGCTACGGTCTGTCCAGCATCCTCATCGGCCTCGTCATTCTGGTCGCCCTCTATGTCCTTCTGCAATGGAAGCGCGAGGGCAAGTCGCTGGTGTCTGCCCGTCTGATGAATACCTCATTGCTATGTATGCTGATGATCATGATTGGCTATTCATCCTATGCCGTTATTGTCATCCGTTCTACAGCCAACACCCCGATGGACCAGAACTCTCCCGAGGATATCTTCACTCTGGGTTCTTACCTCAGCCGTGAACAGTATGGCTCTCGTCCGCTGTTCTATGGTCAGGCCTATACCTCACAGGTGAAGCTCAAGGCCGACGGTGGCTACTGCATTCCTGTCTCCAAGGAGGGCGCTCCCGTCTATCAGCGCAAGGAGAAAGCCTCTCCCGACGAGCCCGACCGCTATGAGCTCCAGCGCTACGACCTCGAATATGTCTATGCCCAGAACATGCTCTTCCCCCGCATGTACTCCGACCGTCATGCTGAGGCTTACGAGTCATGGATGGGTGGTGTCAAGGGCACACAGATACCCTACGACCGTTGTGGTGAACCCATCATGGTCAAGATGCCTACTCAGCTGGAGAACATCCGTTTCTTCCTCAGCTATCAGGTCAACTTCATGTACTGGCGCTACTTCATGTGGAACTTCGCAGGTCGTCAGAACGATATCCAGGGCAACGGCGAACTCGAACATGGCAACTGGCTCACTGGTATCCCCTTCTTCGATAATGCCCGTCTGGGCGACCAGAGCAAGCTACCCACCGAACTGCGTGAGAACAAAGGCCGCAACCTCTTCTATTGCCTGCCTTTGCTGCTGGGTCTGCTGGGCCTGTGCTGGCAAGCGTGGAAGAACCGTCCTGATGAGCGTGGCGAGGGTGTCGGCATCCGTCAGTTCTGGGTGGTATTCTTCCTGTTCTTCATGACTGGTCTGGCCATCGTTGTCTATCTGAACCAGACACCGCAGCAGCCGCGTGAACGCGACTACGCCTACGCTGGCTCTTTCTATGCCTTTGCCATTTGGATTGGCCTTGGCGCTGCCGCCATTGCCGATCTCATTGAGCGCAAGACCGGCAAGGGGCTCACGGGTGCTATCGTCTCCTGCCTCGCGCTACTCGTGCCTGTGCAGATGGTATCCCAGACGTGGGACGATCATGACCGCAGCGGCCGCTACACCTGTCGCGACTTCGGTCAGAACTACCTCATGACCCTTCAAGATCAGGGCAATCCCATCATCTTCACCAATGGTGACAACGACACCTTCCCGCTCTGGTACAACCAGGAGACCGAGGGTGTGCGCACCGATGCCCGCGTCTGCAACCTCTCCTACCTGCAGACCGACTGGTACATCGACCAGATGAAGCGTCCGGCTTACGATTCACCCAGCGTTCCCATCTCGTGGAAACGTATTCAATATGTTGCTGGCACCCGTGAAGGTATTCGTGTCAGCCCAGGAACCTTGGAACAGGCCATCAACTATTACAAGGATGATCCCATCACGCGCAAACAACTCTTGGGTGAGAACCCCTACGAGCTCTCCACCATCATCGAGAAATGGATTCTCAACCCAAAGCCTGAGATGCAGATATTCCCCACGGATAGCATCGTGATTACCATCGATAAGGAAGCCGTCAAGCGTTCCGGCATGATGATGGCTGGCGATAGCATTCCCGATGTCATGCATATCAGCCTCAAGGGCAAACGAGCCGTCTATAAGAGCGAGATGATGATGTACGAGATGTTGGCTCGCTGCAACTGGGAGCGTCCGCTCTATGTCGCCATCACCGTAGGTTCTGAGAACTACGGCAACCTCGGCAACAACTTTGTTCAGGAAGGTCTCGCCAGCCGTATTACCCCCTTCAACACGAAGGCCAACGGCCGCCGCTTCGACACGGAGAAGATGTACACGAATCTCATGACACGCTTCAAGTTCGGCGGTATTGATAATCCAGACATCTACCTTGACGAGACCGTTATGCGTATGTGCCTCACTCATCGTCGTATCTTCTCACAGCTCGCTTCTCAGCTCATGAAGGAAGGTAAGAAGGATAAGGCATTGAACGTAGTGGAATATGCGGAGAAGGTCATTCCTGCAACCACTGTTCCACACAGCTATCAGGGTGGATCCCTTGACCTTGCCCGCACGTGGTTGGCATTAGGCAAGAAGCAACAGGCTGCCGACATAGCCGCCGCTGTAGCTACTACTGCCGCCGAGTATTGTGAATGGTACACCAGCCTCTCTGATAGCCGCTTGACAATCAGTTCTGAGGACTGCCTCTATAACCTTTATATGCTCAACGATGCTCTTCGTGTCCTTGATGAGGCAGATACCAAGCTGAGTGAAAAATTTGATGATATACTTCGCCACTATAGCGAAATCCTGCAAAGACGTACGGGAGTCTGATGATTATTGAACAACCTGCCCGCTTCTTGCGGTGGCTATATCCTCATGCTATCTGGCGCATGGATCCGTCGGTGAAGGCCGTCTATCTGACCTTCGACGACGGACCCATACCGGAGGCTACACCTTTCGTGCTCGACACCTTGGCACGTTATGGTATTAAAGCCACCTTCTTCATGGTGGGTGACAATATCCGCAAGTATCCAGAACTCTTCGAGCGTGTCGTCTCCGAGGGTCATCGCATCGGTAACCACACCTATAACCATATTGGTGGTTTTCGCTGG
The DNA here is from genome assembly GCA_947305005.1 of uncultured Prevotellaceae bacterium. Lineage (GTDB taxonomy): Bacteria > Bacteroidota > Bacteroidia > Bacteroidales > Bacteroidaceae > Physcousia. Next base: position 79,488 of record CAMZCM010000009.1, on the reverse strand, counting down.
CTCTCCCGCCTCTACCTGCGCAATACCAAGAAGGCTCAGGAACTCATAGAAAGTGAAGAGCTAAGAATTAAGGGAAAGAACCTAAGCCCCTCCGAACTCGAAGCGCTTAAGGCTCAACTCTCAACGAAAGATCTGGGTGAGAACCAGCTCTTCCGTCCCCCTCACGGCTGGATGCGTCCCCTGCAATACAGGGTCATCCGCCGCAAGAAATACCGCATCATCATGTGGGATTTGGTCACGCGCGACTACAGCAAGCGTCTGACAGCTGAGGATGTGCTTGAGAATGTCAAGCGCTATACCCGTAATGGCTCCATCATCACTTTCCATGACAGCCTGCGCAGTATTCGCAAGCTTGAAGTCATGTTGGCACCGGCCCTTGAATGGCTCATTGCTCAGGGCTATGAGTTCCGTGTATTCCCTGAAGCCTGACTGAACTCACAGCCACAATACAACTGATTATAGAATCCGTATTCCCGCAGCAGCTCGTTGCGGCGCTCCTGTAGTCCCCCCTTGCGCCAGTTCTGTGCCCAGAATCGTGTTCCCTCCACAGCCGCCTCTGCTGCCTTTCCTGCGGCCTCTATCTGATCTAACCTTTTCCAGCGGGACGAGGCCAGTGTGGTGGTAAACCATCCGATGCCCAACTCCACCGCCTTGCGTGCCGCTGCTATCAACCGCATGTCGAAGCATCGCTGACAGCGTCCGCCTCTCTCAGGCTCCTCTTCCAGTCCGTGCACACAGTCGAGCCACGCCTCGTGGTTCCAGTCATCGTCGATCCATTCGATGCCCAGACTCTCCGCATGTCGTTTGCTCTCCGCTTTGCGAATCTCATATTCTTCGCGGGGATAGATATTCGGGTTGTAGTAATAGATGGTCGGTTGTACACCGTTGGCTAGCATCCACTCTACGATGGCGCTGGAACACGGTGCACAGCAAGCATGCAGCAGCACTCGTTCAGCCCCTTCGGGCACCTCTATGGGATTTGTCTTTTTCATTCTGTGAATAAAGTGTACGTTTTTGTGCACAAACGTGGAAATAACCTATATTTTGCGCACAAAGCTACAAAATCTTCCCTGATTTTTTTGTTGATGAGCGCAAAAAAACAGTAATTTTGTGCGGAAATCTAAAATAATTGGACCTAAAAATGATGAGAAAGAAACTTTTCCTACTAACAATTCTGCTCCTGTCTCAGTTCGTGCAGGTCAACGCACAGGGCATCGTCGTCCAAGGTAAGGACGGCTCCTTCTCCATCTTCCCCTCGTCGGAAGTTGAAAAAATCTATACCATTTCTGCCAAGAATAGCTACATCATGGGTAATTGGTACTTAGGTTGGTGGAGGAATGGTGACAACGAGATTCATTACGAAGGTGATGAGTACATTTCTTTCGTTGGTGACTCGCTTTACTATTGGCACGGAACAGAGTGTACTCCTTACAAAGTCAACTATTATCCTCGTATGGGCTATTTTTCTGCCCGTGGCAGCAAGGATAAGACAAAGTCTATTAAATGGTATGTTACTGAACAGACTTCCGAGCGTCTTATCTTGCGTGAAGTCGAGGATGTGAACTCTGTCTGTCGCTATTTCTATCGTTCTCCGTTGGCTGCAAGCAAGTCTATGATCGAGAAATTCCCGACTGATCATAAGGAGACCACCAACATCAATACCCTCCTGGCACTCCGTTCTGGCAAGACTGCTTCCACCAAGACACCTATGGGCAAGCATTTTGAGAACCGTCATGTCACCACCGACGACGACCGTGCGTGGCTCCTCGATCCCGCCAATGAGCCCAATGTACAGGCTGGCCTCGCCAAGTGGGTGGCCAAGACCGTGAAGCTCTATCCTTATAATGATCCTGTGCCAGCTGATGTCAACCAGCACTCTATTGGTGACTGCTGTGCTCTTGCCTCTTTGGCGAGCTTTGCTTATCTTTATCCTGATTTTATCAAGGCCATCCTCACCGATAATGGCAACAAGACCTACACTGTGAAGATGTACGACCCGCAAGGACTGTCCGTCGATGTCTGCGTCAGCAATAAGATTTTGTGCGACGACAATAGCAATATCGGCCAGTGTACCGGTAAGAATAATGCCGTTACTTGGGCCACCATCCTCGAGAAAGCCGCGATGAAATGGCAGGCAATCTATCAGTGCAATACGGATATCGGTGGCATTGGTACCGAGCATTTCATCCCCCTGTTCACCGGCGATGGCGACACCTATGGCTACGGCTCCAATGCCCTTTACACCAGTGAACTCAAGCTCATGGTAGAGCACAGTTTCGCTGAGGGTAAGTTTGTCATTGGTGGTTTCAATAAGAAAGGCATTATGTGTGGCACCTTGGAGACCGTCACTGGTCACGCCTTCACTTTCATGCTCTCCGACAGCGACGATGTGCTCTTCGTGATGCGTAACCCGTGGGGTAATGGTGATCATGGTGAGGACGGTCGTCTGCTCATCCCCGATGTCCGTACTACTGTGCAGACCATTGACTGCCGCATCTGTCCCCCTGGCGCTGCCGCTCCCTACCTGCGCAAGGACTTACTGCCCTACACCCCGCCTAAGTACGTCCGCAAGGCCGGCGACCTCGGCGTTGCCAAATACTTACTCGAGCGCGTGGTCAATGAAACCAACATCAATGTGTTGATGTGATGAAAGATTAATCTGTTAATCTGTTAATCTGTTATGAAAACGATCATAAAATCCGTTTTAATCCTCTGCTTCGCATTCATCGGTTTGTCCGCGAGTGCACAGCAGACGTTGAACATCCACACCACCAGTCAGGGGCTCATTCGTTTTGCCTTCACGCAGAATCCTCGAGTCACCTTTCCTGAGGCAGAGGTAATGCGCGTCACGGGTGACAGTCTCACTGTCGAGTTTCCTTTCAGCGAAGTGGAAAAAATCACGTTGGACGATGTCCCCACGGGAGTCACCACCCTGACCGTTACGGAGCAGACCTCCGGGATTCTGATTTACGACCTCAGTGGCCGCCTTGTAAAACAAGTCCCCTCCAACAATGGTTCCGCTTCCCTTCCCCTGTCCACATTGCCACATGGAACCTATGTGATCAAGGATGGAAGGCGTAGCTATAAAGTGCGGAAAGAATAACCCCTTTTCCTTCTTACATCTTCAGGTGATACCTGTTGCCTGGCAATACTTTTATGATGCCCTTCATCTCCATCGCGAGCATGAGGGGCATCAGTTGGTGTACGGGCTTTCCTGTTATAGAAGTGATGGCGGAAAGAGAAAGACCACCGTCAACCCCCGTAAGGGCATCCACCACAGCCTGTTCATCGGCGCTTAGAGAAGCGAACAACGTTGTCTGAGGATCCACGGGTGATTGCTTTGCTCTTGTTTCCCATCCAAGGTCTGTTAGGAGATCCGTTGCACTTGTAATTAATGTAGCACTGTTTTTTCGGACGAGGAGATTACAACCTTCAAACGAAAGGTCCGAGGGACGTCCTGGAAAAGTAAAGACATCGCGATGATAATCGGAGGCCAGACGTGCCGTGTTGAGAGAACCGCCGCGTGCGGGACTCTCAACGATCACCACAGCATCAGCCAATCCCGCTACAATACGGTTACGTTGTAGGAAGTTGATGCGGTCGATGGGCGTGTGACTAGTGAATTCAGTCAATAGTCCACCTGCTTTCAACATATCAATGGCGGTTTGTCGGTGTGTGCGCGGATAGATCTCGTCCAATCCATGCGCCAGAACACCCACAGTAGGTAATCCATGCATCAGGGCGGCACGATGGGCTGCAACATCAATGCCGTAAGCTAGGCCACTGACAATCATGGTCCCAGGTACTTTTTCAGCAATCCCCTTTACGAGTTGCTCACAAAGGTCGCGCCCAATCTCGCTGCAACGTCGTGTGCCGACAATACTGATAATATGTGGAACATTGAAATCTGCAGAGCCAAGGTTATAAAGAAGTAATGGTGCATCCTCACATTGTTTCAGTCGGGCTGGATATACATCCTCATCCTGTAAGGCAAGGATGCGGACACGATGGTCGCGGACATAAGTCAGTTCCTTCTCACACTGTGGGAGCAGATTCTCCATGTTGTCCAAGGACTCGGCCATACGTTCTGAGAAATGCTCAAACATGCGTCCTAACTCATGGCGACTTTCATAGACAGCTGTAGCACTACCTAAAGTGTCAAGTAATGTGCGCTGGTGTTTGGATTGTTGACGCAAGGCCATCGTCAGCGCCATTGTATAAATGAGTTCCTGGTCAGTCATCTTTATCTTCTTATCATTTTTTATTTTTCACTTCTCAAGTATTCATATCCGAAACGACAACGGAGGCAGTCATGTCGATCACAGTAGAGACGCTTGAGCTGAATCAGCGCTTGACTGTCCGCAGCATTCTCTACATTGAGACCACATTGTTGCCATTGCCGGATAATATAATTGTTCTCAGGTTTCAATTGCTCCAACAATTGAATAGCCCGCTCCTGCATCGTCTCATCATCGTGGGTTGCTCCGTATGCAAAGAGTATAGGACACACAGTATTGATGATGAGCAAATCACATGTTGAAGCAGATAACGCGGGTTTGCAAACCTCAAAAGCCGCATGGAAGTTTTCGCGAGTTCTTGAGCTGAGGAGCGCGGAGAGGCCTATGGTCTGATGATGGAATAGCTGTGCCAACTGCAAGATACGCTGATGCGGGAAGTTATGTGGACGCAACCGATGGTAACGCCACAGACTCGGTTCCATCGTGGGTGACAGCTGGAACTTATGTGACAGATAAACCCACTCTTGGCGCAGGCGAGACAGATCATCTTCCGTCATCGTATCAGCTTGTTGGGAAAGAGGAATAGCCCCAGGCTCCAACAATCCGGCACTGCCGAGGAAGAACGCAGACAATTGAAATAAATCATCATGGTGCTTGAAAGCAGCGTAAAGCGGAAACTGTTTGGCCCATCGTTCAAAAGCATCACCATTAATACCGAAACCAAAATTGCGGGCGAGTGTAATGAACAATGTCCGCTCCCAGTCGCCGTTGACAGCGGAAAGATAGTCGAGGCAACGCTGTGACCGCTCCTGCAAGCGTTCGGCCAACAATGCAGACATCCAGGAATGAACAGTTAGGAGGGGTATCTTTGGAATGACGGGCCAGCAACGGGGATAGTCATCGCTTTGGCACAGACGGGCGTAGTTCTCACGGACAGTAGTGGGAATTGGGAGCTGCAGTTGGGGCAGACAACGCCCATCAGCTGTGACGACCTTGGTATCTACCTCTTCTGCGACATGCAGGATCACGCTATTGTAGGCAGGGTCGGCCTGATGACCATGACGCTGCCAGTCTGAAGAACGTAGATGTAACTCTACATTGCCTACCCACAGTGTTCCGTTGATGCGTATCTTGGCATTAAAGAAATCCGGTCCGGCGTTTCTGTTGTGCAATCCGGCATCGATGATTTCTATGGTTTGCCCATCCGTTGTGAACAAGGGTGATAGGGGTAAGATGCGGTGCTTCCACACGTAGTGAAGTAATTTCTCCATAGGGGGTGAATGTGTTTGGGCATGCAAAGATAGTATAAAAAACTGAATGACAAGCATACGATTCATAAATTTGTACTATCTTTGCCCCGCATTTTAACACAACCTTATGAAAATAGCATTGATTGGTTACGGCAAGATGGGCCGTATGATAGAGCAGATTGCTTTGGAGCGTGGTCACGACATCGTGTGCCGCATAGACATCGATAACCAACAGGACTTTGAGAGTGCGGCGTTCAAGAGCGCCGACGTGGCAATAGAATTCACGGCCCCCACGGTGGCTTATGGCAACATACAGCGCGCCTTCGCTGCGGGTGTGAAAGTGGTGTCTGGCTCCACAGGCTGGTTTGCCGCTCATGAGGCAGAGATGCGAACGCTGTGCGAGCGCGAGGGTAAGACATTGTTCTGGGCCTCGAACTTCTCGGTGGGTGTCGCCATCTTCGGCGCAGTGAATCGCTATCTGGCACAAATCATGAACCGCTTCCCGCAGTATGATGTGGAGATGGAGGAAACGCACCACGTGCATAAGCTGGATCACCCCAGCGGTACGGCCATCACACTGGCCGATGACATCGTGGCGGCCATTGACCGCAAAGAGGCATGGGGTGAGGACACGACAGATCCAAAGTTGCTGCGCATCGACAATATCCGTCGTGGCGAGGTGCCGGGAATCCATACAGTACGCTATGACAGCGAGGCGGACTTGATCACCATCACCCATGATGCGCACTCGCGCAAGGGGTTTGCATTGGGTGCTGTGTTGGCGGCAGAATATACGGCAGAGCACGAAGGGCTGCTTGGAATGGGGGACTTGTTCAAGTTCTGATTAAAGACTAAGAATTAAAGATTAAGGCATGAGCTTGTGATGCAAGACCTCGAAATGTCGTAATAACGAAATAACGAATAATGAAAAAGCTTGATAAGAAAGAATTGACCTGGAAGGATTGGGCGAAGATGGTGGTGGCCGTGGCCCTCTACATCTGGTTCATCGCCTGGGTGGATGCCTGGTGGGCTATCATCATTGTGCCCCTCATCTTTGATGTATATATCACGAAATGGGTACCTTGGACTTGGTGGAAGGAGCTGGAGAACCCGGTGACGAGGACAATCATGTCGTGGGTCGATGCCATCGTGTTCGCGCTGGTGGCTGTGTATTTCGTGAATATCTATTTCTTCCAAAACTATACGATTCCATCATCATCGCTGGAGAAAAGCCTGTTGGTGGGCGACTATCTGTTTGTGTCTAAGATGAGCTATGGCCCACGTGTGCCGCAGACACCATTGTCGCTGCCGCTGGTGCAGCACACGTTGCCGAATGGCATGAAGAGCTACAGCGAACTGATACAATGGGACTACAAACGGGTATCACCGAAGCCGGTGAAGCTGAACGATATCGTGGTGTTCAACTACCCCTCAGGCGACACGGTGGTGGCAAACCCGAGGTATCAGGCAGCTGACTTCTACGCCCTATGCTACGGCTACGGTCAGCAGATAGTATATCAGAACAACGGACGTCTGCCATCGCCAGAGAACATGTCGCTGATCGATCAACGGAAGCTGCATAACGCCTATATGCAGATTGGACGTCATTATATTGCGGAAAATAGCAGTGAGTTCGGCGAGATCCTGTCGCGCCCTGTGGATCGCAGGGAGAACTATGTGAAGCGCTGTGTGGGTCTGCCGGGACAGACACTGGAGATCAAGGACCGCATCGTCTATTTGGACGGCGAGCCGAATAAGGAGCCGGACAACGTACAATATATGTATCACGTCCATTTGCGTGATGGACGCCGCGATTTGCCTGAGCAGGTGGCGCATGATTTGCACCTGAGTAGCGATGACTGCATCACCCTGCACCAGACGGGAGCGATGCCGCTGACAGCACAGACGCGCGAGGCGCTGCTGAAGATGACGGACCTCGTGGATAGCATCGACGTGGACACGTCGGCAGTAACGGGCGATTTGTATCCTCTGAACGGCGGCTACGGCTGGACACGCGATAATTACGGTCCGGTGTGGATCCCGAAGAAGGGGGAGAGCATCCGTCTGACCCTAGAGAACCTGCCTATTTATGAGCGCCCCATCAAGGTGTACGAGGGCAATAAACTGGAGGTGAAGGACGATGGCACTATTCTGATTAATGACACAGTGGCGACGCATTATACCTTCAAGATGGATTACTATTGGATGATGGGTGACAACCGTCATTGCTCTGCTGACAGCCGCTACTGGGGCTTTGTCCCCGAGGATCATGTGGTGGGCAAACCTATCATGATCTGGTTGTCCATCGACAAGGATCGCAGCTGGTTCGATGGCCATATCCGCTGGAACCGATTGTTTAGATGGGTCGAAAATATGAACTGATGACGACATTATATCTCGTTCGTCACGGAGAGACCAAAGATAATATAGCAATGATTATGCAGGGGCAGCGACAAGGAGAGCTGGCCCCTACAGGTATTGCGCAGATTCAGGAACTCGCCGCGTCACTTTCTGCCATACCCTTTGATGCCATTATTTCCAGCGACTTACAGCGTGCATACGATTCCGCCAAGATACTCGCTGATCAACGAAATATGAGTGTCGTAACAACGCCCTTGCTGCGTGAGCGCGATTGGGGTGATTTTACAGGACGCTACATTTTCGACCTCAAAGGCTTGCCCTTTCCTGATAACGTTGAGAAGATGGATGATCTGCTGAATCGTGCCCAATCTTTTATAGAATGGGTAAAGACTAACTATCCTAATCAAACGGTCCTTGCTGTCGGTCACGGCATTATCAATAAGGCCATCCAAGCTGTGCATTATGGCAAGCTTCCTCGTGAAATCCTCAAGATGTCAAATGCAGAATATAGGATTTTGACACTGTAAGATAAAGTAAATGGATAAGGGTGGTGAAACCATAATGGTAAAAAACAAATGAAGGTTGTCCTTGCCATAGATTCATTCAAGGGGTGTCTGAGTTCAGCGGAAGCGAATCGGGCAGCTGCAGAAGGCATCAGGAAGGTTTGTCCTGAGGCTGAGGTCGTGCAGGTGCCTGTTAGTGATGGTGGCGAGGGCTTTCTGGAGGCTTTCCAGGCGGCGATTGGCGGTTCTCTCGTTGAGGTCTCTGTGTATGACCCGCTGATGCGTCCCATCACCGCGAAGTATCTGCTGAAGGACGGGACAGCGGTGATAGAGATGGCTCAAGCCAGCGGGCTCACCTTATTAAATATAGAGGAGCGCAACCCGTTGGTGGCCACAAGCTATGGAACGGGACAACTGGTGGCAGATGCTGTCCGAAGAGGAGCCCGACATATCATCGTCGGTCTTGGCGGTAGCGCCACTAGTGATGCTGGCAGAGGACTGATTCAGGCCCTCTCTGACATTTTCTGCGGAGGAGCGCAATGGCGTGAGATAGAAGAGCTTAGAGAGATACGTTTTACCATTGCCTCTGATGTCAAGAACCCACTCTATGGCGAAAACGGAGCAGCTTATATCTTTGCGCCACAAAAGGGAGCAACGCCCAAGGATGTTTTGCTTTTAGACGAGAGGGCACGTAAGTTTGCTGAGGATTCTGCCAGGCTTTTGGGCTATGACCGCTCGCAAATGGAAGGTGCTGGCGCTGCCGGTGGACTCGGCTACGCCTTCCTTCAATATCTGAATGCAGAATGTAAGCCTGGCATACAGCTATTGCTCGAAACGATTAACTTCAAGAAATTGGTACAGGATGCTGACCTCGTTATCACGGGCGAAGGCGCTGCCGACAGACAGACGCTGATGGGCAAGCTCCCGATGGGAGTCTTGGAGCAATCAGGCACAGTTCCCGTCTGTCTGATAGCGGGCCGCGTGAGCGATCACCAAGCGCTCTTAAAGGCCGGTTTCGCCAATGTGGAATGTATCAACCCAAGCGACATCACCCTCGCCGAGGCGATGCGCAAAGAGGTCGCGATGCAGAATATCCGCCATTCAGTTAGCGGTATCATCGTCAACGACCATATCAAACTGACAGGAGGGGTCTGTTTGGTGAGCTAAGTGCTTGGTCATATGCGAGATGCCGAACAGAACACTGTAGGTTGAGGCTTTGATGGTCTTTCCATCGGGCATAAACTCCAAGAGACGGAGCCAACCGTCGCCTCCGTTGCCGCCACCGAGGTACTGGACATTGAACATCATCTGATGGACATTTTTCCCAGCCATATTCTTGTCGCAGCGATAGGCATTGTTCACTTGGTGGTCGTAGCTGCTACCCGTCTCCTTTCCGTCCTCAGCAGCTGGATGTCCCGTATGACCACAGACCGCCAGACAAATGTTCTTGCAGGGATAGAGCAGCTTCTCCCAGATATCCTTTCCGCAATTGCGCGGCCGTATCTTATAGTTTTCATTCTCAGTGTATTTAGCCGTCTTTCCGCGTAAGAGAGAATGGGTGAGGAAAATCACCTTATGGTTCTGATATTTCTTGCTGTCGCAGAGTCCCTTTGCCCATTCCAGCACCTCGTCGCGAGGGGCCCATTCGGAACCGATGATGAGGAGCTTGCCCCAGTTCTGATCCTGAAACTCCCACGCTGCATTTTCCAGCGAAGCCTGTCCCTGACGGTTCGGGAAGGTAGCCACCAGATGTTTGGCAGTCTCGCTGTTGCGCTCAGGCGTATAATATTCGGAGTAGTGTGTAAAGGCTTCATCGCCTCGGGTAAATCCGTATTCATGATTGCCGGCGGCGATGATGTACGGCACTTTTCCGTCAAGACGTTTGAGACAATGGCTCGACCACTCCCACATCTGTTTACTGGTCTGGTTTTCGGAAGTGTGATTGGGCGAAATGAATTCGTTCCGATTCACCAAGTCGCCGGTGAACAGCACCGCCTTGATGTTCAGGTTCTCCACGTTGTCCGCGACCCAAGCTGTACATAGCTCATAGATAGGCTGAAAGGCACTGTTCTTCGTGTAGTTTTGCACATCGCCGAAGACGACGAGAGAAAACGATGAAGGGTCATTCAGCTTTTGCGGATCAATACGACTCTGCGCCTGCAAGCCAATCGCCAAGCATAGCGATATCATCAAAATCAGATGCTTTTTCATAATGAAATAAGATATTACTTCCGCAAAGGTAGTAATAAATATGGTAGCTACACCAAAAATGATGCTCAAAATTCGGGTGAAAGGGAGCTCGATTTCTCTCCTGTAATAATCTTTCATAACCTGTGAGAAGGGGCCAAAAACTACTATACTAAGGAAAATTTGTTCCCTCACTAGGGAAAATTTGCTCCTACGTGTAGTAGCAATTGTTACATCCTATAGGGGCAAAAAGCGGCATTCTGTTCGCTCTTTGTCATGTAATAATAATTCAAATGTCCTTTGCTTGGTGCTCTCAAAAAATACGTCATTTCACAAAAACACCTACCCTCCTACCCATAAGAGGCGATGAGCCCTTTATGGCAGCGGACTTCGCGATGGGTAGGTGTTTGCGAAAGGCCTACCCATAGAGGTACCCATAAGAGGTCCCCAACTTACCCATCAAGAAAAAAGCACGTTGGAAATGTTAAAACGCAAATTATGGCATCCAAAAATTCGTAAACCGCAAAATAAATTTCGTATCTTTGCAACGCCTTAGAGAGAAATAGGCACACCTTAAATAATTAATCACTTCAACAAACATTTTTCACCATGGAAAACGAAATGACGATTCATGGAAAGGCATCAAATGCCACCACCGAAGGGATGCTCGCAGCTGAGCTGTTCCTTCATGAGAATTACCATCTCCGTCGCAATGTGCTGAACGGTAAGGTAGAGTTTGCAACCCTCAAGGACGAGAAACAAACGTCGGATTTTCGTCCTCTGACCTCCGAGGCGCTAAACAGCATCATCCTGCTGGCTAAGCGAATGGAGATCAGCGAGAACAATCCGAAGGCGGACATCCTGGAGGTAGTCCGATCGGAGGAAGTTCCTCTTTATAATCCGATACAGGAGTTCTTGAATGGGCTGCCTGCATGGGACGGACAGAACCATGTGGCCAACCTCTTCAGCCGACTGCCGGGCATCAGCTCCGAGCAACTGTCGTTCTTGTCTGTCTGGCTGCGTTCGACTGTCGCCCATTGGCTGCAGATGGACACCCTGCACGGCAATGAGTGTGTTCCTACTCTGATAGGTGCTCAGGGTTGTGGCAAAACGACGTTTCTCCGCCGACTGTTGCCACAGCATCTGCGTCAATACTATCTTGACCACCTCAACCTCTCGAACAAGTTCGACAAGGAGATGGCGTTGACCAACAACCTGTTGGTGAACTTGGATGAGCTCGATGCCATTCGTCCCAGCCAGCATGCGGCTTTGAAGCAGACGCTCTCGAAGAGCAAGGTCAACGGGCGTCCCATCTACGGCTGCTCCCAGGAGGACCGTCCGCGCTTCGCCTCGTTCGTGGCCTCCACCAACAATCCCCATCCCTTGACTGATGCCACAGGTAGCCGTCGCTATATCTGTCTCACCATCCCGCAAGGGCAGTATGTCAACAATGCTGGCGACATCGACTACGAGCAGCTCTATGCCCAAGTGCTCTACGAGTTGCGTGAACAGAAAGCACCTTATTGGTTCAACAACGAAGAGGTGGCTCGCATTCAGGAACTGAACCTCGACTTTACGGAGAAGAAGGACATCGGTGATATCGTTGTCGCTTGCTTCCGCAAACCGCAGGAAGGCGAAACGGTGAAGGCCATCAACACGAACCAGATCCTGCAGCTCATCCAAACCGAGTACCCCTCTGTGCCCATCAACCACAGCACCAAGGTACATCTGGGAATGGCGATGAAGGAACTCGGCTACGAGCATTACAAACATGGCAACATTCCGTACTACAAGATTGTGCCCCTCAAAGTTGCCTGAGGACGTTGTCCAAGAACCTACGATGGGTAGGTCTTTGGGTACAAAATGGGTAGGTGTATGGGTAGGTGTTCACGCAACACCTACCCATTCCAAAACCTGCTGCCACAGCGGCCTCATCGCCCCTTATGGGTAGGATGGTAGGTGTTTTTCGAAAGTCAGCTTTTTAAGGATGTAGTAGTTTAACCTCCGCATCCACTATATAAATATTATCTTCTTTGTCAACAAGGATCATTGAAAGAATTACGATGCTACAAATATTGGTCCAATCCCTTTCCTCCCAAATAAAACCAGATTTTTGTCGTTAAATCATCCGTTTGTATCATTTATTTGGATTTTAATCTGTACTTTTGCGAAGTCATATTTAATAGATTGTGTAAAAGATGGGCATTGTGATTATTTTAGGAGCGGCATTGTTGCCAGCGATATTGTTGTTTTTGTACATCTGGAAAAAGGATGCGCAGCCGGAACCGACATCATGGCTTTTGAAAGCGGTGCTGTGGGGCGTAGTCATCTGTTTTCCCGTAGCTGTTGTGGAATCCGGAATCAGTGCTGCACTGTTTGGTAGCGGTGCTCCGACGAATGTTATTGGTACCACGATACAGGCTTTCTGTGTGGCTGCTGTGCCAGAGGAAATGGCCAAGCTGTTAGCGCTGTGGATGGTGTTACGTAAGAATCCGTTTTTCGATGAACACTTCGACGGCATCGTCTATGCGGTCTGCGTGGGCTTGGGATTTGCAGCCATCGAGAATATCTTTTATGTGCTGGGCTCTGAAGATTGGATGGGGGTGGCGATAGCCCGTGCGCTTCTGGCTGTTCCCGGACATTATGCTTTTGCAGTGTTGATGGGCTATTATTATTCGGTCTATCATTTCGTGAATCCCTCATTGAAGAACGCACTGTTGATTTTGTTTGCTCCTGTATTGGTTCACGGCATCTACGATGCTTTGGCGATGAGTGGGGAAGTGAATCCCTATATCGGCGGTCTGAGCTTCATAGTCCTGATTTACTTCTGCATCAAGCTGCACAAGTTGGCCCAAACGAAAGTGCTGATAATGATAGAACGAGACAAGAGAGATTTCATGGCGAAAGGCTGGTAAGCGCTGAAAAATTAGGGCTTTATTTGGCTGTGCCATGAAAAAGCTATATCTTTGCCGCCACAAAATGCGAAAAAGAAAATGCTGGAGATAAAGAACCTGCATGCCACAATCGATGGCAAAGAGATATTGAAAGGGATTGATTTGACGATCAAACCCGGCGAAATCCATGCGCTGATGGGACAGAACGGCGCAGGAAAATCTACACTGTCTAACGTACTCGTAGGACATCCGGCCTACACAGTGACGGAGGGCTCGGTGACCTTTAACGGCAAGGATTTGCTGGCGATGTCCCCCGACGAACGTTCTCATGAGGGACTGTTCCTGTCGTTTCAACAGCCGGTGGAGATTCCCGGCGTGTCGATGGTAAATTTCATGCGGGCAGCGCTAAACGCCAAACGTAAGTACCAAGGGCTGGAACCGCTGGACGCTGGCGCATTCCTGAAGCTGATGCGTGAGAAACGTCAGATTGTGGCTTTGGACAACAAACTGACCAGCCGCTCTGTGAACGAAGGTTTCAGCGGTGGTGAGAAGAAACGCAACGAGATTTTCCAGATGGCGATGCTGGAGCCCACGATGTGCATCCTGGACGAGACGGACTCCGGACTCGACGTGGATGCCCTACGTATCGTGGCTGAAGGCTTCAATAAGCTGCGCACACCTGAGACTTCGGCGATTGTGATTACGCACTATCAGCGTTTGCTGGATTATCTGAAGCCGGATTTCGTGCATGTGCTGATTGACGGACGTATCGTGATGAATGGCGGCCCAGAGTTGGCGATGGAGATTGAAGAGCGAGGATTCGACTGGGTGAAAGAGACTTTGAAAGATTGAGACATTGAAAGAGACGAACCAATATATCCAGTTCTTCGAAGCCGAACGCAAGCGAATTGATGCGGGTTCATCGGTGATTTTGAACGCTCGTCGCGACGAGGCGGTTGCGGCTTTTGCGCGCTTGGGCTTCCCCACGCAAAAGGTGGAGCGCTATAAATATACAGAGGTGGCTCAGGCGTTTGCGCCCAACTACGGCATTCAGACACGGGCTGCCTTAGAGCAAGAACTGTCGGATGACAAGGTGGCTGCGCTCTATGGCACCTTAGCAGATGTGAATGCCGACGGCGTCACAGCGCTGAACACGATGCTGGTACAGGACCTGATGGTGATTCATGTGACAGCAGGGGAGAAAAAGGAACATCCCGTGCAGATCACGAATACCTTGGGCGCTATTGCACCACTGATGCAGAACCGTAGGATGATGATTATTGCTGAGGCTGGTGCAGAAGTGCAGATTATTCTGAATGAGAAAGCGGAGGCGGGACAGAATTTCCTGACGACGCAGGTGACGGAGGTCTTCGTGGGCGAAGGGGCTCGCGTAGAATTCTATGACATCGAAGACACACACGAGCGTTGTCACCGTTTCCATCAGGTGTTCGCGAATGTCGCAGCTGGCGGCCATCTGACACATACGGTGTTCACGTTGGCTGGCGGAGTGACCCGCAACCAGACGGACGTACGTCTGATGGGTGAGGGCGCCGATGTTCAACTGCTCGGTTGTGCTATCACCAGCGGCTCGCAGCATGTGGACAACAACACGCTCATAGACCATGTGGCTCAGGCCTGCACGAGTCGTGAGCTTTATAAATATGTGGTGGATCAGCAATCAACAGGCGCTTTTGCCGGTAAGGTGCTGGTGCGCGAAGGTGCCCAGCAGACCGACTCTCAGGAACGAAATGCGAACCTGGTGTGCACGGAAGAAGCGCGGATGTGGACACAGCCGATGTTAGAGATTTATGCGGACGACGTGAAGTGTTCGCACGGCTCTACCGTAGGACAGCTGAACAACGACGCCCTGTTCTATATGAGCCAGCGCGGCATAGGGCCAGTGGAGGCTCACACCCTGCTAAAGCAGGCCTTCGCCAGTGAGGTGCTAAATGAGGTGCCGCTGGAGGCGCTTCGCCAGCGACTGGCTGTGCAGGTGGAGAAACGCTTCCGTTCCTGCGAAAACTGCAAATTGTGTAAGAAATGATCTCGTTTCAAACCATAGGCGTAGAGATGCCAGCCATCAATCAGGATAGGATCAGGGCTTGGGTGCAGGCGGTAGCG
The DNA here is from genome assembly GCA_947305005.1 of uncultured Prevotellaceae bacterium. GTDB lineage: Bacteria > Bacteroidota > Bacteroidia > Bacteroidales > Bacteroidaceae > Physcousia. Next base: position 63,934 of record CAMZCM010000009.1, on the reverse strand, counting down.
GCCGATTATGGCCGTCGCGTCGGCGACATCGCTTATATCTTCGTGGATGATGAAGAGATCCTGCGAGTGAACCGTCAGTTCCTGCAGCACGACTACTACACAGATATCATCACCTTTGACAATAGCAGCACCATTTCCATCGGCGGTGACCTGTTCATCAGTCTTGATACGGTGCACTCAAATGCCGATGAAATCGGTTTTTCTTACGAGCAGGAACTGCATCGTGTCATCATTCACGGCATCCTTCATCTCTGTGGCATCAATGACAAAGGGCCTGGGGAACGGGAAATCATGGAGGCTGCAGAAAATCGTGCGTTGGAAAAACTAAACAAGGAAATATCAACGAATAAATAACTAACAGAGAAAGTCTATGAAAAAACTACTATCATTGGCTGCAGTTGCATTGTTGCTTTGCGTAGCTGCCTGTAACAAAAAGGGTTATAAGGTAACAGGTTATGTCACAGGCGCTGAAAATGGAGACACGGTGATTTTGGCCGATGTCAGGGGAATGAACGATGTTGATACGATTCAGATTGTCCTTGTCAAGGGAGGAAAGTTTGTCTTTGAGGGCGTGCAGGATACTGCTGTTATGCGGTATGTGATTTGGCGTTCGAATGCCAATCCTGACTTGGCACTGGCCACTCAGTTTGCCTTGGAGAATGGATCTATCACCATCAAATTGGATACTGCGCAGAACAAGAGTGCTGAGATTTGTGGAACACCGGCTAACGAGGCGCTGTCAGCATTGTCCGCACAGGAGTACGAACTCAACCAGAAAGCGCAACAGATTTTTGGTGTCCTCAACGATTTGAGTGCTACGGATGAAGCTAAGGCTGATGCCGAGAAGCAATTAAACGACCTACAGGATCAGTCGATGGACATCTATAGAAATTTTATTCAGGAAAATATCGACAACGTCGTGGGGCAGACCTATCTTGTGATGTATGCTGGTGCCTTAGGTGACGATTTTGTAAATGAGCAGCTGGCTGCTATTCCTGAAAACAGTGACAACGAGGATATCCAAAGTCTGCGCGAGCTCTATGCGCTGAAGGCCGTGACAGCCGTCGGTAAACCATTCAAGGATATCAAGGCCAAGACCCCAGAGGGCAACGAGCTGAGCGTTGGCGAAGTAGCTGCCAAGGCGAAGGTCCTGTTGATTGACTTCTGGGCCAGCTGGTGTGGTCCCTGTCGTGGGGAGATGCCTAACGTGAAGGCTGCCTATGAGCAGTATCATGCTCAAGGCTTTGAAATCATCGGTGTCAGCTTGGATAAAGATGTTAATGCTTGGAAGCAAGCGATTGTGGAGCTGGGCATCACCTGGCCGCAGATCTCTGACCTCAAGGGTTGGGACTGCGAGGGCGCCAGCCTCTATGGTGTGCGTGCTATCCCGGCCACCGTGCTTATCAAGGATGGTAAGATTGTTGCACGTGACCTGCGCGGCGACAAGCTTGCAGAAATAGTAGGCGAGCTCTTAAAGTGAACCGTGCGACGCAAGAATACATTCGTAAACATGCCAACGATGACGTCTGTCAGTTGGCGCTTCGGCCTGTGCCGACAGATGTAGATTTGCGTATAGCGCTTCAACAGATAGAAGGCCGTCAGTTGGCAGCACGTAAGTTACCCGCTTGCGCTGCCACTGACGGCTTCCTCTTTCCCCCGCGCTTGAGCATGGAACAATGTTCAAGCGAGACGACAGCGATGTATAAACGACACGTGGTTCGTCGGTTGTTAGAGGCGATGCCGCCCACAAAATGGGAGGGAGACGGGCCGATTTTCTGCGATTTGACTGGTGGTCTTGGCATCGATTTCATGGCCATCGCTCCGCTGTTCAAACAAGCTGTCTATGTCGAACGCAATGTTGACCTCTGTAATCTGGCCCGCAATAACCTGCCCTTGATGGGTTGCGCCCATGCAGAGGTCGTCTGTGGCGATGCATCGGACTTTTTCCTGCCTGTCACCTTCCTGTTCATCGACCCGGCCCGTCGCGACGATGCCGGACGAAAGGTGGCCCGTATCGAGGATTGCACGCCCGATGTCTGTGCCTTGCAGGAACAACTGAGAAAAAACTCGGTTTATACCATCATTAAATTATCCCCTATGCTTGACATCACTGCCGCCTTGCGTTCTTTAGAGGGAATCGCTGAGGTGCACGTGGTCTGTGTGGAGGGCGAGTGCAAGGAGCTGCTGTTGGTGATGGGGCCAAATCGGCGACGCGACGTTATTCCTATCTGTTGTGCGGATATAGAAGCTGCCCTTCCACTGAATATCATCTCTGAGTTCCGCTTCACGCTTCAGCAGGAAAAAGATGCACCGTTGGTGATTGGCAACTGGGACGGCGGGTTGCCTCCGTTCCTCTATGAACCCAATGCGGGCATTATGAAAGCTGGGGCTTATAAGAGCGTCTGCCGGCGCTATCCCGTGCAGAAACTTGCGCACCATTCTCATCTCTATGGAGCTGAGGAGCATCTTACTAATTTCCCAGGGCGGCAATGGCGGGTTCTTGACCACGCAACCTTCAGCAAGAAAGACCTGAAGCGTCTCTTGGAAGGTATCGATGCTGCAGATCTCACCGTTCGTGGCTTCCCTATATCTGTTGTGAACTTACGCAAGCAACTACATCTGAAGGAAGGCGGAAATATCCATTTCATCGCAACAACGCTTGCGGATAACCAGAAAGTGCTCATTCGTGTCGAACGTCTTTAAATCTTCATTATTTTGCTGACTACTGCCTATCTTGCTCCCATTTCATGGTATCGTTTGTTTCACGCGAGTGAGGATACTACTATTCATACGGAAGAACACTATGTGAAGCAGACGATTCGTAATCGTTGCACTATCGCAATGCCCGATGGTCCGGCGAATCTGATTATCCCTGTGGAGGCAGCTTCGAGTCATGTCCCCATCCGCGACATCCGAATCAGCGAACATGGCAACTGGCGTCATCACCACTGGAGCGCCCTACGAACGGCCTATGGCAAGAGCCCGTTTTTTGAATATTATGCTGATGAATTCGCGCCTTTTTATCATTCGCGTACGCACGACTACCTCGTTGACTTCAATGCGGCGCTACACGAATTGGTGTGCAGGCTCATTGATATCGAACAAACCGTTCCCTCAAACCTGCGTCGCAGTGTAGAAGGAACGGTTACACCTTATTATCAAGTTTTTCAGCAACGTCTTGGCTTCCTGTCCGACCTGAGCATCGTGGATCTCCTTTTCAATATGGGGCCGGAAGCGATTTTCTATTTGTGAGCCTCTTCGGGCTGGTAGATGAGGGTCATGAGATTTGCAGGATCCAGGACCTCGGCAGCGATGGCTTGTAGGCCTTCGGCTGTTAAAGCTTCGATGGAATGGATGATTTCTTCTGGTGAACGGTAATAACCGTCGTGTAGGAAACGTTTGGCCGTGCTCAAGGCTACGTTTTCAAAATGATCGTAGCTGATTCCAATCTGTCCGATGAGCTGTTGCTTGGCGGCATCAAGGGCGCGAGGGCCCAGCGGTGTGTCCACCAGACGACGAAGCTCATGATGGACAAGTCGCAGACAACGACGCACATCTTCTGGATCGCAGCCGAAATAGACCGACCAGACCCCCGTATCGGTATAAGCTGTAACAGCACTTTCTACCGTATAGACGAGGCCGGCGCGTTCGCGCAAAGCAAGGCTTAGGCGCGAGTTCATGGCGGGACCGCCCAAGAGGTTGTTCAGCAGGAACAGTCCGTAATAACGGGGATCGGTAGCGGCATAGGCACGAGCACCCAGCATCACGTGAGCCTGATGAACAGGCTTGTGGATGATAGTGGACGCTTCCCCATGTTCCTTCTTCGGGAGAATGGGAGCCTGTCGCTTTTGTGCGGAGGGAATATTCTCAGTTGGCAGCAGCGACCAGTCCTTTCCTTGAAAAGCTTTCTTCACGTCCGCCATGCTGACATTTCCCTTTACGAATAAAACGGCTTGCTCGGGGCTATAAGTGCGTTGGACAAAGCGTTGGAGATCTTCGCTGCGATATTGGCGGAGGCGGTCGGCATCGCCCAAGATATTGCGGCCCAGAGGGTGATTAGGAAAGAGCAAACTCTCGAATTCATCGTAGATAAGTTCAGCAGGCGAATCGTTGTAACTCTCGATTTCATCGATGACCACTTCCACTTCCTTCTCCAGTTCGGTCTGCGGATAGGTGCTGTCGAAGACGATATCCATCAACAGGGGAAGGGCGCGATGAAGGTGTTGGCGCAGGAAGGTGACATAGTATATAGTTTCTTCCTTACCCGTATAGGCATTGAGGTCGCCACCAACGCGCTCTATCCGGTTGAGAATCTGAGTGGAAGAAAGGTGGTTAGTACCCTTGAACGTCATGTGCTCCACCAAATGGGCCATGCCACTTTCGGTGTCCAGCTCATGACGTGTGCCGGTAGCAACGGCTATGCCGGCATAAACGACATCGGTAGAAGAAGGGGAAAGGATAATACGAAGGGTGTTCATTAGAAATCCTTAAAATCCTCATTGTGGATTTCACGAATGGCGACACACTCCATCTCGATGAGCCAGGTGGGACGGCAGACGGGAGCGAGGGTAATGACGTAAGGGGTCGCGGGGAACTTACGTTCGAACATCTGGCGAACAGTCTCGTAGTCGCTGATATCACGCAGATAGACAATGATTTGTGCGATATCGTCGAATGTGGTCTCTGCTTCTGCCAAGAGCGCCTCGACATTCTCCCACATGCGCTCTGTCTGCTTGACGATATCGCCGACATGAACCACTTCACCTTTGTTGTTGATGCTGGCAGTACCGCTGATTAAGACATGACGGCGGTCGCCAAAATCCAGACGTGTGCCACGCTCGAAAGTGACACCATATTCATAAGTGGAGTTCAGATGTGTCTTGGCGTAGAGATAGTGCTGCTGACGTGGGTCGAAACCTGTGAGGGCGTAGGTGCCGAGTTGCACAATGGCGCGAGTGTCGGCTGGCAGGCCGCCAATACCTGTAGAAGCGATATAATGGGTCTGCTCGGTCAATCCCTGCTCGATGAAATTCTCACGACGAGCTTTTACCATTCCGGCATACTGGGTATCTACATCGCGGACATAGAACCAGGTGCGGAGACAGTTGTCGGCCAGTGTTGCGCCAAAGTCTTTCAGCACAGCCTCATACTGTTCCAACAATGTTGTTGTCTGCTGGGCACTGTCGCCTTCGGTGGCACACATACCCAACTTCCAAAGATGGCAGTAGCCATTGTGACGGGCAATGACAAGAGCATCCTGATTTTCGACCTCCATGTCATGGACGAGGTAAAGCCATGCAGCCACTTTGGAACCGTCAAGGGGAGCCTGCTGGATGCAGCTGACCGAGCAATCAGCGTCGATGGTGACGAGGGGCTGCTGGTTGGTGGCATCGCTGAGGAAGTAGCGCTTGAGGATGATGCGAGAACCTGCACACTGAGGCTGTGCCAACAAAACCTGTTCGGCCTGACGAATGCGGTCGAACTGCTCACGGAACAAATCTCCACGTGACTCCACGTGAAGAATGGCGTGCTGCTCAGTGATTTTTCCCTCGGGGGCAAACGTGGAAAGTTCTGCCGTTACGCCCAGTTCTGGGAAAGAAATGGTGCTAAAATCCATGCAATGTTCCTAAATCGGCCGCAAAAGTACATCTTTTTTTCTGTAAGACCAAAAAACGCCTCTGGAAAATGAGGCTTAAGCGTAACTATGCATACCTCCAAGGAAATAGTTGACACCGAAATAGGTCATGAGAAGCGTCAGGAAAGCGAGGGTCACATAGACGTGATAGGCAAGGGGACGTTGGAAGATGGGGAGACTCTGAGTATGTACAACGACGGCATAGACCATGAAGGTGATGAGCGCCCACACTTCCTTGGGGTCCCAGCTCCAATAGGTTCCCCATGAGATATTGGCCCAAATGGCACCGATGAAGATGCCAAAGCCTAAGGTGGTAAGGGCGGGATAGAGGAAGACACGGCTGAGAATGGCCAGCGATTCCACCTGCGAATGACGGTCCGTGAAATGGAAAATGAGTGCCGTGACGCCGCTGATGAATGTGAGGCTGAGCAGGGCAAAGGCAATCATGATGATGCTGACGTGAAGGGTGAGCAAGGGAGACCGCAGGACGGGCATGAGGGATCCTATCTGCGGATTCATCTGTGAGATATGGCTCACCAGCAGGAAGAAGCCTGAGAGCAGGAAGCCGAAGGTGAGGAGGATGCGGAAACGGTGTTGTAGCAGCAGGGTGAGCAACTGTAGCAGCCAGGCGACGAACAGCATCGTTTCGTAGCCGTTGGACATCGGGATATTACCGCTGACGATCCAGCGCAGTGCCAAGCAGAGGGTCAGTGCTAAGAACGAGAGCAGCATCACGATGAATTGCATGCGGAAGGCGTTCTTCTTGGGCCAGAACAGGAAGATCAGGAAGGACAGAAAGCCCATCGTCAGGCAGACTATGAACAGAATGGTGGCAAAGGGTACGGCATTGTAGAGGCGTTCGGCCTGCAGACGGAAGTGAGAGGGGATAGATGTGCCGGCATTCTGCTGCTGGTAGTCGAGCAGACGGTCCAGATACTGGTTGGCCAGCTCATAGTCGCCTACGCTGACAGCGCCATAGAGCACATCGAAGAATGAGGTGATGAGCACCTTACTCTCAGCAGACACGAATAGGGTGTCAATGGGGTCGGCGGGCGCGTACCACCGGGTTGTCGTCTCCTGGGTACAAGGGAAGACCTTCAGCGAGAGGCCATGCTGGAGGTAGTAGAGAACCCACTTTTGATCTTCTTTCGGTTTGTGCAACGGAATATTCTCCCATTCATCGGCAAAGAAGAGATAGCCGGCTAGCACTTGCTCGGCTGTCAGATCTTCATAATGTGTCTTTCCGTGTAGCTTCTTGGTGAAGTCGAGGGCATAGGTTTGCAGCGGACAGATTCGGTCGTTGTACAGAATGTTCAGCTTACCCAGTTTCTCGGCTGTCAGTTTGGGAATCGTCGGAGGTGCAGCCATCGTCTGACTGCCCATTGTCATCAGTAGCATGAGCGACAGCGCCCCGCGTTTCAGGACTGGTGAGCGTAGCAACTTGCGATAGCTGCCACGTGGGTCAATGAGAATCCAGATGAGCGAGATGAACAGCAAGGCATAGCCTGTATAGGTGACAGCGATGCCCCAAGGGTCGCTGGTCATGGTCTGTACGCTACCGTGTCCGTCTTCGTCGTAACTGTTCTGATACAGCCGAATGCCTGCTCGCGAGCAGATATGATTCATGGAGACAACCTCGTTGTACATTTCTTCTTTGTCTATGATAGTCAGGTGTGACTCATAGTCGGCGGCCGCTGTTGTTCCGGGGTGATAGATAATCCGGAAGGTGTCGAGCCGCAGGATGAACGGCAGATGGTGTACTCTGTTGTCGCTGGTGAGGTAAGCCTGTGTGGTCTCTCCTTCACGCAGATGGATGATGCCGCGCTGAGCAAACAGGTGAGTCAGCAGGGCGCCTAAGAGGATCACCACGAACGACAGGTGGAGCAGTACTACCGACGGACGATGCACCTTGCGGACGATGAACCACGCAGTACCAACGGCAGTGAGCAGTGCCCAAAGGGCTGTGAACCACCATTGCTCATAGAAGTTAACACCATAGAGGCGTTGCGCAAAAGTGGCGGCGGCCATCACGGTCACCACCACAAAATAGAGTAAAACGAGTGTTTTTTTTAGCATAAAATCATTTTATATGGCACGTAGGAACTTCACCACCGCATCGCGATCAGCCTTCTCGAGCTTCATGAAATTCTCCACCGTCTTGTAGGCATCGGACTCCGCAGAGTAACCGTGCCACATGATGGCTTCTATCTCATTGCGAGCGCGACAGTCGTGTAAGCGGTCTTCAGCTCCCGTGAGTCGGAGTGACAGTCCTCGACCCCAGAGTGGGGTGGTGCGACACCAGCCTGTGCGGATATCATTCTTCATGAACAGACGGTGTTGAACCATATCGGTGTAAGGCCAAATGGTCTGGTTGACGAAACGAGGCAGACTGTTCTTGGGGTCAAGACCTTTCTCTTGGCAGTAAGCCTTGATGCTGGCATCAACCCAGTAGTCATCGTTGCCGGTCGTCCACGAAGCACGGTGACATCGGGTACAACCGATTTGTGCAAAGAGTTGTTTGCCGCGCTGCACATCAGCATCGTCCAAGTTACGGGCGGCAGGAACTGCGAGGCCACGGTGCCATACCATGAAATCGTAGTAGTCCTGATCGCTCATTTCTTCCTTATTGTTATAGGGAGCACCCTTGAAGAGGTACTTCTCGAAGGTTTCTTTCTTGGCCACTGATGTGACACCCAGAATCTCGTTCACGCGCTCGGCAATGCCTTCATTGGTACCGTCGGCATAGTATGGATGCAGCAGACTCTCTTCGCTAGCTCCATTCTCCTTGATGTAATTGATGACGTTCTGGTCTTCGCTCTGAGCCTTTGCCCAAGCGGGTGTGGAGTAGAGCCAGTGGCGGTCAGAACGGGTCACATTGGTGATGTTCCAGATGGCATTAGCACCAGCGCCGTCCTGCAGCGAGCCACGTGTCATTGCATAGGTGAAACGCTTCACGGGGCCGTGGTCACCACGATGCTTGTTCAAGTCGTTATAAGGAGCAGAGTAATAGGCAGAGGCGGTGAATGTGTTATTCTCTTTGTCCCACATCGCGGGGTTCAGCTCCACGAACTGAGCCTCTTTGCGCCACTGTTCCTCCAAATCCTCGTCCGTGATAGCATCGAGCAAGCCGGTACCATAGATGCCGATGGTCGATTCCAGACGAACCTCGTAGTTCTCAGGCTTCGGATTCGTATTGAATGCCGATTGCGGGATCGTCACTTCCGGATAGATCAGCTCGTAGCTTTCGCCGTCCTTGAATTCCATTGCTAGTCCGCTTGGCATCTCTTCCACCTTCTTCCACTCAATCTTGATTTGGTTTTCATCGATGGGGGGTGTGAAAGGCTCCATTGCCTGTGTCTGGGGCATACCAGTCACCTCAGAGATATAGGCATTGTTCTCAGGATGATAGATGACCAATAGGTAGCCGTTGCCAATCTCATTAGCACGATATTCCTCTTGACGCTTGCCGTGTCCGTAACCCGGATGGCAGTGGATGCAGCTGGAACGGACCCAGGCGGGGCCGAGGCCCTTGCGAGGCTCCGTGTTCAGCGTGTAGAGGTGCTCGAAGAAGTCCTCTCCGTGCTTAAAACTGGTCATTCCATCGGCGATTTTATCTACAGCAGGAGCAGCTGCTGAGTAGCTGCGCTTGGTGGTCGTGCCGAGTTCTCCGCCTGGGTACCATTCTTCGGCCGTGAAGACTTCGTTGGCTTTACCGAAGGCGGCTTCTTTTTCAGCCAGCTCGTAGGTTTCCTTCTCCACGTTGTTATCGTTGTCGTCAGCACAAGACACCAGTGTCAAGCCGGACAGCAATCCTAGAAGCGCGAATAGGTAAAAGTTAGTCTTGTTCATATTATTCTGGGATATCTATAATCTTGGAATCTTCAAACGAAACACCCCAAACGGTGCTGACATAGGTGACAAACGGACTGGGCATAGCGCCAATATTGCTGATGGCGTTGCTGATGGCAGCTTCTACGGCTTTGCCCATTTTGGAATAGTTCTTGGCGAACCACTTGCTGAAACTGACATTGGCATTGCCGCTGGCGCCGTTGGTATTGCCGAACCACACATTCTCGATGGAACGGATATTATTCTGGAAGTCGGTCAGCGAATTGTAGCTGTAGGGCGACTCCACATAGAAGATGTAACCGCTTTGGAAGGGATGACCGATCTTGCCAGAACCGACCTCGTCGGCAATGGCGGCAGCACTGCCCTCATCGTCGTTGAGCACCTGTCCCAATGCATCGTTGAGCCCATCGAAGGTGCTCTCGACATTACCGGCGTTTTTCATGTTCCAACCAAAGGACTTATTCTTCTTGGTCAGATAGTTGCGATCATCGTCTTGAATGGCCTGAAGACGCGCTGTATTGGGTGTCTCGCTCCAAGCAACCTCCAGATTGTAGCAGGAGAGCACCAGTTCTTTGGCTACAGCTTCGGCATACTTCAATTCCTCAGCACCTTTCACATCGCTGAAACCTTTGTAGGTGTCATTGGCTTGAAACTCAGCCACTGTGCGATTCTTTCCGTTGCGGAAGAGCACGAACTCCAGTGCGTGGAAGCCCATGATGCTCTGGTCTTCAATGGCAGCTTCGCTATATTCACCTGTCTGGAAATAGCTGTGCAACAGGTCGCGGTTCAGCGGCCATGAGTCGATGCTGGGGTCGATCTCGAAGTCACTGGCTGCGCCACCCAAGAAAGCTTCGCTCTTCTCCCACCATGCACGGGCCTCCTTAAACGCCGTGCAGGCATCGTCGATATTCTGTTGTGTGATTTCGTTGGCCGACAGGTCGCCCAGCGCCTTTTGCAGTTTCTCGGCAGCATCGGCCAGGTTCTTGTAGGTCGGCACGATTACGTTGTCCACGTTATTCGTCAGAATCTGTTGCAATTCCGCTGTTTGCTCCTGAGTGAGATTGCTCTTTTCAATGGCGCTCATAGCCTGATTCAAGCTATTGATCACCTCTTCACAGGCACTCATAGCCTGCTGTCCATACACCTTGTTACTATAGTCAACAGCCGACTGTTGGTTGTCGTTGTTGGCCGATGTTGAAGAATCATCGCTGTCACAAGCTGACAGTGCTACGCTCAAAGTGCCTGCTACGGCACAAATCATTGCGAATTTAAAAACCTTCATAATGCAAAATTATTATAATTATTAGACTCAACCAAATTTTTTTACAAAAAGAATCCCTCGTAGGCAACGCCGATATTCACACTCGACTCGTTGTTGTAGCGGCTATTGAGGAAACGTTGTGAGTATTCAGCCTTAATGGCTACCTGCTTCAGTGGGTAGTAGTTTACGCCTACGGCCATCCGTTTGACGGCGGTGTAATCGTAGCTGTTAGCGCCCATCTGTTTGGCATAGGGGTTGTACTGCTCATAACGGCCAAAGAGATAGAGGTGTTCCCTATTCCGTCTCGTGCAACGGATCTGTGAGAAGATATCATAGCCCGCTTCCACCCCTACGGCATAGGCGCGGCTGCTCACCGTTCTCATGCTGCTACTGTGATGAAATGGGGATTTTTTGTTGGTGCGGTTATAGATATCGGTCAGTTGGTCGGCATCGCCCAGATAGCCGTAGTCGGCCTGCCCGCGAACAATCCAGTTGTACCCCTTATAGCTGAAGTCGAAGGCACCGATGGCGACAACACCCTTATAGGTGGCGGTTGCACCTGTGGCCTCGTTTGGGCTGGAATTCCCGATAGAATGGCCGAAATATCCACTTAGGCCGATGCGTAAACCAGGAACACTGTAGTTGTCGATACGTAGGGAGGTCCCGAATTTATTGGCCACCTCGTACTCCGTGGGTGACTTGGTGCCGTTCTTGATCCAGTTGTTGCGTGTGAACTGGTCGCTGTTCAGGCCCGCCAACAGCTGCACTTCGTAGCGGAAATCTTTGTGGCGGCCCCAGAACGAGAAGCCAGTCTGATGCCAGGTGCAAGGCAGGATGGTGTTCTCGCCTTCCGGACGATAGACCGTAAAGAACTGCAGGGGTTCATGATGGGCGTTAGTCAGTCCCACTGGCACTACGATGTGTCCGGCCTTGATGTTCGCCCAGCGGCCGAAGGACTTCTGAATCCAGAACTGTTCCAGTTCCACCTCACCGCCTTTCTCCGTCTCCTGTTCCCATTCGGCGAACTCGTCGGCTTCCAGCTCTTCGGCGGAACCTGTGCCGCCGTGCTCAAATTCAATCTCTGTGCCCAACGACCACCCCTTGCCAAAGTCATAGCCTAAATAGATGACGGCGTGAGGGATGTCGAAGCGATTGTGTGAAGGGTCGTTCTTGTGGTTGGCAGCATCGTTGTAGCGGAAGGGGTTGTCGCTATAGAAATTGCGAGAATAGTTCACCTCTCCGTAGCCGCCGATGCTGAGGCGGTTCCCTGTTACGTGTTGCATCACACTGTCACCTGCAGCCTCTTGTGCCTGCAGGTTTGCACTGAGACAGCAGCCAATGATTGCGATCGAAATTTTATTCATATATGTCATTTTACCGTTGTTTGTGAAATTTCCGACCGCAAAAGTATGGTAATCTCACCTTCCTCGCAACCCCTTCAATACAAAATACCTAATCTTTAGGATGTCCTCCAACTCTCAAAATACCTACTTTTTCCGTGCGGCTCATTAGGATTAGGTATAGGAATACGAAAAACGGGCGCCTCCTGAGTGGAAGCGCCCGCTATCATAGGGTTGAGAAATCTTATTTGGGCTGCTTGCCGATATAGGCGAGAATACCGCCATCAACATACAGGATGTGGCCGTTCACGGCGTTGGAGGCCTCAGAAGCGAGGAAAACTGCAGGACCGGTCAGTTCTTGCGGATCGAGCCAGCGGCCAGCGGGAGTCTTAGCGCAGATGAAGCTGTCGAAGGGATGGCGGCTGCCGTCCGGCTGGCGCTCACGCAGGGGAGCCGTCTGGGGAGTAGCGATGTAACCCGGGCCAATGCCGTTGCACTGGATGTTATATTCACCGTATTCAGAACAGATGTTACGGGTGAGCATCTTCAGACCGCCCTTAGCAGCAGCATAGGCGCTCACGGTCTCGCGACCCAGTTCAGACATCATGGAGCAGATGTTGATGATCTTACCGTGACCCTTGGCCATCATGTCGGGCAGAACAGCCTTGGAGACGATGAAGGGGGCGTTCAGGTCGATGTCGATGACGCGACGGAAGTCGGCAGCCTCCATTTCGTGCATGGGGATACGGCGGATGATACCGGCGTTGTTCACGAGGATGTCGATGGTGCCCACCTCTTCCTTGATCTTCTTTACGAGGGCCTGCACAGCGGGTTCGTCGGTCACGTCGCAGACATAACCGTGAGCCTTGATGCCCTTCTCGGCATAAGACTTCAAGCCTTTGTCAACGAGCTCCTGATTGATGTCGTTGAAGCAGATCTTAGCACCTTGCTCAGCGAAAGCGCTGGCGATGGCGAAACCGATGCCGTAGCTGGCACCCGTCACGAGGGCTACCTTACCCTCAAGGGAGAAATTCAGATAGGGATTCATTGTTGAATTGAAAGTTTATAGGTTGATAATATGATGATTCCACTCTTGTACCATCATGAGATGATACGTTTCTGACGGCAAAGATACTTATTTATTTTTGATAATGTGCTGTCAAGAAGCCAAAAATATAATTTTGCTCTTTCCTTTTATGATATTTCTTCTCTTTCCTCACTTCCTATTGTGCTCAATCAACAAATATGATAAAAATACCCCCAACAAACGTTACTATTCCTTAAAACAGGAAGCTTTGTAGGAAGTTAAAAGTTATATTTGTAACGTCAAACACCGTTTTTATCCTTTAAAACCATAAATTAGCAATGAAACAACTATATTTAGTAGCATTGATGGCTCTGATGGGGCTGCAGGCAAGCGCACAGAACATTTGTGTTAGCAAGGCGTTTTTCAAGCAAGGTGATGACATGGATTGGGCAAAGCCAGAAATGAACGATGCTTCTTGGAGTGAGATTGACATTACGAAAAGATGGGATGAGCAAGGCTTTCCACAAAATACGAAGGCATATGGTTGGTATCGCATTCATGTGAATATCCCCAAAAGTGTATTCCAAGGTGCGGACCAGCAGAATGCTCTTATCTTCAATATACCCAAGGCTGATGATGTAGACGAATGCTACTTGAATGGTAAGCTGATTGGCTCGACGGGCCGTATGCCGACAGATGCGGCGGGCTATTTCCCTGCTAGTAATGTTGTTCGCAACTATATGGTCGATGTCAGAAAAGACGGTGTCCGCTTGGATGCAGAAAACGTGATTGCTGTTCGCGTCTATAATCGTGGTGGTTCTGGCGGTTTGTACAACAATCCTCTGACGATTTTTTGCCCTAAGGCTGCTGACGGACTTTCTATGCGCCTTATGGATACGAATATCGGACAGTACCATTATGATATAGAAGTCTGCAACGACTATTTAACGACTACCATAGGGACGCTGGATGTTACGATTACAGACCGCGAGACGGGAGCTAAGGTGATGTCTCAGACCAAAAGACTGTCCATCAAGCGCAACAAGCCTGTGCGCGTGTCTGTTCCCTACAATATGGATAAGATGTGCCAACTGACGGCAACCTACACCGACGCGAAGACAGGAAAGGTGCTTAGCGAAAGTAAGCAGCTGAAATACGTTCTGACACCAAAGGCTCCAATCACACCCCGCTTCAATGGTGCTCCGGTGTGGGGTGTGCGTCCCGGTTCCCCTGTCATCTATCGCTTCCCCGTATCGGGTGAAAAGCCTATGAAGTTCACCTGTAACAACCTGCCCGCAGGGCTCCAGCTGACAGAAAGCGGCGTGCTGAGCGGAAAGATAGACAAACCAACTAACCTGGCTTTCACCGTAACCGCTGAGAATGCAAAGGGTAGGGCTTCACAAGACTTCACGCTGAAGGTGGGCGCAGACATGATAGGCCAAACGCCCCCTATGGGTTGGAACTCGTGGAACTGCTGGGGACTGACTGTCACGCAGGATAAGGTGATTTCCTCGGCACAGGCACTTATCGACAAAGGTCTGGCCGACTATGGCTACAGCTACATCAACATCGATGATGGCTGGGAGGCTCCTGAACGCAATGCCGACGGTACTCTCGATGCAAACGAGAAGTTCCCCTCTATGAAGGAACTTGTAGATTGGCTCCACGAGCGCGGACTGAAGTTCGGTATCTACAGTTCGCCCGGAGCTACTACTTGTGGTGGCTATCTCGGAAGCCTCGACCACGAGAAGGAGGACGCCGAGGTTTGGAACAAATGGGGCGTGGATTACTTGAAATACGACTGGTGCAGCTATGAGAATGTACGTGTTCAGGAAAACGATTGGGGGTTTGCCAGCTGTGTGCGCCCCCATCTACTGATGCAGAAGTACTTACGCCAGCAGCCTCGCGATATCTTCTACAGCCTTGGTCCCTTGGGTGGAACTAAGGTGTATCTGTGGGGCCTATATTGCGATGGCAACAGCTGGCGTACGTCACAGGACATCAACGACACATGGAAGTCAATCTCTGATGTTGGTTTCCGTCAGCAGTTAGGCAAATCCCAATATTCCTCTATCGGCCATTGGAACGACCCCGATATGCTGGTGGTGGGTAAAGTAGGTTATGGATTGGGCGAGGACACCAACGGCCTGCGCGAGACGCGTCTGACACCTGATGAGCAATACACTCATATCACGCTGTGGACCATTGTCTCCTCAAATATGCTCATCGGTTGTGATATTGCTCAGATGGATGATTTCACGCTGAACCTGCTTTGCAATAATGAGGTGAACGCCATCAATCAGGATCTCCTCGGCAAGCAAGCCGACCGCGTCCAGAAGGAAGGCGACATTGAGGTATGGAGTCGTCCGTTGGCAGACGGAGCCATTGCCGTAGGTATTTTCAACGTCGGCGACACAGACCAGAAAGTGGATATGAAGACCCTTATCCCCTCAAAAGAGCCTGCTAAAACAATTCGCGACCTATGGCGCCAGAAGAATCTCTCTGAAAGCGAACTCAACTGCACCATCCCATTACACGGATGTAGGTTCTTGAAGGTGTTTTTTAGGTGAGGGAAATTTTCTTTTTACGACATAAGTGTTCACCGTTATGTGTGCAGCATTATGCCGTTATTCACTCAGTATGATACAGACTTGATCTTGGAAGGTACGGCCTTGTGCCATGCGTTCAATACCCTGATTCATGATGGCAAAGGCGATGAGGTGGCCAGTGGAACGCTGGGTGGTATAGCCTGCGAGGGTGGAGACAGCTGAAACAGAGCCTGTTTTGGCGCGAACATTGGCCGCAGCAGGCGTATCGGCCATGCGCTTCTTCAACGTGCCGTCAACAGCGGCAATGGGCAGGGCTTCTAGGAGAGGATTGAAGATGCTGTCAGGACGAGCGGCGGCGTAAGTCAGCAGCCGCGTGAAAGTCTCGGGCGTCTGGTAATTATAAAGGGAGAGACCGCTGCCGTCGGCAATGGTGGAAACAGGTCCCGTCAGGTTGTTGATGAGCGGTGCTATTTGCTTGCGTGTCTTGCCCAATTGATAAAATACAGCTTCGGCACAGAGATTGTCACTTTCCTTCATCATGGGTTGCAGGACAGCCGTAATGGGACGGCGACAGGCGGCTAGTTCACGGGCTTTGGTGGGTGTGATACCTGAAACTGTGCCCTTGCTAACAGTGATGCCTACGTTCTTCAGCGCATTGAGCAAGGCTGCAGGAAGACCGGTCTTCCCGTTGACGAGCAAAGGCGATAAGGTGGGATTTTCGTCATCCCAGCACCAGCCCCACCCCAGCTCGTCAGCATCCTTGAAGGAGGCGTCAGCGACAAGACGGCCTGTGATGCGACGGATGCCTGCAGCTTTGAGCTGACTGGCCAAAGTGCGGACATCGGCTGTGGTGAGCAATGGGTCCATCACACCTTTAATATATAGGTCGCCCTGCAGTGTTCCGCCACTTAAGGACGCGGTTGACAGCAGCTGCGTAGAAAACTGATGGGAAGGCCCAAGGATGTCAAGGGCGGAGATGGCTGTCACCAGTTTCTCTGTGGAAGCTGGACGCATACGGTGGCCTGCATTGCGCGTATAGACAACCTGTCCGGTCGTAAGATCCACGATGTGTATTCCGAGTTGGGAGAACTGCAGCAACGTATCAGCCGAATAAATCAGGCTGTCAATACGCTCAGCCAACTGCGGCTTGCTTTTCAGAGTTTTCTTACTCTTCGAGGGATAAGTCGTGGTCACCTCTTTGTGCGGAACGGTCTTATCCAGAGTGGTTTGTCTCACATCAGGTTCTCTCTGCTGACGCGTAGCATGACGGCTGGAGCCACAGGAAACCATGACGAGCATGATCACGAAATAGAAAACATAGTTTTTCTTCATCGTTGTTTTTTATTTGTGCGCAAAGGTACACAATTCCATGAAAAGTGAAATCATGAAAAGTGAAAAAAGAGAAAAAATGCTTGCAGATGACCTAAATTATATAACTTTGCAGCAAAATTCATCCATTCTATTATGATACGTAAATTCGACTTTCTCATCATCGGCTCTGGCGTGGCCGGCATGAGTTATGCGTTAAAGGTAGCCCAAAGCGGAAAAGGCAAGGTGGCCCTCATTTGCAAGACGACTATCGACGAGGCCAATACGGATAAGGCTCAGGGCGGCGTGGCGAGTGTCACGAACCTGAAGGTGGATAACTTCGAAAAACACATCCAAGATACGATGGTGGCTGGTGATTTCATCTCCGATCCCGCCGCTGTGGAACAGGTGGTGAAGAATGCTCCTAAGGGCATAGCCGATCTGGTCAAATGGGGTGTGAACTTCGACAAGAATGAGGATGGTGAGTTTGACCTCCACCGGGAGGGCGGACACTCGGAATTCCGCATCCTGCACCACGCCGATGATACTGGCCACGAAATCCAACAGGGCTTGATTCGTGCCGTACGCCGCAACAAGCGTATCACGGTGTTGGAAAACCACTTCGCCGTAGAAATTATTACGCAGCACCATCTAGGTCGCGAGGTGAACCGACATCAGAACGATATAGAGTGCTATGGTGCCTACGTTCTAGATCCTGACACGCATAAAATTGACACCTTTTTGAGTCGTGTTACCCTGATGGCCACCGGTGGCACTGGTGCTGTGTATGCCACTACGACCAATCCCAACATCGCTACGGGTGACGGTATCGCTATGGTCTATCGCGCCAAGGGTATTGTGAAGGATATGGAATTTGTGCAGTTCCATCCTACAGCGCTCTATAACCCCAGCGAGACACATCCCGCTTACCTCATCACCGAGGCTATGCGTGGCTATGGCGGCATCCTCCGTCTTCCCAACGGCGAAGAGTTCATGCAGAAATACGACAAACGTCTTTCGCTGGCTCCTCGTGACATCGTAGCCCGCGCCATCGATAAAGAGATGAAGATTCACGGTATCGACCACGTCTGTCTGGACGTGACACATAAAGACCCAGAGGAGACCAAGCACCACTTCCCAAATATCTACGCTAAATGCTTATCTATAGGCATCGACATCACCAAGCAGTATATCCCCGTGGTGCCCTGTGCCCATTATATGTGTGGTGGTATCAAAGTGGATCTGAATGGCGAGAGTACCATTCACCGCCTCTATGCTGTTGGTGAGTGTTCCTGTACAGGTCTGCACGGCGGAAACCGTTTAGCCTCGAACTCCCTCATCGAGGCTGTTGTTTATGCTGATAAAGCCGCTGAGCACAGCATTGCCTGTATTGATAACTACCAGTTTAATGAGGCTGTTCCTGAATGGAATGACGAAGGAACGATGACTAACGAGGAAAAGATACTGATTGCGCAGGATATGAAGGAAGTGGGACAGATAATGTCCAATTATGTGGGCATCGTTCGCTCCGACCTTCGTCTGCATCGCGCTTGGACACGTTTGGACATTATCTACGAGGAGACTGAAGAGCTCTTCAAGCGTGTGAAAGCCTCGAAGGACATCTGCGAATTGCGCAACATGGTCAATGTCGGCTATCTCATCACCCGTCAGGCTATTGAGCGTAAAGAGAGTAGAGGTTTGCACTACACTGTTGACTATCCAAAACACGCCTACGACCAAAAGTAAGCTAGAGAAATGACGTCAAAAGACAAAAAAGGTAGTAAAAAAGTGTAAAAACGCCCTTTGTAATTGTTAATCCATTGATTTATATCAATAAAAGACAAAAAATCCCCATAAATCAATCGAAGAAGTGTACAGGTTACACGAATTCATGTTACCTTTGCAGTGTCTTAAGAGAAGACATCCAAAATAGATAGTTTATCTGTGAAGATATTCTCTATATATACGGTTTTTCATGGTATTAGGTTAGTTTTAAAGGTTTTCATCCCTGAGCAGCTTGCTGCTCAACTTTAGGTAAGTTAGTTAAGGTAAGTTGATTGTAGGAAACACTCGTTTCCACATCAGAATAGCTAAAAGCAGAACTGTCGCAGTGATGCGTCCAGAGAAAGCAAGAGAAACATGATCGTTATGTCCTCTAAGTTATTCTGAGAATTTTCAACAAAAGATTTGTTCATAGCTTTAGGAGTGGCTCTTCGTGAGAAGGGCCTCTTTTTTTATATGTGACTATGAAGTTTTTATAATACGCGAAAAACGCCCTTCTAACTTTTCTTAGCCTTTATGGAGAAGTTGGGTGACACCACGCCGAATACTGAGGAGCCCGAAGTCCTCAGGACGAATGTTTTCAGGACGCAGCCAAAGGAGTTCACCGGCATCGTCGGCCGCACGGGCTGTTTCGAAGACTGCGGGATTGGTCTCGGCATCCTTCACGTGACAGCGATAGAACATATCAATGGTGTGCACGAGGAAACCGGAATACTCATATTGGTTAGGAACAGAGAAGAGGAACTCCACGCGGTCGATGTCGAGTCCCGTCTCCTCTTTTACTTCACGCATCACTCCCTGTTCACTGGTTTCAAACATGTCCGAGAAACCGCCGGGTAGGTCGAGGGTTCCCTTAGCTGGGTCTTTGGCACGACGTACACAGAGCCATCGCCCATCGTTGTGGACAATCAAGGCAACAGTGGCGGCAGAAGGATTGAAATAATAGGTGAAGCCGCAGTCCTCGCAGTGCTTGGACTTGCCGTTGTGCTCCACAAAACGCGGTGAACCGCACTTGGGACAGTATTTGAATTGTGCTAAGGGATGCATGGTCATTTTAGGATTTCCTGTACGAGACGGTCTGCTTTGCCCCATTTTTCAATGAGCCACAGGACGAAACGGATGTCAACGCCGATGCAACGGGTGAGGGCGCTGTCAAAGCTAATGTCGCTGGAGAGGGCATCCCAGTTGCCGTCGAAGGCGAGACCGATAAGTTCACCCTTGCCGTTGAACATTGGACTACCGCTGTTGCCACCTGTGATGTCGTTGGTGGTGAGGAAACAGAGGGGCAGTTGTTTTGTTTTGGGGTCAACATAGCGACCGTAGTCACCCGATTTCAGCAACTTCAGTACCTCGGCTTCTACCAGATAATCAGGATTGTCCTTTCCCTTCTCAATCTTCTCAATCAGCGAGGGCATTGTGGTGAGGAAATCGTGGTGAGTGCCGGCGTTGGTGTAGTCGCTGACGATGCCGAAGCTCATGCGCTGGGTGAAGTTGGCATCGCTGTAGTGGGGTTGCTCCATTTCCATCTCAAGGACAGCCTGTGTGAGTAGGTTCTCGTTGTAGGAGATGTTGGCAGCGGGCTCGTTGAGCGGCTTGGCAATCACGCTGTTCACCATGTCTGTCACGGCCTGAGCCAGACTGACGGCAGGATCGCTGTTCACATAGGTCTCGTAGGCTTTCTGATCGGCCAGTGACTGTTCCAAGGAATCTTCGTAATGAATGGAAGAGCGCACTTTGGCGTGAGTCAGCTGATACCAACCCTCGTAGCTAGTGAGCTTGCTCTTGGCAAAGACTTCGTGGGCAAAGGCACGGTAATCGTTCTTGTATTTCTTGTGGATATCGCCGTAGAAACGTGGCAGATACTTGCTGCTCACCTGTTCAGCATAGTTCTCCAGAAGCACAGCCATTGTCTCTTCGTCAACACGAGCGTCGTAGTCCTTATAGGCATTCTGCATGTGGTCCAGCAGGTTCTGCTTGCCATCACCGATGGCTCTGTTGTAGCTCTCTACCAGCTTGGCAAAAGTGAGAATTTCAATGCCGCGGAAGAACGTCTCGTTCATGAAGCAGTAGGCATAGCGGGCATTGTAACGAGAATGGTAACCTTTCTTCAGAATCGGAAACATCTGGTTAAAGCGTGTTTTGCGCTCAGTGTTGGCAGTGTACCAACGTCGGATCTCTTGTTCGCGTTGCTGCTTTTTCTCGATGATGCCAAGGCGTTTGATAGCCTCATTCATGCCCTGTGAATTCTTCCAATAGTTTGATGAACCGGCGTATTTTGAAGCATATTTGATGCCTACGGAACGGTCTTCGCGCATCCAACGTTTCCACACATCCTGTTTCTTACCACGCACCTGGATCATGGAGGCGTTCGATGTTCCGACACGCTCGCTGATACCGTAGCTGCTGAGGTAACGGCTGGTGCTGCCTGGATAGCCGATGGTCATGCAGTAATCGCCTTGTGTGAAACCATCGAGGCTCACCTTTGCCCAGCGCTTCGGGTGTAAGGGCACGTTTTTCTCGTTGTACTCAGCCGGTTGTCCGAGGCTGTCGGCATAAACGCGGAACACACTGAAGTCGGCAGTCTGACGCGGCCACATCCAGTTGTCGGTGTCGCCACCGAACTTGCCCAATGACTGGGGAACGGTGAAGACGAGGCGCACATCGGAATACTGTTTGTATTCGTTGAGGTAGAAAACCGATGCACCGTAGAACGACTTACAGTCGCAGACGACGCCAAGGCGACCTTCCTTCTCAGCCTGTATCTCAGCACGAGAGGCAATGCTGCTGAGGATGCCACCGATGTAATCGGCGTAAATCTGTGCTTTCTCCTTTTCTTTCAAGCGCTTTCCACGACTGGCATAGATGCTGTCCAGCTCATGACGCACCTGCTCGGTGACATCAACCGTGCGCTGCCAAATCTTTACGAAGATATCTTTGGCTGGACGTTCCTCTGCGTAGGAGTGAGCCACGAAACCATTTCGCAAGATATCATCTTCGGGCGTTGAGAGTTGCTGGATGGCACGGAAGCCACAGTGGTGATTGGTGAAGAGGAGACCGTCGGCGCTCACAATGACACCAGAACAGTAGTCGGAGAAATCCACTACGCAATCCTTAAGGCTCATTCCATCCTCGCCATAAAGCTGGTCGTCAGAGAGTTGGAGGCCGAGGCTGCGGGCTACCGCCATCGCTTTCGGATCTGTTTTACCCAAGAGCCACATGCCTTCGTCGGCACGTATGATTGTAGTACTGAATATAGTACAGAGACAGAATAGAAAGATTAAACGTTTAGTCATGAATGATAGTATTTTAATCAAGAAGAATAAGGTATTAGTTACGGTTGGCGCCGATGAATCGGACACGATAGGGCCATTGCTCATCATCGGCGAGATTAGCAGCTGTGAACACATCATCATTTCCCATGTCCCAGGGGTGGTGCCAATGTTCGGTAGGTGCACCGAGGACAACGAACCAAAGCTTTTTTGTTTGTTCAGGGACGGTGAAACTGGCCTTTCCGGTCGGTTCCGCAAACATGTCACCATAAACACGCGTGCCATCTTCCTGCAAAGCCACAAAGCCATAGCGCCAACCTGCCTTGTCTGTCTTAACCGCCCGATAACCGGCAGCACCGGCGATGCCCTGAAAGTCGGCAGAGACCGTCGTGCCTGCGACAGGAACGCTCAGGCGGATAATGTTGAAGCCGTAGTTTTGAGGACAGTTGGCTGAATCTACCTGCCACCATAAACCTTCGGAAGAATCCTCAGGAACAGTAACTAAATGCATGGAGGTGGAGAAGCGGTCGGTGCGACGGCTGCCATACTCACGAATGGCATCAATGTCCCATGTAATGGCGCGGCAGGCGTAATCAAACATATCGCGGCAGAAGCTCTCGTGGTTGGTGCCCGTGAGACGACAATACGCCTCCACTGGATCTTCGGGTTTCACACTCTCGCGCCAAAGTCGTCCAATGAAATCCTCACCATGAAGCTGGCACCAGTAGTCCTGAACGAAGAAATTGTAGTAGCGCATTCTCTCATGGAGCAAGTTCAAGTGGGGCCAGAGGTAAATATGTGTCTCCCAACTCTCAATGAACTTTTTCTCAGGATAGACCTTATAGGCTTGCCACTGCGCACAACTCTCCCACCAGGCGCACAGGCCTGTGGCGCTTTCTTCAAAGCCGTACTGCCAGCCGTGATTGCGATGGTCGTCAAAGTCACAGCTGACGATGTACTGGAAGGTGTGCCCGATCTCGTGGGCGGTAGTAATCACATTCTTGGAGGCGGCAGGATTCACATCAAGGGTGCCTGATTTGAAGTCCACTCCGGAACCTGTGGCGCGCCAAGTGGTGGTGTAATGCACGAAGATGGCGATCTTGTAGGTCTTCAGTGTCTCAGAGGTAGCAGGATTGACGAAGCCTAGCTGAGTTGTATAGACCTTGTAAGCTTTTTCGGCTCGTGCGAGCAAGTCATCGGGGTCGAAAGCGTAGTTGGGGGCTGCCTTTGTAGGATTGGTGCCAAAGCCCGATTCCCAGAAGACTACAAAATGATCGGACTGTTGTGAACGGTCAAAGCACCATTGGCTGCTCGTGCTGTTGAAGTCGTTGGACCGAAGGTAGTTGGGCTTGTAAAGCGCAATATCCGGCTGGCGGAAGAGAAAGAAATCAGCACGGGCATAGTTACCCCGTTCCTGGGTGCCGTCGGTGTGATTGATATAGAAACGCAGATCGTCGAAGGCAAGGGTATCACCTTCGGCCAACGTGTAGGCGGTCTTCCTGGTCAGGAAATCATCTTCCATGAGCAGACCGTAAAGGGTCTGCTGTGCATGGACATAACACGCGGCAATAACTGCTAAAGAAAGAAGAATCTTCCTCATTTCTTAGTGGGCATCTTTCCGTCAATAGCGTCGATAATCATTTGCAGAAGTTGATCGGTGGGAGCGGAGAGTTTCATATTGCCGACCATCCTCTGGGGCTCACGCTTGCCCTCGCGGATATCATTGAGGCGATGGCGAAGGATAGCTTGCATCTGCGTTTTATACAGCTTATCCGTCTCGGGCGTGATCGCTTTAGCCCATTGAGCCAGTTGCATATCTGTAGCATCGAGGGCGGGATTAGCCAGATACTGACGGATATAGTTGAGATAAGCGGCAAAGTCTTTCTGTTTCTCGGATAATGTGATGAGCGTCTGCAGACGATAGTGGTCGGCGTTGACCACGCCCAGCTCGTCGAGGAGCTTGCTGAATGCATCATAACGTTCTTGGTCGAGGGTGGCTGTGCCATCGGCCTCGTTGATGAGCTGACGCTGGAAGGCCATGAGAACATTACCTGTCTTCATCTGCACGAGGGTCTCGCCCACGGCAGCCTTCAAAGCCTCAGGATGCTGCATGGTATATTTGAAGCTCTTTGCGAAGGGGTTGGTGATGTTGCGGAGGAAGACCATGCGGAGAGTGCTGTCAGCAGCGAAGGTCTCTTCCTTGCCATCGAGAATAGCCTCGGCCACGTCGTTAGCCTCATCAGCTTTGTAAGAGGCGTTGAGTGACTGCAGGTATTCCATCAGGAATTGAGGGTCGCGATCGCCGCTCTTCCACCGTGCCTGTAACGGTCCTGAGGAATTGTCCTTACTCTTCTCGTCGAGCACTTTGATAAAATCGTCAGGAGCATGAAAACCGAGGAAACGGTTAATCTCTTGTGCATCAGCGGTAAGAATCATGAAAGTGGGGTAGGCCTGAATCTGCCATTTCTTGGCGAGGGGAGCACCATAGGGTGTCTCCATATCCAGTTTGAGGCTGACATACTTAGGATTCATGTAATCGCCTACAGAAGCCTGAGGAAAGACCTCTTTCGACATCTTCTTGCATGGGCCGCACCATTGCGTGTAGCAATCGATGAAGATGAGTTTGTTCTCAGCTTTTGCTTTGGCAGATGCTTGTTCTAAGGTGGTACCTTCGGGCTCGAAAGCGACCTGTGCCATAATCACGGAAGTGGTCATCAGACACATCATCAAAGTCATTAACTTTTTCATAATCGTATGTTTTTAATAGTTTTGTAATTACATGAAGAATTTCCAAGCCATATCTTTGACACGGCCGGGGATAGAATAGTCGTAGGATGAGGTCTCGTCAAGGATGCCGCTGGCTGGGTTGATAAGGTACTCGTAGAGATGTCCCTGCTGTGTAGTGGCGTTCCATGTGGCGATGTGCACAAGGTTGTCAGAGCTAGGCACCATGCCATAGCCATAGACGGCACCGTGGTAGTATTTCATGATGCGCACACAGGTCACTTCTTCGTCGGAAGACGGCGCCGTCCAAGCGACGGTAGCAGGAAGATTACTGTCGTAAGCAAAATTATAGACTTTGTCACCAGTACCATAGTAAATGAAGCTACCGACATGGCTGGCGGCGAAGGTAGTCGCGTTGACGATGTCAGGGCAGAGATTATCCATAAGATAGAGACCTACGCCGATGTTATCACTATTCGCTTGGGTTGTGGAGAAATTAGCCTTGGCAAGATAACGTTGGGTTCCCTTAGCCATTAACAGATAGTCATATGGGCGCAAACCCACACCTTGAGAAAGACCTTTGCCCCAGTCGCCCATCAACAACGTCATACCAGTATTGTTGACATCAAATGCTGCATCAGTTTTTTGCTCCCCAAATCTTTCCAAGCTGGAGCCGTTGTAAGCGGCAAAACGGAAGCAGGTGTTGGTCTGATCGTAAACGATAACACCATAGTTGAGGGTGTTGGGCACCTCAGAATTCCAAGCTGCTAACGTGCCGATGCCATTGTCGGTTTTGGGCACGCTGAAGCGTGTCGTGCGACCTTCTGTGGCACTATATGTATAGGTGTTAGTATAGACACGATTGTCGTTGATAAGAATCTCGGAACTTTGTCCAGACATCACACCGGAGCCATGTTCGCCGTACCACGTGGGTGCCATCGTGGCGGGTGGCTGATGGAAGAAGTCGTTGAAATCCAGAGCTTTCTCAATGCCATTCTCACTCACGCCCACCATGGTATAGTCTGTGCAAAGGCCTATGTAATTATTACCAGGTCCCAGTGATACGGCGATGTCCAGACAGCGTATGGGCTTGCCTTTCAGCATCTCACCATTGGTGGACAGGTAGAGATTTGTATAGCAATGGTTTTCTAAAGAATTCAACTTGGTCCAAGGGTTGACAACAAGGGCGACGTCGGAGTACCCTGCAGCATCGGCCCTCTCGTAGAACACCATCCAACCTCCGTCGAAGACTTCGCTGACAGACACTGGCACGCGCCAGAACTGACGGATGCTGTCGTTGCGGTTGGTAACGGTGAGTTGAACGTAGTAATTACCACTAGAACGGGATATGGTGGTCTTGAGATGACGTTCATAACCGAGGGTGTCTATCAAGGTACTGGCACCTGTGCCGGAAACGGCGCTGTACATGGTCCATAGATAGTCCAATGGAGCTTGGCTTTCCTGAGTCACAATTTGGCCATTGAAGACGACATTGGGATTCAGGTCAAGTTCATCGAAGCGCATGATAGCATATTTGGCCTGTAACCCTGTACCGATGGTGTCAATGCCTACGGCATCAAGCTCATGATATGTGTAGTTGCCCTCGTCTGCATAGCAGCCGGTCAAAGCTATTGCTATTGCAATGGTTGATGTCAGATGTAAGATGTATGATGTCAGATGTTTCATTCTCTATAGTTTTATTAGAATTCCACGGGATTTCCGAACTCGTCGGTGAGAGGCGTTTCGTGGGTGGAGTTGTATTCTTTGAGGGCCTGCTGCATGACTTGCACCAGATAAGAGGTGACGTAGGAGTAGGAAACGACATTGGTTTCCTCATCATAGCTAGTGCGCGCATTGTAGTTCACATCAAAATCCACGATATGGAGATGCTCAATCATAAATTGATATTTCACACGACTGTATGTGCCGAAGAACTTGGAGAGTGCCATGTGAGGAAAGTTAGCGGTGTCCCAGTTATCGGGCTTGGCCAGATAGTTCTTCAAGACGACTGTGAACTGTTGATGATTCTCTGTACCAATCATGAAATCGTCGCTGGGAACTAAGCAGAAACTGACGTGACCGTCGGTCTGAGTGAAGAGGGTTGGGTCTGACAGTTTCTGCGTGTTGAAATAGACTTTGTAGGTGCCGCTGACAGCTCCGGCTGGTAGTATATAATCTTCTAATCTCACAGAAGAACGAGCAATCTCAGCATCCTCGCCGAAGAGTTCCAAATGGAATGTGCGGTCGTGGTCAACGGGCATACCGCTAATTTGGGCATAGAAGGTGACGCCTCCTTCTTCAAAGGCATAGGAATAATTGTAGCTTGTAGATTCATAAACTGCACCCGAACTATTTCCCAACCAGATGTCCAAACCTGTAACAGAGGTGTCGTAGGTGGAGACTTCCTCATGGGAACAAGCAATCATCATCGCAGTGGCAATGGCGATTGCAATGTATGATGTGAGATGTAAAAAGTATGATGTATGAAGTATGCGCATGGCTTTTACTTTCAGTTGATTACTTTGTTTTTTTTGTTTGCTCTTACTTGTTCTCTTCACGTTGGGCAGCTTCCGTCTCTGTCAAAGGAAGTGGGAAAGTATAGAGCTTTGACGCTACAGCATCCTCAATGGTGGCATAGAGGATAGTGGTGCGGTTGAGGCGTTTGTAGAGGAAGAACAATTGCCCCTCACCGATGAACTCACGACGATACTCGCGGATGAGTTCCAGGTCATAGTCGGTCGGCATAGTCGTTGCTGTGTATGCAGGCAAGTTACGTGCCTGACGCAGTTCGTTGAGGGCTGCGCGGGCTTGAGTGTCATCACCGTTACGGTGATAGGCTTCGCTACGAATCAGATACATTTCTGAGATGCGCATGAGCGGCATCTTATATTTATAATAGGTGTCACTTCCGGATGCCGGAGTATCGTATTTGCGGAGATAGCGGTTCTGAATATTTGTGCCACCATCAGCCTTGAAGAGGAAGGTGTATCGATAGTCCTGAGTAGCATTGTCAAAATATTCCAACAGACGGGGTTGGGTGACAGCAAACGAATATTGTGAGCCTTCGTCAAAGTAGCGGTTGGCAATATCTGTCTCCTGTGTCAGGTTATTGAGAGCAAAAAGATGCTCTGTAGCCAGCGAACGGTCATAGCCGGATTGAAGTTGTGTGACATCAGCCCATGGGAATTTGTTGTCATTGATGACGATGTCTGCTGCTGCCAGCGCTTTATCATATTCTCCCATCCACATATAGAGACGCGCCTGCAATCCCTTGACGGCATAGTAATTCAGATGAAGTTGACGGTTAAGCAGGTAGCCGTTGTCTGTAGTTTCATCGATCTTGCGTCCTGTAACAATGGGGTCGGCCCCTTTCAACAATTCTTCCGCCTGTAGTAAATCTGTCTTTACGGCCTCTGCTACCTGACGTACCGTCAACTGTGGGAAGACGTGATAGGAAAGACCGGTAGAATAAGGGATGGATGGTTGGTCAGGGTTGACAGCGAAACTGACGCCAAAGCAGCGCAGAAGATCGAAGTGCAGGAATGCACGCAGTGCCAGCGCCTCACCTTTGATGACATCGTGGTTATCACGTGAGAAGAGACTTGGATGATCATCAATATGTGCCAACAAGTTGTTGACATTAGCGATGCCGCTATAGCTATTGGCCCAAATATCGCGGATGTAACCAGTAGGGAGAGATGCTTCGTAGTCAAAGGCATCAGCGTCCTTGTACTGGGCATCATAAAAAAAGTCCCATTCATGACCGAGGATGCCAATGAAACCGAATGTCATCTCTTTGGCATAGGTCTTTGAGGAAACCATAGAAGAATATACACCCGCAAGGGCTTCCTTGTAGCCGTTTTCCGTCTCAAAGAGTTCCGTGTCCTCAACCTGTGAACGCGGCTGAACATCGAGCCACGAGTTGCAACTCGCCAATAAGGCGAGAATGAAAAAAGAAAGAGTGAAAAGTGAAAAATAAGATTTACTTTTCACGCTGCCCTTACACCTTTTCATATATTTTATTGGAGTTTTCTTTGTCATTGATTATTTCTAATGAAACTTTTATTTTCACTTTTCATGCTTTCACTTTTCACTCTAAAAGGTTCCTGTCACGGACAGAGAGAAGGTGCGAGCATAGGGGTAGCTCAGGCCTCGTTCTGCCTTGATGGTGGAGAGGTGGAAGACATCGTTCATGTAAGCAGTCACGCGTAAGCGCTCCATACCGACGCGGCGTAACCACGTGCAGTGCTTAAAGTCGTAGTATGCTGACAGGCTGGTGAGATCCAGCATGTTGTTGCGTTGGACAAAACGCGTGGAGGCATAGGTGGTGGTGGGTGTAGCGGAGATATGTTTGTAGAGCGCTACATCACCAGATGCATTCCATGTGTCGTTGAAAACACGACGGTCAACATTGTTGGCAATATTCACATTTTCCACACGATCCACAAGAGTCTGGTTGTAGTAGTCACCACCTAACTGATAACTAAAGAGCAGGCTCAGACCGATACCCTTGTATTCTCCGTTGAATCCAAAAGTGCCATGTACTTTGGGATTGGAATCACCGGCGATGATGTAGTCATCGGTTGTGTAGGTGAAGGTGCGAGTGCCATCCTTTTTCAAGAATAGCTCACGTCCTGTAGCAGGGTCAATGCCCAAAGACTGTACAGCCCAAATGGCAGTCATAGACTGCCCTTCTTCATAGCGAATGATGGGAGATGTGGTGTTCTCTGCATCCTGTCCGCGATTGAAGTTGCTAAGGGCATCACTGATGTCTGTGACCTTGTTCACATTATGTGCAATACTACCGGAGATACTCATATATGATTGCCCCTTCTGGAAGAAACGCCAGTTGGCCGTGGCTTCGATACCACGGTTCTGTACATTACCAAGATTCTCCATGTAAGAGGTGAAGCCTGTTGATGTGGGAATGGTCATAGCGATAAGGGCATCACGGGTGCGACTGTCGTAGTAGTCGAAGCGCAGGTTCAAGCGTTTCCACAAGCCGAGGTCAAGACCGATGGTGAAGTCACCTGTCTGCTGCCATTTCAAATTGGTATTGGGCATTCCCATCAAGTAAGCGCCCGAGATGTTATCGTAGATGATACTGTCGTAGAACTTATAAGTAGCTTTGGCTTGGTAAGGAGAGAAGTTTTGGTTACCCGTAAGGCCATAAGTAACGCGGAACTTACAAAGAGAAAGCCAGTCGGCATTCTTCATAAAATGTTCTTTATGGAGGTTCCAACCGATACCTGCACTCCAGAACGTTCCCCAACGGTTGTCACTTCCGAAAACAGAGGAACCATTGAAGCGTAGGCTCACATCTGCCAGATAACGCTCATCATAACTATAGTTGGCTGCGCCCGTGATGCCGAGTGAACGGGTGGTTGTCTCGGAACCAGATGGCTTGCCGCCTTCAGCGTATTGCTTGGCAAAAGTGATGTAATCGACGTGGTTGTTGAGGAATCCCCATGCGGTCATACCTTCTGTGTTTCCATTTTGTGATTGAAGAGAATAGGCGGCGTTAGCAAGGAGCATGTGTTTGTCCCATGTGTGGGAATAATTTCCCGTGAGGTCCACAGAGAGGCTATTCGTCTCGCCGTTGGTAATGGCGTAGCTGCCACGCTGGAAGTAGCGGTCACCCGTCCATTCCGTAAAACGAGTGTGATCGCCAGGATAGAAATCCTCACGTTTGTTGTTCTGATGTGTGTAACCGAGACGTGCTGTAAAGCGAAGGTCTGTGATGGGACGATACTCCAAATAGAAGTTCTCCACGACTTCGGTGTATTTTGAGAAGTTCTTGGTGCCGATTGTAGCGTTATAAAGTGGGTTGTAATATGTCAGAGTACTGCCGTTGGTTCCAGGGGAAGTGTAGGTTCCGAGAATCTTCTGAATGTTACCGTTCTCGTCGGTGGAAGTGAAGTAAGGGTTGACAGCTGTGTAGTCAGAGAAAGTGCCATAGGGACTATCATCGGCACGATTCCCTGTTACAGAGAGCTGGTTGCGGAACATCCATTTCTTATAGCGATAACTCAGGTTGATATTACCAGAAAGGGTATTACGAGAAGATTCCTTCATCACACCTGCAACATTGTTGTACATCAGGTTGGCAGAATAACGCATCTCCTCAGTGCCACCCTCGACATAAACGGTATGTTTGTGACCTACACCTGAACGTAGGGGCTGTGATAGCCAATAAGTATCAACACCACGGGCAATGTCGGCGGCAATGGCATTATATTGTTCATCAAGAAGAGCTTGATAATAAGGTGTACTGGAAGTGTAACGTCCGGATTGCTTCTCTACTTGTAGCTTCTCGGCCGCATTTGTCAAATCGTAAGTTGTCAAATCTGGAACCTCTACGTTGAGGTCTCCAGTATAGGTGATGCGGAGCCGACCTGCTTCAGGAAGGATTGTTTCGACGACAATCACACCATTACTGGCCTTGGAACCATAGATTGCTTTTGCAGCACCGTCTTTCAGAATGGTAACACTCTTGATACGGTTCATGTCGAGGTCGAAGATCTGTTGCTGGGTAGCCTCGAAGCCATCAAGGATGAACAGGGGCGCATTAGGGTTGCCGCTATATTCTCCTTGCAGGCCTGCGAAGGATGCATTACCACGAATGGTAATGTCTGACATATAGTTCGGGTTAGAACCCATCAGGTTGTTCATATCCACAACGAACGACGGGTCTAACGACTGAATAATTTTCAAGACATTAGAGTTACCGACCATCTTCAACTCCTCTTGCGTGTATGAGGCGGTAGATCCTGTAAAAGTAGAGGACTTATAGTCAAACAGACCCGTAACAACCACTTCTTCCAAATCTCCACTTTCGGAAAGGACGATGACTTGGTTGGTATAGTTTTTCTTGCCGTCATACTTTTTTATCAGTGCTTTCATGCCGACAAAGGAGAATTCGACAGTAATGGATTGTCCCTTGGGTACGGCAAGAGTAAACTTACCATCAGTATCGGCAACAGCGCCTGCTTGGGTCTCGCGAATACGGATGTTCGCACCAGGCAACGTTTCGCCTTGTGTGTCTTTGATAACACCGCTGATAATTAATTGATTGGCAGTAATAGGCGCTGGTCGTTGTGGTACGACTCCTTGTATAGGTACGGACGTGGGCTTTTGTCCTCCCTGTGGTTCTTGTGCAAAAGAGAAACTGGTTGTTGCTAAGAAAAGGCAGGCCCCCAGCACCCTCTTACTTCTGAAAAAAAGTGATAACATTATCGTTTTGTGTAGCTTCGTTGTATTTATCGCGTGCAAAGTAACGAAAAAAAAATGAAAGAAAAGAGCAGTTTTCTCAATTTTGTGTCATTACACATTAAAAAACACGTATATGCGCATCTGCGCATATACGTGTAAAGGGGGTTCCTTTGTTGAAAAGGTAAAACTTATGCTTTTACACGACCAAGGTAGCTGCCGTCGCGAGTATCAACTTCTACGATTTCGCCTTCGTTGATGAAAAGAGGAACGCGGATTTCAGCACCAGTCTCCACCTTAGCGGGCTTCAGTGTGTTAGTGGCAGTATCGCCTTTGAGACCTGGCTCTGTCCATGTGATAGCCAATTTCACTTTCACAGGAACGTCAGCATAAAGAACGGTTTCTGTAGAAGCATCGGTAACGACTTCTACGTTTTCACCCTCTTTCATGAAGGCTACGCCGTTGATGAGGTCTTTGGCAATGGGAATCTGCTCAAATGTCTCATTGTTCATGAAAATGTAATCAGAGCCTTCCATGTAGAGGTATTGGTAGCTGCGACGCTCAACACGCACGTCCTCGAGCTTTTCACCGATGTTGAAGCGACGTTCCAAAACGTTGCCGCTGACAACATCTTTCAATGTGGTACGCATGATGGTGTTGCCCTTACCGGGTTTCACATGCAGAAAGTCAATACAGAAATAAAGCTTGCCATCCATGCGGATGCAGGTGCCTTTCTTGATGTCTTGGGAATTGATCATACCGATTTATTATTGATGAATTGATGATTGATATTACGTGATTTATCACTTTTGCGGGTGCAAAGGTAATGTAAATTAGCGAAAAAACGCAAAAGTTTACCCGAAATCTTGCGTGATTGAAAAAAAGTACCTACTTTTGCAGCCCGTTAGCTCACTTTGAAACAAAACAATAAGATAATAAAGCAATGAAAAGGACTTTTCAACCCCACAACCGTAAAAGAAAGAACAAGCACGGTTTCCGTGAACGTATGTTGACTGCTAATGGCCGCCGCGTGCTCGCTGCCCGTCGTGCCAAGGGTCGTAAGAAACTCACCGTCTCTGACGAGCGTCACGGCAAATAATTATTGAACCGTACACTTGTTGTCGCGGCGCAGATGATACACTCTGGAGAATGTGTCATCTGCGCTTTTTCCTTTCTAATAGATTGCTGCCATGGATTTCTCCAAAAAACTAACGAGCCCTATTGTGTGGGGTAATTTGCTGGCCATGTTGCTGGTTGTCATTATTCTTTGCCTATTAGTATGGAAGGGCATGGATAGTTATACACATCATGGGGAGCGTATTGACGTACCTGATTTGACAGGAGTACAAGAGACGGATGCTTGTTACCGCCTTAATCAATTAGGCTTACAGGGTGTAGTAGTAGATAGTGCTTACAACAAGGCTTATCCCCCTGGTAGTATTTTAGAACAGACACCAGCAGGTGGTCGAAAGGTGAAAAGCGGGCGCGTCGTTTTCCTGACGGTTAATACGGAACGGACACCTACTATGACGGTTCCTGATCTGGCAGATAATAGTTCTTTACGTGAAGCGCAGGCTAAACTGACAGCAATGGGCTTTAAGTTAGGCACAGTGGAATATGTTGCTGGCGATCGGGATTGGGTCTATGGCATCAAGAGCCGTGGGCGTAATGTCTATGCGGGAGAACATGTGCCTATTGATGTACCTCTTGTTCTGCAAGTGGGACAAGGAGGTGTAGAGAGGGATGATTTTGAACTGGATGATTTTGAGGATGCCGATGAAGCACTAGAGTCAGGAGAATTGTTAGACAACGCAGATGCAGCCGAATGAGTGGAAAGACCATGAACTGACCCTCGACGAAGATGAGTTATCGCTTGACGACGAAGGTTTGGAAGCAGCGCCTGACGGTACGCTTTATGAGCATCGTCGTGTGGTAGCTGACAAAGGTCAGACACTCTTGCGTGTTGACAAGTTCTTGATGGAGCATTTGCGCGATACCAGCCGCGCACGGATTCAACGCGCTGCAGAGGCTGGTTGCATTCATGTTAATGACCGTCCTGTCAAAAGTAATTATCGCGTTAAGCCACTGGACGTGGTGACGCTGATGTTAGATCATCCTCATATAGAGACGGAGATCACTCCTGAAGATATTCCATTGGAGATTGTGTTTGAGGATGATGATTTACTGGTAGTGAACAAACCTGCTGGTTTGGTGGTTCATCCGGGCGTAGGCAATTATACAGGAACATTGGTTAACGCTTTGGCGTGGCATCTGCGTGAAAATCCTAAGTATAATCCCAACGATCCCAGTGTGGGTCTTGTTCATCGTATTGATAAAGATACGAGTGGCTTGCTTGTTGTAGCCAAGACACCAGAGGCCAAGACGCATCTTTGTCATCAGTTTTTTGTCAAAAGTACAAAACGTCAGTATAACGCCCTTGTTTGGGGCAGTTTCGAACAAGTGGAGGGTAGGATAGAAGGCAATATTTCCCGTGACCCACGTGACCGACAGCGAATGACGGTGCTTCCGCCAGAGAGTGAGATGGGAAAGCCTGCCGTAACTCATTGGCGCGTGTTGGAGGTTTTCGGTCCTGTCACATGGGTGGAATGTGTACTGGAGACGGGAAGAACGCATCAGATTCGTGCTCACATGAAATCTATTGGTCATCCATTGTTTGCCGACGAGCGCTATGGCGGCTGCGAGATTCTGCGTGGACAGCCCACCGCCAAATACAAAACCTTCGTGCAAAATGCGATGTCACTTTGTCCGCGTCAGGCACTACACGCACGCACTCTTGGCTTCGTGCATCCTCGTACGAAAGAAGAGATGTTTTTTGAGAGTCCGTTACCGGAGGACTTATCATTGTTAACAGAAAAATGGCGCTTTTATGCGCGTACCTTAAATAATAATTATAATGGATAAGAAAAAAATAATAGCCATCGTCTGCGGTGGAGACAGTTCTGAACATGATGTCAGTTTGCGTAGTGCGCAAGGCATCTACAGTTTCCTCGACAAAGAGCGATTTGAGGTTTTTATAGTTGAACTGAAAGGACTCGTTTGGGAAGCACATCTCGAAAATGACAAGCGGGTATCTGTTAGTCGTGAGGATTTCTCCTTCAAAGTCGGACGCAGAACTGTTCATCCTGACTTCGCTTACATTACCATTCATGGAACACCGGGTGAGAACGGTATCTTACAAGGATACTTTGATCTTATTCATATGCCTTATAGCACTAGTGATGTGCTCGTAGAAGCTATGACTTTCAATAAGTTTACTCTGAATCAATATCTGAAAGGATTTGGTGTAAGTGTCAGTGAAAGTCTGGTCGTTCGTAAAGGCAACGAAGATTTGGTGACCGACGAGGAGATTACAAAGCATATTGGTTTACCCTGTTTTGTGAAACCCAATGCTGGTGGTAGCAGTTTTGGCGTTACGAAGGTGAAAACACTCGACCAACTCCGTCCTGCTATTCGTCTGGCAATGCAAGAGAGCGATGAGGTGATGGTGGAAGCATTCATGCCCGGCACAGAACTTACGTGCGGTTGCTATAAAGTCGCAGGAAAAGAGGTTGTCTTCCCTGTCACAGAAGTGGTAACTCACAACGAATTCTTCGACTATGATGCCAAATATAACGGATCGGTTGATGAAATCACACCAGCACGCATCAGTGATGACCTGCGCGATCGTGTGCAGGCTCTCACAAGTGCCATCTATGACATACTTGGTTGTTCTGGAATTATTCGTATTGACTATATTGTCACGAAGGTAAAAGAAGAGGATGGTCATGAACACGACCGTATCAATATGTTAGAAATCAACACCACTCCGGGTATGACAGCCACTAGCTTCATTCCTCAACAAGTACGTGCGGCCGGTTTGGATATCAAGGATGTATTAACGGATATTATTGAAGATAAGCTATGATTCCTGAAGAGTTTAAGGATATACGTCCTTACAACGACGATGAGGTGCGGGGCGCGATTGATACGCTGCTTCATGACCGACAGTTTTCGCATATTTTGAAAGGCTTTGTTCCCTTTTTGCCTTTGAGCATAAGCAGAGGTCTGTTGCGTTTGGCCACAGTGGGAATCCACTCGACACTTGGCTTTCAGGTGCGCTTTATGAAGCCTGTTGTGAAATATGTCCTTCGTCGTTGTTCTACAGGTCATTCCTTCTCTTTTCAGGGTATTGCTCCAGGTACAGACCGATATACGTTCATCAGCAACCATAGAGATATTGTACTTGACAGTGCGATTCTCGATGTGATGCTCCATGACAATAAATTTCCTACTACATGTGAAATAGCCATCGGAGACAATTTGCTCATATATAAATGGATTCGTACGTTGGTGCGCTTGAATAAAGCTTTCATTGTTCGACGCAATATCTCTCGTCTCGAACTCTATGAAAGTAGTCGTTTAATGAGTCGCTATATGCGTTATGCTATCCAGAAGAAACACGAGAATATTTGGATTGCTCAGCGTGAAGGTCGTGCAAAGGATTCAAGTGACCAGACACAGGTGTCGCTGTTGAAGATGTTGGCAATGTCAGGCGAAGGAGGTACTGCAGGCGCCATAGAGAGCATTAAAGCGCTGAACCTTGTGCCACTGACCATCAGCTACGAATATGATCCTTGTGATTACCTGAAAGCTGAAGAATTTCAGCAAAAGCGCGACGATGCCTCTTGGAAGAAGTCAAAGCAAGATGATCTGGTGAACATGAAGACTGGCATTTTTGGACAGAAGGGTCATGTTCACTACCAGACGGGGAGGCCTGTGAATGAGTGGATAGACACTTTGTCAGAATTGTCTGAAAAAGAATTCTTCCAAGCGTTGGCGCAGAACATAGACAAGGAGATACATCGTAACTATCGTCTTTATCCTGGCAACTATGTAGCTGTCGACCTTTTACAGGGTGCTAATGAAACCCATAAGTCCTGTTACACTTCTGCCGACAAAGTTCGTTTTGAGAAATATCTGGCAGAGCGTATTGACATGGTGAATCTTCCCCAACCAGATGCCTCCTTCCTGCGTGAGCGTTTATTGACCATGTATGCCAACCCTGTTATCAACTATACAAAGGCTTGTCAATGAAACGGTTTTTTCACATCGTCTATTTCTCTACATTGGTCGTTGTATTGATGACGACGATGTTAGCCTGTAGTGATGGTGATGACGAAAAAGAGACATATCCGTCAATGGTCACAGAATTGGTGACATATTGGGTGGATGGCGCCTTGCGTATGAAATTCGTTACGGACGATGGCGCTATTTATACAGTTTCTAATACTTTGGACGGTTTGAAGCCCTATATCTTAGGACGTATGGTTTGTGGTTATGTGCCTCAGGATGATGGGTTGGTAGAGGTATATAGCTATCAGCCGATCCGCCTTCTGCAAGATTTCTCAACAAAAGCCCCTTCTATTATATGCGATCCTGTAGGTGTCGTGAGCGTTTGGAAAAAAAGTCACTTCATTAATATGCATCTTCTTCCAAAGACAAAGTCTAATCCATTGAATCACGACTGGGGCTTTGTTCGCAGCAACAAAAGGCCCAATCTTGCAGGTGGCGTAACACATGAGTTATCACTTTATCATAGCCAAAAGGAAGATCCTTTAGCCTATAGCAGTGATGTGTACTTGACACTCGTTGTGGATTCTGTGAGTAAAACCTTTGGCGCAAATGATTCTATCGAAATAACCGTCCAAGGTTTTGATAAAGCACATCTGTGGAGATTCGGGAAATAGTTTGAAGAAAGTCCTCCTTAATCATAGAGATAGTACCTCCTAGGGGAAACTCCAGTACTCTAATTGGAGTACTCGAGTACTCCTTAGGAAGTACTGCAGTACTCTAGTAGAAGTACTGGCACAACGAAAGGAGCCTACTTTTCGGCCTTCGGTCATTTAGATGGTGTTTTATTTTGAGGAATCATGAACAATCATTACCTTTGTCACGCCATCGGATGAAAAATGAATGAGTTAACAGTCATAGGCTTTGATGCAAAACGTGCTGCACAGAACCGCACGGGTTTAGGTAATTATAGCCGTTTTGTGGTGAACGGTTTGTGCAAGTATGCCTTTGAAATGCGCTTGTTGCTGTATGCTCCGAATCCCAGAAAGACAGGAGCTTTGGGGGGCTTGGACGGCGAGGCTGCTGTAGAGATGCACTATCCTAGAACAGCTTGGTGGAAAGGATTGCGCAGCCTTTGGCGTGTTTGGGGGATGACCCGTGATCTCGCAGAAGATGGCGTGCAGATTTATCATGGACTGAGTAATGAACTGCCATTGAATATTCGCCGTGCCCAAGGTGTAAAAAGCATCGTCACCATTCACGATCTCATATTTCTGCGCTATCCACAATACTATAAGCCTATTGACCGGTGGATTTACCGCTATAAGTTCCGTCGTGCTTGCGAACAAGCAGACCATATCATAGCCGTTAGCGAATGTACGAAGCGCGATATCATCCACTTCTTTAGAACTCCAGCAGAAAAGATAAGCGTTATTTACCAAGGCTGCGATGAACAGTTTAGACAGCTAGCTCCAGAGACTAAGAAGAGAGAGGTACGCGAACGATATCAGCTTCCGGAGCGATATATCCTTTATGTTGGAAGCATTGAAGAACGCAAGAACCTGATGCTGTTGGCGGAAGCTTTGTCGCAGCTTGAGGATCAGAATATTCAGGTCATCGCAGTCGGAAAACGAACGCCTTATGCAGATCGCGTTCAATCCTTCGTGGACGCCCATCATCTTGGCCCTCGCTTTCGCATGATAAGCGGCGTACCATTTGCTGACTTGCCCGCTTTATACCAGATGGCCACCCTTTTCGTCTATCCTTCCCGCTTCGAAGGTTTCGGTATTCCGCTGTTAGAAGCTCTCTGCTCAGGCACGCCTGTCATAGGTTGCACAGGCTCATGCCTTGAAGAAGCAGGAGGTCCCCAATCTATTTATGTCAATCCTGATAATCCACAGGAGTTGGCTCAAGCTATTGCGAGAGTGCTTTCAAATGAAACTTTACGGCAAAGGATGATTTCTGAAGGAAACGATTACTCCGAACGCTTTTCAGAGAAACAACTGACAGCGGATTTGTTGAGGCTATATACACGGATCATAACAGATTAAAAAATAGATGAAATTAAGTATTATTACAATAGCTAAGAATAATCTTGAAGGATTAAAACGGACTACTGAGAGTGTTTTGGCTCAGTCTTGGACGGCTTTTGAATGGATTGTGATTGATGGCGCTAGCACGGATGGAACAGTGGAATATTTACAATCGTTGGAGCGTCAGCCTGATGAATGGATAAGCGAACCTGATCAGGGTGTCTATGATGCGATGAACAAAGGTATTATGAGGGCTAAAGGCGAGTATCTGTTGTTCCTTAATAGTGGTGATTCTTTATATGCTTCAGATACATTATCTCAGTGCTTTTTGAATTTTCCTGCAGCGGATATCGTGTATGGTGATGCGGTGTTTATTTATCCCAGCCAAAAGAAAAAGATGATTTATCCGGAACAACTGAACTTATATTATTTTCGAAAAAAATCATTATGTCATCAGGCTACGTTCATTCGCGCATCATTGCTTCATGATTGTGGAGGATATAGTACGAATTATCGAATTGTTTCAGATTGGCGTCAGTGGCTTGTATGGCTGATAGAAGGAAAATCTTTTGCTCACCTTTCAGTCACAGTCTGTAATTATATGATGAATGGTCTGTCTACAATCTTATGTGCTACCTCTGGGGAAGAACGTGAGATGGTATTTAGTAAATTGTTGCCTCCTGTTTTCTATGATTTTATGATAACAGTAGAAAATGTATATGAAATAAAAAGGCGTAGAAATACCCGTTATTGTATTCTTTTAGGTGTATTGTCTTTGTTTCTCATGTTTTTTAACCTTATACTATTATGGATCTTATGATAGAGAATCAGACCATTGTATTCGGCATTCTTGCTCGTGACTGTTCTGCTAGCCTTCGGCGCAATATGTCTCGCGTAGAAGAGATTGGTCAGGCTTTCTTGGATTATCATGTTGTGATATATGAGAATGATAGTAAAGATGGTACAGCAGAGCTCCTTCAAGAGTGGGCTGCTCAGAATTCCCATGTCGTAGCGATCTGTGAAACAACGAATCAGCAGACGATTCCGGAGAAAAGCAAGAAATCACCGTTTCCGTTTAAGAGTGTGTATCGCATAGAACGGATGGCTCGTTTTAGGAATAGGGTGTTGGATGAAGTCCGTCGTCGTTTTGAACCAGATTTATTTTGTTTTATTGATATAGATGTGGAGAACTTTTCTCCGACCGACGTTGTTGATGCCATTCGTCAAGTGCCTTCTGACTGGGGTGCGCTCTTTGCGAGCGGTCATTTTCTATTCCGAAAACCAGATGGAACGGATAAAGTACCACATTTCCAGTATGATTCCTATGCTTTTGTTCCAGAAGGTGTAGATCCCATGACAACGGGAAAGTGGGTTGTTTCACATAATTATCATGATGTGACATCATGGTATTTAAACAGATTACTTAAAGGCTGTGATTACTTGCCTTGCCGATCAGCATTTAATGGGATTGGAATCTATCGTTGGGAGGCGATTCGAGATTTGAAGTTTAGCGTTATGCAAACTCCAGAATTGATGGAAGTCGAAGCTTGTTTCTGTGAGCATGTTCCTTTTAACGGAGAAATATTCCAAAAGGGTTATCGATTATATGTTGCGAGAAAAATGGAGGTTACTTACTATCATAAGCGTTTAACCCCCATCAGACGTTGGAATCATTGGCTGAGAACTATAAAAGTTCGATGGATACTTGCGTTTAAGTAATTTTTGAGAAGATCTATTTGGGTCTTTCTGGTTCTGAAGACCAATTCTATGCTCACCCTTTGGATTGTTTTAAGCGAAAAATAGTTGTGGAGGTTGATTATATTATATGTTCGCTTTCCTACATTTTTGATAGTATTTTATGTAATTGAACCATCGGGAAATCCAGGTAATGCCCCCCTTAGGTATGCCGATAAAGCGTTCCCAAATGAGTTTTTGTGTTTGTTTATATAAATTGATATATTTATGAGGATAGACCCGATGGTTGAAAATATATTCCACTTCGTCATGG
Source organism: uncultured Prevotellaceae bacterium (assembly GCA_947305005.1). GTDB lineage: Bacteria > Bacteroidota > Bacteroidia > Bacteroidales > Bacteroidaceae > Physcousia. The sequence goes on along the minus strand of CAMZCM010000009.1, from coordinate 22,870 downwards.
GTCATTTCAACACCGTAAAAGTATTTGTAGAAACTTTGTAGGCAGTGTATGCTCTCTTCCTCGATGAGTTTGGCGTTTTCCTCAGAACAAGAGAAGCCACCGAGGTCAAAGGTTGAAAATGAGATTGGCACGAAACATCCTTTTGCTCCAGCGGCAATCATGCGTAACAAAAGGTCATAGTCAGCAGCAGATCTGTACGAGGTATCGAATCCATCTAAACGTAACAGCAGGGATCGTGAGGTCAGCATGGACTGATGCGAGAAGCACCAGTTGATGATGAAGTGACGAAGGCGTTTATGTGGAATAAGTTGTGGATTGTGTTTAATGGTTGTGTCACTGAAGCGGACAGGGGCAAAAGAGAAGTCACACTGTAGCTTTTCAATCCTTGCCAAAGAAGCGGACATGCCTCGTGGGTCATGAAAATAGTCATCGCTATTGAGATAGATGATGTATTTCCCCCGTGCGAGAGCGATACCTCTGTTCATAGCTTCGTATATGCCTGAGTCAGGTGCGCTTAAAATACGGATGTCGTAACGGGTATTGTTATATTTTCTCAACCAATCCAAAGTGCCATCTGTTGAAGCTCCATCTATGATGAGATGCTCAAGATGGACGTTTTCTTGTGCTTGTACAGAATCCAAATTCTTTAGGAATAAATCGTTACGACCTGTCTTGAGCGGATTGTAGCAAACAGTTACAATAGTGACATCAATGCAAGTGGTAGGGTTGTAAGAAACCGCATGTGATGTTTGAGGAGCTGAAGCGTATTCTTTATTCCTGTTCGCATCCATAACAATGATATGCTTCGCAAACTCCTCTATTGTCGGAATACGCATAATTTTTTTCATGCCGCCTCTTTCATATTTTTATTTAGATATAATGGATAATAATGTAATATTAGCGATAAGCAACAAACAACAGATATAGATGAGTATTCTAATAGCTATCATATGTTTTCTTCTTTTCGCCAATAGGAATTCTCGTTCATTGAGAGCTGTCTGGAACGCCAAAGATTCATCTTCTCCTAGCCAACTTTTCACTGCATTATACTCTCGAATAATCGGAGCTACACGGTTCATCGTCTCCTCCCAAAGCCCTGTGTAGTATCTTTTTTGGATTCGTTTTATTTCTGCTTTGCGCTCTGCCTTCAACTTCTCTGATGCGCCATCGCCCGTACTGATGCCACCAACCATAAAATTGCAGACGGTTATGTCTATCCTCTCAAACCTTTTGCCTTGCACAAGGAGTGCAAGCCACTCTTCCCAATCTGCATAGATTCGGAAACTCTCATCGTAAGGACGGTTCTTTACCGCTTCTGTTCGTATCAACATAGACTGATGGCACATATTGTCATCATAGAAATATGCTAAATCCACCACTTGCGGCGCACGGCCCAATCTCGTTTTGCCGTCTTCGAAGACCAGCATCCAGTTGCCATATATAATGTCTGCGTCAATATCTTTTTTAAAGACTTTCTCCAAAACGTCGGCAGCAAAGAACGTATCGCCCGAGTTCATGTAGATGCTATACTCACCCTGTGCGTGCTCTGTGCCCTTGTTTTGGGCATTATAGACACCTTTGTCCGACTCACAGCACCACCAGACAATATCCGAATTGTGCTCCTCAAGGAACTCCTTCGTTCCGTCCGTACTGCCACCATCAACGACTATCCATTCAAAGTCTCGAAAGGTTTGATTCCTAATGCTCTGGTACGTATCCTTCAACCCTTGCAGGTTGTTGTACGCAATCGTAATAATACTCAGCTTAAGATTCTCTTTGGCTTTCATATTGTTCCACAAACTTTTTTACATTAAACAAATTCGCTTCTACGTCCTTCAATTGTTCCAAGTCAAAATCCCACCATTTAATATTTCTAAGCCTTTTACAAAGCTCTACAGGGAAACGGTATTTTTTCACTTTTATCGGACACCCGACGGCAATGGCATATGGGGGGATATCCTTAGACACCACTGCCCCAGCCCCAATCACAGCCCCGTCGCCAATGGTGATGCCATCCAAAATAATGACATTGGCGCCAATAAAGACATCGTTTCCTATTGTGATGTGCTTACGCTCCTCAACCTTGTCTTCAGAAGAGAGGGTCATGCCGTTCTGTTTAAGGGTAGAGAAGAACATCGGATGCGTGCTGATGCCCTCCAAAGGATGAATCCCCCAACCGCAAATTAAGTTGGGCCCGATGGAACAAAAACGTCCGACGGTAGCATACGACATGTAGGAGTTTTGTGCTATATACGTATAATCGCCTATGAAACACTCGTAGATGTGGTATGGCGAATACAGTTTTACGTCCTTGCCTATCGTCGTTTTACCAAAACTGTCAACCATGATGTGCCTACCGCTACACTTCAGGTCTTGTATTTCAGGAACGGCTTCAAGAATATACTTTTTTAACATGCTTTCGAGTATCGGTTCTCGGTCTTTGAAAGCCTTGAGCAGTATTTCTCTCAATTGTACGGAATCAGGAAAAGCTTCAAGAACATACTTTTTCAACATGCTTTCGAGTATTGGGTCTCGGTCTTTGAAAGCCCTGAACATTATTTCCCTCAATTGCCAGGAATCGTTTCCAGCATACTTCTCCGACAAGGATTTGAATATAGCCTTTCTTATGATCTTGTAGAACTGCGTCTTTATATATCTGGTCATGGTGTCCTCTCCTTTCTAGTCTTTGTTATCTCTGTTATGTAAGAGTATTGAAAAAGTATAGAATAATGGCAACAACCATAGCAACAATCTAAGCGATTTCCTTGTTTTCCCATTGCTTCACTTCTCTTTGCTTGACAGAAATAGTTTTTTCTTGCAACATAATAACCTGCTCTTTGCCCAAAGCCAAGTTCCTCAACCTCTCTACTTCAGCCTCCAACAGCTTAGTGTCAACATCCTGTATACCATTCTGATAAAAGACCTGGAGGCTTCGCTCATTGATATGACCGATGTGTTCCCCTTTTTGCATTTGGTATATTTCAATGTTTCAACCTTTTGATTACAATTGCTGCATGTCGTACAGCCGTTTGTAATAGCCGTTTTTCTCTATGAGTTCCTCGTGCTGGCCTCGTTCTACTATCTCACCTTCATAGAGCACATAGATTTCATCGGCGTTCTTGATGGTGGAGAGGCGGTGAGCGATGGCTATGGTGGTGCGAGATTTCATCAGTCGTTCGAGAGCCTCCTGCACGAGGCGTTCACTTTCAGTGTCCAAGGCGGAAGTGGCTTCATCTAGGATAAGGATGGGAGGATTCTTTAAGATGGCGCGGGCGATACTGACACGTTGGCGTTGTCCTCCAGATAAGCGTCCGCCACGGTCGCCAATCATGGTATTGTAGCCGTTTTCACTCTCCATAATAAAGTCATGGGCGTTGGCAATCTTGGCTGCCTCTATGACTTGTTCCATGGTGGCATTATCAACGCCAAAGGTGATATTGTTGTAGAAGGTGTCGTTGAAGAGGATTGCTTCCTGATTCACGTTGCCAATGAGTGTGCGGAGCTCAGAGATACGCAATCCCTTGATGTTTTTTCCGTCAATAAGGACCTCGCCGCGTGAAACATCATGGTAGCGAGGAATCAAATCTACAAGGGTACTCTTTCCGGAACCGGACTGCCCGACCAAGGCGATGGTTTTACCTTTAGGCACTTTTAGGTTGATGTGCTTTAATACGTCGCGCCCCTCAATGTAGCTGAAACTGACATCACGCAGTTCAATACCCTCTTCAAATGAGGGTAGCGGCTGTGGAACTTCAGGCTCCTTAATTGGATTCTCAGCTTTGAGGATGAAGTCAATACGATCCATGGAAGCAAGGCCGAGAGGAATCTGGTAGGTCGCACGAGACAGTTCCTTCACAGGGTTAATCACGTTGTAGAGGATGACCATGTAAAAGATGAATGAGGAGGCATCAATGAGATTACTATCACTCAAAATAAGAAATCCGCCGAACCACAGGACAACGACGATAATGATTGTTCCAAGAAATTCCGACATAGGATGTGCAGCATTCTGTCGAATGACCATGGCATTCATACCTTTGCGAAACTCATTGTTCACATAAGTGAAACGCTTCAACATCTTATGTTCAGCTATGAACGCTTTGATAATGCGTAAGCCACCTAATGTCTCATCTAACTGAGCGATGATATCACCCCATTGTCCTTGTACTGCAGTAGATTGGCTTTTAAGCTTGCGGCTGACAATACCCATTACCCATGCAGCCAAAGGAGCGACAAAGAGCACAAAAATAGTCAGTTGCCAACTCGTAGCAAACAAAGTAGAGAAGCAGACAAGAATGGCAATTGGTTGGCGGATCAGCATATCGATAGAGCTGGTGATGGAGCCTTCAACCACTTGAACGTCAGCAGACATGCGAGCTATAATGTCGCCTTTCCTCTCCTCGGAAAAGAAGCTTAGTGGCAATCTAAGCACCTTCTCATATACTTCGATACGAATATCTCGAACAATACCTGTACGCAATGGTACCATGACGGCAGAAGAGGCAAAATAACCGAAAGTCTTTAAAGCGGTCATAACGATGAGCGCAATGCCCATAAATACTAGCGTAAGGAAGGGACCATGGATGTTGATGAGTTCCTGTATCCAAGCGTATGCATTGTTGATAATATCATCCTTATGGATATGGCTCCAATTAATCGGACGATATTCATAGACAGTTGTATCAATTTTGAACAGAATGTTAAGAATAGGAATGAGCACCACAAAGGAGAAAACATTTAACCATTGTGATATGAAATTTAATACAACAGACCATGCCAGATACTTGCGATAAGGTTTCAAGTATCGGGCCATGATAGACAAAAATTGCTTCAACATACGATGTTACAGAAAATTATAGCGGCAAAGGTACGTATATTTCTCGAATTAAACGAAGAAACTTATATTAAAAGACCGATTATGAGATATTTTTACTTGTTGGCATAGTCTTTGCATAACATTTCTAATGTTAATTGTAGCCAAATAATGGTCACGGGTAAGGCTTTCAGTGCATAGGGTTGTACCCATTCCTGACGTACATAGGCAGGGAAGAGATCAGAGGGTGACAGAGAGGTGAGAATGAAGGCAAAGACCATCAATGCGATGTCCCAACGGGTACGTTGCCAAGGGGCTGCCCAATACCATATAGCTACACCGACAAATGCGATAATATAGGTACTTGATTCACTACCTGTGCTGAAAAGAACTGTAAACATTAACACCGATGCCAGAAGGGTGAGCTGGAAAGAAAGATGCTTGAATTGTTGCCAACGTAGATACGGTAGGCCAAAAAGTAATAAACCTGGAAGGATGAGCCAGAGGTCAGAATAATCAGCACATCCAGAGATCTTGCGTACCATGCCTAAAAACGAGATATTCTGGTGGGATGCAAAGAGGTTCTCGGTATTCTTGGAAGTTAGGCTGGTGAACCACTCTGTATATTGACTAAAGACATATTCTGGGCTGCTGATAAGCATGGGGGCTACAAACATCACTGCAGCCCAGAGGAATAATGAGAGAATGAACTTCTTTTTATGCTTGGAAAAGAAAAAGAAAGAGAGCCCCACAATTCCATATAGCTTTACAAAAGTTCCTAACATGATGAAAAAGGCAGCCCAGAAGTCTTGTTCTTTCCTGATGCAAACATAAGTAAAAAGCACACCTGCGACAATGGCTATGTTGTATTGTGCCATGAATAGTGCCGTCAGAAGTTCATGAGCACAAAACCATAAAGTCGCAATTTGAACCCCATCTCGTACAGGGAGCTTGCGGATAGCCCAGTAAAGGAACATGGTCAATGCCACTAACCAAAAAAAGAGTCCAAGCCATTCTGGGATTACAGCAAAAGGAGCTATAAGCAGACTGAAAAATGGGCCATAATGATTTGTGTCATAATATTCGTTGGGGTATTCTATATATAGAGATGTTCCCTGTAGCGTGTGCCAAAAAACGCCTCTGAAGATGAGAAAATTATTGTTGTGCTTAGATATCTTGGTCAGGGCTGCTACAACGGGTAGCAACAACCAAAGCCAGAAGAGAGTTCGTTGGCTGCTGAAAAAAGGCTGCTTGAAAAATGCTTTCATCTTAAAGCTAATGTTGTGTAATAGCATAGGCAGAGGATTTCATGAGTTCATCGTAATCGACCTGATTGCGCAGGATTCTTTTTCTATGTATGTCATACTGAGGCGAGAGGATATTTTTACGCTCTTCATAGTCTGCGCATTGGATTCCGCCTAAGTAAAGAAGGATATGGGAGATATCACTGCTGATAAATGGTTTCTCTAAACAATCTTGTACTTGCTGAGTGATGTCTTCATGCATGGCTTGAAAACGCGGCGGAAGATAAAAAAGGAACGGGATCTCATATTGGTAATGAGCGATCTCAGGCGAGATGTCAGCTTCGTTTGTACGCTCGTATTGTGCACGCCAATCATACACTTCTTCGCCATGATCTGACAGGTAGATACCAATGGCATCACAGTCTCGGAAGCGCTCCAAAAAAGATCCGACAATATCGTCATTATAATAAGTGGCATTATCATAGTCTGCCACCATCTGTTTTCCCGTTTTCCCTCCAAATGTAGTTTGTGCGTCTTCTTCCGTAAAATGCGTGTATCCTTTCGGATATCTTTCGGCATAGCGTACATGTTGTCCAATCAGGTGAACAATCAGCAATGTGGGAGCAGCCTTCAATTTTGTTAGGGAAGGAATCTCTTGCAACAAATCCCCGTCGTAGGTATAGGTACTCTCGTTCCGTTCTGTGAATTGTAATTCCGATAGTGAAGGACTGTTGAATATGGTGCCGCCCACTACGTTCCAAAGGTCGTCGCTATTCGTTGTAAATTGGTTCGTGTAAAATAGAACCCTATAGCCTGCTTTCTTGAAGAGGGCGGGGAAGAGAGTGTGTTGTGTCCAGTCATCATCATCGCTCTCGTCCCAAGTGGAGAACATGTATTTAAAGACGTTTGAGGTGAGATTGAAAGGTGAGACAGCATTCGTATGGACGAACAGTTTTCCGTCGGCCTGCAGCTGAGACAACCTCGGTGTTGTTGGCAGATATCCTTTTTGATATAAAGGAGTATGGTGCTTGTTGTAGGACTCTCCAATTACCAGAATAATCAATGGGCAACGGAACTTGCAACTCTCCACGTCTGTTGCTTTTACGGTTTTTTCCAATACCATCAATTCTGCAGATGAGGCCATGTTGTAAGCTATTCCATAAGAGAAACGGATAATTGGAGTGTTGAGATGTGGAATATTCTCTGGCTTCCCACATTCAGAAATACTAGCAGAATAGAAACAATGAGTAAGTTTCTTATACGCAGAAATCTGCCGCAAGCCAGACCATAAAACTATGATAAAAACAATGAAAAAGAGAGGAGTACGCATGCGGAAAGGCCTTCTGACAAGGCGGCCGATCCACCATGAAAGTAGCGCTATGCATGTAGCGATACCTATAGCAAACCATAGACTCGGTTGCGTTAGCGCTGATAGCAGGAACTCTGAGCTCTCCTGTGAATTGGTTTCCGTCAGTAACTGTACGACATGCAGAGTGTAGTACGAACGATAGAAAAAGATAAGAAAAAGTTCTCCAACCAACAGTAGGGTTATAGGAATAGTGAGTAGCCATCCCAAATGAAAGCGCTTCAACCAATGGACGCCCACACAGATCAGGTAGCAATCAAAGATGGGGAGTAAGAAAGAGAGAAATAGATCTGAATAGATGCCGGACAGGTTACCGATGATAGCAATGGTATAGCACATCCCCAAAAAGAACAGCATTTCTGTTCTACTTCTTGCGATGCCCTTAACTATTATATGGGGTATCCGTTGGCATATTTGAACAAAAATATTATTTTTCTTCATCTTCTTTTGAAGAGGTGTGACTGATAAACACAAATCTTAATAGGAAGAAGTTGATGGGAACGACAATCACCATTACCATGATAGGGGCAATGAATTTATCAAGTCCCACCCACAGGAACAAATCCAATAGGCCAATCTCTAGCAAATAGTTCAGCAGATGGCTGCCGACGAAGCCTGTGGCATTCTTCTTGTTTGGTTGGCGTTGGAACGTGAAATAAGTAGTTAATATGTAATTACAGAAGAGTCCGACTAGATAGCCTATAGTATAGGAAATGGTCGTTCCCGTCCATAAGAGCATTAGGCAATAGGCGCCGTAGTGTATAAGAGAAGAAATGGTGCCAGTGATACCAAAACGGAAGAGACGCCAGAAATCTTTCATTCGCTCGGGATGTGATGTCTGCCAGTCCTTGAAGAAGGGAATCTGTCTATTCATGCGTGAGGATTTCTTTGATGTGATAAAGGGGACGGTGTTTTACCTCTTGATAGATTTTACCAATATACACACCGATAATACCAACGCCAATCAGCACAAAGCCGCCTACAAGCCAGATACTGAGAATCAAGGATGACCAACCGGGGACAGCTGTTCCGACAATGAGGGCGTGGAGAACGTAGAGACCAATGCAGAAGGCAATGATGATAAAGATAATGCCTAGATAGATAACACCATAGATAGGGCGTACGGAGAAAGATGTGATACCATCCAACGCCAAACTCATCATGCGGCTGAGATTGTATTTCGATGAACCAGCGGAGCGCTCGCTTAGGACATCGTCAACAGTTGTTGAGGAAAGTCCCAACAATGGAATCATGCCACGCAGGTAAATATTACGTTCTTCGTAGTTCGCTAATAGATCCAGTGCTCTGCGGGACAGAAGACGGAAATCAGCATGGTTGAAGATACTTTCTACGCCCATACTGCTTTGTAACCGATAGAAGGCTTCTGCTGAAAGGCGTTTGAGCAGAGGATCTGCCGTACGTGAAACTTTGACTCCATACACTATCTCGTTACCATTATTCAGCGCTGCGACCATCTTAGGAATGGCTTCGAGGTCGTCCTGCAGGTCTGCATCAATGGTTACCACTGCATCAACCCATGCTCTCGCAGTCATCATGCCAGCCATGATGGCGTTTTGATGTCCGCAGTTACGGGTCAGGTTGATGCCGCATACCAACGGGTTCTGCTGATGCAACTCTTGTATCACATTCCATGAAGAGTCGCTACTGCCATCGTTAACAAAAACAATTAGGCTGTCTGCACTGATAAGCTGCTCTTCCATCATGCGGTTGAAGAGGGCGGTGAGGCGGCAAGTAGATTCTTTGAGAACTTCTTCCTCGTTATAACAGGGCGATACGGTAGCTAATCGAATCATAGATCTTTTCTTTTCTTTTGAGACTCAACAAAGTCGGTGAAACGGCAGAAAATATATCCTTTTTCTTTCAGCATCTTAATAAGATTGTCTAGACGTTGGCACATTTGTTGTCCGCTGTGGTTGCGAATAATGAATGGCATTTTCAGTTCTGGATGCTCTTTTAGTTCGTAAAACTCCCAGGGGTGGAAGTAGGTGACGAAATAGCCGTCATGTTTCAGGGTGCGTCGTACTAACCAATGATAAAGAGCTTCAGGTAAATTGTGCAATGAGAGCCAGAATAGCGGAAAACGCAGCCAAGGTGTCACAGAAGCAGGTATCTGCATCACCCCCTCTTTCATGAACCAAGTACGGGGAGCTGACAGGTGCATATATCGTCCGGGTATAAAAGCGGGATTCAAAGATGAGTTATACGTGTAGCCCGCATCACGAATGGCCTCGTCCGATACGGGGAACATACGGGGCTGTCGATAGCCATTGATACGCTGTCTGGTAACTTGCTCTATGATCTCTTTTGACCGTGCAACATCTGTTTCTTTTGGCTGCCAGTGATCGACGCCATGACAGGCCACTTCATGTCCTTCTTCTATGATACGTTGCATCACTTCGGGAGCCTGTTCCGCGAAGTTTCCCGTACAGAAAAAGGTCGCATGGACATTGTTCTGTTTTAAGATGTCTAAGATGCGATTGGTGCCGATGACAGAGACTTCTATACCTTCTGTTAAAGTATCGTAGTTAACGCCATGTTCGCGTGGGACATCAAATTCTTCTGTGTCAAAACTGAGTAGAATCATGATTAAAGGAGTTCTAAATGTAGCTTACCTGTTTCTGGGTCTAATATTTTGTCATATAGCTGCTTGGTACGCTTCCAGCGGTTGTGGGTCCACAACCAGTACTCAGGCTTGCGTCGGATGGTCTCATCCAAGAGGCGGGCGTACCACTCTGTGAGTTCATAATCTTTATAATCTTTAGGCTGTTCGGTCATTAAGCGATAAGTCGCCACGTAATAACCGCGTCGCTCACATTGGACATCAAGATAGACCATGGTGAAATCTAGCTTTTTGGCAATACGTTCTGGGCCGATGAAGAACGGTGTTTCGGGATGATTTAAAAAGGGTGCCCACAAACGGATGTCCAGCCAACGGGGAGCCTGGTCAGCAATGAACCCTGTCATGGAAGGCTTACCTTCTTGTTTGGTGTGCATCAGTACTCGAAGAGTCTCGTTCATGGGTACACTCTGAACGCCCATTCGACCACGAATGCGCAGGAATAATTTATTGAGGACTGCATTCTCAATGGGATGATAGATTTGATAGCGTCCCCATTCGGAAGGATTTTTATGGATATGGAGTGGAATACTTGAGATCCATTCCCAGTTCCCGTAATGTCCCAACATCAATACGATAGATTTACCTTCGTCTAATAGCTGTTGGATAAGCTCATTGTTTTCAAATCGCATCCGTTTTTTCATCGTTCGTTTACTCATGGAAGTGAGTTTGACGGTCTCAACGAAGTAGTCACATAACCAACGATAAAAACGAATCTCAATCAGTCTTCTTTCTTTGTCTGTCTTTTCAGGAAATGCGCTCAGTAGATTTTGGCGAACAATCTTGCGACGGTAACGTACAACGGAATAGAGCAGGATGAAGCAAAGATCCGATAACAGATAAAGGAAGCACAAAGGGAGTAGGGAAAGAAGGAAGAACAGACCATGTAATATATTAAGCCGGAAGGTCTGCCATCGAGTGAGGGTTCGTATTTCGTAGAAAGCCATATTACTATGTATATATTATTTATGGTTCAAGAACCAGTTGATTGTTGTTCATTCGTTGCATATATTGTTGAATGATGCTCTTCAACTCCTCTGTCATAGGAGCTTCACAAGAGTCTTTTCCGAGCAAGTTGTTTTTTAATAAAGGATCGTTTTCAAAATGATAGAGCGCTCGTGCTTGTTGACCGTCAAATTGAAGAATCCTTTGATGTTTGATGTATTGGTAAATGCCGTTGTTGTAGTTGACAGCCCAAGTATCTTCTTCTTTTGTGTTGAGCAAGTCGGAACCAAATGCAATGTATGGTCGGTTATATCCTAACCAACTTAAAAGGGTCGGCATGATATCTATCTGTTGTCCGATACCATTTGCAATACCTTGTGGCATTTCCCCTGAAGGATCAAAGAAAATAATGGGGACTCTATAAAGGCCTAAGTCTGTTTGATATTCTTGGTGGTCGCTTTGGTTGCAATGATCAGCCGTGATAACAAATATAGTGTTCTCAAACCAAGGCTGTGTATGGGCTGTCTCAAAGAATCTGCGCAAGGCATAATCTGTATATCTGATGCATTTGTGAATAGGCAACGTACCTTCTGGGAAGCTATCACGATAAGCTTCTGGTATCTTGAAGGGATGGTGACTGCTGGCAGTGAACACACTAGCTATGAATGGTTGTGGCATATCACAAAGTTGGGCTACCATGAACTGCAGGAAAGGTTCGTCCCATATCGCCCACATACCGTCAAAGTCTGCATCGCCCCCGAAACGTTTATCGGCATTGTATTCTGTGCGCCCATAATAGGTGTCAAATCCTGCTGTGCGAGCAAAAGCTTGAAACCCCATAGACCCATTCTCTGCGCCATGAAAAAAAGCGGAATGATAGCCGCAGTGCTTCAGCTCTTTTGCGATACTTCCCACTGTGTTCATAGAGGCTGGCGTTAAAAAGAATGGCTCGACAAACATCGGGATGGAACTCAGGATGCTGGGCATTCCGTCAATACTTTTACGTCCATTAGCAAATGTATGTTTCCATGTGCAAGATTGGCATACCAGAGAATCGATAAATGGTGTATAGCCTTTATACCTGCCATTTTCCAGCATCGGATTGAGGGTCCCGATATACTCCTGCCCGAAGCTCTCCACAATCAGCACTACGACATTCTTTTTCCGCATTGTCAATGAACCAGAGGGATGATGAAGCGGTGAATACAGAGCTTTCATCTTTGCCTCATCCGTAAAGTATTCAGGTTCGATGAAACTCTTTTTCCCCCACGTACGAATCAGTGAAAAGGGCGTGTTCAGAACGAAAGCCGCTTCTGTCGGGCGGTTGACATATTGATTGGCGTTGGAGATGGTAATGGGACGAACGGCATGACTCAGCCCTCCTCGCATACCGCTGATACATAGTGGAATGAAAATGATGAGGCAGGTGCATTGCACTAGATAATAAAGGAGAGTCTCGCGAACTTTTCTATTGGTCGTGACTTTTGCGGCTTGCCCACCAGGTTTATATCCTTTCCACAATAATACAATCAATGCCACACCGGCAAGAACTAGATACCAATGTTTGATAACCTCGACACCGAATATGTTTAACAGGTTCCCTTCGGTGCTGAATTCGCTGAATACGGAAGCAGTAGTGCGTCTTCCCGTGTAAGGGAAATAGACCGCATCAGCTAAGTTAATGGTAATGGCGATGCTATTCACGAGGAAATAGACCCACTTGGCCACGCGTTGCCATCCACATTGCTCTTTCCAATGAAGAGGAACAAGCATGAGCAAGGCATATAGTGCGTTGGTGTATAGAATGGCAGAACTGTCAAACATCCAAGCGCCTGTTATTAGGTCGCACCAACTATTCTCCCTCCATAGGCCATTGAAGATTTGTGCATTCTCTGCCCAGTAGATGAGACGGCAAACCCCATAGACCACATAGACCAATACGATGTTCCAGATAAAAGCAAGCGGTGTATGCCACATCTTGAGAACTGGCGAGTGTAGGGAGCGTGATACCATAGCTAAGGCTTGTGTATGATAGTGGGTGGAGGTAGCACCGTAAGACGGTTGTGGTTCATACGGTACATATATTGTTGAATGATAGCCTTGAGTTGATGCTCCATCTCCTCACGTCGTTCCGCCATTTTCGGATCGGCAATCAAATTGGCCTGTAACAGAGGATCCAGTGGATAATAATAGAGTGCAGTACTTTGTTCTCCATCAAATTGTAACAACCAGTCTGGTTCGGTGAGTTGGTATTGGTCGCTCAGATATGCAATGCTTCCATGGGGCGGAACAGACTGGTCAAGCAAGTCGTTGCCAAATGCAAAATACGGCCCTTGATAACCTACATGATGCAGTAAGGTTGGCATGATATCAATCTGCTGAATAATGCCCTTACGATGTCCGCGCCATGTGGTATCTGTAGGATGGAAGAAGAAAATTGGCACCTTGAAATTACCTAACGAATTCATAGATTCAGGCAAATACCGCATGTTCGTGTGATCCCCTGTAAATACGAAAAGGGTATTTGCATACCACGGCTGTTTTTTGGCGTAGTCGAAGAAACGATGTAGTGAGTGGTCGGTGTAGCGGATACATTTGTGAATTTGAAGTGGCCCTTCGGGGAAAGTGTCGCGGTAAGCTCCAGGGATTTTGAAGGGGTGATGGGAAGTGAGGGTGAACACACTGGCGCAGAATGGCTCTTTGAGCTCTCCAATCTCACGTGCCACGAACTGTAGGAACGGCTCGTCCCAGATACCCCATCGTCCGTCGTGGTCTGCTTCGTTTGCATATTCGTTTCGTCCAAAGTATTTGTTGATGCCGCAAGTCTTGACAAAGGCTTCAATACCGAGTGATCCGTTGTCTGCGCCGTGAAAGTAAGCCGTCTCATACCCTAAAGGCTTTAGATAGTTTCCAAGGCCGTCCACCTTATTCATGGCTGCCTGTGCGGTCATGAATGATTCGACGAGCATCGGTATGGATGCGAAGACAGAGACTTGGGCGTCAATGCTCTTGATACCGTTTGATAGCGATAAATCGTAGGTTAGCCCTTCAGACATCAATGAGTCTAGAAACGGCATATAACTATCGTCGGGGAGTGAGGGTGTCAGGCGCTTGGAGTACTCCGAGCTGAAGCTTTCTAATAGCAGTATGACGATATTATCTTTGTGTTCCTTGACAGGACAGCTCATCTGCTTTTCAGGGGAAAAGATGATTGGCAGTTGTTCTTCCTCATAATAACTAAGGTTGGGATACGCCTGCTTGCCTGTTGTGCGGATAATTGAAAACGGAGTGTTGAGCACTAACGCAGCGTTGTTCGGATTACTGACGAAGTTCTTAGCGTTACTATTGTTGATGGGCCTCATCTCAATGTCAAGATACCCACGAATGCCAAAGAACGCTGCTATACCGCCGATGAGAAATGCAGTGATGCAAAGGAAATAATAACGAAGACGTTTATGAGGAGCTAATATAGGCATACGGTAGGCATACCATAGGCCGATTAATAAGAGAATACCAATAAGGGTAAAATACCAATGGCGCACTATTTCTACCGCAAAGATTCCTGTAAGGTTGTCGCTCGCAAATTCTGTGAATACAGAGGCTGTGGTTCGCCGTTGTGAGAAGGGGAAATAGACGGCGTCAATGAGATTGCTGATTAAGCATATCCAGTTGATGAAGACAAAGAAAATACGTGATGCCAGCCGCCACCCCTTTCGTTCCTTGAGGTGGCAAGGAAACACGACCATTAGGAGATACAGGATATTGGTATAGGAAATGGCAGCTATGTCAAAACGCCAACCGCCATGCATAATGCCTAAGATTTCAGTTGTGTCAAGTCCATTAAAAAAAGAACGATTTTCCCACCAGAAAAGTAGCCTACAAAGAATGTAGGCAGCGATGAGCAACAAAAAGTTGTTGATGATGGGTAGATATAATTTAGAAATGTCCTTTTTCATCTCCCTCTCTTCACTTTCTCCTCTCCACTTTTTTCACAATTTCCTCCGGTTGAATCCCCGTCAAACAGCGGTAGTCATTGAACTGGCAAGGCTTGTTGCCATAGATGGAACAAGGACGACAGGGAAGATCGGAACGTTGTATTACGTTCTCCATCTTCTGCCCGTAACCAAGGAAACCACCGAGGGGGTGGGTGGCTCCCCAGATGCTTACTACAGGTACTGCGGCCAGCGATGCCAGATGCATATTGCCAGAGTCCATCGTCAACATGACGTTGAGCTTAGATATCAGTGCCAGCTCTTCCCCTATGTTCTGCAGTTTGCCCGCTATACTCTCTGTATGTGGATAGCGTTTTGCCCATGCTTCCAACACTTCTTTCTCGTCGCTACCAGCGCCAAAGAGGAAAAGGCGGGTGTCGCCACACTTTGAGAGTTGTTTGATGACCTGTTCCATCATCTGTAATGGATAGACTTTCCCTTCATGGGCTGCGAATGGTGCAACGCCAATCCAATAAGGCTCGGGACGAGTGTCGATGTTAAAATGAGGCATAACCTTAACGAGGTCAGCACCGCCTTCATCGAAAAGACTGTGGAAGGTTACCTGGAAATCTCGGAAGCCCAGACGGCGAAAGACGTCTGCATATTTCTCAAAGGCAGTCTTTTGTTGTGTTTTCTGTTCAGATTGAATGAACGCCTTTCTTGCACGTCTTCCCTTTTTAATATGGGAAACTTTTAGCCCTGCCATATTAAAACGTAGGCGAAGCCATTTCGTGCGAAGTACGTCGTGCAAGTCCGCAATATGGGTGGGCTGTAAGCCTAACAGCCTGCGCCCTAATAGATTCAAACCATGATACCCGGAATGAGCTCCTCGGAAATCTACTCCTAAAAAACTGACGTTTGAGGGCAACAAATCGAAGAGGGGCTTTGCCCAGGGACGACTCACTACGGTTATTCGTACGTCAGGGTATTGTCGTGCAAAACTGTCAATGACAGGAATCGTCATTAACACATCGCCCATGGCTGAAAATCGAAGAACAACAATGTGAGCCACGCTTTATGCTTTAGAACCGTACAAAATGGGATTCGTATCGGGGTCGTTATACATTTTCATTTGCTTATAGACCTTCATCCATTTTCGCCCGGCTTCGATATCTGCCAAAAGCTGATCAATGGCCGTGGAAAGGTCTTTTTGTTGTTCCAACAACACGTCTAGCTTTTTTTGGCAAGTTGCCTTATGCTCAGCTGTGGCGTCAGGACGCTCCACTTGTTCTCGCATATGATAAATCTTCAAAGCGAGGATGCTTAGTCGATCAACTGCCCATGCTGGGCTCTCTGTGTTAATCGTAGCATCGGCTAATGGTTGGATATGGTGATATTTCGTGTAGAAATAACTGTCAATAGTCTCTACAAGATCCGTACGATCTTGATTGCTCTTGTCTATGCGGCGTTTCAGCACTAGTGCTGCAGCAGGGTCGATATTCGGATTGCGTATGATATCTTCGAAGTGCCATTGAACAGTATCAATCCAACACTTGAGATACAGGTCGGCCTCAATGGTTCCTTTAGTGTATGGATTATTGATGGGCGTATCCACGCAGTCGGTCTTGTGGTAGTCTTTAATGGCTTGCTCAAAGATAGGGCACGCCAGAGCTGTAAAGGTCATATTGCAATGATTTTATTATTTGTTGGGGGCAAAGATAGCCATTTTTGACCGTCTATCAAAAAAAAGATGGTTAAAATACACGTCTCGTGCGTATTATATGCAAAAGAAGTGTTACCTTTGCCCCGAATATTGTGTGGTTTACACACTATAAACAACTGACTAATTCAACAAAACATATTCATCATGAAACTAAAAATAATGGCGCTTTTTGCGCTCATGACAATGAGTCTAAGTGGCTATGCACAGCGCACCGTTGATAAGCTTGACCGTGGTCTTGTGGCTATGAAAGTATCTAATGGGGTATTTCTTAGCTGGCGTATCCTTGGAGAAGAATATTATGATGTTACATACAACGTTTATCGCGATGGGCAGAAAATAACTGAAACGCCCCTCTCTGTCTCCAACTTCACTGATAAGAGTGGTACAACATCTAGTACATATAGCATTAAGGCTGTAGTTCAAGGTGTGGAGGACACCAATGAAGTGCGTGCGACCCCCGTGTGGGCAAATGCTTACAAGGAGATTCAGCTTACACATGAAGGCATCCGTAGTACCCTTGTACCTAATGATGCCACCTGCGCCGATGTTGATGGCGACGGAGAGCTCGAGATTATCATGAAGTTTGACAACCTGAGCGAGATGGAGCAGTCTTATCCAAGAAACGGGCCTACGGTTGGTGGTGTCGTCACTCATGAATATTCCATCTTTGAATGTTTCAAGATGGATGGCACACGCCTTTGGTGGATCAACTGTGGCCCTAACATGGGCGATTTCCAGAATAACGAGCAGAATATTATGGCTTATGACTGGGACTGCGATGGAAAGGCAGAGATAATTATGCGTGCTGCTGATGCTACTGTTGTGCACCATCGTGATGGCACAACCTATACAGTAGGTGATGCCAATTCTAATGTTCGCGCTGCCAATGGGGGCGGTGTTAATTGGTTTGTTACCACTG
This sequence comes from uncultured Prevotellaceae bacterium, assembly GCA_947305005.1. GTDB lineage: Bacteria > Bacteroidota > Bacteroidia > Bacteroidales > Bacteroidaceae > Physcousia. The sequence goes on along the minus strand of CAMZCM010000009.1, from coordinate 5,290 downwards.
ATGGAGAGTATTTGCTCTATTTGAATGGTGAGACGGGGGCGACTTATGATTGTATATCCTATCCTCTTCGTCGTCTTGAGAGCGGTGAGACAGACTTGAACAGAGCATGGGGTGACAATACGGGGCATCGTTGCTCAAAGCATTTCTTTGGTGCTCCTTATTTGGATGGCCGTAAGCCCAGTATATTCCTCGCTCGAGGAATATATACCCGTCATAAGATGGCTGCTTATGATGTAAACCCAAGTACTCATAAATTGAAACAGCGTTGGACATGGTATAATAACACCAATGGACCGTGGAAGGGACAGGGTTATCACAATTATGGCATTGCCGATGTTGATTGGGACGGTTGCGACGAGATTGTATATGGCTCTATGGTCATTGACGACAATGGTAAGGGACTTTCTACAACAGGTTTTGGTCATGGCGATGCACAACATTGCTCGGATTTCAACCCGTATGTTCACGGCCAAGAAATTTATGCTTGTTTGGAACATAGTCCTAATTGGGGTAACAACTATCGTGATGCTACCACCAGTAAGGTATATCATCATTTCTTTGCTACAGATGACGATGGCCGTGCCATGGCGGGCAACTTCACAAATGCCTTCCCAGGTGGCATGGGGTGCTCGGCTAGAGAAGGCGCTATCAGCACTATTACTGGCGAGGCTGTCAGCGGACTCGGCGCTACTGGTGTCAACACTAATTTCCGAATTTATTGGGACGGCGATCTTTGTGAGGAAACGTTCAATTATGTGAATGGCAAGAATACCGAAGGCTGTATCGCCAAATATGGCAGTTGGTCACCCATCTACACCTTTACGGGTTCCTTGACAAATAATGACACTAAAGGTACTCCATGTTTCCAAGGTGATATTTTCGGAGACTGGCGTGAGGAGGTTATTATGCGCACAGCTGACAACAATATCCGGATTTATTCAACCATCACACCTTCCAAGTGGCGCATTCCAACCCTATGGGCCGACCATCAGTATCGAAATGCGATGGTATGGCAGATGTGTGGTTACAACCAACCGCCTCATACTAGTTACTTCCTCGGTGAGTTGGAGGGTATCACTGTGGCTCCGCCACCACTTATTATGACGGGACGTGAAGAGGTTGCCAATGGCGGTACGATTAATAGTAGCTTAAACGGAAAGCACGTCATTGTCTGTGAAGCCAAGAACACAACTGTTTCTATAGAGGAGGGAGCAACTCCTACCGTCCTCACTTTTAATATTCCGACATGGGTGCAAGGAACAGCTTCCAGTGAGTGTGCTACGCAGGATACAAAAATCAACTATACCACTTACTCTTGTACTGTTGCCGGTGGCGGCCTCTCTGGATCAGCTCGCCTCGTCAAGCAGGGCGATGGTATTCTTACTCTTCCGTCTGTCAACTTTACCCATACTGGCAATACTGATATTTGGGCTGGAACACTTAACTTTGATGGCCGTATGGAGCAGTCCGACCTTTGGCTCAATCGTTTTGCGGAATTGAATTCAAACGGTGGATACTTCAAGAGCATTAAGGCTGATTATGCTTCTGTCATCCGCCCTGGTGGAGCGGACAAGCGTGGAAACATTGATATCAATACACTCTCTTTAGGTTTTGGCTCACGTGTTGTGGTGGATCTTTATAGTAAAGGCCTTGAGTCCGACACTCTCAAAGTCCAAGCGCTGAACATTGAACGAAAGACAAGTAGCGCTTGGGTTTCTGCTGGGCCAGAGTATCTGATGCCGGTCATTGAACTGGTTGGCCATCCTTTGGAAGGTGAGACTCGTATTGCTACTGGTAAATACGTCATTGCCGAGTTCGAGAGTGAATTCTCGGGGAGTACTAATAACCTGATTGTCGAAGGGCTGCCTTTAGAGAAAAAACAACTTTATGTAGAGGACAATCGTCTGATCTTGGAGATCCTGCCTGTCCGTGAGGCAGGCCTTATCACTTGGGATGGCGCAACCAGTAATACTTGGGACTTTGATATCACAGCCAACTTCACGAAGGATGGTTTTGAGGATGCCACCACTTTCGTAGCTTCTGATCAAGTTGTCTTCAACGATGAGGCTACGTCTAAGACGGTGGTCGTCAGTGGTAACCTTCTTCCCGCCTCATTCACAGTCAATAACACCAAGGACTATACCTTTAAAGGAATGGGTTCCATTGGTGGTGATGCAAAATTTGTAAAAGAAGGAACGGGTACTGTCACAATTGAAGCAGTTAACAGCTATACGGGCGGAAACTACTTGAAGGGCGGTATCACCAAGGTCAGTGCCCTCTCCAATCAATACAATGCATCGGGCAATCTGGGTGGTATCACCACATCAGCCGATAAATTCACAATGGAGAATGGCGCTGTGCTGCAGACCACAGACAAGGTAGAGCAGGGTTCACCTATGAAAATGGTGGGTGATGAAGGCGGTGTCATCAATGCTGCTGATGATTTCACCTGTGGTGCGGCTCTTTCTGGAACTCTGCTCACCAAGAAAGGAAATGGCTGTCTCTTTGTAACCAATGGCAGTACGCTTTCCCGAATGATTATCGTGACCGGCTCTGTGGCTGAGACTAGCAATCCTGCTACGACCGTGGAGCTCCAAGGCGGTACGCTCTATGATGACGCCCAATGCACGACTCACAACATTTACGTTCCTAAGGGAAAGACTGGTTACTGGCATCTCTCCTACGCCTATTATACAGCATATAGTAATAAGGTCACAGGCGAAGGAACGCTTGTCATTATTCCGCGCAATACTGTCAGCCGTGTCCGCATCACTGGCGACTGGAGCCAGTTCGAGGGAACCGTCAAACACACCAACAAGGATATTTGGTTGCCTCTTGACATGAGTGGTGGAATGCCAAAGGGAACCCTCTTCATCGATGCGGGTTGTGGCGTCTGCAACACTGCCAAGGCTTTCACTGTAGGACAACTCACAGGTAGCGGTTCGCTGGTGCAGGCAGGTCCCGACTTCAAGAGCCAAGCTGCTGTTACTGGCAACAATATATGGAATGTGGGCAATAGCGATGGTAAGAACTTCACTTTTGCAGGTATCTTTACCGATACAGGTGGCACCAATAAGGTTGTCTTTAATAAAATAGGAACCTGCAAGATGACGGTCTCGGGCAAGAGCAACCATTCTGGCACTACGGGTGTCAACGCCGGCGAACTTGCTATTAAGGCTGGTGCCACCCTTGGCACGGGTAGCCTCACTGTGGCAAAGGATGCCACTCTATCGGGCGTGACAGGCAATACACCGCTGACCAATTCATCCTATTCCTTCAGTGGAGGTGCCACGTTGCAAGTAGGCTCTACAGCAACGGCTGTAGTTGGTCTTATTAACTTTGGAGCTGGTAATGTTACTATGGCTAAAGGCTCTATTTTGCAAATAGGCATTTCAAGTCCTGCTACAGCCTCTTCAACAGGTGGTTCAAGCATTCAAAATATTAATAAGTTGACGATGAATGGTACTGTTAAACTTCACTATTCCAATACAGCCGCCGATAAGTTCGCTGTGGGCGATAGTGTTTTGCTTTGGAAAAATGTGACAACAGTTACAGGAACCCCGGTCCTTGAAACCGCTTCTTATGAGATTAGTGCTGAGAAGGGACTATATTGGGATACAAGTGATATCAAGAAAGGTATTCTTCGTGTTACTGATGTAGCGCCTGTGGGGCTTCGTACTGTGAAAGTGAATCGTGACGATCAAGTCATATATACACTTGATGGCCAGAAAGCTCATAAACCGCGTCTTGGTCAGGTATATATTATCAACGGACAAAAGATGCGATATAAATAAAATGGATTAGCATAAGAGGAGAGGCTTCGCGATTTGCGGAGCCTCTCCTCTTATGCTAATCTGATTTCACCTGATCCATAACAACGATGTTGCTTTATATCATATAACACCGCAAACTGTCCTGGTGCAACGCCCTGCAGAGGATGTTCTGTCTGGATGTCAAGGCGTCCGTCAGGAAGAAGATAAACTGATGCCTGACAGAAGTCAGGTGTATGGCGGATCTTAATGCTCATCGATAGTGTGGGGCTCTCAGCTGTTCCCTCGAAAGGATTTATTGTCAACCAATGGGGAGCTGTCACACAAAAGTGATCGGAGTACTGCTTCTGAGTGTCGAAGCCATTGGCCACCCATAAAATATTTCGCTCCATGTCCTTTTCAATCACATACCAAGGACCTCCGCTAAATCCGAGCCCCTTGCGTTGACCAATAGTGTGGAACCATAGACCGCGATGCAACCCTAGGACCTTGCCTGTTTCTCGATCAATTACCTGTCCAGGGCTCTCGCCAAGGTATTTTCGAATGTAGTCGTTGTAGTCTATCTTGCCGAGAAAGCAGATCCCCTGACTATCCTTGCGATGAGCTGCAGGTAGATGTTCTTGTTCTGCAATGGTGCGAACATCGGCTTTTGGTAAATGACCTATGGGAAAACAAGCTTTTTGAAGCTGCCAAGGTTGCAACTGAGCTAAAAAGTCTGTTTGATCTTTCACGGGGTCTGGACTCGTGCAAAGCCATGTGCGACCTTGCTCGTCTTCTTCAGTCGTAGCATAGTGACCTGTCGCAATGATATCATAGTTTTTGCCTACTCGTTCATCGAATACACCAAACTTAATCAAACGGTTGCACATAACATCAGGATTGGGCGTTAGCCCCTGTCGCACTTGTGAAATTGTATAATCAACGACTTTCTCCCAATAATCTTTATGCAGATCAATGACTTGCAGGGGGAGATTGTATTTGTGTGCAACAGCACGAGCCATTTCCAAATCTTCTTCGATGGTACATGTAAAATCCGTTGTATCACGGTCGGGACCTATCTGAATATACCATAAATCTGGATGGATACCCTTCCTTACCAACAGAGCTACTGCCACAGAACTATCAACACCGCCCGAGAGCAGTGCGGCTACTTTTTTGCCTCGTAAATCTTTCATGTGTTCTTGATTGATGCTGCAAAGGTAGTGCTTGCGAATGTGAAAAACAAGTTTTTAAAGAGAAAAGGGGCTGAATAGGCTTCCTTCTTTCAATCTATTTATAATTATATATTAATGTTCGCGCGCGAAGAAGTCTGCAAAAGAGATAGTTACGAAAAATTATTTATCAAATTCTTTTGAAAACGTTTGGCGGAACGAAAAAGTTGCCGTACCTTTGCACCCGCAAACGAGAAAAGAGGGCCCTTGGGAACCCCAAGACGATGCCTCTGGAACCGATTTTTGCAATAAAAAACGTTCTTTGAAAGATTAGCTAATAAGACAAAGTAGTACAAGAAGCAATGAGAA
>CAMZCM010000008.1 GCA_947305005.1 uncultured Prevotellaceae bacterium | reverse complement strand
TTTGTTGCTCAGGTGCTTATAAAAAATATTAAATTATAGTGTTGCGGAAATTAGATTATACAAAAAACTGGATAGAAATTAAGCCATAATCATCTACTATGGAAATTATTAAATACTATAAGATTGTAGTTGTCGGTAAGGATGTTACAACTTTAAAAATTGAGGGGCCAGTTACAATCCAAAATGGCAAAGCAACTATAAATGCTGATAATATTCTGATAAAGAATAACTTTGAGATAGAAAAAGGAGCTACATTAACAATAGAATAAAACTATCATTATATGAACATTATTGTTTTGAATCAGGCTTGCTCAGAATTGTTGAATAAGACAACATCAATTGTTTTTCATAGTCCAATCATACTCTTGATGATTGTAAGTGCTTTTCTCCCTTTTCATTTGGTGGCACAAGAGAATATGATGTTCCCAGACGGCATGAAATGGCATTATAGTTTTAAATATTCCGTCCCACCTGTATCTTATCCTGATGGTGAATTCGCATTAGAGTATTGGATGGTGGATGGCTCTGAAGTTATCAACGGAAAGGAATATCAAAACCTATTCCGTTATGGCGATTTTTATCAAGTAAAAGAAATGTGGCGACCGTCGCTCGATCCAGGCACAGTATTTTTCCAACTCTCTGTTAGGGAAGAGAACGGGCGAGTTTATGCTCTCAAGGAACAGTATCTACGGTTGTTAGAGCGACTTTATCCTCAAGATTTGCATCCTAATATCACCTCTTTCTATGTGGCAGAAGCCGAAGATGAAGCGGAGGTATTACTCTATGATTTTACTCTAAAAGTGGGAGATTTGTATCCGTGTATCGGTGAGGTCAAGGTAGAAGAAGTGACCCAAGAAGAGACTGCAGATGGCGTTAAACGGAAGGTATTGAAACTCAGTAATGGAGTTGAAGTAATGGAAGGTGTCGGATGTCTGAACTCAATAGGTGGATTCATCATCTATCAAAACATGGAAGGGCTCATTGAGACTTTTGAAAGTGGGAACACTATTTATGCTCGACTTGTCAAATGCGGATTGAATGGTTCTGATACTTATCGTTACTTGGAGAATACGACAGCCATTCACTACTTGCCTATCCCACCATCCTCCAACAGCCCAGCCTCTAACAGCCTCTCAGACCTCTCTGGCCGCCCCCTTTCTGCTCCTCCCGCCAAAGGAGTATTTATACAAGGTAGCAAGAAGGTGGTGAAATGATGAGCTACTCGCTATTCACTGGCTTTATTTATTCACCGCTATGACGCAATGGCGCTGAGTTTTTCATAGCTGCTGGCCTGCGGTAGCGAGCGCAAATCTTTGGATTTAGAACAGCCCTTGGGCTGTTCGGCGAGAGCGGCCGTAGCGTAACTCCTACGCGGAGGGCGGGCAACAGCGGTCACGCTGTGAAAAAGCAAGGGGACTGGCAGCTCTGTAGTCTGTCAGTCCTCTCTTTCATATTAGATGATCGGTCCGTTGCCCATACACGACGTGGTTGTCTGTGCGGTGAGAAATCCTCTGAAAATCAAAAAAATACCTTTTTCTTTGGTCGTTTCAGGACAAAGTTGTTACTTTGTGGTGCGATAACCAGTTAACCCTTTTCTATTATGAAAAAGCTACTATTTTTCACTATATCGCTGATAGCGATGCTTATCATGCCCCAATGTGGATCTTTGGATTTCCTAGAAACAGATTTTGATTTATTTACATTTCGGAATACTAGTTCAGATTCACTCATTTGTGTTGTTAATTACGAATATCCAGATACATTGATTCCTCTTATTGGCCAGTTGGAAAGATATGTACCACCATTAAAAGACACGACGTATGCTTATCATGACACACGAAAGAATTTCTTTAAGAAATATTCATCCATACGTGTTTATGTCTTTCTCTTAGATAATTACGATGATTTTTATTCAACCCATGAAGCCACAGAGAATATTCTAAAATACAATATAGAAAAGAAACGCTATGAATTAACCCGTGAGTGGCTGGAGCAGCATGACTGGACGGTGACGTATCCATAACTGTTAATATGAGATTCCCATAAGTCATTTTTTACTTCGTAGAAGACTTTCCTCATGTAAAGGAGACACAAGAGCCATGATTAAGGGCGTATCATGACCATCATATCACGGTGATGTGCACTGGCTCTCCCTTCTCCTTTGCTTCCACAATCTTCGCTTTCAGTTTCTTCAGCCACATCCTTGAGTTGAGAAGTTTTCCGACTTGCTGGTTCTGGCCTACGAGGATGCAGCCAGCGGACATTCAAGCAGTACACCCAAAAACGTTAAAAGCAGAAGGAATAGACATATTTCTCTTGTGTTTTGCTTGAATTCGAAATAAATTGAGTAATTTTGCAGCGAGATTTGAGTAAAAATACAAAGAGAATTGAGTAAAATATCATAGCGATTTGAGCAATGGAGTATATTCGTAAACAGTTCTATACGCTAAAGGAACGGGTTCTGGAACCCAGAAAATTCATGCAGGTGCTGGCCGGCCCACGACAGGTGGGAAAGTCCACTCTGGTGGATCAGGTGCTGGCACAGGTGACCATCCCACATACCATTGAGGTGGCAGATGCGGTGGACCCGAAAGACAGCGACTGGATACATCGCGTTTGGGAGGCCGCCCGCACCACGATGATGCTCAGGAAATTGGACAAGTACCTGCTAGTGATAGATGAGTTGCAGAAGATTGAAAACTGGAGCGAGGTGGTGAAACGGGAATGGGACGCCGACTCGCGCAATCGGGTGAACCTAAAGGTGGTGCTGCTGGGGAGTAGCCGTCTGCTGCTGAAGAAGGGGCTGACAGAATCGCTGGCGGGCAGGTTTGAACTGATCAGGATGCCCCACTGGAGCCTGCAGGAAATGCGTGATGCCTTCGGAGTGTCGCTGGACCAGTATATCTACTTTGGCGGATATCCCGGACCTGCACACATGATAAAGGATGAGCACAGGTGGCGGAAATACATCAAGGATTCGCTGGTGGCTCCGGCCATCGAGAAGGACGTGATCATGACGTCGAACATCTACAAGCCGGCCCTGATGAAGCAGCTGTTTGAGCTGGGGTGCAGCTATTCGGCTGAGATCCTGTCGCTCACCAAGATGATGGGACAGTTGCAGGATGCAGGCAATGTGACCACATTGGCCGGCTATCTGGAGATTCTGGACCAGTGCGCCTTGTTGACCGGCTTGCAGAAATATGCCAACGATGAGGCACGCAAACGTGGTTCAATACCGAAATACCAGGTGTATAACAACGCCTTGCTGACGGCCTACAAAGGGCGTGGGTTTGTGACTGACAGGACAGACACAAAGGCATGGGGCCGCTGGGTAGAGAGTGCCGTGGGGGCGCACCTGATGAGTATGGCTGACGAGCTGGATTTTAAGGTGTATTATTGGCGTGAGCCGTCGAGAAATGCTGCTCAAGGCGATTTGGAGGTGGATTTTGTGATTGTTCACGATGGTGAGGTGACCGCCATTGAGGTGAAGAGTGGCCGCAGAGGAATGAATTCTGGATTGCCCGAGTTTGTAGAGGCCTTTCACCCCACGCGTTCGTTTGTGGTAGGCACCGGTGGTGTGAGCCTGGAGGATTTCCTGAATAGCGAGGTTGGGACGATTATATGTTAGCCTAAGAAAAGCTTGTTTTTCTTTAGGAAACGGTATTCTGATTGATAACTGTCCGCATTTTACTTATTCAATAATCACTACCAATCCTGGCGCCGACTCATCACCAGACGTAGAAGCTTGAGTGCCGATACGCTCAAGCAGAGAACCTGGTAGAATGAGGGTGTTGCCTGCTATTCTTGCAGCTGAAGTGATATCTACGGGTTGTTTACCCATCAGATCTTGTGCCCAAATACGTGCATTGGCTGCTATGGGTTCGTCATAGCAAAGCGTCAAGGATTTGTAGTAGCCAAAGATGCCTATAGGACCTTTAGCATCTCCCATCTGCAAGGTGATATCTACGCGAGGCGTCTCCCACGTGTGTTCCTTTAATAATAAGCGTTCGGCTGTGGCAACACAGACAGCATCGTTCGGATAACGCGAAGCCATGACGTAAGGCACATCATCCCCTTCAGAACGCACCTCAGGCAGAGGCATACAACGGCTGATGACAGCAGGTGCTGATTGGCGAAGGGTATCACCAGGATGGTGACTCGGTTCCCATGTTTCCCGCTCGCCCAAACACCACACATCCGTGAGCTGCTGTTCTGAGAACAGAGCATCATTGTTGACAGCAAAGGGTGCAGCCAGACGGTGCCACTTCAAGGCTCGGTTTACTTCATCAAGTCGTGCTTTCAGGTTACGTCCGGCATACGGGAAAACATGATCGGAGAGACCATTGGGCAGAGGCTTGTTCAACGGATGACGCATCACACCGATGACACATCCCAACCCAACGGCTATCAGCGGCTCGTCCTCACAATTGATGAGGCCCAGATTTCCCGGTTCGGTCTTGTATTTCAGCAGACGTATTACACGTTGCAAGGTGACAGGTACTGAGGTGACAACCTCCACATCATAGGTACGGAACACGTCACTTTTCTCAATGACGGGATAAGTAAAAGCGTGCTCAATGGGCATTCCGGGAGCATACTTACGGCCCAGTTCTGTCAGTCGCTCACGCCAAAGCTGGTTCTTCTCCTGACGTCCGTAATCCACTTTCCAATACGCCATTCCTGCCTTATAATTTTCTTTCAAACGAGCTGTCCAGTAGGATTCTGGATCGCCGGCATCGGAAGCAGCACTTGCCTCTTGTGCACAAAGCCATCCGCCCAGGCCTTTCCAACCCGCTTTCTTAGTCATACGCACCAGTTTTTTCAGGTTGCCTTTGCAACTGGGGAAACGTTCGTTATCCAAACGCGCTTCTCCCATTATCTCGCTACGATGGTCATTGATGGGAATATCCCATGAGTCATCCATCAAGAAAATAAGGTCCTCACGGAAGTCGGGGAAGAAACGTGTCCAACCCTCCAGCGGCCCGTCGCCGAACATATATTGCTCTGTCATCACACGAACAGTCGCAGGCCCATCATAACTCACGACATAGCCCTGAATGTTCCATGTGGAGAAATAGTCGGGAACGGCCGACGGTTTGCTAGGCACCAGCGATTTGTGCGACTGTGCACTCATTCCTATGGCAATCAATGCCATTCCCCATACCATCCAAATTCTTTTCTTTGTCATTCTTATACGTTTTTCGTTTGATCCAACGCTGCAAAGGTATAGTAAAATACAACAATCCTAAGATAATAATTGGTCAAAAACGAAAAAGGCCAAAGAAAACATTCGCGAGTCATGATAACTCCTACCCATTCTTCAACCTGCTGACACGGCGTCATCAAGGTCTGAACGGGTAGGAGGGTAGAAGTTTTTATTATTCCTTATTATTTTCAATCTTCTTCATATTGCAGCCACGAATACCCTTCACTTGTGTGCTGTCGCTATCCTCTATCGCACGGGTGGAGTAACTATTGTAACCGTAACTGTCCCAATAGCGGTCATAGCTGCGTAAGCTGAAGTGAGTGCTGTAACCATCGTAGCCATCTATATAACCAGAGAAATAATCACCGGAAAGACGATAGTCGCCAATCACACAGTCTAAATCAGGATTATCGAGGAACGTCAGGTAGATGTTGCCATTCACCACTTCCCAATCAAATTCATTACGCACGGGACGTGCATGATAATAATAGTCGATCTCCACACCACGACCATGATCATAGCTCCATCCGCTGTAGAATTCTACTTCTGAGCCTCGGGCCTTTTCGCCGGTATAGGCATTATACATATCCATATCGCCGAACCAGTGTCCGCTCACTGCGTAACCCACTTCCGAGTCCTCTATCCAGTAGTAAACATCCTCGCAACTCGTCATTCCTATTGTAGCGATGAGCAAGCAACTCACCATCCACATATTTTTGTACCAATTCTTCATAGTTGTAATTTTTTAAGTTTGACACTGCAAAAGTAGGCACTTTTGCGAACCGGTACAAAATACTATTCCTAAAGCATGATGGGATTTTCCCTATTCCTAATAGGGGATTACGATTATTTGTGCTTTTGTGTATGTTTCTATCCCCACCACAGGGCCTTTGCGAAAAACAATTCTTGCTTACAACTTTGCCAACTTCTCCTGCAAGCGATATTCTTTGGGCGACACACCGACATATTGTTTGAAGTATTTGCCAAAGAATGATTGGGAGGGAAAATTAAAGTCCATAGCTATTTCCTTAATGCTTAAGTTGGTCGTCGTCAGAATCTGTCGGGCAGAACTGATGACCATCTGGACAATCCACTGAAGAGCAGAATGTCCGCTCTTCTCTTTGATCACACTGGAGAAATAGCGAGGAGAAAGACACTGTTCAGCTGCATAAAACGCCACCTCGCGCTCCTTTTTATAATTATGGAAGAGCGAAACAAGAAACGCTTGGAATATTCGGTCCTTATTATCATGAATTTGAGGACGAATAGACTGATTACTGGCATAATCAAAAATCAATTCATGAAACAAGCTTTCCGCAAGACTCATGACAAGGCGCTGTAAAATATAAGTAGAACTGTCATCATTCGATGCTGTTTCCAGTTGTTGAAGGCGCTCACGTACCATTGTCGTCAGGCTCTCAAGGCTACGACGTTGAGCATCAGATAGTGATATACAAGGATTGTCGCGCATGGCCAACACCCCACCTCCACTGAACATCTGTTCCATCAGAGGTAAAAGAAAATCCACTTTGCATTTCACAGCAATACCTTCTACATCAGCGGCGTAATTAAGTAGGCACACGAAAGTGGAAGGCATATAAAAATACACATCACCCTCCTGAATATGAAACGTCTGCTCATTCAAGCTGACATCCACCCAGCCATGCTGACAAAGGAAAAAGCCACAAAAGTCAGTATATGACAACATGTGGTGATGATCGTTGAATGCATTCTCTGTATCTTGAACGGAAATGTATTCAAAAGGTAGATGAAGGTTTTTCATGGGCACAAAATTAAGCGTTTTTATCTATAATCAAGTATTCTTACTATTCTTTTTTGTTCTTATCATACAAATCTGACAATTATTCCTCCTTTTGTTATGTATGGTATGAATAAAATTTGTACCTTTGCGGCCGAATTATCAAGGGGTGCTCGTTTGATGACGGGCTGAGATCAAACCCTCTCACCTGATGCGGATAATACCGACGTAGGGATGATAAGCGGAATCTTCAAAGCAGGGATATACTGCGCCCCTTTATTGTTAAACCTATATAATAATAAAGGAAAATGACAAAAGAAAAAACAAAAATGACAAAGAGACTGATTGGTCTCATGGTACTCATTGGATTGATGAGCAGCTCTGCTGTAAAGGCGGAAGAGACAACTGACTCTCTTCAGTTGGAGCACATGCAAGAAGTCATAATTAGTGCCGTTCGTGTGCAGAAGGACGCACCTTTTGCTGTCTCGAATATCAAAAAGGAGGAGCTACAACAACACTCGAAAACAGGACGTGAGCTGCCTTTTCTGCTGGCACGTACACCTGGTGTCGTGGCATGGGGCGAAAACGGATTAGGTACAGGAACCACCTATATGCGTATTCGTGGAGCTGGTGACTCACGCATCAATGTAACTTTGGACGGCGTATCGCTGAACTCCCCTGAAGACCAATGTGTATTCTGGGCGAATATGAATTCATATGCTTCTCTGCTTGGAAGCGTTCAGGTACAGCGTGGTGTAGGTACGAGTACCAATGGTGACGGAGCTTTCGGTGGTACTATAGCTCTTTCAACAGCAACTCCATACATGACACCAAGGGCAGAAGTGAACTATTCCTATGGTTCATATAATACCATGAACTATGGTGCCCAATTCTCTACGGGTCTGCTGTGGAACAAGCTTGTTTTAGATGGTGCTTGGCACCAGACACAAACCGATGGCTATCTTCATGGTACAGACGGACAATCAGGTTCATACTATGGAGGTTTGACTTGGATGCCCAACGACCGCTTGACCATTCGCTACAAGAACATCGGCAACTATGAACAAACGGGGCAGGCCTGGAACGGAGTAACGGCAGGTAATAATGATTACAGTCTCATGGACGGAAGCTACGATGACGGTTCCTGGAGTTATACCACATCTACAGGTATCAAAACCTATCAAGACCTCTACGACCGCGGCCTCGGTCGGTTCAATTCACTTTATGAGGGCTTGGCTATTGGTAATGACGGCCTCTTTGTCCGCGATGCTGATGGCAACTATCAAACCGAACGTTACAAGATGGCAGATGGTAGCCTTTGGAATCGTACAACTGACAATTTCTGGCAAGATCACAACATTCTCTCTATGGCTTGGGATATCAATAGTCACTGGACGACCACAGCCTCCTTACACTATACCTACGGTTATGGTTACTACGAGGAGTTCCGCCCAGATAATAAACTACCCAAGAAATTCGGCCTCAACTATTTCAAATCTGGTGGAAAGGAAAAGAAGAGCGACGTTGTGCGTCAGAAAGGACTGGAACAGCACACTTATGGCTTGATTTGGAATAGCAGCTATAAAGGCTATAACTGGGATTTCATCGGAGGTATCGCTCTACAACGTTTCAAGGGTAACCACTTTGGTTATATCACCTATATCAAAGATGCTGCCATTAGCGCAGATATTCTGGCCAACGGACGTTATACATATTACGATTCTGATGCATCGAAGTATGATAATAACATCTACCTGAAAGCCACTTATCATGTGGATAAAGAGTGGAATCTCTATGGTGATGTCCAATATCGTCACGTGGGTTATAAAACAGATGGCTATAATGATAAATTCATCAAGCAGTCAGATGGAACTTATGCTAAACACTATCTCGATATCAACAAACAGTACCATTTCTTTAATCCCAAAGCGGGTTTAAGTTGGCATCGTGATGGACATCAATTCTATTTGTCTGAAGCCATCACTCATCGTGAACCTGAGCGTAACAATTTCACAGATAACGGCAATTACCCCTCTCCACAAGCAGAATGGGTTTTCGACTATGAAATGGGATATGGCTATACAGGTCGTCATTGGCATGCACTAGGTAATTTCTATTTTATGGATTACTCTAACCAGTTTGTTCAGACGGGTATGGAAAGTGATATAGGTGAGAAGTTGACAACCAATATCAGCAAGAGTTATCGCATGGGTGTGGAATTGACGGCAGGCGTAGACCTCACCAAATGGCTTTCCCTGGAGGGAAATGCTGCCTTAAGCCAAAACCGCATTCTGGACTTCGATGAGGAAGCCAGCGTTGACTGGGAGGACAGCTTCCGCACCATTCATTACGACAACTCCACGCTTGCTTTCTCCCCGTCAACCATTCTCAACGGCTTTATTGATTTTCATTGGAAAGGCCTACAAGCAGTATGGCACACCAATTTCGTCAGCCGCCAGTTCCTTGATAACACAGAAAATGAGGATCGTTCACTACCTGCTTATTCTGCATCTGATCTGAACATCACTTATACTCTTCCATGCCGTCGCAAGCTCGGCTTACGCGAAATAGTGTTTGGTGCTAATCTAAACAATATTTTCAACAAACACTATGCCGCCAACGGATGGGTTTATAGCACGATCCTCGATGGTTGCGGACATCCTGATGAGAACCGCTACTACCAGATTGGCTTTATTCCCGCCGCTGGTTTCACAGCAATGGGCAGTGTGACACTAAGATTCTAATGGATTAATGTTTACGTTGAATTGGCTTGATATTACTACGACTGCCCTCGGTCTTGCTTACATCCTTCTGGAGTACAAAGCTTCGCTATGGATGTGGGCAGTGGGAGCTGTCATGCAGATTCTCGGCATCGTTCTTTATTATCAAAAAGGTTTATATGCCGACTGTGGCATGGAGTTTTATTATTTGGCCATGACCGCGTATGGATTTTGGAGATGGAAACACACAGTCTCCTCTGAAGTTGCTACGACAATTTCAGAGGAGACTCCCATCACCCATATTCCTGTGCGCCTTGCCTTGTGCTGGAGCGGCATTGCTTTAGTATTATGGGCAGGCATCTGGTATTTTCTCTCTCACTTCACAGATAGCACTGTCCCCGTGGCTGATGCCTTTACGACATCCTTATCGCTCGTCGGAATTTGGGCATTAGCCCATAAATATTTAGAACAGTGGTTGATCTGGATTGCTGTAGATGTTGTCACTTGCTGGCTTTATTTCAGCAAGGACATTCCTTTCAAGGCATCCTTATATGCCCTTTACGTTGTTATCGCCATCGCCGGTTACCGACGTTGGCGCCGAGACTGTTTGGAAGACTTACGCACGACATGATGTTGATGCATCTGTTTGACACGTTGAAACAGCGTCGTATCACGATGCAACGAAAGCGCCAGTGAATCTTCCCAATAGGGTTGCAAAATATCGTCATCATCTGAAAAGCCTAAGCTCAATTCTGGCTTTTCAGATGATGGTTGATAGAGATAGGGAACACGCAAAGGTATAAAAGGCGTGATTTCTACTGGACGGTAACCATGTTGGATGATTCCCAGTTCACGCGCCGCAGCACGCGATAAGTCAATCACAAATTTACGGGAATAAGGACCTCTGTCCGTCACACGGACAGTAACTTCCTTGTCATTCGATAAATTACGGACGTGTAACCACGTTCCCAAAGGATAACGCAGATGTGCACACGTCATACTATCACGATGATATGGCTTTCCATTACTCATAAGACGTCCATGAAGGCGGTCTGAATAATAGGACGCGTTGCCACGTTGGACTGTTAGTGGTTGTGACAGCAAGCTAACAGGCATACATAATGACATCAAAACAATAAAAAAAACTCTCACAAAAGGTTCGTTTTTACGTTTTCCGAGCGCAAGGTAGGCATTTTGATTGAGTTAGACAATTATTTTTGCAATTTTGTGCCTGTTATTCTATTATTTTGCTTACTTTTGCACCCCGTACAATAAATTCTATATGAGAACAACGAACCTAAAGAAACAAAAACAAGAAGACGAAGACATGATCTCACTAAGAGATATGCTTGATATCTTCGTTTATAATTGGAAGTGGTTTATCGCCTCTTCCATATTATGTTTTGCCATTGGACAACTGTATTTGGCTACGCGTCCCAATATTTATAAGCGCTCTGCGGTGATGTTGGTGAAAGATGAAAGTTCATCAGGAGCAGCCAGCAGCCGTGGAAAAGGCACGGACGCCCTCATGCAGCTAAACGGTGTCATGATAGGCTCCAGTGTAAAGAACGAGGTTTACATTCTCCAAAGCCACCAGCTCATGAAGGTAGTGGTACGCGAGTTGCACTTAGATACATACTACAGATATAAGCATCATCTGCAGACCCTTTCTCTTTATGATGTTAAACCATTTACTGCCATATTTGACTCCTTAGAGACACTCCGCCCTTATAGTTTCGTGGCTTCCATCCAAGGACATGAAGTCAACATCTCACAACTAAAATATGGCGACAAAGAATATGATTTTGACCAAACCGTCAACTTCGGCCAGAGAATAGAGATGCCTTTTGGTGGGATGATTCTCGAAGCCGATGAACGATACCTGGAACAATTTGACGGCGAGAAGATTTTTGTTACACGTACATCCATAGAAGCTGCAGCTAATAACTATGGGGGGGCTTTGGATGCCGGCGAAATGGATAAGCAAAGCACATTGGTGCGTATTACCTATTCCGATAACAATATCCGACGTGCTACAGACATTCTGAACGCGGTATTGGATGCTTATCGTAAAAGTATCATTGATGACAAGAACCGTATTGCTGAAAGCACTGCTGCTTTTATTGACAAACGTATCGAATTCATCAGTAAGGAACTAAGTGATGTAGAAGGAGAACTGGCAGAGTTCAAACAGCGTAATCAGTTGGTAAGTATTCAGGAGAACGCTCGTCTCTTTCTTCAAGAAAGCAGTCAGGCACGCCAACGCAGCATCCAACTGGAATCACAAATTAGTGTAGTCAGATTCTTATTGGAAGAACTGAAGAACACATCTAATACCAAAGATCTGATTCCATCATTAGGAGGTTTGACCGATGCGGGATTACAAAGCCAGATTTCTCACTACAATGAGAAACTACTGGAATTTAACCGTCTTTACGAAAAGTCAAGTGATGACAACCCGCATATCCAACAGTTAACAAGTACATTGACACAGATGAAAAAGGCTATCATAGCCTCCACCAATGCCTATCTGAGCTCACTCAATGTGCAGTTAAACCGTGCTAAACAGGAAGAGGCAAAATTAAGCAGTAACATCACTAATATTCCTGAAAAAGAGAAAAAAGGATTGGACATCTCACGTCAGCAGAGTATTAAGGAAACTCTTTATACGTATTTGCTGAATAAACGAGAGGAAACAGCTCTTCAGTTAGCGATTACTGAAGCCAATATTCGTATTATTGAACAACCTTTTGGCTCCAATATACCCATTGCGCCACGTAAGAGAATCATTCTTATTGTTTCATTATTGGTCGGTATCATTTTTCCTTTTGCTTTTTTCCATATTCGCAATTTGTTGAACATGAGTGTGCGAGGGCGCAAGGATGTCGAGAAATACACAACAATTCCTGTGGTTGGCGAGATTCCTCATCGTAAAGAAGAAATTAATGATTCAGAAATACTCGTAGGAGCCCAGAAATCAGATTCCATTAACGAAGCGTTCCGTATGCTCCGTTTCAGTTTGAATTTTGTTCAGAAAGACGCTCGTGTCATCATGTTCACTTCTACAATACCTGGTGAAGGAAAGACCTTTATCTCACGTAACTTTGCTGTTGCATTAGGCATGACGGGCAAAAAAGTGATCCTTTTGGACACTGATATCCGTAAACGCACCCAGACCAAACTATTAGGAAAAGCTACCCGAGAAGGTCTAACTTCATATCTGAGTGGTGCTACTAATGATCTCCAAAGCCTCATTATTAAGAATAATGCGGAAAATGTAGATATGCTACCTGCTGGCATTACACCTCCCAATCCTTCAGAATTGCTCATGAGCAATCGCTTAGAGCTCTTAATTGAAGAACTTAAAAATAGCTATGATTATATTGTCATAGACAATGTACCAGCACAGGTGATTGCAGATGCAGGTATCGTTAACCGTGTGGCAGAAGTAACGCTATATGTAATTAGAGAAGGTAAGATTGACCGTCGTTATCTGCCCGAACTGGAACGACTCTACCAAGAGAAGAAGTTCAATAAACTCTGCATCATCATCAATGACTCTAAGATGGAAAAGAAACGTTATGGCTATGGTTATGGTCGCTATGGCTACGGTTACGGCTATGGTTACGGCTATGGTTATACCAACAGCGAAGAAGACAAGAAACGTAATAAATAAGAAAAGAATAAACGCCTTCGTCGTAAAAAGAAATCATAAAAAAAGCTGTCCCGCAAGAGACAGCTTTTTTAAATTTGATGAACCAAATGCTTACTGGATAGCAGCGTCGAGCTCAGCACCTGCCTTGAACTTAGCTTGCTTCTTAGCAGCAATCTTAATCACTTGCTTGGTCTGGGGGTTGATACCCTGACGTGCCTCACGCTTTGCAACGGAGAATGTACCGAAACCAATGAGAGCAACCTTGTCACCACCCTTCAAAGCAGCGGTGATAGCTTCGATTGTTGCATCAAGAGCCTTCTTGGCATCTACTTTCGTCAAGCCGGCTTTCTCGGCGATGGCGCTTGTCAATTCTGTTTTGTTCATAATGATTTTGTTAAAAAGGGATTAATTAAATATAAGAACTATTAGTCTGTTTAGTCTATAAAAGTAGTGAAATCCATGATTCTTGCCCACAAATGTAGGTAAAGTTGCTATTCTTACAAAGTTTTTGAAGAAAAAAAATATGATTTTTTTGATTTTTATGTCTTTTACCCATAAAATGAGCGTAAAAATACCTACTTTTGCGGCCTCAAACTGATAAAAATAAGCTTTTATGAATATAAATATGCCGCCTGTAACAAAAAATCTCATCATCATCAATCTTTTGATGTATTTGGGTAAAGTAGTATTGATTCGTTACGGCATCGATTTCGACGATTTGTTAGGTCTTCATTTCTTCCTGGCTTCTGATTTCAAGCTCTACCAACTGTTCACCTACATGTTTGTTCATGGTGGACTGGAGCACATCTTCTTCAACATGTTTGCTGTATGGATGTTTGGTCGCATCATGGAACAGGTGATGGGATCGCAGCGTTTCCTTTTCTATTATATCGTGTGTGGATTGGGTGCAGGTCTCATGCAAGAGGGTGTACAGTATATTCATTATATATATGAAGGTTTGGACACATATTCCAATGTGAGTCTGGAAGGCCTTGTTATCCCTATGGATGCATATTTGAACCGATGGACCACAGTAGGTGCTTCTGGTGCTGTCTATGGTGTACTACTGAGTTTCGGCATGACTTTTCCCGAAGAGCGAATGTTTATTATTCCCATTCCTATTCCCATTAAGGCAAAATGGTTTGTCCTTGGCTATGCTGTTATTGAACTTATGAGCGCTTTGGGAAACCCCGGTGATGGCGTTGCTCACATGGCACATCTCGGAGGAATGCTCTTTGGTCTCGCCCTTATCCTTTATTGGCGGAAACACCCTAATGACAATAACCGTTTCTTCGGTGGCAGCGGAAATGGATATGGTGGTTTCAGTGGATTTAACAACTATGATAGACATTACACGAGATATGAAGATGTGACCAATGTTCATTCTAGAAAGCAAGGTCTTTGGACACGTTTTCAAACTTGGTACAAGAATATGCGCAAACCCAAAATGCATGTTCACATCAACCATAGCAAGCATGACGATGCTATGCAATGGAACCAACAAAAGAAAGAACGTGAAGAGGAAATTGACCGCATATTGTCTAAAGTCAAGCAGGGTGGTTATGAAAGCCTTACGTCTGAAGAAAAGAAAAAGCTATTTGATGCCAGTCAACGATGAAAGTCATCCGATCGATACTCGTTCAAATCTTTACAGGTGCTAATATAGCTACAATTCTACTATTGTGGTTGTGTTGCAGTTTTACTTATTTACATCCGGAAACATATCCTCGGTTAGGTGTCATCACTTTAGCCTTTCCCGGTTTTTTATTGGTGAATGTACTATTTGTTCTCTTCTGGTTGATTTTCAAGGTTAAACGCATTTGGATTCCCATCGTTGGCTTGTTAGCTTGCAGCAGTTTCATTCGCGATTATTTCCCCGTGAACTTTCCTTCCCATCTTCCGAATGATTCCATCCTGAACATCCTTTCTTACAACACTCATGACTACGGCGGTCCAGAAGCGAATCTTGATGATGGCAGTAATGCCGTTTTTTCTTTCTTAACCAACTCCGAGGCTGATATCATCTGCCTACAAGAATCTTTTAATAAAAGCTCTTTAACAGATTCGTTTGTGGCTAAAGGATATGAATATATCAGTATAAGGGAATTTACCATTTATTCCCGATTCCCGATTCTTTCTGGTGACACCCTTGCATTGCAAGGACAAAGATGTCATGCCTTACAAGCTTTCCTACAAGCTGGAACTGATACCATTATGCTTATCAACCTGCATTTGCAAAGTAATCTGCTATCCCCCAAGATGAAAGATGCATATCGTGAAGCGCTGAAAAAGCATGAAGCAGATTCTATGCGCAAGGAACTGGCGCCCATTTTCGAGTACCTCTCCAACGCGTCTCCCTCACGTGCAGCACAGGCTGATACCATCTCTACCATCATTGAATCCTGGTTACCAAGACCTGTTATTGTGTGTGGCGACTTCAACGACACACCTGTTTCCTATACACATCGTATCCTGACACGTCACCTCACCAGCGCTTATCGTGATAGTGGTAACGGCTTAGGTTTCACATTCCATGAAAAAGGCTTTCCTATACGCATTGATCACATCCTTTTTAGTTCCAGCTATTGGCAAAGCCATGAAACACATGTAAATCGTAGTATTTCATACTCTGACCACTTCCCTATACAGACAAAACTAACGAAAAAGACCCCTTAACACATCAAAAAACATCTAAAAAGCTAAATATTTGCCCAATAAGCGCGATTCTTCAACAAAAAAAACGTATATTTGCGCGCTATTTTGGGCATGAAGCCTATTTTGGCCTTAAAAAAAGATTCAAACAATAACAAATAACTATCAATTCAAACAAAATGCAAAACAAAGGATTTGTAAAAGTTTTCGCTGTTCTGCTTGCCCTTGTCTGCATCTTCTATCTCAGCTTTTCATTTGTGACGAATCACTATGAAAGCAAGGCTGAAGAGATTGCAGCTATTGAGGGTGAAGATGCAGCTCAGCATTACTTGGACTCTCTCGCAAATGAGCCCGTTTATTTCGGTGTATGGACACTGAAAGAATGCCGCGAAATGGGTATCGGATTGGGTCTGGATTTGAAAGGCGGTATGAATGTCATCTTGGAAGTATCTGTTCCTGATGTCGTTAAGGCACTTGCAGATCACAAAGAAGATGCCAACTTTAACCAAGCTGTTGAACAAGCTAAGAATGAGGCCAAGGCTGGTCAGGGTGATTTTATCTCACTGTTTGTCAAGGACTACAAGGCATTGGCTCCAAACAGCAACCTTGCCGAATTGTTTGCAACCCAACAGTTGCGTGGTAAGGTAAATACCAAGAGCACCGACCGTGAAGTGGAGAGCGTTCTTCGCGAAGAAGTGAAGACTGCTATTGATAACTCCTTCAACGTTATCCGTACCCGTATCGACCGTTTTGGTGTCGTACAACCCAACATCCAGGCGCTCGAAGGTCAGGAAGGCCGCATCATGGTGGAGCTTCCCGGTATCAAGGAGCCCGACCGTGTCCGTAAACTCCTCCAAGGTTCTGCTAATCTGGAGTTCTGGGAGACCTATACCACCTCTGAGGCTACTCCGTTCCTCGTACAGCTTGACAGCAAGCTTGCTGCCGCTGGCGTAGAGGAAGCTAGTGAAGAAGCTCCCGAGGCTGCTGAGGCTACCGAAGAACCCGCTGCAGAGGCCGACTCTGCTGCTGTTCCCGCTGCTGATGACGCTCTCGCTGCTATCGCAAAAGGTGACAAGGCTGAAGCTGCAGCCAAGAGCACAACCGTTTCCACAGACGAAGCTTTGAAGGCTCACCCCTTGCTTGCCCGTCTTCAGGTTCTCAACCAGGATAATGGCGCTGTTGTTGGTTATGCCGGCAAACGCGACATGGAAGCCATCAATGCTCTTTTTGAGACTCCAGAAGCTAAGGCTATCCTCCCCGCTGACATGAAACTGCTGTGGGGCGTGAAGGGTATCGACAAGAACGAAGAATTCTTCGAACTCTATGCCATCAAGGTCACTGAGCGTAATGGTCGTGCACCTCTTGAGGGCGACGTCGTTACCGATGCCAAGGATGAATATGACAACAACGGTCGTCCCAGCGTCTCCATGCAGATGAATGTGGAAGGTGCCCGCCGTTGGGCTGCCTTGACCAAGGCCAATATCCATCGTCCCATCGCTATCGTTCTTGATAACTACGTTTATAGTGCACCTAACGTGCAGAACGAGATCACAGGTGGTAACTCACAGATCACGGGTCACTTCACTCCTGAAGATACTCGCGACTTAGCCAATGTGCTCAAGTCCGGTAAAATGCCAGCTCCCGCTAACATCGTCAGCGATGAAATCGTTGGTCCCTCACTCGGTCAGGAGTCTATCCGTCAGGGACTGTGGAGCATGATCTTCGCATTCATTGCCCTGATGCTTTACATGATCAGCATGTACGGTTTCCGTCCGGGTATGGTTGCCAACTGCGCCCTTTTGTTCAACCTCTTCTTCACCCTCGGTATTCTTACCAGCTTCCAGGCAGCTCTGACCATGAGCGGTATCGCCGGTATGGTGCTGACCTTGGGTATGGCTGTCGATGCCAACGTGCTGATCTTTGAGCGCACGAAGGAAGAGATGCGTGGCGGCAAGGCCGTACGCCAGGCTATGAGCGCTGGTTACAGCAACGCCTTTAGCGCTATTATTGACTCCAACGTGACGAGTGTCCTCACCGGTATCATCCTTTACTACTTCGGTACAGGTCCTATCCGCGGCTTCGCCACCACCTACATCATCGGTATCGTTATCTCCTTCTTCACCGCTGTTTATCTCACCCGTGTGGTGTTCGACACCTTGATGAGCAAGGAGAAGTGGCTCGACCTCACCTTCACCACAGGTCTCAGCCGTAAGTTCCTCTCCGACACCAACTACAACTTCATGGGTGCTTACAAGAAGTCCTTCACCATCTTCGGTGTCATCGCCATCTTGGCAATTGGCAGCTGGATTGGTCGTGGCTTCTCCCAGAGCATTGACTTTACCGGAGGTCGTAACTTCGTGGTTCTCTTTGAGAACGAGGTACAACCCGAGGCTGTTCGTGCTCTCTTGGCTGATGCTTTCCCCGAGAGCAATACCAGCGCTATCGCATTGGGTACCGAAGGCAAGACCATCCGTATTTCCACCAACTACCGCATCGATGAGGACGGCAGTGAGGTAGATAGCGAGATTGAGAGCAAGCTCTTCACCGTCCTGAAGGATGGTGGTCTCCTGAGTGCTGACCTTGACGAGCAGACCTTCATCAACCGCGACGAGCGCGCTGGTGGTTCTATCATCAGTTCTCAGAAGGTAGGTCCCTCTATCGCTGCTGACATCACCCGTGGTGCTATCATCTCTGTCATCCTCGCCCTGATTGTCATCTTCGTGTATATCCTCGTTCGTTTCCGCAACGTGGCTTTCTCCGTTGGTGCTATCACCGCTCTGGCTGTCGATACCATCTTCATCCTGGGTATGTTCTCCGCTTGCTGGGGGTGGATGCCGTTCTCACTGGAAATCGACCAGACGTTCATCGGCGCTCTGCTGACCTGTATCGGTTACTCTATCAACGATAAGGTGGTCGTCTTCGACCGTATCCGTGAGAACCTGGGTCTCTATCCCAAGCGCGACAAACAGATTTTGTTCAACCAGTCTCTGAACGCAACCCTGACACGTACCATCAACACGTCAGTTTCTACGTTCATCGTCTTGCTGTTCATCTTCGTCTTCGGTGGTGCCAGCATCAAGAGCTTCGCTTTCGCTATGATTCTTGGTGTCATCATCGGCACGCTGACCTCTATGTTCATCGCCGCTCCTACGGCTTACCTGATCATGGGTCGCAAGATTAAGGAAGATGCAGAGTAATTATACCAATAATATGAAGCTGCCTCGCCCGTTGATGGGCGAGGCAGCTTTGTTTCGTCGTTACCTGCAATACCTCCATTTGGAGCGTTCTTTCTCTGAGAACACCTTGGATGCTTACCTGAAAGATCTGGCCAAACTCATGAAGTTCTATGAGGACGAAGGTATTGACTTCCGTACGGCAACCACGGAGCAACTGCAGACCTTCTCTGCTACGCTCATGGATGTGGGCATCAGCCCACGTAGCATCTCACGCATACTCTCGGGCGTGCGTACCTTTTATAAATTCCTTTGCTTGGAAAAGGAAATGATGAAAGACCCTTGCGAATTACTGGAATCACCTGCTCGTGGCGAACACTTGCCCGATGTCCTCACCGTTGAAGAAATAGACCAGCTCATCGATGCGATAGACATGACAAAGGCTGAAGGACAGCGTGATCGCGCCATCCTGGAAACCCTTTATTCATGCGGTTTGCGTGTAAGCGAGTTATGCAGCCTTCGCATCAGCGATCTCTTTCTTAACGAAGGTTTTATCCGCGTTCATGGCAAAGGCAAGAAAGAACGTCTTATTCCCATTTCTCCCCGTGCCGTCCAAGAATTGGAACTCTGGTTTACGGATCGTGACCAGCTCACCATTAAACCGGGCCATGAAGATGCAGTCTTTGTGAGTTGCCGCCGGGGAACTAAGCTCTCCCGCATCACTATTTTTCATATCATCAAGATGCTTTGTGAGGCCACTGGCATCCGCACCTCTGTCTCTCCCCATACCTTCCGCCATAGCTTCGCTACGCATCTGTTGGAAGGCGGCGCCAACCTGCGCGCGATTCAGGAGATGCTGGGCCACGAAGAGATTGGAACTACTGAAATCTACTTACATATTGACCGTCAACGCTTACGCGAACAAATCATGGAACATCACCCGCGTAACCTGATGCATAAAGGCGTCGATTAGTTCTTATCATCCTCTTATTGATGGCAAAAGCATACTTTTTTCATACATTTAATTATTTTTTATGCTTTTGTGCCCCCTTCTCATGCTTTTTCGTTGTACCTTTGCCGAAAATTTCAAGATTAATATTTTCAATATTAAAAACCATGCATAAAATTACCATTTGTTCCTTGGCTGCAGTGAGCGCACTTATTCTCAGTTCATGCAGTAAATTTGGTCCTTTAAGTTCTGACAATGTAAGAGTTACTCCTACTCCGCTGGAAGCTGTCGGCTTTGAAGTTCCTGCAACCATCAATGCTACCTTCCCTCAAAAGTATATGAAGAAGAAGGCAACCGTCACCGTTACTCCCGTATTGAAGTACGAAGGCGGCGAGACCACTGCTACCGGCACCACTTTCCAAGGTGAGAAAGTACAGGGCAACGGTACCACTGTTTCTTACAAAGCAGGTGGCAACTACACGATACGTGCTACTTTCCCTTATTCAGACGAGATGCAGAAGAGCGACCTCTATCTGCGCTTCGATGCTCGTGTGGGTGATAAAGCCGTCAGCCTTCCTGATGTGAAAGTCGGTTATGGTATTGTTTCTACTGGCGGTCTTTTACGTCAGACCATCAGCACTACACATCCTGCCCAGGCAGCAGATGCTTATCAGCGCGTTATTCGCCAGAAGCAGGAGGCACAGATCAAGTACCTCGTCAATCAGGCTAATATCCGCGCCAGCGAGCTGAACAGCACCAGCGTGAAGGATTTTATCACGATTCTCAAGGAAATCAACGACAATCAGGAAACCCTGCGTCTGCAGAACATCGAAGTCAGCGCTTACGCTTCTCCTGAAGGTCGCTATGACTTCAACGAAAAACTGGCAGAGAAGCGTCAAGACACTTCCACAGACTATGTCTCCCAGCAGTTGAAGCAGAACAAGATGAAGACAGATGTCGATACCAAGTTCACCGCTGAGGACTGGGACGGCTTCCAGCAATTGGTCAGCACCAGCACCATTCAGGACAAGGACGTCATTCTGCGTGTTCTTTCCATGTATCAGGATCCCGCAGAGCGTGAGCGCCAGATCCGCAACATGAGTGTTGTCTATGACGAACTGGCTAAAGGTGTGCTTCCTGAGTTGCGTCGCGCACGCCTTATCGCGAACTACGATGTAATCGGTCGCAGCGATGAGCAAATTCTCCAGCAGTATCAGGATGAGCCCAGTGAACTCAACGTAGAAGAATTGCTCTATGGAGCTAACCTGCAAAGTGACGATCAACTGAAGAAACAGTGGTACGAGAAGATTACCAAGATCTATCCTCAGGATGAACGCGCCTTCAATAACCTGGCCAAGATTGCTTATCAGAATGGTGATGTCAACACTGCCGCCAACTACCTCAAGAAGGCAAAGAGCCTGAATCCCAATAGTGCTGAAGTAGCAGCCAACGAGGCCTTGCTGGCTTTGGTCAATGGTGATATCGACAAGGCAGAGATGTCTCTGGCTAAGGGTACAACCGCTGACACATATACTGAGATCCTTGGTAACCTCAACATGGCCAAAGGCAATTATGCTGCTGCTGAGTCAAACCTCAACAAAGTTTACACCAACAGTGCAGCACTTGCTCAAATCCTAAATAGGGACTATGCAGCCGCTGCCAACACACTGGCCAATATCAGCAATGCCGATGCCTATACCAGTTACTTGAAGGCAATCCTTGCTGCTCGTCGTAATGATGCCAACCAAGTGATCAGCAACCTGCGAACTGCTATCAGCCTCAATCCTGATCTCGCTACCCGTGCAGCAAAAGATTTGGAATTCACTAAATATGCTGCACAGGTTGCAGCTCTCGTGAAATAACATGGCTATTACCTACAAGAACAAATTATCTTATTGCGCATGGTGCCTTGCACTGTGCGCAATACTTTGTTCTTGTACACAAAAAGATTCATTTCGTCTGATTGGCGATTTCTCACACCTACGTCAGGGGGATTTTTTCATTTACAGCACAGATGGAGGCATTGACCACGCAGATACCATCCATGTGGTCGATGGACAGTTCAAGTGGCAAACTCCGCTTTCTCAGGAAGCAACCTTCTATGTCATCTTCCCTAACCTCAGCGAACAAATTGTTTTCGCCCAGCCCGGTGACAACATCAAGATGAAAGGTGACGCGGAACAGCTACGAGCCACACAAGTAAAAGGAAACAAGGAAAACGACATGCTGACCCGCTTCAGGGTAGAACATCTTCAGGACACTGAGGCTGCGTTGTCCGAAGCGATGAAACAGTTCATTAAGGAGAATCCTGAAAGTCGCGTCAGCACCTATTTCAAGCGCCAACTGATGATCAAGCGGGTCTCCTATTCCAACTTAAAGAAAGGGCAGCGGCTTCCCTCCATCGTCTTGCCGCCTGACCAGCCTGATAGCCAAGATACTCTCCATATCGATTCCCTTCACCCTGTACTGTTGGTCTTCTGGTCTTCTTGGAAGCGTACGAGTCGTGATGTCCTTCCACAGGTTCGAAAGCTACATCGGCAACTGGAAGCACAGTCACAACCCAAGAAAAAATCTTTGCAGACTATCAGCATCAGTCTGGATACGGATAAATACCAATACCAAGCATCCTGCAAGTTTGACTCCATTACTTGGCTGTCACGCTGTTATTTCCAGGCTTGGGAAACTCCCGTTGTCAAACAACTAAAGCTCTGTGATATCCCTTACTTCGTGCTGACAGACGAGAAACAAACCATCACAGCACTCGGAACCGACTGGAAGCAGGATATTGAGCCTGCACTGAAGAAACAATTCCACTTGAAATGATCAAGAGATTAGGGCTTTCCCTGATTTTCTTCTTGGCCATCATCCCTTTGTGGGCACAGGAAGAAGTCACCGAAGATGAACTGGAACCTTCGGATGCTTTGGAAATGCCCGATTTGATCAACCTGAAGATTTACCGTTATAAGAAACCATATTACGATCCATTAGTGGGCGATACGGTGTGGACTTATCTGTTGCCTGAACTACCTGTCTATAAACCTTTGGTCTTTAAAAACAAAAGAGAACGGCAGAAGTTCGACCGTATGGTCTATAATATTAAAAAGGTGTTGCCACTGGCCAAGAAAGTGAACCTGATGCTTCAAGAGACCTATGAAACCCTTGAAAAGCTTCCCAATAAGAAGGCGAAGGACGAGCACATCAAAACTGTTGAGCGTGAGATCAAAAAGACCTATACACCTGAAATGAAAAAGCTCACCCTCACACAGGGTAAGCTACTCATTAAACTTGTAGATCGCGAGTGCAACCAATCGTCTTATGAGATCGTTCAAGCTTTCTTAGGTCCTGCCCGCGCCACCTTCTATCAAATCTTCGCCTGGACCTTCAAGGCAAGTCTCAAGAAACAGTATGATCCTAAAGACGAAGACGCAATGGTTGAGCGTATTGTCCGCCAGATAGAAGTAGGGCAACTATAATCTTCTATCAACAACTGAAAGCTGACAAGTCAACGCATATACCTTTGGCGCGATACCTCTCTACCTTTTCCCAATAGGGGATAGAGAGAATTTGTGGAGCTAAGAGATAGTTTTTTAGACTCAGATGAAAATAATTGATTAAAAATCAATGATTATTCACAAATAATACTTACCTTTGCGCCCGCTAAACCCGAAACACGGGTGCATTCGAGGGTGGGTGTACGACGATTGATGACGACGGCTCATCACCTGAAGGATGTGATTATCAACTCATTATTCATCAAATTATTATGTACTTAGATTCCGCTAAGAAGACTGAACTTTTTGAGAAGTTCGGCAAGGGCACTACCGACACGGGTAGCGCAGAGAGTCAGATCGCTTTGTTCACCTACCGCATTGCTCACCTCACTGAGCACATGAAGCAAAACCGTAAGGACCACAGCACTGAGCGTGCTCTGACCGGTCTCGTAGGTAAGCGTCGTTCACTGCTCAACTACCTGAAGACACGTGACATCAACCGTTATCGTGCCATCGTCAAGGCTCTGGGTCTGCGTAAGTAAGGCGCAGCCTCTTCACCGCAAAATCAAGAACAAGCTGCGCTGCCCACAAGGTAGCGCGGCTTTTCAATTTAATGAAACTATGAAACAGTTGAAATCTTTGTTGCCTGACCTGTTGGCGATTCTCTTTTTTATCGTCCTCTCTTTCGCCTACTTTGTCAAGCCTGTCTCCGAAGGTTTGGTACTGACGGGCCACGACCATAGCGGCGGCGCTGGTGCTGCCTCGGAAATGGAAGCTTATCGCAAGAGCCACAACGGAGAGCGCACCCGCTGGACCAACACGTTGTTCTCGGGTATGCCCACCTACCAGATGGCACCTTCATACCCTTCGACAGAAAAACTGCAAAAGGTGGAACAGGTGTATAAACTGTGGCTCCCTGACTACATGGTGCTGGTGTTCGTAATGCTTCTGGGCTTCTACATCTTGCTACGCGCTTTCGACTTCAAGGCTTGGATGGCAGCATTGGGTGCAGTGCTATGGGCATTCTCAAGCTACTACTTTATCATCATAGGTGCCGGTCACATCTGGAAATACTACACGCTGGCCTATATCCCGCCCACCATCGCGGGCATGGTGCTCTGCTATCGCGGCCGTTATGGCTGGGGACTGCTCGTCACAGCTATCTTCATGGCGCTGCAGATCCTCTCCAACCACGTGCAGATGACCTACTACTTCGGCTTCGTCATTGTGCTGATGGCACTGGCGTTCTTCCAGCGTGGTGCTTGGCGTCGTTGGCTGAAAGGCACCCTGACGTTCGCACTCGGCTGCCTGATTGGCATTGCCATCAACGCTTCCAACCTCTATCACACATGGGAGTACAGCAAGGAGACGATGCGCGGCAAGAGTGAGCTGACACAACAGACCAAAGACCCCACCGACCAGACCAACAGCGGACTGGAACGCAGCTATATCACGGCTTGGAGCTACGGCATCGATGAAACGTGGACACTACTCATCCCGAATGCCAAGGGCGGCGCCTCACTGCCCCTCACGCAAAACAAGACGGCGATGGCCAAAGCAAATTCCACCTACATGCCTGTCTATCAGAGTATCGGGCAGTACTGGGGCGAGCAGCCTGGTACCAGCGGTCCTGTCTATGTCGGTGCCTTCGTGCTGTTCCTTTTCATTCTTGGCCTGTTCATCGTTAAAGGACCGATGAAATGGGCTCTTTTGATTGCAACTCTGCTCAGTATCACACTCTCATGGGGCCGCAACTTCATGCCCTGGACGGACTTCTTCCTTGACTATGTGCCGATGTACGACAAGTTCCGTACTGTTGCTTCTATCCTTGTTATCGCAGAGTTTACAATCCCGCTACTGGCGATGTTAGCACTGAAAGAAATAGTGAAAAATGAAGAAGTGAAAAATGAAAAATACAAGTTACCATTCTTCATTTCTCTTGCACTCACTGCTGGATTCTGTCTGTTGTTCTGGCTCATGCCTGACGCTTTCTTTGGCAACTACATCAGTTCCTCAGAAATGGGGATGCTCAACAATGCAGTCGCACAAGGCTATATCCCACAGGACATGCTGGCAGACATTCTGAGGAACCTCAACGAGATGCGTAGCGCTGTGTTTGCCGCTGATGCGGGACGCTCGCTGCTCATCATCCTCGTAGGTTGCGCCGTGCTCATCGCGTACCATTATAAAAAGATTCAGGCGTGGGCCATGGTGGGCTGTCTCATCGTGCTCTGCACCGCAGATATGTGGGACGTGAACAAGCGCTATCTCAACGATGCGATGTTCTCCGCTCCACAACCTGCACAGCAGTTCTTCCAGAAGACAGCGACCGACGAGGCCATCCTGCAGGACACGGATCTCTACTACCGCGTCGTGAACCTCTCTGTCAGCACCTTCAACGACAACACCACCAGTTACTGGCACAAGAGCATTGGCGGCTACCATGCAGCCAAACTGCGCCGCTATCAAGAACTGATCGAGGCTTATATCCAGCCTGAACTGATGGAATTGCACAGAGCTGTGGTGCAGTCAGCAGGCCGTCTGGACAGTGTGCGAGGTGATTCGCTCTTCCCTGTGCTGAACATGCTGAACACCAAATATGCTATCCTGCCTCTGCAAGGCGGCCAAACGGCCCCCGTGCAGAATCCCTGGGCGATGGGTAATGCTTGGTTCGTGGATTATGTGTTCCTCGCAGCCAATGCCGACGAGGAACTGGCTATGCTGAAAGCCTTTGACCTGCGCACAACGGCTGTAGTCAATAGGACTGCAGACTCTCTCCCCGCCCTCCCTATCAGGGAGGGAGCGATTACCAACAAGGATGAGAGTTCGCTGCTTTCAAATGATTCTGCCCCCTCCCTGATAGGGAGGGCGGGGGGAGAGTCCGAACCTTCTCTTTCTTTAATCGCTTACGAAGCCAATGCGCTCACGTTTGAGGCTGAGACATCGAAAGAACGGCTGGCTATCTTCTCAGACATCTATTATCCGGGCTGGCAGTGTACCATCGACGGCAAACCCGCTGACGTGCTGCGCGCTGACTATGTCCTGCGTGCCGTCGTGATACCTGCCGGCAAGCATACTATCGCATTCCGCTTTGACCCGCAGAGTCTGCACACCACCGAGGCCATTGCCAATGGCGCACTTGTGGCGCTTGTCGTGCTGTTCCTGTCCCTCGTCGGGTGGGGCGTATGGAGAAAGAAGAAAGAAAAGTGAAAGGTTGAAAAAATGTAGGCCTTACTTCATGTATGTCCGAAATCTTTCGTACCTTTGCCGCTGAAAATAACGGCGCTCCTGTAGTTCAACGGATAGAATAGAAGTTTCCTAAACTTTAGATAGGGGTTCGATTCCCCTCGGGAGTACGCTTTGAAGCATTGCTTTTTAACCATTCATCAGATATGACTCCTCTCGTTTCTATTATCATGGGCAGTACCAGCGACCTGCCGGTTATGGAAAAAGCTGCCAAGTTCTTGGACGACATGGAAGTGCCTTTTGAGATGAACGCTCTCTCGGCACATCGAACACCATCGGAAGTAGAAACTTTTGCACGTGAGGCTGAAGGGCGTGGACTGAAAGTGATCATCGCCGCTGCTGGCATGGCTGCCGCCCTGCCCGGTGTGATTGCCGCCCAGACCACGCTGCCCGTTATCGGTGTGCCCATCAAGGGAATGCTCGACGGTCTCGACGCCCTGCTCTCCATCGTGCAGATGCCTCCCGGAATCCCCGTAGCCACGATGGGCGTGAACGGTGCACAGAACGCTGCCGTGTTGGCTTGCGAGATTCTGGCACAAAGTGACGAGGCGCTGGCTACGCGTATGCGCGAATATAAAAAAGGTCTCGCCCAGAAGATCGTAAAAGCCAACCAAGAGCTGGCAGAGGTGAAATATAAGTTTAAGGTATGAAACGCAGAACGACTCACGAAGTGCGCGTAGGCAACATCGGCATCGGAGGCAACAATCCGGTGCGGGTGCAGTCGATGTGTACCACCTCCACGATGGACACCGAAGGTTGCGTGCAGCAGATTCTGGCCATTGCTGCCGCTGGTGGCGAACTCGTACGACTGACCACACAGGGAGTGCGCGAGGCAGAGAATATGCGGGTGATTCGTGAGCGTGTCAGAGCCGCAGGTTGTGATGTACCCCTCGTGGCCGATGTGCATTTCAATCCCGCTGTAGCAGATGTTGCTGCACGTTATTGTGAGAAAGTGCGCATCAACCCGGGTAACTATGTGGATGCCGCCCGTCAGTTCAAGCAACTTTCTTATACCGATGAGGAATATGCGGCTGAGCTGCAGAAGATTGAAGACCGCCTGATTCCTTTCCTGAACATCTGTCGCGAGCACGGAACCGCCGTGCGCATCGGTGTGAACCATGGTTCACTCAGCGACCGTATTATGAGCCGCTATGGCGACACACCAGCGGGCATTGTCGAGTCGTGCATGGAGTTTCTGCGCGTCTGCATGAAGGAGAAGTTCCTGAATGTGGTGGTCAGCATCAAAGCCTCCAACACGGTGGTGATGGTAGAGAGCGTACGACTCTTGTGCCAGGCGATGGATGCCGAAGGCATGACCTTCCCCCTGCACCTTGGCGTGACAGAAGCCGGCGAGGGTGAGGATGGACGCCTGAAGAGCGCTGTCGGCATCGGTGCCTTGCTCGTTGACGGCATCGGCGACACCATTCGTGTCTCACTCAGCGAGCCGCCTGAGAACGAGATTCCCGTGGCTTATTCGCTACTGCAGGCCGCCCGTCTGCGCATGACGAAAACAGAATATATCTCATGTCCGGGTTGCGGCCGAACGCTCTACGACCTGCCCGCCACAATACAACGCATCAAGGCTGCTACCAGCCACCTCACAGGCCTCAAGATCGGTATCATGGGCTGCATTGTGAACGGCCCAGGCGAGATGGCCGATGCAGACTACGGTTACGTGGGTGCCGCTCGTGGAAAGGTAAGCCTCTACCGCGGCAAGGAATGCGTGGAAAAGAATGTACCAGAAGAGGATGCCGTGGAGAAATTGCTGGCAATCATTCATGCTGATGGACGATGTTGACCCTAGTCACTCTGTAGATAACTAGAAACAACCATCCCATTAACTCTTTACAACAATGAACCAACCCCTACTTTTATATAACACCCTTTCCCGAACCAAACAGTTATTCACTCCTGTGACCCCCGGACGTGTAGGTATGTACGTCTGCGGCCCTACAGTCTATGGCGATGCACATCTGGGCCACGCCCGTCCCGCCATCACCTTCGACCTCCTGTTCCGCTACCTGCAGCACATCGGCTACAAGGTGCGCTATGTCCGCAATATCACTGATGTAGGCCACTTGGAGCACGATGCCGACGAGGGCGAGGATAAGATTGCCAAGAAGGCACGCTTGGAGCAGCTGGAACCCATGGAAGTGGCACAATACTACACGAACCGCTTCCACGATGCCATGAAGGCCCTCAACTGCCTGCCGCCCAGCATTGAGCCCCACGCCACAGGACATATCATCGAACAGATTCAGCTCGTGAAAGAGATTCTCGATAACGGCTATGCCTACGAGAGTCAAGGAAGTGTGTACTTCAATGTGGAGAAGTACAATGAGAAATATAAGTATGGAAAACTCTCAGGACGCAACCTGACCGATGTCATCAACAATTCCCGCGAGTTGGACGGCCAGAGCGAGAAGCACAATCAGGTGGATTTCGCCCTTTGGAAAGCCGCACAGCCTGAACATATCATGCGATGGCCCTCACCCTGGAGCAACGGTTTCCCGGGCTGGCACTGCGAGTGCACGGCAATGGGTCGTAAGTACTTAGGCAACCACTTCGACATCCACGGCGGAGGCATGGACCTCGTGTTCCCGCACCACGAGTGCGAGATTGCACAGGCCGTAGCCAGTCAGGGCGACGACATGGTCAAGTACTGGATGCACTGCAACATGGTCACCATCGGCGGCCAGAAGATGGGTAAGTCACTGGGCAACTTCATTACCCTCAATGAGTTCTTCACGGGTTCGCATGAGAAACTCACACAGGCCTACAGCCCCATGACCATCCGTTTCTTCATCCTGCAGGCTCACTACCGCAGCACAGTCGATTTTTCTAACGAAGCCCTGCAAGCTGCTGAGAAGGGGTTGCAGCGCCTAATGACCGCCATTGCAGACCTCAAGCGCCTCACACCTGCCAAGGAGAGCGATGCCGAGACACATAAGATGGCGAGCGAGCTGCGGCAGAAGTGCTATGATGCCATGAACGACGACCTGGCATCGCCAACGGTGATCAGTAATCTGTTCGAGGCCTCTTCGACTATCAATCGCATCTTAGACCACAAGGGCTCTATCAGTGCAGCCGACTTGGAGGAACTGGCATCCACCATCCACCTCTTCGCTGAAGACATCCTTGGACTGGCAACTAGCAACTCTCAACTGGCAACTGGCAGCAACGCCGCCCGCGAGGAGGCTTTCGGTCAGGTCGTGGATATGCTTTTAGAACAACGTGCCATCGCCAAGGCAAACAAGGACTGGGCTACCAGCGATAAGATTCGTGACTCTCTCGCTGCCCTCGGCTTTGAGATCAAGGACACGAAGGACGGTGCTACTTGGAGCCTGAATGTCTAATCAAAGGTGTCCATTTTGTTTTTTCAGTACTGAACAGCTATAGTACAGAAAACGAGGGAAATCGCCTCAGCATTGTCTCTGTTTGTGAGTTTGATCCAAGTACAATTTCAGATGTTACATATAATGTTTACTACGGAGATGATAATGTTGCTAATGGGTCCTATGTTACTTTAAGAGAAAACACCTTTACGTCCTCTCCTTTATATAGGGACTTCGTAAGTTACAGTTATTCAGGATCCAATCCGATTCGTGTAGATGCATACACGGTCCACACAATCAATGACAATTGGGCTCAGACCACAAATATCGGTAAGAATATTCCTGCTGGCACTCCCGTTATCCTACGTGGCGCGTCCGCAAGCAATACCAGCGTGACTGCTACCATCAATGATGCGGCTTCTGCATCGATTGGTACCAACGAATTGAACGGTTCTTATACCCAAATGGCTCTAGGTGAAAACGACCTCGTGTTGGGCATATCCGAAACAACAGGCATCGGCTTCTACAAGAAGAGCGGTAACTCACCACAGCTCAGCGCCAACCGTGCTTATCTGCCCCTTGGTGGTCCGCTCGGCCGAGCGGACGTCGTTTTTATCACAGATTGACGTTTAAGATTGACGGGGATTGACGTCTTTTTTTTAGAGCCGCTGAAGGTTATTAATTGGACGTCAATTTTCATCAATCTTAAACGTCAATCTTATCGTCAATCCACAAATAAAATGATATGATTCAGTCTTTTATTATGCCGTTTTATTTCATTTTTGTGCCTTTTCAATACATTTTTATGACAAAATAATTGACGATATAATAATAATGTGTACTTTTGCGGTCACAGAGATTGATAAATAGACAAAAACATGGAAACTAAAAAAACACTATACTATGGATAAAAATTGCTTTATGGGAATTATGAAGCTGCTACTGGCAGCGATAATCTGTGTCAGCCCTGTCTGCGCTTGGGCTGACAGTGAAGTACACGTAGAAACAGCGGGAACACTCGCCTCATTGCTGCCGTCGAGCGACAAGAAGCTTAAGGTGACGGGGGTCATCAACGGTACGGACATCAAGTACGTCCGTTCGCTGGTTACTGCAGGAAAGGTGACATCGCTCGACTGGTCGGACGTTCGTATCGTGGCCGGCGGCGAAGCCTACTATGAGAGCTTCACGACGGAGAACGACATCATTGGCGAACAGATGTTCTACCAATGTGCGAAACTGCAGGCCATGGAACTGCCGGTGACTGTCACCTCCATCAAAAAAAATGCCTTCGCCAACACGGGACTTAAAAAGATTGACATCCCCAATAGTGTGTTCAGCATCGGCGAGGACGCCTTTGCTTATTGCAGTTCCCTGGCAACCGTCGTCATCGGCAAAAAAGTGAAGACGCTGAGTAAAGGTACGTTCTATAACTCTAACGTGACGAAAGCCTACGTGAAGCCTATGACGCCGCCTAGCACATCTTCATATCTGTTCAGTTCAAGCAGCCTCGTCCTCTATGTCTATAAGGAGGCTTTGAGTGACTATAAGCAGTCGGGCTGGAAGGAATACTACACCTCCATTTCTGGTAATCTGGACAGATACTATCCACAGGAACTGGACGAGAATGGCATTGTCAAGGAGCTGTGTGGCCTATTCTTTGAGGATGCGGCTTGCACGCAGCTGAAAACCGAGTATCAGACCATGAGCGATGACGGAATAGTTGAAAGTGTAAAGGTAAAAGTTGAAAGTTTGATGGGAGAGACCATTGACGATGAAACTTTCAACGCTCAATTCTCAACCTTCAATACAATCGTCCTGAAGGTGAAGAACAACTCTTGGGCTGAGTACGAACAGGAGTTCCGCATCCACTCGTACAAAGCCTATAGTGATGCGAATGACTGGAATGAGAAGCTCTGGGTACGTTGTGCTTCCTATATGGGCAACCCGACAGGCATCTATGTCCAGAGCGGGGGCGAACAACTCTATGTCTTTGTGGATGAGGATGTGCCCTCCGACGCGACACTCTACATTGCCGGCTCAGGCGTTGACCAGATGTTCACTTCAGGCAAGACAGGGCAGAAGCTTGTGAAGGGCCTCAACATCATCGACGGGGAGGCCGACAAACTGTATTACATCTTATATACCGCCAACACGAAGTCCATGACCAAGCGCCTCGAAGAATGGCCTGAGATGAAGATACACATCGAAGGCGGCAAAGTAGATGGCTACTTCGATGCTTCCCGCCACACCGACACCGACTACAAGAAGCTGCTGAATGCTGCTGCCAACTCCACGTTTGTATGCAAGGGCAAGCATTCCGTCATGAACATCAGGACGTCAATCCTCAAGGAGACATACCCGAACAAAATCGCCAAAGCCGTAGCATGTCTCGACAGCCTTTCTGTATGGGAAAAGGATCTCTCTGGCTTGACTGAGGCTGTGGCTAACGGGGAGAAAGCAGGCGCTCCTTATTATCTCACGGGTGGCGACGCTTTCTATCCGGGCTATTTCAACAATCCCACTTATGCAGATAATGACTCGCCGGGTTCCGTTGCCCATGCCACCACTTACGGCATACACATCTCGTTTGACGCAACAAAGACCTTCCTGAACCCGTATGTGTCGAATTATGACGAAAATGGTACGGCACACGAGTTTGGACATCAGATGCAGTATCCTATCATGCTGTGCGGTTTTACCGAGGGCACCAACGACCTCTTCTCCAACTATTGCCGGTTCCATATGGGGCACAGAATCACTTCGGGATACCCGCTGAACGTCACCATGCAGGAGTTTACGAGCCATGTGCCCTTCAACATTCGTAACGTCAACAACAGCTGCCTGCGCCTGTTCTTCTCTCTTTACCTTTACTACCATCAGGCACAGAAGAACACCTCCTTCTACCCCGAGCTCTTCAAGGCGCTGCGTGCAGACAGGATGGAGTCAATGGGCAATGGCGCCATCGACAACAATAAATCTACCCTGAAATTCGTCCGCAAGGTGTGCGAGGTTGCTCAGGAAGACCTCACGGACTTCTTCACCGTCTATGGCTTCTTCGAACCCACAACGAACCTCTACGTCCAGGATTATGGTGACCATTATGTCACAACAAAACAGTCCGACATTGACAACACAAAGGCAATCATAGCCCAATATCCCGTGAAGAACCGTGGGATTATCTTCATAGAAGATCGCGTGGAGAGTTTCCCGACTACAAATTTCGTCACGGCGGCAGGAAAGAAGCGATTAGGACAGGATGACTGGATGTGGGGAGACGTCGGGCAATTTACCAGCTACTTGCCCGGGGCTTGCGAACCCTCCAACTATGTCTATGAGAAAGCCGACAGCCTCTATGCGATGGAGGGTTCCGGAGGTTTGGGCTTCCTGATGCTTGATGCAGACGGAAATATCAAGTATGCTGCCAACGCCAAGGATGTCTGCATCCCGATGAGCGTTGACCACAATTTCACGATCTATTCCTACGATGCCGACGGCTCGCTGCGCGAAATCCCCAAGGGTGGTGAGGGCATAGAGCATGTGGCACTCAGCAAAGCAGGTCAACTCTCCAAAAATATGTCAGAGCTGACCATCAAACTGATTCTCAGCGGAAAGATACATGGTACGGACATCAAGTATATGCGCAAGCTCATCACGGAGAAACACCTGGCTTCCATAGACCTCACAGAGGCGCAAATCACCACTGGCGGCATAGCTTATTACACGAACAACGGCACATCGTATAGCACTTCTGCCAATACGCTGGGTGACTACGCTTTCCAAGGTTTCAGAAAGCTGATTTCGATGCGCCTGCCTTCGACAATTACCAGCATCGGCTCGAATGCATTCTCCAAATCCGGCCTCAGGATGATAGATATTCCTGACAAGGTGACGAGCGTGGGCGAGGATGCTTTCGCCTATTGCAACAATCTGACAACCGTCATCATCGGCGAGAATGCGAAGAAACTGACGTTGTCAAAAGGTGCATTCTATGATTCTAAGGTCAAGGATGTGTATATCAAGTCACTCACGCCCCCCAACTTGAGCAGCTATGTCTTCAGCAGCAATCCTACCATCCATGTCTATGCCAGCGCATTGGCTGACTATCAGGCATCAGGTTGGGCAGAATACGGAACAATTGTCGGCGACCTCGACGACTACGAAGACATGCTCACAACCATCGAGTCAACCGAAATGGATGAAGAAATCGTAAATAGTAAATCGTCAAATAGTAAATATTATGACCTCTTTGGTCGCAAAGTTACACATCTGCAGCCTAACTCCATCTATCTCCGTAACGGAAAGAAGTTCATCTTCAAGTGAGGTGACAAGGAACGAGAATAGGAGGGAAGAAATGAAAAAAGTCATTGAATTTCTTGCATATATGCGAAAGTAGCAGTACTTTTGCAGCGCAAAAGAGATGAAGCGAGGAGCCGCACAGGTTCTTCGCTTCGCTTTTAGGACAAAAACAAATCTTCAAACGCTCATGATTGACAAAGCAAAGGTGAACGAATTGGTCGGCCAATGGCTCGACGGCAAAGAGTATTTCCTGACGGACTTGACAGTGACTCCGGACAACTGCATCACGGTGGAAATAGACCAGGCAGACGGGGTATGGATTGAGGACTGCGTGCAGCTCTCACGCTTCATCGAAGAACACCTCTCACGCGACGAGGAGGACTACGAACTGGAAGTGGGCAGCGCTGGTCTGGGACAACCTTTCAAGGTGCTGCGCCAATGGCAAAACCATATCGGCAAGCAGGTGGAGATCATCACCACTGACGGCAAGAAACTGAAAGGAACACTGGCCGAGGCTGAAGAAGACCATATCGTAATCACCGTAAAACAAAAGGTGCAGGTAGAAGGCAAGAAACGTCCTGAAATGCAGGACGTGGCGCTCAATCTGCCGATGACCAGCGTTAAGAGCGGGAAGTATGTCATTGACTTCAAGTAGTCAATGACGGATTAAGGATTAAGGATTAAAGTTAATATATCAAATGGCAAAAAAAGCAAACAACGCACTCATCGACACTTTCGCTGAGTTTAAGGAAACAAAGAACATCGACCGCGCCACCTTGGTGAGCGTGCTCGAAGAGAGCTTCCGTAACGTCATCGCCAAGATGCAGGGTACGGACGAGAACTATGATGTCATCGTGAACCCCGACAAGGGCGACTTCGAGATCTATCGCAACCGTACCGTTGTGCCTGATGGCGAAGTGACAGACCCCAACATGGAGATTTCGCTGACTGAGGCTCAACAGATTGCTGATGACTACGAGGTAGGCGAGGATGTGTCCGAACCTGTGGATTTCTCCAAGTTCGGCCGTCGCGCAATCCTGACCCTGCGCCAGACACTGGCTTCACGTATTTTGGAACTGGAGCACGACGCTCTGTACAATAAATACAAGGAAATGGTGGGTGACATCATCTCCGCTGAGGTCTATCAGGTGTGGCACAAGGAAGTGCTGCTGCTGGACGAAGAAGGCAACGAGCTGTTGCTGCCGAAGAACGAACAGATTCCAGGCGACTTCTTCCGCAAGGGCGAGCCTGCTCGCGCCGTGGTAGCCCGCGTAGATAACAGCACGGGTAACCCCAAGATCATCCTGTCACGTACCAGCCCCGTGTTCCTGCAGCGTCTGCTGGAAGCTGAGGTGCCCGAGATTGCCGAAGGCATCATCGCTATCCGCAAAATTGCCCGCGTACCGGGTGAGCGTGCTAAGATTGCTGTCGAGAGCTTCGACGACCGCGTGGATCCCGTAGGAGCATGTGTAGGTGTACGTGGTAGCCGCGTACATGGTATCGTTCGTGAGTTAAAGGGTGAGAACCTCGACGTCATCCAGTGGACCAGCAACCCGCAGCTGCTCATCGCTCGTGCCTTAGGTCCCGCTCAGGTGAACAGTATCAATTTAGACCCGGAAAGCAAACACTGCGAAGTATATCTGGATCCCGATCAGGTCAGCCTGGCTATTGGTAAGGGCGGCTTGAATATCCGTCTGGCTTCCATGCTCACCGACACTGTGATTGACGTTTATCGTGAGGTGCCCGAAGGCGAAGAAGAGGAGTTGGAGGACGATATCTATCTCGACGACTTCAAAGATGAAATCGATGAATGGGTGATCGAAGAACTCAAGAAGAGCGGTTGGACAACAGCACGTGCCGTGCTGGAAGCTCCGCGTGAGATGCTCATCAAGAATGCCGACCTGGAAGAGGAGACCGTAGATGAGGTGCTCCGTGTCCTGCGTCAGGAGTTCGCTGATGAAGAAGATAATGAGAGTGAAAAATGATAGAATGAAAAGTGAAAAATAAATATCACTCATTTCTATTCATTCACACCATACTATCCAAAGTAAAATATATTTTTCACTCTATCACTTTTCACTTTTCATTTAAACATACGTTATGCCTATCAGAATAAATAAAGTAACCAAAGAATGCAGCGTAGGTTTGCAGACACTTGTCGATTTCCTGAATAAGAAAGGATATACCGACGTGGAAGCTAACCCCAATGCAACCATCACTGACGAGCAGTACGCGCTCGTGCAGGCGGAGTTCAACAAGGACAAGGGAATGCGTGACAAAGCTCAGCAGATCTCTACCGCCCGTAAGGTGAAAGAAAAGAAAGAAACCATCGTACTCACTGAGGACGATGAGGCTTTACCCATCACGGAAGTAGAGGTGAAGAAACCGAAACTGGTTGGACATATCAACCTCGACAGCAAGGGTAACCCTGTTACAGAACCTGCACAAAAACCTGCAGAGGAAAAGAAACAAGAGGAAACACCCGCAGCTGAGGTGGTTGAAAAGCCTGCTGAGAAACCCAAACAAGCTCCTGAGACAGAAGAAACAATAGAAGCTAAGTTGGAAGAAGAAGTTCCTGAACAAGCACCCACCAAGAAAAAGAAAGGTGTGGAGCTGGAAGAGGTAGATGGTGTCTTCCGCGTAAAAGGTCCCACAGAACCGCCTCTCACTCTGAACATCAAAGGACATATTGACCTCGAATCCCTGAACCAAAGCACCCGTCCCCCGCGCAACAAAAAACGTAAGAAAGGCGGCAACGGTGCACAAGACGGTGTACAAGGTGGTCAAGGTCATAACAAGAAAAAAGGCGAACGCGTAGATATCAACGCAGAAGCTGCCAAGCAGAATAACAATGGTGGTGGCCAGAACAACAAGAAGAACAAAGGCAACAACCAGCAGAACCAGAACAACCAGCAGCAGAACCAAGGCGGCAAGAAGAACAAGCGCAAGAACCAGCCGAAAGAGCCTATCCTCCCCGTTGAACAGAGCGAGGAAGAGGTGGCTAAGCAGGTACGCGAGACATTGGCCCGCCTGACAGCTGGTAAGAACAAGACACTCGGAAAGGGTGCGAAGTATCGTCGTGAGAAGCGCGAGAACATCCGTGCCGGCATGGAGGCTGAGTTGGAAGAACTGGAAAAAGAGTCAAAGATCCTGAAGCTCACCGAGTTCGTGACCGCCAATGAATTGGCCAGCATGATGAACGTGCCTGTCACACAGGTCATCGGAACATGTATGAGTCTGGGCGTGATGATCAGCATCAACCAGCGCATGGACAAGGAGACGATTGACCTGGTAGCTGATGAGTTCGGTTTTCAGACAGAATATGTG
Source organism: uncultured Prevotellaceae bacterium (assembly GCA_947305005.1). Taxonomy (GTDB): domain Bacteria; phylum Bacteroidota; class Bacteroidia; order Bacteroidales; family Bacteroidaceae; genus Physcousia. Next base: position 58,007 of record CAMZCM010000008.1, on the reverse strand, counting down.
AGTGCAGATGTCTCCGAGGCTGTGCACGAAGAAGAGGACGATGAGTCAGATCTCGTTCCACGCGCTCCAATTGTAACAGTCATGGGTCATGTTGACCATGGTAAAACCTCACTGCTTGACTATATCCGCAAGACCAACGTCATCGCCGGTGAGGCCGGTGGTATCACCCAGCACATCGGTGCTTACAACGTAAAGCTCGATGACGGTCGTCATATCACCTTCCTGGATACTCCTGGTCACGAGGCCTTCACCGCTATGCGTGCCCGTGGTGCTCAGGTAACGGATATCGCCATCATCATCATCGCTGCAGACGATGATATCATGCCGCAGACGAAGGAAGCCATCAACCATGCTGTGGCTGCCGGTGTACCTATTGTCTTCGCTATCAATAAGATTGATAAACCTGCCGCTAACCCCGAAAAAATCAAGGAACATCTGGCACAGATGAACTTCCTGGTCGAGGACTGGGGCGGTAAGTACCAGAGTCAGGACATCAGCGCCAAGAAGGGTATTGGTGTGCCTGAACTGATGGAGAAAGTGCTGTTAGAGGCTGAGATGCTTGACCTCAAGGCCAACCCCAACCGCAAAGCTACGGGTTCCATCATTGAATCCAGTTTGGACAAGGGACGTGGCTATGTGGCTACGCTGCTCTGCTCCAACGGTACTTTGAAGATGGGCGATATCCTGTTGGCAGGTACCAACTTCGGTCGTATCAAGGCGATGTTCAACGAGCGTGGCCAGCGTATCAAGGAGATAGGTCCTTCACAGGCTGCCACCGTGCTTGGTTTGAACGGTGCTCCCCAGGCTGGTGACACCTTCCACGTAATGGATAGCGACCAGGAAGCCCGCGAGATAGCTACGAAGCGTGAACAGCTGCAGCGTGAGCAAGGCATCCGCACACAGCATCACCTCACCCTCGACGAGATCGGTCGCCGCATCGAACAAGGCGGTTTCCAAGAGCTCAATGTTATTGTCAAGGGCGACGTGGATGGTTCTATCGAAGCCCTCAGCGACTCCCTCATCAAGCTCTCGACCGAGAAGATTGCCGTCAACGTCATCCACAAGGCTGTGGGTCAGATCTCCGAGAACGATGTCTCGCTGGCCGCTGCCTCAGATGCTATCATCGTAGCCTTCCAAGTACGTCCTTCTGCACAAGCACGCAAGGCAGCAGAGCAGCAGGGCGTGGAAATCCGTACCTACAGCATCATCTACGATGCCATCGAGGAGGTAAAGGAAGCCATGGAAGGTATGTTGGCTCCCGAGCTCAAGGAAGAGGTCACTGCCCAGCTGGAAGTACGTCAGGTATTCCATATCTCCAAGGTCGGAACGGTGGCCGGTGCCTATGTGGTCGATGGAAAAGTCAGCCGCACCAACAAAGCTCGCATCATCCGCGACGGTATCGTCATTCACACGGGACAGATCGATGCCCTCAAACGTTTCAAGGACGATGTCAAGGAGGTATCTACGAACTTCGAGTGCGGTATCTCGCTCGTCAACTACAGCGATATCCGCGAAGGCGATACCATCGAGACATTCCAAGAGATTGAAGTCAAAGCGAAACTGTAATGAACCGTTTTGACATCCTATTCCTTATTGTCATTGCCTACGGCGTCTGGAAAGGCTGGACGCGGGGCAGTGGCAAGAGTGTATTAGGTGCTGTCATCGGGTTCGTCAAGTATGTACTTCTCCTGAGTGTGATCGTGAATGCTTTGTGCCGATTCGGTTTGATCAATGAAAAGGCCCAACAGAACAGCATTCTCTATCAACCCATCAAAGCCACGTTGGGCATTGTCATCGACCTGGCGATGGATTTTTGGGAGAAAAGCAATAGTGAAACAGATGAACAACGAAATCCATGAGGTAATCTCCAAGTCCTATGAGTACGGCTTCACGACAGATGTGGAGACGGAGATCATTGCGCACGGCCTCACAGAAGAGACGGTGCGACTGATCTCGCAGAAGAAAGGCGAGCCGGACTGGCTGTTGGAGTTTCGCCTGAAGGCTTTCCGCTACTGGCAGACGCAAGAGCAACCCACATGGGGACACCTGCAGATGCCACCTATAGACTATCAGGCCATCTCTTACTACGCAGATCCTACGGCCAAGAAGAAAAGCGGCCCCAAGAATCTGGAAGAGATAGACCCTGAGCTGATGAAGACGTTCGACAAGCTGGGTATTCCTTTGGAAGAACGATTGGCGCTGAGCGGCACGGCCGTAGATGCTGTCATGGACTCTGTCAGCGTCAAGACCACTTTCCGCGCAAAGCTGGCCGAACAGGGGATTATCTTCTGTAGCATCAGCGAAGCGGTGAAGGAGCACCCGGAACTGGTCAGGAAATACCTTGGCTCTGTGGTTCCTTATCGCGACAATTTCTTTGCTGCCCTGAACAGCGCCGTCTTCTCTGACGGTTCCTTTGTCTATATTCCCAAGGGGGTGCGCTGTCCAATGGAACTTAGTACCTATTTCCGCATCAATGCCCAAGGAACGGGACAATTCGAGCGCACACTGATTGTGGCCGATGAAGACGCTTATGTCAGCTATCTTGAAGGCTGCACAGCTCCCATGCGCGATGAGAACCAACTACACGCTGCCATCGTAGAGATTGTGGTGGAGAACCGGGCAGAGGTGAAATATAGCACCGTCCAGAACTGGTACCCGGGCGACAAAGAGGGTAGGGGAGGCGTCCTGAACCTCGTCACCAAACGCGGACTGCTGCGCGGAGCTGATTCCAAACTCTCTTGGACACAGGTGGAGACGGGCTCTGCCATCACCTGGAAATATCCCTCATGTGTTCTGGCAGGCGAAGGCGCTCAAGCCGAGTTCTACAGTGTCGCTGTCACCAATAACTTCCAACAAGCCGACACCGGAACAAAGATGATTCATCTGGCACCCCATACACGTTCCACGATTATCTCAAAAGGTATCAGTGCCGGACGTTCACAGAACAGCTATCGCGGTCTCGTCCGCGTAGCATCGAAGGCTGAGGGTTGTCGCAACTACAGCTCATGCGACAGTCTGTTGCTGAGTAGCACCTGCGGCGCTCACACCTTCCCCTATATGGATATCCAGAATCCTTCGGCTGTGGTGGAACATGAAGCCACGACTTCAAAGATTTCCGAGGATCAGCTCTTCTACTGCCAGCAACGTGGCATCCCACAGGAAGAAGCGGTCGGCCTCATCGTCAACGGCTATGCCAAAGATGTCCTCAACAAACTCCCTATGGAGTTCGCCGTCGAAGCCCAAAAACTCCTCAGTGTCTCCTTAGAGAACACCGTAGGATAAACCACACCATATCAATTCGTCAAACAAGAAATAATTAGCTAAATAATGGAATACAATTTCAGAGACATTGAGCAGAAATGGCACCAGCGTTGGGTGGCCATGCAGACGTATAAGGTTACGGAAGACGAAACCCGTAAGAAGTTTTACGTGCTGAATATGTTTCCTTACCCCAGCGGTGCCGGCCTTCACGTGGGACACCCTCTCGGTTACATCGCATCTGACATCTATGCACGCTACAAGCGTCTGCAAGGTTTTAACGTGCTGAACCCCATGGGCTATGATGCCTATGGTCTGCCTGCAGAACAATATGCTATCCAGACAGGTCAGCATCCCGCTATCACCACCGAGGATAATATCAATCGCTATCGTGAACAGCTGGATAAGATCGGTTTCTCCTTCGACTGGAGCCGTGAGGTCAGAACCTGTGAACCGGGTTACTACCATTGGACACAATGGGCTTTCCAGAAGATGTTCGGTAGCTTCTACTGCAACAAGTGCCAGAGCGCACAGCCTATCGAAGAACTCATCAAGCACTTTGAGAAGGAAGGCACTGCCGACTTGGACGTAGCACAGAGCGAAGAGCTCTCCTTCACGGCAGAAGCGTGGAAGGCGATGAGCGATGTGGAGAAACAACAGGTGCTCATGAACTACCGCATCGCCTATCTGGGCGAGACGATGGTGAACTGGTGTCCGCAGCTGGGAACAGTGTTGGCCAACGACGAGGTGGTGGATGGCGTCAGCGAACGTGGCGGCTATCCCGTGGTGCAGAAGAAGATGAAGCAGTGGTGCTTGCGCGTTTCAGCTTATGCTCAGCGTCTGCTCGACGGTCTCGAGACCATTGACTGGACAGAGTCTCTGAAAGAGACACAACGCAACTGGATTGGTCGCAGCGAAGGTGCTGAGATAGCGTTTAAAGTGAAAAGTGATGGAGTGAAAAGTGAAAAATCTTTCACCATCTTCACCACCCGTGCTGATACCATGTTCGGTGTAACTTTCATGGTGCTGGCTCCTGAAAGCGAATTGGTGAAGGAGCTGACAACACCAGAACAGAAGGCTGCTGTGGATGAATACTTGGCTTATGTGAAGAAGCGCACGGAGCGTGATCGCATCAGCGACCGCAAGGTGACGGGCGTGTTCTCCGGCAGCTATGCCATCAACCCCTTCACAGGCGAGACCAACCCCATCTGGATCTCTGAATATGTATTGGCCGGCTACGGCACAGGTGCCATCATGGCTGTGCCTGCTCACGACAGTCGTGACTATGCTTTCGCCAAGCATTTCAACTTGCCTATCGTTCCGTTGGTGGAAGGTTGTGATGTGAGCGAAGAGAGCTTCGATGCCAAGGAAGGTATTGTCTGCAACTCTCCGAAGGCTGGCGTTACACCTTATATCGATTTCTCCCTGAATGGCCTGACCATCAAGGAAGCCATTGCAGCTACCAAGAAATATGTGAAGGAACAAGGCCTTGGCCGCGTAAAGGTCAACTACCGTCTGCGCGATGCCATCTTCAGTCGCCAACGCTACTGGGGCGAGCCCTTCCCTGTCTATTACAAAGACGGAATGCCTCAGATGATTCCTGAGGAATGTTTGCCGCTTGAGTTGCCTGAAGTGGATAAGTTCTTACCCACTGAAACGGGTGAACCTCCCCTCGGTAATGCCAAGAAATGGGCTTGGAATACAAAGACGAACAATGTCGTGGATTGTTCTGCAATCGACCATGAGACTGTCTTCCCCCTCGAACTGAACACAATGCCTGGCTTTGCCGGTTCTTCTGCTTATTATCTGCGTTATATGGATCCTCACAATGATCAGGCTTTGGTGAGCGATAAGGCTGATGAATATTGGCAGAACGTAGATCTCTATGTCGGCGGTTCCGAGCACGCTACAGGCCACTTGATCTATTCCCGTTTCTGGAACAAGTTCCTCTTCGACCTCGGCATCAGCCGCAAGGAAGAGCCCTTCCAGAAGCTCGTGAATCAGGGCATGATCCAAGGCCGTTCCAACTTCGTCTATCGCATCAAGGATACCAATACCTTCGTCAGCCTTAACTTGAAAGACCAATATGATGTGACTCCTCTTCACGTGGATGTGAACATCGTCAGTGGTGATGTCCTTGACATTGAAGCTTTCAAGGCTTGGCGTCCGGAATATGCTTCTGCCGAGTTCATCCTCGAAGACGGTAAATACATCTGCGGATGGGCTGTTGAGAAGATGTCAAAGTCCATGTTCAACGTGGTCAATCCGGATATGATTGTGGAGAAGTTTGGTGCTGACACCTTGCGTCTGTACGAGATGTTCCTGGGTCCTGTGGAACAGGCTAAGCCCTGGGACACCAACGGCATCGACGGCTCCCACCGTTTCCTCAAGAAGTTCTGGAATATGTTCTGGAACAAAGAGGACTTTGCTGTCACCGACGAGGAGCCCACGAAGGAAGAGCTGAAGGCTTTGCACAAGCTCATTAAGAAGGTAACTGAAGATATCGAGGTCTTCTCCTACAACACCTCTATCCCTGCCTTCATGATTGCTACCAATGAGCTGACTTCTCTCAAGTGCAACAAGCGCGCTATCCTGGAACCGATGGTTGTCCTCATCGCTCCCTTCGCTCCGCATATCGCTGAGGAATTGTGGGAGAAGCTGGGTCATAACACCAGCGTCTGCGATGCCCAGTGGCCCAAATTCGAAGAGAAATATCTCGTGGAAGATACCGTCAAGATGATGGTGGCCTTCAACGGTAAGACCCGCTTCGGTATCGACTTCCCTGCCGATGCTGACAATGCAACCATCGAAGCTGCTGCCCGTGGCCATGAGCTCACGCCCAAGTACCTCGAAGGCAAGCAGATTGTGAAAGTCATCATTGTTCCCAAACGAATGATTAATATCGTTGTCAAATGAAACCGGTAAAACCTACTGAAGTCATCCGTAAAATACATATCTGGGATGAAGTCAAGGACTATTTGTTCATCACCCTTGGCTGCGCCATGTATTGTGTCGGCTTCTGTTTCTTCATGTTGCCTTATCAGTTCATCCCTGGTGGATGTACTGGTATCGCAGCCCTCATCTATTATGGAACAGGCATTCCCACACAGTACAGTTACTTTTTCATCAACGCCTTGCTGTTGGCCGTAGGATTAAAGGTGTTGGGCTTTAAGTACTTCACCAAAACCATTTACGCCATTCTCGTCATCACCATCCTATTAGGCGTCATCCAGAACGCGATCATGCTTCCTGATGGGACACTGCCTCGCCTGGCCAATGATGAGGAATTCATGGCAGCGGTATTGGGCGGTACCATCGAAGGTAGCGGCTTAGCACTGGTGTTTCTGAACAACGGTTCGTCCGGCGGTACAGATATAATCGCCAGCATCGTGAACAAATATAAATCGGTGTCAATGGGTCGTATTTTAATGTATATGGACTTCATGATTGTCACAAGCGGTTTCTTCGTACTTCACGACTGGCATAAGGTGGTAATCGGTTACTGTGTGCTCATCATCTCTATGATCATGTTGGATTACACGATGAACTCAGCCACCCAAAGCGTGCAGTTCACCATCATTTCCACCAAGTATGATGAAATCGCAAAAGCCATCAATCAAGAAGTTGGACGTGGAGTGACCGTACTTACTGGTCAGGGTTGGTATTCCAAGACAGAACGTCCTGTATTGATTGTGATGGCCCGTCGTAGAGAAAGTCCACAGATTTTCCGACTCATTAAATACATCGATAACCAGGCTTTCGTATCCCAATCCAAAGTCGTGGGAGTCTATGGTGAAGGATTTGACCGAATCAAGACGTAATGAAAATCGTTTTTGCAACAAACAACCAGCATAAGCTCTCCGAGGTTCGTCAGATCCTCGGAGAAAGCTTTGAGGTGGTAGGCCTCAAGGATATCGGCTGTACGGAAGATATTCCAGAGACAGCCGAAACGCTTGAGGGCAATGCCTTACAGAAGGCGCGCTATGTAAAAGAGCACTACGGCTTCGATTGCTTTGCTGATGACACAGGTCTTGAAGTGGTGGCCTTAGATGGAGCACCAGGTGTTCATACTGCCCGTTATGCAGAACTGTTTGGTGAGGGCAATACACACGATTCAGACGCCAATATGAATCTGTTATTGAAAAATTTAGAAAATATAACAGACCGTCGTGCAAGATTTCGCACGATCATTGCGTTCCTTTATAAAGGACAAGAAAATCTCTTCGAAGGCATCGTAGAAGGTAATATTCTGAAGGAACGTCACGGCCACGAAGGATTTGGCTACGACCCTATCTTTCAGCCTGAGGGCTACGACCGCTGCTTCGCCCTGATGAGTGCTGAAGAGAAAAACGCCATCAGTCATCGTGGACGAGCAACCAAGAAGCTGGTGGAATTCCTGAAAAGTGAAAAGTGAAAGAATGAAAAATATAAGTTACAAATATCATATTTCTATTCACAGATGTTGTACGCTGCGAAAGATTATTGTATTTTTCACTTTTTCATTTTTCATTTTTCATTCTTGGCTTTCGGCTGAACAGATCGGTACTTGGAAAATCTATCCCTCATATACTGTTGCTACCTACAATATCCCAGTGGGACAACGTGTTTATTCGTTGATGGACGGTAAGCTAATGGCTTATGACACCGAGGATGGCAGTATCACTACGTTCGACTGGATGCAGCAGTTGAGCGATGTCACCATTTCGTTTATTCGCTACAGCGCTGATGCTAAACGCATCATCATCGTCTATGACAATGGCAATATTGATCTGCTTTCTACACAGGACGATAACGATGTCATCAATTTAGCCCAACTAAAAAACAGTACTAAACAGAATAAAGCAGTTACAAATGTTCAGATATCAGGTAGCACAGCTTATCTCTGCACGGGCTTCGGAATTGTCGTTGTAGATTTGTCAGAAGGTATTATTCGTGATAGCTATGAATTGGGATTAAATGTTATGTCTTGTGCCTTGAGTAACAAGAATTTCTTCATCAGTTGTAAAAATGAGAATCAAGCATTGAGTGGACTTTGGCGCGCTCCATTAGATACTAATCTTAAAGATAAATCCAATTGGACACAGCTCAATACCAATTTCCAGGCACAACACATGGAATTTTTTAGTGGTCGGATATGGATTCATATGGATAAATCTCTTATTTTGATGTATGAAAATGAAAACACATGGACTACTATTCAGGCAAGTACTTTGAAGCCAGCACCAACTTATATGAACGTATGTGATCAACAGTTGATCATTGGTAATAATAATAAAATTATCATATACAATAATGCTGACGAAGCACCCAAGGAAATAACAGGAACTTTTTCGTGGAATTGTCTTACTAAGAAAGGTAATACGTATTGGGCTAGTGATGGAAATAGTCATTTACAAGCCTATCAGCTGAATGATGATGGAACTTTTTCACTGAAAATATCTAAGATTCATCCTAATAGTCCGCTTCATGATTTCAGCTATCACCTTCGTTTTGTAGGAGATCGTCTGATGGTGGCTGGCGGTAACAGAAATTACTCAAGTGTTTCACGTGAAGGTACTGCCATGATTTTGAATCCTGATGGTACTTGGAATAACTTTGATGGTACTTCAGTTACAAATAACTATTCTAATGATCGATGGCTGGATGTCACTAATATAGCTCAGGATCCAGACAATGATAATCATTATTACGTAGGTACAGCACGAAATGGAATTTATGAATTTACGGAAGAAAAATGTACAGGCCATTACAGTTTAGATAATAGTCCCCTGAAATCCATTCTTCCTGATAATGCTCATCCTCAATGGTTCGTTGTTGCAGATGGTTTACAATATGATAAAGAAGGAAATCTGTGGGTATTGAACTGTACGGAAGGAGCACAAGACACTACGATTCGTATTCTTCAGAAAAACGGCACATGGACAGGTATTCCTTGTCCTGAAATCAAAAACGCTTCTACTGTAGATAATATCTTCTTTGACAGTCGCGGCTGGGCTTGGCTCAACAGCCGTCGTATGGATGAACGTGGTGTCTTCCTGCTCAATTATAACGGAACTATTGGCAATAGGAAAGACGACCAACGTTGGCTGTCATCCAAGATGGTCAATCAGGATGGTGTCAGTTACTCGCCTGATGAATTCTATTATATCAATGAAGATATAGATGGAAGTATCTGGATTTGCACAAATCTTGGACCCTTCCGTATAACAGATCCAAATAATTTCGCTTCCAACAGCTTCGCTTACGAACAAGTCAAAGTATCGCGCAATGATGGAAGCGGCCTGGCTGACTATCTTCTCACAGGTCTTCCTATTCAATGTGTCACTTTTGACGGAGCAGGTCGTAAATGGTTTGGAACAGCAGAAAATGGTGTCTTTCTTATCAGTGAGGATTGTCAGGAAGAACTGGCTCATTTCACGACAGACAATTCTCCATTACCCTCAAACGTTATCTGGGATATTGCTATTCATCCCACTACTGGACGAGTTTTCATAGCCACAGACAAAGGTCTCTGTTCCTATCTCTCTGATGCCACAGAAGCAGCTGAAACGTTAGAAGAAGAAAATATCTATGCTTTCCCTAATCCTGTAAGACCTGATTATTCTGGACCTATCGCCATTCGTGGTCTTGTCAAGGACTGTGAAGTAAAGATTATTTCTCCTACCGGTCAGCTTATTACAAGTGGCACTTCTCATGGTGGCACTTTCACTTGGAATGGTTGCAATCGTAACGGTCGTCGTGTAGCCTCTGGAGTGTATTCTGTCATTGCCAATACTACTGATGGCAATGAAGCTGTTATTACACGAATTTCCATTATTCATTAGTATTTATTTGTTGATAACTTTGTTTACAAAGGAATAACAAGTTTCAATAACTGTTTATTACGTTTTTATTCTTATCTATCTGTCAAATGTCAGATATTTCCAAATAAGTTACAAATAACTTTTCAAATACTTTTCAACAATATTTATTTAATTATTGACAATCTATTTCATTGAAAAACTGTACCTTTGCAAAGTTATTAACAGAATGAACAGGTAATTATCATCATAATAAACGCTTTTTCGAAAAAAAGAAATAAATACATATAATAATAAGATGTCGAAAACTATGGATTTAAAACAAGAGATACGGAGACTCGCCAAAGAAAAGAATGCTGTTATTATGGCACATTACTACGTTGATGGCGAAATACAGGATATAGCAGATTTTATTGGTGACAGTCTGGCACTGGCACAGGAAGCTGCCAAGACAGATGCAGATATTATTGTGCTCTGTGGTGTTCATTTCATGGGTGAGACAGCTGCTATTCTCTGTCCTGATAAAAAAGTGCTGATTCCAGATCCTGCAGCTACTTGTTCTTTGGCTGAGAGTTGTCCGGCTGATAAGTTTGCTAAATTCGTAGCTGAACATCCTGACCATACAGTTATCAGTTATGTCAATACTACAGCTGCTACCAAGGCAGTGACAGATATCGTTGTAACCAGTAGCAATGCTCGTCAGATTGTTGAGTCTTTGCCAGAGGAAACACCTATCATTTTTGGTCCTGACCAAAATCTTGGTAACTATATCAACTCTATTACAGGCCGTAATATGTTGCTTTGGAACGGTGCTTGTCATGTTCATGCTCGTTTCAGTGTAGAAAAAATCATTGAGTTAAAGAAAGCACATCCTGGAGCCAAAGTATTGGTACATCCTGAATGTAAAGGACCTGTGGTGAAGTTGGCAGATAAAGTGGGTAGCACAGCTGCTTTATTGAAATATGCGATTGCCGATAAGGCTACAGAATTTATCGTAGCTACGGAAAGTGGTATTCTTCATGAGATGCAGAAAAAGGCACCTCAAAAAACTTTTATCCCTGCTCCACCAGAAGAATCGTTCTCTGAGTCAGGTAGTCACACTTGTGCTTGCAATGAGTGTGAATACATGAAAATGGTCACATTGGAGAAACTGTATCGTTGTCTCCGTGATGAACAACCTATTGTTACTGTAGATCCTCAAATAGCGAGAAAAGCGATTGTATCCATCAATCGTATGTTGGAAATATCTTCTGTGCTCGGACTATAATTCCATGTCTTATCGTAAGTTGAAGATAACTGAGATGGGACGCATCAGTGTTGATCAGTTCCATCAGGCAGAGAAATTACCTTTAGTGGTAGTGCTCGATGGTGTGCGGTCATTATATAATGTTGGAAGTGTCTTTCGTACATCTGATGCTTTTCGTGTCTCAGAAGTCATTCTTTGTGGCATTACAGCAACTCCTCCCAATTCAGAAATTCATAAGACAGCCTTAGGAGCAGAAGATAGTGTCAATTGGCGTTATTTCAAGGATACAATGGAGGCAGTCAAAAGCCTCCGTTCAGAAGGTTATACACCCTTAGCCATTGAACAATGTGTGGATAGCACAATGTTACAGAATTTCCGGCCTAATGAAGAAAAAAAGTATGCGGTAATTCTTGGAAACGAAGTAAAAGGAGTACAACAGGAGGTGATTGATGCTTGTGATGGCTGTCTTGAGATTCCTCAATACGGAACAAAACACTCTATGAATGTTAGCGTCACAGCTGGTATTGTTATTTGGCATTTTGCCAATGCAAAAATGGCATAGTTATTTTGATAGCGAAAATCCAGTGAATCGATTCAATCGATCCAGTGAATTAACTCACTCGATCGTTTGAATCGATTGGCCGTTTTTACGCCCCAAAAGCAAAGCCTCCAAAATCCAAGGATTCCCATCATCCATTATCAGCAAAAAAGTTATTGTAGCAATATCAACTATAACTAAAAGCAGCCAGTGTTTCATTTAATTTATTCAACGCAAGCCCCATGTATTTAATTTATTCACCGCAGAGGTCGCAATGCCGCAAAGATTTTCTGGGCTGCTAGACTAAGCGAGCTCACGAAAGCCGCATGAACGGCTATGCCGAGGTTCATGCTAAGCTAAGCTCGCAGAGGCTGGCGCAATGAAAGAATTAAAAAATTAAAGAATAAAAAATGAGGGGATTAAGTAAGAAGAGAAAAAGCTCCTTAGCGCCCTTCGCCTAAGCCCTTCGCGGTGAATAAAAAAACCAACTTGCGGTGTGATTATTCCTATGAAACACCTTGCTATTTCGGCAAAAACAACCACACTTGCCACCTATGGGGTATAAATTAATTATTATTTTATTTGTTCGTATCAGTTATATTTCGTTATTTTGCTCCCAATAAAGCCTGTTATTGAATAAGTTAGAGCTTTTTAAAAAAAAATATATAACTAAACTCAACAAATATGAAATCGAAAATATTTACCTTTGCTACTCTACTTCTGGCATCAGTATTCGTCATCACCTTTGCTTCTTGTGAAAGCGATGATGGCAGCAGTTCTTCTGAGGAATCACCAACACCTCCAGAACCTACAGCCTCTTCATTACTGGGCAAGACATTTACCAAAACCACAACAACCGTTGGTGATTATGGAGTACAGACAGTGGAGAATATTAGTATTGTTTTTCTACCTACTCCCCACTGCATGGTGAGAGAATGGGGTTCAGAAGAAAAACTTAATATCAATGGAACGAAGACAACAGAACCTTATGATCGCGGGTGGACGGTTTCCTACTATAATGTTTCGGACAAAACAATCACCATCAATAAATTAAAATACCAATCTACCTTCTCCGTAACCCTATCGAATGACGGTTTGGAGGGATATAAGATGACCGCTACAGACGAGACTATCAAGAATTTACCTTCTGCAACAGAAGTATCATCCGACATGACAGGATTCTATAATCGTGGTTTCCTACGTGAGGAACTGTCTTCTTCATTCAATACACTTGCTGCATATGGAGATTCCAGAATAACCAAATGGCAAGAAACCGCTAATGGTTTTTGGGATTTTGGATATCGCATAGTGGATGGCCAAAACATATACCGAGTTTACGAATATGCTACAACGACTCAACCCACTAGAGACCAGGATGCCCATGTATGGGCAACAGAAACATACACTGTTAATGGTTCTCCCATTGTGATATATTATTGTATGACGAATTCGGGTGGATATGCAGAAGAAACTTGGGAAAGTAGCTATACCTTCCATGGTAATCAATTGGTTTTCTATAAAGAAGGATCTTATGGCATCTTCGGTTATTCTAACCAATCTCTCACAGAAAAGTCTGGTGATGATACGTTAGTGTATAAAAAAGTAGATTAACTCAATACTCCCCATATTTTTATTCAACGCAAGCTATTTGTGTTTTATTTATTCACCGCAGAGTACACGGAGCCGCAAAGATTTTCTGAGCTGCTGTGCTATGCGATACCGCAAAGCCGCATGAACGGCTATGCCGAGGTTCATGCTGAGCAGAGAGCGCAAAGGCTAACGCTATGAAAGAATTAAAAAATTAAAGAATAAAAAAATGAGGGGATTAAGGAAGAAGAGAAAAAGCTCCTTTGCGCTCTTCGCCTAAGCCAAAACCTCGCGAAGCGTTTTGGCTGGCTCAGCGAGCTTCCGCAGGACAAACTGCAATGAAAAAATCTTTGCGTCATGGCGCCTTAGCGGTGAATAAAAAAACCAACTTATGGTGTGAATATACCTATGATTCCAAAGGTATATACTTGTAGCCCAAAAGGTATATACTTGTAGCCCAAAAGGTATATACCTGTGAAACACCTTGCTATTTCGGCTGCTAATCATTCGCTTTTTCCATCCTTAAGTAATCTGACCCATTTTCCTTAAGTAATCTGATATAAAAAAGTATACTTTTTATACCTAGAAACCTTAACCTTTTATATCTAGAAACCTTAAGTGAACTTTTTCCGCCATTTCTTTGGCGCTTCACTCGCTTAATCGCTACATTTGACTTCGTCGAAGATACTAGTGCTCGGAAATGCAAAGAAAAGCTTGTTTTTCTTTGCATTTCCGAGCACTAGTATCTTTGTGGCGTGATTAGGCACGAAACACTTCATCCGATGCGCTTTCAACCTTAGCGAAGGTGCCTGATCAATCTTATTGGAAACTAACAATAGCATCAGCTATTTATTCAGAGCATCCTGAAACCTCGGAAATTTCAAAGATGTAACGCTTGAATAAGTCAGCCGATGCCCGTGCGATAGCGCGGGCATGACTTATATCTTAGCGTTACAGGTACATTCCGAGGACCACAGGATGCAAGAGAAGGGCCATTGTTCGCGCTTCTTTTGTGTCCTGAGGTCTCTTGTGTTTTTACCTGTAAGCAACCTGAAGATATAGTCTGATTGCCATCATTTATCGTACGACTATACTATATGAAACTTAGAAGAACACTTATTGACAACTCTCCAGAGGGTTATAACATGACAGAAGTCCTCAAAGAGTGTTTGAAGGACAAGAATGTTACAGAAGTATATATCGCCACGGGCTTCTGGGATTTACGTGGTACAGCACTCGTCTATGATGAACTTGTAGAATTCCTTTCCCGTGAAGGCAGCAAGTTTCGCTTGCTCATCGGTAAAGACCCCTATCTATATTCCTCAGATACTGAAAGTTTCACCAAGGGCAGGTACGACAAGCAAGAACAGGCATGGCGTGTTGACCTCGATAAATTTTTCGCACAAGAACAATATGTCAAGGTTGTTCAGATGCTGGTTGATAATCTGAAGGATAAGAACAGCGAGAAGTTCCAGATTCACATCTATAACCCAGATGGAAACTTGAAGGATCAATTCCTCCACTCTAAATGCTACATATTCAAAGGTTATGACCACGAAGATGAGTGTCATGTAGGTTATGGCATAATTGGTAGCACTAATTTTACACAAAAAGGGTTGGAAGGCAACTCCGAGTTGAATACACTCGAAGTAAATGCTCGTGATGTCATCTCACTCGACCCAGAGTTCAAGAGAGATAAAACTCATCTTCTTTGGTTCAATGAGAAGTGGGAGAATTCCATTTCATGGGAGGAAGAATTCCTGCTCCAGATTACCCTGTCAAAGATGGCTACTGACATAACTATACCAGAGCCCGAAGCAACAGATGCAGAGCAGCCCTTCACGCCTTACGAACTTTATATCAAACTACTACAAACATATTTTGGCGACATCATCGACAAAAACCTTGGAGAACAGATAGAGGCTTATCTGCCTCAGAAGATGATCTGTCTCCAGTTCCAGATTGAAGCAGTAAAACGTTGCCTCTCCATCATGCATGAACATGGAGGGTTTATGTTGGCTGATGTCGTAGGTTTGGGTAAGACCATTATCGGCACATTGGTAATCAAACGTTTCCTCACTGTTCCAGAGGATGATGACCGCGAACGACGTGTGCTTATCGTTACACCCCCAGCTATTAAATCTGCTTGGGTCAAGACGATTGAATCCTTCGACAAAGACTCCGATGACCGAATGATGCCTAAAATAGATTTCATCACAACAGGTCGAATAGGTGGAATGCTTGATGATGCAGAAAACGAAGAGGCCGATGAAGATGAAGGTCATGATTCTGGCGAATTTGCAGATGAATTGTCTAATACTCATTACGGCCTCATCATCATCGATGAAAGTCACAAGTTCCGCAACAGCAACACCTTGATGTATCAGGCGCTAGACGATCTCATAGGCCTTATCGGAGCCGAGACAGGTACATATCCTTATATTGGCCTTCTCTCTGCTACTCCACAGAACAACCGTC
Organism: uncultured Prevotellaceae bacterium; assembly: GCA_947305005.1. Lineage (GTDB taxonomy): Bacteria > Bacteroidota > Bacteroidia > Bacteroidales > Bacteroidaceae > Physcousia. The sequence goes on along the minus strand of CAMZCM010000008.1, from coordinate 42,100 downwards.
CCAACGATTTGAAGAATCAAATCTATCTCTTCGAACGCAACCACACAGACAGTACGTTGAAGAAGGCTCGAAGCGGCAACATTGAATCATTCTTTGCGGATGCAGATAGTGAATACCGCCTTTTGATTAGAAAGGATAGTGATATTCCTAAGGAAGAACGACGTACCCGCCTGAAAGAACTCTCTCGACAAATCCGTGATTGTGTGCTTAGCGACATCCTTGTTCGCAGGACTCGAACTGATGTGGAGAAATACTATGCCGAGGATATTGAGGCAAAAGGCCTTAAATTCCCCAGAACGATTGGGCCAAAGAAACTAGAATACATTTTGGATTCTGAACTTTCGCACCTTTTCTCAGATACGATGACACTCGTAGCTCCTAGTGAGGAAGAAATGATGCGAGGTGCTGATTATTTAGGCTATTACCGTTATCGAGCTATCGAATTCTTTAAGGACGAGGATTCGAAAAAGAAGTATGAGGGCCGTGGTAATCGTAGTGCTGAGGCTGTTGCTAAACAGCTGGCAGACATTATGCAGATGCTCCTTGTTAAACGTCTGGAAAGTTCCTTCGCTGCTTTTACCCAGTCTTTGCTGAACTTACGACGCTACACAGAGAATATGATTCGCATGTGGGAGAAAAACATCATCTTTGTATGCCCAGACATAGATATAAACAATGAACTAGACACAATAGCAAAAACCGAGAAGCGTGGAAAGCATGTGAAGCTTGAAGATTGCTTTGAGGATATTCGCAAGAAAATAGCCAAATTAAACGAAAGCGGACGGAACGAGCGAGGGCAGAATGCAGAATATACCCGCAATGATTTCGATGCGGAATATGCAGAGCACCTTCGCAATGATTTCGAGCTCATCAACCAACTTTGCGAACGATGGGCAAGGAATACCGAAGACCCCAAGTTCGACGCCTTTAAGGAAAATTTGAGACCAGTGTTCTTCAATGCCGACACCAACACTTCTGGCAAACTCGTTATCTTCTCTGAGGCTATTGATACGGTGAAAGCCCTTACGCGTGCTGTACAGGCAAAAGGATATCGCGTACTGGAGATAACAGCCAAGAACCGGCATGAGATGGAAGAGACGATTGCTGCCAACTTCGACGCCAACTATGATGAAAACAAACAAAAGAATGACTATGATGTAATCATCACCACAGAAGTTTTGGCAGAAGGCATCAATCTGCATAGAGCTAATGTGATTATTAACTATGATACCCCGTGGAACTCCACTCGACTGATGCAGCGCATAGGGCGTGTAAATAGAGTTGGTTCCAAGGAATCCTTTGTCTATGTCTATAACTTCTTCCCCAGCGCAGAAGGTGACGCAGAAATCAGTCTCGTTCAGAAAGCCTACACAAAACTCCAGTCTTTCCACATCCTATTTGGAGAAGACAATAAAGTCTTTACGGACGAGGAGGAAGTAATGCAATATGAACAAACAGCAATCATCGATGACGGCGAGTCTTCGATGGAGCAATATATCTTTGAACTCAAGCAATACAGAGAAGAGCATCCCCAACGCTTTGAGCAAATTGAAGCCACAGAAGGCCAATGGGAAATCGCTTCCTACCTGAATGGTAACGCCTATTTCCTCATCAAGGCTCCACGTTCCTCACGCCTGGCCGTAATGGTGCCGAACGTCGCAGGTGAGAAGCCTCGAATCATCTCTTCTATTGAGATGTTGGAGGCATTTCAGGTTGCAGAAAACACACAAAGTACTCCTCTACCCGAAAACTGGGCAGAACTTTCAAAAGCCGCCTTACTCGCCTACAACCAGTATTTCATAAGAATTAATAGTTCACGAACTGGAAGCAAGGGAGCTGAGGCTAAAGAGGTTCTCCATAGGCTTCAACAAAACTCCAATCTTACAGCAGAGACAAAATCCTTGTTGATTTCTGCTCGCCGATTGGTTGATCAAGGGAACTATGACCTTATCAAGAAGATTCTTACACTCAAGGAATACATCAATGACGCCCAACGACAACTATTTGAACTCGGAAATGAAGATATCAATCAATTGATAGAACGAGAAATTGCCAAACTCGTTGCCAAAGTAGAAGCCAAGCAAGAGCAAGCAAGCATCTTATTAGGAACCGTCAGATAACTATCGCAGGTTATGGATACAGCATCACTCAAACAATATCTCAGTACTGCCTATCAGGGGCCACAATCGTTTCTCGAAAACATCATCTTCCCTATTTTCGGTGAAGAGTCTTTTGATGACGCTTACGAAACAGAACTGCTTGAGACACAGCCTGAACTGCAAGCGCTTGCAAAGGAATCAGGTATCAATAGCGTGAAACAGATTGGCACCATCTATGTGGATGACCCTCTGCAAATCTTTGATATCACAGTCTCGGACCGAGTACTCATGCAGAGGAACCGCGTTGGCATTCAACAGTTGATACGAAGGGCAATGGATGTCTATTCATTGTCCTTTATGTTGTTCCATTACAAGGATGGGAAGCGCTGGGACTGGCGTTTTACGTTCTGCCAAAAGTTGGGGAGCAACAATGATGCCACAGATAGAAAACGCTACACGTTCCTTCTTGGCCCAGGGCAGTCTTGCCGAACAGCTGCTGACAATTTCGTCAATCTGTTCAACAAAAGAGGATCGCTGATGATGTCTGACATTGAACATGCATTTTCTGTGGAAGCGTTGTCCAAAGAGTTCTTTGACAAATACAAGAAACACTATGAGGACATCATCCAATTCATCACTGGCAAGCGAATGGTAAAGGTTGCCAATAAGTGGGAAGAGAAAGTGATCAATGACCCATGCGAGGAAATCATGCATGAGTTCGCGTCATTCCTTGATCCTGAGAAGGCTGTTCGTGACTATGTGAAGAAACTGATGGGACGACTTGTATTCCTCCAATTCTTACAGAAGAAAGGTTGGTTGGGTGTTCCTGTTGGAGAACCATGGGGTACAGGCGATGGGGAATTCACCCAGAATCTCTTTACGCATTGCGCCGATAAAGACCATTTCATTGATAATGTTCTGGAGCCCTTGTTCAATGACCTCAACACAGAACGTACCAATGATCTTGTGTCGCCAGCCGTTGGTCACAATATACGCGTACCTTATTTAAATGGTGGTCTCTTTGAGCGTGAAGCCGCTGATGAAACAGCTTTCCCATTGCCTGCACAATATATGCAGTCGCTGCTCGACTTCTTCAGCAGTTACAACTTCACCATTGACGAAAATGATCCTAATGACGCAGAGGTTGGCGTTGACCCAGAAATGTTGGGCCGCATCTTCGAGAACTTGTTGGAAGACAATAAGGATAAAGGAGCTTTCTATACTCCTAAGGAAATTGTCAGTTATATGTGCCGTGAGAGCTTGATTGCTTACCTGCAGACGGATATTGAAGACGAAGCAACAAAAGAAGCCATCCGTCAATTTGTAACTACCCATGATGTAGAGGCACTTGGTACAAACAACAAGTTCCGCCAGCAAGTGGACCAAGCCCTTTGTGATGTGAAGATTTGCGACCCAGCCATTGGCTCTGGTGCATTCCCCATGGGCCTGTTAAAAGAACTCTTCCTTTGTCGTACGGTTCTTGAAGGCATAGAACAAAGCAAAGCCGCAGAAATCAAGAAGCATATCATTCAGCAGAACATCTATGGCGTTGATATCGAACGTGGTGCTGTTGACATTGCTCGCCTCCGCTTCTGGCTCTCCCTGATTGTCGATGAAGAAACGCCACAGGCTCTGCCAAACCTCGATTTCAAGATTATGCAAGGCAACTCGTTGTTGGAACAGTATGCGGGTATTAATCTCTCTACAATGACAGAGAAGAAAGTCGATGAATCAGGGATGCTGACAATCTTTGATGACATGCTAGATATATATCGCAAAAATCTTTGTGAGCTGCTCTCCAACTATTATGATTGTACAGATCATGAAGAAAAGCAGAAACTACGAAAAACTATTATTAATAATGTGGTTAAGCAACTTGATGAGCAAGGTGTAACTTATGAAGAAGGAGACCCTGATTTGTCTGGCAACAATCAATTCATGCTTTGGCACACATGGTTCTATGATGTTTTCTCGCAAGGTGGATTCGATATTGTAATAGGAAATCCACCATATGGGGCTAAGTTCACAGAAGAAGAAAAAAGGACCTTCAAGCAAATATATAATACAACAAAAACTATACGGAATTTGCAAAAGGGGTCAATGGACTCTTATACGTTGTTTATTGAAAAAAGTTTTTCGATACTTCGTAAAGGTGGGAGTCTAACATTTATTGTTCCGATATCTTTCACATCCAGCGATTCGCTCTCAGGCATTCATAATTTAATAATGAAATCATGTGAAACCCTACGTGTTTCCTCTTATGCTGTCAGACCCCAGCCTGTATTTGAAAATGCTGTTGTAAACACATCTATTTTTCAGTGTCAAAGAACTGATACTGAATGTCGACAAGTACTATCTACAAAGATGCATCGTAAGGGAAAAACCTTCAATCTTCAGAATCTAATTGACAACCTGCATTTTGCAGAGGTCAAGGACTTTATGAAGTTTGGAAGAATCCCCAAAATATCTTCTAACATTGAAAGAAGAATACTATCTAAATTATTATCTCATCAAGAGATAAATGAATATCTTGATGATGAAGGTGGTAAGATTTATTATAGAACAAGTGGAGGAAGATATTTTAAGGTCGTAACAAACTATAGTACTGGTTCAACTAAGGAAAAGTCATTCTGTGTCAAGGAAAAGTATAGAGATGCTATTGGATGCCTTTTATCAAGTAATCTCAGTTTTTGGTTTTATCAAATTTATTCAAACAACCTAGATTGGAAGTCATGCGAAATACTCTCTTTTGTAATTCCAAATTTACATCAGAGTGCGGTAGAAGCTCTCAATAGATTATACATTGAATACCTTAAAGATATAGAACGTAATGCCAATGTACGTGTATCTAGTGGAACATCAAGTTATAATGTGGACTCATTCAAGGAGTATAAGATAGGCAAATCGAAATCTATAATTGACAAGATTGATGATTATATAGGTCCGCTCTATGGATTGACAGAAGAAGAGATAAGTTTCATAAAGAACTATGAAATAGAATTCAGAATGTCAGGTGAAGAATAAAGAAATCGACATCATCATCTATCCCCTCTACGGCCTGACTTACGATGAGGTCCTCATCATTGACCCAACTCCACCTTTTACGCAAGAAGAGTACGAATTAAGATGGGACAAGCAAGCAAAATAGTAGAAGGAAATACTAAACGAGACTATTCAATATGCTTAATCTCTGCATCAACAACAAAGACGTCTCCTTCGTCATCAACAAGGACATTGCGAGGCACGATGTCCCAGACCTCGTATTGGCCATTCCTAAAGCGGCCCTCTTCGGCTGTCTTCTCAAAACCAAGGGCTGCCATATAGGTATCAATCATAATCTTTGTGGCTGGATGGGCATTGGCAATCCTTGGTTGAATAATAACAGGTTGGATGGTGCGTCCATCGAACCCAGCAAAACCATAGAAAGAATAAGCAGTATCAGGGAATATAGCATTGTGCATGAAGATCTTACGCAGCAATGCCACAATGCTTCCGCTATTAAACAGGTTGTTTACTTTATAAATAACTTTCTCGCCTACGTAGGTGTCGTTTTCGTTGCCGCAGGGACCAGGTACGCCAAGATTGAAGATATCCATCATTGGAATCCAAAAACCTTGGCTCTTCGCCATATGTTCAGCGGCACGCTGTTCTTTTTCGAATCGATTTACATTTTGGAGGCGATTTCCAGATTGCGCTTCATGTACTGCGCAAAGTCGTTCGAGTTCATCGGCGACTGCTGCGATGCGGCGATTTTCCGCATCTTGCGCTCCGTCACTTCCTTGTGAAACTGGTTGAGAAATGTCATGATTCATTCTTGTTTTTTATTACTTCCGCTGCAAAAGTAAGCATACAATACGAATAATCCAACTAATCTCGAATAAAACGTAGGGGCATAGAAGAATAATTCCAAAATAATTGGTGGCTTCAACATTTCTTCCTATTTTTGTCGCAGATAATCTCCCTTGTATGAATAATACTGGGGATAGTTACTGAAAAGCAACTTAGATAATTAATCCCGCTCGGGTGAGATTTGAGGACGCTGTCCGCAGGGCGGTGTGTCTGGGCGCAGATGCAGATACACTTGGTGCCATCGTGGGGAGTATAGCCGAGGCGATTTTGGGAATCCCTGAAAACTTGAAGAAAGAGGTCTTGAATTATGTACCGAAGGATATGCAACAGGTAGTCCGTCAATTCTATTCCGAGTGTTTGTCTAGTTAACAACAAAGATAACCAAAAGGGCTGACACCATTGCTCGGTGCCAGCCCTAAGTATAAGGTTAGACGTTGAAGGTTAGCGGGCAGTAATGTAATACAATCTTACTTCTATGGTACCGTCGGGCAAAGTGCGCGAAAGATTCACAGTAGGATGAAAGCCCTTCACCACTTGCTCAGAGCTGGAGCGGATGGTGCTTTCGGATTCCTGTTTGCTTGTAGGAGAAGCTGACTGTTCATTGGATATTTGAATGGTCGTTGAGCCTGACACATTACTTCCTTGTGTGGCAGTCCATTGTGCCCTTGCATTGGTCATCGCTTTTTGGAGCGCAATGTTAGCTGTTTTGCTCTGACCAAAACCAATGATGTGCATGACATTCTGCCCACCTTTATCCAATTGCTGATAATATTCTAGCATAGCATCTTCGACAGATAGAGTGTTGTTATCAAGCTTCCAACCCTCTTTCTTCAACTGCTTACATTCTGCTTTATATGCTTTCTGCATGGCCTTGCTTAAGGGATTAGCAGACCAGCAGAAGGCGCTCCCTGTGAAGAAAAGCGCTATAAAAGCAATCGTTATGTTGTTCAACAGTCGCATATTGTTTTCCGTTTTATATTAATCCAATAGAACTGCTTTTGCGGTTTTATTATCCATGCCAGACATTGTCTTGCCAATGGGTGCACCAAAATAGGTGGCATCACAGATCACGAAACGTTTGCCTTCATGTTCCAGATAATCACCTTCTACATTTTCATTGAAATGTACAGCTGATGCCAAGTGGCCAGGATAATAAACCAACACGACCTTCAAACCGACTAAATCACGCACGAGACGAGAGAAGAGGATACTGCGGTCCTCACAGTCAGCATAAGGATAGAACAAGGTTTCTTCAGCGAAGAATGCACGATCATAACCCCAGATATCCTCATCATATTTGTAGGTCAATGACCACTGTACGAAATCCAAAAGGATGCTAACAGCCTCTTTCTCGCTTTTACCTTTCAGCTTTTCCTTCAAAGCAGGATAGAGCTGTTCTTTGACTTTCACGTCAAGAGGTGTATTTGCATACATGGCCCAGCGAGAGAGCATATCGCCACCAATCTGTGAAGCAGGATAATCGGAATAGAAATCTAACAGGTTCTTGTTGACGTCAACAGATACTTTCAGTTGAGGCTGATTGGTAGAAGAGAGGGTGCGTTTATCAGAGCGAACTTCTTTGAGGATAGGTTCGTTGACCAACAGCAATGAGAGACCTTGTTCCTCAGGATAAGGAAGGTTACAAATACTCAGCTCCTCTTCGTCTGTGTGAAGTGGATAGAAGTTCTCGCCACTCAGGGTAAAATATGATTTATCATAGATAAGATGTCTGCTACCAAACAACAGGATCATCTGAGTCTTTGACTTACCTAAACGCATCTTATAACCCGACTGACAGAACAGATAGGCTGACAGAAGTGTTGCTTCGTTGCTGCCCTTACCCAAACAAGCTTGTCCTACTTGTTCCAACAGCAGTAAGTAGCCCCAATCGCTCAAGCGTAGTTGCTTGCGGATATTCAGACAGTCAATCAGGGTATTCTCCATACTCTCAGATGACAGAGCCGTCCAAGCCTCTGAAATACTTCTTTCGCTCAGGTCAGGAAGCTTAAAGTTAGGATTGGGCGTATAACGTACGAATACCTTGGTTCCATAATAAGCGAGTTCTTGTCCAACGGGCTTGGGACGCACGACAGAATCGATTCTCAAAAGCTCGATAGGAGCAACAGAAATATTTGAGTTATTAATCAAAATAGGTACTGTAGGCAGTTGAGGATCTACAACCACGACTTCATCAGGAATCGTTTGTATCGTATAATTGATAGGAAGAGGTTGAGGCGTAGGAATCAAAGGAGCCACGAACTCTTGAATGACAACGGGTTTACCTTTAAATTGTTGTCCACGTTCTTTCTCTGGTAAAGTCAACGGCTTCACTTCCTCCTCTTTGGGAGCAGGGATAGGTTTTTCACTGCGGAATTGAGACCAAGCTTCTTCCATGAAATCAGCGTATTCCTGATTACACTGATTGCGGAATGTCTCATATTCTTCTTTTGCCTGTTTGTCGAAATCAGCAAACTCTTTGGCAAATTCATCCAATTCTTCTTCCTCCTCTTTCTGATAGGTCTGTGTTTCACGTGTGACAGTAGCAGCATCGCTGAAGCGGCGTGCAGATATCTTCGTTCCACTGGTAACCTGTTTTTGGATATACTCCATGAAACGCTGTGTCAATTGTACAGCACTATTTTTGCGGTTACTGACGAAAGCACTGATTTTGTCTCTACCAGGAGTCTTGATAATATATTGCTTTCTATTTGCCTCGTCAATGAGTTCCAAAGAAGCATCATAGGGAATAGAAACGACAGATGACATCGTCAGATTATCATAAGCCTTAATAGGCGTATTGCCTTCTGGAGTTACTAATTTTGGACCTCCGGCTACTGAGAAGACCACAAGACGCTGAGCGTGAGAAAAAGAAACGGTCAGACATAACATAATGACCGTTACCAACCATGATTTATTGTTCATTGCTGAAATCCGTTAACTTTAAATAATCTAATAAGGTTAAATATGAATATTCTGCCGTTGTAAGAAATGCTATGGCAGAGAATGAGATACCAAGGTTAAAGCTAATATCATAACCGCAGAAAAGGAGGAAGGCAAACCACAATGCCAAAGCCATCCACAAGAAGGAAATGATAGAACTGACGATGGGAAAGCCAATGATTAACTGGACGATAGGATGTGCATGATGGACAATCCATTTTTTACGTTTCACTCGTTCCCAGTAGGTAAGCATAATAAGGATGAAAGAACAGGCCCATAAAGTGAAGCCTTTGACTTCAACGATTTGATTTTGGCTTAATAGTGTCTGAATGGAATAGGCCAGCAGCACGATGCCAGGTATTTTACCCAAAGGGGTATAGTGCATATCTGCTTCCTCGTTCATTGCGCCAAAGAGTACGATGCGGTCAGCTATTAATTCGGGGTGCATCAAAACAGAATCGGCATCGATAACAGTGAAATTTGTCGGTGTGAAGTTAACATCAATGGACTGTATTTCTGTATCGTAAATAGTTTTATCAGCATAACCATTGAGAACACGTGTTGAGAAGGATGGCATTAGTTGGCCTCTCAACAACCAACCTTGATCGAGTCTGCGTTTGACGCCTCCATACAACCTGCGTTGCATGTTCGTGACTCCTTCCTGCACTTCCAAAGAATCTGTGAAGAAAGAACGGATGACATCGCCATATTCTAATTCATCATCTACAAAATCTGTCAACTTCATGGACCAGATGATATTCTGGTAGTTGGCTGCCACTTGTGTTATCATGTCGTCGCCTTCAACATCGTCCTTACGTCCTTCGAGAATGATATCTACACCGATAATCTTTGGTCCACAGGCCTCAATGTCTTCAAGTGCTCGTGCCAAATCACGTCGGCTTGTCATCTCTGTCATATCCACAATAGTAATCAATGGACTAGTATCAGGCTTTCCTGTTTCTTGTAGAATCTGATAATAGATATCTGTCATTGAAAACTCTTGGACTGCCTTCTTTACAGGACTCAGGAAGGTGAAGTTGTATGTAAAGAACAACATGACCCCCAATACGATAAAAGCCATAATGGTCACAACGAGGACTTTACCTCGTTGTAACCATTGATATAGCCAGTATCTAATCTTGCCGTCCGCCATATCCTTTACGAATAAGGTGGATAATTGCTATTTACTTTGTAAGAAGATCCAGCTTTTTGCCCAGGTCTTTCAGCTCTTCGCCCATCTGTTCGCGGATAATCTCCTTAGCCTTGGTGATAGCATCGTCTGAGGAATAGCCTACACGGATTAAAAGCTGAACATTACCATTGGGGAGTTGCTTGTAGCATTCTAACAAAGGAATCGTGCGGCCCAATTTGCCAGAAATAAGCTCTTTGCTCTTTGCCAAAGCGTCGGAAATCGAGACAGCCTCATTCGGAGAAAGTTGCTTATTGGCTACATTCTCTTCGATAAGACCTGTCAGTTGTGTAGATGTCTGTTGAACAATGTCAAACTTGCAAAGTGACTGAGCCTGAATGCGGGCTGCATCAATGTTTTGACCTACAGCCTGAGAAGTGCCGATGATAAAGTTAGTACGACCTACTTCATCGCGATCATACAGTTTGAGATAAACATCAGTCATTTGGCGCTCAAAAGGTAAGGAACCAGGAAGAACTTTCCAGCCTTCCTTTTTCAAGGCCTTCACTTCCTTTTTGACTTCTTTGGCAATCTGCTTTTCACTAACAGTAACAGTAGCAGAAGAATTAGATACCCATGTAAAAGCACATACAAGTGCCAATACCAAATACTTTTTCATGATTTCATAAGTTCTGCCTGACAAGTCCCCTTTGCAGGCTTCGTTAGTTTATTGGTGTATGATAGCACACAGAGAAGCGTCGGAGACTTTACTGAATGAGTAAACGCTTGAAATGTATGCACCTCTCTCCTATACAATCTCGCTCAGAAGTAGTTGTTTGGATGAGAAGACGGGGCAAAGGTACTAAGAATCCTTAATTGTTCTTGCGATAGATAGTTAAACAATGTTAACGAATATGATTATTTATGAGAGAGAACCCGCAATTTATCGTATTCACACCTTTATTTATGTAGTTTTTTTAACTTTCGTCCTTATAATTAGCTAAAAAGGTGTTGTTTTTGATTTCTCAAAATAAAAAATGATTACCTTTGCACAAAATCTATAATGCTTTGCTCTTATGATTTCTATTAAGAAAGTGGAAGGTAAACGTGATTTGCACGCCTTCATTCGATTCAACTATCATTTGTACAAAGGAAATCCTTATGCTGTTCCTGACTTTCTGGAAGACATGCTTGATACGTTTAACCGTAAAAAGAATGCAGCTTTTGAATTCTGTGAGTCTGATTTGTTCTTAGCTTATCGAGACAATAAGCTTGTAGGACGCGTAGCAGCGATTATAAACCACAAGGCAAACAAGACGTGGAGCACCAAGAATGTCCGTTTTGGATGGATAGATTTTATCGACGATATAGAAGTTGTCAAGGCCCTTCTTGAAACGGTCGAACAGTGGGGACGCGAACGCGGCATGAATAAAATAGTAGGACCGTTAGGCTTTACGGATATGGATCCTGAAGGCATGTTGATTGACGGTTATGACCAGCTCTCAACGATGAGCACCATCTATAACTATCCCTATTACCCCAAGTTGGTGGAACAGCTGGGCTACGAGAAAGAGGTTGATTGGGTAGAACGCAAGGTGATGGTACCTACGACAGAGGCACAAGCCGATTCTGCCAAATATATGCGTGTGGCTGAGATGAGTATGAAACGCTACCACCTGCACATGCGTCGTTTCAAGAATCATCGAGAGATTCTTGCTGCAGACAACGGGAAATATATCTTGAAAGTTTTTGATGTCATCAATAAGGCTTATGCCGATCTGTATGGTTATTCCGAAATGAATGAGCGACAGATTATGCAATATGCTAATACCTATCTCCAGTTCCTGGATATGCGTCTGCTGGCTGTCGTAGAGAACGAGGACAACGAACCTATTGCAATGGGTGTCGGTATCGGTTCACTATCATACGCTTTGCAGAAGGCACACGGAAAACTGCTCCCCTTCGGCTGGTGGCATCTGTTGAAAGCCATTTATTTCAAGCCGGCACCGGTCATCGACCTTCTCTTGGTAGGCGTGTTGCCTGAATACCAGAATAAAGGTGTGAACGCTCTCCTTTTTGCAGAGATTATACCTGCTGCCCAAAAGATAGGTTTTGTGTGGGCAGAGACGCATCCACAGTTAGAAACCAACGAGAAAAGCCAAGGTCAATGGGCTCATCTTGATTGTTCTATTCATAAACGCAGACGCTGCTATCAGAAAGAATTGTAAGGACTCACCCCCTACCCCTCCCTATAAAAGGAGGGGAGTAATTACCTTTTAAGAAGAGAACATTTCGAATGCAAGAAAATAATAAGCAAGACACGAAGGTTAGTGGTCAAATGGAAGAAGTGACCACTCCCTCCCTGTTAGGGAGGGCGGGGGAAGAGTCCGTTGGGGGAGTGTCTTACGACGAAGATAATATCAAGCACCTGTCCGACGTAGAACATATCCGTACACGTCCGGGTATGTATATCGGTAGGCTTGATGATGGTTCACATCCAGAGGATGGTATCTATGTGCTGTTGAAGGAGACTATTGACAACTCTATCGACGAGTTCCGCATGAATGCCGGCAAGCGCATAGAGATAGACATCGACGAGCACTTGCGCGTAAGTGTCCGGGACTACGGCCGTGGTATCCCACAGGGAAAAATCATCGAGGCTGTCAGCCAGTTGAACACCGGTGGTAAATACGACTCCAAGGCGTTCAAGAAGTCAGTGGGTATGAACGGCGTCGGCATCAAGGCCGTCAACTTCCTGAGTTCCCATTTTGAGGCACGCAGCTATCGTGACGGACAAGTACGCAAGGTCATCTTTGAACAAGGTATTCTCCAGAGCGATGTCACGGAGCCGACACAAGATGAGAACGGCACCTATATCTTCTTCGAGCCCGACGTGGAGCTGTTCAAGAACTACTCCTTCCACGACGACATCGTGGAGAACATGCTCCGCAACTATACCTATTTGAACTCTGGCCTCGCCATCATGTACAACGGCCGTCGCATCTTTTCACGTAACGGCCTGGAAGATCTCCTCAACGACCGCATGACTAACGATGGGCTTTATCCCATCATCCACTTGAAGGGTGAGGATATTGAGGTGGCCTTCACTCATGCTAACCAGTACGGCGAGGAGTATTACTCTTTCGTCAACGGCCAGCACACCATTCAGGGCGGCACCCATCAGAGCGCCTTCAAAGAGCATATTGCCCGAACCATCAAGGAGTATTTCGGAAAATATGAATATGGTGACATTAGAACAGGTATGGTAGGTGCCATAGCCATCAATGTGGAAGAGCCGATCTTCGAGAGTCAGACCAAGATCAAGCTGGGCTCTACGCAGATGGCTCCCGACGGTGTGAGCATCAACAAATACATCGGCGACTTCATCAAGCAGGAGGTCGATAACTATCTGCACATCCATACCGACGTGGCCGAAGTTATCGAGAACAAGATCAAAGACAGCGAACGTGAGCGCAAGGCGATGGCCGGCATCACGAAGCTGGCTCGCGAGCGCGCCAAGAAAGCCAACCTGCACAATCGTAAATTACGTGACTGCAAGATTCACTTCAACGATGTCAAGAATGACCGCAAGGAGGACTCCAGCATCTTTATCACGGAGGGCGACAGTGCCAGCGGAAGTATTACCAAGAGCCGCGACGTGCTCACACAGGCCGTCTTCAGCCTGCGCGGTAAGCCGCTAAACTGCTATGGTCTGACGAAGAAGATTGTCTATGAGAACGAGGAGTTCAACCTCCTGCAGGCAGCTCTCAATATCGAAGAAGGTCTCGATGGACTTCGCTACAACAAAGTGATTGTGGCTACTGATGCTGATGTGGATGGTATGCATATCCGTCTGCTCATGATCACCTTTTTCTTGCAGTTCTTCCCAGAACTCATCAAGAAAGGTCATGTGTATATTCTCCAAACACCTCTTTTCCGTGTACGCCAACGTCGCAAGCGCATCAGTAAGGATCGTTTGAAGGCATTGGGTGAGGAAGATACGAAGGGCGATTTCATCACGCGCTATTGCTATAGTGAAGAAGAACGTCAACAGAACATTGAGCTCTTAGGGCCAGAACCCGAGATCACGCGATTCAAAGGTCTTGGTGAAATTAGTCCCGACGAATTCCGTGGTTTCATCGGCGATGATATTCGTCTCGAACAGGTCAGCCTTCATAAGAGTGACCAGGTGGCCGAACTTTTGGAATACTATATGGGTAAGAACACCATGGAGCGCCAGAACTTCATCATCGACAACCTTGTCATTGAGGAGGATCGTCCAGAGGACGAGGAAGAGGAGAAAGAATATAAGGAATTGGAGGAAGTGCAATGAAAACCATCCTTTTTCCCGGAAGCTTTGACCCTTTCACACTTGGTCACGCCAATCTCGTTGAACGTGCTTTAGTATTGTTCGATGAGGTAGTTATTGCCATAGGCATCAATGAACAGAAATCAGGGTGGATTCCTGTGGAGGAACGGTTATGTGCTTTACGAGAGTATTATAAAGAGGATGTACGCGTACGTGTAGAGAGTTATAGCGGCCTAACCTCTGATTTTGCTCATTCCATCGGAGCGAATGCAATTCTCAGAGGTGTTCGTTCTTTCAAAGACTTTGAATATGAGATGCAGATGGCCGATGTCAATCGACAACTCACAGGTATTGAAACTGTCTGTCTCTTCACTGAGCCCCAGCTGGCTAGTGTTTCCAGCTCTCTTGTCCGTGAGCTTGCTCATTTCGGTAAGGATATCACGGCATTCCTACCCACAGGGTACAAATTTAAATTGTGATATGAAAAGAATCTTAAGTATAGCGATTGCTATTATTTTGCAATCATTCATCCTCCATCATCAATCCTCCATCAGTGCTCAAGGCCCTACTGATCCGCGTGATGTGGCGCTACGTAAGTTGATACAATCTACGATGATGATTAACCAGTTCTATGTAGATACTGTCAATATAGGCCGTCAAGTGGAAGATGCCATCACGGGTATGCTTTCCAAACTGGATCCTCACTCCACCTACACCAATGCCAAGGACACGAAGAAGATGAATGAACCATTGAAAGGTAACTTCGATGGAATCGGTGTTCAGTTCAATATGCTTGATGACACGCTCGTCGTCATTCAACCTGTTGCTAAAGGCCCTTCAGAAAAGGTGGGCATTCTGGCTGGTGACCGCATTGTTAGCGTGAACGATACCGCTATCGCAGGTGTGAAGATGAGTCGCGAGGACATCATGGGACGTTTGCGTGGCCCTCGAGGTACTATTGTCCAGTTGGGTGTTATCCGTCGTGGCATCAATGGTGTGTTGCCCTTTACCGTGAAACGTGACAAGATACCCGTCACCTCGGTGGATGCCGCCTTTTTAATCCGTCCCGGCATCGGGTTCATTCGTTTCAGTAACTTCTCTGCCACAACTCACGATGAAATCATTGAAGCCATCAACAAACTGAAGAAACAAGGGATGACATCACTCATTCTGGATTTACAGGGTAATGGCGGCGGTTATTTGGGAGCTGCTGCAGAGATAGCTAGTGAATTCATCCAAAAAGGTGAGATGATTGTTTATACGCGTGGGCGTGGCGGCATCAATATGGGCGAATACCGTTCCTCTGGCGGAGGCCTGTTCACAAAAGATCGTTTGTTAGTGTTGGTCGATGAGCAATCAGCCTCAGCTGCAGAGATTTTGGCTGGCGCCATTCAGGACCATGATCGCGGTACCATCATCGGCCGTCGCACCTTCGGAAAAGGCCTTGTCCAGCGTCCTATAGAGTTGGATGACGGCTCCATGATCCGTCTCACCATCGCCCGTTACTACACACCATCCGGTCGTTGCATTCAGAAACCTTATGAGAAAGGCGATTCCAAGTCCTATGCTCGCGACGTCATTGAACGCTACAATCGTGGCGAACTGACGAATGCGGACAGCATTCATTTCCCTGACTCTTTACGTTACAAGACTCTGAAGGAAGGTCGTACCGTCTATGGTGGCGGTGGTATTATGCCTGATATCTTTGTGCCCTTGGACACAACCCGTTTTACCAAGCTCTATCGTGAGCTCACCGCCCGTAGCTATATCAATAATGCCAACCTGCATTACATGGACGGCCACCGCAAGCAGCTTCAGAAGAACTATAAGGACTTCAAGTCATTCAATGCGAAATTTACAATGCCTGAGGAAGTTCTTGATGAAGTGTTGGAGAAAGCAGCTGCAAAAGACAGTCTGCGGGCTCGTGATGACGAGGAACTGCAGAAGACCAAGCAGAATATGCGGTTGATTCTCAAGGGCCTGGTAGCTCGCGACCTATGGGACCTCAGCGAATACTTCCAGATTATCTACGAGGAAGATCCGGTGGTCATAAAAGCCTTAGAGGTCTTGGCCGCTGAAGATCCTTCAGCCAAGAAAAAGTAACGAATTAAAACATCTGACGAACACGGTCGATGCCTGCCACAAGGGCATCGACCTCTTCTTTTGTATTGTAGAGGGCGAAACTGGCGCGAACGGTTCCTTCGATGCCGAGACGATGCATGAGAGGCTCAGCGCAATGATGGCCCGTGCGAACGGCAATACCGAGACGATCCAGGAGCGTGCCGAGATCGAGGTGGTGGATATTGCCTACAAGGAAGCTGATGACAGAAGACTCACCCCCCTGCCCCTCCCTATCAAGGAGGGGAGTAGAAACCTGCTGCGGATGGCCAAAAATTCTCATGCCGGGAATCTCGCGCAGGCGGGTTAAAGCGTAGTGGGTAATGTCTTGTTCGTGAGCCTCTATGGCCTCAAAGCCGATACTGCTGACGAAGTCGAGAGCTACGGCAAGGCCGTGAGCGGCCACATAATCAGGCGTTCCGGCTTCGAATTTGTAGGGCAGGTCATTGAAGGTTGTATGTTCGAAGCTGACCTTACCAATCATTTCGCCGCCGCCCATGTAAGGGGGCATCTGCTCCAGCCATTTCTCCTTGCCGTACAAGACGCCTATTCCCGTGGGACCATAAACCTTGTGTCCGCTGAAAGCATAGAAGTCGCAGTCCAACGCCTGCACATCGACCGCCAAGTGAGGAACGCTCTGTGCACCGTCGATGAGCACAGGGACGTCGTGAGCATGAGCCATCTCAATAATCGGCTTGACGGGATTGACAGTGCCAAGCACATTGGAGACGTGGGCACAAGCCACCAAGCGTGTTCGGGGGGAGAACAATTGTTCCAGCGCCGCGAGATCCAGCCGCCCCTCGTCGGTGATGGGGCAGACCTTGAGGACAATTCCCTTGCGTGAACGGAGCAACTGCCAAGGCACGATGTTCGAGTGGTGCTCCATCTCGGTGACAATCACCTCGTCGCCCTCGTTCAGAAAGGCTTCGCCGAAGCTGGCAGCCACCAGATTGATGCTCTCTGTGGTGCCTCGGGTGAAGATGATCTCCGATGTGGAGCGGGCATGAATGAAGTCACGAACAGTCATGCGGGCTTCTTCATATAGTCGTGTTGCCTCTTGCGAAAGATAGTGTACACCTCTGTGCACATTGGCGTTCACGTTCACATATTCCTCCGTGATGGCATCGATGACGCATTGTGGCTTCTGCGTCGTAGCGCCGTTGTCAAGATACACCAACGGCTTGTTATAAACGGTGCGACCGAGGATGGGAAAAGCTTGTCTTATCTCTTGGATATTCTGCATGTCTCAATCAATCAAAAAGGCTGGGTTGGTTCCCGGGTTGTGCATAGCGGGAGCGTTCAAGATGCTCATAGGCCAGGTCTGTCACTTCGCGGCCACGGGGTGTACGTTTGATGAAGCCTTCCTTGATGAGGAACGGCTCATACACCTCTTCCAGCGTGCCAGGGTCTTCGCCTACGGCAGTAGCTATCGTGGTGATGCCGACAGGGCCGCCCTTGAACTTATCAATGATGGCCAACAGGATTTTACGGTCGATGAGGTCCAGACCGTGGCGGTCGATGTTCAATGCCTCTAGCGCATATTTCGCGATGGATAGGTCGATGCGGCCATTTCCCTTCACCTGGGCGAAGTCACGTACACGTCGTAGCAGGGCGTTGGCAATACGTGGCGTACCGCGAGAGCGGCCTGCGATTTCTGCCGCAGCAGCCTTGTCAATGGGCTGGTTCAGGATAGAGGCCGAGCGCAGGACAATGCCCTGCAGGGTCTGTGCATCGTAGTATTCCAGATGCATATTGATGCCGAAGCGGGCACGCAAGGGAGCGGTCAGCAGACCACTTCGTGTCGTAGCGCCCACCAACGTGAAGGGATTCAGGTCAATCTGTATGGAACGGGCACTGGGGCCGCGATCTATCATGATGTCGATGCGATAGTCCTCCATTGCCGAGTAGAGATATTCCTCCACGACGGGGGAGAGACGGTGAATCTCGTCGATGAACAACACATCCTGTGGCTCCAGCGAGGTCAGGATACCCGCCAGATCGCCCGGCTTGTCCAGAACGGGGCCGCTGGTCACTTTAAAACCTACACCCAACTCATTGGCAATGATATTGGAAAGTGTGGTCTTACCCAAGCCAGGAGGGCCGTGTAAGAGCGTGTGGTCCAGAGGCTCGCCACGGTAGCGGGCAGCCTCCACGAACACCTTCAGGTTCTGCACCACCTGCGTCTGACCCGCGAAGTCGTCGAAGCGTAATGGCCTCAAGGCATTCTCAAAGTCGCGTTCGGGGCTTTGTTCTCGTATGTCAAATTCTTGCTCCATCAGAGTTGTACGTCTTCTAGGTTTACTAAGCCATTGACAATCGCGTAGATGGTCAGTCCTGCCGGTGAGTGGATTTGGGTTTTTCGGGCGATGTTCCTTCGGTGTGTCATCACCGTGTTGGTGGAGATAAACATCTTCTCTGCAATCTCTTTATTGGAGAGGCCTTGCACGACAAGTCTGATCACCTCTTTCTCGCGTTCTGATATCTCTTCGGGGCCATTGCTACGGTTGTCTTCGCTATTGCTGGTGCTGTCCGTGTGATGTCTGGTGGAGCGTGAACGGATTTCCTGTTCCAATTGCTCTATAGCCTGTGCAAACAACGTATCCTCCAGCAGACAATGGCTGAAGAGGTCCTCCTCCATAATATAGATATCCATCAGCGTGTCAGAGAGCTGCAGCATGTCTGAATCGCTCGGATAGTATTTGATGATAATGCTCTTCAGCTCCTCGGAGCTCTTGGAAAGGCTGGAGTGGTTATCCTCATGCTGGTGAGCCAGCGCTGCATAGTTAGAAGCGTTGGCCGGCACTTTCCCGTCGAGGAGCTGTTGTACATAGACATGGATGTGAGTGTTCTCATATTCCATGTGTCGCTGTACCTCGGCAGCATACTCATCATAGAATTTCAGAATCAGGAAAGTAATCTGATTGCGTGCGGAGCAGTTGATGGCCTCTATCAGCTTACGTCGGATAGCCGGCAAGCGGAAATCCACGAAGTAAGAGTGGGAATGTTGCAGGTATTTCATGAGTGCGCTGACAGACACCTGATCCACCAGCTCATCGACATTTGTTCGGCCACCGCTCAACACGAAGTTGACCACAGCCAGGAAGGTAGGGACATCCACGCCGCTACCCTTGCACGCCGCTGCAACCGTTTGGTCGCCAAAACCTAAGTTCACGCCGAAGCGAGAAATGACCTGCAACAACCGATAGTCGTCATGAATCAAATCGCTCATGTGAGCATCTTCCGTAAACCTCATTTTCCTATCATCATTTGATTACGGCTGCAAAGTTACAAACATTTTTTGTGATTCTTGATGCTCTCGTTAAATATTTCCTTTTGTTCTTGTGATTGCCCCCGAGAATCTAAACCTTTGATAATAGTAAATAATATATGAAAAAGATACCATCCAATCAGAGCGATAGTGAGATATCAACCATCCGATTATCGGAACAGTAGCTCCGCAAAAATTCCCTCACGTGGGAATAAATTTTCTCTCTATAGGGATTTGAATGGGCAAAAAGAGAAGAGGACGGAAAAATGTTAAAATACTTGACGTATCAAGAAAAAACAATATGTTCGGATAAAAATGAAAATCGTCTGGACGTGTTTTCTCTATTTAACTTTCCAGACATTTAAGGTGATTTCTCCTGGCTGCGAGGGAGCGGGGGCACAGACGAAGAGGGCGCGGTTGAGCCAAGCGTAGCGACTCTCTTTTGGAGCCTCAAACTGAGGAGCAGCCTTGAAGTAGAAGGAGGGGCGCCCATGTTCATCGGGACGGTCAGAGATAATGCCACGGTTGCAGACGTGGATGACAACGCCATCGTCGGTCTGAATGGAATAAATGGCTTCAAGGGTTGTACGCTGGTCATTGGTAACCTGATGGTCTCCTCCACCTGGGATGATGGTACCACGTAGCAAGGGACCCTCAAATGTTCCACCCGTGATGGGAATGACAGTGCGCTTACCTTCTGGACCTTCACCATCGGAGTAAGCCTCGCCTAACGTTACACGTAATTGCATCACAAACGATGTCTCAGGGCCTGTAGGCTCTACCGTCTGAACACGATAGCCGGCACGACGGAAAACGGGAATCTGGGCTTTAGTGACCTTCGTGGTGACGTATTGTCCACCCTCATAGTGCTGCCCTGTTCGGAAATCGTACCAGCCACCTTCCTGTTTGGGCAAGTAGGTACGCCATTCAGTGACTCCAGCTTCTGTAACGGGACTAATGAGAAGGGCTGGGCCAAACATATATTCGTGTTTCTGTTTTAAAGCTTCTGTATCATCTGCAAAGTCAAAGACAAGAGGACGCATCAGCGTAGAGCCGTGCTCACTGACGGCCACGGCACATGAGTCGATATAAGGCTTCAGACGATAGCGCTCTCTCAGACACTCGGCGATGATTGCCTGTGCCTCAGGCCCATAGTTCCAAGGCTCAGTATTGCTCATGTAACCATGAACACGCATCAGGGGGAGATAGACGGATGTCTCTATCCAACGAAGCATCCGCTCAATATAATCTTGATTGGTGTATTGGTCCTGCGGGCGGAAGAAGCCGCCAGCATCGTAGGTCCACCAAGGGATGCCTGCTGCCTGAAGTCCGAGGCCAGCGGTCAGCTGCCGACGGAAAGTCTCCCAGTCATTGCCGACATCGCCCGACCACAGGGCTGCACCATAACGCTGGATACCAGGAAAGCCGCAACGGGTGAGGATGAAAGGCGAGGAAGACTGAGCCTCACAGAGGCCCTCATAGACGGTCTTGCAGACCATGAGCGGATATATATTACGGACTCGCTCACCAGCCCATCGTCCACCGCCAACACGACGACCTACAAGATCATCGTTCTCTGGTTCGGTAGCATCTTGCCACCAGGCATCAATGCCCAGTGGAACGAGGCGTTCACGGAAGCTATGCCAATAGGCTGATGCCGCTTCCGGATGGAAGAAGTCAATCCAGTCGGTGCCAGGGATATAATAGCCCTGCTGTTCCATCTCACGGCCAACCTCGCTGCTCTTATCAATCTTAGACCATACGCTGAGCATCAAATGATAGCCCATCGCATGGAGACTGTCGGTGAGCGCTTTGGGATCGGGGTAGAACTGTTCATCAAAGCGCATCGCGTTCCATCCATGACGGCCCCAGTACTGCCAGTCTTGCACAAAAACATCAGCAGGCAGCCTCTCACGACGGAACCGATTAGCTGTCTCGAGAATCTCGGCAGAGGAATGGAAACGTTCGCGACAATGGATGTAACCAAGCGCCCATGAGGGAATACGGGGTGCAGGACCTGTGACCTCGCGATAGGCCGCGATGATTTCATCGGGAGAGCCGATGAATACGGTGTAATCAACCGCATCGGCGACAGGAGACTGGAAAGTGGTCGAGTCTGACACCTTTTTATAATAGATGACGGGACGGTCATCGTTGGTCAGCTGAGCCGTGAGGGTGTGCTTCCCTTTCTTCAGATGCACAATGGTGGAAGCCGTTGGGGGCAGCCACAGGTTCTGCATGTCGATGACTGTCTGGCCGTCGATGACGAGGTTATGTCTTCGCGCCATCTTCTGTCCTACATCCAGCATAAGGGAGTAATCGCCTTCCTGGGCAACTTGAAGCGTAGCGCTAAAGACGTTGCTTTGACGCACCTCCTGTTTGCCTCCTTCTGTGGAAGTGACGTTGACCACTTCCTTGGTTCCGGCTGCGGCCGTCTTCTCCATGAGAACAGACTGGTTGCAGGGATTGAAGTTGGTCAGGCCATAGTTGTTCCACAACACGCCATAGCCCTTGCTGGAGATGACCATGGGAATGGATATCTGGGTGTTGACCTGTGTCAGTCGGCGCGTGAGGCCACGAACATTGGCATAACCGTCTTGGAACTGTCCTAAACCAAAGAGAAATTCATCCTTGGGGGATAGAAAAGTCAACCGGGCTGTTTGGGTAGCTTCTCCAGCCACTTGGGAGGATTTCAACTGATGCTCGGTGGCTGTGAAAACGGCACGACCTGAGCGATCAAGGATAACAATGCTGCCTTTCTTGCTGTTCACCTTCACGCTGATGTCGGCATCAGACACCGCATCATGCTTAACATACACCCAATCGGGGAGGGAGTCCTTAGCCACACCTTCGGTATATCGGATCCGAACGGCATTGCGTGTCAGCATGGTAGTGCTGAGCCGCCCTTTTCCGAACGGCACTTCCTCGCCTCTGGCGGACAAACACGTCAGCAACAGCGCCAGCAGAAAGCAGTATTTGCTATTCATGAGTTGGAGTAATCTTTGTATAATTGAAAGCATCGACATCGACATAACCGCCGGCTTTCTTGGTAGCATAGTTGAAAATGGCGAACTTAGAGCCCATGAAGAAACGACGATAGTCAAAGATCATGCGATAGCCTTTCGTACCAATGGCCGTCCAAGTTGTTCCGTCGAGACTATAGGCAAACGTGGCGGCATCGTTGTGGCCGTGTTGGAAGTCGCCGTCAATGCGCAGATAAACGGTTTTCGTCTTGGGAGCCAACTCCACCGTCTCTACCACCGTCTCTTTCACCTCCTTGACGGCCTTTTCACGCTCTGTCAACTGCACGGACTGCTCGCTCATATCAAGCGTGATTTTCTTGCCGTTCTTACGGATGGTCAGTACACCAGAGTCACCATTAAAGGCTGCAAAGCCAGCACAGTCACCATCCTTCATCTTGGAAATATCGATGCTGATGGCACCAGTGCACATAGGCCCTTCCATGCGCTGTGTCAGCGTGTTGGGAGCTAGATAGAGGTTGGGCACCACACGATTGGTCTTCAGACGCAGGAAACCGGGACGCTCGGTGAGCGACCAGGCATTGTCGATGGGATTGTGGTTCCACTGCCAATGCAAGCCCAGGTTCTCGCCAGAGAAGTCATCGCTCTTCACGATGGCCGTTGCAGGCTGGCCGCTTTTATAAGGACGCATCACCTCGGGCACCTTATTATATTCGTCACCCAGCATGGGCCAGCCATCCAACCAGCGAACAGGCGACAGCGTCAGCACACGGCCCACGCCACCACGGTCTTGGAACATAATGCCATACCAGTCGCCCTCTTCGGTATCAACGATGGTTCCTTGTGCCAGATAGCCAAAGCCACCGAAGTCACTCTCCAGAACGGTGTTCTTTTCCCAAGTGCCATTGAGGTCCTTGGTACGATAGCACACCTCACGACGATGACGACCAGGGGCATAGACATGCGAGATCAGCAAAGCGTAGTAAGTGCCATTGTGCTTGATAACACGTGTGCCCTCCAGCAGACCGCGCTCATCGGCTTCACGCTGGAAGTAATGGCGGAGTGAGCCTTCCACGACGCCTTTCAGGTCGCGCGTCAGCTGACACATCTCACCTGTACCAAAGAACACATAAGGCGTGCCATCTTCATCGAAGAACAATGTCGCATCGTGGAAATGTCGCAAACGAGAATGAATGGTCCAAGGACCCTCTGCCTTCGGAGCCGTGAAGATGTAGGTATCACCCATTGAACCAGCCTCGTTGGGAGCCAATAGAGCCCAGAACTTTCCATCATGATATTTCAGGGAAGTGGCCCATTGTCCACGACCATAGACGGTTCCCTCCTGAAGGTCATACTTGGGCGAGTCGGTGAGTCGGTCAAAGACGTAGCCCACAGTCTCCCAGTTCTTCAGGTCCTTGGATTGCATCACCGGTGCACCAGGCATCAGATGCATCGTCGTTGAAACCAAATAGAAGGTATCTCCCACGCGAATCACATCGGGGTCAGGAACATCGGCCCACAACATGGGGTTTTCTATGGATTGGGCAAAGATGCTGCCAGAGAAGAGCAGAGACAGCAAAAAGGACTTGATTCTCATAAGGGTAAATGTTTAATGGTGAGACAGCGATTATTTTGCTTTCTTGTTGCGCTCCAGCGTCCAACCTTGTCGGCTGGCCAAAGCGGGATTCTTGCCAGTGAACTGACGGGCTGCCTGTGAGTCGCCTTTCAGCTGCCAGTCGAGCCAAGCACGGGCTACTACGGCAAACTCACCGCCATGAGCCTGCAGATAGGTACCTCCATGACCTACGGGCAGGTTGGCTGCATAGGCGGGAACATGCTGAATCCGTTGGAAGTCATCCATACCGTTTTCATAAGCGATATCGGGTTTGCCGCCGAGGATATAGATGATGGGCGTGTGAATATCCTGCAGTTTGGTCTTGTCGGGCATTGGCATACCGCCCACAGCCTGGGCAGCGTTTTGTGGTTTGAAGAGGCCGCTGTTGCAGATCATCATCGCTGAGACGCGTGGCTCTGCACAGTTATAGAGCGACTGCAAACCACCGCAGGACATACCGGAAATACACAGGTTTTTCAGATCGATTTTCTGATAGTAGGGACTGGCAGGATCTGCATTCTGCGCATAAGCCCAGTCGATACTCTCAATCTGTTGCTGAGCTGTTGACATCGGACCATTGTACCAGTCATCGTTCATGGGGATATAACCCGTAGCGATGACCAGATAACCATAGGAGGCTATTTCGTTGAGGAATTTGGCGTGCTCAAAGGGAGAGTTGGCACAAGCGCCATTGCCCCAGACGAGAACAGGGAGCGGGTTCTTCTGATTGAACTTAGAGAGGTCTTGCGGGGCGAAGATGGTGTGAGCCTTCAAGCCTTCTACCTCCTGCATCACAGCTTTATGAGGACCTGTGCCGCCTTCTTCGATGATGCGTTGTTTCTTCAGGTTGAAGCCCCACCAGTCGAAGTTGAACAATTTGGGACCTTTGCGGCCGGTGAAGACAAAGAACAAGTCATGAATGGCAGGTGTGACCGAGCCTTCGATATCGGCACTCAGTGTTTTCCACTGTTCCCAACCACCCGTAGCAGGAACTTCCAGACGAGTCAGCAGGGGACCACCAATGCTGTCGATGCGTACTTCTATCTGTCCACCACGCAAGCCGCTGGCCACACGGGCGGTGAAAGTCTTTGGAGCGCCGGCGCTGAAATCGACGGCATCCAATCGGATATAATCACCATTATGGATCTCGGTGACATAAACACCGATCTGTCTGTTCTGCTCGGTCTTCAGACCACGTGAGAATGCCATCGTCTCAGCCTCAACTCGTGTATAGGGGTTAAGGGTTCCGATGGGCTGTACGCCTTCGTCTGTAGGATGAATCGTCGGGAAGGAGCCATCGGGATTGTAACGGAATTCCTCTACGGCCGTGCTGCGTCCGAAACCGCCGCCACCGGGCAACTTACCCGTATGGTAGAAGAAATAGGAATGACCTTTGAAGTCGGTTACACCGCAGTGGTTAGTGAAAGACTCGGTACCGCCCAACGGCATGATAATGCCGGCATAAGTCCAAGGACCGGTCGGTGATGGAGCCGTGCTGTAGCTGATGTGTTCAGGAACACCGCCGGCAGCATAGAGAAGTTGATACTTCTTAGAATCAGGAACTTGGAATCTGGAGATATCCACTTTCCGAATCCAAGGACCTTCCACGTAGCTATCCTTATATTCCTTTCCCTTCTCACGCTCTTTCATGGTGGGTGAACCGAAAGCTTGTTCGGTCATTTCCAACATACCGAGTTCTCCCTCGTAGGAGATCATGTCACGGTTCAGCTTCAGATAATAGACGCGAGGATTACCCCACATGAGCCATGCCTGACCGTCATCGTCAATCATCACTGTCGGATCAATGTGATCCCAGGAGCCGTTCTCGAACAACGGCTTACCAATGGCATCGCGGAACGGGCCAGTCGGGGAGTCGCTGACAGCAACGCCGATGGCCATACCGTTTGAAATTTTGGAGTGAGCACAGATATACCAATAGAACTTGCCGTCGCGCTCTATGGTCTGAGCAGCCCAGGCGCGGTCATCAGCCCACGAGAAGCTTTCGAGGGCCAGAGGGGAACCATGATCGGTCCAGTTGACCATATCCTTTGTAGAATAGACGCGCCATTCCTGCATCCAGAAGAAGTCTGCGTTGTCCTCGTCATGACCCGTATAGACGTACAAGATGGAGTCACCCACGACCAGAGGAGCCGGATCCGTGGTGAACCACGTTTGCACGATGGGATTACGTTGGCGTCCTGAAGACTGGTAGCGTGGCTGGCGGGCAGGTCTTTCTTTTTTCGCGGGCTTTGCAGGTATTCCCCAGGCCGGCTTCTTCATATCATGGATGTATTTGTATGCCAACTTAGGCTGATAGTCGGAATCGAAGGGCAGGGGATAGTTGGCTACACCCAGCCATGAGTCGCGATCAGAGAGATTCCAGAAAGTCACGCAGTCGATGACATCCTTGTGTTTACGGAAGACACGGAAGAGACGGGCGTACTGGTCAGCAAGGTGCTGCTTGATGCTATCGCTCACCTTGATCTCTTTACGGCTGAAACGCAGCTGACCACCCATTTCCTCATTGATACGGACATCGAGTTCTGTGACATGAATGTGTTTGACAATCTTCTTGTACAGATTCAATGCACGATCCACTTCCTCCTCAGTAGGTCCATAGATGTTGTAATGGCCTTGCATACCGATACCATCGATGGGCACCCCATTGTCCTTCATCTTCTTTACCATCTCATAGATGCGCTGACTCTTCACGGGATCGGTCTCGTTGTAGTCATTGTAGAAGAGCAGAGCCTTGGGGTCAGCCTCACGAGCATACTGGAAGGCGCGGGCAATGAACTCATCGCCACAGAGCTTATACATAGGACTCTGACGATAAGGATCCTCAGCATTCTTGTCGTCAGTGATGGCCTCGTTGACCACATCCCAGCAATAGACGATATCCTTGTAACGTGTAACCACATTCTGGATATGATTCTTCATGCGAGCATAAAAAACCTCCTTGGTGGGATTGTCTTCCAGCATCCATTTGCCGAGTTGTGCATGCCACATCAGGCAGTGTCCACGCAGCTTGATACCGTTCTGCCGACAGAAATCAGCGATACGGTCAGCCCTTTCCCAACTGAATTCTCCCTCGTTGGGTTCAGTCGGTTCCGGTTTCATATCATTTTCAGCTGTGATGCTGTTGAACTCCTGACGGAGAAGATCCTGCTGTTGGGCGTTGGATACATTTCGTTGGTTCACGGCCACGCCGACCATGAAATACTTCTTGTAAACATCCTTCAGGCCTTGAGCAAATAGTTGACTACCGCCCATGAGCAGCATAGCAACCAGGAAAATGGATTTTGTCTTTTTCATAAAGAGGTGGATATCTGTTCTTAAGTGTTGAATCTATTATTTCACGAAGACTTTTTTACGACCGACAATGTAGAAGCCTGACGGCAGTCCTCGTTTTGACAGGTTCTGACCAGCGGATTGACGTATGCGCTGCCCAGAGAGGGAATAGATGTCAGTGTTGGCATCTTCTTCAGTCTGGTCAGAGAAATCAACCACTCCTGTAGGATCGTACTGACTGTCATTAGAGAGGAACATGTTGCGAAGGTATAAATATCCATTGGCTTTTTCCCCCGTAAAGGTAATCATTTGAATATTCTTTGTATCCACTTTTCGTCCTTTTTTGTTCCAGGAAGTGTATTTGGTTTTCGCCAAATCCACAACAATCTGGGTCTCATCACCGAACGCTTCTGTAGAATGATATGGACCAGAAAGATTAGTTGTCGTGTAAATGTTCAGATGAACATCTGCCGTCTGCTTCTTATAGAGGTTGACAACGAGATATTTGTATCCGGACATATCAACGGCATTTGGATAAACCCATCCTACTTGACTTGATTCCTCATTCAACTTAGTAAACTTAAAAGTACTATATAGCGAACCCTTGGAATAAGTATTTGAACCGTCTAAGTTGGTTGTGATGTATTGCGGATCGAGCGGGAAATAGCTGGAAGTAACAGTAAATGAAGTTTCTACCTGATTGCCGAAAGGATCGGTATAGGTTGCCTTAACGCTGGTGCTTCCCTGTCCAATACCAACCATCTGTCCGTTGCGGAACTCAACAATACCTTCTGTTTCAGGTTCAAAGTCGGTCTGGGTCGTTACATTCTCCTTATGTTTATCAAGGAAAGTAGCAGTGATGCCCGGTGAACAGAAGTTACTGACCATAGCTGAAAAAGTTCGCGAGGCTGGAGCAATGTTCTTGACCGTAAACATGTTGACATCCAATGTTGCCTTGTATGGTGGATATTGCGTGTCTTCGTCAAAGTCATCTTCTGTGGTGAACCAGTCAAAGTCAGCGATGCCGCCTGCGTTTTTGGTCGAGAAGTAGTAAAGCCCAAAACGTGCACCGACAAAAACAGTCAGGTTAAAGCCCAGCTTGGTCTCGTTGCCTAATTCAGTCCACTGCTTGTTATCAAGGGAATAGTAGAATTTCGTCTTACTGGTAGAGTAGTTGACGGATGCGCGCAGATAAATGATGCTGTCAACTTCCACAGAAGCACTCGTCTCATTCGGAGTGAAGTTATTATCGACACGCAAGGTGTCCTGACGCCAGAAGACCTGATACTTGCCGTTCTTCACTTCCACGCCAATCATAGCATAAGGATCCTGGAACACACAGATACCAGCGCGGTCACCCTCCTGCATACGACGAACATCCATTCGGATAGATCCCGTTGTAGCCTTATCTTTCTTCATAAATGCACGCTGGGTCAACATGTTGCGTGCTTGGGTGAGACGTGTGACGGTATTTGTTGTCTTCAGACGAAGCCATCCCGGACGTTCGAAGAGGCTCCATGCATTGTTATCGGGATTGTGGTTCCATTCCCACTGCTGTCCAAGCGGGTAGGAACGGAAGTTGTCTGTCGTTGGTAGATACTTCACGCTGATGTCACCCGTAGCAGCAGGTTTGGTGTAGGTGTCGTAAGGCACACCATTGTCACCTACGATAGGCCATCCGTCACTCCACTTCACGGGTTGCAGGTTCGGGAAACGTCCCAAACAGCCGAGGTCTTGTTGCATGATGGTCCACCACTTGCCTTCGATATCCTCAATGAGAGCACCTTGATGGATGGTGTTAGGCTTATCATTGATATATCTTTCTACGAGCATCTTCTCCTCATAAGGACCAAAGATATCCTTCGAGCGGAACACAGCTTGTCCACTGGGCCAACCGCCGTAGGTGGCATAGATATAGTAGTAATCACCTTTCTTATACAAGTGGCAGCCTTCGAGCTGTGGTTTGTCACTAATGACTTTTTTATCCTGAATGAAGTTGAAGTCCTCGTCTAACTCACACATATAGATATTCTCTATACCGCAGGCAATATAAACCTTGCCATTGTCAAAGAGCATGCCCGGGTCATAGTAACCACGACTAAGCTTCTTTTTCTGCCAAGTTCCTTCAGGGTTCGTTGTTGAGAGCAACCATCCGCCTGCATCATTACCGTTGATGAGTATGTAGAATCTGCCATTATAATATTTCATGGAGCAGGCCCACATGCCAGCGGCATAGGCATTCTTGTCGTTCAGGAGATTGTAGCGGTCGTTGTCTGCCAACTGTGTAAGTGGCTGTGCACAATATTCCCAGTTAACCATGTCTTGTGACTTCAAGATGGTAGCGCCAGGGAAGTGATGCATGGTGGTGCTGATCATATAAAAAGTGTCACCTACACGGATCACATCAGGATCAGGGAAATCAGCACGCACAATGGGATTTTCGTAGGTAGTGCCCAAATCGCTGATAGGTACGCTGGTGAAGTCGGGCAACGGATTATCGACCTTTGCATACTCTGCATACCAGTCCATGCAAGCTTTACCACAAGCTTCTTCCAAGCCACCAAAGGATGGGACGACCTTGTTTTTTTGGATGAGAGTATCTACATCCAGAAGACAGTGGGTGCCTGAGAGTGTCATAGAGATATTCCCGTAGTGGTCGTGTACGTTCTTCGTGATCTGGCCCCAGACGGATGTTCGTCCTGTTGCCCATGTCCCATAATTGGACTCCACCCAATCACCATGTTCATTATAGTGACCAGATCCTGGATTTTTGGGGCTCCAGTCAATCTCTGTAATGATAATGGGATTGGTATCTACCACAGGAACCTGATTGTGGAACTGGGTAATCTTAGCTTGTGTTCTGGCAGGAACATCTGCAGCAGTCCATTTTTTGTCCTCGCAGCCATACCAACCGTCATAGTCATGGACAGCATAGCCGAAGTTGACATCCTCAATGGGATAGGTGGCATAGTCGGCATAGCTAGCCTGCCAGCCGGCACCCGGCACCCATATAATACCCGTGAAACAGTTTTCACGAATCTTATTCACAATGGGTTGGAAGAAATCGCGGAGCGCTTTCGAGTCGTTAGCACCCTGATTGTTCTTCACACTCACTGGCTCATTGGCCAGCTCGATGCTAATCTGTCCGGGATACCTGCGGATAAAGTCTTTCTTGGTGACAATGTCCCAGACTTCCATAAGGTACTTTTGGTAATAACCATCTACCCGAATCTCTCCAGGACAGACTCCTGGTGGGCGTACCACGACATACATTCCATGCTTCATGGCTTTTTCCATCAACGGACAATAGACTTGATCCAAGAAGGTGGATAAACGCGCAGAACTGAAATGGGAGATGTCGGCTTCGCCGCCTACCTCATTCCCTAACGGGTCTATGGTCTTCCCTTCAGAATTCTTTGTGAATCCAGCGGCAGTGATGCTGCCGTCACTGGTCCAGGCAGGGTCGAGGTGCAGACGGAAGACATCACAGTTAGCCTGTTCCAGACCCGTGAATATTTTTTCGAAGTAGGCGAGACAGTTTCTTGCTCCAGTTTCATTATAGCCACCGCCCCAGCGGTTGTCATTGAAGTACATACTGGGCGTATCCATGACACCGTGAAGGACAACATGGTTGCCGTGACTGTCAACAATCCACTTACCCTCTACATGGAGCGAAGGTAATGGCTTGGGAGCAGCCATTGCGGTGATGGCCATCATACAGGCCAAAACACCTAAGAAAAGACTCTTCTTCATAAATATCATTCGTTAGTATTAATTGATCAGATAGATTTTCTCCTTGCCCTTATAGGAGCAACGAACAGTAGCACGTCCATCAACAATGGAGCTAACTTCCACGCGCACTGCTGGATCTGAAGCATTGACTTTCAAGACAGAATTTGACTTGAGTGGGGCATAGACCTGATAGCGGGTAGCATCAGTGTAACCATTGGTATTGGAAGAATGGATAGGAGTGGCAGGGAGACTGAGAGCCTGTCCGTCAGCCGTGATACTGATTGTAGGAACAATCGGACGATCGCACGTCTTTCCAGCCTTGCTAAAGCCTATACCGTAAAGGTCAAACAGCGGTTGTGAAGCGTTTGCTGTCAATCCTTTTTCTGCGACAAGATAGATGGCGTGTTTGCCCTTGAGACCTTCAACGGCAGGAACGGCAACAGTGTAATTCCTGACATCGCTTGAAGCATCACCGGGGATATCAACGACAGCAATCTCACGGCCACGCCATACCTTATTCTGATACGGGCCATCAAGCATCACATGAATGCGGAAAGCGCCATGACCTTTCGAGGCCAAATGCAGGTTCAACAGTGTGCCGTCACCATGTCGTGTGCCCGTGAATGCCCGGACACCTTTCGTGTTCTTTTCCAGACCGCCAAAACCAAAGTATTTGAAACCAATAATACCACCATCGGCGATGCCGGCAAGTGTCATACTGTTGTTCCAAATGTCATGGTTGTCCTGCAGCCATTCATTGCCCGTCATATAACAGGCAATACCAGCGCTGTAATAGGCATAGGGCGGCAGACCATAGATCTGGAAGCCTTCACTGGTGACTTCAGCGCCATTGTAAGTCTTTCCATCGCTGGCAGAAGCTTTCCATTCTTGTCCAACAGCATAAGGGTTATAGCCCGTAATGCGGACGGTACCTCCCTTGGCAACAGACTTCTTATCCCATGTAATCTTCACAGGGGCTACCATTGCCTGACGGGCATTGCCAAAGCCACGGGGCGGACGGTGATAAAAGACATACCATTGGCCGTTGATTTCCTGTAAGGAACCATGAGTATTGTGCCCTGCGTTGGTGGTTGTCAGATGTGTACCATCCTCATTGGGAACGACACCACGTGAATCTACGAGAACGCCACCAGAACGCCAAGGACCTAACGGTGAGTCACCGTAAGCATAGCGAAGAGCGGAGTTGGTGGAGCCAAGGCCATAGTCAGGACCACTATATCCGGAGAACACCATTACGTATTTGTTGCCAACTTGACGAATGCTCGAAGCTTCGAAGAAGTTAAAGTCTCCAGGGTTCTGACCGGCATACAATGCGGGATAGGTAGTTCCTGCAGGGTCGCGAACAACGCCATAACGCTCACTGGCAGGAAGGAAATAATCATGTACTTTGGTCCCTGGACGTACAGAATACATATTGTTCGGGTCAAGTTCGTAGGCGGTGGAATGACGGAAACCATAGAAGACATACGCTCTGTATCCACGGGCAAAGTCAGGATCTTTCTTGTTCGTAATATTTTCCACAAAGACCGAAGGATCAAAGTCAATGAGAGAACCCTCTACACACGCCGTGCCATCGGCGTTCAGGTTCACGGGTGTGAAAGGTCCGCTGGGACGTTCACCTCGGCACACCATGCCGACACGTCGCCATCCGCGGGAGTGCGGATAAAGCCAGTAGGTCTTCTTTCCTGTTTTCTTGTCTTTTACTTCAACGAGGTCAGGAGCATACATCGTGTCCCATTTTCCATTGACAAACCACGAGAAGATAGGACCTTCATCACGCCATCGGCTGAGGTCTTCAACGGGAGCCGACCATAGACGGACATCATTACCACAGTATTCTGTGTAATGCGTGTCGTGAGAGCCGACGATATACACACGCTTGCGACCGGGGTTGTCAGGGTCATCAAAGACACGAGGCTCGCCGTCGGGCAGGTGTTCCCACAAGGGGAGATAAGGGTTCTGGGCCTGAAGACTCCAACCGGATAACAAAACGGTTGCTAAAATAAAGGTGCCACGCACCATCGCGGAAAGGTTG
Organism: uncultured Prevotellaceae bacterium; assembly: GCA_947305005.1. Taxonomy (GTDB): domain Bacteria; phylum Bacteroidota; class Bacteroidia; order Bacteroidales; family Bacteroidaceae; genus Physcousia. The sequence continues at coordinate 8,713 of CAMZCM010000008.1, read as the reverse complement.
AATATCTTTTTCATTGTTCTGTGATGTTTTCAAAGATTATTATTTCAGCTTTAGACTTCCATCTGTATCGTATTCCAGCTCTGCAATCTTCACGCTGCGCAGCCAGGTACGACCACCTGAAGGCTGGCTGTCATGATGTAACAGGAAGCAACGGCCACGCCATTCAACAATGCTATGGTGGGTTGTCCAGCCGACCACAGGCTGCAACAGCTCGCCCCGGAAACGGAAAGGTCCGTAAGGAGAGTTGCTTGTCGCATAACAGAGTAAGTGACTATCACCTGTGGAATAACTGAAATAATATATATCGTTGTGTTTGTGCATCCATGAAGCTTCAAAGAAACGGTGCGGGTCATTAGCCTTCAGAGGATTACCTTCGTCGTCCACGATGACGACGGGCTTCGGTTCCTCAGCGAACTGGGTCACATCGGCTGTCATTCTTACGACACGTGAGGGAAGGGCGTCTTCTCCACCTTCCGGTAGGATAGCGCTCTCTAAGGCACGGTTGTCGCGATAGCGCTGCAGTTGTCCGCCCCAGAGACCTCCGAAATAGACATACACTTCACCGTCGTCATCCTTGAAGGCACAAGGATCGATGGAATAGCTGCCACGGATGGGATCAGCAAAGGGAGTGAACGGTCCATCGGGACGATCAGCAACGGCTACGCCCAAATGGAACACATCGTTCTTATCTTTCAGGCAATAGATGAGATAATAACGTCCGTTCTTTTCCACGACGTCATTGTCCCACAGCTGTCTGCCAGCCCAGGCGATATCATCTACATCCAGAATCTTACCGAGGTCTGTAGCCTCTGCCTGATCAGGATCGTCCAGACAAAGCACATGATAGTCGCGCATATCAAAATGGTCGCCATTATCGTTTTCGGGAATCCCACTTTCACGATCGTGGGAAGGATAAATATACAGGCGGTCGCCAAAGACATGACCCGAAGGGTCTGCCATAAAATCGGAAGGAAATAGGTAACGCATATTTAGTTGAAAGTTCTTGAAGTGTCAAGCGAGCATGCTCGAGCGGAAAGTTTAGGATTTAGCTTCTGCACGGCGGGCAGCCAATTCTGCCTGCATCTGTTCGTTAAAGTCTTTGGAAATGGGATAGAACAACAGGGCGATTACACCGACTGCGAAGAGTGCGGCGGGAACGAGGCTGGCCGAGAGGCGGATGCCTGTCACAGCCGTCTCGCTCTGTAAGAGACCGGAACCTGAGATATAGCCAAAGCCTGAGAGGATGAGACCTGCGAAAGCGCCGCCCAAGCCTAAGCCAGCTTTCAGCGCAAAGACAACACCGGAGAAACAGAAACCGGTGGCACGGCGATGGTTGACATACTCGATATGGTCGGCTACGTCGCCAATCATGGCCCATAACAGAGGCACTGTGGGCGCATAAGCCAGCGACTTCAAGATGCAGAGCACAAACATCGAGCTCACATCCTGAGGACCGGGGAGCCAGAAGAGAGCAGTGAAGATCACCGTCAGTGAAAGACAGACGATGAACGTCCGTTTCTTGCCATAGAGGTTGGCCAGGAAATTGGAAAGGAGAATAACGCCGGCGAATTGTACCAAAGCGCCCGTCATGTTGAACAGGGAGAAACCGATGGCATAGGCATCAGCCTCGCTGTGGGCAATCAGGTTGAAGGTAGTCAACAGTACGGCACCTTCGCCCTCGGGCTTGACAAGACCTAAGCTGTCAAGAAAATCAAAGAGTGCGCTTTGATCGACATAGCTCTGAAAGTAGAAGCTCATAGCAGAACCCCACATGGCCAAGGTGATGAACACAAAGAGTGTTAGGATAAACATAGCACGCCAAGGCACATTGGACAACAACTCCTTCACGTCCTTTTTCACATTCATCTCCTGCTGAGGCGGTGGAGCGATACGCTCACGGGCAGACAGGAACGTGACGATGAAACAGAATAGGCAGATGGCAGCATAGAGACCAATGGTGCAGAGCCAGCCACGACCTTCATCCTCGCCTCCGAACTTCGACACGAGGGGGAGTGTCAGACCCTGAACCACGAACTGGGCGATGGTGCTGCCGATGAAACGGATGGAAGTGATGCTGGTGCGCTCACGGATATCACCGGTCATCACGCCGCCGAGAGCGGAATAGGGTGTGTTGTTGAACGAGTACATCGACATCAACAGGACATAAGAGATGGTGGCGTAGATGGTCACCAGCCCCTTATCCTCGATGCCGGGGTTATAGAAAGCCAACACATAGAACACGCAGAACGGGATGGCCGTCCAGAGCACCCAAGGACGATACTTACCCCATCGGGTCTGGGTCCGGTCGGTAATAATTCCTACGGCGGGATCTACAAAAGCGTCCACGATACGAGCAATCAGCAGCACGGAACCTGCTACTGCGCCGTCCAGCCCGAAGATGTCCGTGTAAAACTTCAGCTGGAAAATCATCATCATCTGGAAAACCAGATTCGCTGCTACGTCGCCCAATGAATAGCCGACTTTTTCTCGCAAAGAGATTTTTTCTTGAACCATTGTAATTGCTAATTAGCCAGTTTATAATTGTGCACCAAAACAACGTGTGCACCTGATTTCGTCGGCAAAAGTAAAGCTAATCGCGCAATAGCTTTTTCAGCGTCGTTTCAAACTATTATAAAAATGTCTCATTTCCCTTTTTGCCCATTTTATCAATGGAAAAACAAAAGGAGCACCCCATCGGATGCTCCTTTGTCATTCGAGATCTACTTAACGTACAACGACCTTGTGTCCTGAAATGAGGAAGATGCCTTTACGATGGACTTGATGCAACTCTTTGGTGGAAGTGGCTACTCGACGTCCGCTGAGATCGAAGACTGGTGCATCGGAGTCAGCAATGTCGATTGGGAGGATGCCATCAGGCGTATTATAGCGAATACGAATCTCTGTCGGGCTGTTCCAGTTGTTGGTGGAGTTGCCTGAGCAGAGCAGACGGACATAACGTGCATTAACGGGAGTGAAGGCATAACGCTCCAGCTCATTTGTCATACCACTGGATACGAGATCGCCAGTGGCATCCGTCCATGTGCTGCCATTCGTGGAGGTTTGAATCTTAAAATAGAACACACGTTCGCTACCATTGTAGAAGGCTACATCTACAGCATAAACCTCCTTGATTTCTCCGAGGTTAAAACGTATCCATTTGTTCTTTCCTTCGTAGCTCCAGCGTGTGTTGAGCGAGCCATCGTTGACATTGCTGTATGGGTTACCTGACTGTGAACCTTCGGCGGTAATCGTGATGCCTTTTTGAGGTTCATCAAGGGGCACCGTGAGAATCACCAGCCGCTCTTGGCCAGCCAGCATCTCGCCACCGTCGGCACTGTGAATATTGGCGGCAGCGATGGTATAGCGACCATAGTCAAGCGCTTCGTCGAGGGTGATGGTGACGGAGCCGTCGGCATTGACGACGGCCTGTCCTGCAATAGGTTGCCCGTCGATGGTATAGTTGGCGACATTGGCAGCCTCAGTGGCATCAGGCTGAAGGTTGAAGCGGATGAGCATTTCTGTTGCGTTGGCCAAAGTGACGCCAGAGAGACGAAGGTGCGGTTTTACAGCTTCGCCCACAGCCAGACGGCTCATCTCAGCAGCAGCGAGGAGGTAGGCGCCTACGCCGAAGTCGTGATAGCTCGACGCATTGACAGTGGTGTTAGGACTTGCGCTCTCGCCAATGGGCTGAATATAACCCACTGTGCCGTCCGCTTGGAGAGCAATGGTGGATAGATAACGCCAAGCGCGCTCCAGTGTCTGTCCGTATTCCACCTCATCAAGTATGCCGTTGCGTATGCCCCAAGCGTATGCAAAGGTGTTAAGTGCAGTGCCAGAGGTCTCGTAGCCTGGAGCCTGTGCGGGATCGAGAAGCGAGCGTGTCCAATAGCCCTCCGTCTGCTGGCAGTCTTTGAGGGCGGCGGCGAGACGTCGGTAATAGGCGATGTACTCATCGCGATGGCTATCGGTTATCGGCAGTTCATTGAGCACCTTTGCGAAGGCAGCGAAGATCCATCCGTCACCACGTGCCCAGAAGTCCTTCTTGCCACTATTCGTTTTGTGAGCAGGATAGACATACTTGGCATCACGGAAGTAAAGTCCAGTCTCTGTGTCATACATGATGCTGTTGGCGTATTGCCAATACTGGTACATCTTGTCCAGATAAGTCTGGTTGCCGGTAATATTGTAGAGCTTGGTCATGATGGGCATTACCATGAACAGGCCATCGACCCACCAGAGGTAATCGACAGCGGAGGTAGAGATCTCATAGTCCATGACTTCAAGAACACGGGCGAGCTTGGTCTCGTCGGGTGTAGCGTCAAGGTTATAGAGGTCTGCATACACTTGGAAGCAAACCTGATTGTCACCGAAGAGAACATAATCAGCCCCTTCGCCGTAGTTCTTATACTTCCAGTTAGCCTTGTTGGTTCCTGTAGCTCCCCACCAGTTGTTTTTGGTAGCCCATGCTGTGGAGAAGTCACGATAGACGCCATCGCCTGTGGCCTCGTAAGCAGCCATATTTCCGATGTGATATACGGCTCTGTTCCAGAAGTAGTCGCCGTGTGAGGGGTTCTTCTCCTGCCATGTCTGGTTGACGGTATTGAGGATATTGATGACATTGGCCATCGTGGGCAGTTCTGTCATGCTTGTTGCGCTGAGCGGCGAGAGAACCTTATCGCGGAACTGCACCAAGGCATCGAACCAGTCATCGTCCGTAGCATAACTCCCGGCAGGGAAGATATTCCATCCTGCTCCGAAATAGAAGGTCTGCTCCGTGCCTACGGTGTAGTCGAAAGTCAGACAGAGATGGTTGTCGATGACCTCTGTACGGGGATTCGCCTCGGCTGGCACGTAAGCGCCCTGGAAGAAGCGGGCATTAGCGCTCGTGACGCTGCCCTCACTTTTGTTGTCAGCCCAGCCGATGAGGCCTTGTTCCCCTGTAAATGCCACTCCATCAACGGTATGACTCATATCTGTATGTTGATAAAGAGCCACCGCGAGGCGCACCGTTCCTGCGGCTCCATCAAGGCGAACGGTTCCACGGTTGAGCAATGCTCCTGCTTGTGTCTCCACGCTCAGTGTCTCGGTATAGCTCTGACCGCCGGCACTAACGTTATTATATGTAAGGGTGAAGGCTGAGGCGAGGGCACCATTGGTGGTGATATCGCACTTATTATAAGGATTGTGCATGACGAGATGCCCATTCTCTACTACTGCCACACCTCCGCAGCCGAGTCGCTTGCCGTTGACCGAGTAAGCATCCACGCCATACTGGCTTTCGTTGTGATAGTTGGAAAGATTGTACATCGCATCAACGATGGGAGTGGCCAGTTTCTTCGACCAGACATCCACACCTTGTGCTGTATTGGCTTCTGTGGAGAGTAGTTTCTCTGAGTACATTCGGTAGGCTGAGAGGTCGTTTTCCCAAGCGATATCAGCTCGTGATGTCGGTGACTTCACGGCAGCATATGTAAGCTTCGTAGGAGTCATAGGTGTTCCTGCTGCTAAGGCATAACCCTTGGTTGTTCCTGCTGTCAGGCTCGCTTGGAAACGTATTGCCGTTGTGCCCACGACTTCGAAAGGTATGATATTTCCGTCCTCATCGGTCAGTGTGCTAACGGTGGGGTCGGTATCTTCAGGGACTGTCACCTCTACCGTCTCCGCTGTACGGTCGAAGCCCAAGCTGTTACGCAGACGGAAGTTGAAAGACTCTGAAGGTCCCGGCTGCGGGTCGGTGCCTTCCTTTTTGGTGATGACGACATTGTCCCAGCCAATGATTTTCTCACTTCCGTCGGAGTTATGGTTCGCAATGAGCTGTATGGTTGTAGCAGCGTTACCATCGCTCTCGAAGTCAAGGCTGATGGTCTGCCACGCTGTCATGTTCTCAAGCGTTGGTGAGGTGATAGTGGTTCCCCCCTCTGTGACGATGCTCACTTTGGCATCGCCGCCGAGACCGCTCTTCCAGAGATTGCAAGTGAGTTGGTATTTGCCCTCTGGTAGCAGCATCTTCTGCCAGAGGGTGAGCGTAGATGTGCCCCATTTCTGGCGAATCCAATATGTCTGCGCACCATTGGTTTCGGGTTTGGCCAAAGAACCAAAGAAGTCGCTGAAGTAAAGATCGCCAGTCTTCAGGGCCGTAAGATCGTTCTCATTGCTACTGGCTCGCTCTATGTTCCAACCCTCTGGCACATAGATAGCGCGGTCATTGCTCACACCACTATTCTCCATGGGCTTGTAGCTACCCTCGAAATCTCCATTCTGGACTCCTTTAGGCAAACGAAGGTTGAGTTTCTCGCGCATTCCCTCTTTAAGAGACGTCACAACACTTTGCACCTCCAGGGGAGTAAGAGGACGCTCGTATGCTTTATGGAGAAGAGCTTCATGACTACCAGCGAGGGCCGAGAAGAGGTCGATTTTAAACCCTTCAAGATCTATCACTTGATCTACAAAGCCATCGCGATAGGTGGTGAGGGTGTGGCCGTCATACGTAAGGGTGAAGACCCACGTAGTGAGTTTCGTGGGGTGATTATCACCGTTGGTACCTGTGCTGGCTGTAGCCCATCCGTCACTGGTGAGCAACTTGTTCTGACTCTTGTAGGTCACGCCATTGATGGTAAGCTCCGGATATAAAGTGCTACTGTTCAAAGCATAGACCACTGATTCATCTGCGCTGCTCCACAAAATCCCTTCATAGTGATCAGCGTTCATGGATAAACCGATGGAGATGCTGCCACCACTTGATGGTAAGCTTCTGCTGACAATCTCTGCAGAGTTTTCATCTTTTTCCTCCTCCCAATCGTAATCCACACGCAAGTCCGTCGGGTAGCCTTTTGGGTAGTTCTTGTTGACCATCCAATAGTAGTAGTCACCATTCATCCAGCCAAGACGCATGGGTGAGCTCTTGGAGCCAGGGATGACGAAGGGACGGATATTGTTCTTCACGGAGTTATGTGTAATCTGTTCGCCAGCGCTGACAGAACCATCGTCGGCAATGGTGTAGCGCCAGATCTCATAGATGCCGTCCTTGTTGAAAGCGCCGTCTTTTGTGGGAATACTCAAATAGAGATCATTGATATTGTCTGGGTCAAGACTCATGCCTCCACTATAGCAACGCTCTGTCTGGTTCCAGTTCTGGTGGAAGGCATGTCCTGCGCTGGCCACCTTCACATTCTTCCATGCCGAGCCTGTCCAGCGGGCATACCAATAGACATGTGTCGTCTTGGCATCATCGATATGAGGATAAGCGATGACGGGGTTGCCGTCTGTGTCGATGGCCACCTGCCACAGCCAGTTACGGATGCCTGCTGTTTTGTCCACGATGGTTGCGGCGTAGTTGTTGGCATAGCTGTCACTCTTTTCGACACTGAAAGTCCCGTCGGCAATCTTTTTCAGCTGCTTACCATTGAGGTCACGCAGGATGGGGCCGTTGCCTTCGTTGATGTCGATGACGTTAAAGTAAAGCCAATCAGGCATCTCGTTGTCAGGATGCCCTGTGGTATAGGAGAGGAAAATCTTGTCCTTGCCGTTGCTCTGATATTTGGCGTAAGGACGAGCACCTGTGCTTTGCACAATCTGCTTGGGCCCGAAGTCGAAGTGGCAGTTGTCATCGCTGTCTGGAATTGTGATGCGGGCGATAGTGGGATGCCAGTTGATGCCGCGCCAGCAGAGGTAGATGTGCTGCGGGTCATCAGAAAGGATGAAGGGGGAGGGATAGGTGGTGTTGTTGGCTGTCGCTAGATATTTCTCATCACCCAATGCCGTGATGTCGCCTGGCTTACGCGAGACGCGATACCATATCTTGGGCTCATCCGTGTGACGGGTGTAGAAAATCATCACACGCTCGTCGGGCAGCACCACAAAGGTAGGATTGTTATGGTCGTCAGGCTGGAAGTAGCTGCGGATGAGCACATCTGTCTTACGCTTCTTGATCCAGTCATACTGCGTGGCTTTCACGTTTCCATGAACATCGATGTAGCCAAGGTAAGTAGCGTTGATGGTGCCTGTGGAGTTCTCATAATGCAGTGCACGCGGGTCAGCAAACCAGCACCAAGCGCCCTCTTCGGCCACAATATTTGCTGAGCTTTGCTCCTGCGTCCAAGCCCCCTGCAGGAGTGTGCAGAGCAGAGCAAGCATTAAGAATATCTTCTTTTCCATAGTCTTGTTGTAGTTGTTATTAGTTGTTTTAGGTTCGCAGCTTTACGGCTGCAAAGATACACAAATAATCCGTAAGCCCTCATAAAATCGGGGAAAAAGTGAGAGAAAGGGGAGCATACTCATGAAGATAAAGCCGTTTTTATGGGTAATTTCCATTTTTAAAGAATCTTTAAAAAGTGTTTGTAAGTTGTTGTATCAGAAGTATATAGATGATACAAAATTGAGCCTTTCAAAACGTCAGAAATGAAAATTGTTAGATATTTATTTGGCGGTTTCAGAGCAATGCTATTACTTTGCGACAAGAAAACTTAATAATCTTATTACTAAGATTGGAAAATCATTATAATTATGAGAACCTCCTGGCTATTTTACCTACAAATTAATCACATGAGAGCCATATTGTTAGCGATTGTCTTGATGCTGTTCTCTTCAAATCGTCTTTCCGCCCAAAGTGTTCATTACGGCTATGACCAGGCCGGTAATCGGATTAGCCGTGAGATAGTCTTCTCTTCAAAGTCACCTGCTATAAAAAAAGCCAAGACTTCACATTATACGGAAA
>CAMZCM010000007.1 GCA_947305005.1 uncultured Prevotellaceae bacterium | reverse complement strand
ACGCGCCCGTCGCCGCCGTCAAGAGCAGCGCGAGCAGAAGTAATAATTTGTTTTTTCTCATAATTTTTAAGTTTTAAAAATGTTATTAAATAAGTGAATTATATATATTTTTTCTTTTTGTCTCTGAGACCAAACGGATAAAAACAATTCGCCGAGCCCATCTCTCGATGTCTCGGCGGATATTTTTCTGTAGGGGGGAAATGTCGGGGGGCTACTCCATGCGCTTCATCACCTCGCGGAGGTAGGCATCGCTGACATTTTCCATATCAGCTTTGTCGTAGATGTAGAGCAGTTGCAGTTCGTCATGCACGATACGTACACGAATGATTACCCTTGCACCGCCACTCTTGCCACGGCCTTTCGACGTGATGGCCATCCTGACCTTACGCGCACCGCCCGGCAGCTCAACGCCCTGCATGGGGTTCGCGAGCAGCGAAGCAAGCAGGCGCTCAAAGTCTGCGTCCAGCGACTTGTGGCGTTTCTTCAGCTGCTTGTATGAGGCCTTGAAGTCCTCAGAGATTCTTACTCTCATAGCGCCCTCAATGCTTCGATGGCCTCCTCGGGAGTCATGCTCGGTTCGTTCTCCACCTGCTTCATGCTACGCTTGATGATGCGGGCCAGCTTGTAGGTCTGCTCCAGCTGAAGCAGCCGGTTCCAGCGCCTGGTGCTCATGCTGACGGTAATCCGTCGCGGTGTCCTCTCGATAATTGCTTCCATAATCGTCGTTATTTAATTGATTCGCGTGCAAAGATACACATTTCCCGCGAGATACTTTTCTTTTAAACATATAATTTTCATGTAATCGCCCATATAATTAATCATTTAAGTTTCGGTTGTTTACAAAAACCTTAAAAACCCTTTTCGATGTTTGTAGCTCTTTCAGAGCTCATCTGCTAAGTGCTATGCTCTTGTCTTTAAGAGCGAGCTCTTACGCCAATCCCACACCCCTTATCACATAACTTCGTTATTTCCAACATCGAAAAGCAAAAACACCGCTTCGCTAAAAAACAATTTTCAACCATAACGATAACGTTAACCATAACAGTTTTCAGGGTTCAAGAATTTTTTAGGTTCGAAGAACCGGTGTTTTTGCCACCATGATGGCTGAGTTTTGGAACAAAACCGTACTGGGCTTCTGGACTGTGCAAGAGCTTGCTCTTAGGCACCAGGCCTGAAGAACAGGACGCTGGGCCGAAGGCCACAGCCATCATGAGTGGGGTTTTTCCTGTTTTTGTTTAAATCAAAACACAGTTTTTGTCATTTCAAACTTCCGATAGTTGTTTCTTTTTAACATGTAATTATCATCTAATTGCCCATATAATTTAATTCATGTTCAATTCGTGGTAATTCGTGTTCAAAGAAAAACCCGTCTGCGATTTCCCCAGAAATAATTGTCAATTATCAATTGTCAATTGTCAATTGACTAAATATCCGTTTGTCTCAGTAAGTCAATGAACGCGTAGCGTTTCTCGAGGCAAAGCCTCAATGATCGCTTATTTAATTTCTCTCGTCGGCTATTTGTAATGGAACGGCCAGCCGCAATGTTGGCACCGGTAGAACTCGCCGTCCTCGTCGATGGCATCGTCGGGAAAGGCAAACGACGTCTGCCGTCCGCATTTGGGGCAGCAGACAGTCTTGCGCTTTTGTTCTTCTATAGAATCCTTTATCATTTTTATATAAGTTAGATTTGAGTCGTAATGAAAAACCTTTTGGTAAAGGTGTCGTTATTAGGTAAGGCTCCTGCCTTGCGGCAGAAGGTTTTCTCCTTTTTGGTGCACAAATATAATAAATTCCCCTTGAAAGAACGACAATCAAGGGGAACCTACCGGTAATTTTTTACGATTTTGAAGCAGATTTTACGATTCTGAAGCTATTACAGCCCCAAAACGCTACTCCAACCCTACTCAGCGAGGAGACGCAGCCATTCCGTCGCCGTTGTATGCATGACCTGCTTGAAGGCACCGTTGAACGTGCTGTAGCTGCGGAAACCACTATCAAGGGACAGCTGCTGAACCGACAGGGGCTGGTGCGCGGCGGCACGCTCCTGGCAGAGACTGACGAAGTGGCGGATACGCAGGTCGTTGATATAGGTGTTGTAAGTGATGCCCTGCAGGGCGAAGTGCTTGCTGAGATACGAGCGGTTGACGCCAATCAGCGTGGCCAGCTGCGTGAGGGAGAGGTCGTACTGCAGATAGAGCTGCGGCTCCTCGCAATGCTGCCTGAGCAACGGCCCGATGTTATTGCGAACGGACAGCGAGGCGTCAGCCTCTTCCGTCTCTTCCGTAGCGATCATCGTATCCATCGCATCGCTATCGTCGATGGGTGTAGCGTCTGCGACGACGATATTCTCCGATGAAATGGGAAGATTTAGATCCTGCAGCGTCTCAACGCGCCACAGCAGATAGCATATCATCGCTATGCCGCACACCTGCACGATAAACTCGTAGGTCATGGCCCCGTAGCCCACCACGTAGTACACGAACAGGAGCATGATGACCGCCAATACCAGCAGGCTCTGCCACACCTCCTTGTGCTCCAGGTCGGCATAGTTGTCGCGCAGCCAGCGCCCGTAGCGCTGCACCTCGCGCACCATATACACCGTAAAACCGATGACCGCCAGCAGGAAATAGCTCTGCATCCACGGCAACAGGGCATCGTTGCGGTTAGCAATGTTCACCCCCATCATAATGACCAGCGGCGCCACGGCCGCCCACACGGGCCACAGCGGCCGGCGTTTGTCTTGCAACATGCAGAGCATGACGATGAGGGCCACGGGGAGAGTGAGCAGACAGTCGAGCAGGCCACCGATGAGCTTCCACAGCGTGGCCGCCTGGCTATCATCCACCATCTCTCCAGGCAGGTACCACAGATGTCCCGCTGCCATGATGCCAAAGAACACTGCCGTCCACCGGCGCAGGCGCAACGGCGGAATGATATCCTCGGCAAAGGCGTTGCCCCGCCGGAACAGCAAATAAGCACTGGCCATTAATCCCATCGTCATCACGATGGCATAAAGCATCACAAATATCGCATCTTCCTGTGTCTGATCGTACATATCGTTAAGCGTTTTTGTAGTCTTTTGCCTGCAAAAGTACGCATTATTTCTGAAAACAATGCACCTATGAATAAAAATAATAAGAGAGCCGAGGCGGAAAATCCTCGGCTCCCCAATGCTGCTAGGGGACAAGCTAGAAGGTGTAGCCATTGACGGCGTCCCAGTCGGGGTCGGCGGTGAGGCGGAAGGTGCCGTCGTTGGTTGAATTGCCTCCGCCGCTACCGAAAAAACTGCCGGTATAGCGCGTCACCTGATTGCGGGTGATGGGGATATTCTCGAAGGTGCGCTCCATGATGACGTCATCGTTGGCGTCGAGCGCGGTCACGGTCAGCTTCGTCAGCACGTCCTCCTCGGTATGCGGCAGGGTGTATATCTCGTAGATGCCGTCGGTGGCGACAGGGCGTATCTCCGTCTGCTTGGAGTTCACGCAGCCGTAGCCGTCCTTGGGTGAGAACGTTGAGGAGCCGCCGAGGTAGTAGAATTTCAGCTTGGCCACATTGTTCGGGATGCTCTCGTCAGTCAGCACCAGACGGAACATGGCCACGGCGCGCGTCAGCGTCAGGTCGTAGCTCTGTTTCTCCGCGGTTACGACCAAGTCCCCATAATAATAGAAGGTGTCGGTCACCTTGTTGTTGGGGAACGTCACCTTTTCCGTCGAGGTTATTGTGGCCGAGCCGTCGCAGCTGTGGGCAATGACCACCAGGCGGTACGTGCCGGCGGCCAGGCTCAGCGCCACCGTGCCGTAGCTGGCGTCGCCCTCCTTCTGCGCCACGGTCTTCACCTTCGTGCCTTCAGCGTCGAAGATGGCGATGTTGAGGCGCGAACAGAGGTTGGTGATGTCGGTAGCAGAGCGGGTAAATGCCTCCTGCTCGTACTGCGTAAAGTGCAGAATGACATTGGCCTCGGCAGGTATTTCCTTTCCCGTTGTCTCATTGAAAACAGGCTTCTCGCATGCTGCCAATAGCAGGGCGAGAACGATATACATTAATTTCTTCATATTTTTTTTGAACATATAATTATCATTAATCGCCCATATAATTAATCATTAATGAAAAATTAATGGATAATTCGTGGTAATTCGTGTTTTAAAAATAAAATCAGTCTTTGGTGATGGAAACGGTGGCGACGGGGCGCAGGAAGATGGCGTAGTTGAAGTTGGCGTTGCTGTCGCTGCCGTCGCTCATGTAGCGCTGTTTCATCGTGGTTCCGTCCTGCCACAGATAGCGCTGTCTTTCTGGCGCTGGTGTAATATCATCCTTAGCGGCATAGAAGGCATCTATCTGGTCCTTGGTGGGGATACTCCAGTCGCTGATGCCATCCACGCCGAGGGTGGCAAGGGCGGCATTGGCGTTGCTGGCACTCGTTACCGTGCTCTCGTTGGGCGAAAGCAGCGTCAGCTCAGCCGAGTTCGCGTCAATCGTCGTTACAGCCAGCACGTAGCAGCCCTGGTAGGTGGAGCCGACAGAGGGGATGTCCGAACTGGGGCTATTGGGCTGAGTGGGCTCCGATGGGTCATCCCCATTAACCCCATTAGACCCATTTTCATCAAATTCAAAGCTAATCGTCCTTTCTCCCAGCCACGTAGCGCCGGTAATCGTTCCCGTCAGGTTCACGCCCACGGCCTCGGTGTAGGTACCGTCGATATTGATCTTGTAGGCGGCCTCCAGTTGGTCAGAAGTGGAATAGGTATAGGTCTTCGTCGTGCCGCCACTGGTGATATTCACACTGATGCTGGCGGGCTGACTGCTGGGGGGCAGCACGTGGATGGCGTCACCACCGAGCGTCCATGTGCGGCCGTCGGCCTGCTTGGTGAGCGCGATGGTCTGGCTTTGCCCAGCGTTGGCAAAAGCGCCGCTCACCGTCAATGCCTGCCACAGAGGCGCTATCGTCACGCTGACTGCCGTAGCAGCCGTCGGAATCTTCTTAATGGTCACGTCCTGAATGAGCATCGTCTTGCGCTGCAGGCCCAGCGTCACGGTATTGGTGCCGCCGTCAACGAGCGTGGCCGTGGCCTGCGCTGCCATCAGATCGGTGAGTGAACGGCCGTCCTTCAATGTGATGGCCGACGAACTTGTCCCCTCGTCTTTCGTGGGTAGCGTGTAGTCCGTAGCCGAAGCGCCGCCAATGGCGTAGATGCTGTAAGTGCCTTCTACGAGTGCGACATTGAGCGTCTGACCCTTGTCGCCAATGGTTTGGACGGATTCACACTTGTTTCCTTTGAAGACATAGACCTGCACGGGATAACTGATAGTGGCGTCTTCGTCGCCCGCCGCTCGCGTCCGCAACTGCAACAGGGAATTGGCTTTTGCCACTTGTTCCGTCTGTACAGGGGACAAGTTCTCCTCGTACTCATCGAATCCGTTCTCGCACGCCGTCAGCCCTAGCACCACCAGAGCCGACGCAAAGAAAAAGTTTTTCTTCATAAATGTAATGGGTTGATAAAAATAAAACAGGGACTATTCCCTTTGTATGTACATAATAATAACGAACAGAGCCGCGCCATATTGAACGGTACGCCCCCTTTTTCTCAGCAAGGACGAAACCAGTAGGTGATAGAATAGAGGCGGAATAAAAAAGATGACGAAAGGTGCGTGTGTATTAAAATAATGCTGTATCTTTGCGACCTTGATTTTCCCCAAATAATGATAAATCCCAAAGCAGGTTGATTCTGCCTTGGGATTTATGAATTATTGGGATTTTCGAAATCTTTAGCCTACCACGCCATTATCCACTTCGCCTGCCAACAGGTCGAAATGTTATTTGCTCCAGTCATCATCCCAGACATCATAGCTTGCTGAACGGTCCCTTTTGACTTCGATGGTGGAAGTTCCATTGTAATTTCTGCCAACTATGATTGATGTTGCAATCATGTGATGCTGAGCAATCTTTACCATCTTCATTTCTGGGCTGTTATATGTCTTTTTCATTGTAGTATAGTTATAGACCCACCTCCAAGCCCCTCCCGTAATGGAGGGGAGCTGCAGACCGGACAGACTGCAGGTCACTGGATACAGCATTGTCTCCTCATACAGTTGAAGCAGGCGCTCACTTACGAGCCTGAAACGAGCATACAGGCCATCGCTGACCGCTTCGGCTTCAGCGAACAGGCATCCTTCGCCCGCTATTTCAAAAAGCACACGGGCGTAACGCCGACGGAGTATAGGGAGGGGAAATAGATCAAACTAGTGGGGTAGTGGAGGGTACACGGTATAACCCCATTTACGAGCGACAGCCGACAAGACAGAGGCTCTTCGCTCGAAGTCTGGCCAATTCTTTTTCTCAGGCTGACTCCAGCCCGTTTCGGCAATAGCGAAAACGCGGGGATAGAGCATCATCTCAGCGTGCCAAGCATCTTGAACATGCTCTGTCCACAAACAGCCTTGGACACCTAAGACATGATGGGCATCTGCCTCGGAAATGCTTTCTGCCATTGGATTGAAGGAATAGACCTTCTCCAAAGATACCTGACGCCCGACAGGTCGGAACTGAGCAGGGTCTTGATGATGGTCGAGATATAGGTAATGTGTGGGCGTGAATATCACATCATGCTCTTCTTTGACGGCCCGCAGGCCAGCCTCGGTTCCATGCCACGACATTACAGTGGCATCCGGAGCCAATCCTCCCTGCAGAATCTCGTCCCAACCGATGATGCGTTTGCCGTGTGCATGAGCAAAACGTTCCATCCGTCTGATCATATAGCTCTGAAGCTCTTCCACGCTTTTCAGCCCCTCAGCCTGCATACGTGCCTGACAGTCGGGACAAAGCTTCCAGTTGTTCTTGCGGGCCTCGTCACCACCGATGTGGATATACTTCGAAGGAAACATGTCAAAGACTTCCAGCAGAACCTTTTCCAGGAAGTCGAAGGTGCTCTCTTTTCCCGGGCATAGCTCCCAAGGGTCTTTCCCGCCATTCGGCAGGCTGCAAGCCAGTTCGGGATAAGCAGCACGGGTCTCGTAGTTATGCCCGGGCATCTCGATTTCGGGAATCACCTCAATATGCCTCTCGTTGGCAAAGGAGAGGATATCGGCAATATCCTGCTTGGTATAGTATCCGCCATAGGCCCCAGGCGTTCCTTCTTCCACGAAAAGTCCGCCTATCTCGTTCTTTTCCCAGTCCCAGAAGAAGGACACGGGACGCCAAGCCGTCAGCTTAGTGAGCCGCGGATAGGCATCAATCTGCACACGCCAGCCGGGATTATCTACCAGATGAAAATGGAAGCGGTTCATCTTCAGGAGGGCCATCATCTCCAATTGCTTCTTCACGAAGTCCTTGCCTTGGAAATGTCTGCTCTCGTCGAGCATCACGCCCCTGTAACGGAAACGAGGCCAGTCAAGGATGGCGCAGCAGCTTACCGTACTGTCTAAGGAAGCCATCATTTTGAGCGTCTGTCGGGCATAAAACACACCTTCCTCGTCTGCTGCCACAATCTTCACACCCTTCTTCCCAAGCTCCAACCAATAGGCCGACTTCAGCTGCCAGTCAGCCAGTTTCTTTCCTTCCAAAAGACGAAGAAGAGCTTTTTCCGAGATACGAACCTTTTCGTGCAAGCCAGCCACCTTGTTGGCAGCAATGTTTCCAGAGTGAACCGAATACTCTACCGGAGCTGGTATCAAGTTCGTTGGTTGGGGCTGGCCTTTGGCGCTCATAGCCCCACAGACAAGTGCCAGTGCTATAAAAATCCGTTTCATGCTCATTTCTTTTCAGTTCTTTGTAGATGTTTATATTATAACGTAAAACGCGGTTCTTTTATTACCATGAATTGCCGTAAAAACGTCTGTTTTTCGGGGGAACCAAAAAAGTTAAGTAAAATGAGTGAAAATACTTAAGGAAAATGACCGCAACGTCATAGCGGTGGATAAATAAAACAAAAGAAAAACCCTAATTGATTTGCATCAATTAGGGTTTGTGGTGTCACCAGGAATCGAACCGGGGACACAAGGATTTTCAGTCCTTTGCTCTACCAACTGAGCTATGACACCATTGCTCTTCTTTCGATTTGCGGGTGCAAAGGTAGTATAAATATTAGAAACGAGCAAAGTTTTGTGTGAAAATCTTTAAGGATGGTGAAAAAAAAGGCAAAAACTTCCGTATCTCCTAAAAACATTGTACCTTTGCAGCCGCTAATGAGGAAACTCATCGTGCTCGGAAAGTAGCGCAGTTGGTAGCGCACTACGTTCGGGACGTAGGGGTCGGGCGTTCGAGTCGCCTCTTTCCGACACAATAAAAGAGTGAACAGACAGATGTCGTTCACTCTTTTGTTATTCCTATCGATAGAAAAATTATTTGATGATAGACGTCTGGGGGTTACGCAACTCGGAGTGCTCACAAAGGAAGGCCTTGGCAGTGCCGAAGCGCAGGAAGAGGTCTAAGCGAACGGGCATGTGATTCTTGTCATCAGTGATATAGAAAGTGACCACTTCCTTCTCTTTCTTGTTCTCATATTCCACGAAAGAGAAAACCAGACAGCGATAGGTAATGCCTGTTTCTTCCATTTTAAATTTCTTGCGACCACGGAAAATGAGCGTCTGCTCTTCGACATCAGAGCCATCTGCCATCTTGAAACGTAGGTGTTGGCCGTCTTTATAAGCAGAAGGGTCGAAAGAACGCGCGCGCATCAACATGCTCACCATGTCGAAGACACATTCAGGTGAGGTGTAGTCGCGGTTGCTGATCTCGCCCTTATAGTTCTGAAAACGCTGTTTCAGTTGTACGGTGTTGTTACCAGGGTAAGAGTACCAAACTTCATCCACGTTATATCTCTTGCCTTCAAGAGCTCCCTTTCTATAATAGAGGGGTTCCAGTTGAGGCGTGATATAGCTCAGCAAGGTATCGCGCATCATGAAGAACTTATCAGTGCGCTTGCTGCCACGTGTGATGAGGTGACAACGATAGGCATCTTTGCCTTGATATTTACTTGCGGTAATATTGAGGTTGGCAGTACCGGCCTTGATCCAGATGAATTTCCAATTGAAATAGAGCTGGTAATTCAGGTTCTCATGGGATGAAAAAGCCGTGTTCTCCATCGGGCATTGGGCATGGAGAGGAGCTAAGCCAAGACATAATAAATAGAAAAGGATAATTGATAACTGATATCTTTTCATCATGGTTGTTCTACGTTAGGGGTTTGCTAATATGACACCCTGCTTGTCTAAAAGTTTAAATCCCCTACCATTACTGACCTGTGCGGCGATTGGTCTCGCGCTGCATGGTAGCGTCGCGTCCTTGGTTCCGCTGCTTGATTTTTTTCTCTTTGTCAGGTTTCTGCTTGGTAATCTTAGCCGGTTTTTGTTTCATTGCAGGGATACCACGTGCATCCCAGTCCTGATTCACTTCCCATTGTGCCTTGACATTAATGGCCTGTGGGAAATAGAACATCTCTTCGGGGGCGATGCCAGCATCGTAGTCGCCAGTTGTCCATATACCATCGTGGTTACTATCAATGAAACAACGCATATAGTAAAAGCCTGGCTTAAGGTAGAAGAAATCGGCTCGTCCATCAGCATTCACATGCTCTGTAGCCACAGGCTTGTCGCTGTTATTGATGAGTTGAACGATGACATTGGTGTCTGGCAGCATGACATGTACAAAGAGAGCTCCGAAATCCTCTTCCTTACGCACTCGGATTTCCTGTTTGAGAGGACTGTTGGTATGGCCAAGCGCACCCTCGACGATTGCGCTGTCAATCAATAATTGATAGTGTGCTGCCATTTCCCAATCTACTAATAGTCGGTACTGGCGAGGGTTGCCCTCAACGGGTTGAATTTCGAAAGGTTCATCTTCCCACAAACTATCTACTTTGATCTTAACATGAACACCACTACTGTCCAGTGGGGCGATGGGTTCTGAGAATGTCAAGATAGGAATCTGATTGGGAGCGATGCTACCGGTTGGCTTGCAATCAATCTTCAAGAATTCGATAAGATTTGGATTCTCCTCAGGCGGCAGGTTCGGATTACGTTTCCGTTTCTTTTTCTGTTCCTTCTCCCATTCCTCTGTCTTCTTAGCCAACTCCTTAAGCTGCTTAGCACGAGATTCCTTTGGGACGACATCGAGCGTATCTGTCTTCCATACCAATTGATGCAGGGTATCTGTTTCCTGATAGGTATAAAGGAACGAAAGGGTGTCAGCATAAGCAAGAGTGGTGTCCGTGATCCAATAAGTGATGGTATCGGCTTTCTCTGAGGGTTCAAGGATGAAGTTGCCATCCCCTTCAAAACTCGTTCCCTGAATGATAGGCAGGGAGTCGGACGGAGCAGTAAAAAACACCGTGAACTTCTCAGGTACGTCGCGTTGAATCTTCAAGAGATGACGATCCTGACCGTCCTCAAGGAAAGCACGAAGGATAATGTCATCTGGGTAGAAATGGATGTAACGGACAGGATGGATGCTGTCATAATGTGTCTCATCGCGCCAAATGGTGTCCAAACGGATGTCAGGACCACAGGAAGCGTGGAACAGAGTCGTATCTGAAGCAATCAGTTCACTCTTCTGGGAGAACACCTGATCACCATCCATATCCTTCAGGGCGAAGGCACGGTACTTGCGGCCTGAGGCTACGCCTTTGACAACAAAGCGGCCGCTACCATTGGTACGACTGACACGGTCAAAGGGGCGTGTTCGAAAGACGCTATCGGGAACAACACTGTCGCCATCAGCGAGATATAAGCCGACAAGGATGCCTTTAATAGGTTCAAGGTCTGCGGCATTCAGCACGTAGCCTGACACTTCCATCGTGTCGATGGTGGGACCGGTAGAGAATGAGAAGGTGTAGTTGCCCATCGGGTTCCCCTCGTTGTTATCCACAATAGCATCGGAGAAATCCACAGTATAAGTGGTATTGGGACGAAGGCTATCAAAGAGCTCTATCTGTACATGCTTGCCTATAGCGCGGACATTGGGCATCTCCTTTTGTAGCGGTGACACGATAACCTTCTCACTCGCATTCTCAATCTTGATATACTCGTCAAAATCAATACGTATCTTTTTCTTCTGTGCATTCAGCTCTTGATTCCCAGGCGTGCTGGCAATAACACGTGGCGGTGTTTCATCATAAGGGCCACCATCGGGTGAACCGATGTTGGCACAAGCCGCCACGATGAGGGCCATGAGGAAGAAATAGAATAGTTTACGCATTGAGTTGGAGCATTTGTTCAATAAACTGACGCGTATTACTCAGACGAGGTACCTTATGTTGTCCACCGAGCTTGCCCTGACTCTTGAGCCAGTCGTTGAAGAGACCCGGACGGGCTGTGATGAGCTGCAGACGTTGCAAGGTGATATCCTTGTAGCGTTTAGCCTCGTAGTCGGAATTAAGCTTCTGCAAGGCGCTGTCGAGAGCATCCGCAAAGGCTTCAACGTCGGCAGGCTGACGAGAGAACTCGATGAGCCACTGGTGGCGACATTTGCCATGCTCGTCCATAAAGACAGGAGCTGCGGTGTATTCATTGACAATGGCGCCTGTCTGACGGCAAGCTTCAGCGAGTCCTTTCTCAGCATTATCCACAATCAGCTCTTCACCAAAAGCATTGATGAAGAATTTGGTGCGACCTGTAATGACGAATTTATAAGGATTGACAGATGTAAAGCGAACGGTATCACCTATCATGTAGCGCCAAAGGCCGCTGGAAGTAGTAATCACCATCGCATAGTTCTTGCCTGTCTGCACGCTCCAAAGGGGAAGAACGGTGGGCTGTTCCTTCTCCAGTTCGTCCATGGGGATGAACTCGAAGAAAACACCGTAGTCGATCATCAGCAACATGGCAGGATCGGCAGGGTCGCTCTGGAGACCGAAGAAACCTTCGGAGGCGTTGTAGGTCTCCATGTAATTCATCTTCTCTGTGGGGAGGAGGTGCTTATACTGTTCTCGATAAGGAGTAAAGGCGACACCACCATGGAAGAAGACTTCAAGGTTAGGCCACACCTCATTCAAGTATTGCTTGCCTGAGATTTCCATCACGCGAGTAAGTACGGAAAGCATCCAGGAAGGTACGCCGCTGATGTTGCTGACATTGGCATGCAAAGCCTCACGGGCAATGCGATCGCGCTTCTCTTCAAAGTCAGAGAGCAAGGCTGTCTCTTTCTTGGGGATTCGGAGGAGGTTGACCAGCGGGTTGATATTCTCGATGAGGATAGCGCTGAGGTCACCCACAAGGGAGTGCTTGAGGTTGTAGTTGGGGGCATGGGAGCCTCCAAGGATGAGAGCACGACCGTCGAAGATGCGACTCTTAGGGTGATTGTGCAGGTAGAGCACTACAGCATCCTTACCACCTGCATAATGGGTATCTTTCAGACCTTGTGGCGACACAGGGATAAACTTGCTCTTGTCGCTCGTGGTACCGCTGGATTTGGCATACCACTGCACACGGCCCGGCCATAATATATCACGCTCTCCATGGCGCATACGGTCGATGTCAGCCTTGAGGTCTTCGTAATTGGTGACGGGGCAGGATGCTGCGAACTGCTCGTAGCTCTGAATGTCGCTGAAATGATGATTACGTCCCCATTCGGTGTTTGCTGCCTGTGATAGCAAACGGCGCAGTACTTTGAGCTGAATATTTTCAGCTTCTGTGGCATAACGCTCAATGGTACGATAGCGCGGTGCGAAGTAAGGACGTATCAGACGTGTTAAACTCATAATGTTTTAGGATTCAAGGAGTTCCTCTACGGGTGCCTCTTCTGCTGCCGTGGACTCTTCGGACTCTGCAGCAGGAGCGATACGCTTTGTTTGAGCATCGAAGACAGCCTGCATGAACTGTTTGTCACGCTGCAGGGAACGCAATGTAGCCTTAGCTGCCATTTGATGACTCTCTTTCTTGGAATAGCCTTTGCCCGTCTCGCCGTCCAACCCTTCGAGAATGATACGGGTGATGAACACTGGAGATGCCTGGTTATCACGACGTTCCTCAACGAGTTTGAACTCTATCTGAATGCGGTTCTTCTGCGCCCACTCGATGAGCTTGGACTTGAAGTTCACTTCCTGGGAAGAGATGGAATCGAGGTTAATGAAGCGTTCGAGGATGCGGCGACGGATAAAATGCTTGCAGGCATCGTAACCACGATCCAGATAGATGGCGCCCATCAGCGCCTCAAAGGCATTGCCGCCCATGTAGCGGTTATGGCTACAGGAATGACTGTTGGAATGGATAAGCTGTTCCAATCCGATCTGCTGTGCCAGACGATTCAGCGTATCACGTTGGACAATCTTGCTGCGCGTATTTGTAAGGAAACCTTCGCGTCGGTTGCTGTAGCGATGATAGAGGATGTCACTGACGATGGACTCCAATACGGCATCGCCCAGGTATTCTAAGCGTTCATTGTGCTCTGTAGGACTGTTCTTACCATGGGAACTGGTGGATTTGTGCTGCAGGGCGAGCTTATAGTAACGTAGGCGATGGGGATAAAAGCCCAAAATATCATAGAAAGACGCGTAAAGCTCCCTGTCCTTGCGGAAAGGGAGCTTCATGCGGTCTATGACGTTAGTTCTCAGAAACACGGTTATGCCTCGTATTTCTTGAAGATGACGCAGGCATTGTGGCCACCGAAGCCGAACGTGTTGCTCAAGGCTGCACGAACAGTGCGCTTCTGGGCTACATTGAAGGTGAAGTTGAGGTCATAGTCAATTTCCTCATCACGGTCGTCATCCTCATGGTTGATGGTAGGCGGTACAATATCGTTCTGCACCGTTAGCACACTGACCATAGCCTCAACGGCACCGGCGGCACCGAGGAGGTGACCAGTCATGGACTTGGTGCTTGAGATGTTGAGTTCGTAGGCGTGCTTGCCAAAGACTTCCTTGATGGCTTTAGCCTCGGAGATATCACCAACATGAGTGGAGGTACCATGAACGTTGATGTAGTCAATCTCTTCGGGTTTCATGTTTGCATCTTCGAGTGCGTTCTGCATCACGAGCTTAGCGCCGAGACCTTCTGGGTGAGAAGCTGTGATATGGTGTGCGTCAGCACTCATGCCTTCGCCAACCATCTCAGCATAGATTTTAGCACCACGAGCCTTAGCGTGTTCCAGCTCCTCGAGGATGAGGCAGCCAGCGCCTTCACCCATGATGAAACCATCACGGCTACCGCTGAACGGACGGCTTGCATGTTCGGGGTCATCGTTGCGGGTAGAGAGAGCCTTCATGGCGGTGAAACCACCCACGCCACCTTCTGTGATTGCTGCCTCAGCACCACCGCTGACAATCATATCAGCCTTGCCCAAACGGATGAGGTTGAAAGCGTCAGCCAGAGCGTGTGTGCTGGAAGCACAAGCAGAAGTGGTCACGTAGTTGGGGCCATGGAAACCGTACATAATACTAATGTGACCAGCAGCGATGTCAGCAATCATCTTGGGGATGAAGAAGGGGCCGAACTTAGGACCGATGGTAGCAGCCGTCTTCTCATAAGCACGAATTTCCTCCTCAAAGGTCTTGATACCACCAATACCTACGCCGAAAACAACACCTACGCGGTTCTTGTCAACAGCCTCCACATCCAGCTTGCTGTCATCGATAGCCTGCTTGGCAGCAGCGATGGCATACTGACAGTAAAGATCCATCTTACGAGCTTCCTTGCGGTCAATACCGAAGTCCTCGCCATTGAAGTTCTTTACCTCGCATGCAAACTGAGCTTTGAACTTTGAACTATCAAAACGGGTAATAGGACCGGCACCGCTGACACCTGCCAGCAGATTCTTCCAAGTCTCCTCGGCAGAGTTACCCAAAGGGGTGACAGCGCCCAGGCCTGTTACCACAACTCTTTTCAATTCCATAAATCAAATCAGAAAATAAGTAAAGTAATAAGATAAAGAAAACGAGTTAACAAGCAGACGAGCCAGTCGTCAACGTGTTAACTCGTCAACCTTCTAACAGGCTTGATTACTGATGAGCCTCGATGTAAGCGATGGCATCGCCAACAGTACCAATCTTCTCAGCTTCGTCATCGGGGATGGTGAGGCCGAATTCCTTCTCGAACTCCATGATGAGCTCAACGGTGTCAAGAGAGTCAGCACCAAGGTCACCGGTGAAGCTCTTCTCTGCACTTACTTCTGCTTCATCAACGCCAAGCTTGTCGACGATGATATCTTTTACTTTGCTTTCAATTTCAGACATAGTCGTAAACTTTAATAATTAGGTTTAATGATAATTCTTTTGCATTTTCAGGGTGCAAAGGTCGTACTTTTTATTCAGACTACCAAATAAATAGCCAAAAAAGATTGAAAACATGCACAAATTAAGTAGAAATGTGCAATAATCAAGGATTCTGTGAAGCACACATGTGCAAAAAGTGTGCAAATCCACCGAAAAAGAAGTCTTTATACGTACTCTCTTCGCAGGGGATAATGACCGCGAAACCATTCGAAGCGATCGGGATTGTTTTTTAGCTGTTCGCTGTCTGTATGTGGGTCGTAGAGTTGAAGGGCTTGCTCTACAGGATCTTCGGCCCACACCATTGTTTCTGGCAGTGTTGGGGGCTGGATATTGAAATCCATAGCTCGTCCCAAGAACTGACAAATAGCGCCCAATGTCATTCGGGTTGCATTGGCCTTACCGTCAGCACTGTAACCTGCGATATGTGGAGTGGCGATAAAAGCACGATGAAGGAGCTCTGGATTGATGCGTGGTTCCTGCTCCCATGTATCAATAATGATGTCCCCAACAAGACCTTCGTTCATGGCGCGCAATAATGCGCTCTCATCAATGATGCCACCGCGTGCGGCATTGATGAGTATGGGGCGACGCTTCAGTTGACGGAAGAAATCAGCGTCTGCCATGTGATAGGTGGGGGCTGGCCCATCTGTTGTCAAAGGAGTATGAAAGGTGATGATATCCGCTTCTTCTTGAATTCGCTCAATAGAACACCAATCCGTGCAAGACTTTTCCTCCAGCGGAAAATGCTCACGCAACGGGTCACATAGCAGAATTCGTCCGGCCGTATTTGCATTTTCGTCTGGACGTGTTTTCTCCCATACGGCTGTGCCAACATGTCCCACGCCTATAATTCCGAGGGTGCAATCTGCCAAATGAAGGCCCCGCTCCTGTTGAAGTAGATACAGACTATTTCGAACATATTGCGCCACGCTGGTAGCATTACACCCAGGGCAGTTGGTCCATTGGATGCCCTGCGCATCCAAATAAGTGGTATCGAGGTGATCGTAGCCAATGGTGGCCGTCACTATTAAGCGAACACGACTGTTTTCTAACAGTTTCTGATCACAACGGGTTCGAGTGCGGACGACAAGAATGTCGGCATCGTGCACATCAGACGCGGTAATCTCGCTGCCTGCTTTCGTGACTACCTCATCCGCCAACTGCTTCAATGCCGACTGGATATACGGAATCTTATCGTCAACAACGATTTTCATTTTACAACGTCTCAGGCAATTGGTGTAACTTGGTACTGTTAGAGCCTTTGATGAGAATAAGATAATCTGTAGGTTGTTGGGTAGCTATCGCCTCTTTAACAGCCTGCACATCGGCGAAGGTTCGCAAACGAATGGACGCGGGATAGTTCTTCTGCTTGGCAGCCTTTCCAAACTCCTCACCCACGAGCCATATCGTTTGGGCGCCACATTGAATAGCGGCTTCCAGTATCTGTTGATGTGCCTCTTCGCTAACAACTCCCAGTTCCTTCATGTCGCCCAGAATTACCATCTTCTGCGGATGGTTGATACGACTGAAGTTATCCAACGCTGCCTGCATGGAGGTTAAGTTGGCGTTGTATGCATCAATAATCAGTTCATTGTGTTGGGTTTTGCGATACTCTGAGCGTCCGAGGCTGGGAACGTATGTGGAAAGCGCTGTACAGATGGCTTTAGCGGTAATGCCGAAATGAAGCCCTACAGCAACAGCAGCCAACACATTATCTATATTGTAAGCTCCAATCAGGTTTGTCTGAACAGAGTTCCTCTCCTGCCCTCTCTCCTGCCACCACAACTGCAGCATGGGATTACAGTCAATCACGTCACCTTGACAGATGCCATTTCCCTCTCGTCCATACGTGATACATTTCTCTGTCTGAGTATCAATGCCTCTTTGAGCGAGCATCTCTGTTAAATCCGCATTGCTTGCGTTGGCAAAGATATGGGCGGAAGGCTTCTGCTGTAAGAAATCATAGAGCTCACCTTTGGTTTTCTTGACGCCCTCGAAAGAGCCGAAGCCCTCGATATGGGCTCGACCGACATTCGTGATAAGACCGTAATCAGGATTCACGATATGGGTCAGGAAATCAATCTCCCCAGGGTGGTTAGCTCCAGTCTCGATAATAGCAATCTCATGCTCGGATGGGCGCAGCCTCAACAAAGTCAAGGGAACACCAATGTGGTTGTTGAGGTTTCCCTGTGTATAGAGCACATTCAACTGCTGACTCAGCACCGCTGCTATCAGTTCCTTGGTCGTTGTCTTTCCATTCGTTCCCGTTATCTGGAGCACTGGGCCGTGGAACTGTTGGCGATGATGTTTGGCCAGCGCCTGCAATGCCTGCAATACATCCGGAACGAAGACATAGCGGTCATCGCCAGACGGTATCACTGCCGCTTCATCAACCACTGCGATGGCAGCTCCTGCTTCCAAAGCCGATGCGGCGAAGAGGTTCCCGTTGAATGACTCACCTTTTAACGCAAAGAACATACAGCCCTCGGGAAGACGGCGACTATCTGTGCTCACCAGAGGGTGTTCCAGGTATATTTTATACAATCTTTCGATGTCCATGATGTTATTTTTCTTTGTTTTGGATGCAAAAGTAGTAAAAAGTTTAAATTTAAACTTCTTACTCTAAACTTTTCCGTATCTTTGTGCCGTAAAAATGCGTAAAGACCATTTATGACACTGAATATCGGAGGCAAACTACGGGATTTTACTACGCCAATGGTGATGGGGATTCTGAATGTGACGACAGATTCATTCTACTCTGCCAGTCGCATGCAGAATGAAGATGCCATCCGTCAACGAGCTGCGCAAATCCTTTCCGAGGGAGGAGAGATAATAGATGTCGGTGCGTTTAGTACACGACCGGGTGCTTCTATTGTTTCTGAGGATGAAGAGATGAATCGTCTGGATCAGGCAATAGCGATCATCCGTCAGGCTTACCCCGAAGTCCTTATCAGTGTAGATACTTTCAGGGCATCTGTGGCACGTCGTTGTGTCACAGAGTACGGAGTGAATATCATCAATGATGTCAGTGGTGGCGCCTTGGATACACAGATGTTTGAGACGGTGGCCGACCTACGCGTTCCCTACGTGCTCACTCATAGCGGTGGTATGGCTGACGATCAGACGGAGCAATCAGGAACACTCGTCGAAGATATGTGCCGTTTCTTCGCCGAACGCCTACAGGTGCTTCATGAACTGGGCGTTGCGGATGTAATCCTAGATCCGGGCTTCGGTTTCGGAAAGACCTTACAACAGAACTATGAAGTCATGCATCGTCTCAGCGACATGATCGCTCTCTTCCCCGACAATCCTTTCCTGGTAGGCATCTCCAGAAAGTCAATGATATACCGTTTGCTGGACATCTGTCCAGAGGAAGCCCTCAACGGCACCACGGTACTGAATACCTTGTCCTTACAAGCAGGCGCTCACATCCTTCGTGTCCACGATGTCCGTGAGGCAGTAGAAATTGTTCGTATTCTGCGAGCACTCAATGCTAAACCCTAAACTCCCCACTCTCAACATTTAAAACTCGTGTTTTTCTCCTTCGACCTCAAAGATTTTCTAGACATCCTGCTGGTGGCGATACTGTTGTACTACAGCTATCGTCTGATGAAGGAGTCGCGATCGCTGAATATTTTCTTCGGTGTGCTCATCTTTGTTGTGTTCTGGCTCTTCATCTCACAGATTCTAGAGATGCGTTTGCTGGGTACTTTGTTAGATCGTGTGGTCAGCGTAGGTGCCATAGCATTGCTGATCCTATTTCAGGACGAAATCAGAAAGTTCTTTTACACTATAGGTACACATGAGCGCGTGCGCAATATTGTTCGTTTCTTCAGTGGTGAAAAGAAGCAGACTCACACACGAGAGGACATCTTGCCTATCGTGATGGCTTGTTTGTCAATGTCGAAGCAGAAAGTGGGAGCTTTGATTGTCCTTCAGCGTTCCTTGCCCTTAAATGACTTTATTCGTTCTGGCGAGTATATAGACGCCAAAATTAGTCAACGCCTGATAGAGAATATCTTCTTTAAGAACTCTCCTTTGCACGATGGCGGTATGATCATTGCACATAAGCGTATAGCGGCCGCTGGATGCATTTTACCTGTGGCTCATGACCAGAATATGCCCAAAGAACTGGGCCTTCGTCATCGTGCAGCCATGGGTGTCTCTCAGGAGACAGATGCCTTAGCCATTGTGGTGAGTGAGGAGACTGGCGCTATCTCTGTTGCCTTTCGTGGTTCCTTCCAGTTGCGTGTGAGCGCTGAGGACCTTGAACATATATTGACGGAAGATTCATTTTAATAGTCTGTAATATTAATTTATTATGAAAAAGGGACTTTTATTATTGACAGTGACAGTCATGTCAATGCTGACTTGTCAGGCTGAAGGATGGCAACGTCTTTCTGCACGTCTGATGACGCCTTGGGGCGAGCAGATTGATCCGGAAAATGTATGGCAGGAATATCCTCGTCCGCAGCTGGTGCGACAGGATTGGATGAATCTAAATGGCGTGTGGGGTTATTTCCGCCGTGACAATCGTGTGAAACTGGATTATGAACCTACTGTCTCGAGATTCAGAAACAGTATTCTTGTACCTTTTGGCGTAGAATCAGCTCTCTCGGGCATTATGCACGAGGATTTGGGTACTGTGGCAAAATCGACACTGATGTACCGTCGGACATTTCAGCTGACTCCTGCTTTTACTGGCAAAACAACCCTTTTGCATTTTGGAGCTGTTGACTGGCGTTGTGCCGTCTATGTCAATGGAGAGAAAGTGGGTGAGCATGATGGTGGTAGCGATCCCTTCACATTTGATATCACCCATTATTTGAAGGCTGAAGGCGAACAGGAATTGCAGGTCGCTGTTTATGACCCCAGCAGTGGAGGTGGCCAGCCTCGTGGCAAACAGACGACGAGTCCCAGTAGTATTTGGTACACGAGTTGTAGTGGTATTTGGCAAACCGTATGGTTGGAACCTGTCAACGACTGTTATATCCAGCGCTATGAAGTCGTGCCCGATGCCGCCACAGGAACAGCACGTGTAAAGGTTATCGCCAGTGATCCTACTTGTAAATTCTATCTCGTAGCCCGAGATGGTGAGGAAGTTGTAGCCACGACCGATAAGGTTCGTGTAGGAGAAGAAGTAACATTGTCTATCCCCAATGCGAAACTATGGTCTCCCGATTCTCCTTTCCTCTATAACCTTGACATCTATCTCTGCCGCGACAATTGTCAGGAATGTGATCGTGCCCGTGGCTATTTTGGCCTTCGTACATTCACAAAAGCATTGGTTAATGGTCAGCCTGCATTTATGCTCAATGGTCAGCCTCTTTTTATGATAGGCCCATTAGATCAAGGTTGGTGGCCTGACGGTCTTCTGACTCCTCCCTCTTATGAGGCGATGATCTATGACTTACAGACAATAAAGAAACTTGGAATGAACGCCGTGCGCAAGCATATCAAGGTGGAAAACGACCTATGGTATGAATGGTGTGATCGCAATGGTCTCATTGTATGGCAAGATATGCCCAGCGGCAGCGATAGCGGCAGTTTGGGCACGAAGGAGGAGATTCATCAAAATTTCTATCGCGAATGTGAGAACATCGTTACGGCTTTGAAGCAACACCCATGCATCGGCCTTTGGGTGCCTTTCAACGAAGGCTGGGGACAGGATGCAAACTCGGGCGGTAGCCACACGATTCGTGGTTATGTCACAGTTCGTAAGGCAGATGCGGATACGGGGCGTATGATTAATTCGGTCTCTGGTTGGACAGACTTTGAAATAGGTGATGTCTTGGATTGTCACAGTTATCCGGCGCCTAACGCAAATAACAATACACGTAAGGAGCGTGTAAATGTATGTGGGGAATATGGTGGTATCACTTATATGATTGAAGGTCACCTTTGGGCAGGCAGTCAGCAGGTATATACTTCGGTAGAAAGTAGCGAGGAATATACAGAGTGCTTCAACCAATACTTGATGGGTTTGCAGACGATGCATTACTCCAAAGGACTGTGGGCTGGAATTTATACGCAGATAACTGATGTGGAGCAGGAGGTGAACGGTATTCTGACCTATGATCGAAAGGTATTAAAGGTCAATGACGAGCAATTAGCCTCCATCCGTTCTCATGTGGAGAAAACCATCACACAGCATCTGTACGATACCAAGAGTGTCGTTTCAGCAGGTGACAATGCAGAGAATATTTCTTGGTACTATACGACACAGGATCCAGGTGAAGGTTGGGAACAACCTGATTATAATGAAAGATCCTGGAAAAGAGGTCCGGCAGGCTTCGGAAGCATTAGTCAATCTGCTGCCCGTGTGCGAACCACTTGGGATACGCCTGAGATATGGATACGCCGTAAGTTCAAGTTTACAAAAGTCAAGCAGGAAGATGTTGAGAACCTCTGTCTTCGCATGTTCTATGACGAAGACTCGGAAGTCTATATCAATGGTGTTCATGCCATGTCTGTAACGGGCTATAACACGAGTTACCAGTTCTTTAACATTAGTGATGCTGCCCGTGCAACCATCGATCCTACGGGCTATAATGTCATAGCGATTCATACCAAACAGACTACGGGTGGACAATATATTGATGCGGGCTTTAGCCTTTGTACATATAAAGGGAATGACGAATTGACCATCAAGCCAGTAGCAACTGTTGAGGTCCCTCAGATTGGTGAAGATCCGGAAAAAGCTTATCTGCTTACCTACACGGTTCAGGACGATAACAACCTCTATTATTCTTATAGTTTCGATGGTCTTACATGGCAGCCTTTGCATGATGGTTTGCCAGTATTTGGAGAAAGTAGCGGACAGTTCCCCATTCAGGGCCCTTTTGTCTGTCGGATGGAAGATGAGGAGGGCAAGCCTACTTACCATCTCTTGCATGGCGTTGCAGGGAAGAAAGGTCTCTGCCATTGGATCTCTGATGACTTGCTCACATGGCAGCCTGTTAATGGTACGGATGCCATCGTCTTAGGAGATATCAAAGCCTTGTCACCTGAGTTATTCTATGACAAGAATTCAGGCGATTATTTTTATTATTGGACGGGAACACCAGGTACAACGACCGCTTTCCGCTATTCCCGTACAAGTGATTTTGTCAATTATACGAAAAACGCTACGCTTTTTGAAACAACCACTGTGGCTAAAGATCTTCATGTATTCCCATGCGGTGAAAAATATGTAGCGCTGTATGCTGCTAATGGCAACGAATGCCTCTATCAGGCCAATAGTTCAAGCTTGGATCCCAGCGTGAGCAAGTTCGCGAGCCTCAAAGGGATTTTATCCACTTACTCTAAAGTTCACTCTCCTTTCACCCTTCCAACGCTTGCGGGTGACGGTTGGCTTCTTGTGACAGCAATGGGTGACTATCATGAACTGTTTTACACTGCTGCAGAGCAGCCTTCAAAACTACGTTGGCGTCCTTATGAGTTGGCTACATGTGCCATTCCGGCTGACATGAATGAAGGCAAAGTTTTGATCATCTCACGTGCAGAATTAGATCAGTTGCAGAAATCTCTTGCCGATGGCATACACTCATCTGCAGCAAAGATGGTAGCAACAGATGACGCAGTATATAATCTTGCAGGACAACGAATAGCTCGCCGCTCCGATTTACGCAAAGGGAAAAGCCCTTTGCCTGCTGGCGTATATATAACGAAAGGACAGAAGAAAATATCGATTAAATAATCCATACAACACTATGACATTAATTGAAAAAATCATTGCACGTGCACAGGCAAATCCCCAACGCATCGTGCTACCTGAGGCCGAGGAAGAGCGTACACTCATTGCGGCTGACAAAGCGCTGGCTGACAAGCTGGCTGATATTATTCTTATCGGCAACCCCGATAAGGTTCATGCTTTAGCCCAAAAGCACGCTCTCACTCACATTGATGAGGCAACACTTATTGACCCTGAAAACTACGAGCGCTCTGAAGAACTGGCACAACTGCTCTGTGAACTGCGCAAGAGCAAGGGCATGACCATTGAGCAGGCCCGCGCCCTCGTGAAGAATCCTCTTTACCTGGGTTGTATGATCATCAAGACCGAAGGTGCTGATGGTCAGATTTCCGGTGCTCTCTCTACGACTGGTGAGACTCTCCGCCCCGCCTTGCAGATCATCAAGTGCTCACCGGGTATCACCTGCGTGAGTGGTGCTATGTTATTGATTACGGACAAACCAGAATATGGCGAGGATGGTGTCCTTGTTGTGGGTGATGTGGCTGTTACTCCTATGCCTGATGCTGACCAACTCGCACAGATTGCAGTCTGCACTGCGCAGACTGCTAAGAGTGTTGCAGGCTTCGAAGATCCTCGTGTTGCCATGTTGAGTTTCTCCACGAAGGGTTCTGCTAAGCACGAAGTGGTGGACAAAGTTGTTGAGGCTACACGTCTAGCCAAGGAGCGCTGTCCCGAATTAAAAGTAGATGGCGAGCTCCAAGCTGATGCCGCCCTCGTGCCCAGTGTTGGTGAAAAGAAAGCACCCGGCAGTGCTATCGCTGGTCACGCCAACGTCCTCGTCTATCCGAACCTTGAGGTCGGTAACATCAGCTATAAGCTCGTGCAGCGTCTCGCAGGCGCTATCGCCATCGGTCCTATCCTCCAAGGTATCGCCCGTCCCGTCAACGATCTCAGCCGCGGCTGCTCCGTCGATGATATTTATTACTTGATTGCCATTACAGCCTGCCAGGCTATGGATGCAAAATAATGAATCAATGAAAATACTTGTTTTGAACTGCGGAAGCAGCAGTATAAAATACGCTTTGTACAACATGGATGACCGCTCGGTCATCACCAGTGGCGGCATCGAAAAGATTGGCCTGCCCGATTCCTTTATCAAATATAAAGTCACCGTTCCTGAGGGCTCTCCCGAAGGTTCTCAAAAGTTCCAGTTTGAGGCTCCCGTCCCTGAGCATACTGCTGGCGTTCAACTCATCTTCAAGGTTCTGTCCGAAGGTGAGCACGCTGTATTGAAAGATTTACATGAGATTGACGCTGTTGGTCATCGCATGGTGCATGGTGGTGAGAAGTTCTCTCAGAGCGTGCTCCTCACCCCTGAGGTGATGGAACAGTTCGCAGCCTGCAACGATCTGGCTCCCCTGCACAACCCCGCCAATATCAAGGGCGTCAACGCCGTCAAAGCACTCCTGCCCGACCTTCCCCAGGTGGGCGTCTTCGACACCGCTTTCCACCAGACGATGCCCGACTACGCTTACATGTATGCCCTACCCTATGAGCTATACAAGAAGCACGGCGTGCGTCGCTATGGCTTCCACGGCACCAGCCACCGCTACGTTTCGCAGCGTGTGCTGGAATTCCTCGGGATACCGAAGGAAGGTAGCAAGATCATCACCTGTCACATCGGTGGCGGTGCCAGTATCGCAGCCGTCAAAGATGGCAAGGTCGTAGATACTTCTATGGGTCTTACACCCCTCGAAGGCTTGATGATGGGAACGCGCTCTGGCGATATTGATGCCGGTGCTGTTACCTTCCTCATGGATAAACTGGGTCTCGACACCAAAGGCATCAGCAATCTGTTGAACAAGCAGAGCGGTCTGCTCGGTGTCAGCGAGGGCCGTAGCGACTTCCGCGACATCCTTGCTGGTATTGCTGAGGGTAATGACCTTGCCCGTCTGGCTAAGGAGATGTACACCTATCGCATCAAGAAGTATATCGGCTCCTATGCAGCCGCTATGGGTGGCGTGGATGTCATCCTCTTCACGGCTGGTGCTGGCGAGAACCAGTATGAGGTACGCGAAGGTGCTACCCGAGGACTTGAATTCCTCGGTGTGGAGCTCGACGATGCTAAGAACCGTGCTTGCCGCGCTACTGAAGCTATCATCAGCAAGGATTCTTCCAAGGTGAAGGTCTGTGTAATCCCCACCGATGAGGAACTGATGATAGCAATGGACACGCTCGCATTGGTCAAGTAAGAAGAATGAAGTATTCCGTCATAGTCCCCGTTTTCAACCGCCCTGACGAGGTGGATGAGTTGCTGGCAAGCCTGTGCAAACAGACTTGTCAGGACTTTGATGTCCATATCGTTGAAGATGGTTCGGAGACTCCCTGCAAGGCGGTCTGCGACCGCTACGCTGACCATCTTCCCCTTCATTATTATGTGAAGGAAAATGGGGGACCAGGGGCTGCACGTAACTATGGTGCCGAACGGGCAACGGGCGATTATTTCATCGTCCTCGACTCTGATGTAGTGCTGCCGGTGGGTTACCTCGCCGCAATTGATGAGGAACTGATGCAGAATCCCTGTGACGCCTTCGGAGGTCCCGATCGGGCGCATCCCGACTTTACCCCTGTGCAAAAGGCTATCAGCTACTCCATGACCTCCTTTTTCACCACAGGCGGTATCCGTGGCGGTAAACAAAAACTCGATAAGTTTTATCCCCGCTCCTTCAATATGGGCGTAAGCTGTGCGCTGTGGAAGCAACTGGGAGGCT
This sequence comes from uncultured Prevotellaceae bacterium, assembly GCA_947305005.1. GTDB lineage: Bacteria > Bacteroidota > Bacteroidia > Bacteroidales > Bacteroidaceae > Physcousia. The sequence goes on along the minus strand of CAMZCM010000007.1, from coordinate 77,865 downwards.
TCCGTGCTATGCGCTTTGGTGAAGACATTGACTTCAGCTATCGCATTTGTGAGGCAGGAGCCCGCTGCCGCCTCTTCCCAGAGGCGTGGGTGTGGCACAAGCGGCGTACGGACTTCGGTAAGTTCTACCGTCAAGTGCGTAACTCTGGAACAGCCCGCATCAATCTGCATCTGTTGCATCCAGGGTCTATGAAACTGGTACACATGCTGCCAGCCGCATTTACAGTAGGTTGCTGGCTGTTAGCCATTCTTTTCCTCTTTGGATTAGGGATGGCAATCATGGGTGGCCTCTCCGTGTGGCAGCAACAATATATGGAACCAGGTTGCAATATGGGTTTGGTGGTAGTCTTCTTCGGTGGTGCAATCATGGCACTCTCGCTATTCCCTCCCCTACTCTACTCCCTTCTTATTCTCGTCGATTCCTCTGTTCGTAACCGTAGCATCTGGGTCGGTTTTCTCTCTGTTCCTGCCTCTTTCATCCAGCTCCTCGGCTATGGGACGGGTTTTCTCAGTGCAGTATGGAAACGACTCATATTAAGGAAAAAGGACGAAGGATTTGACGACAACAAGAAACTGTACAAATGAATATCAAAGACCTCCCTACCGATGAGCGCCCGCGTGAGCGCATGATCGAGAAAGGTGCCGAAGCTCTCTCACCTGCTGAACTGCTTGCTATCCTCATTGGTTCAGGCAATCAGGAAGAGAGCGCAGTGCAGTTGATGCAGCGACTGCTCACGGATTGTGGAGGAAGTCTGAAGGTGCTCAGTCGTTTGTCGTTGAACGACCTCACTAAGAATTACAAGGGTCTTGGATCGGCCAAAGCGGTCAGCATCCTTGCAGCCTGTGAGCTGGGCAAGCGTCGTATGATGGAAGCAGCCGAGGAGAAACGTTATATCAAGACCTCAACGGATCTTTATCATATCATGCATCCGCGGATGCGTGATTTGCCTCATGAGGAATGTTATGCGCTTTATCTGCGTGCTGATTGTAGCCTTGAGGGTCCGCCTTTTCTCATCAGCAAGGGTGGCATCACTAGCACACAGGTTGATGTGCGCCTCGTGGTGCGTGAAGCCCTCATTCGTCAAACCCCTACCCTCGCTCTCGCCCACAATCATCCTTCGGGTAGTACTCGCCCCTCTAAAGAAGATGATAACCTCACAGAGCGCCTGCAAAAGGCTTGTATGCTGATGAATATTCGTTTACTCGATCACCTCATCGTGACGGATGGCAATTACTACAGCTATAAGGAAGAGGGGAAACTGTAACTAATGAATTATGGATAAGATACAAATAGAAGAAAAAGTCATTGACCTCCTGAAGACGGTCTATGATCCTGAAATACCTGTTAACGTCTATGACCTTGGCCTCATCTATCGCATCGAGCTGAACGATGACCTCACACAACTCGATGTGGATATGACGATGACGGCCCCCTCCTGCCCTATGGCAGACTTTATCATCGAAGATGTCCGCCAGAAGCTTGAGACCATCGAGGGTCTCACGACCGTCAATGTCAACCTCGTTTTTGAGCCTGAGTGGGACAAAGATATGATGAGCGAAGAAGCAAAATTAGAACTGGGAATGCTATGAAACCGATTTACTTCCTCTCAGATGCCCATCTGGGCAGTCGTGCCATCAAGCACGGGCGCACTCAGGAGCGCCGCCTCGTCCGCTTCCTTGACAGCGTCAAGGAGAAAGCGGGTGCCGTCTATCTTCTGGGCGACATGTTCGATTACTGGTATGAGTATAAATACGTAGTGCCTAAGGGCTATACACGCCTGCTCGGTAAGTTGAGCGAGTTAACAGACCTTGGTGTGGAGGTTCATTTCTTTACTGGCAACCACGACATCTGGGCCTACGATTATCTGGAGAAAGAATGTGGTGTTGTCCTGCATTTCCAACCTGTTACCGTGGAATTAGGCGATAAGATCTTCTTCCTTGCCCATGGCGACGGTCTTGGTGACCCTAACCCTACTTTCAAACTGTTGCGTGCTATTTTCCATAACCGCTTCTGTCAGATTCTTTTCTCTGCCATCCATCCCCGTTGGGGTATGGACCTTGGCCTCTCTTGGGCCAAACGGAGTCGTCTGAAGCATGAAGCGGAAGACCCACCACAATACCTCGGTGAAGACAAAGAGCACCTTGTTCTCTTTGCCAAAGACTACCTGCGCAGCCATTCCAATGTCAATTATTTCCTCTTTGGTCATCGCCATATCGAGCTGGACCTGATGCTCTCTCGCACCAGCCGTGTCCTCATCCTCGGTGACTGGATTACCCATTTCACCTACGCCGTATTTGACGGAGAACAACTCTGGATGGAGAACTACATTGAGGGTGAGACGGAACCCTGAGAATTATGCATTGTGAATTATGCATTGTGAATTATGCATTGTGCATTCATAAAACTTTCATGATGCCCGTGAATATGCGTCCGCTATTAATGCTTAAGCGACGGGCAGAGAAGAAGCGGGAATAGTGGGTATATGTGCAGAAACCACTCACTTGGATAGCTTCGATTGGAATGCCTGCTTCGGTGAGTTGCCAGACGTTGGCGTGCCATAGGTCGATGTGCCATTTCTGCGTCTTAGGATGGCGGAAAGCAATATCGCTCATGGGAAAGCCGGCTTGGGCAAAGGCCTCATAGACTTCTTCTCCCACCTCAAAGGCTTCCGGACCGATGCTGGGACCAACAATACAGGCCACATCTTCAGGCCGTGTGCCATAAGCATCGCGTAGGGCCTGAAGGGTAAGGACTCCGATGCGCGCTACCGTTCCACGCCAGCCGGCATGAGCCGCTGCAATGGCGCCTGTGCGGGAGTCGTGAAACAAGAGAGGAACACAATCGGCAGTGGAAACACCGATGCACACACCCCGAAGACGGGTGATGAGTGCATCGGTGTTTTCAAAAGCCCCTCCCCTACTCTCTTCGCTAACTTCTTCAATATGAGTGCCGTGCACCTGTCTCGGCAGGATGAGGCTGTTGTCAGGGATGCCCAGCTGTTCACAAAGCTGCAACCGACACGCTCTCACGTGCTCCGCCGTATCGCCGCAATAGTGGGTGATATTGAAGCCATCGTAAGGCGAAGCGGCATCTGTACAATGTCGCTCGGTGGAAAAGGCTATAATGTGTTCTGCGAGGGAATAGTTCATTTGATGGGCTCAACAGTGTAGCCTTGCTTCTTCAAAAGCGTCAAGAGACTACGACGTCCTTTTATGTCAACCAATGCACGTACAGGCAAGATAACCAATGTGGAACGCGATGCAATAATGGGTGGAAGGTTGTTGGCCCATTCCTGCATCTCTTTGTTGTCCGTTTTCTTGGCATTTTTCTTCATGATACAGGATGTGTACCAATGCAGCTTGAGAGTGTCAAGGTCCTGTGTCTGATATGCTTGAAGCTCCTGAACCATCGCTTCATAAACCTTACTGAAATGAAGAACATAATCCAAGAGTGCCTTTTTCTGCTTTTTCAGGGGCATATCATAATCATATCGTTGTACTTCATAGCTTTGCTTAGTTGCCTTACTGACCAAACCCTTTACGGGAAGCCCTAGGTCTATTGCCATCTTTTGCATGAAGTCGCTGAAAGTGGTCTTACCTGCGTGCATATGGCCAAACATTTTCTCTGCGGAAAGGTTGAAATCTATGGCTTCAATAGAAGCAAGTACGCCAAGAGGGGACATTTTAGAATAGGTAGGATCCGTCAGCACATCAATAGAATATAATTTTTTGATGAAAGTGCGCAACAGCTGTTGATCCTTCTCCTCGAAAAGGCTCAAGAAGGTGGTACCTTCAGGAAGCTCTAGATTAATCTTTTCTACTTGTGTAGAATCCGTAATAGCCACCTCGCCACAGACCTGTTCCATTGCTCTGCAGGCTTCTAACAGCCCTGGTATCTTGTCAATAGAATTCATGGGAGCATAGGTGTACATACCTAATATATAGGATGGCTTAGACAATCCGTTGCCGCTGATTTTCCAAAGCAACTGAGCCTGTAAACATGTTCCAAACAAAAGGAATGACAGGAGAATTGTAATATATCTTTTCATAACCTTTAATCTTTAATCCTTCCTTACTGGTTCCACCGTATAACCCGCTTTTCGGAGCAGTTGAATCAGACCGCGCTTCTCTGTGTTGGGATTGCCGAGGTGGTTCACTCCGACCACGAACAGGGTTGATTTATCGGCCATGATGGTAGGCATCTTCTTGGCCCATATCATGTTCCGGCCTTGAGTGGAGAGCTCTTTTTTCTTGCGATAATTCTTATTGTTCTCTTTCACGGTCTTCGCATTGTTCATGAGGTTCAGGTCTTGAGAATGATAACGATACATGAGATCATAAGACATGTAATTTATCTCTGCATAATCATCTACATAAGACAATAAATTTTTTGCTTGTTTCTTTAACGGTTTATGACTGCTATAATACCCATTAGAAACAACCTTCCGATGCAGTTCGGCGTCGTCTAAGGCGCCAACAGGCTTGCCATTTTTGATGGCATCGAGCTCGAAGTTCGTATCAAACATGATTTTGGGAATGGAGTCGAAAACGAGTTCGATGTTATGCATTTGAATATGAAACGTTACCAAATCATTCAGAGCACTACCAGGCGTATCTCTTTTATAAAGCCATAAGACGTCGTCTTCGTATTCTTCAAAATTTGTCAGTCGATAGTTGAAATGATTGATTCGTTCCTGTTCTTCCTTGGTATAGAAGTCTTTCAGCAACATGTCTTTCGGCAGCTCCAGCGCTGCTTTATCTGGTGTGACTCTATTGACCGTGGTGTCTGTTGTAACCACTTCGCCGTACCATTGCTCCACTTCCGCCATCACGGCTCTCAGCCCATAAATGCTGTCGATGAAGTGAGAAGGAACTATATGCACCGAACCAAACATATAGGATGGCTTCGTCAAGCCGTTACCGCTGATCTTCCACAACAGTTGGGCGCATGAGGGTACGGCGAAAACGCTAAATAATGCCGCGAAAACGAATAAATGTCTGCTTAATCTCATAAACAATCGATGAATGATGATAAATGATTTTTGAACAAATACGCCGCAAAGGTAGGAAAAACTTTTTGGGCTACTTCTACTTTTTGGTTCCGAAGAAGGCGGTGCGAACAGAAAATCAACGTTCTTTAACGTTTTGATTCTAGATTGAATGTGTGCTCTCACAAAGAAAAGAAGCCCAAGGTGCTCAATGATAGCATCTTGGGCTTCTTTTTCGTCTCTGAGAATCGTTCAAAACCGTTTATTCGGGCAGCTGACCGTAAATACGAGATTCTCAAAGTGAAAAATGAAAGATCATCGCTTAGAAGAATTTGGTTTCTTGACCGAGGACCTCGGAGAGGAGGAGGTTGGCGAGGCGGGAGGTGCCGAGACGGAGCCATTGGTTCGTCAACCATTTTTCGCCGAGCACTTCCTTGACGATGGTGTAATAGACGAGAGCATCATGAACCGTGTTCAAACCACCGGCAGGTTTGAAGCCGATCTGGATACCGGTCTTGTCATAGTACTCCTTGATGGCCTGACACATCACATAAGCAGCTTCAGGGGTGGCGGCAGGTTTTTCCTTGCCGGTTGAAGTCTTGATATAATCCGCACCTGCGTACATGGATAGGATAGAGGCACGCTTGATGTCGGCACAAGAGGGTAGGAGACCCGTCTCGAGAATCACCTTCATCTTCTTGTCACCACAGACACACTTCAGTTCCGCGATTTCATCGCAGAGCGTCTCGTAGTCGCCACTCAAATATTTACCCACACTCATCACGATATCGATCTCTGTAGCACCATCTTTAAGGGCTAAAGCTGTCTCAGCTACTTTAACCTCTAAAACGGCCTGTGAGCTCGGAAAACTACCGCTGACGCACGCTACCTCTACGCCCTCGACTTCGAGGCTCTGAGAGACAATCTGAGCGAAACAGGGATATACGCAGATGGTTGCCACGTGGGGCAGGGCGGGGTAGGCGTCTTCGAACTCGTTCACCTTCTCGGTGAACTTCAGCACACTCTCCTCGGAATCTGTTGTCTTCAGGGTGGTCAGCTCTACGCTGCCCATCAAGAACTTCTTCACCTCAAGTGTATCATTCTCAGGAACTTTCTCTTCAATGATGCGCTTTACAGCAGCAGCCACTTCAGCGTCGCTAATATTGCAGTTGTACTGCGCAAGGGCTTGTTCATACTTGCTTAGGGACTCACCCCCCGCCCTCCCTGTTAGGGAGGGAGCTGTTACATTTGCTGTTGGATTCATAATTGTCATTATTTGAGTTATGGTTAAATATTTTTTTCTTTTCTTGAAAGTGACCGCTCCCTCCCTAGAGAGGGTGGGGGAGAGTCCTATTCTTTATTCTTTGTGTCCATGATGATGGTCACGGGGCCGTCGTTGCAGAGTGACACCTTCATGTCGGCTCCGAATTCTCCATGTCCTACAGGACGGCCAATGGCAGCGCTCAGACGTTGAACGAACGCTTCGTAGAGGGGGACAGAGATGTCGTGGGTGGCGGCTCGCAGCCACGAAGGACGGTTGCCTTTCTTGTAGCTGGCAAAGAGGGTGAACTGGCTGACTACGATAATGTTACCATCTGTGTCCTCGTGTTCTCCTGCAATATCCAAGATGCTGCGGTTCATCACACCATTCGCGTCGTCAAACACACGTAAACCGGCCACTTTCTTCACGAGCCAATCCACATCTTCTAATGTATCGGTGACTTCGACACCGAGCAGGATAACGTAGCCAAGTCCTTGAAACTCAGCGGTTATGCTTCCGTTAATGACAACATTAGCACCTTTGGTTCTTTGTATGACTATTCTCATAAGCGTTCTTTTATCTGTTTTGCTTTGGCTTCTCCAACCACGTTGGCAATCTCTTCAAGACTTGCTTCGCGGATGCGTTTGACGCTCTTGAAGGCTTTTAGGAGAGCTTGTTTTGTCTTGGGACCAACCCCAGGGATATCATCTAATTCCGACCGCAATTGGCTTTTGCTTCGTTTATCACGATGGAAGGTGATGGCGTAGCGATGCACCTCATCTTGTATCTGGGTTAGCAGACGGAAAAGGGCGCTGTCCTGTTTCAGCGCGACGGTCATAGGTGGATTACCATAGAGTAGTTCGTGGGTCCGATGCCGATCGTCTTTTGCCAATCCTGCGATGGGGATTTGTAATCCTAATTCTCCTTCGACCACTGCCCGGACGACATTCATTTGTCCGATACCACCGTCGGTAATAATCAGGTCGGGTAGGGGAGAACCTTCTTCGACCAGACGGCTGTAACGGCGTCTCACGACCTCCTGCATAGAGGCATAATCATCGGGACCCTGAACCGTTTTGATATTGTATTTTCGGTAGTCTGTTTTGCTAGGCTTGCACTTCTTGAAGACTACGCAACCAGCGACAGCATCGGAGCCGGAAATATTGGAGTTATCGAAACATTCTATCTGATAAGGTAGGGTTGGGAGCTGTAGATGATCCTGAATCTCTTTCATCAAACGCACTGCTTTTTGCTCGGGATTCAGCTTATCCTGTTGCTTGAGACGATCTACCTTATATTGCTTTACGTTTAATTCGGATAGCGCCAATAGTTGCTTCTTGTCTCCTCTCACAGGAATAGTGATTTCTATGCTCTCTAATGGAAGTTCCACGTGGAACGGTAACACGATTTCCTTAGCTGTAGAACCCCATCTATCGCGCATGTCCATGATACCTCGCACCAGCAATTCTTCCTTCGATTCGTCGAGCTTCTTCTTATATTCAAAGGTGAATGCCTGGTTAATGGCGCCTTCGACCACATGAAGGTAATTGATGTATGCGATGTTCTCGTCGTCTTCGATGGAGAATACATCAATATTATGTCCTGTGGAAGTGATGACTTGGCTTTTTTCCTGATGCGCTGTGATGAGGTCATAGCGACGTTTGATGACCTGTGCCTCCTCGAATTTCATCTGTGCAGCGAGCTCCTGCATCTGTGCTATCATCTCTTTGCGAAGAGCTGTAGTATCACCTTTTAGGATTCTCACAGATGCATCGATAAACAGCATGTATTCCTCATGACTTTGGTAACCCACACAAGGCCCCAAGCAGTTTTTCATGTGGTATTCCAAGCACAGTTTATATTTGCCGGTTTCTACGCCTTCTTTGCTCATCGGCTGGTGGCAGCGACGGATAGGGTAGAGGTTTTTGAAGAGTTCTAATAGGCCATTAATAGTAGGCATGTGGCTATAAGGACCGAAATACTGTGCACCTTTCCGATCGATATGGCGTGTTTTGAAGATGCGGGGAAGATACTCTTTGGTAACAGCAATGGAAGGATAGGTCTTTCCGTCTTTTAGAAGGACATTATATCTTGGCTGGAATTTCTTGATGAGTTGGTTCTCGAGGAGCAATGCTTCAGCTTCTGTCTTGACAACGGTATAATGGATATCCCAGATTTTGGAGACCAGCATCGCTGTCCTGCGTGATTCGTGATCGCGATTAAAGTAACTGCTTACTCGGCGCTTTAGGTTCTTGGCTTTACCTACATAAATCACTGTCCCGTGTTCGTCGAAATATTGGTAGCTACCAGGCGACTCGGGTAAACGTTGCAAGATACTCTTAATATGTTCCTCGCGAGCGCTCATTTATATTTTGATCAGAGTAGTGATATCTACATCGTGAGGGAATACGGCACGTCCGTTCAGTCCTTCAATGGTCAGCTCAATGATGAAGTTGATGTAGGTCTGTTTGGGATTGAATTGCTTGACAAGATTGTAAGCTGCGAGCATAGAACCACCTGTAGCAAGTAGGTCGTCATGGAGTAACACGACATCCTTCTCTTCAATGGCATCAGTGTGTATCTCTATGGTGTCCTTTCCGTATTCTTTCATGTAGCTCTCCTTGCGAGTCTCGGCAGGAAGTTTGCCAGGCTTACGTGCCATCACAAAACCGGCTCCAAGTTTATACGCGAGAGCTGCACCGACGACGAAGCCGCGACTCTCGATACCGACGACCTTGGTGATGCCTTTGTCTTTATATAGATCATAGAGCTCATTGACCATAATGCGGAGGCATTTGGAGTTCTTGTAGAGTGTGCTTACGTCTTTGAACTGAATGCCGGGGATAGGGAAGTCGGGCACATTCCTGAGATGCTTGAGTAAGATTTCGTTGTTCATTTTTAAGGTATTATTAAGTTATAGTTTCAACATAGGTTTCACGTGGAACTATCGTCCGAGAAGAACGAGAAGCACGTTGATATCGGAGGGTGATACCCCGGGAATACGAGAGGCTTGTGCGAGGGTCTCGGGGTCGTGGCGAACGAGTTTCTGACGCCCTTCGGTGGAGATGGATTGGAGGGTGCTATAGTCGAAACGTCCACGAATACGGATGTCTTCGAGGCGGTGCATCTTCTGTGCTTGCTCCACTTCTCGCATGATGTAACCTTTGTATTTGATTTGTATCTCGGCTTCCTCTGCAATCTCTTCGCGACGATCTGAGATGCTGTCGAGCAATTCGCGGAGACGGGGTAGGGCAGGAGCTACATTGTCAATGGTGAGCTGGGGGCGTCCCAAAAGATCCATCAATTTGCAACCACGTGTAAGGGGAGCAGTTCCAAGGTTTTCAAGAAGGCCGTTGATATCATTCATCTTGACAGAGTATTCTTCTGAAAAACGGATGATGCGCTCCACTTCTGACTTCTTCTGAAGGTAGTGTTGGAGACGCTTTTCTGAAGCGACACCCATACGATGTCCAAGCTCTGTAAGACGAGCATCAGCATTGTCTTGACGAAGCAATATACGATACTCGGCACGAGAAGTGAACATACGATAGGGTTCATCCACGCCCTTACAGACGAGGTCATCAATGAGTACTCCGATATAGGCTTCGTCGCGCTTGAGCACGAGGGGTTCTTCTCCAGTGCAATGACGAGCCGCATTAATGCCTGCGATGAGACCTTGTCCGGCTGCTTCCTCATATCCTGTTGTACCATTGACCTGTCCTGCGAGATAGAGCCCTTTGATCACGCGTGACTCCAGGGAATGGTGGAGCTGCGTAGGGTCAAAGAAGTCATATTCGATGGCGTACCCCGGCCTGAATATTTCTAGATTTCGGAAGGCGGGAATACGTTTCAGCGCTTCTATCTGCACATCAATGGGCAGGGAAGAAGAGAAACCGTTGAGGTAATATTCATTGGTGTTGGTGCCTTCCGGTTCCAAGAATAATTGGTGCTGCTCCTTGTCGGGGAAAGTGACTAGTTTGGTCTCGATACTGGGGCAATAACGGGGACCGATACTCTGTATCTGACCATTGTAAAGTGGCGAATCAGGCAACCCTTCGCGAAGCCGCTCATGAACGGCTTCATTGGTGTAAGTGATCCAGCAGGGGAGGGAAGGGAGGGAGGCCTCGGGAGAACCCTCGGAAACTGTTTTAGGGAAGAAGGAGAAGCGGTGTCCGTCTGTGTCACCTGGCTGTTCCGTCATCAAGGAAAAATCGACGGAGCGGACATCGATGCGGACAGGGGTGCCCGTCTTCATGCGGGCCACTCTGACTCCGTGGGCGGCGATGCTCTCTGCCAGCTCCAAAGAGGGCGGTTCGGCACAACGTCCACCCGGGAGCTTCACCCGTCCGATATGCATCAGGCCATTCAGGAAGGTGCCGGCTGTGAGGACAACGCTCTTGGCTTTGAAGGTCATCCCCAGATAAGTCTCCACGCCAGTAGCCGTTCCGTCTTCTACAATGAGCTTCCGCACCTGGTCTTGCCAGATATGCAGATTGGATGTGTTCTCCAGCACTTCGCGCCAAGCCCAAATGAATTTGCCACGGTCACATTGGGCACGCGGGCTCCACATGGCCGGCCCTTTGGAACGGTTGAGCATACGGAACTGGATAAAAGTGGCATCCGTTACGTGTCCCATAGCGCCGCCTAATGCATCTATCTCTCTGACTATCTGCCCTTTAGCAATTCCTCCAACGGCGGGGTTGCAGGACATTTGTGCTATCTTGTTCATATCCATCGTAATGAGTAGAGTACGCGCTCCAATACGGGCTGCTGCATGTGCGGCCTCGCATCCGGCGTGTCCGGCTCCAATGACGATGACATCAAAATGTTGTTCCAATGTAATTTCTGTTGACGGTGAACCTCTGTTTGAGGGTTTCAGCGTGATTTTCGGTGCGAAGATACGGCAAATTCTTGACATCTTTGACAAGTTTTGAACAAAAAGGGTCGAATTCTTTTGCGAAATGGCCGAAAAAGTTTACTTTTGCGGCATCTTTGTATAATATAAACCTTAATTATTATCATCCTATGTGGTTATTAGATTCATCTATTGGAAGAAAGGTGGTCATGTCTGTGACGGGCTTGGCACTTATTCTCTTCCTGACGTTCCATGCCAGCATGAACGTCGTAGCGCTCTTCAGCGCTGAGGGCTACAACATGATTTGTGAGTTCCTTGGCGCGAACTGGTACGCCGTAGTGGCCACGCTTGGCTTAGCTGCTTTGATGGCGTTACATTTTGTGTTTGCCATCGTTTTGACGCTGCAGAACAAGAGAGCGCGTGGTGCTGACAGCTATGCCATCACCGACAAGCCTGAAAAGGTGGAGTGGGCCAGCCAGAACATGCTCCTCATCGGTATCATCATCTGCTTGGGTCTGCTTCTGCACCTTTGGCATTTCTGGTACAACATGATGTGGGCTGAGCTGAGTGATCCCTTGGCTGCAATGGCCGCTATTCCTTCACCCACTGATGGTTACGCTTGGATTGTGTGGACCTTCCACGATCAGCCGGGCGCTCCTCTGTATTCTCTGTTGTATCTGGTATGGTTCTGCGCCATCTGGATGCATATCAACCATGGTTTCTGGAGTGCTATCCAGACTTTGGGCTGGAGCGGTAAGATCTGGCATAACCGTTGGCAGTGCATCGGTTTCATCTGGTCAACTATCGTTGTGCTGATGTTTGCCGTGGTCGTCATTAAGTTCGCCATTTGGGGTTAACCTTTCATCAACTAATAAACGTTATCATTATGGCTACTAAAAAGGTAACAACTAAAATAGATTCCAAGATTCCTGAGGGACCCGTTGCTGAGAAATGGACCAACTATAAGGCACATCAGCGCTTGGTGAACCCGAAGAACAAACTGAAGCTCGACGTAATCGTCGTAGGTACGGGTTTGGCTGGTGCCAGTGCCGCTGCCTCTCTCGGCGAGATGGGCTTCAACGTCCTCAACTTCTGCATTCAAGATTCTCCCCGTCGTGCACACTCCATCGCTGCACAGGGCGGTATCAACGCAGCTAAGAACTACCAGAACGACGGCGACAGCGTCTATCGTCTGTTCTACGACACCGTGAAGGGCGGTGACTACCGCGCTCGTGAGGCCAACGTCTATCGTCTGGCTGAGGTGTCTAACAATATCATCGACCAGTGCGTAGCACAGGGTGTTCCCTTCGCTCGTGAATATGGCGGCATGTTAGCCAACCGTTCTTTCGGTGGCGCTCAGGTCAGTCGTACTTTCTATGCTAAAGGTCAGACGGGTCAGCAGCTGCTGCTCGGTGCTTACAGCTCCCTCTCCGCACAGGTGCAGGCAGGTAAGGTGAAACTCTTCACCCGCTATGAGATGGAAGATGTGGTCATCGTGGATGGCCGCGCTCGTGGTATTATCGCCAAGAACCTAGTGACAGGTAAGCTGGAGCGCTTCAGCGCCAACGCTGTTGTCATTGCTACTGGCGGTTATGGTAACGCCTACTTCCTCAGCACCAATGCTATGGGCTGCAACTGCACAGCTGCTATCCAGTGCTATCGCAAGGGCGCTTACATGGCTAACCCTGCCTATGTGCAGATTCACCCCACCTGTATTCCTGTTCACGGTGACAAGCAGTCCAAGTTGACACTGATGTCTGAGTCCCTGCGTAACGACGGTCGTATCTGGGTTCCTAAGAAGATTGAGGATGCCAAGAAACTGCAGGAAGGTACCCTGCAGGGTTGGGAGATTCCCGAAGAGGATCGCGACTACTATCTGGAGCGTCGTTATCCCGCTTTCGGTAACCTTGTGCCTCGTGACGTGGCTTCACGTGCTGCCAAGGAGCGTTGCGACAAGGGCTTCGGCGTGAACAACACCGGTCTCGCTGTCTTCCTTGACTTCTCCGAGAGTATCAACCGTCTCGGTCTTGATGCCATGAAACAGCGTTACGGCAACCTCTTCGACATGTACGAGGAGATTACCGATGTCTACCCTGGCGACCTCGCTAACGAGATCAACGGCGTGAAGTACTACAAGCCCATGATGATCTATCCTGCTATCCACTACACAATGGGCGGCGTGTGGGTTGACTATGAGCTGCAGACCTCCATCCCCGGCCTCTTCGCTATCGGTGAGTGCAACTTCTCCGACCACGGTGCTAATCGTCTCGGTGCTTCCGCACTGATGCAAGGTTTGGCAGATGGTTACTTTGTACTGCCTTACACTATTCAGAATTACCTTGCAGACCAGGCTATCTGGCCGCGTATCAGCACTGACCTGCCCGAATTTGCAGAGGCAGAGAAGGGCGTGCAAGATGAAATCGACCGCCTGATGGGTATTCAGGGCAAGCGCTCTGTTGATAGCATTCATAAAGAGCTGGGCCACATCATGTGGGAGTATGTCGGCATGGGCCGCACCGCCGAGGGCCTGAAGACCGGTATCCAGAAGATGAAGGAACTACAGAAAGAGTTCGATACGAACCTCTTCGTTCCTGGTTCTAAGGAAGGCCTCAACGTGGAGCTCGACAAGGCTATCCACCTCCGCGACTTCTTCACCATGGGCGAGCTCGTGGCTCACGATGCCCTCAGCCGTAACGAAAGCTGCGGTGGTCACTTCCGCGAGGAATACCAGACCGAGGAAGGCGAAGCGAAGCGCGACGACGAGAACTACTTCTATGTTGGTTGCTGGGAGTATCAGGGTGCCGACAAGGATCCTGAGCTCATCAAGGAGCCCCTAGAGTATGAGGCAATCAAGGTACAAACCCGTAACTACAAGAACTAAACATCATGGCTAAGAATCTCACTGTTACCATAAAGTTCTGGAAACAGAACGGGCCCAAGGAGAAGGGCCACTTCGACACTCATGTGCTGAAGAATATTCCTGACGATACCTCGTTCCTCGAGGCCCTCGACATTATGAACGAGGAGCTTATCGGCGAGGGCAAGGAGCCTTTCGTGTTTGACCACGACTGCCGCGAAGGTATCTGCGGTATGTGTTCGCTCTACATCAACGGTACGCCTCACGGCAAGACCCTGCGCGGTGCTACCACCTGCCAGCTTTATATGCGTAAGTTCAAGGATGGCGAGACCATTACCGTTGAGCCTTGGCGCTCTGCAGGTTTCCCCGTTATCAAGGACTGCATGGTCGATCGCTCTGCTTTCGACAAGATCATTCAGGCCGGTGGCTACACCACCATCCGCACAGGCCAGGCTCAGGATGCCAACGCTATCCTGATTCCTAAGCAGGATGCCGACGAGGCAATGGACTGCGCCAGCTGCATCGGTTGCGGTGCCTGCGTAGCTGCTTGTAAGAACGGCTCAGCCATGCTCTTTGTCAGCTCTAAGGTCTCTCAGCTTGCCTTGTTGCCGCAAGGTCGTCCGGAGGCTGCTAAGCGTGCTAAGGCAATGGTCGCTAAGATGGATGAGCTCGGCTTCGGTAACTGCACCAATACCCGCGCTTGCGAGGCTGTGTGCCCGAAGAACGAGACCATCGCCAACATCGCTCGTCTGAACCGTGAGTTCATCAAGGCAAAGTTAGCTGACTAATCCCATACATTATTTATATAATAAGTGGCGGTTCTATACCCAGAGCTGCCACTTATTTTTTATAGAGAAAGCTAATACAACTTTTGTTGGGGATGATTTCTATTTACCTGGTTCGTTTTTTTTCGGTATAGGAATGCGACCAAATACTTAACAGGTGATTACGTTTTTTGATAAAAAAATTGTAGTTTACTGAAAAAAGCGTACCTTTGTGCAATCATAACCTTGTAAACAAAAGATCATGAGAAAAGTATGTGCTTTCTTTGCTTCGCTGTTCCTTGCGATATTACCTTTATTTGCTCAGTCTGGTGCTAACTCTATCACTTTTGAAGGTCGAGTGGTGAATATGCAAGGAATCCCCATTAAGGACGCCAATGTTATAGGATCTAAGGCGAATGCTGCTGTAGCTACAAATGTAGATGGCCTTTTTTCTTTAAAATTACCCTTGGACGGTGATTCAGTGATTGTATCCAAGCCTGGTATGTCCACGTTCAGCATTTTTATTACCAGTCATAATCAAGGAGTAGTTGTTCTTGGCACCGATAATTGTATGTGGATGTCATATAGAGAGTATGTACAAAAGATGGAGGGGACAGCTAAGACGTATTATGAGGCAGGCCAAAAGTTTTTTGCAGGCGATTCAGAGAATGCGCCAGATTATATGAAGGCATATGCATGTTTTCGTCGTTCGGCAAATATGGAACACGCCCAAGCTGCTTACCAACTGGGAAAAATGTATGATGAAGGTACAGGTATCACCCAAAATTATGGGGCTGCAATCAGTTGGTATAAAAAGGCAATAAGATGTGCTGAAGCAAACACTCGTTTAGGTGTCATGTATTCAGAAGGTATTGGCGTTCCACAGAATAATAAGACGGCGGCATGGTATTTTCAAGTTGCGGTGGAAAAAGGCGATTCTGTTGTCGCTTACGAGCGTCTGAACCAATTGCTGGAAAGTGGAGAGGTTAATCAAGCAGAATTGGTGGATAATAATATTTATGAGGTTGTTGAGGAGAATGCAGAGTTTCCTGGGGGGGACCAGGAGTGCTATACATGGCTTGCAAAACATGTCAAATATCCTGCAGTTGCTCAAGAACAAGGGATTCAAGGTCGTGTAATCGTGGAATTTGTAGTGAACAAAGACGGTTCTATAGTGGATGTGAAAGTTCTTCGTTCGCCAGCCCCATCGCTTACTCAAGAAGCTGAACGCGTTATTAAGTTGATGCCGAAGTGGAAGCCTGCATACCAAAATAATAAAGCTGTCCGTTCCCGCTTCAAACTCCCTGTAATATTCAGGCTTTCTTAATTGGTGGCTTGATAGCGAAAGCCTGTGAAGCGGGTGTGACTCCATGTGGTTCGGAAGGCAAACCACCCACGTTGTAGAGGCTGTGGATCAAAGTAATCCACAAGGAGTTCATTATCGATGAAATAACGCGTTCGACCATTGGAAAGGACTTCTATACGAACGGTGTACCAATGATTGGGCTTGAGGAGATGGGCGCTATCCGTAAATTCCTTAAGAATCGGTGGACGGTGTGTTTCGTCTGTAATGGCGAGCGTGTCACCGTCATAGCGACGAAAGCGTGTTGTCGTGTTATAGTTGCCCCCATAACCTAAGTAGTAGCACTTCAGGCGATAACTCTCTACGAAACGTCCGCCACGTTGGGCGATTCCTTTTAGTGGTTCACTGGCCATCCAGAAGCAGTTAAGGTCAGAGAGACGGTCGAAAGGGCCGCCTTCCATAACAATGCAAGCGCGATAGCTAATGGTGCAAGGCACCTGCATGGGCTCATCCCACCATAACGAAAGCCCTTTTGGTGAAGTAATGTCAAGCGTGTCTCCACGTTGCAGAACGCGTGTCAGAGGAGACTCTGCTTCAATACGCCAATGTGTAGATTGGGCGGAAGAGAGGAAGGCTAAACAGAGAAAAGCGAAGAAGAAAAGGACTGCTCGTTTCGCGTATGTCATGAAAAAAGACTTTCTTTACTTCTTTACATCTTGTCCATGGCCTGCTTGAGGTCGGCAATGATGTCTTCGACGTTCTCAATGCCAACGCTGAGACGAATAAGGTCAGGAGCGATACCTGCTTCACGTAACTGCTCATCGGAAAGCTGGCGGTGGGTATGGCTGGCGGGGTGGAGAACACAAGTGCGTGCATCGGCCACGTGAGTAACAATGCTCACGAAGTCGAGGTTATCCATGAACTTAATAGCTTCTTCACGAGAACCCTTCAGGCCGAAAGCAATAACGCCACAAGAACCATTGGGCAGGTATTTCTGGGCCAATGAATAATATTTATTGGAGGGAAGACCGCAGTAGTTCACCCATCCCACTTTGGGATTTGCTTCAAGCCATTCAGCCACCTTCTGAGCATTCTCGCAGTGTTTGGGCATACGCAGATGCAGGGTCTCCAAGCCGAGGTTGAGAAGGAAGCAGTTCTGGGGTGAAGGGATAGAGCCAAGGTCACGCATCAGCTGGCTGACCAACTTAGTAACATAGGCTTTCTTGCCAAAAGCTTTTGTATAGGTAAGGCCATGATAACTCTCATCGGGTGTGGTGAGTCCGGGGAACTTGTCAGCATGAGCCTCCCAATCGAAGTTACCACTGTCAATGATGGCACCGCCGACCTGTGTGGCATGACCATCCATGTACTTGGTGGTAGAGTGTGTGACGATGTCGCAACCCCACTCAATAGGACGGCAGTTGATAGGCGTAGCAAAGGTGTTATCGACAATAAGGGGGACACCGTGTTGATGAGCCAACTTGGCAAAACGTTCGATATCGAAGACATTGCCGCCCGGATTGGAAATAGTCTCGCCGAAGAAACACTTGGTGTTCGGACGGAAAGCTGCTTCAATACGCTCATCGTCCCAATCGGGATCAACGAAGGTGCAGTCGATGCCGAGCTTCTTCATGGTAACGCCAAAGAGGTTGTAGGTGCCACCATATATATTATTAGAGGTGATGAAATGATCACCTGCTTGACAGATGTTGAAGACAGCATAGAAACTGGCAGCCTGACCTGACGAAGTAAGCAGACAGCCTACACCGCCTTCGAGGGCATTGATCTTTGCAGCTACGGCATCGTTGGTAGGATTGGCCAAACGAGTATAGAAATAACCTTCCTCTTCAAGGTCGAAAAGCTTAGCCATCTGGTTGCTGGTATCATACTTGAACGTAGTGCTCTGATAAATGGGCAGTTGTTGCGGTTCGCCCTTGGTGGGATGCCAACCGCCATGGATACAAAGTGTTTCGAGGTTCTTTTTCATTGTATAAAGAAAGAATGATGATGAGTCAAAGAAAAAGCGGAAACTTCAGAAGAAGCCTCCGCTCTGCTTGTACCCAGAGCCGGGGTCGAACCGGCACGGGTTGCCCCACTGGTGTTTGAGACCAGCGCGTCTACCGATTCCGCCATCTGGGCTTCAAAAGCGGTGCAAAGGTAATGCAAGTTACGTGAACTACCAAATTTTGGAAGGTATTTTTGTACTTTTAGCGTTGTAATGTCAGACGAAAGGTTTATTTTGTTGAAAAGAAATAAAAAAACATTGAATGAAATAATAATACGGTAAAAAAACATTATCTTCGTTGCGATTTTTTGGCAAGAACCTATAAAAACAGTTATGATTTTTATATGAAAATACCTGTAGGAATCATCGGATTTGGCCGTATGGGGCGCTACTATCTGAAAGAATTTCAGAAGAATGTGGCTTATGAGGTGGCTTATATCTGCGATCTTGATGCAGAAAGCCGCGAGGTCGCCCAGAAAATGGCACCAGAAGCTCAGGTTATTTCAGATGATCAGCTCATTTTTAATGACAAACGTGTGCAGGTTGTTGCGTTAACAACGACGGCCAACGCCCGTTTGGCACAGATCCAAAAAGCAGTGGCTGCTGGCAAACACATTATTGCCGAAAAGCCTATTGCTGATACTATTGATCATGAATGGGAGGCCGTGAAACTTGTAGAAGAAGCTCCTATTCTAAGTACAGCGAATATGTATCTGCAGAATGCCTGGTATCATCACCTCATGCGTGAAGTTGTAGAGAGTGCAGAGTTGGGAGAACTGGCTATTATGCGCATCTGCCACATGACACCGGGTTTGGCACCAGGCGAAGGGCACGAAAGTGAAGGTCCTTCCTTCCATGACTGCGGGATGCATTATGTCAACCTGGCTCGTTGGTATGCCCGTTGCGAATATAAGACTTGGCACGCCCAAGGTGTTTGTATGTGGGATTGGAAAGACCCGTGGTGGATTCAAGTCCATGGAACCTTCGAGAGTGGTGTTGTCTATGACATCACCCAGGGTTTTGTCTATGGGCAGCTTGCCAAGAATCAGACGCATAATTCATACGTAGAACTAATAGGCACCAAAGGCTTTTGTCGCATGACCCACGATTTCAAGACTGCAGTCGTGGAAATTCATGGTGTTACAGAGACCCAACGTATTGAGCGTCCGTATGGTGGAAAAAATATAGATCGTCTTATCACAGAGATGGCTGACAGCATTGAGAAAGGTGTACGCAATCCGCTGATGCCTTCGTTCCGCGATTCTGCAATGGCTTCAGGATATGCCTGGAAGATGATAGAGGATGCCCGCAAGAATGCCCTCCCATCTATTGGAACTCATGAGGAGCTTGAAGAAATCTGGGAGCATCGCCGCAACCTTAAGGACGGCTATGGACTTCTTCCGCGTCTTAATAAGAATGTATAAATTGACACATAATCCTTTTAACTATTAATCTTTAACTTTAAACTACCTATGGCAGACCTCACAAGAAGAGATTTCCTAAAGCGCGGCTCCGCTGCGCTGGCGGGCATGATTGTTGCCCCCACCATCGTTCCCAGTACTGTCCTTGGCGCGAAAGTCGGCAAGAAGGCTCCGAGCGATAAGTTGAACATCCTTGGCGTTGGTATCGGTGGACGCGGTGCCGCTGACCTTTCAGAGATGGCTAAGACTGAGAATATCGTTGGCCTCTGCGATTGCGATTGGAAGTACGCCAAGCATGTCTTCGACAAGTATCCCAATGCTAAGAAGTACAACGACTATCGTAAGATGTACGACGAAATGCTGAAGAGCGCTGATGCTGTTATGGTTGCTACTGCTGACCATACACATGCTATCATCGCTGCTGATGCAATGGCAGCCGGTAAGCATGTCTATGTAGAAAAACCGATGACGCTCTACGCTTACGAGAGTCGTCTGCTTACCAAACTGGCTGCTAAATATAAGGTGGCGACCCAGCAGGGTAACCAAGGCGCTTCAAGTGCTGGTTCTCGCCAAGCCCTCAATTGGCTATGGAATGGCGAGATCGGTGAGGTCACTAAGATTGAAGCTTTCACGAATCGTCCTATCTGGCCGCAGGGCATGTCCACCCCCAAGGAGGCTCAGCCCATTCCCTCTACGATGAACTGGGATGCTTTCATCGGTCCGGCTCACATGCGTCCCTTCAATGAGGTCTATACTCCTTGGAATTTCCGTGGATGGTGGCCGTTCGGTTCAGGTGCTCTTGGCGATATGGCTAACCATATCCTAGCAGTAGCCTTTACAGGTTTGAAACTTGGTTCTCCAACTGCTATCATCGGTAGTTCTACCATGTTGATGCCCGATTCATGTCCCTCCGCACAGAAGGTTACTTTCCGTTTCCCCGCTCGTGACAACATGCCTAAGTTGGGCCTCCCCGCTTGCGAATTGACATGGTACGATGGCGGTCTGCGTCCCAATATACCTTTTGAGATGCCTGAAGGTAAGCACTTCGACGGTAATGGCGTTTGCATTTTCTATGGAACAAAGGATATCATGGTTGTTGGAACATATGGTTACAACCCGTTCCTCGTTAGTGGTCGTGAACCTAAGGTTCCTGAACTCTGCCGTATCGTGAAGGACGATAACCATCAGCAGGATTGGATTCGTGCTTGTAAGGAGAGTGCCGACAATCGCATTCCTGCCAGCTCCGACTTCGCCGTCTCAGGTCCTCTCAATGAGAACATTGTGATGGGTGTCGCTGCTGTGCGCCTGCAAGAACTTGACCAATGGCTGAAGTGGGATGGTGAGAAGATGCGCTTCACCAACATCGCTCCCGATGCTAAGTTGCACGTTTCTAACGCTATTGAGTTCTCCATCCATGATGGTCATCCGTCCTTCAATACTGCTGACAAGGTGCTTATTGATGCCAATGAATATGCCGCACGTCTCATTAAGCCTGTCTATGAGAACGGCTTCACACTCCCTGAACTACCCTAATGAAGGAGGTTGTCATGAAGAAATTATTATTATTGATAAGCTTCGTAGTCTATACGATACCTTCTTTTGCCCAGAAGACAACAACCATCATCTGCTCACAGGGCTTTCAAGGTCCTGAACTGTGGGATCGCCATGAATTACCCATTGACAAAAAGGGATTCATCACGATTTTTGATGGTCAGACACTTGCAGGCTGGCGTGGATATGGTAAGAGTCATGTCCCTTCTAAATGGAAGGTGCAGGACGGCGCTATCTTCTTTGACAGCAAAGCCAAAGGTGAGGGCGGTGATATTATCTTCGCCCACAAGTTCGGGCCCAACTTTGAGTTTGAGATGGAATGGAAGATTGCAGAAGGAGGTAACTCCGGCATCTTCTATCTCGCTCGCGAAGTAGCTAACGCGAATGGTGGCCTTGAACCCATATACATTTCGGCCCCTGAGTGCCAGGTGCTTGACAACGAGCGTCACCCTGATGCTAAGCTTGGCAAGGACAACAACCGTCAATCGACCTCACTTTACGACATGATTCCTGCTAAACCTCAAAATGCGAAGCCCGCAGGACAATGGAATAAAGTACGCATTCGCGTGCAGGACGGACATGTTCAACACTTCCAGAATGGCGTAGAGGTTCTCTCCTATGACCTTTGGACGCCTCAATGGACTGCGCTTCTTCAGGACAGTAAGTTCAGTGAGAAATCATGGCCTACTGCTTTCGATCTCCTCAACAACTGTGGCGGTCCTGAGCGCAAGGGATTTATTGGCATGCAGGATCATGGCGACAACGTCTGGTTTAAGAACATTAAGGTAAAGGAATTGGATTAGAGGACTCTCCCCCCGCCCTCCCTTGTAGGGAGGGAGCGGTTACCATTCAAGAATTGTAATTAAACTTCTTTAAATTATAATGAAAAAGACATTTTTTGGTATTGTTTGTGCCTTGGTAGGTGGTGTTGTAGGCTTCTTTATCGGTAAGTGCGGTTGTGGCACCTGCCAGGCCCCTGAGAGTGAAGCAACAGAGAGCCTCGTGGCCGTAGTGGCCGACGGGCCCAATATTGACATCGCTTCCTTGCCCGTTGACGAGGAAGGTTTCATCGTACTTTTCAACGGCGAGAATCTCGATGGTTGGCGCGGCTACGGTATGGACGTTCCTCCCACCAGCTGGGAAGTTAGCGATGGTGCCATCCACCTCAAGGGATCTGGCACTGGCGAAGCACAAGTGGAAGGTGGCGGTGACCTCATCTTTGCCCATAAGTTCCAGAACTTCGAACTGCTGCTGGAGTACAAAATCTCCGAAGGCGGTAATAGCGGTATCTTCTATCTCGCTCAGGAAGTCAAGGATGCTGAGGGTAAGGAGTACCTGCCCATCTGGCAGTCCTGCAGTGAGTATCAGGTCCTCGACAATGCTAAACATCCCGATGCTCAACTCGGTATTGATGGCAATCGTCAGGCTGCATCACTCTACGACATGATTCCCGCCAAACCCCAGAACGCCAATCCTGCTGGCGAGTGGAACCAAGCTAAGATAATGGTATATAAAGGCACTGTCGTTCATGGTCAGAATGGCACTAACGTGCTGGAGTATCACCTTTGGACACCGAAATGGACACAGATGTTGCAGGACAGCAAGTTCCGTGAGGGAGGCGATTTCCCCTATGCTTTCAACCTGCTTAACAACATGGGTGGAGAGAATCACGAGGGTTACATCGGCTTGCAGGACCACGGCGACGATGTCTGGTATCGTAATATCCGCATTAAAATTCTGGATTAATGAGAAAGATCATCATCATACTGGCAGCTCTTATCATGGGGCTGCCAGTTTCTGCTAAGCCCAAGAAAGAAATGGGTTTACAGTTGTATTCTATTCGCGAAGTGATTGGCTCACCTGAGAAGTATGCTCAGAACCATGAAGAGGTCTTCAAGAAACTTTATTCGTGGGGCTATACCGCTATAGAAGCAGCCAGCTACGACCAAGGTAAGGGCACCTTCTATGGCGTGTCCCCTCAGCAATTCAAGGCCGACTGTGAAGCCGCCGGCCTGAAATGCTTGAGCAGTCATGCTACACGTGGCTTGAACGCCGAGGAACTGAAAAATCACGATTTCACCGAAGCCCTGAAATGGTGGGACAAGGCTATCGCCGACCACAAGGCAGCTGGCATGAAATACATCGTTACACCTGGCTGGGGCATTCCCAAGACCTTGGAGGAGGCACAGACACTTTGCGACTATACCAACGAGATAGGTCGTAAGTGTAAGGCCGCAGGCTTGCAGTATGGCTACCATACCCATTCGGGTGAGTTCCGTAAGGTAGAGAATCAGGTGTGGATGGACTATTTCATGCAGCACACCGATCCCACTGTGTTCTTCTGGCAGATGGACACTTACTGGTGCGTGATGGCACAGCAATCGCCCGTGCAGTATTTCAAGAAATACCCTGGTCGCTTCAAGATGCTTCACATCAAGGATCTTTATGAGCTCGGTGAGAGCGGAATGGTTGATTTCAACGCCATTTTCCGCAATGTTGAAACGGCAGGTCTCTGTGATTACATCGTAGAGATGGAGGGCACTGACGGCACCATTGATATTATGGAGGGAGTGCGTCGCTGTGCCGAATACCTCAACAAATCCAAGATCGTCAAGAAGAGTTATCAAAAATAACCTATCCTCAAATCTTTTCCCGAGCGCGTGTTCGGAAAAAGTATTTCTGCGATTTCAGCGATTTCTGCGAGACAATTCTCAAAATCTCTCGCTCGACGCATATCGTTTATTCGAGCTCGCGAGCCTTTTGCAGGTGCCCTCTATTTCGATAGCGAAAATCCAGTGAATCGATTCAAACGATCCAGTGAATTAGCTCACTCGATCGTTTGAATCGATTGGCCGTTTTTCGCCTCCAGAAACACAGCCTCACAAATCAAAGTTTTTTATACACCGCAAAGACGCCATGACGCAAAGGTTTTCATTGCAGCTTGTCCTTCGGAAGCCCGCTGAGCCGCACGAACGGTGCAAGCACCAAGGTTCATGCTAGGCAAAGTTCGCAAAGAAGCATTTCCTCTTGACACTAAGTTCTCAGTTTTTTCTATGCGTAGCCTTTGCGCCCTCCGCTTAAGTCAAAACCCGCGTAGCGTTTTGACTGGCTCCGCGTCAGCTAACAGTAAAGGCTTAAAATTCTCCGCGTCTTGGCGTCTTTGCGGTGAATAAGAACATACAGTTTGCGGTGAATAATAAGCCATAGGACATAGCGGTGAATAAAACGCAACACAGGCTGCTATGAATAGAAATAATTGGACATCTAGCAAGCCATCCACAGCAAGGCTTTTTTCGCGTATTAATAGTAGCACTTTTTTCTATTAAAGGTAGCAATTGCTACTATTAATCCTACAAATTATTGCGATAAATAGCAACTATCCGCGTTGCACAGGAAACCAGAGAAAACTATTGACAGAAGATCCATGCAACAGCCCTAGTAGATAATTATAATGTAACTACAGATTCTCTATTAGTCGTAACCCCTGCTTGCGATAAAATGGGAATTTTGTATCTGAGCTCACAAGCACCATCTTATGTGAGATAGCCTGAGCGATGATAATATGATCGAAAGGGTCTTTATGTTCCTGACTCTCGTTAATCTGCAAGGCCGCCAAGGTGCGTATAACGTTCACATCGGTATTATCTATTTCTACAGACGGGTCATTTAGTACAAATGAAATCATCTCCGCTTCTGTCTTCCATATTTTGGATAACAGTTTCTTCGTACGAAATGCTGTTATTAGTTCTTGTAAACTAACGATGCTTAGATATTTTAAGTTTTCCGGATCTTCAAGATATGTACAGACATCCTTTGTCAACGATTTTCGGTCGCTGACCATATAAACATAAATGTTGGTGTCAAGAAGTAAGCGCATTAGTCAAGCACTACAGGATCTGTTACCGTAATTGTACCCTGTGTTGCCTCATAGTACTCCCAAAACTCTTTGGCCTTTTCTTCTTTTTCCTGCTTACTCATATCTTTTTTCTTATTCAAGCGCTGCAAAAGTACCGTCTTTTCTTGATTTCACCAAACGTTTCACTAAAATTCGTATCATCTATTGCAAAAACAATCTCAACGCAAGCCACTTGTATTTATTTATACACCGCAAAGACGCCATGGCGCAAAGTTTTTCATTGCAGCTTGTCCTTCGGAAGCCCGCTGAGCCAGCCAAAACGCTACGCGGGGTTTTAGCTTAAGCAAAGGGCGCAAAGACCTCGTTTCCTCTTGTTCCTTAATCCCTTCAACTCTTTAATTCTTTCATTTTTTAATTCTTCATTGCGCAGCCTTTGCGCTCTCTGCCTAGTATGAACCTCGGCTTTGCCGTTCATACGGCTTTGCGCTATCGCCTAGCCCAGCAGCCCAGAATTTCTTTGCGTCTTAGCGTCTTTGCGGTGAATGAAAAAAAGCTATGCAACTGGCGGTGAATAAAAATCTACGCTGTTTATATGTGGTGTTCATCAATTTTATATTTATACACCGCAAAGACGCTATGGCGCAAAGTTTTTCATTGCAGCTTGTCCTGCGGAAGCTCGCTGAGCCGCACGAACGGTGCAAGCACTAGGGTTTGTGCTAGGCGAAGTTCGCAAAGAAACATTTCCTCTTGATATTAGGGCTCAGGTGTGTTCTCATGCGTAGCCTTTGCGCCCTCCGCTTAAGTCAAAACCCGCGTAGCGTTTTGGCTGGCTCCGCGTCAGCTAACAGTAAAGGCTTAAAATTCTCCGCGTCTTAGCGTCTTAGCGGTGAATAAGAACATACAGTTAGCGGTGAATAATAAGCCATAGGACATAGCGGTGAATAAAACGCAACACAGGCTGCTATGAATAGAAATAATTGGACATCTAGCAAGCCATCCACAGCAAGGCTTTTTTCGCGTATTAATAGTAGCACTTTTTTCTATTAAAGGTAGCAATTGCTACTATTAATCCTACAAATTATTGCGATAAATAGCAACTTTGTGGGTTACAAAGGAAACCGAAGAAAACTATTGACAGATATGGGTGTCTGCTAAAATATGAAAAGCGCTGAATCACTTGTCGTCATAATGCCCATAGGCAGAAAGTACATCGATATGAATCTCGGTTTCAAAGATTCGATACACCAAACGGTGCTTCTTGGTAATCTGGCGACTCCATCGGTTTTCAGGTTTTCCCTTTAAAGGCTCAGGATGGCCTGTCCCTGTTTGGGGGTGGTCAGCAATTTCGTTGAGCAATTTAACGGCTTTCTTATACGCTGCAGGTTCGCTTCGTTTCAACTTGACCAGTCCCTCTTGGGCTTCCGGAGCATAAGTAATTGTGTATTTCATCAGAGAGAATTAAGCCAAGCGTTCATGTCTTCTTTATTCGTAAAGGTAACTCCCTTACCCTCGGCGATTTCCTGCTCAGCTTTATCTATACGAGCAAAGAACTCTTCCTTTGTCATGAGCGTCTGGTCTTCCTTCTCTGCCACAAGTTTGCGCAGGTATCTGGCGGCACGCTTTAGCAGGTTTTCATCGTCTGCTATAATGCTCATGTTACGGAGCAATTCGGCATTCATCTGTATTGCTGTCATAGTTATCTCTTTTTTCTTATTCAAGCGCTGCAAAAGTACCGTCTTTTCTTGATTTCACCAAACGTTTCACTAAAATTCGTATCATCTATTGCAAAAACAATCTCAACGCAAGCCACTTGTATTTATTTATACACCGCAAAGACGCCATGGCGCAAAGGTTTTCATTGCAGCTTGTCCTGCGGAAGCCCGCTGAGCCGCACGAACGGTGCAAGCACCATGGTTCATGCTAGGCAAAGTTCGCAAAGGGTTGGCACATAGTAACAAGATATCACAATCTGTTCACGATGCGCTTTACTCCATCGCGTAGCTGAACACTATTGAAATTGATGAGAAATCCTAACTTGAGGTTGGATAGTTTTAGGTATGACAGCAACTGAGCCGAGTAGATATCGTGCATTTCTTTTACAGCCTTTAGCTCAATGATAATACAACCCTCCACTAACATGTCCATCGTCAGTGGATGTCCAATCTCTTTTCCCTTGTAAATAATAGGTAAGCTCACTTGCCGTTCAACCTTAAGACCCCGTAGGGAAAGTTCTTCCGCCAAGCATTCCTCATAGACGATTTCTAGCAAGCCTGGTCCTAAATGCTTGTGCACCTCCAAGGCAGCACCTATGATCTCATGACTCAGGAGATTATACTCCTCTTTGCTCCGTTCTTCCATAATTCTGATATTGTTTGGGAACACAAAGGTACAGCAAAAAAACTATACCTACACACGAATCCTCAATTTCTTTTCATTTTCCCAAAAACTTTTCAAATTATTGCGCAGCCTTTGCGCTCTCTGCCTAGTATGAACCTCGGCTTTGCCGTTCATACGGCTTTGCGCTATCGCCTAGCCCAGCAGCCCAGAATTTCTTTGCGTCTTAGCGTCTTTGCGGTGAATGAAAAAAAGCTATGCAACTGGCGGTGAATAAAAATCTACGCTGTTTATATGTGGTGTTCATCAATTTTATATTTATACACCGCAAAGACGCTATGGCGCAAAGTTTTTCATTGCAGCTTGTCCTGCGGAAGCTCGCTGAGCCGCACGAACGGTGCAAGCACTAGGGTTTGTGCTAGGCGAAGTTCGCAAAGAAACATTTCCTCTTGATATTAGGGCTCAGGTGTGTTCTCATGCGTAGCCTTTGCGCCCTCCGCTTAAGTCAAAACCTCGCGAAGCGTTTTGACTGGCTCCGCGTCAGCTAACATAAAGGCTAAAAAAATCCTTCGCGTCTTGGCGTCTTTGCGGTGAATGAAAGAACATGCCGCTTGCGGTGAATATAAATTATTGGTGTCTTGCGGTTGATGAAATAAATGTGTCATTGCGGTGAATGAAAAAAGAAAGGAGGCCGAACTTCACAGCCCAGCCTCCAACAAATGAAAAAATTAACTACTCTATATTAAGTTTAATAGAGCCAAAGGAAATGGATGGATTAGTTGCTCCAATCGTCATCCCAGACGTTGTAGCTGTCACGGGAACGGTCTGATTTGACCCAGCCGCCATTGGTGCCTGTAACGGTTCTGCTATTATTCATATAAAGTGAACCTTCAAGGATGCGTCCTTCTGTCGCAACACGTACGATGATGAGAGCAGGATGGATATATGTCTTTTTCATAATTGTATGCGTTTTGAGTTATTTGACAATGATTGCTTTACCATTCACGATGTTCACGCCCTTCTGCATCTTGTTCAGGCGCTGGCCTGCGATGTTGAAGATGGCGCTTTCAGCCTGCGGTGCATTATCCACGGACTTGACAGCATCCACGACATCCCACTGAACCTTGAAGCCTTTCACTCCAGGAGCTGCAGGCGTGTCGTAATAGGCACGGTTGGCACCCAAATTGTTGTTATCCCAATGATAGAAGCCTACTACACCTCCGTCAATACCAAGAACATAGTCATGTTCACCGTCAATTTCCTTTGCTGTATAGGTTCCTGTCAAAGAGGTCGTTGTGAGAGGTGTTGCCGCATACCCTGTGCCAATGGTCAGTGTAGCAGTCCCTGATGTACCCTTCAAAAGGACGGGGGTTCCTGCTGTAACTTCACCTACGATAGGTGTCGGAACGAGCCAGTCGCCGCTTCTTTCCAATGTATAAGCCGTTGCGCCATCACCAACAGTATAACTGAAAGGTGCACAGAAGGTAGCGTAGTATGTAGCAGTCGGACTTGCACCATCGGAGTTGAGCGTGACGGTGACAGTTTCAACTTTTTCAATTGCCCAAGTGGAAGCTACTGCATTATATTCCCAACTTACAACTTTGTTACCATCATTCTCATGGAAATACTTGGAATAGCTCGGGTAGGTAGGAGTTCCAGATATTGAATTCTCAATCAGACCCATACCAGGAGTCGATGATGGGCTCAATGTCACGTCACAGCCACTATCATCAGTAGCGCGAGCTTGCTGGCTATGCGATGTGAATGGTTGCAGATTTAGACCTTGTACGGAAAACTTATACACGGATGATTCTTCAGATAAATATATAATACTATTCAAATCTTTGGATGTCTGAGTTACAAGGCCAGTAGAGCTATATGTGATATATGCAGGTCCCCAATTGCGTGATCCTGAACTTTTGATATAATAGAAACCATTTTCAGGGAATACAACATTTGCATTGTCTGTACCTGGCCACAATGCCTCTATCGCAGAATGTGCTGCAGAATAAGCTGCTGCATTATACGATGCTTTCGCTGTTTTGATATTATTTCGAAGTGATGTCACAGCACTTGATGTCACACCAAAGTATTCACCTTCAGCATGTTCACTAGCATACTCATCCAGTTCAATTAAAGACAATTCGTAAAGCGATATATCCTCAACGGTAATGGCAGACCCATCAGCTGTTGCTCCACGTCCATCATTCCAAAACTTGAGTTTTCCAGCATCTTCATAGTCGTTTACATAGAACCCACTATATGAAAGAGTGAATTCTGTGTCGCTTTTCTTACCCAAGACGAACCTCTTAGAGGATCCTTCATTTGTACCTTGCATTCTTGGAGGTGTTGTCCAACCAAGGACTTTACCATTACCAGCTTCTCTATTAATTACATACACGCCATCTAAAGGATTGCCAACAAATGCCCACATTCCAGCAAAACCAGCGACATCATAATTAACGTTGTTCTTATCAGAATACAAGGGGTGACCATCAGTACCATTTACTTCTTTATTATATTTTGCCCACTTATTATGCAAGCTCATATGATACCATGTGGCAGAAGCATAATCAGAAGAGAAGGTCAAATCCCCTACATTCCAAGTCATGGTGACATCTACAGTTTCTGTCTCGCCGTCAATTGTTGACGGTTCAAATGAGTACTCACAACATGCATGATTCCAAGAATCAGTCGGCAAGGCTGCAGTACCAATTACGCTTGCTCTATTCCTGACCACTGTTCTAATAGTCTCTCCTTGGAATAAAAGATTAAATGTTACAGAGCCAGCTTCTTCAATACCCCAAACATAATGTTTGACATTCAGCGTAGCATCATAATCGGCTTCAGGTGTGCCATCAGAGTCATAATCTGTCACCGTCCAGAAAGCGTTACAGTCATAGCCACTTCCATTGGTACAATTTGTAGCACGAATGGCATATTTACTTCCATTCCAATAGAATACTTGTGCCTCCCAATGTTGGCGTTTGTTTGTTGTTGTATGGATATAATGATCGCGGCTTCCTTCTGTTGGATTTGTAAAATAATGGGAACCGTCATCTGCGGTGATTTGCCAAGCATAACCAGCATTGACATAATATCCTTCATTGGTAACTGTAAACAAGAAATCTGCAGCAGAAGCCTCGTCAGAAGTCAATTGACCAGCAGAGGTAAGGTAATACTTAGTCGAACCTTCTGTACTACCATTATTATAGGTATATATGTGATACAGCTTATTATTGGTGATATTCGCTGTTGCATTAATAACCTCAGAATTCACCGTAACAGTCATGTCAGAGGTTCCTGCCGCAGCAATTGCAGATGCGGCCAATGTGTTTGTAACCTCAGATGCTCCATCTACACTATATAGATAACCTGCAGGAAGCGTGAAAGAGTCGCTGCCATCAACTGCAACATAAATGGTAGATACTGCATCCCCACCATTAACAGCAACAGGCATGCTAAAAGTTACTTTTTTCACTTGATAGAACAAGAACTGGCCACTTTTGTTTGGATTGGCATCATGGCTACCTACCCATGCATTTCCTGAAGTGGCTGTGTTCAGCCATACATCTGAAGCGGCAGTAGTGGATTTTAAGGCAATAAAGCCGGGTTGGTTTTGCGCACCTGGATTATTATCTTCTAACGAAAACTTTTCAGCATCGTCTGTTGTCGTGGCAGTCAAATAATCCACATCAGCTCCAGTTTTACTGCCAGTCGTAAGCTTAGGAATATAACGGCTTGATCCAACATTTTGCAATATCAAACCTGTGCTTAGTGTAGCTTTCCATACATATCTTAAAGCTGTGACAGAAGGTGCAGAGGTGTTTTTCCAAATTTTATCCTCATTTGATTCATTGGAATATAAGTAACAAATTCCATCTGGATAAAGTGCCTTTATTCTATAGTACTTATTATCAGCGATTGTCATTGTAGCACTAAATGGCATCGCATAACTAGAACTATAGGCCGTTGTTGTGCCTACTGTACCAACCGACATCTGATTGCTTGATACTACGTAATAGCGCTGATTAACTGTTGTATAGACTCCAGCACTTTCTGTAACCCAATAGAAATAGTATGTAGAACCCCCATTGAGGACTGCATCGCTATTAAAAGTCAAAGTTATCTTTGAACCAGAAGTTGTACAGCTTTCATTTGATATTGCCACAAAATCACTTGCACTGAAACCTGTTGTACTTGATTTCAGATTACGGCTGATGGCCAAGTAAGCATCTGTTCTGGAAATGCCACCTCCACCTCCAGTTCCAAGATTGACCGTAAAAGAATTGAGTGTGCCATTAATTGGGGAAACAACCGTAAACCATCCTGTTGAAAAATTACCGGTTGTTGATTCGTTAAACGTTAGACCTGGTGTCCACGTAACAGTTTCAGCCCACGCCCCGCTAACTCCTGTCAGCAGGACACTTAATAAGAATAATAGTCTTTTCATTTTTTGTTGATTTAGTTATAGTTGTTAGTATTTGATCTTACGTTTTTCAATCTATGGCTAACAACCCAGCTCAGTTCATGGCATGAAAAAAGCGCAGGTTTTCACCATACGCACATCAGGTTCACCACAAACCTCCAACGAATATCGGAAAACCTACGCAAATAGCGCAAGCCCCATTTCGTTGGATGCAGGAATAGCTGTTACGCAACTATCCTTATTTTGCTCGTTTTCTGCTTGGTCGAGGTGGTGATTCGATGTGCGATTGAGCAAATAATATGCGTCCCTCTTTCGAGAAGACGGGGCAAATGTAGCGATAATTGTGTGAATCCGCAAAGGAATTCCTCAAAAATCTTCATTTTCCTATGAAAATCACCCATATAGAGTGTAAACTATACACTTACAAATACATGGCTATTCACCGCAACCACTTGGCTTTTTCCTATTCACCGCCAGCTGTATAGCTTATTTTCATTCACCGCTAAGACGCTAAGACGCAGAGATTTTTTAGCCTTTACTGTTTGCTAACGCGGAGCCAGCCAAAACGCTACGCGAGGTTTTGACTTAAGCAGAGAGCGCAAAGGCTGTGCAATGAAGGATTTAAATAATTAAAGAATAAAAAAATGAAAGAATTAAATAGTTGAAGGGATTACGGGACAAGAGGACATGAATCTTTGCGAACTTCGCCTAGCACGAACCTCGGCTTTGCCGTTCGTGCGGCTCAGCGAGCTTCCGCAGGACAAACTGCTGTGAAAAACTTTGCGCCATGGCGTCTTTGCGGTGAATGAAAAATGTGACTAGACCTGTGATTCGAAAGGTATAGACCTGTAGTCAAAAAGGTATATACTTGTAGCCCAAAAGGTATATACTTGTAGCCCGAAAGGTATAGACCTATAAGCCCACAGGTCTATACCTATAAAACATCCACTATTTTCAAGATAAGACACGAACGGCAAGGCTAAGTTATTTTGCACTTAGTTTGGCCTCTATTTCTTCTATAGTAGGAATTGTACCTTCTACCTTTTCTGGATAGAACTTCTCCAACTCATATTCGGAGATAGCCAAAGGCTGGCTGCTTGATTCCAAAGCATATTGCGCTTGAATGCGATCTTTCTCCTTGCAGATAAGCAAACCTATTGTAGGATTATCGCGTCCTTCTTTGCGAAGTGTATGGTTACAGGCAACAACATAGCCTCCTAATTGGCCAATATCCGCGAACTCGAACTTTCCAATCTTTACTTCTATGACGACATAACAAGAGAGGTTAAGATTGTAGAATAATAGGTCTATAAACTGTTCCCTTTCGCCAACTTGCAGTCGATATTCCTTGCCCAAATATCCAAAGCCAGTACCCAGTTCCACCAAGAACCGCGTAATGTTACCCAGCAATTTCTCTTTTAAGAGAGCCTCATTGTATTTGCCTGTTATGCCTGTAAATGCGAAGTCGTATGGGTCCTTTGTCAACTCACGGGCTAAGTCGCTTGTTTCTTCTGGCAATGTTCGCTGGAAGTTTGTCAAAGCCTTGCCTTGACGCTCATACAAGTCAGTCCCCATGAAGTTCAACAACATATTTCTGCTCCAGCCGTTCTCCACAGTCTGATGAACAAAAAACAAAGCTTTCTCTGGACTATTCTTGAGTTTGTCTATCAATAAAATGTGATGCCCCCACGGAATAGAAAACAGGTCTTGCTTAATTTGCTCAGCAAGTTGCTGAGTAAATGCAACTTCATGAAATTGCTCAACAACTTGTTGAGTAATTTGCTCCCCAACTTGTGGAGTAATTGCCAGATAGGGATGGTAAAGCAAATAGAAGTTCTTCATATACAGCAGATTCGTTTCCGAGAAACAGGTCGCATCAGGATTCACTTCCTTCAAATCCCTGCTCAAGTTCTTCATAAACCCGCTGCCCCAACGGCTCTCTGCTTTCTTTTCCACAATATCCTTGCCCAGTTCCCAATAGAACTGAAGCATCACCTGATTCACCTTCACAGAAGCCTTTACCTGACTCTGGCGAAAACGTGTACTCAATTCCTTAATCCACTGGAGGTAATCCTTGTCCAGTATGCTCAATGACTTGCCATATCTCGTTTTATTTTGACGGCAAAAGTAATCAAAATAATCGGTTTCAATTCCTTTTTTCTTCAAATTATTGCACATCTTTGCATTGCGGTTAGATATAAATGCACGTTTTATATTCATCGCAATGTCCTTTGGCTTATTATTAGCTACTGCAAACCACTAATCTTTTATACGCCGCAAAGGCGCTATGGCGCAGAGATTCAGGCAACTCAGCGGACTTCCGCAGGACAAGCTGTAATGAAAATCTTTGCGGCATCGCGAACTCTGCGGTGTATATAAACCGATTGCCACAAGGTCTGCTGTTGAGCGCCTTGTGGCAATCATTGTAATGGAGCTACCGCACCTTCCTGCTGTTATCATTCGCAGGAGGTGTTGATGGTGGGTGACAGATGTTTACAACGCTATTGAATAACTGCGTGATCCGACTTTTACAAGGTATAAGCCTTCTGAATGGATAGGAACTCTTACCGAGCCCAAAGCAGAAGGGATGCTGTATGTAAGCTTACCATCTGAACTATAAACAGAAACGGTAGAAGACTCATCAATATTTGATATATTGATTTCTCCATTGTGTGCCGTCACCTTTACGTTTGTCAACGATGAGATGCTCCTGATATCTGTAATCTCCTTTTCATAGGATATAGAAAGCTCAGAGTCTTCCTGTAATGCTGGAATCGTGAAATATCCATCAACTACATCCTTTGTCACGTCTTCGCTATTGAATGTGACAGTGTTCACCTTATAGTTTCCAAGAGAACCGATAAAGATCTTATACGTAGCACCTTTATTTAGGGTCTGCCGCGTATAGCCTATCTCGCCTTGTTTGATGGTGAGATCAGCATAAAGCTCCGTTTCGTCTAATTCTATATCTTCCCTTATTTTCTTAAAATTCCGCCATTCAAATGTGGCAGCATAAAGGTCACCACTTCCTTTGGGGACGTGAAGAGGAACATAGGTATAAATATCATTCGCATCAGAAACATTATTAAGACTACACCAGAAAACACCCGACATTTCAATATCTGGAGGCGTGGTATTTAAGCAAGTAATAGAATTAAGTTTGTAGCAATTCTGAAATACGGCTCCTCCCAAGTGAGTAACCTTACTTGGAATGGTGATTGATGTGAAACTGGAGCAGTGAACAAACGCACCAATCTCTATGGTTGTCAATTCTTCTGGAAGGGTAACAGAGGAGAGATCGTAACAGTTATAGAACGCATAACTACCAATCGAGGTTACGCTGTTAGGAATAGTGACCGAAAGTAGGTTCTCACATTGATAAAATGCATAATCCCCAATGCTGATAACGCCTTCAGGGATAGTGACAGAGGTGAGGTCATAACACTCTTTGAACGCATTATTTGCGATACCCGTCACTTTGTATTTCTTACCCAAGTATGAAACCTCTTCCGGGATAACCACAGAGCCAGTGTATTTTTTGCTGTACCCTGTCGTTACCTCCACCTCTTGCGTACTATTATTGCGATAACTGTAAAAAATGGTTACACCGTCTGAGTTTTTCACTTCAAAAGAATAGCCAATGGTGCACATGACCATTGCTACGAGGGTAATACAGAATCTTTTCATATCCTATTTATATTATAGGATTAGGCTTTGGGGTCTGTGCCTGCTTCGCTTTCGGCTTTCTTCTTGGCCAGGTACTCGGGAAGGTTCAGGCCGGCCTGTTCAAAGAGATCGCTGAGAGGGGGGATGCTCTTCATGAGCCCGCTGACAAAGCCCGCTGTAGAGCTCTTTCCGTCAGCACCTGCAGCACCACTGTCCCAGACGGTAACCTTGTCGATATTGATGCCCTTGATAGCATCTACCTGTGTCTTGACAAGCTCTGGCAATTTCTCCAAGAGCAGCAGTGAGTAAGCGTCTGATGCACTACCGCCAGCAGCCTGTACCATCTTGTCATAACCTTGTGCCTGACGGGTCAGCACTTCATACAAACCCTTTGCTTCAGCTTCCATCTTGGCGAAGACGGCATCTGCCTCACCTCGTGCAATAGCACGTTTCTGTTCAGCTTCTGCCTCAGCAGCGATGATGAGGCGTTGCTTTTCAATCTCCTGACCTACGATGACGTTGGCCGTTTCTGTTGCACGCTCACGTTCTGCACGGGCTGTTTCTGCGGCCTGCTCAGCAGCATAAGCCTCTTCGAGCGCACGAGCGGCCTGCACCTTTTCTGCAGCCTGTGCCTTGCGCTGTGCCTCAGCCTCTTTCTCACGACGGTAAGCCTCGGAGTTAGCAATCTCCACTTTCGCCTCGTTCTCACCCTTGACGGCCTGAGCATTGGCTTCAGCGGTGCGGACACGCGTCTCACGGACAGCCTCTGCCTTACCGATCTCACCAATCTTATCCTGCTCAGCCACACGCACCTTTGCCTCATTGATAGCCTTTGCAGCAGCTTCGCGACCGAGTGCTTCGATATAACCGCTCTCGTCCTTGATATCTGTCACGTTCACGTTGATGAGTCTGAGACCAATCTTCTTCAGCTCTACTTCCACATTGGTGGAAATAGCTTCCAGGAATTTATCACGGTCGGAGTTCAGTTCCTCGATAGACATCGTAGCAATCACCAGACGCAATTGGCCGAACAGGATATCACGGGCCAGCTCCTGAATCTGCTGAGGTGTCTGTCCGAGCAGACGTTCAGCGGCAGCCTGCATGTAATCGGGCTCCGTGCTGATACCCACGGTGAAGCGACAGGGCACATCCACACGGATATTCTGGCGAGACAGGGCATTGGTCAGGTTGGCATCAATGCTGATGGGCGTCAGGCTCATATAAGCATAGTCCTGAATGATAGGCCACACGAAAGTACCGCCTCCGTGTACACATTTGGCAGAGCCTTTGGCGGCGCTGGTTCCATAGATTACAAGAATCTTGTCCGAGGGACAACGGCGGTAGCGGTTGAAGATGGCTACAACCAGAAAGAAAGCCACGAGGGCTGCTACAACGATGACGTAGAGTTCCATATTTTTGAGATTAAGGATTAAAGATTAGGGATTAAAGATGCTATAGTTTTTCGACCAACAGGCTGCCGCTGTCAATGACCTCAATGATGCGGACACGTGCTCCTGTAGGCAGGAAGTCACCGTCGGTGAAGGCATTGAGTTCATGAACGGAACCATTGATGCTGATCTGGATTTTTCCGGCTGCTTCATGATGGGCAGGGATACGGAGATAGACGCTGGCCGTCTGACCTACACAATCCTGTATCTTGAAGCTTCCATTGTGCTCTAAACGCAGCAAGGCACGCATCATCACCACAAAGATGACTACGAAGACTAAGCCGATGAGGACGCTCAGGAAAACAAGCAAGGCTTGGTTCTGGACCACAGGAGCCAGGCTGATACCCCCCCAACCGAAGCCAAGGAAGAAGTTGATGAAGTTACGGAGCGTGAACAGCGAGAAAATACCCGCCGAACCCAAGGTGCCTTCATGTCCTGTATTCTCTGCAGAGATATCTGTATCGGTGCTTACATCAGCATCCACGTCACTGTCCATCCCTCCGATGCCCATCAGCATCAAAGCGTTCTGGATAATGAACACAGCACTTGCAGCAATGGCACACGCCCAAAAGATTTGCATGGTCGTGTCAAGGGAGGAGAACCATTCGGAAATAGAGGTCAACATAATCTTAATGGTGATGATAATAGATGATTTTGAGGACAAAGTTATGAAAAAGTTCATAGTTTAATTCTATTTTCATAGTTTTTTTGTACTTTTGTCGGAAATTAAATGTGTTTTATGGCCTTAAACTATATTTGGATCGCTTTTTTCCTGATTGCCGCAGCTGTGGCAATGGTCAAGCTGGTATTCTTTGGTGACGTAGAGGTTTTTCCCGCCATCATGAATGCTACCATGGATACAGCCAAGTCGGGCTTTGAGATTTCGTTAGCCCTGACGGCTGTCCTTTCCTTGTGGATGGGCATCATGCGCATCGGCGAACAGGGGGGCGTAGTGAATACCTTAGCGCGTTGGCTGGGTCCTCTTTTCCGTCGTCTCTTCCCCGAGATACCCGCTGATCATCCTGTCGTGGGACATATCTTCATGAATCTTTCTGCGAACATGTTGGGATTGGACAATGCAGCCACACCCCTCGGGTTGAAAGCCATGGAAGGACTGCAGGAGCTGAACCCGAAGAAGGACACAGCTTCCAATTCTATGATTATGTTTCTGGTGATGAACACAGCCGGTCTGACCATCGTGCCTGTGTCTATCCTTGCCTACCGGGCTTCATTAGGTGCCGCTCAACCGACGGATGTCTTTCTTCCGATTCTGTTGGCAACATTGATTTCCATGGTTGTGGGCGTAGCCATCACAGGTGCGATTCAACGTATCAACCTACTGAACCGTCCCGTCCTCATCACCTTGGCTCTGTTTGCGCTCATCGTAGCTGGTATGGCATGGGCTTCAGTGGTCCTGAGCCGTGAGCAGATGGGCATCTTCTCTTCAAACATTGCCAACATCATTCTCTTAGGAATCATTGTAGCGTTTATCTGTGCGGGTTTGCGCAAAAAGATCAATGTATATGACGCTTTCATAGAAGGTGCCAAAGGAGGTTTCTCTACAGCAGTGGGCATCATCCCTTATCTCATCGCTATTCTTGTGGGTATTGGTGTCTTTCGTGCTTCAGGTGCGATGGACTGGCTCTTAAGCGGTATAGGTTGGGTCGTAGAAGCCTGCGGAGGCAATGCCGACATTACCAATGCCCTGCCTACGGCACTGATGAAACCCCTCAGTGGCTCGGGAGCACGTGGTTTGATGCTTGAATGTATGCAGACGTATGGCCCCGATTCCTTTGCGGGTCGTCTCTCCTGTATCTTCCAAGGTTCCACGGACACCACGTTCTATATCTTAGCTGTATATTTCGGTTCCGTCGGTATCAAGAACACGCGCTACGCCTTGCCCTGCGGCCTTGCAGCCGATTTGGCCTCCACCGTAGCCGCTATCATCGTTGCTTACCTATTCTTTTAATATAAAAATCCTAAAACACAATGACAATGAAAAGAACTATGCTTACCGGCCTGTTGGCTTGCATGATGGCTCTCTCCGCATTTGCTGAGAGTCAGGTGAAGTATGTTTTCTATTTTATCGGCGACGGTATGGGTGTGAACCAAATCAATGTTACTGAGACCTATCTGGCTGCCCTCAAGGGAAAGATCGGTATTGAGCCTATCTTGATGTCCAGCCTCCCTGTCGTGGGTCTGGTAAATACCTATTCAGCTACCAATGGCGTAACGGACTCTGCTGCCGGCGGCACGGCACTTGCCTGTGGCAAGAAAACCAAAAACGGTGCCATTGGCGTATTGAAGGATCTGGAGACTCCGATTACCAGTGTTGCCGATTGGGCGAAGAAATCCGGCAAGGCCGTAGGTGTTGCAACCACCGTTGCAATCACTCATGCCACTCCCGCCTCCTTCTTCGGTCATCAGCCCAACCGTAATATGTACTATGAACTGGGAAAAGATCTCTGCAAGAGCGGCTTCGATTTCTTTGCAGGTTCTGACTTCCATAAGCCCTATATCAAGGAAGGCGAGCCCTCTCTCCACCAGCAGGCACAGGATGCCGGCTACACTATCGTAAAAGGTTACAAGGAATATGAGAAGAAAGGTCGTAAGGCCGACAAGCTCATCCTCATCCAGAGCGACAAGCAGAACGAGAAGCTGGATAGCGAGCAGCTGCCCTATGCCCAAGATCAGGACAAGAACGACCTGACACTGGAGCAGATTACCCGCGCTGGTATCAATTACCTCATGTCCAAGAACAAGGACGGTTTCTTCTTCGCCATCGAAGGTGGCATGATTGACTGGGCCTGCCATCGCAACGATATTGGATGCTGCATCAACGAGGTGCTGGATATGGATAAGGCCGTGAAGGTAGCTTATGAGTTCTATCAGCAGCATCCTGATGAGACCATCATCGTCATCAGCGCTGACCACGAGACCGGCGGTATGGCTATGGGTGTTGGTCCCTATGAGATTCACACGGATTTGCTGAAATACCAGCGTAAGAGCATCGTGGAGCTGAAATGGATCCTGAACGAACAGTACAAAAAGGCTCCCAAGAAGTTCACGTGGAACGCTGTAGAGAAGCAGCTGAAAGACCTTTTGGGCTTTGGTGCCGGTATCAATCTCAGCGATAACCAGAAAGAGCGCCTGCAGAACCGTTGGAAGGCCATCGAGAAAGCTATTGGCGAGAACAATAAGATTGAAGACCGCATCAACGATCTCGGCGAGACCTGTAAGCATATTCTCTCTGAGGTTGCTATGATCAGCTGGGCCAGCGGTGGTCACAGTAACGGTTACGTACCTATTTATGCCGTAGGACCTGGCACAGAGATCTTCCAGGGTCGTATTGACAATATCGAGATTGCTCCGGGCATTGCCAAGATTGCCGGTTACGAAGCAGAATAATCTTTGAGAAATGGCAAGACTGAACGCTTTAATGAAGGATACCGCCATCTACGGGCTGAGTAGCATCGTAGGGCGGTTCCTTAATTATCTCCTTGTGCCACTTTACACGCACTATATGCCCAAGGAGTCGGGTGATTATGGGGTGAGCACGAATATCTATGCCTATACGGCTCTGCTATTGGTTCTGCTCACCT
Source organism: uncultured Prevotellaceae bacterium (assembly GCA_947305005.1). Lineage (GTDB taxonomy): Bacteria > Bacteroidota > Bacteroidia > Bacteroidales > Bacteroidaceae > Physcousia. Next base: position 37,526 of record CAMZCM010000007.1, on the reverse strand, counting down.
TCGGCATGGAGACGACGCTGTTCCGTTTTGCCAACGATGAGGGCGAGAAAGCCGACACCGTCTTTTCTACTGCGTTTGCTACCGTAGGCACTTTGACAGCATTGTTTCTAGTGCTTCTCTTCGGCTTTATCACACCTGTTGCCGGTTATCTCGGCTATGGTGATCATCATGAGTATTTGCTGATGATGGGTGTTGTGGTGGCGATGGATGCTGTGCAGGCCTTGCCTTTCAGCTTCCTTCGATTCCAGAAACGTGCCATTCGTTTTGCTTCCCTGAAGTTGCTGTTCATCTTCTTGAACATCGGTCTGAACCTCCTTTATTTCGTGGTGCTGGGCAAGACGAGTGTTTTCTATGTTTTCTTCATCAACCTCGTCTGCACGGGTTTCATCACCCTTCTGTTTATCCCAGACCTATGGCGCATCCATTGGCATTGTGATGGTGCCCTCTTGCGGCGGATGCTCTCTTACTCCTGGCCCATCCTTATCCTCGGCATCGCCGGCATCTTGAACCAGGTGGCCGATAAGATTATCTTCCCTCTTGTCTATCCCGATGCAGCTGAGGCTAACGTGCAATTGGGCATCTATGGCAGTTGTGTCAAGATAGCGATGATTATGGCCATGATTACACAGGCGTTCCGCTATGCTTACGAGCCTATCGTCTTCGCTAAAGCCAAGGATGCTGACAGCCGTGAGTACTACGCTTCAGCGATGAAGTTCTTCCTCATCTTCACACTCCTTGCCTTCCTGGCTGTTGTAGCGTATATGCCCATTCTGCAATATATTATAGGTGCAGGTTATCGTGAGGGTCTTGGTGTAGTACCTATCGTGATGGCCGCAGAGATTATGATGGGCGTTTATTTCAACCTTTCCTTCTGGTACAAGCTCATTGATAAGACTATCTATGGTGCCATCTTCTCGATTATCGGCTGTGCTGTCCTCCTCACCGTCAACATTCTGTTGATTCCCCGTTATGGCTATTGGGCTTGTGCTTGGGGAGGAGTCGCTGGTTATGGCACGGCGATGGTGCTCAGCTATATCGTCGGGCAACGTAAGAATCCGATAGACTATCCCATGAAGGACATCACCTGTTATGTCCTTCTCACAGCCGTTCTCTTCGTGGTGATGGAATACCTGCCTGCTGTCGTTCCTGTCTGGGCGCAACTGCTGATCAACACCCTTCTCCTGCTCCTCTTCGTAGCATACATCATCAAGCGCGACCTGCCTCTACGCAGTTTGCCCTTGGTCGGCAAATACTTCTGAATACGGCCTTACTTCCCTGTGAGAATACGTTTGATGCTGTCAAGTTTGTTGAGGGCATCAATGGGAGTAAGGCTGTTGATGTCAAGCCCAAGAATCTGGTCACGTATCTGGCAGAGCACAGGATCGTCGAGCTGGAAGAAACTGAGTTGCACATGATCCGTTTCGGGCAGGTTCCCAATCTTGAGACCGGAACCAAGTCCCTCCCTGTCAGCACTGTTTTCTAATTGCTTCAGGATTGTTTCGGCCCGTCGGACGATGTCTTTCGGCATACCCGCTAATTTCGCCACATGAATACCGAAGCTGTGTTCTGAGCCTCCGGGCTCCAGCTTGCGCACAAATATCACCTTTCCTCGCAATTCGCGTACACTGACGTTGAAGTTCTTGATGCGAGCAAAGTTTTTCTCCATTTCATTAAGCTCATGGTAGTGCGTGGCAAAGAGCGTACGGGCATGTCCGCGTTGGTTCTCATGGATGAACTCCACGATGGCCCATGCAATGCTGATACCGTCATAGGTGCTGGTGCCGCGTCCCAGTTCATCGAAGAGGATGAGGCTGCGTTCAGAGATATTGTTCAGGATATTGGCAGCCTCGCTCATCTCTACCATGAAGGTCGATTCGCCGACCGATATATTATCACTGGCGCCTACGCGAGTGAAAATCTTGTCCACCCAACCGATGCGGGCACTATCAGCAGGAACGAAACAGCCAATCTGTGCCAATAGGGTGATGAGAGCCGTCTGTCTGAGTAACGCACTCTTACCAGCCATATTAGGACCGGTAATAATGAGTATCTGCTGGTTCGTGGTGTCTAAACGTACATCATTGGCGATATAACGCTCGCCGACGGGCATCTGACACTCAATGACGGGGTGACGGCCTTGACGGATATCGATATCTGTGCTATTGTCCACCACCGGACGGATATAGTTGTTCTCGGCGGCCGTCGTGGCAAAGGAAAGAAGACAATCCAATTGTGCCACCAACTGGGCATTGCGTTGGATGTCGGGAGTGAACGCAGAAACAGCATTCACCAAAGCAGCGAAGAGTCGTTCTTCGAGCGCCAGAATGCGGTCTTCGGCACCAAGAATCTTTTCCTCGTATTCTTTTAACTCTTGAGTGATATAGCGCTCGGCATTTACCAGTGTCTGTTTGCGAATCCATTCCGCTGGTACCTTATCCTTATATGTATTGCGTACTTCCAGATAGTAGCCGAAGACATTGTTATAAGCTACCTTCAGGCTCTGGATTCCCGTAGCCTCCGCCTCGCGCTGTTGGATCTGCAGCAGATAGTCCTTGCCGCTGTAAGCAATCTGTCGGAGCTCATCCAGTTCGGGAGAGACACCTGTTGCTATCACGTTTCCTTTCTGCACGGTGAGGGGCGGATCGGGCTGTATCTCACGGGCAATTCGGTCACGGATGCTGGCACAGAGATTCAATTGTTCTCCGATGCGACGCAACGTCTCATCTTCCGCTTCCATACAGAGCTTTTTCATGGGCTCGATGGCCTGTAATGCGACCCGTAGCTGCACGATGTCACGCGGCGAGACACGTCCTACGGCCACCTTGGATGTGATACGCTCCAGATCCCCGATGAGATGCAGCTGTTCTCCGATGAAATCGCGGAAATCCGGGTTGCGGAAATAGTAATCTACCACATCCAGACGATTATTGATCTGTAGCGTGTCGCGCAGAGGGAACAACAACCAGCGATGGAGCATTCGAGCACCCATGGGCGTTACTGTATGGTCAATGACATCCAGCAGTGAACGGCCTCCGTCATTGAGCGGTTGTATCAGTTCCAGATTGCGTACTGTGAATTTATCCAGTCTTACATAGCGCTCCTCTTCGATGCGACTGATGCTCGTGATATGTTGTATCTGGGTGTGCTGTGTCAGCTCCAGATACTGCAGGATAGCTCCTGCTGCGATAATACCTGCACGGAGGCCGTCAATACCGAAGCCTTTCAGGTTCTTGACCTCGAAGTGGCGCGTCAGCTTATCATTGGCCGTCTGACTGGTAAACACCCAGTCATCAAGTTCGAATGTGACAAATTTTGTTCCGAAGCAACCCTCAAAGAGCCCTTTGCGTCCACGTTCATAGAGCACTTCCTTGGGTGAGAAATTGCCCATCAGCTTATCCACATATTCAGCAGCGCCCTCGGCAACTAACCATTCACCCGTAGAGATATCCAGGAAACTGATGCCTACCAAATCCTCCTTGGCAAAATGTACGGCCGCCAAAAAATTGTTCTCGCGGTAGTTCAACACCGTGTCAGTGATGGCTACACCTGGTGTCACCAACTCTGTGATGCCGCGTTTCACGAGTTTCTTGGTCAGCTTCGGGTCTTCCAGTTGGTCGCAGATGGCCACCCTTCTTCCAGCGCGCACCAGTTTTGGAAGATAAGTGTCGAGAGCATGGTGTGGGAAACCCGCCATCGCCGTACTCTCATTTTCTTTACCGTTATTGCGTTTCGTCAGGGTGATTCCCAAGATGTCCGAGGCTTCCACAGCGTCTTGTGCGTAAGTCTCATAGAAGTCTCCGCACCTGAAGAGAAGAATCGCATCGGGATGCTTCGCCTTGAGGTCGAAGAATTGTTTCATCATGGGAGTAATTTCTGCCATACCATCAGGATATTTAATATTTGCCTGCAAAAGTAGTCATTTTCCCCCTTTTTTCTCTTCTTTTTATGTATTTTCCTTTGTTTTATAGTGAAATATTTCGCAAAAGCTCAATATGTAAGGTTATGAGGTTGTGAGGTTATGAGGTTTGCGAAAGTGAAGAAAACTCATTCTTTCATCTGTTTCAGGATCTTGATGAGCCCTTGTCCCTCCATATCACGCGGATCAGCGTTGACATCAAGGATGGTACCGTCACGGTCAATAAGTGTGTAATGGGGGAAGGCACGGACGTTAAGGAAATGTTCGATGGCGCTCTGTTGGGTCTCGGGCAGGTTGTAGTGGACTACATTGTCACCCGTTACATCATACTCCTTGATGACATTCTTCCACGACTCATCGCTGCTATTATTGCATAGGTAGAGATAGACGAGGTCAAAGTCTTTCAAGCGCTCGTATTCTTCCTTGCTCTCCGCGAGAGCCGCCTTGCAAGGACTACACCACGTTCCCCAGATGTCCAAGAGGATGATCCTGCCCTTGTAAGGCTCAATAATCTTACGTAGGATCTTCTCGCCATCGCTCATGTTCGCTACGTCTTCTGCCGACTTCAGGCTCTCAGCATGAGAAATGTTTTTGCGATGCAGGGCGAGGTATTTCTCCTGCTCCGCGTGCAGGAAATCCTTGGCGGCTGGCATCTTCACGTTCTCGTCGTAGTAACGCATCACATAATCTGTCAGCGGTTCGCGGTCGTGGTCAATATCCTGATGCAGTTTGCTGGTGATGATGATGTCGCGTAAGTCCTGATCGCCGCCTACGGAATCCACCCTATCGAGGGCGCGATAGACTTCGAACAGCGGTGTCTCGTCCACCAATACCTGATGAATGTCCTCGCGGTCGAGAATGGCGAAACTCTGTTGGACAAAATCTTGTTGGTAATACGCTTCTGAAGCCTTTTTCGCTTCTTCGTTTTCTTCGGAGGCTAACAGATAATCATACTTTGTCCGGTCATTGCCATAGCGCTCAATCAGCGCCAGTTCCTCGTCCGTAATCTTTATCTTTCCAGCCTCCTTAGCGCGGCGAAGCACAGGCACATAGCAATTCTCGCTGGGAATAATATAATGGTTATGATCACCATAAGGGATGCAATAGCGGTCATAGACAAGCTGGTCGATATAATCTCTTATTAACGTCTTGAACTCGCGGCAAAGCGTATAAGGACGGATGGGTTGCTGCCAGTGCTGGCGATGGACGTAGTTGAGGTATCTGGCCGGAACATGTCTGTCCTTCATGTAGAAACGACCTTGCATGAGTTCGCGACCTTCGGAAACGTTATAAACATTGGTCAGGTACTTGATATAGCGGTCGGAGATGTTGGGGCGGTCGGCAATGGCCTGCTTCATGACTTTTATTTCGTCCTCCTTGTCCGCTTTGGTGTCTTCGAGGTACTTCATCGCGGCTTTCTCGTCCATATCGCGTTCTGAGTCAGCACCGACCCAGCCGACACGTTGGGCCAGCGTCTCATTCTGCAGACGGCAGTTTTTGCCCATGAAGAGTTTGTGGCCACCCTTGAAGTCGTAGAGCATCAAGTAGGTTTCACCTGGTTCAAACAGGGTGCGGATGTAGGTGCGGTCCCAGTCAAAGAACGCCTCTGCGCTGTTCAGCATGGGAATCTTCATCACGAAACGACCCAGCGAGTCCATCTTGGCAAAACTTGTATTCCCATGGGAGCCGCCATTGAAGATGTCATCGTAAACAGAAACACTATATTCGTTGTCTTTCTCCTTCATCTTCTGTGGCATATTTTTCAGCCACCCTATCAAGGTCACGGTGTCCGTCTGATAGTGGGTATCCTTAAATGTGGAACACGTGTCCTTCTGGGGATAGTCGGGTAAGGTGATGGAGCTGATGAGGTTGTAAGTTCCTGTCTTGCCGTCAATAGTGATCTCGCGCAATCCGTTCTTATTCTTTGCTACGTTGACTGTGATCTCCTTACCGCCGTTCTCTAACACGAAGGTGTAGGCATCACCTTTCTCTTGGCGCTGCTTGTAGTTCCAGAACTGGCAGTCGTAGATGGCACATTCGTCGAAGAAACTGATGTCCCAGTCGCCCGTCTGCGTGTTACGCCAGTTGGAAGGGAAGAGTTGGCTGGCGCGAGTGTTGGCGGCTTCTATGCCCAGCAGTTGGAACGCACCATTGAAATCCCCTTCCGTAAAATCAAAGCGCTTTGTCTTCTTGGGTAGCGGTTGGAAGTGAAACACGAGATCCACCTGACCGTGATTCCTTAAAAAGGTGTTCTTGTCAAGCGCCATACCGTCGAGGCTTGTCAAGGCGTATGTCTTGCCATCGGCAACAAGGTGGGTCGTGGACGCGAACTTGACCCAGTTCGACTCGCGGTTCGCCACGTGCATCATCACGCGGGTCTCATCCTTTGCGAACTCCACACGTGTAATCTCCAACAACGTGCGGAAAAAACCTTCTGTTTCGGTGTTGACTTCAGTCGCAGGTTGCTCCCATACGACTACTTTCTCTCGAGCTACAGCCATCTGAGCTGTGAGCATCAGCACTGTAAGCAGTGCAACAATAGTGGTTCTTCTCATAAGTTAAAAATAGGTGTTTTTGAGTTTTTGTGCTCAAAGGTATGTATTCCGGCCGGAATAAGAACAAAGAAGGGTTTTTATTTAACGTTTTTTCTGCTTGATCCAGTCAAGATAGCCGTTCTACGCGGGTCCGAAACCGGGGATGTATTCTGCTTTGTGGTTTTTGATGCGCAGCGTGTGCATCCAGTCAGAAGGCGTGCAGAAAGCACCGATGGTCTCGTCAAGAACAAGGATATAGAAATGATTGTCGGACGATGCGCAATACAACATCTTATGCTTGTAGGCTTTGGTTTTACTCAAAGGAAAACTTCTTCCTTCTTTTATTGTATAAAATGTGATTCTTGAGTCTTTTATATTCCCTGTGATATAGAAAGTCTGTTGAGGATACGAATGCATGTGATATCTGATAGCACTATCAAACTCATCTTTAATGTGCATATCTGAGTCTGGGAAGACATAGAGATGTCCCGTTGTGATTCCGTCACGTCCGCCTTCAGCGGTACAGGCATCTCCTATAAGAGGCATGTCAAAATCCCAGTCTTCGGCCGTACATTCGTAGTAGGTGTTATAGACCTTTACGCCGTCAATCTTCGTCATCTTCCTTTTGATGAAATCGGTGAACGGAGTGATGTTAAAGGTTTCTTCTTTAGCACCTGTTGCCTCACGGGTGATGTAATCTACTTCTGCGTCAGCATATTCTTTTGTAGATTGGTACCTTAGGGTTGCTGCACGAGCCGCTTTATAATCAAGGTTATAGAATTCATAGTTACCAGAACCTTGAAGCTCTATCTTCTCTCCGTCCGCCCCTTCGAGCGCCAATGCGTAGAGCACGGTATCCTTGTCCAAAACATGGTTTTCCTTGTGATAGCAACGGCGGGCGAAAGAACATCCCCAGCGGAAAGCACTCAAGCATGAATCGAGTACTTCTTTACGTTTCTTACCATCATCCCATGTCTTATGATATGAAAGATGATAATGGACTTTTGTCTTCAGGAATGAACCGCCTTCGTACTCTATATATGGAATAATGTCCGTCTGTTGTTCGTCCAGATAGGAAAGCAGGTTCTCGATGGGGTCATTCGAAGGACTATTTTCTGAGGTCTTTTTCTTTTCCGAAGAACAAGCAACCGTCAGGCAGCACACAATCAGAAGAAATATTGTCTTTTTCATTGTTTCGTTGTTTTGAGGTGAATGATTGGTTATGAATAGCAAGACGTCTTTCTTTTTAGTTTATAATTGGGCAATGGCTTTCTCCAACTGCTGACCGCTCGTCTCTATCTCATTGACGATTTCGTCGTAGCTGTCTGAGAAATGAGAGGAAGAAGAAGGCATATTTCTGTAATAAAACGCTGGCAATTGAGACTCATAACTAGTGTCTTCTGCAGGCGTAGTGGGTTTGATGATCACTAGCGCTGTTACCGCCACTGCTGCCGCTATGCCCATTGCCCAGGGGAGGACCTTGCGATAGAGCGGACGGATGCGGGGTTGCCGCTGGGCGTCGATAGCGTCTATCTGCGCAGAGAGCTGATCCATGAATGCATCGTTATCGTCAATCTCCGGACGATAGGCATGGAAAATATCATGTAGTTCCTGGTCTTTCATATCTGTCATTTTTCACTTTTCACTTTTCACTTTTCATTTTTCACTTTTCACTTTTCACTTTTCATTTTTCACTTTTCATTTTTCACTTTTCACTTTTCACTTTCACCTTCAACATCTCCCTCAGGTGTTCCCGTCCGCGAGAGAGATAGGCTTTCACGGTTCCTTCGGCAACGTTCATGATGGCTGCGACCTCTGCAATGGGGCGGTCTTCCATATAGAAGAGGAGGACGGCGGTGCGCTCGCTAATGGTCAGGCCGTCGATGGCGTGATAAAGGTCCTGATAGGCAAAACTGTCGTCGGAACGGGAGGCGGCTGCCACATCGTAGGCCTTGTCGATGTCCAATGTCACTCCTCGCGTTGTCAACTTACGTTGATGATCAATCAGAGTGTTGCAGGCAATCCTGTAGAGCCAAGCCGAGAATCTCGCTTCGTCCTCAAAGGTGCGTGAAGCCACGTAAGCCTTCATTGTCGCCTCCTGCGCCACATCGTCAGCCTCATCGCGGTTGCCGCTGCAAGCCGCCAGCAAAAAGCGGCGCAAGCCTGGCAGTTCCTTACGGACAAGTTGGGTGAATACTTCTCGGGTCATTGGACGTTTTAAGTGATACTTTCTGGAATAAAAACGTGCGAACAAGACAAAAGGTTGCACAAGCCCACAACTTTTTTCGGCAAAGTAACAATAAAAATGTGAACCAACCTAAGAAATCCTACCACAAATAGAATAAGGTACGCGTATTATATAGAGAAGACGGGGGCAGATGAAATAATTGGATGAAAAATGCGGTAGAAAGGAGAAATGGTGTTACCTTTGCAGCGTTTTTGGAAAGAAAGTATGAACCGCCCTATGGAAATGGGGATAAAGCACAATTGAATATGAAAATGTTTCTTTTAAGCTTGACACTTGCTGTCATCTCTCTTACAGCCTATTCACAAAATGTCGTTGGCAAATGGGTTACCGAAGCTGGCGATGCTCATGTTCAGATTTATGAGCAAAATGGCGTAGTGAATGGTAAAATCGTCTGGCTCCAGAAAGGTGATGACACGAAAGATGTTCACAACCCTGACGATGCACTTAAGACACGTAAGCTCGTGGGTGTCAACATCCTTAGCAAGCTCGTCAAGAAGGGCAACAAATGGGAAGGCGGAAAGATCTACGATCCCAAATCCGGCAAGTCCTACAACTGCAGCATTTGGCTCGATGGCAATGACTTGAAGGTCAGAGGCTCTCTCGGCATCTTCCACAGCACCCAGACCTGGAAGCGTAAATAGTCCGCTTCTTTTCTTATTAAGCCCTGAAAAAACAAGTAAACCCTTCCCGTTTGTGTTAACAACTAAAAACGGGAAGGGTTTAACTAAATACAAATGTTAAAGATTAGGGGTTGCACCCTCTTTTTTCTTCGTATTTCTTTTGCCCATTTCCTAATTCCATACCTTTGCAACAGAAAAACGAAGAAGAGATGACGAATACTAAAACAATGAAAGCCCTGACCAAGGGAGAGATGGAGGTCATGAATGTCCTCTGGGATATGCCTCAATCGCTTACCGTCCACGAAATCGTGGCACAGTACCCCGAACCACAGCCTGCCTACACAACCATTGGCACTTTTCTGAAGATTCTGGAAGCCAAAGGTTATGTTGAGCACCAAAGAAAGGACGTCACAGGCCGCACCTTTTATTACTCGCCCATGCTCACACGTGAGAAATATACCACCCAAATCCTGAAAGATGTGAAGGAGACGCTCTTCGGCAGTTCCGCCAAGCGCTTCTGCTCCTTCCTGATTCAGAACGAAGACCTCTCAGATGAGGACTTGCGCGAGATTCTGGAGATGATAGAGAAAGGAAACTAATTTACGAATTGAAAAATTACAAATTATGTTGGTCTATCTGCTGAAATCCGCCCTGCTGCTGGCAATCCTCTATGGTTGCTTTGCTCTGCTACTGAGCCGTGAAACGTTCCATCGTTTCAATCGCTTGGCCCTCCTGTTTGTTCTCGTGGCGTCTCTGGTACTCCCTGCCTTACAGCTGACGATAAACAAGCCGAGTTTCCTCGTCTTTGGGGAAGAAGAAACTGTGGACTCTCCCCCCGCCCTCCCTATCAGGGAGGGAGCAGAATGTGTTGAAGACAGTGAGCTCTCATCCTCGAAGGTAATTGCTCCCTCCCTGATAGGGAGGGCGGGGAGAGAGTCCGAAGAGTCCGAGTCTTCCTCAGCCTTGGACTGGAAGCAACTCCTAACTCTTCTTTACCTTGCTGGGGTGCTGGCTTCCGTAGGTTTCTTCTTGATCCAGCTCTTCCGCTTCCTGCGCGAGACAAAAGATGGTACATGCACTCGTGATGCAGAGGGCAACACCGTTATCATTCGTGATGGTGACTTCCCGCCCTACAGCTTCTTCCATCATATCATTATCAGCGTTTCGGATTACGAGCATCTGCAAGAGCCCATCCTGGCTCATGAGCAGGCTCATATCCGCCTGGGCCACTCCTGGGATCTCCTGCTCTTGGAGGCCGTGAAGGCTATTCAGTGGTTCAATCCCTTTGTCTATCTCTTGGGGCGCGACCTGAAGGCTGTCCACGAATACGAGGCAGACAACGCTGTACTCAACCATGGCATCGATGCAAAGACATATCAACTTTTACTTGTGACAAAGGCCGTTGGCAACCGACTGCAGACCCTTGGCAACAATCTGAGTCACCATTCACTTAAAAAGCGAATCAAAATGATGCACAAGAACAGTTCCAATCGCTGGCTGATGACCAAAGGTGTCGTCCTGCCAGCCCTGATGGCACTGGCCGTTGTAGCCTTTGCCAAACCGAAAACCGTGGCTACACTGCAAGACACGCAGGATAGTAACGAAAAACTCGTCACCTTCAAACAAGGCGATCCCTCCAGCTTTGCCATTACCATCCCAAAGGGAGCAAATGTAGAGCGTAAATACAAATGGATAGATGCTGATAAGACCAGTGATATGAAAAACTCTAGTGTCCAAGAGGACACAGAGAAGAGCCCTTATTTCCGCTCAGAAGACGTTACCGTTAAGCTGGATGGAAAGACAGTTGAGCCAGAGGAACTCGTTGAAATGCCGGCTTCTGCTGTGCAGAAGGTAGAGACAAATTTGACAGAGCGTGAGATCAACCTCGTCACCACTGCCGAACAACCTGCCGATGAACAGCTTGCCACTGACCCGAAGGACGATGACAAGATTTACAACGTAGTCGATGAAAATGCTCAGTTCCCCGGCGGTGATGCAGCCTGCTACAAGTGGCTGGCTGATCATATCAAATATCCGAAGGAATGTGCGGATAAGGGCATTCAGGGCCGTGTTCATGTACAGTTCGTCATCAACAAGGACGGTTCCATCGTAGAGGCCAAGGCGCTCAGATCGCCCGATGACAAGCTGACAGAGGAGGCACTCCGCTGTGTCAATGCGATGCCCAAATGGAAGCCTGCCAAGGTGAAGGGCAACATCGTACGCTCATCATTCCTCCTCCCGATTATCTTTAGACTTAATAATCCCGCCGCACCGGCCACGCAGGCCGCACCTGTCGCTCCATAAGTACGAAGCTCCTTTTCAAATTAGTATCCCATTGCTGATGACAATTCGGCAATGGGATGCTTGCTGACTACTAGGCGTTTTACTCATGACAACATAAAAATCGGTGCAAAACGTCAATAAAAGGCCTACAAGACTATGGATAGGTCCTCGGGAGAGTCCGAGGGAACAGTAACAAGGGAGGGGGAGGAACGAAATAAGGGGGAACACGAGGGAACGGGAGAAAAGGGGGATGAAGAACAGTAACAAGAAGGGGAGAAGGGAGGGTAAATAATGGCGATTGCGCTGTTTTTGCCCTTTCCTGTTTTCTTTTTGGCCTCTCTCTTCTTCTGTTTTCTACTTTTTCCCTATCTTTGCCGTCAAATCTGAATAAAACAATGACACGAGCAGAGATGGAGGCGAGTGGCTTGACACCCGCCGAAACAAAACACAATGGTCATCGCAGGGCGCCTTGGCATAATTACAACTTACCGGGAATCTACATGCTGACACTGGTCACCGACCAGCGTCGGCGGGTGTTTGGCAACATAGAGGGATATTCGCGGGCGGCCAAAGGGACCCCGGAATACCCCCACCTGCAACTTTCTCCCTTAGGAAAGAAGGTGCTGGATGAGGAGGTGAAGAAGATACAGAAGAACTACCCTATGGTGGAGGTCTGGAAGATAACGCTGATGCCAGATCATATTCACCTGCTCGTGTGTGTCAGGGAGCCGCTGCCAGAAGGGAAGCACCTCGGGCTGGTGGTCAGCGGGTTCAAGGCTGGCTGCACGCAGGCGTGGTGGAGAGAGGAGGAAACCCTCAGGAGAACCCGAGGGAACCGTAACGGGGGCGAGGAGAAGCTGGTTACTGGCGAGGAGAAGCTGGTTACTGTTCCTGAGGGTTCTCCCGAAGGTGCAAAGCGCCCTGTGCTCTTTCAAGATGGCTATCACGACCGCATTGTCCGCGATACAGGAATGTTAGACAACCTTAAGCGCTATATGGATGACAATCCTTTTCGAGCTCGCATCCGTGAGGAGATTCCGCACTTGATGCAACGCCGCCTGCACCTCTGGATCCACGACCGCGAGTATGCCGCCTTCGGCAACCTGTTTCTGCTTAAGAACCCTGAAAAGATACAGGTGTTCTTCCATCGTAAGAACGCTGAAGGAACGCCTACACACCTCACACCTGAATACGCCACCGAACGTGACCGCCTTTTGCAAAGGGCTGAAGAAGGGGCCGTGCTGGTCACGCCCGGTATCTCGAAAGGGGAGCAAGGGGTCGTTACTGCCGCCCTGACCTGTCAGCTACCGCTTATTATCTTGCAAAAAGAGCCCATCTCCGAATACTGGAAACCTGCCCAAAGCCGCTTCTATGCTTGTGCCACAGGGCGCCTGCTAATCTTGGCTCCGTGGACCTTAGACGGAGAAACGGATTATGACCGCTTTCACACGCTGAATGACTTCGCGAGGGATATATGCATGGCCACAGACACCCGTATTCTCGATTATCCTTTATAGAATTATCTTTTTTATTCCTTTCTCTTGTTAAACGAAAGAAAAAGGAAAAGCGAGGTATCTATAAAAAGGCTTGTTTATCGGAACAGCAGAAAGTGAGTGCTGCAACGGCTATGACGAAGAGTGAGGCTTGTGAGGTCAGAACGCGACTGAGACGAATGAAAAACTGTAGCATCAATTCAGAGATTAGAGTTTGATTTTACGCCATATACAACGCGGTATTAGGCGCCAGACAGCGGTGAGAATGCGATAACGCCAGTCGATAATACGAACATGACGACGTTTCTTGATGGAGTGGATAATATCGCGAGCCACAGCCTCAGGACGCATCAGCATGGGATAAGGGAAGCCATCGCTCAAGAGAGCAGTATCGACGAAGCCTGGGCGGATATCTGTGAAGTGAATGGCGAGACCACGTTGATGTGCCAACTGCTCCAAGGCTTCCAGATAGTTGGCCTGCAGGGCTTTCGTAGCAGAATAGGCAGGAGCAGGGCCAAGGCCCTTAGTGCCAGCAATGGAAGAGATGGCAGCGATATGACCTTCGCCGCGTTCCGCGAAATAGCGATAGGCAGCACCAACCATTCGGGTAAAGCCGAGAGCGTTGGTCTCTATCGTGCGAAGCTCGATAGCCGGCTCGAGCGTGCGATTCTGCTTGCCGATACCAGAGACATGGAAGTAAAGATCCATACCGCCAAGGCGCTCGATAAGCGTCATTAGTCGCTCATCAGCATCGGGTTGCGTGATGTCTATCGTCATCACCTCCACATGCTCTGGCGCCTCGGCCTTCAAAGCCATCAACCTTTCTTCTCTACGGGCAGCTACGCCCACCTGCCAGCCGTCGGCCAGCAGCAAACGTGCCACCTCAAGACCAATTCCGGAACTGGCACCCACAATAATAGCTCTTTTTTCCATCTCTTTCATTTAAACGCTGCAAAGGTAGTGAATAGTTCTGAAAAATGTGTGTAAATCTTCAGAAAACAATTTTCTGACCATTCACGATATAGACACCTTTACGTGAAGGTTCTATGGGACGTCCCAATAGGTCGAAAGCATATTTATCAGACGAACGGGTTGGTTGCGTATGAATTTGCTGGTTGATGACTCCGTTGATGATGACCTCTTCGCCATTGACTGAAAGAGTTGTCACTTCTCCGTCTTTCCACTCAAAATCTACAGTACGATTGCCTAAAGCCTTGATTCCCTTTACTTGTCCTCCTCCCTCCCACGAAGCCGGAATGGTGGGAAGGATAGCTAATGTATCAGCATAGCTTTGAAGAAGCATCTCAGCGATGCCTGCACAGGTTCCGAAGTTGCCGTCAATCTGGAAGGGAGGGTGAGCATCGAGAAGGTTGTAGTAAACGCCAGCATTCTTGGGATCCGTACTCACATTATATGTCCGTGAATGATTGAGCGCCATTTTCAGGCAATCGTATGTCTTTTCGGCATTCCTTGCCCTGGCCCACAAGCATAGTTTCCACGCCATCGCCCAACCCGTGTTACGTTCACCACGTAACTTCATGACATTCTCTACAGCCTCCATCATCGGATGACTTGGGTACACCATATTAAAGGGATAGAGGCACATCAAGTGTGAGACATGACGATGTTGCTTCTCACTGCCAGCCTGAGCAAGCGTCAGATGTTTCCATTCACGGAGAAGGACATCCCCTTTCGTGACGCCATTGAAGGGATTACCATACGTTCCCTCATATATCTCTGTATGAAGCCCGTCATCAAGATCTACGAACTTCTGCCGGATCTTTGATATACGTGAAGGGGAGGGCAATACTGCTGCATAGGGTGAGATTTCAGCAACGATGTCAAGCGCCTTCAATGTGATGTCGAACAAGTTCCAGACGCATTGTTGTGTATGTGCCGTTCCGTCGGCTACAGGGCCATGCTCAGGACTCCATTCCTGTGGACATATCCATAGGCCATCAGTCTCATCGCGCACAAGACGTTCCATCCAAAAATCGACACAACTTAGCATTACCGGTAAGGCGTGATTGCGCAAGTAGTCAGTATCCAATGAGTAACAATAGTGTTGCCACAAATGCCAGCAGAACCAAGCAGGAGCCGCCATGTAATTCTTGTCACTGCGATAGAGCGAATAACCAAAGATATTGTTCTCCCAAAAACAGAGCCATCCTACATCAATACCTGCAACTTCTTTGGCATAGGCTTGCCATTGGCCTTGAACGATAGACTCATTGTAAATCCAGTCATAAAATGGTGTCGCTGTCTCCGATAGGTTTGTGACTTCCGAAGGCCAGTAGTTCATCTGAATGTTAATATTAGCATGGATATCGCTTGACCAAGCTGGCGAATTGCTATTGCACCAGATGCCCTGCAAATTGTTAGGCACAGTCATACCACGTGAGGAGGCTATCTGCAAATAGCGTCCAAAGGCAAAATACAGTTGTTCCAAATGACGACGCTCTGATTCTGTGGCTTTGGCATAAATTGCAATAAGCTCATTGGTTGGAATGGAACAGTCTGCATCATCAAGAATAAATGACATACGGCTGAAAAGCGAGGTGTAGTCGCGCAAGTGCTCTTCCTTGAGTTGCTTCCAACCTGCTGTCGCTGCTGCTTCAACTCTTTTCTTCACCTGTTCCGTGAGTTGGTCGGTGTTGCTTCTATAACCTATGGCGGAAGGATCATAGTCTGTGGCTGCACATAAAATAATCAACAACTCATCAGTGCCATCTGCAATGATAAATTCCTTGTTAATAGTTAAATTACCCCCCCCCCCACATTGACAACACGGGCAATAGCACAACTGCTTATAGTTTCCAGCGTTGTACTTATCATTGCCTCGTTGTCGTGACAAATGGTTGTCTCACCATGGGATCCTTCCAATGCAATTTTTAAGTTAATCGCATTGGGCTCCGATGCTGTCAGATGAATAGCGATACACTTGGCGGGATAGCTGGCCAGGTATTCCTTTTTATAGACGATACTGTCAGGAGATATCCACGAAGCCGTTGCTACAGCTGTTTCCAGATCCAAGCTTAAGAGATAGTCTGTTACTTTTCCAGAAGCATAGCGGAGTGAATTAGTCTCTGTCAACGTCAATCGGCCAAAGTCCTGATAGGCTCCGCGTACCGTAGGGCTACCTGTCCAAAAAGTCTTCTCATTGAACTGCAAGACATCCTCCATAATGCCACCCATAATCATTGCACCCAGTTCACCTGTTCCGATAGGTAAGGCATATTCCATCCACGGATTGCTGCACGAGCGTGCTGTTGCTGGCAGGTTATACCACATTGTCAATGTATGTTCAGGCTTATAAGTGGTGATACCTGTTACTGCCGTTTCCTTTATCGCTGCAAATGTCATCGAACAAAAGGAAACAACCATTAATGCAAATATCGTCTGCCTAAGCTTCATTTGGAAGAACTTTTGCCTGCAAAGTAACAACAAAAAATCGAAACAGGCTAATAAAAACATGAAAAATGGCTAAACAGTAATCAGCGATGGGTAAGACAAGTGCCCCACACTTGCAGACTCTGGAGGCTACAAAACGAGATAAACGGAATGATTTAAATTAAACCCGAAAGAAGATGCGGTTGCGGTAGAGGAGGTAGAGGATGAGGATAGCGCTGTTGCTGAACAGGATTAGGAAGTCGTAATAGTTATTGGTGTAACAGGGCACGTGTGTATTCCATTATCTCAAAGAGCTCGTCAACGGTTTCGGCACGCAGCATTTTGATACGTGTCTGTCGGAAATCTGGGATGCCCTTGAAAAGCGGTGAGGCAGCCAGATGACGACGGACGTGGCGGATGCCGCTGAGCTCACCTAAACGGGCAATGGAGGTAAGTGTCTGTTCTTTCAGGATGTCCAGTTTCCAATCGATGGTCATCTCTGAACTATTGTCTTTGTTCTGCAAGCAATCTGTTATCTCCTTGAAGATCCATGGGCGACCGAAGGTGGCACGTCCTACCATGATAGCATCTACGCCCCAGCGCTCAAACGCCTCCAAAGCTTTCTCGGCGCTGGTGATGTCACCATTACCGATGATGGGAATCTGCATTCGTGGATTGCGCTTCACCTCGCCAATGAGCGACCAGTCAGCCTGGTCGGTGTACATCTGTGAGCGGGTGCGACCATGAATGGTAAGAGCAGAGATGCCACAGTCCTGTAACTGTTCAGCCAACTCCACGATAATCTTATGTTCGTGGTCCCAACCCAAGCGCGTCTTGACAGTCACGGGTACCTGTGAGCCGACAGCACCGACCACAGCACGCGTAATCTCCAACAACTTTTCGGGATTCTGCAGCAGGCCGGCACCTGCGCCCTTGCCAGCAATCTTCTTTACGGGGCAACCGAAATTCAGGTCCAACACGTCAGGATGAGCCTGCTCCACAACGATACGAGCAGCATCAGCCATCGGTTCAGGCTCCTTGCCATAAATCTGAATGGCCACAGGCCTTTCCTCATCGCACACTTCCAGCTTTTTCAAGCTCTTGTTCACCATACGCACAAGGGCATCGGCAGCCACAAATTCAGAATAAACCATGGCAGCACCCATGCGTCGGCATAGCAGACGGAAACCGATGTCCGTCACATCCTCCATAGGTGCTAAAAAAACAGGGCGTTGCCCTAATTCTACGTTTCCTATCTTCATACTGGGCACAAAGATAGTGAGTTTTTCACAAACTGTGCACGTCGTTTGTAAAAAACTCACTACCTTTGCAGTCATGAAACGCGAAGACTTTGAGATTATGGCACCCGTGGGCTCACGGGAAAGCTTGGCGGCAGCGCTACAGGCTGGTGCTGACAGTATCTATTTCGGCATCGAGCACCTGAACATGCGCGCCCACTCGGCATCGACCTTCACCATCAACGACCTGAAGGAAATGGCGGACACCTGCCGCGAGCACGGTGTAAAGAGCTACCTGACAGTCAATACGATTATCTATGGCGAGGACTTGCCCCTCATGAGAGAGATCCTGGATGCCGCCAAGGAAGCGGGCATCAGCGCTGTCATCGCCTCGGATATCGCTGTGATGACCTACGCGAACAAGATAGGTGTGGAAGTGCATCTCAGCACGCAACTGAATATCTCTAACATCGAGGCCCTGCGCTTCTATGCTCAATTCGCCGACGTGGTGGTGTTGGCACGTGAACTGAATATCCATCAGGTACGCGAAATCTATGACGCCATCGTGGCCGAGAAGATCTGCGGCCCGTCGGGCCAGCTCATCCGCATTGAGATGTTCTGTCACGGTGCGCTATGTATGGCTGTTTCCGGCAAGTGCTATCTCAGCCTGCAAAACACAGGGCGCTCAGCTAATAGGGGAGAATGTATGCAGATTTGTCGCCGCAGCTATGTTGTCAAAGATAAAGAGACAGACATTGAACTGGAAGTCGATAACAAATACATCATGTCCCCCAAAGACCTGAAGACGATTCGTTTCCTGGATCAGCTTGTGGAGGCTGGCGTTCGCGTGTTTAAGATTGAAGGTCGTGCCCGTGGACCGGAATATGTGAAGACGGTTGCAGAGTGTTACAGCGAGGCGTTGGGAGATATCCTGAACGGTTCGTTTGACGAAGTCAAAAAAGACGACTACGACAAGCGTCTGGCTACGGTTTTCAATCGGGGCTTCTGGGACGGCTACTATCAAGGGCAGCGCCTCGGAGAATGGACTCAGGTCTATGGGTCGCAGGCCACAGAGCGAAAGGTCTATGTAGGACGCGGTACGAAGTATTACTCACGCCTCGGACTTGGAGAGTTCCATATTGAGGCTGCTGAATTGCACGTGGGCGACAAGTTCCTGATAACAGGCCCCACCACAGGTGCCCTCTACGGAACCATTGAGGAAATGCACGATGACACGAACGCCGCAGTGCCCATTGCCAAACAAGGCACGAATGTCTCTTTCAAAGTCGATGCCAAGATTCGCCACAGCGATAAGCTCTTCCGCATTGACCCCGTAGAATTGGACAAAGAGAACTAAATCCCTACAAAAACAATCATAAAAATGGATTACCTACCCCAAGACCCCGCCATGCTGGTATCAGCCATCAATATGTTGTTGCGCGACGACGAATTTGACACGTTGGAGGATTTATGCGGATACTATGACCGCGACGTGGAGGAGATGAAGTCTTACCTGCTGAGTGAGGGTTATGTCTATCACGAAGCACAACGACAGATGCGCCCCGTAGATTGCTGATTTGTTACAATGTTACGCCTGTCTTGAAGATGGCGAATTCGGCATTGCCGTGCTGCTCAGCGGTGGTGCGGGTACGACCGGAAGCTACATCAATGACGTAGGCAGAAAAACGCTGAAGTAACTCGTCCATCAATACATCGTCAAGAAGAACGCCGGCATTGAAGTCAATCCACTGTGGTTTACGACGGGCCAAATCGTTGTTCGTTGAAACCTTCAGCGTAGGCACAAAAGTGGAGAAAGGAGTGCCGCGACCTGTGGTAAACAAGACAAGCTGACAACCGGCGGCTGCGAGCGCCGTTGAGGCCACAAGGTCATTGCCGGGGGCGGAGAGGAGGTGGAGACCTGATGAATTAGAAGAGAGTCTCTCGCCATAAGCAAGAACGCCACAGACGGGCGAAGTGCCCGACTTCTGGGTGCAGCCGAGGGCCTTTTCTTCGAGGGTGGAGATACCACCCGCCTTGTTGCCAGGCGATGGGTTCTCGCCAACAGGCTGACCGTGGCTAATGTAATACTCTTTGAAATCGTTGATGAGGCGGATGGTGTCCTGCAGGACATCGTCGGAGATGGTGCGACGCATGAGCAGATGTTCTGCACCGAACATCTCAGGCACCTCTGTTAGGATCGTGGTTCCGCCCTGTGCACAAAGCCAATCGGAAAAAGCACCGAGGAGAGGGTTTGCGGTGATGCCGGAGAAGCCGTCAGAACCGCCGCACTTCAAACCTACACGTAACTTAGATAAAGGTGCAGGCACACGCTTGAAGGTCTGGGCCTGCTCATAGAGTTCCTTGACAATCTTTACGCCAACTTCCACTTCGTCGCCCTCCACTTCTTGAGAGATGAGGAAGCGGATGCGCTTACGGTCGTAGTCGCCCAACAGCTTCTCGAACTCACGCGGCTGGTTATTCTCGCAACCAAGACCCACAACAAGGACGCCGCCAGCATTGGGGTGCAAGACCATATCACGCAGGATAAGCCGCGTATTCTCGTGGTCGTCGCCGAGCTGGGAGCAGCCATAGTTGTGAGGGAAATGAAGGATAGTTGAAAGTTCTTGAAGTGTCAAGCGAGCAAGCTCGAGCGGAGAGTTAAAAGATGAAAGTTGTTCTTTCGCCTTTTCTACGATTTGCCTACAAATTCCATTTACACAACCGACAGTCGGGATGACCCAGATGTCGTTGCGGATGCCGACCTGGCCATCGGGACGAGGGTAGCCTTCAAAAGTGAAAAGTGAAGAAGTGAAAAGTGAAGAATCAGGACTATTAGATTTTTCATTTTTCATTCTTTCATTTTTCACTTCCTCATAGTCCAACGTTCCACTAAGGCTGGTGGCGATGTTATGATGATCCACGAGTTCACCTTTGCGGATATCACGGATGGCATGACCGATGGGATTGCCGTATTTGATGACGTCTTCTCCAGCGACAATGTCGCGGAGGGCAAATTTATGACCAGCGGGAATGCCAGGAAGGTCTTGCAGGGCCACAGCCACCGTATCGGCGGGATTGATTTGAAGAAAATCTTTCATATCAATATTATTACCGTAGATTGACGATTAGATTGATGTAGATTGACGTTGTAAATTCACAATAGTAATGATCTATATTGGGTCGTCAATCCTCGTCAATCTAATCGTCAATCGATATCATCATTCATCAATAGTTTCACCGTCTCCATCATGCCGCGATCCAGGATGCTCTGGATGCTCTCGGCCAGGAGATCGGTGAGGCCCGGGATCGTGTTGAGATTGCCGTGCTCGTGCCAGATGAGGTCCTGAGCAGCGAGAACGCCTTCGGCAACTTCTCGAGCATCACCCGATGCCCACAGGTCTGCGAGAAGCTGCATGATACGGGAATCGTCATTGGGCTGTATGGGAGTCCCGTCTGCACGCTGTCCACCACGATAATAGACGCAGATGGCTGCCAAGCCTAGGACGATGCCCTTCGGCAATGTGCCCTTGCGCTCGAGGTAAGTCTTCAGGCCGGGCAGGTCGCGTGTCTGGAACTTGGGCAGACTGTTGAGCATAATACTCGTGAGCTGGTGATCCACGAAGGGATTGCAGAAACGTTCCATCACATCGTCAGCGAAGCGGCGCAGCTCATCTTCGGGAAGATTCAGCGTCGGCAGCAGCTCCTCGTACATCACGCGGCGAATGAAGGGGCCGATGACCTCGTGCTGACAAGCGTCGCGTACGATGTTCAAGCCAGCGAGGAAAGCTACTGGTGAGAGAACGGTGTGCGGGCCGTTGAGCAGCGTCACCTTACGTTCATGGTAGGGCGACTCGTCGTGGGTGAGGACCACATGCAGCCCAGCCTTATCAGCAGGGAATTCGCGGGCCAGCTGCTCCAGCGACAGATTGGGTGCAGTCTCGATGACCCAAAGATGGAAAGCCTCAGCCTGAACCACCATCTGGTCAGCATAACCCACTTTCTGTTGAATGGCATCGATGTCCTTGCGGGGGAAGCCCGGCACAATGCGATCCACAAGCGTGGTGCAGACATAGCACGACTGCTCAAACCACTGGCTGAAACTATCAAAATCACCGCCCAATTCTGTTGCCCACAGCGTGATATACTTGCGGATGCAATCTACCAAATGATGGCCGTTTTGGAAGATGAGCTCGCAGGGGAAGATGATGAGGCCCTTCGACGGATTGCCGTTGAAGGCACGGAAGCGGTGGTAGAGAAGTTGTGTGAGCTTTGCGGGATAAGAGGCAGGCGGTGCGTCGTTCAAACGACATGCGGGGTCAAAGGCGATGCCGGCTTCTGTCGTGTTAGAGATGACGAAGCGGATGTCCGGCTGTTCGGCCAAGGCTAGGAAAGCGTCGTGGTCGGTGTAAGGGTTCACGGTGCGGCTGACGCTGTCGATGAGCTCCAAAGAGTTCACGGCTTGACCGTCGATGAGGCCCTGCAGATTGACATGATAGAGACAGTCCTGTGCCTGCAGGCGGTCAGCCATACCTTGTGCAATGGGCTGCACGATGACAACGGAGGCATCAAAGTCGGTGCGCTGGTCCATCTGCCACACAATCCAATCTATGAATGCGCGAAGGAAGTTGCCTTCGCCAAACTGTATGATGCGCTCGGGGCGCTGCGCCTTAGCGGCGGTTTTTGCATTAAGAGGGAGCATAAGCTAATTGCTTTTCTATAGTTTCTATAGCATCTATAGTTTATTAAAACTTTACCAAGATTCTGAACACTTTGCCGGGGGCGGCGTCCCAGTCGGCCATTGCCTGTGCAGCGGCCTCAGGGGTTACGATGTCGGAAATCAATCGGTCGGTGGGGCAGTCACCGCGGCGCAAGTAGCGGATGACGGCGCGGAAATCGTCGGGTAAGGCGTTGCGAGAACCGCGAATATCCAGTTCCTTCTGCACGAAGAACTTAGTGGCGAGAGTTACGTCGGTGGGGGCATAACCGATGCAGACGATGCGGCCAGTGAAAGCCACTTCGTTGACGGCGGTAGCATAAGTCACGGCAGCGCCTACGGCTTCGATGACCACATCTGGCCCGGCGCCATCCGTCAACTCTTGCAGGCGAGCGTGAACATCGTCCTTGCCGCTATTCACAGTGGCTGCAGCACCGAGTTCACGTGCCAATGCCAGTTTCTCATCATCGAGATCCATTGCAATGACTGTTGCGCCGCGCAAGCTGGCCCGAACAATAGCGCCCACGCCTATCATGCCGCAGCCAATGACCAACACGGTGTCGCTGTCCGTCACTTGTCCACGATCCACAGCGTGGAAGCCCACACTCATCGGTTCAATCAGTGCCACATCCTGCGGTGCCAGACCCTCAGCGGGAATCACCTTCTGCCAAGGCACGCAAATGAATTCGCGCATCGCGCCGTGGCGCTGCACACCCAGCGTCTCGTTGTGCTGACAGGCATTGAAGCGGCGGCGACGACAGCTGGGACAGTTGCCGCAAGCGGTATAGGGATCAACAGTAACAATCTGCCCTGCCTGAAACTTCGCCGGAACCCCCTCGCCCACACGCTCTACGGTGGCGCTGATCTCATGTCCTGGGATGACGGGTTTCAGGGCCAAAGCGTTACGACCACGAAACGTATTGAGGTCTGAGCCACAAAAACCTACATAATTGATGCGCAGCAAAACTTCGCCGGCGGCGGGCTGCGGTGTTGACAGTTCGATGACATCGAGCTGTTTTGTGTCAGAAATCTGTAATGCTTTCATTCTATTTTGAACTTAAATCTTTTTGTGCTGCAAAGGTACAGATTATTTCCTTTTGCGCGCGAACATCATTATTCAAAACATCAATATCATACAATTCATCAACATTTTTAAGACATATACAAAAAACGTCTGGACGAAATGGCGAATACGTCTGGGCGATTTCTCAAAAATGTCCAGTTGAAAATGATTAGTCTTCGTAAAGGTAGAAGATGCGGTCCATCATCTGCCATTTCTCATCACTGGTAGCACCTTCAGCACACTTTTGGAATATGGCCATGTAATCCTCCCATTCCTGCTGACGCGGCAGGGTTGCAAGACGAGCCATCGCAGTGTCCCAGTCGAAGTCAAGGGGTGTATCAACAACCATCACAATGCGCGTTCCGAGGAGATAAACCTCCATTTCGAGAATGCCGACCTGACGGATGCCTTCACGGATCTCACGCCATGCCTCCTCGCGGCTATGGCGGCGTCGGTACTCGGCGATGAGAGCGGGGTCATCCTTTAAGTCCATTGTCTGGACATAACGTTTCACAGGCTGACCATGGTACTTCTGTATAAAACCCTGAGTCATTTACAATTTGACAGTTGACAATTTACGATTGAATGATTCTGGTCTGCCGGAAAGCACGGTAACCATAAAGGGTTACGATGATAAAGCAGATGAGAGGCAAACAGAACGAGACGTTCACAGCCGGCCAACCTGCGACACTGCCAAGGTCGATGATAGCACCTTGCATGGGGGGCATCAGCGCACCGCCCACGATGGCCATGACCAGAAAGGCAGCACCGAGGGATGTGTCCTCGGCTTCCACATTCTCCAGAGCTACGCCGTAGATAGTGGGGAACATGATGGACATGAACAGACTGATGCAAACAAGGCTATAGAGGCCGGCACGACCGTCGATGCAGATAGCACCCAGCGTGCACACAGAAGCACAGATGCCGAAAATCATCAGCAGGCGACGCGTGTTGATATAGCGCATGATGAACGTACCGATGAAACGACCGCTAAGGTTCAGCGACATAGCCACAATATTAAACACTTGGGCCGTGGCTTTATTGATACCCAATCGATCGGCATACTGAATGATGAATGTCCAACACATGATCTGTGCAGCTACGTAGAAGACCTGCGCAATCACACCTTCGCGATAGATGGTGTTGTGCCATAGGCGGCGCAGCGTCTGACCCGCGTGAATCTTTGTTCCTTCGCCTGTAAGCTTTGGCATCTTGGTGAGGGCAATAATCACGAACATCACCACGACCACAAGACCGATGGCCACATAAGGGTCGCGGATAACAGCCAAATCATGCAGACGAATGCTAGCCTTCTCTGCCTCGGAGAGGGAACCAAAGATAATCTGTCCGGCGGCATCGCGCTTGTCCGAGAGTAACTGTGGCAGCACGATGAACGAAGCCACGGCCATACCCGATAGCGAACCTACAGGATTGAAAGCCTGCGCCAGATTCAAACGGCGCGTGGAAGAGTCCTTGTCGCCCAATGAAAGGATGAACGGATTCGCGGTTGTCTCCAGAAAAGCAAGGCCGAAGGTAAGGATATACAATGAAATACAGAAAAACGAGAACTGCTGGAACTGTGCGGCGGGGATAAACAGGAATGCGCCTATGGCGTAGAGCGCTAAACCCAGTAGCACTCCGTACTTATACGAATATCGACGAATGAACAACGCGGCAGGGATAGCCATCGTTGCATAGCCTCCGTAGAAAGCAAACTGTACCATTGAAGCCTTGGCGGCAGACAGCTCCATCACCGTCTGGAAAGCAGCCACCATCGGGTTGGTCAGGTCATTAGCGAAACCCCACAGGGCAAACAGCGATGTGATGAGGATGAAAGTGAAGAGATACTTCTTCTCGACAAGTCTTTTCTTTTCCATACCTTATTTATATTTAGCTATTTGCCCAAGTAACACGCTTTTGGTCACCGATAATCTCCTGAACCTCTTTGACAAGTTGCCAATCAATGGGTTCCTCGATGAACTGGAGGTTGCGACGGACATTGTCGGGATTAGCGGACGAGAAGAGGGTGGAGGGGATACGGGGATTACTAACAGAGAACTGCATGGCGAGTTTCTCAATGGGATAGCCTTTGGCCTTACAGTGCTGGGCGGCACGCTGGCAAGCCTCCACTAATGGCTTCGGTGCCGGATGCCAGTCAGGAACTCCGCGTTCAGAGAGCAGACCCATGGATAGTGGTGAAGCGTTGATGAGGCCAATGCCGTGAGCCTCAAAATAGTCAAGGTTATCAGCTAAGGCATCATCGCAGAGGCAATAGTGGCAGAAGTTCAGCACTGTCTCCACCGTTCCTTCCTTACTGTGGTCAATGACCCAGCGCAGATTAGGTATCTGAAGGTCTGTGATGCCGACATGACTGACAAGTCCTTTTTCTTTCAGTTCCACGAGAGCGGGTAGTGTTTCATCGACCACCAGTTGCAAACCGCCAGGCAATGAAGCTTGAAATTCAATGTCATGAACATGAATTAAGTCGATGTGTTCTACACCCAGGCGTTCCATACTCTCATAGACACTCTCCTGTGCTCGCTTGCCACTATAGTCCCAGGTATTCACACCATCCTTGCCATAGCGCCCCACCTTCGTGGAGAGAATGTATCGATCACGTGGAATCTGTCGCAGGGCTTTGCCTAACACCGTTTCAGCCTTATAATGGCCATAATAGGGGGACACATCTATTAAATTCATGCCCCCGTCGAGAGCAGTAAATACAGCATCTACGGCACGTCCTTCGTCAATGGTGTGGAAGACACCGCCCAATGATGAGGCGCCGAAGCTTAGTGCAGACACTTTCAGACCCGTACGGCCCAGTTTTCTATAATCCATTGTTATGCTTTAATTAGTTAGTTACATGAATGAAATATGTCGAATCTTTCTTTGTCTCGAACTCTACCTGCCCGGCAGGTGTGAAATGGAACGGAATAGAAGACCCATCA
The DNA here is from genome assembly GCA_947305005.1 of uncultured Prevotellaceae bacterium. GTDB lineage: Bacteria > Bacteroidota > Bacteroidia > Bacteroidales > Bacteroidaceae > Physcousia. Next base: position 11,079 of record CAMZCM010000007.1, on the reverse strand, counting down.
GTTGCAACGACTTTCAGATGGTTCTTGTCTATACCTGCAGGCAATTGAACCTGAACATCGCCACCTAATAAACTCTTGATGGACGCTTGTTTCATGATGCCTTGCTGCCATTTGACACCAACCTCAAATCCACCACGGGCACGCAGACCGCAGATTTCTCCATCAGGCCAGGCATCAGGCAAAGCGGGCAACAAACGCAGAAAACCTTCATGGCTTTGAAGCAACATCTCTGCTACACCAGCCGTAAAACCGAAGTTGCCATCAATTTGGAAAGGTGGATGAGCATCAAAGAGATTGGGATAAACACGACCCACAGGGAACAGATTCCGAACACGGTCGCTGGGCAATAGACTCAGGAGCGTACGAATCATCGTATAAGCGTGATTGCCGTCTAACAGACGAGCCCACATGTTCAACTTCCAACCGATACTCCAACCCGTCGCATCATCGCCACGATAGATGAGACTGGTGCGGCAAGCACGCCAGACTTCTGGTGTCAATGATGCGGATATTTGGTTACTGGGATAAAGGCCATAAAGATGTGAGACATGACGGTGATGGTCATCTATGCCATCAACATCCTCTAACCATTCCTGTAACTGGCCGAGATGTCCGATTTGCATAGGGGGTAACTGATCATAAGCTTGTGAAAGGGAGTCTGCAAAAGCCTGATCAATACCTAAGATATTCGCCGCTTCCATCGTCTGCGAAAAGACATCGCGAACAATTTGTGTATCCATTGTGGGACCTGCACACACGGAAGCGCCTCCGAACTCTGCGTTGGGGCCATGCTCAGGCGAGACAGAAGGACAAGTGACAAGCCAGCCGTATTTGGGATGCTTGATTAAGAATGACAACAAGAACTCTGCGGATCCGCGCATCACAGGGTAAGCCTCAGCAAGAAATGCGAGGTCTGCAGTAAAGAGATAGTGCTCCCATAGGTGAGTGGTTAACCAAGCACCACCCATAGGCCAAGCGCCCCAGAAAGGACCATCCACCATACCCGTAGAACGCCAGATATCTGTATTGTGGTGAGCCATCCAACCACGAGCGCCGTACATATTACGAGCCGTCTCACGTCCCGTCTCACTAAGATCGTGAATCAAGTTAAAGAGAGGTTCTGCCAATTCGCTAAGATTACAGACTTCAGCAGGCCAGTAATTCATTTCTGCATTGATGTTGATGGTGTATTTCCCATCCCACGGAGCTAGTAAATCCTTGTTCCATAGTCCTTGTAATCCTGCGCATTGTCCACCTGGCTGAGAGGTAGAGATGAGCAAATAACGGCCATAATTAAACATCAAAGCTGCTAATGCAGGATCCGCTCCTCCGTGGGCAAAGCGAACGACACGACGATCTGTCTGCATTGTATCAACTTCTGCAGGACTTCCGTTGAGAGAAAGACCTACACGATCATAATATTGGCGATAAGCAGAAGTGTGAGCATTGCGTAGTTGTGACCACTGAATATCTGTCGCGTCATCTAACATCGCTTTAACACGCTCAGCCGGGTTGGCAGACACGTCATGATAGTTAACGAAATTCGTGGCTGCACCTATATAAATAATAGCTTCAGTCGCATTTGTAACGGTCAGTGTGCTGTCTGTCAACGTTTGCTCACCACCAATGGCCCGCACACGTGCCTCAGTCTGCATTTTTACGACTCCCTTAACACCTTCATGATCACGCCCCTGTCCTGTCATAACAAGACCTGTTTCATTATGACTACGCTCTATGTTCAAGGGAGAAATGAAGCGTAAACGGAAACTGAGGCGTCCGGCTTGTGAGGCGGTAAGATGAATAGCAACAACACGGTTCGAAAGTGACGACAACACCTCACGGGTATAAGTGATTCCTTCTGTGTCCGTCCATTGTGTAGTGGCGACTGCTTTTGATAGATCCAAGCGTCGCTCATAGTCACGAACATCGCCCATGGGACGCAAGCCCTCAATCAATAAACTACCCAATGTCTGATACGGCATGCCATTACGTCCGGTCATGAACGTACGTTCCATCAACCGCTGTGCTTGCATGCTCTTGCCTGCAAAGACAAGCCCTCTTACACGCTCAAGAGAGTCCACAGCATGTTCTGCATCATTACGATGCGGCCCGCCACCCCAGAAAGAACCTTCATTCAGCTGGATCTCTTCACAGTCAACACCTCCATAAATCATGGCGCCGATATGACCGTTGCCAACAGGTAGTGCTTCTACCCATTCTTTTGCGGGTTTGTAATATCGAAGAATAGATGAAGAGGGTGTCTGTGCATACGAAAAGACAGCCTTGAACAGGCACAGGAGAATGAATAGTTTTTTCATAGAAAAATGAGTCTCAAATAAGTGTTCCTAATCTACCAAGATTTCTAATAATGCGCGCAAAGGTAACCAAAAGCTAGTACCGTGCAAAAACATGAGTGTTAATCTTTACAAATCATCTGTTGTAAGTCGCAAATAATACGTACCTTTGTCCCGCAAATGAATCGTTCTACGCAAACGCTATTGACGACGGTGGCTACGGAGTTGGCCAACCCTCAGTCGTTATGCGGCCTGTTCCACGAACATCGGGACGGTGACCCATTGCCTTCTCAGCCGGAATTGGCTGAGGCAATGGATTTGTGCCGCAGTATTATCTTCCCTGGGTTCTATGGGAAGAACAATGTCAATAACCAAAACCTGATTTTTCATATTGGCATCGCTCTTGAGCGCCTCTATGTCCTGTTGTGTGAACAGATACAGGCCGGCCTGTGTTTCTCTACAGGTTGGGGCGAGGTGGAAGATTATGGCAACACCTATGCTTCAGCACAAGATACGCGCCGTCGGAAAGCCAGTGAGCTTGCTCAAGCTTTCATCAAACGTCTGCCGGACCTCCGTCAGACATTAGCCACTGATGTGGAAGCTGCTTATCTGGGCGACCCTGCAGCTGAGAGCTACGGTGAAGTCATCTCGTGCTATCCTGTCATCAAGGCGGTCACGAACTATCGTGTTGCTCATGAATTGTTGATACTGGGTGTACCTCTTATTCCTCGTATCATCACAGAGATGGCACATAGCGAAACGGGTATTGATATTCACCCTGCTGCCACCATTGGTCATCATTTCACCATTGATCATGGAACGGGTGTCGTCATCGGAGCTACTTGTATCATTGGCAACAACGTGAAACTCTATCAAGGTGTAACACTCGGTGCCAAAAGCTTCCCCGTTGACAGCGACGGAAACCCCATCAAGGGAATCCCGCGTCACCCCATCCTCGAAGATAATGTTATTGTATATTCTAACTCAACCATTCTGGGTCGCATCACGATTGGTCATGATGCCGTCATCGGCGGTAACATCTGGGTGACAGAGGATGTAGAACCTGGAAAGAGAATCCTTCAGAACAAATATAGAAGATAAATGACAACTGAACTCATTGCCAAGACTTTTCAAGGTCTTGAGCCCCTGTTGGCACAAGAACTCACAGAATTAGGTGCCAGCGATATTCAGATTGGACGCCGTATGGTCACTTTCACCGGTGACAAGGAAATGATGTACAGAGCTAACTTCTGTCTGCGTACGGCTATCCGTATACTGAAACCCATTAAGCATTTTAAGGCAAAGAGTGCTGATGACGTGTATAATGCTGTCAAAAGCATCGACTGGACAGAATATCTCTCAACCGATACCACTTTCGCTGTCGATAGTGTGGTCTTTTCACCGGAGTTTCACCATTCGAAGTTCGTTGCGTATAAAGTAAAGGACGCGATTGCTGACCAGTTCCGCGAAAAGACAGGAAGTCGCCCCAATGTCAGCGTCTCAAATCCGGACATCCAACTTCATATCCATATCTCCGACTATGACGCCACCCTTGCCCTTGACAGTAGCGGTGAGAGCCTTCATCGTCGTGGCTACCGACAGGAAACAGTAGCAGCCCCTCTCAATGAGGTCTTGGCTGCGGGTATTATCCTGATGACCGGTTGGCGTGGTGATACAGATTTCCTTGACCCCTTCTGTGGTAGCGGCACCTTGTGCATAGAGGCTGCTCTTATCGCCCGAGGTATTGCACCCGGTGTTTTCCGTCAGGGTTATGCTTTTGAGAAGTGGACGGACTTCGACCGCGACCTCTTGGAAAAGGTCTATAACGATGATAGCAATGAACGAGAATTCAACCATCGCATCATTGGTCGTGATATCGACCCGAAGGCTATAGGTATTGCCAGACGTAACATCAAAGCCGCTGGACTTGCCAAGGAAATCACGATAGAAGAAGCAGATTTCACAAAGACACCTCTGTTGCCTACCGATAGCGAACAAGGCAAGACACTCATCATCACGAATCCCCCCTACGGCGAACGTATTTCCACCCCTGATTTGCTTGGTTTGTACAAGACAATCGGACAGAAACTGAAACGCGAGTTCACAGGTGGTGAGGCGTGGATTCTCAGTTACCGCGAGGAGTGCTTTGAACAGATTGGTTTGAAGCCGTCTTTGAAGACACCTTTATATAATGGCTCATTGGAGTGTGAGCTCCGCAAATATGTCCTTTTCAACGGACGTCTGAACGAACACCGTGCTGCTGGTGGCACCATCAAGACGGATGCAGAACGTCGAGAAATGGGACAAAAGCACCGTTTTAAGCAGAAACGCGATTCTTTCAAGGGTGAGCAACAACCGTTCTCTGACAAACGTAATCACCGATTCGACAACGAGGACAGAGAGGACGATCACCGCTTTAATAAGTATTCCAAAGGTGATGGTTTCAAAGGTCGCCGCGGAGGAGGAGATAATGAAGACAGACGGCGCGATGGAGAACGCCATGGAGGCTTTGGCGGAAAACGTGGAGACTACCGTCCGAAAGGTAATAACCGCGCTGCACGCCAAGAAGCCCGCCGCCGCTTCTTTGGAGGACGTGAAGACAACGATGATTGAATCCACTACACATTTCAACGCATGAAAAAGGCTCTTATATTCTCAATTGCATTATTGACCGCCACCTTTGTAATGGCACAGAACACGAAAAAAAGTTTTACGCTCAATGACCTGCTCGGTGGAGGCTCCACATTCTGGAACCTGCAGCCGAAGTATATGTTTACCACATGGTGGGGCGATGTACCCATGGAACAGAGCGTTGAAGGTGTTAAGGACCTTCGCAAGGGTTCTACGTCTGATTTTCTTTTTAAGTCTGACGACCTTAACGCCATCTTGGGCGAGAAAATCATTCGCACATGCTCCAACGTGACCTTCCCCTATGCCGACCAATCCATCGTGAAGGTGCAGACTCCAAAGGAAATCATCTTGATTGACTTCCAGAAGAAATCTGTCGTATGGCGAGGCGCTATTCAAGAGGGCGCATCAGAACTCGTGTGGAATGAGAAGAGTCGCAATATGGCTTACTGCATAGGCAGCAATGTCTTTGTGCAGACCGCTGATGGAAATCGCATTCAGTTGACCACGGACGGCAACGATGACATTGTCTATGGTCATAGCGTCAGCCGTGATGAGTTCGGCATCAGCAGCGGTTTGTTCTGGAGCCCCGACGGACAACGACTGGCATTCTACAAGAAAGATCAGAGCCGCATACCCAGCTATCCGCAAGTTGATATCACCCAGCGCATCGCTGCCACCTATGTAGATAAATACCCCATGGCAGGCGAGGAGAGCGAGGATGTCAGCGTTGCTGTCTTCGATGTGCCTACCGGCAAGACAATTTGGTTGCAGAATCCGAAGCCCAAGACGGATTATATGACCAACCTTTCATGGTCGCCTGATGCACGCAAGCTCTATGTCTTTGAGCTCAATCGTGACCAGAACTTTATGCAGCTCTATGGCTACGATGCAACGACGGGTGCCAAAGAGGCTGAACCCATCTTGGAAGAGAAACATCCCAAATATGTGGAACCGATGAACACGCTGGTGTTCTTGCCTTGGGATGCCTCCAAAGCGGTGATGCAAAGTCGTCGCGACAACTGGAACCATCTGTATCTTTTGGATTTCAAGAAGTCTGTCTATCCTGAGTGGAGAGACGCTGAGGGCGGAGGAACAGCCTGTGACCATGTGGCTGTCAGTTCGCTTACGCCCGGTGAGTTTGAAATCCGGGACTTTCTTGGTTTTAACGAGAAAGAGAAGAGCGCCTTATTCGTTGGCAATGTAACTCATCCGCTTAAGGCTACCATTCATAGCGTCAAAATTGCGGGAAAAACCAAGAAACTCTCATTGCTTTCTGCCAACGATGGCGTTCATAGTGCTTCTTTGAGTACTTCTGGTGTGCAGCTCTTCGATACTTATAGCTCTCCTACTATAGCCCGTCGTGTGGAACTCACAGATACCAAGACAGGAAAGAGCACGAACCTCCTGACAGCCGACGATCCATGGAAAGACTATGCTGTTCCTGAAATTACAAGCGGAAGCATCAAGGCTGCTGATGGTACAACAGATCTGTATTATCGTTTGCTCAAGCCCGTGGACTTCGATCCCACGAAGAAATATCCTACCGTTGTCTATGTCTATGGCGGTCCTCACGCTCACAATGTGCAGGCATCCCGTGGCTATGCTTATCGTGGCTGGGAGATTTATATGGCTCAGTTGGGCTACGTGGTCTTCGTGCTCGACAATCGCGGCTCACAATATCGTGGCTTGAAGTTTGAACAGGCCACCTTCCGTCACCTTGGCGATGAGGAGATGAAGGACCAGATCAAGGGCGTAGAGTTTTTAAAATCGTTGCCTTACGTTGATGCAGATCGTCTTGGTGTACATGGTTGGAGCTTTGGCGGCTTCATGACCACCAACCTGATGTGTTCCTATCCTGATGTGTTCAAGGTGGGTGTTGCTGGTGGGCCCGTCATCGATTGGAAATATTATGAAGTGATGTATGGAGAGCGCTATATGGATCGTCCCGACGAAAACCCTGAAGGCTACGCCTCCAGTAGCCTTCTGCCTAAAGCCAAGAACCTGAAAGGTCGTCTGCAGATCATCCTGGGTTACAACGATCCCACTTGCGTGCCTCAGCACACCCTTTCCTTCATCCGCGCCTGTATCGATGCTGGAACACAGCCTGATCTCTTCACCTATCCAGGCGGTGGGCACAACATGTTCGGTACCGACCAAGTGCATCTGCATGAGCGCATTACTCGTTACTTTGAAGACTATCTAAAATAACAAATACATAGCAATGAAACTCTTATTACTTGGCAGTGGCGGCCGTGAGCATGCCCTCGCATGGAAAATAGCACAGTCGCCCAAGATTGAGAAACTCTATATCGCCCCCGGTAACGCTGGAACAAAAGGGGTGGGGGAGAATGTCCCCCTGAAAGCTGATGACTTCGAAGGCATCCGTGCTTTCGTTTTGGCCAATAAGATTGATATGGTCGTGGTAGGTCCTGAAGACCCGCTGGTCAAAGGCATCTATGATTTCTTCCGTGATGATGCAGCTCTTCAGCAGATTCCTGTCATTGGTCCTTCCAAAGCCGCTGCACAGCTCGAAGGCTCCAAGGACTTTGCCAAAGGTTTTATGCAGCGTCACAACATCCCGACAGCCGCTTATCAAACTTTCGATGGCAAACACCTTCAAGAAGGTCTGGACTTCCTGAATACCCTTCAGCCTCCTTATGTGCTGAAGGCTGACGGCCTCTGTGCCGGAAAAGGTGTGCTTATTCTTCCCACTTTGGAAGAAGCCCAAAAGGAACTGAAGGAGATGCTGGGCGGTATGTTCGGACAGGCTTCTGCTCGCGTGGTCATTGAAGAGTTCCTTAGTGGTATAGAGTGTTCTGTCTTTGTGCTCACAGATGGCAAAGGTTATAAGATTCTCCCAGAGGCAAAAGACTACAAGCGTATTGGCGAAGGCGATACTGGTCTGAACACTGGCGGTATGGGTTCTGTCTCACCCGTTCCTTTTGCTGATCAAGCTTGGATGCAGAAGGTGGAGGATCGTATCATCCGTCCTACTGTCGAAGGTCTTGCCGCCGAAGGTCTCGACTACAAAGGTTTCATCTTCTTTGGCCTTATCAACTGCAATGGAGAGCCAAAAGTGATTGAATACAATTGCCGTATGGGCGACCCGGAAACTGAAACCGTCATGCTTCGCATCAAGAGCGACCTCGTGGAATTACTGGAGGGCGTTGCTGAAGGCAATCTCGCCTCTCGCTCCATGGAGTTTGATACACGCTCTGCCGTTTGTGTGATGCTCGTCAGCGGTGGTTACCCTGGAAAGTATGAGAAGGGTAAGGTCATCACTGGCATTGAGAATGTGGAAGGCAGTGTTGTCTTCCATGCTGGCACAGCCCTCAACGCCGAAGGACAAGTCATTACTGCTGGTGGACGTGTCATCGCTGTCTCCTCGTATGGAAAAGACAAAGCAGAGGCGTTGACCAAGAGTTTTACCGAAGCCCAGAAAATCCAGTTCGAAGGCAAATACTTCCGCAGAGACATCGGCGCAGACCTTTAAAAGCGAGAGATAAAGGGTGGAAAGACGCTTGCAAAACAAGGTCGCAGAGAGTTCAGCAACTCTGCCTGTAGCATGTGTCCTGACAATAATCTTATGGTGGTTCCCACAAGCGGGTTTTTCCTTAGATTATCTGCTAGGATTGCTGGTATGTTTCATGACTGCTTATGTCGTTATGGAAATGACGACTGTCAATGCGCTGTTACGTGTCCGCTCCCGCATGAATTCTTCCTTGTTCTTGTTTTTAATGGCTGTGTGCGGATTCCTGCATCCGCTATACAGTTCTGGTCTCATGACTTTTCTATTGGCTGCCACGTTATTCACATTGTTCAAGAGTTATGAACAATATGATGCAACAACAGACATCCTTCACGCAAGTTCATGCCTCTCTCTCGGCAGCCTTTTATGGCCTCCTATCCTGTTGCTGTCACCTATTCTACTCTTTTGCCAACTCATCTTTTTGCGGAGTCTCTCATGGCGTATGTTGGGTGCTTGGTGTATGGGCCTTCTTCTCCCTTATTGGCTTTGGCTGGCTTATGTGCTTTTCATCGAAGATGTGACTCCTCTCATGACTCATCTTGCGAACATGATAGGACCCTTCCATCAGCCTTTTTACTGGCAGTGGATGGCGGATTTGGCTCAGACAACAGATTGGCGTGGTTTCGCAGAAGGGTTCTCTGAACGATGGGCTATTTTGGTCATGCATCATCGTCCACACATGATTGCATTCACCTATGTCTTTATATTAGGGCTGACGGGACTGATTCATTACCTTCGGAACAGCTATAATGACAAGACCCAAGTACGTATGTGTTTCAATGTGATTTTGACTTTGCAGGTTGTGCTTGCTATTTGGATCCTGTTGCAGCCTGTCTATTTCAACAGATTGTTTCCTTTGCTCATCCTGACAACAGCACCTGCGGCATCTCACTTCTTCACGCTCACTCACACTTGGCTCACGAATGCTTGGTTCATCCTTTGCACATTGGGATTTGTCTTTGTGGGGGCCTTCACCCTTATTCAATGATTTTGTAAAAGAACGGTATGCTTGGCCTGCTTGAATCTTGGGGGTATTTGGGAATGTTCGTAGCTGCTTTTATTGCGGGCAGCGTCTTTCCCTTTAGCAGCGAGGCTGTTCTGACGGCTTTGCAGTTGACCGGTCTTGAGCCCGTTCGTCTGTTCATCTTTGCGACAGCCGGCAATGTCGGTGGTTCCATGTTCAATTATTGTGTAGGGACATTGGGCAAGATGGAGTGGATTGAGAAATACCTGCATGTGGATCCTGGAAAAGTAAAGCGCACCACCCGATGGATGGAGCGCTATGGTGCTTGGATAGGACTGCTTTGTTTCTTGCCAATCCTTGGTTCTGTCATTGCTGTAACGCTGGGCTTCGCTCGTGCGAATCCCTGGCATTCTCTCCTCACCATTACCATTGGTAAGGCTGCTCGCTATGCCCTGCTGATCTTCTTCGTGGCACAGTTCTGAGGATGCCAGCGTTTACAGGGGATAATCCTCGAAGGCGTAAAGAACGGTGGAGAGATAGCGTTCGCCTGTATCTGGCAACAGCACCACAATCTTCTTTCCCTTGTTCTCCGGACGCTTGGCGACCTGAATGGCAGCATACAGGGCAGCACCGGAGGAGATACCTACGAGCAAGCCTTCCTGTTGAGCTATTTCACGACCCGTACGGATGGCGTCGTCATTCTCTACATCAAAAACCTCATCTATCACATTGGCATCGTAGGTCTTGGGGACGAAGCCGGCACCGATACCCTGAATCTTGTGAGGACCGCTCTGGCCACCATTCAGCACAGGGCTTGACTTGGGCTCTACGGCGATAATCTTCACGTTCGGGTTCTGTTCTTTCAGGTATTTACCTGTACCAGAAATGGTACCGCCTGTGCCTACACCTCCGATGAAGATATCTACTTTTCCATCCGTATCGCGCCATATTTCCGGACCTGTGGTAGCATAGTGCTTGGCAGGGTTGGCGCCGTTCTCGAACTGCTGCAGGATAATGCTGCCAGGAATCTGACTGCGCAACTCTTCTGCCGCACGGATAGCACCGGGCATACCGTCTTTTCCAGAGGTCAGACGCACCTCTGCTCCATAAGCCTTCACCAGATTACGACGCTCCACGCTCATCGTCTCAGGCATGGTCAGGATCAGATGATAACCTTTCACAGCGCTTACCAAAGCCAGACCTACACCTGTGTTACCTGAGGTCGGTTCAATGATGGTGGCACCAGGTTTCAGAATACCTTTCTTCTCGGCATCCTCAATCATCGCGAGAGCGATACGATCCTTCACGCTTCCTCCAGGGTTGAAGAACTCTATTTTGGCAATTACTGGGGTTTCCAGACCCTTTGCCTGTGAATACTTGTTGAGCTCCAGAAGTGGGGTGTTGCCGACGAGCTCGGTCAGCTGTTTTGCAATCTTTTCCATAGTTTTTGTTATTTACAATTTGACAATTTACTATTTACTATTTATTATTAAAGAAGTTCTTTTTTCGTTATGACGTGGTCGCTTTCGTTATTACGTTAAATCGATATGACGTTATTACGTTATCTTATGAGCGGCCCATTCTTCACTCTTCACTCTTCACTCTTCACTTTTCACTTTTCACTTTTCACTTTTCACTTTTCACTTTTCACTTTTCACTTT